>CALMAH010000022.1 GCA_937859595.1 uncultured Acidobacteriota bacterium | reverse complement strand
TAACCTGTCTCACTTTGGACATTTTAATGCACAAAATGAGACAAATATCGGTAAAGGGATACAAAAAGTTGGGGAAATTTAGTACATCCGTCCCAACCCGGCGTCTCACCACGTCTCAATTCTGCGACGGGGTTCACCCGGAGAACGCACTTTTCGACTTGGAGAACCCGGTTTCGTGACAAAAACGTGAAAAGGGCACAAACGCCCCGTTTTGCCGGCCGCTTTGAACCTGTGGGTTTTGCTAGGCCGATGTTGCCGATGCATCCATATCCGGCCGCCAGCGGAGAACGGGCTTGCGGGCAGCGGTGGCTTCGTCGAGCCGTCCGATGCGGGTGGAGTGCGGAGCGTTTATAACGAGATCAGGATCTTCCTGTGCCTCGCGGTCGATGTCTTTCATCGCTTCGATAAAGGCGTCGAGGTCGGCGCGGCCTACGGATTCGGTCGGCTCGATGAGCATTGCTCCTTCGACCACCAGCGGGAAGTAAATGGTAGGCGGATGAAAGCCGTAATCGATCAGCCGTTTGGCGATGTCGAGCGTTACCACGCCCTTCTTGGCCTGATGTTTGTGCGAGAAGATCGCCTCGTGCATACAGTCCGCCTGATAGGGGGCATGGTAAGTGTCCTTTAGGTTTTCCGCGACATAGCGGGCATTCAATACGGCCGTCTCGGTCGCCTCCCGGAGGCCCTCGGCTCCGTGTGTGTAGATATAGGAAAGCGCCCGGACCATCATCCCGAAATTGCCGAAAAACGCCTTTACGCGGCCGATCGAGTTCGGAAGGTCATAGTTGAGCCGATATGTGTCGCCGTCCTTTTCGACCCTGGGCACCGGCAGGAATTCGGCAAGCTCGTCGGTGCAGCAGCAGGGTCCGCAGCCAGGGCCGCCTCCGCCGTGCGGCGTCGAGAACGTCTTGTGCAGATTTAGGTGGATGACGTCAACGCCCATGTCTCCCGGCCGGGCAACGCCGACGAGGGCGTTCATATTTGCACCGTCCATATAGACAAGCCCGCCGGCCTCGTGTATCGTGTCGCAGATCTCGCGAATGTTCGTCTCGAATATGCCGACAGTGTTCGGATTTGTCAGCATCAGCCCGGCGACGCCGCCCTGATCGCAGAGTTCGCGAAGGTGGTCCATATCCGTCTGCCCTTCGGCGGTCGACCGGATGGTCTTGACCGTAAACCCGGCGAGAGCTGCCGATGCAGGATTTGTACCGTGAGCCGAATCGGGGACCAGCATCACGCGGCGGTCTTTAGAGGCCTCGCCGTCGCGCTTGTCCAGGAATGCACGGATGATCATCACCCCCGTCATCTCGCCCTGTGCACCGGCGGCCGGCTGGAGCGAAACCCCGGGCAGGCCCGTGATCTCCGCCAGGTCTTCCTGGAGGCGATACATCAATTCGAGAGCACCCTGCGATTCTTCTTCCGGTGCCAACGGATGCAGGCCCGTAAAACCTGCGATCCGTGCGACTTTCTCATTCAGCCGCGAGTTGTATTTCATCGTGCACGAGCCAAGCGGGTACATACCCAGATCGATCGAATAGTTCCACGTGGACATCCGCGTAAAATGGCGGACCACATCAACCTCGGAGACCTCCGGGACGCCTTCCAGATCGTCGTCGCGGCGAAACTCAGCCGGGATGATCTCGTCGAACGGCGTCTCATCAACGTCCAGCTTAGGAAGTCGATAGCCGACCCGGCCGGTCTGTGACCGTTCGAAAATAAGCCCTTCGTTCTGTGTCGGGTGCTGTGTAACTTTCTTTATGCTCATAAACTAACTCTTTATGCTCGACGGCAACTCCTCAAAATCCTCTGTGCGGGTCAGATTCGACCACATTTCCGCAACCTGCGGCGGCGGAACGATAAGTTTCCTGGTGTCAAAGCTAAGCCATCCCCCGGTTGATACCAATTTCGCCGCGAGGCTGCCGTCGGATTTGACGATATCCTGTCTCAATCGAAATCTGGAGACATCCTGGCTGACCCCGTCGAGAAGCAGGTTTACCCGTATCGTTTCCAGTAACTGTACCTCGCGGCGATAGTCTATTTCATCCCGCATCATCACTGGGCCAAAACGCTGGCGGTTAAACTCGCTGACGGGGAAGCCGTTTGCCTCGAAATAAAAGAGCCTTACATCGACCGCAAGATCTATGTATGCCGTATTTCGAAGATGCCCGTTCAGGTCAACATCGGCCCAGCCAACGTGAAACGTCTTTTCAAAAATCTCGCTCATCAAGCCTTTGGCAATCCCTTTTTTGCCACATCCTCGACCACGCTGCAAAATCTGTCGAGTTCCCACAAAGTTGTGTAAACATTTGGTGTGATCCTTGTGCCGGTAAACTCCGGATGAACGATCGGCGTGGTAAATATCTTGTGTTTCGACATCAGATAGCTGCCGAGTTGGACCGGGTCAACACCATCGATCCTGAAGTTGCCAATCGCGCAGGACTGTGCCGGGTCGAACGAGGTGTTAAAACTGACCTTTGGCACATCTTTCAGTCGGTTCATCCAATATCGCGAAAGATAGCGCAGCCGTTCCTCTTTTCTTTTTCCGCCGATGGCATTTTGGAACAAGATGGCCTCGCCGATCGCCAACCGCATTGCGGCCGAATGTGTACCGATCTCTTCAAACTTCCGTATGTCGTTCTTGTTCGTGTCCTCGGCGGCCATCAATGCCCAAACCTTTGGTATCTTGTCCTTTTTGACATAGAGCATTCCAGTTCCCTTCGGCGCATAAAGCCATTTATGCAGAGAGGTGCCGAAATAGTCGCATCCGAGATCTTCCTGTTTGAAATCAAAATGAGCAAAGGAATGTGCGCCATCGACAATGGTCTCGATCCCTCGCTTTCTTGCCATTTCACAAACCGCCTTCACCGGTGTTATCTGGCCGGTGATGTTGATCATATGCGACATGAGTATAAGCCGGGTTCGCGGCGTGATAGCTTTCTCAAAGGCTTCAGTGATCTGATCGATATTTTCGGGAACGACAGCGATCTTTATAAGATTAAGCTTCAGTCCTTCGCGAAGCTCACGCTGGCGGAGCGTGGTAATCATTCGCGGGTAGTCTTGGGTTGTCGAAAGGATCTCGTCCCCCGCGTTCAGATCCATACCCATCAGCAGGATCTCAAGCGATTCGCTGGCGTTTCGGGTTATGGCGATCTCCTCGGCATCGCAGCCGAACATTTCAGCGAGTCCGGTTCTTATCGTTTCTGATTGTGGCTCAAGGATCTGCCACATCGTATATGCGGTCGCGTCTTCCTGCTGCCATGTATAGCGGACGAACGCCTCGGTGACGATCCTTGGGCTGGGACTGACACCGCCATTGTTCAGATTGATGATGCCGCGAGTTACCGAAAAAGCCTGCTGTATCGCCGCCCAGAAATCTTCATTCGCTGCTGCTTCTATCGGCGAGAGATGGTCGATGGTTTTGACGGAAGCTTTTACATTTTCAAAAAGCGATGCAACGGCCGCTGAGGACATCAACGCAAGGCCGAGGCCCTTGCCTGCAGATGAGAGGAAGTTTCGGCGATCGATGTCGTTCACTTTATTGATCATCACTTAGTGGTCCCAGCTTGAGCGGTTCACATCTCTTAAGGAAAACGCGAAGTACCACATAAACAAGTGTTAAAGGAAGGCCGTAGTAAATGTAGAGTATAAATACCTTTACAGAAAGCAGCATTACAAATAGCGAGCCACTCAAAAGATAGTACTCAAATGTGCTGTAGCCTTCCGGTATCAACTTAACCGCCAATTGCACGAACCAGTGCATCGATCTGCTGCTTTGTGTTCGTCTCCGTTACACAAACAAGAAGATCGCTGTCGTGCTCGCTATAATATTTTGACAACGCCAGGCCGCCGATGATGCCCTTCGCTTGGACGCCATCAAGTATCTCCACCGCTGGCTTCGGTCCTCGTACAACAAACTCGTTGAAGGTCGGTGCAGAGAAGGGAATTGAAAAGCCATCGAGTTCGCCGATCCTCTTCTTCGCGTAGGTTGCTTTCTGAGCATTCTGCTCGGCAACTTCCTGAAGGCCTTGCTTACCCATCGCTTCCATATATATGGTAGCGGCTAAGGCGATGAGGCCTTGGTTGGTGCAGATATTCGAAGTCGCCTTTTCACGGCGGATGTGCTGTTCGCGAGTGGAAAGAGTCAGTACAAAACCTCGATTGCCGTTCTTATCGTATGCGACCCCGCAAAGACGGCCGGGCATCTGTCGGACGTACTTTTCCTTGCAGGCAAACAGGCCGACATGCGGCCCGCCAAAGCTCATCGGGATGCCAAAGGACTGCCCCTCACCTACAACGATGTCTGCCCCGCAGGAGCCCGGAGACTTTAGAAGGCCGAATGAGATAGCTTCAGTAACAGCAACGATGAACAACGCACCGACGGCATGGGCGGCATCGGCAAGCGACTGCAGATCTTCGATACAACCAAAGAAATTCGGCGACTGTACCACGAGAGCGGCGGTCGTATCATCAAGGGCAGATGTATCTGAAAGAAGCCCGGTTTCCTTATCGAAAGGGACCTCGACGATCTCGGCGTCGCCATGCTGTGTATATGTGCGAGCAACATCTTTATACTCAGGATGAACCGACCTTGCAACCACGATCTTGTCACGTCGCGTCACACGCTGAGCCATCACATAGGCCTCTGCCATTGCGGTGGAGCCGTCATACATCGACGCATTGGCCACTTCCATTCCCGTCAGCTGACAAATTAACGTTTGAAATTCAAAGATGTACTGGAGCGTGCCCTGAGACACCTCAGGTTGATACGGTGTATAGGATGTAAAGAATTCCGAACGCTGAATGAGATGATCTACGATCGTCGGGGAAAAGTGCGAATATACGCCAGCACCCAAGAACGACGGTTTTTCGGCGGCAGTATTTTTCGCTGCCATTTCGGTCATCGCAGCGATGACTTCAGGTTCTGCAAGCGGATGGGTGATCTTGAGTTCTCGGGCGAGCCTAACGTCGGCAGGTAAGGATCGAAAGAGCTCTTCGGCATTTGGAAGCCCGATGGAGGCAAGCATTTCCTGCCTTTCCTCGGGCGAGTTTGGTATGTAACGCATCGAATCTACTAGTCCTGGCTCGAGAGATACTCCTCGTACTCTTCGCCTGAAAGCATCCCGTCAACCTCTCCGGGATTGTCCATCTTTAGCTTAACCATCCAGCCTTCTCCATACGGATCGCTGTTTACGAGTTCAGGCGAATCGTTTAGGCCTTCGTTAACCTCGGTCACCTCACCGGCTATCGGTGTAAAGATCTCGGAAACCGCCTTTACTGATTCAACAGAACCAAAAGCTTCATGAGAAGCGAACCTGTCGCCGGCTCGCGGAAAATCGATATAAACCACGTCGCCGAGGCTATGTTGGGCGTAGTCGGTGATACCGATAGTCGCTGTATCACCATCGACCGAGACCCACTCGTGGTCTTTGCTATATCGCAAGTTTTCTGGAATGTTTGACATAATTGATGTTAGGTTTGACCGTTCTATATCGTTCTATAATGCAAAAACTTCAAGAAAGCCACAGTCATCGCAGCGATATGAACTGATGGGTATTTTCCTTCTGCCTTCGATCTCAAGGTTGCTTCCGCTAGTTCCCTGGTATCGAACTAGTTCGGGTTCCCCTTCTATCCATTCCGCAACGAATCTTGATATATTACTTCCTCTCTCTGCAATGAACCCTCTCGTCATCCGGCCGTTGCATTTAGGACATTTGTTGGTCGAAGCGGACATTAAATCAGGGTTTTTCCCGTTTATAAAACGGGATCGGAACCACTACTGCGGCGACTTGCTTTCCTCTGATATCGATTTTAAGTTCCTGGCCGGTTTTTGCAAATTCGGCAGGGAGAAATGCAAGTCCGATGTTCTTTTTCAGGAAGGGGGCCGGTGAACCCGAAGTTACGTTCCCGACCTTTTCCTCACCGATATAAACATCAAAACCGTCCCGAGCTATGCCCTTTTCCGTCATTTCAAACCCGACTAGCTTTCGCCCGACCCCTTTTTCCTTTAATTCAGCAAGAGCATCCCGGCCGACGAATCCCTCTTCCTGTTCGAGTTTGGTTATCCAGCCGAGGCCTGATTCGAGCGTCGTTATGTCTTCGCCCAATTCGTTGCCATATAGCGACATCGCGGCTTCGAGACGAAGCGTGTTGCGTGCAGCGAGCCCGCATGGAAGAATGCCTGACCCACGTCCATTATCGAGCATCTTGCTCCACAATTGCTCCGCAAATTCCGGTGCGGCATATACCTCAAACCCGTCTTCGCCCGTGTAACCGGTTCGCGAGATAATCGCTTCAGTTCCGTCAACCTCGCCCATCTCGAACCAGTAATATTTGATGTTGTCCAACTCCACGTTGGTCATGGTCTGGAGAATTTGTTTCGCTCGTGGGCCTTGGATCGCTATCTGGCAATACTCCTCAGAGGCATTCTTCAGCTCAACATCGTCCTCATCGGTCTTCTTTCCGGTGATCCATTCCCAATCTTTGTCTGTCGTCGCCGCATTTACGACCAGCAGCAGTTTCCCCGGCCCGAACCGATAGACGAGCAGATCGTCCACAACGCCGCCATTCTCATTGGTGAGACACGTGTAGTGAGCTTGACGGTCTGCAAGCTGGGTCACGTCGTTACACGTAAGTCGGTTCACAAATCGGATCGCGTCACGCCCCTCGACCCATATTTCACCCATATGCGAAACGTCAAAAAGCCCGGCCCGAAGGCGCGTCGCATTGTGCTCCTCGATCACGCCGGCGGTGTACTGGACGGGCATCTCCCATCCGCCGAAATCCACCATTTTCCCACCGAGTCGTTTATGTGCCTCGTTCAGCGGGGTCTTCTTAAGTTCATCAGTGCTCATTATTAGATATTCTCTACGTTAGCAAGGGATTCCGCAATCCGCGCGAAGCACATCGAGGCTCTTCGTAGCCAGATCATGAAACCGAGACTGTGAAGAGGCTATTTTCTTTGTGGAGTTTGAAGATTCGCCGCCGCTGCGATCACCTGCTCGCAGAGTTCGACCGAGTTAAGGATCAGCCCCCGTTCGCGTTCGTCGATCTGACCTTCCGATGAGCTCTTCAACGGTTCGAGATAGCGACGAGCCGCCTCCTCCAGCATTTTGACCGCCTTCGGAAAAAGCCTCCCGCCTGTTCGATTCTGCGGCAGAGCGTGGGCATCCCGTTCGGCGATCGAATCGATATCGTCCATCGCCTTCGTCAGCAACTGGCGAATGTCCCACCACAGATCCACGCTGCGGGATTCGGGAAGTTCACCCCACTCATCGAGATCACGGTCACGCGGCTTCCATCCGCCTACCTCGATCTTCATTGCGGCAAATCGTCGGTCGATCATTCGGACGAGTACGCTTATACGCCGGTCTATGTCCTGATTTTCGCGGACAAGTTCGATCTCTTGCTCGATCATGTAATCACGCCGTTGCGCAGTTGCCACACCGGCGGAGACGAAGAGTAAAAGAATCGCCGCTATTGCAAAAGCCGCGCCTTTAGCAATGGAAGAGTTAGAGGGTTGTTTCATAAGGAATCATCATCACTGAGTACAGTATCGCCAAAAAGCGGCTCCACCGCGCGAGTGCGCATTTCTCTAAGCTGCCGCAGAAGAGACCGGATGTAGAATTCGTGAGAAATAGGCATATCCCTTCGAATTAACTCGAGACGCGGTGAGAAACGACGGAGCCCGATTTCGAACCGCTTAAAGTTATTGAGAACCCTGGATCGATTTGAATCTGACCCTTCAAGGAAGGTTATCGCATCTTCCATCAACGCATGAAAGCCGCCGAGTTCATCGAACGCACCGTCGATGTCGTCCGCGGCGTTCAACGATTCTGCCCGCTTTAGCCTGGCATCCATTAGCGAGAGTACTAGCTGCGTCCGCCTGCGTACTCCGCTTTCGGAGTCGAGTCTTTTTTGCTCGTCTTCCGAGACTGTTTTACGCGGCGGAGGAACGGTCTCATACTCCGTCGGCACCTGTGCATTCGACGACATGCCGCTCAACAGGACAATCCCCGTGACCGCGGCCGCAAATGTTATGACGGAGATGATTCCGGCCGTGCCCCGGTCGATTTTATGGCTATCTGGTCCCCTTAGTCCCTTTCCTGTAATTTGTTTCCTCACTTTTTTCATTACAACCTTTCGTCTCTACCTTCGCCGTTTAAGCTGTCGGTCGAGAGTCGGAAGCCGAAGGTTCACTTTCTCGATCTCTTCCTTGTTCTTTTCGGGATCAGCCCTGCGAATAAACTCCTGATAGTTTGCCATTGCGTCCATTAGCTCGCCCAGATTATCGTGGCATATCGCCAGAAAGTAATAGCCCACAACCAAGTCAGGCTGTAGATCCAGCAGTCTTCTGAACTCTATTTTCGCCTCTGCATAGCGACGAGCTTGAAAAAGAGCAAGTGCGAGGTTTGCCCGAACAGTAGCGTGTTCCGGCGAGACTTTTGAAACCTTTCTCAACTCCGTTATCGCTTCGTCGTATCGTTTTGCCTGAACCAGCGCGGCCCCGTAGCCAGCTGAATGGGCGATATTACCCGGCTCCGCTTTGACAGCACGTTCACAAAATCTAAGAGCCTTTGCCGGATCCGGTGTTCGGTATAAAGCACATAGTCTGGCGAGTAACGCTGTGTCCTCTTTGCCTTCAAGCTGTTTCTCCAGAGCAGCCGCGTCGTCCGAGGTTTCCACCCTTAGCCGCGCCAAAATACTATCTACCTCGGGGGACCGCTGCATATCGGATTCCAAAATTCGGATCGCTTTGTCTATCTCATCCCTCGCTATGAAAAGCCTGACTCGCAGGGATCTCGTAGTTTGGGAATCTGCCGAGAGCGATTCAAGCCGCTTAACATAGCCCTCAGCACCGGCAGGGTCGTTTTCAGCCAACCTTATCTCGGCAAGCTCCGCCAATGCCCCAATATTGTTCGGTTCCTGAGAAAGTGCTCGCTCCGCGCTGGCCATAGCCGACCTATGATCGCCAAGCGAACGTTCAAGCTCTGCCTTTGCAATCAACAGAATCGAAGGGGGGCGAGCTCCGGATGCTAGATGCGTTAGTTCGTCAAGCAGGTGTCTTCGTTGCGTTTCTGACGCATTCGTAGCAAGTCTGAGTTTCACTATCGCTGCCCACGCGGGAAAATTCTGCGGATCCAGCCGCAGAGCCTCCGTCAACAGAGCATCTGCCTCGACATACTCGCCATTTGCGACAAGCAGGGCACCGAGCGCGGACATTGCGAGAGTCCAGTCGTCCCGCAGATCCAAAGCACGTCTGAACGCCGATTCTGCCTCGTCCTTTTTGCCTAATGAAAGATAGGCATTCCCAAGCTGCAGTTCCGCCTCTGGAAATTCGGATATTATCTCGAGGGCTTTCTTGTACAATTCAATAGCCTTAGTTATCTCGCCCAGCTCATGATGATCCTGTCCTTTATTGAAAAGTGCGATGGCCTGATCCGCCTCATCCCCGATCTCCTGTCCGGAGACCCGACAGTCGAAGGTAAAGAAGAGCAAAGAACATAGCGCCGCCACCAGCAGGGAAGGACTGCCCGGAAAACGTATTCGGCAAAAACCTTTCATTGTCACGGCGTGTAAGTTTCAGTCCAATTGTATCATTTCCAAAGCGGATCTTGGTATCGTGTCTGGTAGCTCAATACAGAACCTCCGCCCGGAATAGAATTTCGCTCAATGTCGGTTGCCTAGCGAATTCGCGTAGGCTAAGATTTTGAATTTGCGGCTGGTTTCAGCCCGTTCGTTCAGTGCCGTCGGGCTGGCTCCACTCAGAAAAATCGCCTTTGGTCGACATGGATCCATGGCCTATTTTAAGTTGAGATGCGCCGATCCGTGAAAATGTTGTTAACGTTTGCCGAGCGTGCCCCGATCGGGAGTTCTTGAAATTGATCTGAACCGAAAATTGTATATTTGGAGTTGAAATAAAGTTAAGTAATGGCAAATCCGATGGCCGACGAAATGCGGCGTTTCAAGGGGAGCGATGAGAAGAATCCATTCGAGGCGATGAGCGAACGTTTCGATCGCGCAGCCCAGCTAATGGGGCTGGACCCAGATCTATACGCCGTGATGCGGGTTCCAAGCAGGGAAATAAAGGTCTATATACCGGTAAAAATGGATACCGGCCATATAGAGGTGTTCGAAGGTTTTCGCGTTCAGCACAATTTTGCCCGGGGGCCGGCGAAGGGAGGCATCCGGTATGCGCCCGATGTTACGCTGGATGAGGTAAAGGCGCTGGCAGCGTGGATGACATGGAAATGTGCAGTTGTCAACGTTCCGTTCGGCGGAGGTAAGGGTGGGATAATCTGCAATCCGGTCCAGATGTCCATCGGGGAACTTGAGCGGCTGACTCGAAGGTATACTGCTGAGCTGATCGATTTCATCGGCCCGGACAAGGACGTTCCAGCTCCGGACATGAACACCAACGAACAGACAATGGCGTGGATCATGGACACGTTCTCAATGCATGCCCGACACACAGTGACCGCTGTAGTAACGGGCAAACCGGTTGCCCTGGGCGGCTCATTGGGCCGCAGAGAAGCAACGGGGAGAGGGCTGATGTTCACGGTCAACGAAGCTATTAAACGTTTTGACCTAACACCTCAACAAACGTCAGTTGTTGTACAGGGGGCCGGGAACGTCGGCGGTATCGGGGCACAGCTTATGCACGAGCAAGGCTACAAGGTGGTCGCGATCTCTGATGTGAATAGCGGCATTTACAACCCGAATGGGCTGGATATACCCGCAGCGATGGAGTATATGGCTAAGAACCGCTCACTTGAGGGTTTCCCCGGTTCGGACGAGGTCTCAAACAAGGATCTGCTTGAACTCGAATGCGACGTTCTTGCACCTTGTGCCACGGAGAACCAGATCACCTCTGAGAATGCCGACCGTATTAAGTGCAAGATCTTGGCCGAGGGGGCGAATGGCCCGACCACGCCCAAGGCTGACAAGATACTCCACGACAAGGGCGTTTTTGTTGTCCCGGACATTTTGGCAAATGCAGGCGGCGTCACAGTTTCGTATTTTGAGTGGGTTCAGGACCGAATGGGGTATTTCTGGTCCGAAGAACAGGTGAATCAACGGCTGGAAGAGAAAATGGTCGCCAGCTTTAATGAGCTTTGCCATTATTCGGAAAAGCACGACGTTGATACTCGCACGGCGGCGTATATGCTTGCTATCGACCGTGTGGCATATGACACGCGGATGCGCGGCATCTATGCTTGACAGGATGCGTAATTTGTTAAAAACGCTTGATTTTCGGGAAAACTTATAATAAGGTCTTTCTGTAGGGAAAGTGTTTAGAGAGGGAATTTGTGCATTATTCCTCGATGCGTTTTCTCGGAGAAACTTAGCATCAAGAATAGCTCGACTGAACGACAGGTGTTTTTTTGCGAGACAAGTTGTCCATAAACATCTGCGTGTGTAATACTTATGTAGCTCGGTAAAATATTGCAAGTGGGTATTTTATAGCTACAACATTGAAATTGATCTTTTTTTCGGCGGAGGAATATGATGAAACTCGCTTACAGAGTGTTTATTGCGACCTTGACGCTTATGGCTTTTATGGTTGCGGCAACTGCCCAGACCACAGACAAGAGCAAGCGCCTTGAGTCAGACGACAGAAACACGGCTCCCACTGTGGGAACCGGAGGCCCGGTGGGTGGACCGACGGGTCTGTTCACGGTTTATGACGGTCAGACATTGAGACGCGGCGAATTTACGCTTAGCGCCGCATACAGTAACTTTGACCGCGATCCCGGCAACGTTGACATTACGGAGATCCCGGTAAGCTTCCAGGTCGGATTGAGCAACTATTTTGAGATGTTCTTCAATACCGACGCTTACCGAGGGATCAAAGTGAACTCGCCTCATCACCTTTCGGGTTTTTACCTTCCGAATTCGGCACTTGGGGGGATAAGTCCCGCGGCGATCATCTATGCTCCGCAGGGTCCGACACCCGGGCCGCTTTCGGGTAACCCGATCTTCAGGCCCGCGGGAACTCAACCCTTCGTTCAATATCCTTACTTTGGTGGAAGTACGGGGGGATTTGGATCGCCTTTTCCGAATGGCCCGCTCTTCGGCTTTCCGGTTGGCCAGTTTCCGCAGATAGGTCCGGCAATTGGCGGCGGCGGAGGCCGCTCGGCCGACAACTTCCCGGGACTCGGGTCGATCTTTGGCAGCATCTTGCCCGGCGTGGTTCTCCAAACCACCACGCTTGCAGGAAGTCAGGATCAGATACCGACCGTGTTTACTCTCGCTCCAAGCTATTTGCCAGATGCTCCGCTTCTTAACCGGACCTGGGGCACATCCGCTTTCAGCACATACACCGTCGGCGGCAAATGGCGTTGGACCAACGTCAACAATCCGGTCGGTTTTGGTATGATGGGTGCCTACAGATGGTATCAGGATAGTGCGAACAATTTTGGCGGATTCAACCAGTTGCAAAGGGGAGCTAGCGCAGGCGGCAGCCGCGGCGATTTCCTTCTCGGCTTGTTCGCCGATGCCCGCCTTGCCCGCTGGTTCAATGTCTCGGGTAACGTAGGCTACCACATCAACAGCAGCATCAAGGGCGACTTTCCGGGCGGCGAGGTTACTCTACTCGACAGGCCCGATGAGTTGTTAGTGTCTGCCGGCGTTGACTTCCCGGTAAACAAATACTTTCAGCCGATCATCGAGTTCCGCTCGCTTCGATATGTCGGCGGCAGGACGGTTAACGCCTTTGAGAATCACCCGATGGACCTCATCGCAGGTTTCAGGATCTTCCCTGTCAGGTATTTCGGCATGGGCTTTGCCTATCGTATGCACCTGAATCAACAGGGTAATGATTACTTGGAGGATGAATCCTACTTCGGCGCGGCAACTGTTCCGTGCGTATTCACCCAGCCGACTCCTGGTGTCGGTAACGGTATTCCATGTACTCCGATCACTGTTTCTAACTCGTTCACAGGACGTCCTCCGGGCTTCACGCCTTCGCAAAATCCGCATGGATTTATTTTCCAAACGTTCATCGGACGCAGGAACATTCGCCAGGGCGAGATCGTCAATATCCCTGCGGATGTAAGGTCTATCACCCTCAGCGACGAAACGATCACCGGCGGATGTCCTCCGGGAACCCGTCCGGCTGAAGGCCAGACCTGTAACGACAGCACAACGATCAACGTATCAACGTCGGCATTTGACCCTGAGGGGGATGTCCTGACATATAACTACACAGTTTCCGGCGGGCGCATCATCGGCACCGGCGCCAACGTGCAGTGGGATGTCAGCGGTCTTGCTCCGGGAACCTATACGATCACTGCTGCGGTTGACGACGGCTGCGGATTCTGCGGACAAACGCAGACTCGTACCATTACGATCGCCGAATGCCAGTGTGAACAGATCTGTGAGTGCCCGACGCTTAGCGTGACGGGACCTCCGGGAGTGACCAATCCTGGCGACGCGATGACCTTTACCGCTAATGTTGTTGGCGGCCAGCAGGTGACATACAACTGGTCGATCAGTGGCGGCGGTACTATCGAATCCGGACAGGGAACACCCAGTATCCGCGTCCGCACATCGACTGCTGATGCTGACCGTACAATTACGGCGACGGTTAACATTGGTGGGCTTGATCCATCGTGTCGTTGTGACACCACGGCAAGCGACAGCGGACCCGTTGCTGGTATTCCGGAAGCCCAGCTGATCGACGAGTTCGGCAGGCTCGCGAATGACGATGTCAGGGCACGTCTCGACGCGTTCTTCGTAGAACTGCAGAACAACCCGACCAATCAGGGTTACATCATCAACTACGGTTCGGCCCGCGACGTGGCAGCCCGTGAACGGCTGATCAACAACCACATCGCATTCCGAAGGTTTGACCGAAGCAGGATCACCATGGTCCGTGGCGGCGATCTCGGAACCGGCGTAAACACCAGGCTGTACAGAGTGCCGCCGGGTGCTCAGAATCCGAACCCGTAGTGGTTAGGTTAACGCTTCGCGGCTGCTAAAAGGCGGCCGCGAACATTTCAAACGGGCAGTGTCGAATATGACGTTGCCCGTTTTTCTCGTTTTCCGGTTAACTTAAAGTTTTGCGTTAGCTTTTCGGATTCGCTAATATGATTGAAGTGCTTCGGTCGAGCGTCACAAATGTCTGGCGATGTTCGGCCTCTTGTTCAGTTCATGTAAACCCGGCATGCTGTGTTAGCATCAGAACCCCGGATAATTCTTCGTTTGCTCTAGTCCAAGTAGTTTTGCTTTAAGGAATCACAATGATGAAAAGAAGACCAACCATGCACTTCAGGTTAGCTTTGTCCCTTTTCGGTATGTGGTCGCTGATGATATGTTCGATCTATCCGGCGGCTGCTTTCGGTAACGTAATACGCGATCCGAAGAATTTCTCGACCTGGGCCGTGGTCGGGCCGGAAGGGGGCGATGTCCGCACAGTGGCGATTGACCCTCGCGACAAGGACCGTCTCTACATCAGCACTCTTGACGGACAGATACATGTTTCGGCGGACGCAGGGCGTTCGTGGAGGCTGCTTGTAAATCTCGAACAGCCGCAATTGATCATCGATGATCTTCTTGTTGATCGGCGAGACTCTAACGTTATTTATGCTTCGGGCCATCGCCATAAGAACGCCGGCGGATTCTTCAAGTCCACCGACGGCGGCGTTACGTGGAAAGCGGCAAAGGAACTCCGAAACGAGCCCATCCACGCGATGACCCAAGCCGAAAGTGATCCGGACCAGCTTTTTGTGGGGACAGTCGACGGCGTATGGCGTTCGCGCGACTCTGGCGAAACATGGGAAAGGATCCAGTCAACGTCAATGCCGATCAATGTAAACTCTATGGCTATCGACCCCAAGTCCACTGACATCATTTATGCAGGCACATGGTGGCGTCCATACAAATCCACGGACGCCGGGCGTAGCTGGAGACTCATTGCAAACGGGATGATCGATGATTCCGACGTCTTCGCAATGACGGTGAATCCTCGCGACCCGTCCCACGTGATAGCCTCAGCATGCAGTGGCATCTATCAATCCTTCAATGGCGGCGAGCGTTGGAACAAGATACAGGGTATCCCGTCCACATCACGCCGGACGCGCGATATTTTGCAGCATCCGTCTCGGCCGGAGACCTATTATGCGGCCACAACAGAAGGGTTCTGGATGTCGGTCAACGCCGGGCGTACCTGGAGTATGACTACTCAGCGGGCTCTCGAGATCAATTCGATCGCTGTCCATCCGGATGAGCCTGACCGTGTCTTTATTGGAACCAATGTTCACGGGGTAATGGTTTCAGAGGACGGCGGGCGGAGTTTTCGTCAAACCAATGTCAACTTTACAAGCCGTCTTGCATATACCATTACGCCCGACTTGGCCCGCGAAGGGCGGCTCTATGCTACTACCCACAATACGGCATCCAGCGGCGGCTATCTTTATATTAGCAATGATTACGGCAACTCTTGGTCGCTTGCAAGAGGGCTGGAAACCGGCCATGTCGCCCCTTTTGCTCTAATACAGGACCGCGTTGAACCCGATCGTCTGTTCCTTGCCACGAACCGGGGCATTTTCCGTTCGCTTGACCGCGGAGCCTCTTGGACACTGCTTACAGCTCCCAGAGCCACCGCGCGGCGGCCCGCTCCAACCCGACGTATGACTCCCGCTCAGCGTAGGGCAGCGGCCGCGGCAGCTGCGAAGGCGGCGGCCGAGCCGAAACTCATACCTGCATTAAACGAACCGGTAAAGGTGCTTGCCTTTACCGAGGATGAAAAGAATGGGATACTCGCCGGTACTGATGGCGGGCTCTATCGCACCTACGACATTACAAAGGGTTGGGAAAAGTTGAACTTCGGCGGCGGACTCAATGAAAACATCTTTTCGGTCCACGCTTCGCCGCAAGTCCCGGGCACGATCTGGGCGGGTACGGCGACATCCGGCATCGTGGTCTCGCGCGACGATGGCAAGACCTGGGAAAAGGTCGGTGGCACTCCTGACAACATCCCGGTTGTCGCGATCACAAGCGACCCGGCCAGGCCAAATTACATCTATGCCGGAACGATCCAGTCCTTTTACCTAAGCCGTGACGGTGGTCGGACGTGGATCCGACGGGGTGGCAATCTGCCGCTAGGCAAATATACGAGCATCCTGATCAATCCCGACTCTCCGGACGAGATTTTCGTCGGCAGCTCACATGTAAACGAGGGTGGCATCTATTTCTCTGATGATGCAGGCGAACAATGGCGGAGGGTCGACTCACTCGAAATGGGCGTGCCTAGCCGGCGAGTGTGGTCGATGGCGTTTGACCCGGGAAATCCTAACCGTATTTTCGCGGCCTCACATTCGTCGGGGGTTTACCGTATCGACCGGATACAAGAAACCGCGGCAAAAGACAAAAGCGGGGAGGGGGAAGGCCGCTAGTTTGCACGGTTGACCTCTTTCAACGTGGTTTGCGGACGGCCTCGCACGGCCGTCCTTTTCATTTTGGCTTTGAACTTTGTCTGTCCATCCCTATAATTTTCTAATCAGGAGAAAAACTTCGTGCAGCAAGACGTAGCCTGTCCGGCCCCGGACGAACAACCCTCCATCAGGGTTCAAAGCCTGGATTTCTCGGTGATCCCCGGACAATCCAAACTCTTTGTCACCTATCAGCACGACCCGCGCCTGCTTGCGGACTACTATCCTAATTCTGTAGGGCTCCATACGGACATTAGCTCGCGTATCGGCGAGGTGCTAGAAAGGCATACGGCTGACCGCGGTCCACTATGCGATGCGCTGGAGGAAATGAATAAAAAGTTCGGGGCCACTGAAAAAACGCTCGGGCACATTGCGATGCTTCGCGACAGTGATACTGTTGCCGTGGTCTCCGGCCAGCAGGCCGGCCTCTTTACGGGACCGCTATATACCATCTACAAGGCTCTCTCCGCCGTTCGTATGGCAGAATGTCTTCGTGAGCGCGGGTTCAAGGCGGTCCCGGTGTTCTGGGTCGCCACTGAGGACCATGATTTTGAAGAGGTTTCGAAAACCTTTGTGCTTGACACCGAGGGCCGCGAAACCCGTGTCAGCAACGAGCCCAAACGCTGCTTCGACGAACTTCCGGTCGGTTATATCAAGCTTGACGAATCGATCCACCAGACGATCTCCTCGCTTTTCGCGGCTCTGGCTCATACCGAATATACTGATGAGTTACGCGGCCTTATCGAATCCGCGTGGACTCCGCAGAGCTATTTTGGCGATGCATTCGCGCGAATGCTCACAAAGATACTCGGTAATCACGGAATCATCATTTTGTGCCCGCTCGATTCTCGGCTTAAGGCTTTGGCGTCGCCTATCTACGTCGAAGCGATAAAGCGGTCAGAGGATATCGTCAGTGCCCTGCAACAGAGGAGCAATGATCTTGTCAAAGCCGGTTACCCCGCACAGGTCCATATCGGTGATGACTATTTCCCCCTTTTCTGGCAGGCAAGGGACGGGACACGAAACTCGCTCAAACGCAGCGAGCAAGGAACGTTCAGGACAAAAGACGGATCACGTGAATTTACGCTGGATGAGCTTGCAGAAATTGCCGAACGCGAGCCTACGCGTTTTAGTCCGAGCGTTGTCCTCCGCTCCGTGGTCCAGGACTACTTGTTGCCGACCGTCTGCTATTTCGGCGGAGCTGCCGAAGTCGCCTATTTTGCACAGAGCGGCGAGGTTTATCGACTACTTAGCCGGCTGGTAACCCCGATCATTCATCGGCAAAGCTTCACGCTCGTCGAAAGCCGGCATTTGCGCACTCTTGATCGATATGGACTTGAATTCGAGCACCTTTTCGCGGGAATCAATGCCCTTCTGCCGGAGATCGTTGAGAAATATCTGAACAGGGGAACGGGCGAGCTAATAATTGATGTTGAACAGAAAGTTGTTGCCGAACTCGATCGGCTTTCGGAGGAACTTGCCTCTCTCGACCCGACGCTTGCAGAGTATCTCGCAAACCGACGCCGAAAGGTCATTTATCACATTGAGTCAATCCGAACAAAGTTTCACCGGGCACAGTTTCGCCGAGATGCAGAAGCTCGCAGGCAGATCGAAGCGCTTTTTGCCGCACTCTACCCGCAGGGCCATCTCCAGGAAAGAAGTTTGAATGTTACCTACTTCCTAAATCGATACGGCCCCGGATTTCTTGACTGGATCTATCGGAGCATAGAACTTTCTGACAAGGGCCATCGGCTTTTAAATCTTTAGAATGAATAGGATACGGATACTTCCGGACAATCTAGCGAATCAGATCGCTGCTGGCGAGGTGGTCGAGCGTCCGGCCTCGGTGGTCAAAGAACTTGTGGAGAATGCTATCGATGCTGGAGCCGGACGTCTGCAAATAGAGATCGAACTCGGCGGTCGCCGGCTAATGCGAATTTCGGACGACGGCGTGGGCATGGAACGTGACGATTCAGTACTCGCATTCGAACGTCACGCTACTTCAAAGATACGTGAGGCCGATGACCTTGGGCGAATCGAGACCCTCGGATTCCGAGGAGAGGCTCTGGCTTCGATCGCTTCGGTTGCGCGGGTCGAACTGCTCACTAAGACCGAGTCATCGATCGCCGGTACACGTGTGGAAATCGAGGGAGGCCGCCTGATCGATGTAAAGGATGCTCCGCGAGGGCGGGGGACCACGGTATCGGTGCGCGACCTATTTTTCAATACGCCCGCAAGAAGAAAATTCATGCGGTCCGAGGCGACCGAAAACTATCATCTCGTATCCATAGTGACTCACTATGCACTGGCTCACCCTGAGATCGCTTATCTCCTCAAGAACAATGGCAGGGAGATCTTCAACCTTTCTCCGGCGAAGAGCCTTCGCGAACGGGCGTTTCAGTTGTTCGGCACCGATCTTGTCGAAAGCCTGCTGCCGGTGGTTGGCGGTCGGGAATATGTAGCAAAGATCTCGGGATTTGTTTCCGCCCCAAGAGAGCGGCGGACCAACAAGGATGCACAGTACTATTTTGTCAACCGACGTTTCGTCCGCGACAAGGTGATCGCTGCGGGGCTTCGCGAAGGCTTCCGGTCGGTGCTGCCACACGGATTTTATCCTGTCGCCTTCCTCTTCCTGGATGTGCCGGTCGAGGAGATCGATGTAAATGTCCATCCCGCGAAAACCGAGATACGTTTTCGACGAAGCGAGGCCGTTAAGGACGCGATAGCGGAGGCGGTAAAGGAAGCTCTGTCAAGGGCTGGCGTGCTTCTAACGGGGGGAACGAAGACGATCCATGAATTAGATCGAAATGCTGTTGAGGAAGCAGTTGTCGAGAGCGAAGACAGTGAAGCTGCCAACGGCACGAGGGCTGCCGCGGCCAGCCCAACTTTCGGTTCCGGCACGAGTGAAAATGCGGACCTGAACTCCAGGCACATAGGCGACTTTCAGCAAGAGACATCGGGGACTATATTCACAAATACTGACGGACCTTTGCCGTCTGTCGAATCGGTTGATCCCTGGATGATTGATAAGACTGAGCAAAATTCCTCTTCTCACCTTTCCCCAGCCACCGACACCGGACCGTTAGCTGAACTTCGTTCGGAGACGAACCATCCTTATCCAGTGCTGCCGCCCGTAGCTTCCGCGGCGGGGCTTGTTAAGGAGGCCGCGGTGGACTCGATCTCGGCGTTAAAAATCAAGCCGATAGCGCAGTTGCACGAGAGTTTCATTATCGCTGAGGATGATGAGGGACTACTGTTGATCGACCAGCACGTTGCCCACGAACGGATACTCTTTGACAAGTTTCGTCAGACGGAGGCCGATAGGCCGGTAGAGTCTCAAATGCTTCTTTTGCCGGAGACGGTTGACCTAACCCCGCCGCAGGCGGAGGTGTTTCATCTTATAGAAGACGAACTGGCCTCCCTTGGATTTGGACTAATGCGTTTGTCCGGCCGTACCGTAGCAATCAAATCCGTGCCAAACGATATCCGCCCGGACGAGGCGAAGAATCTTTTCCTTGAACTGCTGGACGTCGCCGCGGAAGGTGACCGGGCCGAAGCACGATCCTCTCTTCGCGACATTGTATCTGCCAGCTTGGCGTGTAGAGCGGCGATCAAGATAAATACCCCGCTCTCCAGTGAGAAAATGCATTGGCTGGTGGATCGACTTTTAATGACCTCGTCGCCCACCACCTGTCCACACGGTCGTCCGGTCGTCCTTAGATTGAGGATATCAGACGTCGAACGTGGATTTCACCGAACCTAGTCCCTTCGTTCCGAATGGATGAATTTAACGTGTGGTCCCCCAAAAATGACCTATGTCCTTCAATATTTGACGAAGATCGGAGCATTGGTTGTTGGAAATAGGAAATATCCTATTTGATTTGTTAAAAAAATAGGAGTATTAAAGTGTTTGTCTGGGGCCGCAACAAAGATAGTCGAAGAATTCGGAATCGCGGACCAGTAGTCTGAAACCCACTTATTCTTACGGACACATGAAAAGGATCAACCTTCAGAAAGCAAAGTCGCAGATCGCACGCCCGACAACGATCCGTGATATTAACAAACGCATAGTATTGAACTACGTGAGAGATCGTGCCCCGATATCGCGGGCTGAGATCGCCCGGGAGACAGAGCTGCATCGTTCGACGGTCTCGGTAATAATTGACGAGCTACTCGAGTCCGGGTTGATCGTCGAGATCGGGTCAGGAGTCTCTACAGGAGGCCGTCGGCCCACGCTGTTTGACCTGAAAAAGGACGTGCCATGTGCGATTGGGATCGACCTGGGTCCGAGGACGAGCACGATCGCCCTTGCTGATCTGGCTGGCTCCATTCTTGAAAAGGAGAGCTTTTCAACCTCGCCGGATGTTGAATTCATGACCACGCAGATAGTGGATCGGGTTGGACGTATTGCGGATCGATTTCCTGGACAGGGTCTCGAGATCGGGATGAGCGTGCCCGGTCTGGTCGACCAGAAGCTCGGAAAGGTTTTTCATGTGCCTTACTTCAACTGGCATGACTGGGATATTTGCGAAAAGGTGCGGCAGCGGACCGGTATGACGGTGATCGTCGAGAACGACGCCAACGCCACAGCCCTAGCTGAACTATGGTTTGGGCATGAAAAGATCAGGAAGACCGACACGTTCGTAATGGTCCTTGTAGGCGAAGGTATCGGCACCGGAATTATTTTCGATGGGCAGGTGTATCGTGGCGAGATGGGGGCTGGCGGCGAATTTGGACATATGATCCTCGGCACTGATGCTCCGGTCGATTGTTCCTGCGGTAGCCGCGAATGTTGGGAGGCCTATGCTTCAGAGCCGGCTATTGTCGAGCGATACAAACGCCGTCTCAAAGACGATGCGATGAAACAGAACGATACAAACGTAAGCGATATCATTGAACTGGCCCAGCATGGCGAACGCCACGCCGTAGATGCGATGCGAGAAACGGTACACTATCTTGGTAACGGCATTTCGAATCTTATTGTGGGGCTAAGTCCGCAGGTGGTGGTCGTCAGCGGCAGAATGACCGCAGCGTGGGATCTAATGGCAGACGATCTTCATCGAGTTATGGAACGCAGCGTGTTGGCGGGGCTGCCACAAACAGAATTGATGCCCTCATCGCTTGGAGATTCGCCTACGTTGACGGGTGCAGTGGGACTTGTGCTGGCGCGAAAGTTTGGGGCGGTAAACTGAGTTTATTATAGGGAGTGCGGGCGACGACGAGTTATTCATCACCTTTTCCTTGACAAAGATATGAACTCTGTATTAAAACTTTGTCGGAAGCTCCAACAAACATTGAAATCATCGCCAATCGGTAATTTTGGCGCGGCCAGGAACACAATCGGAAGCGAACTCACAGCTTCGAATTGCGTATTAGTCTTGAAAGCCCCCAGAATTTTTGTAGCAAAGGAGATATCTTTTTTATGCGTGAGCCATCGATTTTCGGACGTTTTTTGCTCCTGGCGACCACATTCGCCGTTTTTTTTCTCGTTTCGTCACCGGAAGTTATTGCACAATCTCAGGCGATCAATGCTCAGATCGAGGGTACGGTCACGGACCCGAACGGCGCCTCGGTCCCAAATGCCACGGTTTTAGTAAGGAATATTGAAACGGGCGCTGAGCGAACAGTCACTACGGACTCAGGCGGGCGCTTTCGCGTTCCCCTACTGCCGCTAGGCACATACCGTGTCACGGTTGAGAGCCAAGGTTTTAGACGTCTCGTCCGCGACGGTATCATCCTCACAACTGGTGCGGTCGCGACGGTAAATGTTTCACTTGAAACGGGCGGCCTCGAGGAAACGGTGACGATCACATCCGATGCTCCGATCGCCGATCCGGGAAAGATCGATGTTGGCCGTGTGATGAATACCCGGGAAGTTCAAAATCTTCCTAATGTTTCTCGTAATCCGTACAACTTCGCTCTCTTGCAAGCGAATGTGACCGGGAGGCCGAACGTGGAATTCGGTGTGCCCCGTATCAACGCCAACGGCTACACGCGGAGAACCAATTATCAGCTTGATGGTAACAATAATACTCAGGCTGACCGGGGAGGGATCAGGCTCATGCCAATATCAGATACGTTCGTCTCTGAGGTCCAGCTTGTGACAAATGGATTCTCGGCTGAGTTTGGCAACACGCCGGGCTTAATAATGAATGCCGTTACCCCATCGGGTACTAATCGTTTAAGCGGCTCTGCCAGCTACCGATTTCGAAGGACTGGGATGTCGTCCCGGCCCTTTAACATCTTGCCGTCAGCAGTGAAGCCCGAGACGAAGGTGGACAATATTACAGGTGCCATCGGAGGACCGTTCATTCGGGATCGATGGCACTTCTATACCGGCTATGAGTGGGTCAATCGTGACCTGGCTGGTGAGCCGCAGCGAACGATCACTATCTCGGAGGCAAATAGACAGGCACTCATCGCCGCCGGTGTGCCCGCGAGCGCTTTTCCTACGGCGATACCCGCCGCCCAGAAAGTGAACTTTTTTATCTTCCGAACCGACGCCCAGCTTAACGACTCGAACAGGCTGTCAGGTAGGTTCAACTTCTTCAAGAATGAATCGCCCAACAACATCGCCGGCGGTCTCAACACGCTGCAGCGATCTATCACGTTTGACGACAAATCATACTCAGTTGGATTGCAATTGGCATCGATATTTTCACCAACGGTACTCAATGAACTTCGATTCCAGTATGCAAAGCGTGACTCCCGCAACATTCCTAACGAGAATTCGGCATCTGGCATCAGCGTAGTTATCACCGGCGTAGCAAATATCGGCGCACCGGAGAACGCGAATACGATCGCCCCGTTACAAGAGACGACCCAATTCCAGAATAATCTTACCTGGACACGCGGCAACCACGTGATGAAGTTTGGCGGAGGTATGAATCGGATCGATGACGTCAGGCGTTCAGGTCAGTTTGCTCGTTACACTTTCCCCAATCTCACGGCGTACTTGAATGCTCTTAACGGCTCAGCACCGTTCGGCTATACGAATTACCTTGAAGCTTTTGGCGACCCGAATATTTCTTATTATTCGACGTTCATCAACCTCTTTGCCCAAGATGACTGGAGGGCAACTAGTAAGCTTAAGATCAATTACGGCATTCGCTATGACCTCTACATAATTCCTGAGGCCAGGGCCGATTCGCCGTTCTCTGCCTCGCAAAACTTCAAGGTTGATAAGAACAACATTGCCCCGCGGCTTGGAATGGTTTACAGCGTTCGCGACGGCCGGCTTCCGACGGTCTTCAGGGCGAGCGCCGGGATCTATTTCGACACTGTTTATCTTGATTTTTACCAGAGAGCTTTGATCAATAATGGTTCGCCGAGCTTCTTTAATTTCTCGTTCGGACCAGCAACGCCCGGAGCGCCGGCTTTCCCGAATACCTTGGGGAGCCTGCCTCCCGGCACAAGCCTACCCGTACAAAGCATCGAGACCATTTCTCCCGACTTTGAGAACATGTATGCGATGCACTATAACGCCCAACTTGAACAGGCCATTGCGGACGACCTGTCGTTCACGGTCGGATTTATCCATTCCGGAGGGCGGCATATTCCGGTCTATAGAAATATCAACCGAATAAACCCGACGAGTTTCCTTGCTGACGGCCGCCCAATATTCAGCAATACCATAGACGCGACGACTCGGCTCGATCCAAGATTCAACAACATTCTTATGGCGGAATCGGTTGCTAACTCGTCCTACACGGCCATGACGCTCCAGCTAAATAAGCGGTTTTCGAGGGGATATCAGTTCAGTGCCAACTATACGCTTTCAAAGGCCGAGGATGACGCACCCGAGCAGAATATGGTCGCAACCCAGGCAGCAAACCTTGTTGTGGGCGATCCCACGAACAGACGACGCGGCCGCGGCCCGGCATTGGCAGATCAGAGGCATACGTTTGTGATGACCTTTGTCGGCCGGCCGCAGTTCAACTTTGAAAGTAGGGCGCTTCGGTATCTGGTAAACAATAACCAGATAGGAATCATCACAACACTGAACAGCGGTGAACGTTTTGATATCGTTGCCGCTAATGACATAAATCTGGATGGCTTTATCGGGTCTGATAATCCGGTCGGGATCGGCCGCAATTCGGGCACGACGCCAAAACAGACAAATGTCGATCTTAGGTATTCTCGATTCATTGATTTTACCGAACGATATAAGCTCGAGGTATTTGGCGAATTTCTGAATGTGTTCAATATCAACAGTGTCTTTCAGATCAACAATCGGACCGTGACTACCGATGCTCTCGGTAACGTTACCGGACCGCTCCCGACGGTAAATAATCGGCCAGTGGCTTCGCTTGACAGCCGGCAGTTCCAGCTCGGCTTCAAGTTCATTTTCTAACGATTCCTCATGGTGCCCGGAATTGCCGCAACGCAGGCAGCTCCGGGCACATCGAAAACGAAACGATGAATAATCCTGAAGAGCGCTATCGAAACGGAGATGACGAACTTCCCGATTCGTGGTGGCGAAAAGTTTATACCGCCGTGCTCCTTTCGGCGGTAATTGTTATTCTGTTGCTTGCGGCTTTCTCTCGATATTTTTCGGACTAGTGTTTGCCGATGAGTTTCCTCGACTGGGCGGTTGTTGTTGCCTACCTGGCCTACGTCATTTTTGACGGCATCCGTCTTTCAAAGAATACAGGGAATGTAGAGGGCTTTTTCCTTGCAAACCGCAGCCTACCATGGTGGGCGGTCGGTTTGTCGGTGATGGCCACCCAGATGTCTGCCATCACGCTGGTTGGCACCACGGGACAGGCATACGCCGACGGCATGCGGTTCCTCCAGTTCTATTACGGAATGCCTCTCGCAATGGTTATCCTTTGCGTTACGGTCGTACCATTCTTTTCCCGTGCGCGGGTATTTACCGCCTACGAGTATCTAGAAAAACGATTTGATGCTAAGACACGCAGCCTTACCAGCTTTGCTTTTCTGCTATCGCGCGGGCTTGGTGTAGGCGTTATCATTGCGGCTCCGTCTGTCGTACTGTCAATCGTGCTCGGCTGGAGCGAACTCGCGACCATTCTGCTTATCGGTATGACTACCACATTCTATACGATGATCGGTGGTGTTCAGGCCGTAACGTGGACTGACGTTAAGCAAATGATACTCATCTTCATCGGCCTTTTCGTCTGTGTCTTCGTCATCGTTTCTCAGTTTCCCGCACAGGTTACGGTTACCGACGGCCTTTTTATCGCCGGTGCTCTCGGAAAGCTCGAGACCGTTGATCTCACTTTTGACCTATCGGAGAGATTCACCTTCTGGTCGGGAGCCTTTGCGGCGCTGTTCCTTTTTCTCGCTTATTTCGGCTGCGATCAGAGTCAGGTTCAGCGATTCTTGACGGCAAAGAACGTAGATCAGGGGCGGACTTCGCTTTTGATGAGTGCGGTGCTGAAGATCCCCATGCAGTTCATGATCTTGCTGATCGGTATCTTTGTTTTTGTTTTCTATCAGTTCGTGACCCCGCCGATGATCTTCAACACGATCGAGGCGCAGAGAATCGAGCAGACGGCAGAATATCCCGGACTTAAGCAGCGATATACAGAAGCCCATCTCGCAAGAAGTGACGCCGCGCTCGCCTATGCCGAGATCCAAGATGACGCAAGCAAGGAGGCATTTGTCGCCGCGCACAAACGATTCAACGAGACCCGAGTCGAGGCGACAGAACTCGTAAAGGCGACCACCGGTAACGCAAGATTTAACGACGTAAATTACGTTTTCCCGACGTTTGTCGTAACGTACATGCCGATCGGCATTTTGGGGCTGATCATCGCTGCGATCTTTGCCGCCGCAATGTCGTCAATTTCGTCGGAGCTTAACGCGCTTGCTACGGCGACAACTATTGATTTTTATCGACGCCATTTTAGACCCGACGCCGATGCCAAACATTTTGTCCGTTTCGGCCGAGTGGCGACGTTCTGTTGGGGAGCGTTTGCCTGCGTGGTGGCCACCTACGCTACAAATCTCGGTTCACTTATCGAGGTAGTCAACCGGTTCGGTTCTTTCTTTTATGGATCGCTGCTTGGTGTATTTGTTCTCGCTATCGGCGTAAAACGAGCCCGCGGGCGGGGTGCGTTCTCCGGGATTCTAATAGGGCTTGTCAGCGTGTTCTTTACATCGCTGATCTATGTAAATAATGAAGGGTATTATCTTTGGCTGCCTTCGATCCCGTTCAGTGGAGCGGAGTTTTTCATATCGCTACCTGAATTAGGCAGACTTTCTGAGAATCCCGGAGGAAAGAGCGCAATAGAGTTCCTTTGGTTGAATGTTGTCGGCTGCGTTGCGACGGTGGTCTCCGGATACCTCATCAGCCTAACAGTTACAGACGAGCCGGGCTACGAGGTTCCGGCAAACTAAAAATGTAGATGATCAAGACAAAATTTCATTTCTTCCGGCGACGATATGTCGCGGGGATGCTGTTGACAGCAATGATCGCCGCTTTGGTGTCGGTTCCGGCACCCGTGCAAGCTCAGGTACGACCCATTTACGATCTTGGGGCGAGCGGGCTTGGCCAAAAATTGCGCCGCTTGCAGACTATCGCGAGCGCGATGCACACCGCCGCACATCCAGATGATGAAGATTCGGGCCTGATGGCATATTTGGCGCGAAAGGATCAGGCAAGAACGGCATACCTTTCGCTAAATCGCGGCGAAGGCGGGCAAAATGTTATCGGAGACGAGCTGTTTGAGCCTCTTGGCATCATCAGGACAGAAGAGTTGCTGCAGGCACGGCGGCTGGACGGCGGCGAACAGTTTTTTACTCGTTCGATGGACTATGGGTTCTCGAAGACGCTTGCTGAAGCAACACGTATGTGGAACGAGCGCGAGATACTCGGCGACATGGTCAGGGCGATCAGGCTGTATCGGCCGCTGGTCGTGATCTCGCGGTTTTCGGGGACGACGGCAGATGGCCACGGGCATCATCAGATGGCGGGGTATCTGACGCCATTGGCGTTCAAGGCCGCCGGTGACGCGAAAGAGTTTCCGGAGCATATTAAAGAGGGGCTTCACCCGTGGCAGCCGCTCAAATTCTATGTGTCGCAAGGGTTTGCAGCGAATCCGGCAAATCAGCCGACACTTTTTCTCAACACAGGGCAGTACGATCATCTGATAGGCCGAAGCTATTTCGAGATAGCTATGGAGGGTCGCAGCCAGCATAAATCTCAGGAGATGGGAGTGCTGGAACTTCGCGGGCCACAGCGTTCAGGGATGCGACTTGTTGAGTCTCATGTGTCCAAGGTCGAGAATGAAACGGGCGTCTTTGACGGCATCGATACGACTATCACAGGGATCGCAACGCTGGTACCGAATCATTCGCCGGAGTTCAAAGAACTCCTTGTAGAACTACAGGCGACAGCAGACAAGGCAGTACGTGAATACAACATTTACAAGCCTGAAGCACTTGTCCCTGTCCTTGCTCGCGGGTACGAACTTGCCGATAAGGCTGCATGGTCTATTCGCGACCCGCATGCAAAGGCCTTTCTTGAGTGGAAGAAACAGGATTTTGCCGACGCTTTGCAAGCGGCGGCCGGCGTGGTTGTTGATGCCCTCGCAAGTACCGACATGGTTAACCCGGGCCGTTCAGTGAATGTCGGCGTGCGCGTCTTCGCGGCAAATGAAGGCCTTTTGAAAGTGAATAAGACGGAGTTGGTTCTGCCATCGGATTGGAGTGCCGTGTCGATCGAGGAACTCGCGGCACCGCCTACTACCAGTTTTCGCCCGCGGACGGAGATCGCGACAAGCGCCGCCTTTTTCCGGGTGAATGTTCCTGATAACGCGCGACCGACACAGCCTTACTGGCTCTATTCGCCTCGCACCGGGGCATCATTTGATTGGTCGAGTGTGGATGCCGCTTCGAAGAATCAGTCTTTTTCAGAGCCTTTGGTGCGGGCAAGGGTATCGATAGAGATCGGCGGCCGCGAGATCATTGTTGAGCGGAAAGTCGAATACAGATTTGCCGATGATATACGCGGCGAAATACGGCGGCCAGTAAACGTCGTCCCGGATGTTACGGTGGGCCTGGAATCGGATCTGCTGATCGCGCCAGCATCGAAAGAGTCTCGGACATATCGAGTTGTGACGACCGTGGAGAATAACTCACCAGGTGAGATCGCCGGAACCGCAGGGCTCAATGTTCCCGCAAGCTGGCGGGTAAGCCCCGCGGAACAACAGTTCAAACTCGAGAGCACCGGCGAAAGAACGGCATTTACGTTCGAGGTCTCAGTCCCTGCAAATTACCGAACGGGCACATACAAACTAAGTGCCTTCGCGAAAGTAAACGGCAAGGAATTTGCGCATCGGATGCAGGTCGTGGCGTACCCCCACATTCAGACCCATCGAGTGTTTCGGTCATCGGAGATCACGGCTCACGTGCTGGACCTAGACGTGGCGCCGGTCAGGATCGGCTATATCATGGGAAGTGGAGACAAGGTGCCTGAGGCGATCCGCCGGCTGGGGCTTGATGTAACGATGCTCGGCGAGAAAGATCTATCGACCGGCGACCTCTCGGTTTACGATACGATCGTCGTCGGGATAAGAGCCTCTCAGGTCAGGCCGGATTTTGTAGCGAACAATGGCCGACTTCTAGATTTTGCCAGGAAAGGCGGCACTCTGGTCGTTCAGTATCAGCAGCATGAATACGTTCAGAATAACCTGCAGCCGTTTCCGGCCAGCATGACGGGCGTTACCCGCGGCAATCAGCGCATCTCGAATCTCCGGGTCACGGATGAAAACGCAAGGGTTAATGTACTTGTGCCGGATCATCCGATCTTTAATTATCCCAACAAGATCGTGGATGGTGACTGGGACAACTGGGTCCAGGAAAGAAATCTCTATTGCTTCACAACGTTCGACGAAAGGTACGTTCCGCTTCTCGAGTCGCGCGACGAAGGCGAGGATGAGAACAAGGGGGGAATGTTGTACGCCCGGCTTGGTAAGGGGCATTACTTGTACACTTCCTATTCATGGTTTCGTCAGTTGCCGGCGGGTACACCGGGGGCATATCGCATATTTGCGAATATATTAAGTTTGCCTAAGGCTGAGAGCAAATAGCATATGAGCGAGAAATTTCCGGCACAGGTTTACAAGGACAAAGTACTTGAAGACTGCTTTGCCGACGCGAAACGGTACTTCCTCGATGCGTATCACAAGGTGGACCTTGCCCACGCGATAATGCTAGAGGAGCAGAAGATAATTACAACGGAAGAACTCCGTGCTCTGCTTCGTGCTCTCGGTAAGCTGGACTTCGACGCAATCCGGGAAAAAGAGTACGACGGTTCGTTCGAGGATCTTTTCTATTTACTTCAGCGCGAATTGGCGGCGAATTGCGATCCAGATACCGCCGGCAAACTGCATACGGCGCGGAGCCGAAATGATATTGATGTAACTATTTACCGACTTCAGCTGAGAGATCTAACGCTTCGGCTGCTGAACTCGACGATGGAGCTTCGCAAGGTGTTTCTAGATCTGGCCGCGGAGCATCACGACTCTCTCGTTCCCGCTTACACGCACACGCAGCCTGCTCAACCCTCTACGCTTGCACATATGCTGTTGGCGATGGCCGAAAATACGGGGCGCGATATCCGGCGGCTCCAGCGGGCATTTGAAAATATGAACTACTGTCCACTTGGTTCCGGGGCAATTACGACCACAGGTTTCCCCATTAGCCGCCACCGTGTAGCCGAATTGCTCGGCTTCTCGGCTCCGACGGTAAATTCTTACGGTTCGATCGCTTCGGTCGATTATTTTACTGAGGCTCTCGGGACTGTCGCGGGCCTCCTGGTCAATATCGGCAAGTTCGTTCATGAATTTATGCTAATGGCGATGGTTGAATTCGATACCATTCGGCTTCCGGATGGATATGTTCAGGGATCGTCCATAATGCCTCAGAAGCGTAATCCGGTCGCATTGGAACATATTCGGGCGATCGGCAGCAAAGCTCTTGGCCAGACGATGGGGGTCTTTACGGCCGTGCATAACACGCCGTTCGGCGATATAAATGACGTTGAGGACGATCTCCAGCCGCTCATCTTCAACGCGATGCGCGACGCTGAACGTGCTGTAGGGCTTTTTGCGGCTGCGCTTCGATCCGCTACCTTCAATACTGATCTACTTAGACGGCGGGCCGGTGAGAATTTTATTGCAGTGACCGAACTTGCTGATGTGATCGTAAGGCAGGAAAACCTGCCCTTCAGTATCTCGCATCAGATCGTCGGCCAAAGCGTAAAAGCTGCACTGGCAGAAGGGAAAGGCCTGACTTATTCAATGGTGCAAAGCGCCGCAGACGAGATATTGGGCCACGAACTTACGCTGTCCGAAGAACAATTCACGGATGCTGTTTGTCCGGAAAAATTTGTCAGTGTGCGAACCGTATATGGCGGGCCTGCTCCGTCAGAAACGCGGCGGGCTCTTGCTGTCGAGAGACTCGCTGAGGTGTCAGACGACCAATGGGTCGTATCGACCCAAGGACGCCTGGAGGAGGCCGCTAAGGGTTTGGAGAGGACCGTCGCCGCGAAGCGAAACGGGATCAGCCATTGACACTGCCGAAGACTTCAGGGAGTTGATGGAGATAATGTCGATGCCGATGCGGGACGTTTCGTTAGGGCCAAAAGTTGGGGGGATCTGAAAGTGAGACCATTAATTGCTCAGTCGATCACGGCAAGAACGTCTCCCGCAGCAACCGTGTCTCCTTCGTTGAACCTGATCTCCCGAACGACGCCGTTCTTTGGAGATATCAGTTCGTTCTGCATTTTCATCGCCTCGACCACAATGATGCCGTCTCCTTTACTTGTCTCAGTACCTTCATCAGCAAGTATTCTAACGACCTTCCCGTGCATTGCGGACCTTATCTCCGCCCGCCCGTCCATTGCTGCGTCACCACCGCCTGCGCCTCGTAGTCGTCGCGGGTCGATCAGCCGCACCTCGATCTCCTCTCTGTTTATCGTAAATCGACGAAGGCCCTCTAGGTCCGCCGAGGGGTCGGCAAAAACCTCATAGATCTTACCGTCGTGCTTGAAAACCAGAACGTTCGGCTCGGGTTCTGAAACCTCAAGTTCATACCTCGTGCCGTTAACTCGCGCGATTATCCCGTTGGCGGTACGGCTATGTTCAATTTCGAAGACCTCGTCGCCGATCTCAGCTTTCATCTTCATTCTGTTACGGATGGGTCGGGCGGGCCGTCATGTTTACAACCGCCCGCCGTGTATGGTGCTGTGTCAAGCCGATCGAGATTCGCCCTTGACCTTGTTCGGTTGAGGAGTTATCCGAAGGTAAGGTTTAACTTCCTTCCAGCCCGCAGGAAACTTTTCTATTGCCTCTTCGTTGGAAACGGCCGGTACGATGATGCAATCGTCGCCATCTTTCCAATTTACAGGGGTAGCGACGCTGTAGTTCGCGGTCAATTGCAGCGAATCGATCACGCGGAGCACCTCGTCAAAATTGCGCCCCGTGCTCATCGGATAAACGATGATAAGCTTGATCTTTTTGTCCGGTCCGATAACGAAAACGTTTCGAACGGTCATATTGTCCATTGCGGTACGGCCTTCGCTCGTTCCCTCAATTGTGGCAGGAAGCATATTGTAGAGTTTCGAGATCTTTAGGTCAGTGTCGCCGATCATCGGATAGTTCGGAGCATTGCCGGTAGCTTCCCGAATATCTTCGGACCAGCCCCTATGGTTCTCAACGGGGTCAACGCTTAAGCCGATGATCTTCACGTTGCGCTTTTCAAACTCAGGCTTAAGCCTGGCCATATAGCCGAGTTCCGTTGTGCATACCGGAGTATAGTCTTTCGGGTGGGAGAAAAGTACACCCCAATCGTCTCCTAGCCATTCATGAAAATTTATCTCGCCTTCTGTGGTCTGCGCCGTAAAGTTCGGCGCTTCATCGCCCAATCGGATAGCCATTTGATTTCCTCCAATATTTAAGCAGATTGTATCACACCGTCCCAGTTTGGTTTACCCGGGAAGCGCTAGACGAATGACTCGATATGCTCGCTCAGTTCCCAGCTGCGGCAGGAGTATCCTCCGCCTCGGGGCAACAGAGCCTGACCAAGTGAATGCGTTTCTGGTCTGCCTTTAGGACTTCAATGTCGAGTCCTCGGATCTTCAATTTAGCTCCTTTTTTCGGTACATAACCCGCCTCGCTGGTGATCATTCCCGCGACCGTATTATATTCCTCGTCCTCAAGCTCAACGCCTAAGAGCCTCTCTATCTTGTCCACTTCTGTTGAACCGAGAACGTCGTAATAACCGCCTTCGCCCTCAATTATCTCGATTATTTCCTCTTCGACAATGTCTTCGTCCTCGATCTCACCGACTATCTCTTCGACTATGTCCTCAACAGTAACAATTCCCGCGACACCGCCATACTCATCGATGACGATGGCGATCTGGACGTGCTCGGTCTGCATTGCCTTAAGCAATTCGGCGGCGGTCTTGGTCTCTGGAACGAAGTAGGCATGCCGTAGCAGGCCGCGTATCGGCTGATCCTCACTTCCGGTTGCCCATGCCTGCAAGAGATCTCGGACGTAGATCACGCCCTCAATGTTGTCTATTTTTTCGTTATAGACCGGGAGGCGTGAATACTTTTCCTCGATGATCAGGTCCCGGGCGTCCTGGATCGTCGAATCGATAGAGAGTGCGACAATCTCCGTTCTCGGCGTCATTATCTCGCCGGCTCGTGTGTCGCTGAATTCAACCATCGATTCGATCAGTTCGCGGTCCTTTTCTTCGATTATCCCCTCAGCTTCCCCGACCTCCATTAAAGCCTGCAGATCGTCGGCAGTGTCGTCGAATCTCTCCTCGAGGGCTTCAGGGGGTGCCGTTGCGTCGGTATCGGCCAGCTCATTCTTTCGCCTAAAAAGCAAATCGAACGGCCGCGCGATAAGGGAGGTGACAATATATATAGGACGGACCCCTGGAAGCAAGAGTAGAAACCATCCTTCCGGCTCATTTCGAACGATCAGACGCGGCAGGAGTTGCCGGAATACTACGGTTGCCGTGACGCAGATCAATAAGGCGTCAACGACGATCCAGGCGTGTATCTGCGTGAATTCCAGCACGGCCATTGTAACGAGGACGGTGAACGAGATCAGCAGAAACTGGATCGTAGAGGAAAGTGCAAAAAGAAATCGCGGCCGGTTTGTGAGAATCTCACGCAGGAAAGCGGCTTTTGGCGTGTTCAACTCCTCTGATTCCGTGGCAAGCCGCATCAGCGCCACGTCAGAAAGCAGGGAAAATGCCATGTCGATGGTCGCAACAAAGACCAGGGCGACGAGTATCAGAATACCTACTACCAGTTCGGCTTCCATATTCTATGACGTTGAAATGTTATCTGTGCGAATAGGTAAATGCAACCTCATAACTTTCGAAGCGACGAGGCCGCTGGGCGATCTAGCACCCAGATAAGTCTGCCGTTCGTGGGCCTAACTCCCTGTGCCGGCTTGTTCGTCGGGTCAAACTCGCCTTCAATCACATCGGAAACGGCCACCGCTTTGTCTTCTCCCGTTACAAGAAACAAGATGGTTCGCGAAGCATTGATAACCGGAAACGTGAGCGTAAATCGAACATCGTCAATTTGAGGCACCGAGTTGGCTGCCGTAAGATGGCCAGATTCTTCAAGAGCGATAGTGCTCGGGAACAGAGACGCCGTATGGCAGTCGGTGCCGAGGCCTAGGAGAAACAGATCAAATGCTGGTATATCGGTTCTCCGCGTCTGAGTATCCGGTCTAGTTGCCCCAGTTTCATCACGGTCAACGTCCGAAAGTTGTTCGGTGCCAAAAGCTGCAGAGAGCTCTCGCTCGTAACGTTGCGCGACCTCCTCCGGCTTGCCTATTCCGACAGGCCATCCATAGATCTTTGGCGACTCCACGCCAAGCGGCCGGATCAACGTTTCGTTTATCATTCGGAGATTGCTCTTTTCATCATCGGGTGGAACATTGCGCTCGTCGCCGATGAAAAAAACGGCCTTCGTCCAATCAAGTGCCCGTCGATATTGTTCCGAGGAAAGGCGTTGATAGAGTCGTTTCGGTGTCGAGCCGCCGGAAAGCGAGGCCGAAAACCGTCCCCGCTCGGTTATCGCCGTATATGCCATTTCAATAAAGGTATCGGCCGCGTGGGTCGCGACGGCATCGGGATCTTTCTCGATAAAGATCTCGTTCATTTTGCCTCGTCCGAATCATGTTCAGTGTTTTTCCAACGCCGTCCTTCTTTAGCTAGCAGGTCGTCCGCGGCCTGAGGTCCCCAGCTCCCTGAACGATAATTCGGAAAGTCCCGAGGCGGAATGGCAGCCCAAACATCCAATATTGGAGAAACGATGCCCCAGCTCGCCTCGACCATATCCGCTCGCTGAAAGAGGGTTGCATCGCCCATCATGCAATCGAAAAGCAGTCTTTCGTATCCGGTAGCTAATTGCTCGCCAAAGTGGTCCACGTAGTTAAAGTCCATATCCACGGCACCCATTCGCACCAGTGGGCCGGGTATCTTTGCACCGAAATGCAGCGTGATACCCTCGTCCGGTTGGATGTGTATCTCAATGCGATTCGTAGTGAGCCGTTCTATCGGCGTCTCGCGAAACAAGATGAATGGTGCCTTCTTGAACTGGATAACTATGCTTGAATGACGAGAGGCAAGCCGCTTTCCGGTCCGCACGTAGAACGGAACGTTCGCCCACCGCCAGTTGTCTATGGAGAGTTTGAGAGCGGCATATGTCTCCGTCGTCGACTCGGGCGAAACGCTCTCTTCGTCTCGGTATGCAGGTACTCTAGATCCGTCTATTTCGCCGTCGTCATATTGCCCGCGGACAGCGCAGTGGATGGCGTCCTCCGGAGTAAAGCATTTGATGGCCTGGAGTATTTTCGCTTGCTCGTCCCGTACAGAATCTGCGTCGAAAGACACTGGCGGCTCCATTCCCGTTAGAGTGACAAGCTGAAAGATATGGTTCGGGATTATATCCCGGAGCGCCCCGGCGCTTTCATAGTATCCCCCTCTCCCCTCGACGCCGAGTTTTTCAGCTACGGTTATCTGAACGTGATCAATATAGTTGCGATTCCAGATCGGTTCAAAGATGCTGTTTCCAAAGCGAAAAACCAAAAGGTTTTGAACTGTTTCTTTTCCCAAATAATGGTCGATCCGGTAGATCTGGTGTTCGCTGAGCGTTCTTAGAAGTTCGGAGTTTAGCTCTATTGCTGATCGGAGGTCGTGTCCGAAGGGTTTTTCCAACACGAAGCGCCGCCAATTGCCGTTTTCCTCACGCCCGAGCCCATGCTTGGCTATCTTGTTGGTGACATCTGCAAACAGTCCCGGAGGTATGGCCAGGTAGTAGAGAAAGTTTTCCGGGATGTTATGTTCCTTGCATGCGTTCTTCGCCTGCTCTTTGATCTTAGAAAAAAGCACCTCGTCGTCGGCAAAATCGCCGCCCGCATAATAGGTCCGTTCGCAAATCCAGTCGATGAGATCTGTATTTAGCCCATTCGGAATGAATCTGCGAAGCGCAGAGACCATTTCGCTCCTGAACTTCTCAGTTCCGATCTCCTGCCGCCCCACGCCTACGATAGCAAAGTTCTTCGGCATATGGCCGTCCTTCGCAAGGTTGTATATGGCAGGAAAGAGCTTTCTCCGCGTTAGGTCACCCGTTGCCCCAAAGATGAACATGACACAGGCATCGGCTGTGGAGCGTTTGGGTTCCATTTACCCAATTCTGCCATATTCATGTTCTGAAGGCTAAGGAGGCACGGAGCCGCATAGTGCTCAGTGCGCTATTTGTAGAAAGGCGTAATCAGTGAAGAGATGCGGGATGCCAAAGTTCCTCGGGTGATGTCGGCGGGAGACGGCGAAGCAGACGGAAGATTTGGCACCGCGCTCCAGAAAGGCGGAAAGGACGCTAAACACGTCTCCCACACCGTATAAAGCATCCTTTCCTTTTTTCGGGATCCGACCGTGGAGGTCCTCTCCCGAAACTAAATTTTTATCGACAATCAAATTTCGTCGGTGAACCGTAATATAGCGAAATCAAGGCACCTCGTCAAGCCCGATCACCTATCGATCCGCAAAAATTTTCACCGCCACACGAGCACTCGCCAGATCAAGCCTTTGGCGAAGTTCTTCTGTTTCCTCTTCAGGCATAGATGAAGCAGCCGTCAGTTCCTTTTCAGCGTCGGCTCGCTCCAGTTTTGCGGCGTCTGCGTCAATGTCTTCCGCGGTCTCGGCGACATCCGTAAGCACCGAGACACGATTGTGACTGACCTCAACAAATCCCGTCGAGACCGCCAATTTTTCTTCTTTCCCCTTTGTCAATACCGTGACGATGCCTGGCTTCAATGCTGAGATCAACGGGGCGTGTTGCGGCATTATTCCCGCCTCGCCAGCCAGCGTAGGCACGGTGACCGAATCAACCTCAGCGTCGATGACCTTTCTCTCCGGTGTTACAATTTCCAACTTGAGCATAATTGATAATTGACAATTGATAATTGACAAATACGGACTCTAATCTTCCGTTATCAACAATCAATTTTTAATGCTGCTACTAGGCGGTCGCCGCCATCTTCTTCGCCTTGTCACGGGCCTGCTCGATCGTGCCGACCATATAGAATGCCTGTTCGGGCATGTCGTCACACTTGCCTTCGAGTATCTCCTTAAAGCCCTTGATGGTGTCTTCGACCTTTACGTACTCGCCCTTTAGACCAGTGAACTGCTCGCCTACCGTGAACGGCTGAGAGAAGAAACGCTGTATTTTTCGGGCTCTGGCAACAGTCAATTTATCGTCCTCGCTAAGTTCGTCGAGACCCAGGATCGCGATGATGTCCTGCAAATCTTTGTACCGCTGCAAAATTCTCTTAACTTCTTGCGCGGTGTTGTAATGCTCATCTCCGACTATCTGCGGGTCGAGGATACGGGAGTTTGATGCCAGAGGGTCGACGGCAGGGTAGATGCCGAGTTCGACGATCTGGCGTGAGAGTGCAGTAACGGCGTCGAGGTGAGCAAAGGTCGTTGCCGGAGCGGGGTCGGTATAGTCGTCCGCGGGCACGTAAACGGCCTGTATAGAGGTAATTGCACCGGTCTTGGTCGACGTGATGCGTTCCTGCATCTCGCCCATCTCCGTCGCCAGGTTCGGCTGGTAACCCACGGCCGAAGGCATACGGCCGAGAAGTGCGGACACCTCAGAGCCGGCCTGCGTAAAGCGGAAGATATTGTCGACGAAAAAGAGCACGTCGTTGCCCTGGTCGCGGAAATACTCGGCGACCGTCAGTCCGGAGAGAGCCACGCGAAGACGCGCTCCGGGAGGTTCCGTCATCTGGCCGTAAACCAATGAAACCTTTGAGTTTTTAATCGATTCCATATCGACCTTTTCCAAGTCAAAGGCGCCAGTTTCTTCGAAGCTGTGCATAAAATCATCGCCGTAGGTGATGACCTTTGACTCGACCATTTCACGGAGCAGGTCGTTCCCTTCACGGGTACGTTCACCAACACCGGCGAACACCGAGAAGCCTTCGCGGCCCTTGGCGACGTTGTTGATCAGCTCCATGATGAGAACGGTCTTACCAACCCCGGCACCACCGAAGAGTCCGATCTTACCGCCGCGGAGAAAGGGTTGGACGAGGTCGATGACCTTGATGCCCGTCTCGAACATTTCGAGCTCGGTCGCCTGTTCTTCGAAGGTAGGCGCGTGGCGATGGATCGGATAACGAGTGTCGGTAACAACCTCTCCAAGCTCGTCGACGGGATCGCCGATGACATTCATCACGCGTCCGAGCGTCGGGCCTCCGACGGGAACTGTGATCGGGCCGCCGAGGTCTTCTACCTTCATACCGCGGACCATGCCGTCCGTCGGCAGCATCGAGATGGCACGCACGCGGCCCTCGCCCAGATGCTGCTGGACCTCGGCCACGACGTCTACTGGCGTTTCTACGTCAAATCCCTCTGATGTAATACGAAGTGCCTCATGAATCGGCGGAAGATGGTCCTGAAACTCTACGTCAACGACCGGCCCGATGATCTGGACGACCTTACCGATCTTTACGTCTCCTTTATTAGCCATTTGTTAATGAATTGCTCCTGTAAAAGTCAAAAAACGTCGGATTTACAAAGGAGAAAGAATATCACAGCGAATCGTGATTTCGCAAAGCGGCCTTTCGGTTGTTTCGGGGTCTGAGGCGTCCGCGGAAAGCATTCGCGTTCCCGGAACCGCCGGTGAACCACCCGATGCGAATTGTTTCCCCCGGATATGACCAGTGGGCACATGGTATTACCAGTGAAGGTGCGTTTATGACCATTTTTGCCGTTCGGCTGTATCTCGAGATATTGCTGACCATCTCCACGATCGCAGGGGTAACACACGTAGCCGGAAACGCCGGATCTCCGGGTTGATCGTCTGCGAAAAATAATTGTTGCACTCTGCGAAACAGATGTGCTATGCTTGCAACGTTGTGCCGCAAAGGCGACAGGCAGGAGACAGGACAAAAGGAGGCCGATATAGCACGGGAAAGTTCATTTCCGGCAGTAAATTGGAGATCGAAACAAAAAATGCTTGACCTAAAATTTGAAAAATTTCGCGGCGGGCAATCGGACAGGTTCGGCCTGGCTGAAACGGCACGCGCCACCATCAACCGAAGAGGGATGATCTATCTGAACACAAAAATGTATGAGAAGATCGGCCGTCCGCCGGCGGTCGCGCTCTATTTCAACCGAAAGGAGAGCATAATCGCGATCGAACCGGCGTTTGACCGCTCGCCCGAGCATTTTCAGGTGTACAAGAAGCAATCGGGCTGGTCGATCCACGCCTCTACGTTCTGCCGCCACTACCGAATACGCGTCCCGAACACCGAACGTTTTCTTTACCCTTACGTTGACAGCGACGGGGCACTACACCTGGATCTTCGCGAGACGATCACGGTCGGGGGAATAGAACGAGACCACAGTCAGCGAACCGGCTTTTTCTAAGTGGGCTAAGCCCATCGATGTGCGGCGGCGTAGCCGCAGGCAAAATTAGAAGGTTTGACGGAAAAGCACAGCTTTTCCGCACAACGAGCGGCAAGCCGCAGAAATATCATAAAAGTTAAACTCGAGGAGATCATGGTTCGCGATCTGTTCAATTATAATAGGGCTAAGCCCATCGATGTGGGGCGAAGCTCTGCTTCGCCGATAGCCTAGAATGATATCGCGGCTACGCCGCCGCCCGGAACGGCGGCACAGCCGCTCGCAGGTCAGAGAGCCTCGCGGAAAAGCACAGCTTTTCCGCACATCGGGCGGCAAAGCCGCAGAATTATTATGAAAATCGAACTCAAAGAGATCACGGTCCGGGAACCAGCATTTTCTAAATGGGCTAAGCCCATCGATGTGGGGCGAAGCTCTGCTTCGCCGATAGCCTAGAATGATATCGCGGCTACGCCGCCGCTCATATGTTTCAAATATCCAGGACAACGCCAGCCTATTACCTGACCTCGGTCACCAACAGCCGGTTACCTATCTTCCAAACCGAAAAGCTCGCGCAAATTACATGTGACGCACTCGATGAGGCAAGAAGATCGGCGGGACTGATGATCTTCGCGTATGTGCTTATGTTTGATCATATTCATCTGATAACCGACAGCTCGCGCTCGATAGCCGATACCCTGAGGTTCACAAACGGCATTATTGCCCGTCGGATCATCAATTGTCTGAAAGAGAACAATTACGATGAATCATTACTAAAACTCCGTATTCAGATGAGAGATCGACAGCATAAGCATGCTGTTTTTCAGCATCATCCAAATGCGTTCGAGATCTACGGTGAAGATACGATGATGCAGAAGGTGAATTACGTTCACCTGAATCCTGTGCGTGCAGGACTTGTAGAACACCCGAACGATTTTCGGTTCTCAAGCGCAAGACAGTGGAACGGAAAAGCTGAGGAGAATGAGCCGCTGTTGACTGATGATCGACAGATCAGATGGAGAACGGCGGCGTAGCCGCAAAGAGGTTGCCAGCCCGACGGCGAAGCGCAGCTTCGCCGCACATCGAGCGGCAAGCCGCAGAATCGCAGAGCTTCGCCGCACATCGAGCGGCAGAGCCGGAGAATTTCAAAGCTTTGCCGGAAAAAAAGCGGGCCGGGCGGAGACGGAAAATGGAAAGGTAAAAATGCAAGAGATCATGACGGAAGGATGGAAGATAGCCGAGAGGCCGCGAAGGCGGGGAAGGCCGAGCCGCCGCGATCGGATCTATGTTTCGCTGAACAAGCGGGGCGAGATAGTGCTCAACGACACAGCGTGGCGGCATATCGGGAGGCCGTATAACGCAACGCTCTTGTTTGACGCGGCAAATGGACAGATCGGGGTGAAGGCGCCGGTGCCGGCCGACCGGTTCTTTTTTCCGGTAAGGCGGTATGGCAGGGGCGGACGAAATCGGATCATCAGAGCAAAGCGAATGATGGACCAGTTCGGGATAGAGATAAGCGGTACGCTTGTTTTCGACGGAGTGAGGCGGGAGATGTTGAGGGGGGAGCCGATGCTGGTAATGAGCCTGCTCTATGGGCACGAGTTGGGCTCAGCCGCAAGAGACAAGGGCGGGCCGGTGAGAAAAGATCACGAAGGGCAAGATAATTGACACGCGCGACGAGATTCCTGTAAGTTCGGGATATACAGGGATCTGAATAAGGACGGAGAAGCTTCGCATTTGAACAATTCTCGAAAATTAGAACTGCCGCCACAGGGCCTCAACACGCTTTTCGGCGTACAGGATCAGAACATCAAATATCTCGAATCGCTTCTTGACGTAAAGATCGGTGCCCGGGGCAACGAGCTTTTGCTGGACGGCGATCCGAAGGACATCGAGACGGTCGAGCGTATCCTAACCGACTTTGGCGAGCTATTTGACGAAGGGCAGACCTTTAGCGACAAGGAGCTGCGCGATGCCTTCAGACAGATAGCCGAAGACCGCGCCTACAGCCTGCGGGACTACGTTATAAAGGGGCGTTTCAACCCCTCCGGAAAGAAGAGCGTTGCTCCAAAGACGGCAAACCAGCGAAAATATCTCGATGCGATAGCCGCGAACGACCTTGTGTTCGGGATAGGCGTTGCCGGAACCGGCAAGAGCTTTCTGGCGGTGGCGATGGCGGTCGATGCCCTGTTCAAAAAACAGGTTAGCCGGATAATCCTGACGCGTCCGGCGGTGGAGGCGGGTGAGCGGCTCGGCTTTCTGCCCGGCGATCTACAGGAAAAGGTGGACCCCTATCTGAGGCCGCTGTACGACGCGCTGTTCGACCTGGTCGATGCGGAAAGGGTAACGAAAATGCTCGAAAAACGCATTATCGAAATAGCCCCGCTGGCGTTTATGCGCGGCCGCACGCTGGCCGATGCCTTTATCATCCTCGACGAGGCACAGAACACCACCAGCGAACAGATGAAGATGTTCCTGACGCGCATCGGGTTTGGCTCAAAGGCCGTCGTAACCGGCGACAAGACCCAGATAGACCTCCCCCGAGGCCAGAAGAGCGGACTGAAAGAGGCCGAACATATACTCGCAAACCTGGAAGGCATAGACTTCTGCTATTTCACCGAAAAGGACGTCGTCCGGCATAAGCTGGTCCAAATGATAGTCCAGGCATACGAGGCCCACTCGTCGAATGAAGATCGAGATACCGGAACAGCTAGTTGAGGTTGTAAAGGCCGGCGTAAAGGCACAAGAGGCCGTGCCCGGAAGCATCGCGCTCGGCGGCACGATCTGCGCCCTTTTCACTAATCATCGTGAATCTGTAGATATAGATTTTGTTCTCTCGGATCTGACGAAACGTTTCGAAGATATACGCAAGAAATTGCTCGAAATTCCCGAATGGAAAGAAGCGCGCGTCAATGCCCCCGTCCTTATACTCGGTTCATTAGACGATATCGAGATCGGCTACCGTCAATTGCGAAGAGCAGTCCCGATCGAAACCGAGATCTTGGAAACACATTATGGGCAACTTGTCGTTCCCACATTGGAAGAATTAATTAGAACGAAAGCGTTTTTGACGTATAATCGTAACTATACACGGGACTATTTTGATCTTGCTGAACTCTCGTGTTTGGTCGAAACACCCAGGGTTATTGATGTTCTCGCTACGATTGACGATAAGTTTCAACAGGAAAAGCAGGAACCGATAGTGGTCGAGATAATTAAGAAGCTTTTGGCCCCTAACCCATACGATCTTGACGATCCACGACACGGGTTTGAGCAGCTGAGGTTTCTCGAACCAAGATTGAAGACCTGGGAACAGGTCGTTGCACGATGTAGCGAGATAGGAAGAGAACTTTCTGTTCGCATATTTGGAAATGAAGCACCGTAATCTGAAAGACGAACGATGGACGCGGATGGCGATCGACTCGCTCTTCGAGCGCGGCAAATATAAAGACTGGCAAGAGTTTGCTATCGCCTTACGAAACGACCGTCAGATCGCTTTGGATGCTCTGTATATGAGCGAACATCATGCCGAGAGAGGGTCGGCGGAGCTTGCCCGTGTGTTGGTTCGACAGTTTTACGGGAACGAAAATGACCTTGGTCTAGAATGATCTCCGGGATACTCCTAGATTAGATCATTGATAGTAAATCTACAGCGAAAGGTAAAGCTAGAGGCCCGTGGGTACGCGGGCTTTTTGGCGGAGGCGTTGGCGGCGGCCGAAGAGGCCGGGGGCGGCGAGGCGGCGGTGGCGTTCGTATCGGACAGGCGGATGCGCGAGCTGAACCGCTTTTTTCGGGGTAAGGACGCGACGACGGACGTGCTCTCGTTTCCGCACGAGCCGGACGAATTTGAACCGCCCGCTGCCGACGGCCGCGTGCCGGCCGGTTTCCTCGGCGACATCGTCATCTCCGCCGAACAGGCCGAACGGCAGGCCGGTGAGAGCGGGCTCTCGCTCGAGACAGAGATAAAACAGCTTATACTCCACGGCCTGCTCCATCTCTGCGGCTATGACCACGAGACCGACTCCGGCGAGATGGACCGCCGCGAGCTGGAACTAAGGGCCGCACTCGGGATAGACCAATAGACAAAAAAAGGACCGGACACATTACGGCGTCCGGCCTTTCTCTTGCAAATGCATCGCACGTCGAACTACGGATTAGTCACGACGGTGTAGATGGCTGAGTATTGAGAAACGGGAACGTTCTTTTTCAGAAGCCGTCCTCGATATTCGCGGGCTTCGGGTTTGCCGTCTGTAGAAGGGTGCGAGTGGATGGCGGGCGAGGTTGTAAATGTCCCCGCATTTTGCCATTCGGTCGTATCCTTTACGCGCCAATCTATCCTTATCGCGTCTAGTCCCTGTTTTGAGAATTTTATCTCGACTTCGCCGTCTTCGATGGATTTCAGCCTTAGTTCAGGCACGATATCGCCGGGGTTGAGATGGTCAGGCGAATCGACGACAAGATCGAGCACTTCGCCAATGGCCTCTGTGTAGTTTGGCGAAGCTTTTAGCTGCTTGATAAGCGAGCGAATGAAAGGGATGATGCCCTGTTCGTGTAGTTCGGGCAGAGCAATCACCGGGAAAACGGGCGGGTCGATGGTCGGTGTCTCCGGGCCGTTAAACATGGCGTTCTTGAAGTCCTGAAACGATTCCTTTTTGCCGCTGATCTCACCCGCAACATCGCGAATATAATGAAAATTCGCCTTCGCATTCGAGAGCCGGACCATATCGCCGACCGTCAAACCCAAAAGGACCTGATAGGCCGGCAATTCCGCCTCCAAACGGTCTATCAATTGTTCGATTTCAGCTTCTGATTTGGGAAAAGGCTTGTCTGGCATGGAAGAAAATCTCCTCTTTTTTGGGATGTATAAAGCCAAAGAGTCGTAAAAGTGAGCACAAAGATATTGCAAATTGCGCCATTTGTCAATAGTTTTTTTTTTGACGACAAAAGTCGGCTGACGGCCGCTCCCGGTCATCTGCCGACTATCCCCGGC
>CALMAH010000021.1 GCA_937859595.1 uncultured Acidobacteriota bacterium | reverse complement strand
AATTACCCGGCTTCCTCTATTTTAAATCGGTGTCTTTTTTCGGGGGGACGTCAACATTATCTGACTAGGGACTCAATCTCTGACCCGTTGCCAAATCTTTGAACAACGCGAAACCGCCTTTTATTATTTAAATTGAACAAGGTTGCATTTGTTACCCCATCGCTATTTGTCCTACATACAAGTAAATATCCCTCTATTTTGAGTAGCGACCTGATTTTTTCAATTCCGTCTACAAGTTGAAGCCGAGAGAAATAAGACTCATTGAAAAGGTTTGCAACACGTACCAAAGAATAATCGGACCCCACATCATCTGTGAAAATATCTGCTTCGCGAACTTTAATAAGCTGATTTCCTTGAATTTCGTTGCAAAGCAATCGAGTCTTGAGAATTCTAGGAAAGTCTTTGCGACTATTAAGAGGGTTTTCATGAAAACGATTGCTCCTTGTGAGATTGAATATGCGAATCGCTCGTTTTCCTAAATACCTGCGTCGAGCCAAATTGATTACATTTGTTCCAGAAACATAACCGAATCCTCTTCCGTTAATTTCGAAATGGAGTGGGAATCCAGATGTATCGATGAGAACGCTGTTTTGCTCATCAAAGCGAATAAGAAATGCATCCACCTGTTTATCAATACCGATTATCTCAAAATTGTACTTTCCCTTTTCTAACTTTCTACCTAATTCAACCGTTGTAATTCCAGATGAGATTCCGACATCTAAAATCCTGTGGAAAGAACGAGAAGATAAGAATCCAATTAACCAATCATCTAGGGTTTCCAAACGATTTTCGTATGTAAAACGCGTAACTCCATTTCGAAGTCTCAAGGATGCAAAGAATTTCATTTCAGTTTCCCGTTGTAGGGAAACGTTATTCAATGGTTCGACAAGTACCTGGTAGGCGGTGGGCGTCTCAATCTTGCCTAACGGCATAAATGGTTTTTTGAGAAGTTCAATTAGCTTCATATTTCACTGATACGGAAGTAGGGATCATTAAAACTAATGAAGGAAAATCGACCGATGTAGCGCTGCGGTTGTCAATTCTCAAATCGTGTGTTGCCGGAGGTGGTCTGAGATGGTCAACCAAAAACAAACGATGGTATGTGGATTTCTGACATCTTTCTGGGTTCTTATTTTTTGTTGCTCGTCGAACATGTTCGGTCTTCGGTAGCCGATAGTCGAATGACGCCTGACACGACTGTAATAACCCGTGAGGTAGCCGAAGGCCTCTAGTCATGTACGGGACGCGATAGTGAATAAATTGATATGCTGGTAAGTGTTCCGTCGTGAGAAACTCAGCCCTAGAGTGGCAAAAGAAACGGCCAGCTCTGGTTCGGTTGTAGCAATCTTCGATCCAACTAAAAGCCTCAGCCTGGGCCTCTTCGACCGTCCCGAAAATGATATCCTCATCAAGTTTCGTGCCAGATCGATAGCACCACTTCTCCGGCTCTGCCCTTATTTCGCGGTAGTTATAGATCTCGCCGTTAAAAACTATCGCGAGGTGCTCGTCCTCCGAGAATATCGGCTGCTGCCCGGTCTCGATGTCTATTATCGAAAGCCGTCGCATCCCCAGAGCGGCCCGGCCGCGGACCATTGTTCCCTGGTGGTCCGGCCCGCGGTGGGCTATCGCGCGGCACATCTCGCCGAGCAGGGCCTCACGCCCCGGCTCATGCTCGTTCGCAGTAATAAATCCGGCTATTCCGCACATTCAGATAGAGTTTAACAAAGAAAGGATGAAAGGAGCGGATGTTTCAGCAGAGAGAAAGGGCTCGGGGTCCCGTCCGGTATCATTTGGGCCTGATGGGCCGCATTTCCGATAGCGAGGCAGCGTTTAACCCGGCGGCCGTCTCCACGGGTTCGAGCGGTGCCTTATTGGGGTCGAGCACCTCGTCAAAGTCAAAGCGGAACGAGCGGGCCCGGACCATCGCCTGCAGCCGCCGGAAGGACTTGGCAAAGGGGAGAAAATAAAGACGCGGAACGGTTGAGAAATCAGCCGGGTTCACGTCCGGCACGCCGAACGTTATCTCCTCGCGTTCCTTTGGAACATAAAGCGACCCGAACATCCAATCCCACATCGCAAATGTGAACCCGTAGTTCTTGTTCCAGTGTTTCCGCTCGATGCTGTGGTGTATCTGGTGCTGTGCCGGGCTAACGAAGATATGGCTCATGATCGGACCAAATGAGAGCCATATATGCGAATGGCGGAGCTGATAGACCGTAAGATAGTAGCCAAACGTAAAAACGTTTAGCCCCAAAATTGACAATTCAGATACAATATCACCCGAGATCGCGGTGTAGGTAGCCGCCAAAAAACCGCCGACTACTCCATATACCAGGCCGTTGACCATGTCGTCCATCGGATGGTTTCTGTGCACCGTAATCGGGGTCAGGACCTCCGCCGAGTGATGAACCTCGTGAAAGGGCCATAAGAAGGGGATCTTATGGAGAAGAAAATGCGAGAAAAATACGCAGAAATCGACCACGGCAATGCCGATCAGAGTTATCACCGCAAGTCTGATGTAGTAATTCGAATTGGTGAACAGGCTGAAGCTAAGGTCGATCTCAAGCCGGTTTAACATTACATATATGAAATGGCTCACACCGACTATCAGCGGGACGTAAAGAAAAAAGCGGATCAGTAGGTCAAATCCAACAAATTTGTAATCAACTATGGCAGACGGATGACCGTAAACAGATCGTGGAAATATGTAAGAAAATGCTGACCCCTGATATTCTTCAGGTAGTTCACGCCGAGAAACGAAATACACCACAAGTGCGGTGATAAAACCCGACACCAGATATAGGGCACCGGTCTTGCTCTCCAGCGAGATAAAGGCACTGGGGCCCTTTGCCAGCATCGCCAGGAAAGCTTCCCACGATTCGAACGGACGATACCAGAGCCCGGCTGCCTTCCCGACCAATTCTTCGAATGTCACCAACGCATACATAAACCACACGGCAAAGCGGCGTTTGCCTGTCGAGATCAAACAACAGGAACGGGCGCTGATCCCTCTCACACGCCGAGTTACGTTCTGACTAAAAGCGCAAACACTCTACGATTTCATAAAAATAATACAAAACAACTGCCCATTGCAAGTTTTATGCAATTGGCTGATGGTGGAACAATCGTATATCATCGTCCATAACGTAGATATCTGGCACAAAGATCCAACGACGCACTTCACACCGGGAAAAGGAGGCGATCTCGTCCCTCCGGATAGGGCCGGACGCGGGACCTTATCCTGATTCTGTCTGATACATGGACAAATATTTTTTTGTAGAACGATCATCGGGTTTACCCGTGGCCAAGGGTGAAAGCACTTGTCGTCTCGGCCGCCGTGATTCACCGGCATTCATTGAGTGGAAATGGGACGGGCAAAAGCTAGAGGCCGCGAACGACCGTTACGGAATCTATCCGGCATATTACTTTTCAACCGAAGACCGGTTTGCGATCTCGCCTTCGATCGATCTTCTGCTTCGTCTGACAGGTGCTACCGAGTTTGACGACGATGCGTTTGCGGTGGCCCTTCGGCTTGGCAGTAATTTGGGGAACGACACGATGTTCAGGCACATAAAGGCGCTCCCGTCTGACTCAACGCTCGTTTGGGAAAATGGCGAGCTTAATATCTCTTCAAAGCCGCGGCCTCGGTTTTCCCCAATGTTAATTACAAGGGCTGACGCGATCATGGAATATGACAGCCGATTCCGACGCGCTATTGAGTCGTCGATGCCGGTGAGCGGGGCCACGGCGATCCCGTTGAGCGGGGGCCGTGATTCGAGGCATATTCTTTTTGAGTTGCTCCGGATGGGCCCGCCGCCTGACGCTTGCTTGACGATTCGGCGGCCGCCCCCTGCCGGGAACGAGGATGTTCGGATCGCCAGGTTGATCTGTGAAAAGGTCGGGGTCCCCCACCACGAGATCGCGCCTGAGCTCGACCGCTTCGCAGCAGAGATGGAGAAGAATGTTGAGACCGGGTACTCCGTACAGGAGCACGGCTGGTTTGTCGGATTGGCCCGGTTTGTCGGCGACCGATGGGACACGGTATATGACGGCCTTGCGGGTGACGTCCTTTCGGCCGGCCTCTATCTTGATCCCGATCGACTTCGGTGGTTTCGGGATGGCGATCTGACATCGCTTGCAGAGTCGATCTTGGGGCCTGAGGGGTATATTCCGCTGATCCTGTCGTCGGATTCGCTTTCTCGCTTTTCCCGCGAACGCGCATCCGCCCGGCTCCAGATCGAGCTCGCCCGGCACACCGATTCGCCAAATCCGGTCGCGTCGTTCTATTTCTGGAATCGAACTAGAAGGTGTGTCGCGTTGAGCCCGTTTCGTCTGCTCAAAAATGTACCCAACATAGTGACGCCCTATCTTGAACCCGATCTGTTCGACTTTCTTTCTTCACTTCCGGCAGAGATGATGCTTGACCATTCGTTCCATACTGAAACGATCGCTTACGCATATCCGGAATACTCCGACATTCCGTATGAAAACAAGAGACCGGGCCACTTGCAGCGTCGTGACGGCTCCTCGTTTGGGCACAACGCGCTTTGTCGTCTTGCTCTCTCACCCCGGCAACAGCTCGTTACACGACGATCATTTTTCATGTCCCGCTGGCTGCTCGGACGCGTTTCCGGGTCCGTTCGGACATCTTTCGATTCATTTCTGGAAATTGCAACTGGCCTCCTGCAGCTAGAACGGCTCTAGGTCCTCAATGGCCGGAGCCGGACCATCGCCAACGTGGGACGGCGCGTTGCAGCAGGCTCTTCGCATATGCGATGTCGGACGGGTCAAAAAGGTTCAGCCGATGCGAAACCAGAAGATAGACTGGTAAAAAAATCATGCCGCATGCGAAAAGGATCATGGCATTTGCAATCGAATCCAAAAGAGAGCCGGAGGCACCCGGCGAGACCGCAGCCCACACGGTCTGGGCACCCGAAAAGATATATGTCGAAGCGAGGCCGTGAAAGATGAACACCGCGGCCCCGGCCGCAACGGAAGCAAGTGCGGTCAGGCCCGGTCGTTTCAGAAATCTCAGGTCGGACCTCTCCGGTCCGAGCTTTTTTAGCACAGCGGCGGTTAGAACCATCTTCTCAAGAAGAGCGACGACGATAACAACGGTGATGAAGTGGATCGGTTCGAAATATTGGATCCCGATCAGGAGCGTTGCCATCAACAGCAGAAACGAGACGCACCTCTGGACTACCAGGAATCGTCCAAGTTCCGGAAACGCTCTTATCGTTGGGTCATTGATCCATACAAATGTTGGGATAAGCGTCAGGTTTATTATGAAAATCGGCACGCTCCCGGCATATTCACGGGTAAAGAGCATTATGATGAAGGGCTCTGCCAGTATCAATAGAAAAACATAGAACGGAAAGAACAGCAGGGACATCTTTTCCATTCCGCGGGCTGTGATACGCAGTATCTCACGCTTGTCGCCCTGCATCTGCAATCTGCTGATGCGCGGGATCATCACGGACGTGAGCGAATCGGTAATAAGTCCGAATAGAGGGAGCTGAAAGCAGCCGTATGCGTAGATAGCATATTCGGCCGGCGTGAATTTGTATCCCACGAAATAGCTATGGAGATCGGTCTGCAGCACCCAGAGTATCGCTGTCAGTCCGAACGGGATCGAATAGCCTAGGTGCCTCCGTAAGAACGCAATGTCGAACGTTCGCAGAAACCCTGCAAATCGCGAGCGTAGATAGTATAGGAGTACGGCGAGTTGCACTAGTCCCTGTACGATAGCTGCATAAAGAAATCCCTCTGCAGAGGCAAAAAAATAGATCGAGGCTATCATCAGAGCCGCCTTTGAAAGCTGCGCGAACACTATGAACGCGGTCGCGATCTTGACCTCACGATTTGCGAGAGCGACTATCTCCAGAAAAGACGATATAAGCCAAACCCAGATAACAAGGCCGCCCAATGCGGCCAGGTCCGTTAGTTCTCCGTGGCGAAACAGTCGGTCTAGGAGTCCGGGGTAAAGTGCAAAGACCAGGAACGCAATGCCTCCGACCACAGTAAAAAAAGCGACGATGTTCAGTACTGCGGGGCGTCGGTACTCCTCCTCGCGCGATAGAAAATAGTATGCGCTCATTCCCATCCCAAACGGGAGGATCGCCAGTGCGTTTCCGATAACCAGAAATATCTGGCGATATGCCCCTACTTCGTCTTGTGTAAGAAATCGGACGATCAGGATGGGCAATACGAAATTGAGAGCAAATCCGAATACTTTGGCCGCCAGGATCAACGCGCTCTGACGTCCAAGCGAAATATCATCACCAATATAGTTTTTTTCGGTCATCAGCGAGCGTGCGGGTCAAGTGGCCCTGACCCTGCTGTCTGGCGCACGAAATGTGGGAAAGATCGTATTTCATCTCTTCGGACACGAACATAGATCCGTCGAAACATTCTTGGAAAGTACTTAAGTGCGAGAATTATGAGGGAAAGGTAAACTGAACGCCTGTGTTCATTTGCCTTCTTTAGAGAAGTGATCGCAGATCTGTAGTTGCCCTCAACCAAATATGCTTTCCCGACTGCCACATTTCTGTCGGCATTCAACCCCGCGAGCAGTTTTTCGACCTTAGTCTCCTGCTCCTCATTTAGTTCAAATATCCTCTGAAAGCGTCCGATAAGTTCGATCTCGCGTTCAACGCGCCGGACGCTGTCACCCGTTATGCCGTCACGCCGTACGCGGTATTTGAGTAGCAGCTTGCGCTGGTATCCCATTTCTGCTCCATCGTTGGCAAGCCGAAGCCAAAGATCGAAGTCCATAGCTCTTCGCAACTCGGGCGCGAAGCCGTCGACCGATTCAATTGCTTGTCGGCGGGCTATCGTTCCGGATAGGATCGGACAGCACTCAAACATAAGAAGAGAATCAAAGGTGACCTCTCCTGAGGAGGGTGCCTGCTCTGAATAGCTTTTTCCGTCAAATAGGGGGTCGCCAAAGAGCAGTGCGTCGCAATAGACGAGATCGAGCTTGCGGGACCGGAGTTCGGCAACCTGCGAGGCGAGATAGTCCGGATACCAGATGTCGTCACCGTCAAGAAAAGCGATTATCTCTCCCGTTGAATTGCGGATACCGGTGTTCCGGGCGCCGCTGGCGCCGGTATTCGGTTGTTTGATATAGGATATCTTGTCGAGATAGGGTTCCAGAACGGCATCAAGCCTTACCGTATCGGGACAGCCGTCGTTTACGACGACGATCTCAAAATTTTCATAGCTCTGGGCTAGTACCGAATCGAGCGTCTCGGCTATGTACTCCGTCACCTCATAGGCTGGGATGATCACGCTCACCGGCGGCTCGGCGGGTTCCGGCACAGGAAACGGCTCCTTCACGGGGCCTGCGTTGTGCGGCAGATCGCCCGTGTCGCCCGTGATCTCTGTCAGAGCCGTTATCATATCGTGTCTCGCGAAGGTTCCCAATGGGAATAGGTCTCTCCCTTCAAAAATTTATACAGCCCCAACAGGGACGCCAGATTTGCCAACGCAAAATAGGCCGGAAAAGAGAACATACCAAGATCCGTATTTCGCCGCTCGAGCAGCAGCCCGAGTGCGGCTATTGCCCAAAAAACGGTCTGCGTGGCAAATACTCCCGCAAAGAACATAGAGCTAAAGGCGAGCACCGCGCTGGCCGCATAAATGGCCGCCAGCAGGAGCGGGACCGCATACCGCATCAGTTTGTGTGAGACAAGCGCGACCGCAAAAAAACCGGACCGAAGCGGGTTTAGCATATCCCGGTTTCGCCATATGTCTGAGAGCGTCTGTGCAACGATACGGATACGCATTTTCAGCTCCTGGTCGCCCCGTACGTTGGTCTCCTCGGTACAGACGGCCGAGGGTTCATATACGGTCCTCAGCCCCTGTCGATATACAACTGTCGCAATAAGGAAATCGGAACATGCCTCCGGGTACATCGGCCGATAGGCAGACCGCCGGACCGCATAGAGACAACCCGACACACCGATAAGCGAATCGGCCAGGCTCTCGTTTTCCTTGAGGAACGTCTCATAGCTCCAATAGTTGCTCGCCCCCCGGCCTACCGATGAGCCGGTACCATCCTCATATATCAATTTGCCGGCCACACAGCCGACCTTTTCATCGGCAAAATTTGGCAGCATTCGGCGGAGAACATCCCGGTTGTAGTAGGTCGTGGCGTCGGAAAAGACCACGATCTCGCCGCTGGCATGTTCGACACCGAGATTTTGGACCGCCGTTTTCCCTAGCCGCCGTTCGGGCCGCAGCAGCCTTACGCCCCGGTGCTCAAAACTTCGGACTATCTCGTCCGTGCGGTCTGTAGAAAAGTCCGAAGCAACGATTATCTCCAGTTTTTCGGCTGGATAATCTATCTCAAGCGTGTTTTCGAGCTTTGCCCCTATGTCCTTTTCCTCGTTTCGGGCGGCGATCACAATGGAAACCGATGGAAAATGGTCCGCTCGCTGCCATGGCCGAGGTCGAAGCCGGCTGATAAGCAAGACGACCAGCGGGTAGCCCACGTATGCATACGCAATACCGGCCAAACCCAGCCAGAAGACGACCATTTCGATAGATGTAAGCATCGTCTTAAACCCTATCGCGGTATACGGTACCTCCGACGTTTTGAGAGGTTGCGTGCTCTCTGCTCTTGTCCTGCCGTTGCCTGTTCGGCTTCGCCTCTAGCGGTAGACGAGTCCCTCGCCTCATATATCCCGCGAAGCCCGATGGCAAATGCCACCGGATAATAAACATACCAGAGATAGGCAACGGAAGCGAAAAAGCTGGAGACCATATAGCCGATAATTGCCGCGTGGGTGCCTACGATCATGTAGTAATGCATCGTTTTAGTGCCCGTATCGCTCATTTCTTTCTCGATCTTTGAAAGCCGCCGCATCGGATAAACCAGAAAAACGACATAACCGCCAAGCGCTATCCACCCAAGTTCCGACGAGATCTGCGTATAGGCGTTATGTGTTTCAAGATCGCGCAATCCAAAAAGAGAAGAATTGCCGATCCCAACACCTTGAGGGTTTCGCAAGGTTACAAGTATAGACCGGTCAAGGGCCTCGCGTCGTTGACTCGCAGAGCCAGTTGCATCAAGTGAAAAATCAAAGATCGAAAGTACACGAACACCGTAATTGCCGGGGGCAAATGCCAGGAATAGGACGGTGCAAATTGAGGCAGCCAGCATCGCCTTTACTCGTCGGCCACGGCCAAGTTTCCAGATCAGTGCAAGGACGATCGCCACCAGACCGATAAAACCGGAGCGCGACTGCGTCAGCGATATCGCGACCGCCATTATGCCGGCGGCAACGTAGAAAACAAGCTTGCCTAGGAAAGTTCGCGAGGCGAGGGCCAACGTGAACGAGATAGGGATGAACATCACCAGGTGGATGGACATGTCATTTGGATTGCCGAACATCCCGCCGAAATCCGGGGTCACGCGATAGCCCTCAACGCTGAAAACTCCCTGGTTATAGAGTTCGTACGTCTGGTAACTAAGATAGCCGCCGATCCCGATGCCCAGCCACATTAAACCCCTGATCCGCTGTTCATTGGTAAGCACATTTGCCAACACGATGAAGACCGCCATTACCTTGATGAAAGGGTCGCTAAACGTATTCCAGGCCAGTGTAGGGTCGCGCGCGATCGGTACCGAGAGGAGGCCGAGAACGGCTAGAAGCAATGCACACTTCACTTCTGGTGACAGGAACGTGAGAGATCCCGAGTAGTTGAGCTGTGAGCAAATATAGACAAGTAACGTTATGGCGGCTGACCAGAACGCTATGCCTGCCAGCAGCGGGATTCCGGGATAGGCCTCATGCGGCCTGAAATAGAGTATCAATGTAAAGAGGAAAACCGCAGCATAAGTATAGCGGTGTGCTGACGGGGAACCGGCGGGCGATGTCTCCTCCTCGGCCCGTGTAGTTCGATCCAATGTCGCAAGTACTTTCACTCAATAATTGTATCGATCACCCGCAAAGACCAGCCAGCATCTTCTTGCGGGACAAAATGCCGCGTTGAACATACACTGACGAAAAGGCTGGTGATCACGCCGAGGCCGAGGCAGCGAGTTTCGATATAAGCGGGCGTCCGGTCATCTCGGCCGGTACCGCAACGCCGAGAAGTTCAAGTATCGTAGGTGCGATATCCAGATTGTCGGTCTTTTCTACAAAGCCCTGTGGTATCCCCTTTCCATAGATAAGTAGCATGCCTTCCGGATGATGACATCCGGATTTGATCATTCCGGTTCGATAGACTAATTCGTCATACCTTGCTTGGCGCTCCTCGGCCCCGTCGCTTGGGAAATGACAGACAGAACCGTCGCTGATGTCGTCTCTATGATTAAGTGTGACCGTCAGAAACCCGTCCAGTTCGTCAACGTGGAACATCTTGTTGTCCGGCCGGTCCACATAGATATCTGCCAGCTCTATCTTTATTCGGCGCTTCTCGTCCTCGTCTTTGCAGTAGATGTTAAATTGGTCTGACATCACTGAGAGAAACTCGGTGTCATCGCGTGTGCCGATCAGGTCTGCCAACACTTCGAGCGAGCGCAGCTGGCCTATCTTCTTTCCTTCGGTCAAGTCGCTTATGTAAGGTTGCTGGCCCATGCTTGATGCCACCACCAGGACCGTATCTTCATCACAAAGCCTAAGTGTTTTGCCGATCAGCTCGTCCGCTGTCATATAACCGTGTTCTATTGCCCTCCCGTACTTCTCCAGATCTTCGTTTGAGGTTTCCTGAGGGAAACGTTCCGGTTCCATCTGTTTCCAGTATGTGTGCTGGTAGTGGGCCACATGATTTGTGTGGAACGTCGCCAGGTCGGGACGATGTTTCTTATAGAGACGCGAAAAAACGTCAAAGTTGACCGCCGGCTGCAGGGCCACGCGTTTCCATCGAGTTTCGGGCCTTAAACGCTCGCCGCCCAGCTGGCCCAGTAATTTCCCGACCGTGGCTGCACCCAAACCGAGCGTTACGAGTTCCATACCCAGTCTTGCTTTCGCCTTTATCCCATCCGAGTCTGCTGGAAGCCGAGCAGAACGCGTATAGGTAAGGTTCAGTTTTTGTATCGGGGAAAGTTCCATGGGAAAGGTCTCGAACCCCGGTGAGAAAGTGTCCGGGATATAGAAAGCTCCTGTATCCTTCGGAGGATATGAGCATAGGCTCCCGTAAACGCCTGCCTTTAGCCCGGCTTCGTGGCATATGTCCCATATCCGGGGTGCTTTTATGCTGTCTGGCGGCTGTTGAAGATGAAACACTCCATGCTCACTCTGGGGACGCCCTGTATATACTGTCGTCCACGTTATCCACGGATCAAGCTGCGGTGGAAGGTCAACGCTCATTGGTGCCGCCCATGAGCCATTTTCCTTTAGAAACTTAAAGTTCGGCAGCTTACCTGCATCAATTAGCGGATCTATGAGCCGCCATGTTATCTCGTTGATCTCCAGAAGTATGACCTTTCGCCTCATATCGACTCCTTCTTCACCACGTGTGCTGCCAATTGTCGGCAAACCCGGCCGAACCTTTCTCACCGGGGGAGAGGTCGATGGAGGACCGTTCCCCCAAATCCGATGACCAAACCGGCATCAGCCGAGACGGCAAGTCGCTCAAGGCGGTGTCTGGTACCGGTCGCGTCCTTTTTCCATGTCTGGCCGCCGTCCTCGGTCGAGATCATTGTCCCGTCGTCGCCGGCGGCAAAACCCGTCTTTTCATCAAGAAACAAAATGTCTAGGAGCATGACCTCAACACCGCTTTCCTGCCGGCTCCAGCTTTTACCGCCGTTCCGCGTCTGTAGCAGAGTTCCGTTGTTTCCGGCGGCCCAGCCGCGTTCCTGATCAAGGAAAAATAACGCATTCAGCCTCGTTGGGGTGCCTTGCCCGTTTTGGCCTCTGTAACCGGAGCTTATGTTCTGCATATTGGCCGGCCCCGTTCCCGGGACCGCGTCCCAGGTCTCGGCGCCGTCCTCTGTGGCCATTATCGTGCCCGCGCCCCCTACCAGCAGTCCCCGCCGTTCATCCAGCATCTGCCCCGCAGTCAGCATAGCACGCGAGGCCAGCCGGACCCGGGCAAAGGCCGTCTCGGGGCCGGGTGCGGCATATAACATCGTCCCCATCTCGCCAACCGCGAACCGCGGAGTGCCGTCCGGCCCCGTTACAAAACGAAGCATGCGTTCGCGGCCCGCGGCCACCTCGGCCCGTCCCCAGGTCTCGCCTCCGTCGTCGGTCTTGAGGATGTAGGTCGGCGACTCACCGCCCTGTCCAAAAACGTCCCGCTCGCAAAGCAGCCAACCGACATCTCCCTTGAACACAATGTCCCTTATGTTGTCGGCGGTCGGGCTCTTCTGCCGTGCCCATGTTTTTCCGCCGTCCTCGGTCTTTAGCAGCGTTCCCGCGCTCCCCCCTATCCAGCCGACGCGTTCATTCGCAAAGCTTATAGCCCGCAGCCATGCCATTGTTCCCGTGTCAATGCGCTTCCACTCGCCGCCTGCCGCAAACGCCAGGGACGAGATGGCCAGGATAAGAACGAGGGCGCGTATCGGGCTCATCGGTCTTTGCATCGGTCTTAAGATCAAAGCGGGCTGCCAAACAATATTCTTACGGCGCTCGCCCTGGCCAGTGTGTCCAGTACCCGAGTCAGGCTCCAGCGGCGTTCGGGCACTATTATCTGGTCGCCCGGAAGCAGATAGGGCACCTCGCTTCTGCCTTTCACCATCTGGTCAAAATCGTATACGGTCTGCGTAAACCCGCCCTGCGGAGTCAACCTGACAAGCAACACACGCTTGTTGTCGCCACCTTTTGCGATCCCGCCGGCCTCTGCCACCGCTTCATATAGATTGTACCGCCGGTTCATCACCTTTACCCCGGGCGAACCGACCAGGCCCAGAACGCTGAACCGTGCCGAACCGACTTTGTCGAGCGTTACCGTGACGTGTGGGTCGATGATATATTCGTCAAGATGGCGGCGGATGATGGCCGCTATCTCGTCTGTGGTCTTGCCTCCGACGAAAACACCGCCCTGTATCAGCGGATACGAGATACGGGCCGTCGGCGGTACCGTTATGCCGCGGCGAGAATAGTTCTCGTGGCCGAAAACCTCAACGGAGATCACGTCTTCGGGCCCTAGGTGGTATTCGCGCAGGTAATTCGTGTAATAGGGAAGTATTGCGGCCTCTTCCTCGCTTTGCTGGCCGTTTGCCGGCGGCGTCGGCGACGGGAGCACTGCGTTGACCATGTCCGGGGGTGACGAGCCTCCGCTCTGTTGGCCAAAAGCAAATGCGGTCATCGCCGCGATCGCCATCATCGCTCCAAGAATATTCCCGGCATTATTTTTTCTTCTCATACTACGTTCTCCCGCCCGGGTATAAACCCTTCCGCCAAAATGCGTAGGTTGTCGCTAAAAACTGCTAAACGTACAGGAATTCCTACGCTACCGGGCCCCTCTGCCAAATAATACAGTTTTTACGGTCTCAAATACTATAATAAAATCCAGCGTCAGCGTCTGGTTCTTAATATAATATAGGTCATATTGCAGCTTTTCGCGTGCGTCCTCTACCGTGGCCCCATAGGGATATTTTATCTGTGCCCAGCCCGTAAGTCCCGGTGCCACCAGATGGCGGTATTCGTAAAAAGGGATCGTCTCGGCCAGTTGTGCCACAAAAAAAGGCCGTTCGGGCCTCGGGCCCACAAAGCTCATCTCCCCTTTGATGATGTTCCAGAACTGCGGTATCTCATCAAATCTGATCTTTCTAATGATCCTGCCGACGAACGTTACGCGTTTGTCCTCTTCCGTTGCCCAAACCGGCTCCCCGTCCGCCTCAGCATCTACCCTCATTGAACGAAACTTTATCAGGTTGAACACGCGCCCATTTTTTCCGACCCTTTCCTGCTTGTAGAATATCGGCCCTTTCGACGTCAGGAAAACGGCCAGCCCAGTCAATATCGCAAGCGGCAGCGAAAGTATCAGCCCGATCACGGCAAGCCCGCGATGAAGGGCCTCGCGAACAAATGTGCGGATGCGTGTGTCGCGGGGGCGGATGGAGAAGATCAGCCACGAGGGGAGCAGATTGTCCAGATGAACCTTCCCCGTGACGCGTTCAAAGAAACTGGTGCTCTCCTCAATGGTAACATTGCCTGCAAGCCGCAGTTTGAGTAGCGGATCTGCAGGAAAGGTGCCCCGGCGTTCCTTTACACCGATAACGATACGGTCGATGCGGCGAGCCTCGACGACGTTTTCCAGGTCTGCGATCGCACCGAGGTTCTCAACGCGTCCATTGGTGGCCGGCGGCCTGTCCGGCTGGTTTGTTAGATATCCGACTATCCTGTATCCCGCGTCGCGCCTGAGCGAGGCTGCCGCCGTGGTCTCTTCCACGACCGCGCCGCCGCCAACGATCAGCACCCTTTCACCGAGGTCAGGATGGCCAAGAAAATAATGGATCCCCAACCTGAGGAAAAGTAGCGCGGCCAACAGGATCAACACGGAATAGACCGCGACCCCGCGGCCAAGCATCAGCGTAGGGAAAAAGTAAAAGAGGACCGCCAGAGCCACCCAGGTTATTCCGAGAGCCTGTATAAGCCTGAGCCCAAGCTCGCGGCGGCTGTTTATCACTGTAAAATCGTAGAGATCGTAGAGATAAAGGGCCAGAAGGCATACGACGGCGGCAAACCCCATCTTGAGCCAGCCAAATTGTTCAAGCAGATGATACTCGAGCCCTTCGGCACCAAATCTGAGAAATAGTGCGGCATGAAATGCCCCGACCACTATCACGATGTCGGCCGCGACCAGAAAGATCGTACGTGTGCTGAACCTGTTCGCCATTGAAGCTTACCCCTTGTTTGAACGATCCTCGGCTGGCACCCGGCTCACGCCGCATTTACTCGTCGCGAGCACCATAGTAGTAGGAGTACTCGTAGTAACCCTTGCTCGTCAGGGCCTCCTCCGATTCGTTCAGGACCGCTCCAATGATCTTCTCCCTCGGGACTGTGTCGAGCACTCGTTCCATGTCGGAGTAACCGACCTTGTCGGAACGGATAACAAGCAATGCACCGTCCGAGTGGCTCATATAGGCTGCGCCGTCCGCGAATAACCCAAGCGGAGGGGCGTCGATTATCACGTGGTCGAACAGGCCGGCTACGCGGGACAGGAACTCTTTGAATTTAGGCCCGGTCGCGATCTCGGCAACGTTCTCTAGTTCCTTGCCCGCCGGCAGTAGGTAGAGTCCGGTCGGGTTGAGGCGCATTATCGCGGACTCAAGCGGAGCCTTGCCCGTCAATACCTCAGCGAGCCCGATCGGGGCGTCCATTCCAAGATAAGTTGTTACGTGCGGCCGCCGCATGTCTGCATCTATCAAAAGAGCCGTCAGCCCCTCGGTCTGGGCAAACATGCTTGCAAGATTGATTGACGTAACGGTCTTGCCTTCGCCGGGGCCATAGCTCACGACCGTGATGGTCCTAAGCGGTTTGTCGTCGCCGCGATTCAATAGCTGGGTCCGCAGAGCCCGGTAATCTTCGCAGTAGGGGGAGTTAGGCGACGCAATTGCAACAACATGCTGGTTCACAGCCTCAGGCACCAGGTTGAACGTCTGGAGATCGGGGATCGTCCGCCGCTCGACGGCCTGGCCGACAGGTCGTATGTGCTTGCCGATATCTTCGAGCCGAGACGGACGATTGCCCGCCTCTTGGACAATTTCATGCTCGGATGATCCTTCTCTCGGGCGGCCGATAGTGAAATCTGGCCCGGCGGCAAACGGGGGTAATGTGTTCTGAACTGTGCCTGCCCCGTTTTTTTCCGTTTGCTCGCCTGCGCGGCTTTCGGCATCGCGCGCTTCCGATGCGGGCACCTCTGACGGAGCCTCGGTTCGAGCCTTTTGGAGTGTTTTAAGAAACCTCATTTACTGACAATTATATGACTGATGAACAGGCCCGGTTTTGCCGCGCGAACCTGTGTTTGGTTCAAAAAGCTTGAAAACCGTCTTGATTCCATTTATGTCTTACCTTCCGGTCATCGAGCCTCAGTGTTAAGGGCCGCTCTTCGTCCGACCTTGTCGGCCAGCAATTCGTCAACTCCGGTCGGCGTCAGAAGTCTTGACGTCATAACTTCTTCCGCCGCGCGGTCGCTTGCGAGCAGAGCGTCCTTATCCGGCAGCAGATCAAGATTGTCCGCCACCTCTTCTATCATCTCGCGTGTGATCGTCCTTTCATTGGCTGCAAAGGCGGCTATCATTGCGTTGTCGCAAAGATTGTTTATCAGCCGCGGAATGCCCTCAGAACACTGGTACACAAAATCGATCGCCTCGCGTGAAAAGATGTCATTCTTGGACGAACCCGAGATCATGAGCCTTTCGGTGATATAGCGCGTCACCTCATCAACGTTCGGCAGCACGGGCATCTCACATCTGAGAGCGACCCTCTGTTTCAACTGTCGTAGATTCTTTTGCCGCAGCTTTTCCTTCAATTCCGGCTGGCCGGTAAGGATGATCTGCAGGTGCTTTGCACTGTCGGATTCAAAATTTAGCAGCAGCCGGATCTCCTCCATCACCTCGTCCGACAGCTCGTGAGCCTCGTCCACTATCAGAAGCGTTCTCAGTCCCCGGCGGTGCCTGTCCTCTAGCATCTTGCCCATTTCAAGGAGCAATTCGGTCTTGTTTGCCGGATCCTTGATGTCAAGCATTTCCCTGACGTGATGATAGAACTCGTCAATGGTCAAATGGGGATTGAATATGTATGCGGCGCGTACGCTCGAGTCAAGCCTCCGGATCAGCCATCTGAGAGCGGTCGTTTTTCCGGTGCCCACCTCTCCGGTCAACACTATCAGGCCCTTGGCCATTTCTATCCCGTAGTAGAGTCCCGCCAACAGCTCGTTATAGCTGGGGGTAAAGACAATGAACCTCGGGTCCGGCGTAAGGCTGAACGGATATTCTTTTAGTCCGAAATAATCCTTATACATATTTGTCGTTCGCTCGGTCCCCGTTCTTAGCTTAGACGTTCGAAAATGCCTGTGACCGAGAACACGAATGCCAGCGCGGGAACCGCCGCAACGGCGAGTATTATCCCACCTACGATCTTTAGCTTATCCATCCGCCGGTTGCTTACGATCTCTTTTTCCGTCAAGAGCGGCGGAACGGCCGCGAGCACCGGCAGCCCGGTATAATATTCCGTATCGACGATGTCCTGTATCCGGAAAAGCCTGGGGACCTCGAAGAACGCCGTCAGAAGCAGGCCGAGAAAGAGCCCGCCGCCGGCACCAAGCCCGAGGAACATCGGTTTCTTTTTCGCGTTTTCGGCTGTCTCCGGCAGGTTCGCGGGGTCAACCACCGCGATGGTCTCGCCCTGTTCATTTGCCTCCCGTTCCACCTGCTGCTGGGCGGTATTGTACTTCTTCAAGATCTCGTCGTAATTGTTCTTTGCCGAAGAATACTGATTGTTTATTCCCTCAAGAGCCACCTTTACACTTGGGATCGTATTTATCTTGCTTTCGATGGCGGCGATCTGCGCCAGATTTTGCCGCATCTCAACGTCCTTCATCCTGAGCTGCTCGTCGATCTGGGCGATCTGGCTTTCGGACTTTTGCCGCTCTATCTCCATGCTCTGCTTCTGCATATCAGCCTTTCGCGAAACGGATTCGTTCGCCCGGCGAATGCGCTGCTCGGTCGTCCTCGCAAGCTTATCGATCTCTTCGTTTATCTTGTTTATCTCTATTTGTGCCTGAACAACCTCCGGGTGGCGGTCGCGATATTGCTTTCGCAGATTTTCGAGCTTTGCGTTGCTTTCGGCCCGCTTTTTGATCAACTCGGCATAGGCGGGTGTGTCCTCGATCCGGGCCGCCTGATTTACGGCGTCCTGGGTCTCCTTCTCGCCAAAGTTCTCGACCAGACGCATCTGAGCATTCAAGGTGCGGATGCTTTCGAGTGCACGGCCCCGCTCGGTCATCAGTGCTTCCCGCTCCTTGGAGATCGTCTGCTCCCGGGAGCGCAGTCCCGACATTTGAGCGATCAGCCCCTGGGCTGATTCCGGCAGGGCCTCCACGTTGCGAACCATTACGCCAAGCCTTTCCTGTTCGATCGAGTCAAGCTGCGATTTGGCCTGGGCAAGCTGTGCATCGATAAATTCTCTTGTCGTCTCGGCGCTTTCCTTTGATTCGCGATTCTGAGCTGCGATGTATTGATTCGCAAGATCGGCGGTTACCAACTGCGTTGTCTTCGCCTCCCGGTAACGATAGCTTATCCTGAAACCGACGGTCTGGTTGTTATCGGCCTTTTCCGGCACCACCTCGATCGAATCTTTCATTCGTTCTACGATCTGTTCCATGGGAACGCGGGCATTCCGCTCTTCCTGGTAGAGGCCAAATCTCTCTATCGTGTCTTCCAGCGCGGAACGGCTAAGGACCGTAGAACTGATAGATTGAAGTCGCTGCGACAGATTGTCGTCGGTTAAGGAGGGGGCCACCTTTTCGGAGATCGCCGGCGGTGTCAGTGTAAGGAAGGTCGTTGAACGATAAACGTTCGGCAGCCCGGGCAGCACCAACAGAACGGCGATAAATCCTGCGAGCGCCGGAAGAGCTATCAGAAGCCCTCTCCGTCTAAGTATCTTTACTACGTCGTCAAACGATCTCTTTCTGAATACCGGATTCATAACGTTTTCCCATGTCTGCACGTCTCTGGCCCGTCTCTGGAAGAGCAGTTTCCTTTGCGTGCCCGCCGCTTATCTCGCCGTGCGTCTGCCCCAGAAAACGGTCAAAAGCGGTTGTGCTCCAATTTTGCGGCCGTCTCGCGGCCCGGACGCACATTTTTATCGGGCGCCATTGCCGTGAATAAATACAACGATACCATTTTTTTGCTGAAAATCTATGGAAAAATCGGGCTATTGCACATAACGCCGCATACAACGGCGTCGTCACCATTCTTAGTCAAGCCGCGCAAAATGTCGCCGGGCAGCATGGGCAAAACCTGTTAGCCCAATGCCAAAAAGAAGCAGTGCAAAAGGCTCAGCGCTGTATGTTGGAGATAAACAGGGTTTCACCGAGCCAAGAACTGCTTTAGCAGCTTCACGGCTTATCTCACCGCGGCCATCTGAACAGTCGTTTGCAGACGCCGTCAGAAATCTGTCGTTGCTTGCGCCCTGAGTGATTGTGAAGGCAAATGCAGCAATAATGATGACCAGGCTCGCGCTGATCACGAAGCGATCGTGGGCTTTGAAAAACATACTTCCTACCTACTTTCGTAACCGCCGCGTCGCATACGGGAACATCCCGCATGCTTCGGGGCGTAAATGCCGGGCCTGTCAATTAGGAGCGCCCGGGGGAAGGCGCACAGACTCGGACTGCTGTTTGCTAGAACCTCTAAAGAGACGAGATTTCCGCAAACTTTTTGCATGGGCACCAACGTAAGGTTGGGGGAAAGGCCTGTGGTGCTCACTTTGCAGCAAGCCTCAGCATAGCTTTAACACTGTTGCCGGGCCGCCTAATTCGGGAACATAACTCCCAAAAGTGCATTTTGCACAGTCTAACGCCAAAATGCGCCTTAAGCAAGCTTTTTTCCGTTATTTCTATGTTAACTGTTTGGTCACCAAACGGCCGCGGGAAAAATAAGTCTTTTTGTGTCAACGAGTTAGCGAGTCATTGAGTTATCATTGGACGAAAGGCCTTCGGAGGCATGCCTTTTTTTCAGTCCCTATTCGGCTTTAAACGTTACTTAACTAATTGTAACGCTATGACACGTTATTACACGTCATGACGCGCTATTGAACATCTATTTCCCAACACTTCCGATTACCGTTGCTACGCTGAAATATGCCATCACAGCCACAACTGCCCAACCCGACAACCTGAGCCACATCGGATGTCGATAATCGCCTACGATAGTTCGCTTCGCCGCGCCGGCCAGTACTATCGCGAGCCCGAAAGGGAGAATGAACCCATTGATGGTTCCTGCCCAAACGAGAACCTGTACGGGTCGGCCGATGAGCACAAAGACCGAAAGCGAGACGAGTATGAACAGAACGACTATTAGATCGCTCCTCGCCTCTACGCGTTCGTGGAACGTTTTGATAAAGGAGACAGATGTATAGGCAGCACCGATAACGGACGTGATCGACGCGCACCAGATAACCAAACCAAAGAGCTTGTATCCGACATTTCCGGCGGCGTTCTGGAAAACCGAGGCAGGCGGATTTGCCGGGTCGATCGAAAAGCCCGCAGCGATCACGCCGAAAGCTGCAAGAAACAGCAGGAACCGAATTACCGCGGTCAGCATTATTCCGCTTACCGCGCTGCGGTTCACCTTTCCAAGGTTCTCTTTACCCGAAATTCCCGCATCGATCAGCCTGTGTGCACCGGCAAACGTGATATAGCCGCCGACCGTTCCTCCGACCAGCGTAACTATGGCGCGGGCATCGATCCTTTCCGGAACGAAGGTTCGAAATGCTGCTTCGGGTAACGGTGGCTGCGAAATAAAGACAACATATACGATAAGACACAGCATTAATGTGCCCAACACCTTTACAGCAAGGTCCATTGCACGGCCAGCGTCTTTCAAAAGGAAAAGCCCGATCGCGACACCACCGCTTATCGCTGCACCGGCCTCGACAGGAAGGCCGGTAAGCACGTTTATCCCAAGCCCGCTTCCGGCGATGTTCCCTACATTAAAGACCAATCCTCCGAACACGATCATCGCAGCCAACACGTAACCCGAACCCCGAAGTGTGGCGTTCGCCAGATCCTGTCCGCGCATGCCCGAAACGGTCAAAACTCGCCAGATATTTAGCTGGGCGAAGATATCGAGAATGACGGAAACGAGGATGACAAAACCAAAGCTGGCAAGAAGCTCTTTGGTAAAAACGGTAGTTTGCGTTAGAAATCCGGGCCCGACCGCCGACGTCGCCATCAGAAAGGCGGCCCCGAGCAATGCGGATGATCGTGTCTTGCTATTCATCGTCAAAACAACGGATCTCGATGCCCTCGGCTAGAAGCGATCTCCTGATCGAATTGGCAAGCGCGACAGCATTATCACCGTCACCATGAACGCAGATGGTTTCTGCGCAGATCGGGACCGGGGTTCCGTCCGTGGCAGTTACCCGCCTTTCGAATACCATCTGGATCGCCTGGCGTGATGCCGATCCCGGGTCGGCTATCAAAGCATCGGCCCTGCTTCGCGGTGTTAGCGAGCCATCGGACAGATAGGTCCGGTCGGCAAATACCTCGGAGGCAGTTCTGAGACCTACGCGTTCCGCTTCGGCGATCGACAAACTGCCGGAAAGGCCGAATAGGATCAAATTTCTATCGAATTGAAATACCGCCTTTGCGACGGCGGCTGCGGTCTGAGCGTCTTTAGCCGATCGGTTGTAAAGTGCCCCATGTGGCTTTACATGGCGAAGCCTTGCTCCGAGACGGACGCATATCGTGCTCATGGCGTATATCTGCCCCGTTACGATATCCACGATCTCCTCCGAGGCCAGATCCATAGCCGCGCGCCCGAAATTGACAAGGTCGGGATATCCCGGATGAGCTCCGACGGCAACATTGTTTTCAATTGCCAGGGCGACGGTCCGTTCCATTGTCTCGGCATCGCCGGCGTGAGCCCCACAGGCGACATTCGCCGAGGAAATCAGCCGCATCAGATCTGCGTCGTTTGGGCTGCCTTCGCCAAGGTCGCAATTGATATCAATTGAATGACGCATTTCGAACACAATTTAGCACAAGGCCCCTATTTAGCTAATTGGTCAAATGGCCGCAAGCTGCCTTCCAACCCGAAAAAGATCTATTTCACGCTCGGAGGCGAAAAGCAGTTGCTCGGCTTCATTTGACGACACAAAGTGGAAACCGACGCCGTCCCCGGCCGCAAGCTGTGCCAGCAGGGGTATATCAACCTGTAGAACATTTCCGAGCCGAGGATAGCCGCCGGTGGTCTGATGGTCGGCCATCAATACGATCAGCCCGCCATCGGGCAAAAGCTGGACAGTGCCAAGATCGACCGGAGACGACGGGAGCTCGTAAGGGTGAAGCAGGTGAATACGCGCCCCCTTTAGCCGAAATCCCATCCGGTTCGAATCGGCGGCGATAACAAATCCCTTTGTGAACAGCTCTTGTTCACTTATCGCCGTAAGCAGACGAAATTCCGGCCCGGCCATGAAGCGAACAGTAGGGAACCGCGAATATCGGGGGATGAGTGACGAAGAAACAAAAGCTTTTGGATATTGTCTGCGATTGACAGTTCCTCGGATACCGATCCTGTCGCCCGCTTGAAGAGCCCTACCTTGAAATCCTCCGAAGCCTGCGGCCAGATTCGTGCTTCGGCTCCCAAGTACGGGGTCGATGTCAAATCCGCCGGCTACTGCAAGATAGGCTCTGGCCCCGAGAACCGGCTTTGCAAAATGAAGCATCTGACCACGGGAAGCCCCATGGCAGAACCAGTTCGGAACCGGAACTCCGTCCAAACGAGCATCAAATTCTGCACCACCCAACGCGAAGTATGCGTCAGCCTCAAAGCGGATCGTCGGCGCCGGGAAATGAAATTCGAGCGCGGCTTCACTCTCATCGTTTCCAAGCAGAATGTTTATTAGCCTAAGGGCGTTTCGGTCCATCGCACCGCTAGGGTTTAGCCCCAAACTCCGGCTTCCGCCACGCCCCAGATCCTGGATAGTGGTTAATATTCCCGGAGTTTCTACGAAGATGCCCATCATTAGATATCTACGAAAACAACCCGGTCTCCCGCACGGAAAAGACTCGGCTCGTGGCGTCCGACATCAAAAAGTTCGAGGTCGGTGCGGCCGATCAAACGCCATCCGCCAGGCGATTCAAACGGATAAATGCCTGTTTGCCGCCCTGCTATGCCGACGCTTCCTTTTCGGACCTTTGACCTAGGCGTCGCGAGCCGGGGAGCGGCTATTCGCCCGTCCACCTCGCCCATGTAGGCAAATCCCGGCAGAAAGCCGAGCATATATACACGATATGGAACAGAAAGAAATATCTTGGCAAACTCAGTTTCAGACAGACCTCGCGCTTCAGCTAACTCGGCGAGGTCAGGACCATCCGCTCCCCCAAATCTTATTGGCACCTCAACTGTACGCTGAACTCGGTCGTCGCTGACTTCCATTCGCGCAGCAATTTGTTCTATCAGGCCGCTTACCAACGAGAATGCCGACTCGGAATCAGGAAAACTTTTTCTCACGGTGACGGGGTCAAAGAAGACACCGGTCGAAGTATATGCCGGTACCGCTTCGATGAACCCGGGGAACGGCTCATTTTCCAGATGTTGCGCGAGTGCAAGGGAGAGCAGATCGAATTCTTCGGCGATCACGGTACCGAATTCGACGATCAGGGAACTTTCGCTCAGCGGATATATTTGCATCGTGAAAGGACCCTATCGTGTTCGCTGTTTGGGATCGAGGTATTCGCGAAGCCCGTCGCCGATAAAATTAAATGCCAAGACCGTAAGAGCGATCGCCGCGCCCGGAAAGAAAATAGTGTGCGGATAAGCGGCAAAGAATATCCTTGCTTCTTCGACCATCATTCCCCAACTCGGAGCAGGAGGCGGAATTCCGAGACCCAGAAATGACAATGAGGCCTCGGAAAGAACGGCTCCCGCCATGCCGAGGGAGGATTGGACGATCAGGGGCTGGATCGCATTGGGCAGAATATGAGTAAAAAGTATCCGCATATTGCTGGCACCGAGTGCTTTTGCGGCCTGGACATAGTCATATTCGCGGACCTTCAACACCTGCCCTCGCATCACCCTTGCATAGCCGACCCAACCGATAATGCATAGAGCCAAGATAAGTTTTTCAAGCCCCGGCCCAAGAAACGCGACGAAAGCGATCGCAAGCAGCAAGCCCGGAAAAGCCAGGAACACATTGAAAAGATACCCGGACAAGATCCGATCAACCCAGCCGCCGTAGAAACCCGCTATCGAACCGATCAGGATGCCAACGATCGCCGACACGGTAACGACGATAATCCCTACCTGAAGCGAGATCCTGGCCCCAAATAACACTCTCGAGTAAATGTCACGGCCAAGAAAATCGGTACCGAACCAGTGTTCTGTCGAAGGCGGGGCGAATTTGAGATCCCAATTCTGCAGGTCAACGCTGTGAGTAGCAAGCCACGGAGCAAACACCGCCGCGAAAACAACGACGGAGGCGATCGCGAGACCGATGTATGTCAATCGGTTCATTTAAGACAATCTGATCCTCGGATCCAGCCAGCGATATACGAGGTCGGTAAGCGAATTTGCGATTATGTAGGTAAGGCTAATCACCAGAACGCAGCCCTGGACCAATCGATAGTCGCGTTTGGCGATACCCTCGTCCAGCAGGAGTAATCCCAATCCCTGCCAACTAAAGATCTTCTCCGTGATTATCGAACCCGCGAGAAGAACACCAAGTTGAAGTCCGAGTATCGTTACAACCGGGATCAGGCCGTTCTTCAAAACGTGTTTATAGATGACCTTTCTTTCGCTGAGGCCCTTTGCACGTGCTGTTCTTACATAATCCTCCCCTAGCTCTTCGATCACGCTCGAACGGACCATTCGGGTCAAAATCGCCGAAAGAGCGGCTCCGAGTGTAAAGGCGGGCAAAATTATGTGTTCGGGATAGAGGCTGCCGGTCGCCGGAAGCAGGCCGAGCTTTACGGCAAAGATATAGACCAGAAACGGGCCGACAACGAATGTCGGCAGCGAAATACCCAGAAGTGCAATAAAAGAGGCAAAATTATCGATGACGCCGCCTTTGTTCGTTCCCGCCAGAACACCGAGCGGGATCGCTATCCCGATAGCGACGAGCATCGACGCCAGAGCAAGCTTGATCGTGGCCGGGTACCGTTCGAGGATCATATCCAGCACGGGACGGTCCGTCCTGAAAGATCTGCCGAGGTCGCCGCGGAGCAACCCCAAAATATATTCCGAGTATCGATTATCGATCCCGTTCCAAGAGATGCCGTCTTCACTGGTAATGCTAAAAAAGAATGCGGGACGATCAAGACCGTGTTTGCGGTTAAAGTTGTCGATCTGTTCCTGGGTTGCGGTTTCGCCGAGTATCGCAGTCGCAGGAGTGCCCGGCACCGCTTCAATAAGCAGGGTCACCAGCGAGACCACCGTCCACATTACCAGCAGCATCAGGCCCAACTGACGTGCAATATTCAGAATGCGGTATTTCATTCAGCAAAGCATATTTTGGAACGTTTCGCGGTCGGTGGCAAACGCTATCTGTAAAAGGCTCAGCCGCGAATGCCCGTATGGATAGCTGCAATGCCGCCGGTGAGGTTGGTAAATTCCACCTCTGTGAAACCAGTTGCTTCCATCATCGTAGATAGCCCTTTCTGATCCGGGAACTTCGAGACCGAATCAGGCAGGTATTCATACGCGCCGCGCTCCCCGCTCACAAAGCCGCCCACACGCGGCAGTACCTTGTTAAAATAAATCCGAAAAAGACCCCGAAACCCCGGGAGCACCGGCGACGAGAACTCCAGGATCACAAGACGAGCGCCGGGTTTTAGAACTCGTCGCATTTCGCATAGGCCCGCCTCAACGTTGGCAAGATTACGAAGTCCAAAAGCGATCGACACAGCGTCGAATGTTGAGTCGGGGTAGGAAAGCGATAAAGCATCGCCTTCAACGAAGGGAATGCCCGGCTCCTTGCTTTTCGCTATATCGAGCATCGGCCGGCAAAAATCCGTTCCGATGATCCTTGCATCGGAGCCACGCTGGAGTTCGATGGCGAGGTCTCCGGTTCCGCATGCTACGTCCAGCACAAGGGCGCCGCTGTCGGCCAGAACACTTTCGAGTCGAATTCGGACCTTTCTGCGCCAACGTTTGTCTGTGTTCGCCGAAAGGAGGTGGTTTAGAAGGTCATATCTTCTTGCGATTCCTCCGAACATTGCACGGACCGCACGCGAGTGCTCGACTTCACCTTCTGAACGTTCCGGCATTACTTTTCGATTTCTAACGGACGGACACTAACAACGACCCTTGCAGTGGGAGCGGAGCTGACCCGGTCAGCGGCTCGCTGGACATCTTCAGGTGTCAGGGCGGAAAAGGCCTCGTTCTCAGCTTTGAGCGAAGCAAACCGATAGGTGTCAGCGTCGAGCCACACCGCGACAGGGTCGATCGCACTTCTGATCAGCCGAAGTGCGTTTCTAGCCCGAGAGAATTCGGCTCCCGTAATTCGCTCTTGAAGTGCTTCCCGGATCTGATCGTCTATTCGGTTCGAGTTTCCATCGCCCGATCCAATGTCAGGTTTGGTGACCTTGGTCATATAGCCGACGGTCAGGATTCCCGGAAGGAGAAACGCGTCATGCCTCACTGCGATCGAATCTCTTTCACCAATAGCGGACCGCGACCGGAGCCGCTCCTCCATTATCGAGGCGAGAACGCTGTAGGCGTGATAGTCCTTTTCATTTCTCGCGACGCCACGAACAGCGGTCCGGACGGCTACTAAGGTGCCGGGTTCGATCTGGCCGACAAAAAGAGTCTCTTTCGAAGGCTCATCCGGCCGGCGGAAGTTCGGCGGCACTTGCCTATCAGCTTTTCGCCACGAACCAAAAAATCGTCTAATTGCTCGAAAGGCGAGATTCGCATCGATCCTGCCGCTGATCGCCAGCGTCGCGTTATCGGCGCCGAACAACCGATCATAGGCAAAACGGAGGTCCGCAAAGTCGATAGCCTCCAAGGTCTCTTGGGTTCCGAGGTCTGGCCGGCCATAGGGAAATGTGCCAAACAGGCGGGCGGCGACCGCACGGTCGGCAATATAATCCGGCGCACCCTCAAGTTCAGAAAGCTCGGCCAATACACGTTCTCGGGCAAGACCCGTAGTTTCCGCGTCAATGCGGGGTGAGACCACTGCCAGCGCTATGTTCTCGATCAACGAGACCATCTCGCCGGGCCGGGACGACGCGTTAATCTGAATAAAGTCATAGTTACTGATCAACTCGAGCCCGCCGCCAAGGTCCTCAGTGAAAAGATCGCGCGTCGGGTCGTTCGGGAACAACACTTCGGAAAGCATCTTCATCGTACCTTCCTTGCCCTGCTGGTCAAATGCCGAGCCCGAATGTATCCGCAAGCGAATCGTCACCTTGTCGGCCGAGGGGTCATTCCACAAAAGGACCTTGAGGCCGTTTAGCAAGCGTTCCTGGCGGGGCGTGGCCGAACCGGGCCGTTGAGCCTCAACGGTTCCCGGAAATGCCGGCAATAACAAAACAAGTGCTAAGAGTATCAGGATCTTTTTCGTATTCATCTATGGTCTGTCGTCCGTTGTATGGCAACTTCAGGATGTTCGCCATCCGACGGAAAAGGTGATGTTATCTCTTTTAGTTGCAAAATTCCATCTATGTGTTGTAGGCGACACGGGGACGGCAAAAAAATATCCAACAAAATTCACTTTAACGCAGGCATCGCTCGTCTGTGTTAACGCATCTATTCTGATTGAGCGAACCGGCAGGGCAGTCTTGTGCCAAACTTTTGTGTAATGGGCTTACAATCAGAACAAAACGCGTTATAATATCGTTCAACGAGTAGCTTGTCCGTTCATTCCGGGCAATTGATCAATGAGGCGGAAAGATGGGAAAGATATTGAAGTATTGCAGTTCGTGTGAAGAGGGTTTTGCAGAGCGGTTCACCTTTTGTCCCGACTGCGGCGGCCAGCTGAAGGCCTATGAGCTCAACCCTCTGAATGAAAAGCCGGCGGAGGATTTGCCGGCCCCCGAAGCACCGGCCTTCATCGCTGCGAATGAGGAAGAGGAACTGCTCGACCTAGGCATTTCTGAAGAGCCCGTCGTGGAACCCGTATCCGCTGAGCCAGCGTTTCTGACCGATGAGACAGTAGCAGGGGCAGAAGATGATGCGCCTGTTGAGTTCGAGGAGCCCATACGGTCCACAGACGAGATCGAGGAAGAGTTGATAACTTCAGATGTGGAATCCGGTGAGAATATTCCTTTAGAGTCAATTCTCGAACCGGCTACAATACCAGCCGCGGGAGCCTATTTTCAAACGGAACCGATGGATGCAGACGCTCCCGGCGGTCGAACATTTTCGGTCCAGGAGCTGTCAAAAGAAGACGACGGCTACTACATAACCGTTCTTCAGGAAAGGAACGGCAAACAGCGAAACGTACTAATGTTTGGGGCGGCCACGCTTGTGCTCTCGCTTGCGATCGGCGGGTGGGGCGTCTCACTGTTCTCAAAGGAACTTGGCGTAGGGTCGATCGGCGATGAACAATCGCTTGCATTTCTGATAGAACCGGTTCCAATGACGGTTGAAGAAGAAAAGCAGCAGAAACAAGACAAGGATGGCGGCGGAGGTGGCGGTGGCGGCCGTGAAGAGGAAAAGCCGGTTTCACAAGGCGACCTTGCGAATCAATCACCGAACCCGATCCGTCCACCGGATCCACGTGCGCATCGCATGGAAAAACCCGAGTTGGCTCTTCCGCAGCCGCAAACCGAGGGCCGTCGGCAGTTTGAGCAGAAATATGACCGCTATGGAGACCCGAACGCGCGGTTTGGCGACCTTTCGGCCGGGCCGGGCACCGGAGGCGGCATGGGTTCCGGCGCCGGCACGGGCCAAGGCACCGGCAGAGGTACTGGCACGGGAAGCGGAACGGGCAGCGGCAGCGGCAGCGGAACGGGTACAGGCGACGGGCCCGGAACAGGATCCGGTGCTGGAGATAGGCCTCCGCCGGTACGCCCGACAGGGCCATCCTCACCGCTCAGAATTTTGTCCCAGCCCCGGCCGGGTTACACCGAGGCGGCACGCCGTGAACAGATACAGGGCAAGGTCATTTTAAGAGTTACATTTCTTGCTTCAGGCCAGATCGGCAGCATCCAAACTGTTCGAGGGCTTCCGCATGGTTTGACAGAGAATGCAATCGCAGCTGCGAGAAGTATGAGGTTTGAACCAAGGATGGACAATGGACAGAGAATGTCTGTGACACGTAACGTAGAATATACGTTTACTATATATTAGGCATCGCAAAGGTATCTATGAATGCTCGTCGGACGGTTTCGGCGGGCTTTTTTCATTCTGGCTCGGCTCCGTTTTACGGAAACGGGTAGATCGAATGTTGTTCAGAGCATGGTACGGTTAGCCTTTGAACGCTCATCAAGTTCGAATCGATCACGGTCGCGCCGCTCGATCTTTCGGACAAAATCCAGTGGCTCATTATCCTCGAAGTCGATCCCCATGGCATGTGCGTTCGCCTCAACATCTGACTGGCCGGGGGTTGGGTTGTGGCCAAATACGGCTTCGGATCCCGAGGTGTTGACCTCCTCCCACTGAGCGTCGATGTCCCCGCCCGAATCGGCAGGCGACGAGGAGTGGTGTGCTCGGAGCCGCTGGTCAAGCTCACCAGGTGCCTGCGGGGCATGGGATATCTCAAGTTCGATGAGTTCTGCGATCTCGTCGTCCGGTCTGGCGTTGGGTTCGGGATAATCAGACACTGAGCCTTGCATAGCTACCTCCGAAATATATTCTGGGGGTTAGCAAAGCATATCACAGGAGTATTCCGCATTCCTAGATAAATACGACTGTCTGGGACGATGGAATTTCAAACCGCTTTCGGCAGCGTATGTTTCGGCACATTAGCTGGTCATCTATCCTGACCATGTAATCGCGCGACTTTTCAAAGCGGATCTTGTCTTCAGAACTTAGTTTGCGCGGAGGAGATTTTCGTTTGATCCGCTTCATCCAGCGTACATCGTATTCGTTCCGCTCTCGACAAAATGGACACGAATAGCTCGCTTTCTTTATTTCCTGCCGTTCGTCAAAGATGTCGCGCTCATGCATATTAACAATTCTAAACATTTTGCCGGAAAGATGCATCGGTCATTATCAAGACATCGTTTTCAGATATTCGAAACTGAAGATCCCGGTCTCGTGCCCGTCCGAAAAATGAAAATTGAGAGCATAGCGCCCCACGATCGAAGTGTGTTTAATCACAAGATCGTCCGGGACATCGCTGTCGTTTAGTATCTTCTTGCCTGTCCATTCGTCAATGCATCCTGCACAGGGGCATTGGCGCCTTAACTGAGGGGCGTTAAATCGTGTTTCGGAACCGTCCGACCATGTTATTGTCAGCTCGGACTCGCTTTCTTCGATTATTTGTGTTGGTTCTATCATCGTTCCAACTCCTCGGTGATCTCGTCTGGGTCGATCGAATAGTGGGTTGCATGATAGGCCGGGCGGCCCCCGCGTATGACAAACGCCTGGGGCGAATGATGCCTTTTTTTTTTCAAGCAGAAGACGGCATACGAGATAGCGCGGGCCTCCTGAACCACTACCACATTCAGGGGGGCGTTAATGCCAAGCATCATCTCCAGAACGTGAGAACTTATGCCGCAGCTGTTGCTGTGCTTGAAGAGAAGGACCGGGTGCTCGTGGGACTGCTCAAATAATATTTCGAGGTCGTCAAATGTCCTTATCGGCCTGACCTTGTTTAAATTGCTCATATTTCCTTAAAGGCCATGGTAGGCATCAGGCGGAGGCGGAGCACTTGGAATTTCATCGATCGCAGGGAAGACCTTTCGGTATGCCACCGCCAAGGATGCAAAGATCACAGGAATTACAAGATATACCCCGACACAGAACGCAAGGTAACCGAGTATCGCCGCAACGAACCCAAGGCCAAACAGTCCTGCAACACCACTTTTGTTTGCCCATACTGCCTTGGCACTTAGCGTGATCGATCCCCACGCGGTCACCTTTCTATCGACGATAAGCGGAAAGGAAAAGATGACCAGCGAGTGTATCGTTACCATTATCACCGCGACCACAAGCTCAACCGCCAAAATTCCGGCGATGAAATAGAGTAATTCTGACTCACTCATCCGCGGCCCCGCGAAGGCCACCGCGACGAGAGGTATGTAGAAAACGACCGCTAGGATCAAGAACGGAACCACGATGATCAGCGAAACAAACAGGCTAGGAAGAAAATGATCGATTCCCTTGAAAAGGCGGTCAAAACTTATCTGTTTCCCCTCGTACTTGTCCAGCAGGCAAAGGTAGATGCCGCACATCATAGGGCCGATCAGTACGATGGGGATCGCGCTTCCGACGAGCATTCCGACAAGAACGATGCCGAAAGTCATCCAGTACTGGTCTCGGATCATCTCCCAGCCTTCCCTGAAGCACTCGACAGGACGGATAACACCCTTCCGAAATTCTTTGCTTTGCGATGTGTATTGTTGATCGAGCATTTGGTGCTTACGAACACCCCTTCTCGATATTTCGAAAAGGAAAATATGGCTAAGACGAAGAGTAGATATTCGTCACATAGTCCGAAACCATTCGGTCACTCGAGAATCGCGGTGTAAGGGTCGCGATAGAATTCCTCATCCGCTGTACCCATTCGGTCGGCATACCGCTCTTATCCCTTTCGTAAAACTGCGGTATCACTTCGCTTTCCAAAACTGTGTATAATGCCTCGGCGTCGGCGGAGTCTATCGCGTCGTCATTTTCGAATTTATCAAGCCCGCCGATCGAGAACCCATTCAGGCCGTTTAATCCTTCGATCCACCAGCCGTCCAATATCGAAAAATTGAGAACACCGTTCATCGCGGCCTTCATGCCGCTCGTTCCGCTGGCCTCATGTGGGCGTCGGGGGACGTTCAGCCAAACGTCAACGCCCTGCACAAGATAGCGTGCAGCCTCTTGATCGTAATCCTCGATGAAGACTGCACGTTTCTGCCATGTCGAATCGTGGTTTATGCGCATTATCTCCTGAAGTATCTGTTTCGCGGTCCTATCCTGAGGATGTGCCTTGCCGGCAAAAACGAATTGGACCGGGCGTTCGCGATCATCAACCATTCTAAGCAACCGGTCCAGATCGCTCAGCAAAAGATTCCAGCGTTTATATTGCGCAATCCGCCGGGCAAAGCCGACAGTCAAAACGTCCGGCGAAAAAAGCCCTGAGGTTTCGGTTCGCTCGTTTATCGTATCGAGCGGCCCTGTTTCCTTACGTCGGGTTCTCATCCGTACATACGCGATCAGTAAATTTTTCAGGGTCTGGTGGGCGGTCCAAATATCATCATCTGAAAGGAGGTCGACGGCTTTTTCCCACTCTGCCTCGTTTCTTGCCACGGAGGCCCAGTCCGTGCCGATCTTTTCCGCGTACAATCTCTGCAAGACGGAGGAGATCCACGTCGGATGGTGAACGCCATTAGTTACGTGTGTAATCGGGACTTCGCCCGCGGGGAAAATCGACTTCCAAAGTTCGCGCGACACCTCACCATGCTTCTTGCTGACGCCATTTGCCGAACGACACATTCGAAGTGCGAACGGCGTCATACCGAAGGATTCTTTCTCATTTTTTTCACTTACCGTACCCAACGCCAAGAATTCGGGTTTGCTAAGCTTCAGGGCCGAGATGTATTCCGGGCTGAAACACTCGGAAAGGGTCCGAAGAGGAAAAACGTCGTTTCCGGCTGCGACGGGCGTATGTGTTGTGAACACGCATTTTTTGGTCACGGCCTTTTGAGCATCATCAAAGGAAACGTCCGGATGTTCGGCTATGTACTCAGTGGCAAGTTCGAGTGTCAGGAATGCCGAATGTCCTTCATTTAGGTGAAACACCTCAGGTGAAATGCCCAGCCGCCGCAGCATTCTTACCCCCCCGATGCCCAAAACCTTTTCCTGAACGATCCTGGTCTCGGTGTCACCTCCATATAAATGACCAGTGATCAAGCGGTCAACCTCGGAATTTTCTGCAAGATTTGTGTCCAGCAGATACAGGGGGATCCTTCCCACCTGAGCCCGCCATGCAATGACCCTAACCTCACGCCCGCGAATGTGTATCATCACCTCCGTGCGACTACCGTCAGACCTAGTAACGGGTGTCAGCGCAAGGTCCGTTTGGAATACGTCTTTGTAATGTTCTTCCTGCCAGCCGTCATGGGCGATATCCTGACGGAAATATCCGTAACGATAAAGAAGCCCGACGGCGATCAAAGGGAGTCCAAGATCACTGGCTGATTTCAAGTGGTCTCCAGCAAGTATCCCTAACCCTCCCGAATAATTCGGAAGGGAATTGTGAACGCCGTATTCCGCACAAAAATATGCGTATCTTGCCTCTTCGGGCCCGGTGGCGTCCGCCAGGTATGCATCCTGTTTCGCAGCAAATTCAAAGACCCGTCGGACATAGTCTTCGTTAGATGCAAGCTGCCAAAGCCTGTGTTCTGAAACGCGATCAAGTAAGGCGATCGGGTGCTGCTCAACCTCGAGCCAGAGTGACGGCTCAGCTTCACGAAAAAGCAGTGAGCCCTCCGGATGCCAGGACCAATAGAAATTTCTCGCGATGTCCCAAAGCCTGGCAACGGGCGGCGGAAGTTGTCGTCTGAGTACAAACGACGGACGTTCGTCCACATCGGCAGCGAGGCCGTGGGGGTGCAACGAATTGGTAGAGGAAAATTCGGGTGACTCCATGTCTTGCCGGGAAAACATTGCCCAGTGTCAAGGCAAAGTATCCGATAACTATAGAGCAACCTGACGAGAGATTCAATCGGACACCCTTGAGACGACGTCGTAATTACCGTGTGAAGCATCAAGTTCCGGATCCCTCAGCCTCCCGGCGGGCATAAATCTGAAGTGAGCTGCCACAAGCACGCCAAACACCAGACCCAGCCCCGCAAGCACTGCACCGGCCCAAAGAGAATCATCAAGTCGACCAAACATCACCGTTCTGAACACAATGTTGAGCAAAAAACCGCCCGCGGCGAAGAACAAGGGGATAGCAAAATGTTGAAACCGAAATGGGATCGAGCGTTCGTTCCTGGTCCAAAAAACTACCGGCTTCAGCCGGTCGTATTCCCAACAGACAAGGTATAGAGCCGCAAGAGCCATAAGAAGGGTTATCAGCCACGTGCCCTGAAAGCCGACCGAATTTGTAAGGACTGCGATATTGACGACGATCGGAAAAAATAGGAGTGCTCCCAAATGAGCAGTTCTTGGTATCAACAGCAGTATCGATGCTGCGAGCTGGGTCCAGCCTAGAAAGTCGTAATAATAACCGGTGTTGTAAAGAGCGGCGAAGTAGGCGCCTACCGGATGTGTCTCCGGGATAAGAGTAAAGGGCTGGTGAAGTATCTTCGGGATGCTCGGCGGAATGAACGAGACCGCCAGCAGCACTCGCACGAATGCAGTAAACAGCTGTGTCCACCACCTATTAATAACTGAACCGTGGAGCCCGTCGAGGATGTTCTCTATTCTCATAAATGTTCGATCGGCACATTATAAGCTGCCGGTAATAACGCATAAGCGGATGCAAAAAGTTTCAGCTTTCTTGAGCGTGGCGGAAATTTCGTTTAGAGTTCATCTTTTGGTGATTCACATTCCCGTGTCCCAGAAGAGAAAACGTTTGGCATATGAAACTAAATATTATCCCGGTTAAATGGTCTGAAGAGGGCGTTTTGATGCTCGATCAGCGGCTTCTTCCCGCTGAAGAGAAATGGTTGACGCTCAAGACATACAACGATGTCGCAGCAGGTATCAAGGATATGGTCGTCCGCGGCGCTCCGGCTATCGGCGTTTCTGCTGCGTACGGAGTCGCCCTTGGAGCGAAGAATTTCGTAGGTACCAGCGTTGCAGACCTTGAGGACGAGATCGACTACGTTTGCGAGGTCCTGGGTGCTACCCGTCCCACGGCAGTCAACCTGTTTTGGGCCATCGATCGTATCAAGCGCACCTTTCGAGCAGCAAAAGACGAAGGAAAAACGGTTTCCGAGATCAAGGAGGCCCTGTTGACGGACGCCAAGGCGATACACGAAGAGGACATTGAATCACAGCGACTTATCGCTCAGTTCGGAGGCGAACTTCTGGAGGACAATTCTACGATCCTTACTCATTGCAATGCGGGTGCACTTGCGACCGGTGGCGTATGGGGAACTGCATTGGGAGTTGTTCGCGGCGCCGTCGATCAGGGAAAGAATGTCTCAGTGATCGCCGACGAGACCAGACCGTACCTTCAAGGGGCTAGGCTTACCGCTTGGGAACTCTTGCAGGACGATATTCCTGTAACGCTCATCACCGACAATATGAGCGGCCACTTGATGAAAAAAGGCCGCGTACAGGCTGTGGTGGTCGGCAGCGACCGAATAGCAGCCAATGGCGACGTGGCAAACAAGATAGGGACATATATGGTTGCTGTTCTTGCCCGCCAGCACGGGATACCGTTCTATGTTGCAGCGCCGCTTTCAACGGTTGATATGAACTCTCCGACTGGTGACGATATTCCGATCGAAGAGCGTGACCCACGCGAAATTACCCATGTACGCGAAATGCGACTTGCCCCGGAAGGCATTAATGTGAGCAACTACGCCTTCGATGTAACGCCGAACGAGCTTGTTTCTGCAATAATTACTGAAAAGGGCGTTGCCAGAGCTCCTTTCTCAGAGAGTCTCAGGCGTCAGTTTGAAGAGTAATTGAAGCTGAGTGCCGGACCGCAATCATTATTCGTTCGGTCACATCAGGTCAACCGGATCTATTTCGATCCGAAGGATCCTCAAATCACAGCCTCGCGTTTCAGCTTCTTCCAGGGCCTTGTCCAGCCTGTTTCGCAGTTCCTTCCTTCCGGGAGATCTAATGATCAACTGGATCCGATACTCATTTCGTATCCGCGGGATCGGAGCGGGGGCGGGGCCAAGTATCCTGACCAGCCGGTCAGTGTTTGCATGATCGAGTGAATTTCGCAGTTTCGCTGCGCTTCGGCGGGCGTAACTCTCACTGCGATGGTGAAACATCAATGATGCAAGTACAACGAATGGCGGATAGCTCATCTGTTCGCGAAAGCGGATCTCTTCGGCGTAAAAGCCTTCGAAATTCTGGCCAACTGCGTGTCGAAGGGCATAGTGTTCCGGATAATACGTCTGGATCATTACCTTTCCAGGGAGTTCACCGCGCCCTGCCCGTCCGGCAACCTGCGTTAGAAGTTGAAAAGTTCGTTCTGCAGAGCGAAAATCCGGCAATCCTAACCCGGTATCAACCGAGATAACACCGACGAGGGTTACGTTGTGAAAGTCGTGCCCCTTAGCAAGCATCTGGGTCCCGACCAATAGGTCGATCTCGCCGCGGTCAAAGGCGAGCAATGTCTTGGCCATTTCGCCTTTTCGCTTCATCGAGTCGCGATCAACGCGTGCGATACGCAGATCACGGAACTGTGCTTTCAATTTTTCCTCTAGCTGCTCGGTACCGTGTCCGATGAAATACAAATATTCGCTTTCGCAAAATGGACATTTGGCAGGCGTGTTCGCATTATGGCCGCAGTAGTGGCAAATGAGCTTGCCGTCACGCTTATGCCAGGTCATCGTGATCTCGCAGTTTCGGCACCGAATCGATTCGCCGCAAGAGCGGCACAGCACAAACGATGAGTAACCGCGCCGGTTGAGCAGGACGATCGTCTGCTCGCCCCTAGAATGAGTCTCCTCGACCGCATCGATCAATTGCGGCGAAAAGAGCACATCCTTACCGACCCGCCTAAAGGCCTCGCGCATATCGACAAGTTCCGCCACTGCGAGTGGGCGCCCGCCTATCCGGTTCTGCAATCTAAGGTATTGATACTTACCGGTCTGTGCGTTGTGATAGGTTTCGATCGCGGGAGTTGCCGAACCAAGCACTATCACAGCATTTGCGGAATGGGCCCGCATGACAGCTACGTCTCGAGCATGATAGTAGGGCGACTCATTCTGGCGATACGATGGGTCGTGCTCTTCGTCAACTATCAGCAGGCCGATGTCATCAAGCGGTGCGAACACTGCCGAACGGGTGCCGATAACTATACGTGCCTCGCCATTTCTGATCCGCCTCCATTCGTCCAACCTTTCGCCCGGTGAAAGGCTCGAATGAAGAATGGCAACCTTTTGGTCAAAAGCCGCCAAGAGCCGGCGCGAAAAGATCGGGGTCAAAGCGATCTCGGGAACCAGCATCAAAGACGAACGCCCCTGACCGAGGACGGATCGCATCGCTCTGATGTACACTTCGGTCTTCCCGCTGCCTGTGACCCCGTGAAGCAAGAATGCTCTGTAGTCACTTCTGTCCAGCGCTTTTTCGATCGCGGCAAGTACGAACGATTGATCGCTGTTTAGAATCAACTCTTGCTGTTCTGGCAGCGGAACGTCGGATAACGGGTCGCGTCTGACCCCTGCAACATAGATCTCGACCTTTCCCCTTTTGGCAAGGGTCGTGATAGGAGAAGCCCCCGTCTCCGCGGCTCCGAGAAGATCGGTGAAAAGCATTTCCCCACCGGCCGAATTTAGGGCGTCAATTACACGGTGCTGTGCTTTAGAAAGCGGCTTCTCGTCAGGTTCAATGCCAACTGTGATTAGCCTTACCGCCTTACGGCGTTTTTCTTTCACTGGAGGAGAGGCCGTTTGCCTCGACCTCGTCACGTGACCGGTTCGTACCAGCTCCGGCAATACTCGATTCGCCGCTGCGGCCCCAAATATCCTCGCGATCTCTTTTTTGCCAACTCCGGGGTGGTTGATCACATGTTCCAGTACCTGCCGTTTTACGCCCTTTCTGCCGCTGTTCGATCCGAGTGCTCCTATGCCGGCGGGCGTCGCAGCGAAGACCTGTTCCGTTCGGGCGTGGATGCCGGCAGGGAGCGACGCTTTTAGCATTTCGCCCCACGGAGCCGCGTAGTAGTCCGCCGCCCATTTTGTAAGCTGCAGTATTTCTTCAGTTACAAGCGGAACGTGATCCAGTATCTCGATCACGTCCTTTAGATCAGATTCGGAGAGCCCGGGTTCCGGCTCGAAGTGATCGGAAATGTTGACTGCAAACCCCGTTAACTCTCGATTGCCAAACGGAACAAGAAGCCGACTTCCTGGAACGAGCGCTTCTGCCGCTGTAGGTGACAGGCGGTAGGTGAAGTTTCTTCGGATAGGTACCGGTAGGGATACCTCCACGAAGATGGGGTTTTCCGACTTTATTTCTCCGGTTTTTGGCATTTCGGGTTAACGTACCCAGAATGATAACCTAGTGAATCTGATTGCAGAAACTCTACCGTCAGGAACATCAAAATGCTGTATGGAAACGCTGCAAAAGTTTAACGAAGAAACGAAAAGAAGTTATACGGGTTATCTTATCGGAGGGCTGATCGGAATAGTCGCGATCGGCGTCGGGGTTTGGCTGTTAACATTGCAGCCATCAATGGAAGAACAGAAATCGGCGGTTCTTGATGGCTCATATCGTGAAGGCTCACCCGAATTCGAGGAACTGACCAAGGACATCATTATCTCGACTCACCGCGACACGGTAGAATCACCAAATGCGTTTGGTGCGATCTCAATGTTCATCAAGGGGAACGTAAGAAATAAAAGTGAAAAGACCTTTAACGGGCTTGAGATCAATGTTGCGGTTGTGGATGAGTTCGAAGAGGTGGTTAAAGAGAAACGAGTGTTGGCAATTCCAACTCAAGCGCCCCGGCTTGAGCCGGACACGACGATCCCCATTACTCTTAGTATTGACGGATTCAAGCGAAGCGATGACCGGGCAAACATCCGCTGGCGGGTTACGGCCATCAGGGTCGCTAACTGACTAATCGGATTCTTGCGTCGCCGATACCGGTTCAACAAAAAGATCCTCCAGCGATTGCGTGATCGGAAGCACGGAGATCAGAATGCCGCCGCTCTCCCTCACAGCTTTTATAACACCCTCTATCTCTTCTTCGCTGTGAACCTCGATGGCCGTGCCGTTAGGCTTGGCAGAGATCTTGCCTAGTTCCCCGGCAAAAGTTGATCGCAGGAGAGTGTCGGCACTAACGCCGGCAGCCATCACCTCAAAACTCCGATGTTCGCCGCTCGAGGAAAGTAACTCTTGCAGGTTGCCCGATGCAGCCAAGCGTCCGCGCCGCAGGATCGCAACTTCATCGCACAAAGCTTCAACATCGGAAAGAATATGGGTTGACATAAAGACCGTAGTACCTTTTTCCCGTAGCGATGAGATCATCTCCCGTATCTCGCGTCTGCCGACAGGATCAAGCCCGCTCATTGGTTCGTCCAGAAAAACTATCTCCGGGTCGTTTATCAATGATTGGGCAAGACCGACTCGCTGCTGCATGCCTTTGGAGAACTTTCTAAGCTGCTTTGTCCAGTCCTTTTCCGCAAGACCGGCTAGCGTAAGCAGTTCCTCGGTTTTCGACTTCCGATGCGTGGCCGAGATGCCAAAGATCTCACCGATGTGGTCCATCAATTCCAGCGGTGTCAGGTAGTCATAGAAATACGGGTTTTCCGGGCAGTAGCCGATACGGGAGCGTATCGAAACCTCGGTGATGTTCGCCCCTAAGATCTTTGCGCTTCCCTCGGTTGGAAAAAGCAGGCTCATCAGGATCTTGATGGTCGTGGTTTTACCAGCTCCGTTACCGCCGAGAAACCCGAATATCTGGCCCGGCCGGACGGCGAGATCGAGCCCATGCAATGCACGGACCTTTCTCTTTCGCCAAAAGCCGGTCTCGTAATCCTTTGAAAGATTCTTGATCTCAACAATGTGTTCCATATTTCGGGCCAAGATCTCACAGCGACCGGGGAATCCTCGAGGCCGGATCTATTCTGGCAAAACACTTCCCCCGATCAAGCAAATATGGTACTCCACTGGGGTCGACGAGATTGCCGTCACCGTCAATTCTCAGTTCTCGGCTTGTACCGGGCAACACCTTTCGAATGGCCGGAATTATATCCTCAAGCCGCCCCGGACATCGTCCCCGTTGTTCGACTATCTCGGCAAGTACCGAATTTATCAGGTCGACTTCGTCAAGTGCGTCAAGCTGCATCAGTCTCCGTTCGGCATTGGTTCTCGCCCCTTCATCTTCGGCATGATCCAGCATCTGCCGATAAATGGCACGGGCTGTTTCCCGGTTGCCTCCTGCGGTTCGCATGATCGCGGCCATCTGTCGCATAAAATCAGGCGCTCCCTCGATGCTTGCCCCCTCCTCATAGGCGATCGCGGCATTTTCGTAGTCCTTCTGCCGCCAGTAGATGAACCCAAGATATTGGCGAAGCCGCCACGAACCCGGATTGTCGCGGATACCCTTCCTGGTGATGGCGATCGCCTTGTCAACGTCAATTGCGGGAAGCACAATAGCTCCGTAAGAATAGGCCGCAAGGAATTTCGGGTCAAGGTCGGTCGCATTATCGAGCATCGGGTAAAGCAGCCGTGGGTTCAACGGCGTCAGATCCTCAAGATCGATAAACTCAGCATCGCTCTTCACTAACTTGTTGCCAATGTACTGAAGCGACCACATCCAGTACCAATCCGCGAGTAGTCCCTCAGCACCGAGAACCCAGCCTTTCAGTTTTCTGCCCTGCAGCGACAGGTCCTCGTCCTCGTAGGAGGCTGGAAGTTTCGTTCTGACCCTATTCGAACGATCACTTAAATATGCGGAAACCGGCAGGCCGAGAGCCAGCACAATTATAAGGATCAACAGGTCTTTTCGAAATCTAGTCATTTACTGGATCGAAGTCCCCGGACAGCCGTTCGTTACTTGAAATCTCTCCGACTGAATATGACCGTTGCCGCCGAGAGAAGTATCGCGGCATAGATCGTGGCATAAGCGCTCGATGTCGCCAACATCTCTATGCCGGGAGTCAGCGCGTTGGCGGCCTCGGTGCGAAAAGAGAACAGCGATAGATTCGGCAATATGTAATAGATCGTGCTTAGGACAATTCGGGCGAACGAAGATCCCATCGTCTGCCCAAGATCGTTCAGCGAGGAACTCAGATGACCGATAAGGAACACGAAAAACGTGAATAAGGCAGAAAGGGCGGGGGTCGAAAACGTCGAGAAAAGCGTGGCAACTGCTGTTACAAGTGCAAGTTCGAGAAAAATAAGGTAGATCGCGGGCCAAACAGTTAGCGCCATATCGGCCGAGCCAACATACAGCAGTGCCATCGATATACCAACACCCATGATGACAACATTAACGAAAAGGGTCGCGCAAAGGCCAAGATACTTGCCTACGATGAAATGCCCGCGGCCTACAGGCTTTGAAAAGATAATATGTACCGTTCGCCGCTCTATTTCCTTCGAGACCAATCCCACGCCGACAAAGACCGCAATGAAGGCGCCGAAAAGCAGCATAGCGTTGAGTCCGATATTTGCGATCGTCCGGGCTTCCTGCCCATTAGTGAGATCTCCTAGAAGAATGGCGCATGCAACGAGCAGCAAGACGAAAAGGACCAGATTGTATAAGATCCGATCCCGAATGGCCTCGCGAAAAGAATTCGTCGCTATGGCGGCAACGAGCCTTGGCATGGATATGTGTGAAGGCGTAGCAGACATCGACGAATGGTAATTTACGCGAGGAGAAACGGGAACGCAAACAGAAAAACCAGAAGTTACCGAAGTCCGGACGACGCGCTTTTTCGTAAGCGTCCTCTAAAATGTATCCCTAGCAACACAAGCATAAGAAGCCAGACGAGCGGAGAGAAATACCTTGAGAAAGCTACCGCATTTGGTTCATAGAACTCAAGATCGACAGTATTTTCACCCGTCGGCATAAAGAGTTCGATCGTGCCGTCGTCTCCCGGATGGGTCTTCCGACGGGAACCGTTAATTTTTGCGTTCCAGTGGGGATAATAGAATGTTGAAACCCTCACCTTAGTTTCTACGCCGTCGGCGATGGTGAATGTGCGTCGTGTTGGAGACCATTCGCTAATCTGTACGGGCCGTCCTCCCGCTTCGACAGGGGTCGCCCTTTCGAGTGCGGCCTTGCTTGCCCAGACAGGCCACCAGCATTCGCATCCGGCCTCGTTGTCGAGTGTTTCGATCCGTTTATTGAATTCAGTTCGGGGAACCGGGGCTGAGGGGATGACAGACTGAGTTAGGTCGAAGATCAAAACGGTTGTGAGTATAAATGCAAGCGAGTAGGCCAGCGGCCGGGTGAGTTTCTTGCTTCGGGAGAACAGGTCTTGGGCCGCCATTACGAAAATGATCGAAGCCGCAAACGAAGCAACGGCCAACCAGCGCCAGGGGAACTGCAGTTTTTGCAAGGTGGAAACGTTGTCCCAAAGCGGAGCACTCAGGATCGACAACATGAAGAACGAGAAAACCGAGGTCAGAGTAAAGGCAAACATCGGCCTGCTTAGTCCTTCTGCGCGACGCCATCTTATGAAGAGAACTGCGATCGCGGGAATGATCAGGAAAATCGTGACCAGAATGATGATATCCCAAAGCCAAAGAAATCGCGGACCATAGGCTTCTCCCCCGTTAATGAACATAGGGAAAAAGTAGGTCGAATAATTGTAGTAACCTTCTCCGTAAAATTCTCGGCTGTTATGTTTGACCCAGCCGAGTTCTGTCACCATTCTCACCCAGTAAAAGGACGACGCCGCTGCTGCGAGGGCAAATGCGAAAGCGACACGGAACGACGCCCTGAGCGCCCCTCCACGTTCAAGAAGCGCCACCACGAAAACCGCAAGTCCGAGGGACCCGATCATCGTAGATGGAATATGCGAGAGGATCAGCAGCGCGATCGAGATCGCCAACAGCGTGACATTGGATAATGACCCGGACCTGACGGTGCGCAAAGCGAAGAGAAAACAAAACGGCAAAATGGCAGAAGCGGTAAACTCCGCGAGGAGGAACGCCTGATAGACCTGGACCAGATGATAGGGAACTATCGCATAAAGAACGGCCGCGAAAAATGCGTACCAAACCGGCATCATCTCTCGGGCAAGGGCATACATTCCAACGCTGCCAATGATCATCCAGAAAAGCACTGACATCCAAAGCGAATCGTAGAAACTGCCGGTCAACAACTGAAAGAACCCGATCGGGAAATAGGTCAGCGGAGGATAAAAGCGTATCCCGATACTGCCAAATCCGAGATTGTCATTTGCCGCCCAGGCGGGGAAAATGGTGCCATTGGCGATGGAGTCAAAATAAGTTCTGGCAAATCGCAGATGCTGGGAGAGGTCATAGTTCTCCGGAATGCCGACCACCGCGATCGGAAGCACCAGCAGCCCGGCAAATACTACAATCAGTATCAGCGCGGGCACTTCGCCATTGCGTATGGAACCGGTCGTTCTGAGCAGGTCGTTCTGCATCGGTTCGGATGAGGAAGGGGTCGTTGAAAGGGTGGGATCGTCGATGCCTGATATGCAGGCCGAAAAGGTGAAAGAGGAATCGAAGCGAGTCCGATTCCTCTTTCTGTCATAGGGCGATCAAGTTCGGACTAGTTGCCGAGAACCTGAACCGTAGCACTCGGGGTCATTGCAACTGCATCAGCAAAGTGAGTTGCGAGCTGAGCGGCCGTCGAGTCAAATACGATGACACCATTCGTCGAGATACCGAATCGGCGGGTACCCGTCTGGGTTATGCCGGAAGCGGTCTGCGGAATGGCCGAGAACCAGAACTGAGCCGGAGCTGCAGGGGCGTTGGCGATACGGCCGCCGACAAACTGATATCCGCTTTTCAGGCCGGAACCGAGCTGTGCGTCAACGAGGCCGGCATCACGGAGCTGTCCGAGACCGACGTTGCTGTTGGCGAGGTCACCGGCATATTCACCGGCACCTGCGGTTGCACCATACGTCATCTGAGCACCGTGAAGGGTGCGGAGCGACGAGATCGAAGAACCTTCGTTAGCCGAGCGGCGGGCCGCCAGCAGGTTCGGGATAGCGATCGCAGCGATGATACCGATGATAACCACAACGATCAAAAGTTCGATGAGCGAGAAACCTTTCTGATTTTTCATTTCTAATTCACAATCTCCTAAAGAATTTGTTCAAGTCTGAATCTACCTTTCCCAGGCACTCAATGATTAACAAGACCTGTGCCAAACATTGTTTGGCCTCTTGAAACTCTTGTATCTGATTTATTATCAACATTTAGAGGAAAGTGCCGTCGGCGGCGAGCGGTAAGAGAAAGGGGAAGAAGAGCGTCCTTTTAACATAAACTGGCAATCGGCGGCTGACAAAAAATGTCATTGGCCGCAACACCACAAAAGGCCGGAGAAAGCGGATCTTTCGAGCCGAAAATGGCAGAAGTTCTGAGTTTCCAATAGTTTGGACAATGTCCGTCAACCGAAGGAAGGCAGACACCTTTAAGAACGGCCACCTTTTGGAATAGAGGTTACCCGTGGGGTTCGCCAGATGGTTCCCCGGGTGAACCCCTTCGCAGAATTGAGACGAGGTGAGACGCCGGGTTGGGACGGGTGTTCCATATTTCCCCACTTTTTTGTATCCGGTCGCCGATAATCGTTCCACTTTTTGCATTAAAATGTCCAAAGTGGAACGGGTTAACCTGTTGATACAACATTGGTTGCGGCGAAAACTCGTTCCATTTTGCAAAATGAGCCACTTTTAAGCGTGACGGTGTTTCGTTTCTCGGAGGGGAGAGTGTTTCGGTGAAACGCTTGAAACACTTGAAACGCCTGAAACACCTGAAACACCTGAAACACTTGAAACGGTTGAAACACTTTGATACCTGCCCAGCGCGGGCCGTGTGATAGATGTCGCCCATGACGGGGTTTGGCGGCTTTGTGGGTGCTTTGGCGCTACCAATATCCTGCTCCTGACGGAGCCTGCCGATAAACCGATCTTCCTGCATTTCAGACATC
>CALMAH010000020.1 GCA_937859595.1 uncultured Acidobacteriota bacterium | reverse complement strand
AGGAAACCCGGAATCCTCTAATTTAGATCGGTAACAAGAATAGGGGGTAGCTCACCGTGGGCGGCATCTCTTGTGTTCAATACTTTCATGCCGCCCACAACGGGGCTCTGCATAAATCTCTTGGCCTTCTCGTTCGAATATTCGGTACCTAATGAATCGGCAGTCCGATAACAAAGATGGCCGCAGTATCTGGCAAGATAATTGGAACAAAATGCAACAAAATGCCTCGAAGTGATGTCGAACAGCGTGATAGACTAATTGGTCAGAATGGATTTTGGGAGGTTTAAGTGCAGCTCGACCGCGTATTTTTTTCACTTTTAGTAATTTGTTTGTTTTTCCTTTCATCGGCAGATGCCCAGGAGCGATCACCGGAGGACGATCTGTGCAATGTGGAATATGCCGGTTTCCTTGTCTCCCAGCTTGTAAGCGAAAGTCGGGCGGTGCGTGAACCCGAAAAGCGTATCCGGATATTGATACGCTCGGCTGATTTTGTTTGGCCTTTCGCCGAAACTGACGCACGGGATTACTTCACTGAGGCCTATAAGGCTGCGGTTGCCCATTATCGTGAGAAAGGCATCGAGGACAAGACTCCTTCACGCGGTTTGATGATCCCCGGGACAGATTATCGTTTTGAGGTCGTGCGTGCCATAGCGAAACGCGACGGCGCCTGGGCACGTAAGCTGGCGGACGAGATCTTGGCCGAGTTCGAAAAGGCAGCAAAAGACCGCAACGAAGGCGATCAGAGCCGCGAGATCGGCCTTATGCTGCAAATGGCGGCCGAAAATGCGGAAGCAGATCCGGATCTCGCGTGGTATCTACTTCGCCGCGTGATGCGGTACCCCCTCGACCAGCATTGGCTCTTCTCAGTTTATTCAATTTCGCGAGCAAACCCGAGCATGGCAACCGCGCTATATCAAGAGCTTCTGATGAATTACAGGAGCGAGACCCCTCGTCGGCTGCTTTTCCTTTCGGCTTTTCCGTTTGGCCGCGACAGGATCTTTGGGATCGATAAATTTCAACTTGGCATGAGCGTTCCTGAGGGTTTCGCTCCGAACGCAGAGCTTCAGCGCCAATTCTTGGAGGTGTTCTTTGAACGCATACAGACCTACGCGGCAAATCCTGAAGAGCGTCTCCGTCCGCCTGACCAGTTTCGCCAGCCGGAACCTGTGTATATGGTATCGGCTCTCTCTGAGATAGAACCGTTAGTCATAAATGATCTTCCGTTTCTCCTACCCCGACTTTCCGCGGCTCGAGCTCTGGCAAATTCACTCTTAACCGAAGAAATGCATCGCGGAATGAAGGGCCGCGAGCAGAGTACTTCAAACCTGCGACTGAGTTTCGACGAACGCTTTGCCCAGATGGATGAAGCTGAAAAAGAAGGGAAACTTACGGATCTCATGATCGTCAATCTGATGTTCTGGGGAGGCAAGACCGAAGAACAATTCGTGAAACTCGAACCATGGCTCGACAAGATCCGGGACGAGGAAGTTCGCCGGGAGACGACAAACTACTACTGGTTCCTGCGAGCACAACTGGCTATAAAGGAAGGCCGCTTTCCCGATGCCGAACGTCATGCCGCAAAGGTACCGGAAATAGAACACCGTGCTCTGCTGGCGTTCGAGTTGGCCGAAGCTCAGATGAAGAGCATAAATGACGTCTCGTCGGCCTACCAGACCCTGGGACAACTTGGCACTGTTGTTCGAAAAACCGAGAATTCCGCGACCAAGGCAAAGCTATTGCTCGGCCTTTCTTCCCTCTACGAAAAGCTTAATCCCAATTTCGCTATTGACGAACTTGCCGAAGCCGTCCGGGTGATGAATCGCCTTGAAAACCCCGATATGCTCTCTACACAGATCTTTCGACAGATCAAGGGCAAGGATTACGGATTCTTCAGTGTGTTTTCGATCCCGGGACAAGGAATTGAAGGAACATTCCGTAAAATGGGAGAGATCGAATTCGGGCTTTCACTTTCAAACGCGAGGGCCATTGACGACAGGTTCCTCAGGACCATCGCCGTTCTGGCAGTTGCGGGTAATTGTGTCGATCGGGAGCCGAAAGCGGTCCAAGCAGAGACCGGGTCGGGGAACTAAGGCTGTTCGGTGGGTTGTTCCACCAGTGCGTCGTCTATTTCTTTTTCGAGTCTAAGCCGCAGCCGGTCCACCAGTTCGTCTGCCTTTTGCACGCTGGCTTCCAGCATTGTCCGGTTTCGCTGGATCTCGCCCAGGAGTCGCTGGAGGTTAGACCTCTCCGCCTCGATCTGTCGCCTTTTCGCGGCCCGAAGCTCCTCCGGACGAAGCGAACCCATCGTCGCCACGCTTCTTTCTATCATGTCCTCGCGGCCCTCGATGTCAAGAGCATCAAGCCTGGAGAGTATTGTGGTCTCTTTCTCGAACAGGTCGAACATCTGCTTTCTCAGCACGTCCGCGCGCTGTTCCGCACGGGTCAATATGTCCAGGTTCATCATCAGCCGGCGTTGAACAGCGTCAGGGTCTTTGGTCTTGTTTTCCTCCAGAACCCGCAGACGGTTCTCGAGACTTTCGATCGTCCTGTCCGCCGCATCCTGTTGCGGTCCGGCGATCGGGTCCTGACGTTCGGCGCCTCGGGGTGAGGTTTCATACTCCAGGTCTTCAGCACGGCTTATGATGATCGCCTCCGAACTTAAGACACGCGGCGTTGGCGTCGGACGGGCGGCTGGCCGGCCCGGCTGGTTTGACTGAGCATCTGTCGCAATCGCGGCCCCGCCGATCAACATCGCCGACAAACAAGGTGCCATGGCTAACCGCTTCGTCAACATCGTAAACCTCCTACTTGATCCTGCCATTATTTTTCTTCCTGTTCGGTTTGTCCGAGATGATATCGCCTTTGAACATTTCGTATCCGTTTTTCACAAGCCCCACCACCGGGATCGCATCGAGCCCCGAATTGATAACGCCTTTGACCAAGCCCTTTCGGCGAATGTCGCTTCCGACCAGAGTTATCACCACAAGCGTACCGCCGAACGGGAGCATTCTGGCACCCCGCCTAAAGACCTGCCATCCTCCCGCCCGAGCCGCCTTCTTTACTATGTTCCGCTGCTTCTCTGTCATCGGCTGAATAGTCTATACTTGCTTTCTTCTGATGACAACAGCATACTTTCCTTTGCACGAATAGTTAGGAGAAAAGTTCCATTGTTCGCCCGCCTATGACGCTCACGGTCACCAAGCTTTCAAGGAGATTCGGCCCAAAATGGATACTCAAGGACGTCTCGTTCGAGGCCACCGGCGGATCAGTGCTCGGGCTTTTCGGCTCGCAGGGTAGCGGAAAGACCACACTCTTGCGCATCATTGCAGGACTTGAGACCCAGGATGGCGGCACTATTTCACTAGACGGCCGAGAACTTCCGGTCGGACGGTCTGACCGCCGCGTGGAGTTTATTCCACACGTGCCGGCAAGCCCCTTTCTTCGCCGGGCATTCGGCGGTGCGCTTTCGGACACGGTCGATGCCGCCCATCGCCAGGCGGATGCCATTAGGGCCGCTCTGTCCGGCGACGCCCGCGTCGTATTGCTCGATGACCCCTTGTGTTTTCTCGACCGAGCTTCAAAAGAGGCGTTGTTCGAGAACTTGAGAGATGCGGTCAAGGGATCCGGCCGGATCGTGGTCTTTGCCGCAAACGATATTGAGGATCTCTACGAGGTTTGCGGCGAAGTCGCCATCCTTGACGAGGGGGAGATCGCCCAGAGCGGTGCTCCGGAAATGATCTATGAAGAGCCTTATTCTTCGAAGATCGCGGCACTTACAGGCCGGATAAACCTGATCGAGGCCCGTCGGCTCACTTCCAGCAAAACCGATGTGCCCGAGTTTGTGACCATCGACGGCGAACACCGTCTTTTCGCACGGCGGTCAGAACTGGGCCGCCTTGGTGCCATTAACCGAAATGTGCTTCTCGGAATCCGTCCCGAGAGCATCTCTATCTCGTTCGGGGCTTCGTTTCCCGAAGATAATCTTCTTCGCGCCACCGTGACTGAGGTCAAATTCCTTGGCTCGACAACTCTGGTCGTGCTTGACGCCGGTGGATTGCGGCTTGAAGCTCTGGTGTTGCGTCTTGTCGGGCTGACGCCCGGCGAAGAGTGCATGGTCGGGCTCCCGCCCGACCGCATCGCCGTCCTATCGTCGTAGTCCTATCTTCGGAAATGAATTGCTGCTGGTTTCTCTGGTCTTGCCGTCAGATCGCCGGCACCATTATCACCTGAACGCGTCGGTTGCGGGCCCGATTGGCGTTGGTGTTGTTCGGAGCAATGGGGATCGCCGAGCCAAGTCCCCTTGCCTCGATCCGGTTGTTTGGTATTCCAAAAACCGAAAGCCTTTCGGCGATCACCTGCGACCGCTGTCGGGTCAGATCCTCCAATTCACGCACGTCTCCCTGGTTGTCGGTGTGTGACTCGATCTCGATACGATAGTCCGGATTATTGGCAAGCAGCTCTCCTATCGAACTCAATCTTGCATCTACCCCGGGAGCGAATGAGGCCGCCCGAGGCGCCGACCAGTAGCTCTCAGGCAACGTAAGGATTATCCCTCGCTCACTCTTGGAAACAGACCCGAAACGGCGAAGCGATTGCATCAGGGCGGCTTCGTTGGCCTGCATATTTCGCATCCGGCCTTCTCTGTCGCGTTCCGCGGCTTCAGCCCTCCGTTCGTTCTCGATCGCATCAAGTCGCGCCCTGGTAGATGCGGCTTCAGTTCGGGTTCGTCCTAGTTCTTCCCGAAGTTTGCCATTCTCTGTCCTGAGGTCCCGGATCTGCTGTAGATAATTCGCACCGTCGCGTTCCAAAAGCTCACGGCTTCGGCGTTCCTCAGCAAGTTGCCGCTTTAGGTCCTCGACCTCGCCCTGCGCATCCTGCAGCGTGGTTTCGACCTTGCGCATCTCGGCATCTGCTCTGATCTGTTCATCGCGTTGCATTCTGGCCTGAGCTCTTGCAAACGCAAGCCCTTCCGCTTTCACAGCCGTGCTGATCGCCCGCCTGGCAGTAACATCTACATCTGCTTCTCTCCGTCCGGCCCGCCAGGCGTCCTCCGCATTCTGCAGCAGCGATTCTGCCTCACGAAGTTCTTCCTGAGCGTCGCGTTCCGCACCGGCGAATTTAGCGAGTGCGATTGCCTGCTTTGCCTGCAAAACCGTTGACGGCGTTCGTGAATAGTCCAGTTCGGCTATTTCCGGTGTCCTGGCGTCTCGGAAAAAATCGCTCGTATTGCCAAAATACTGTACCGCAGGTAAAGACGTGATCTGCCGTCCGCTCCTGGCAACGCCGTTCAGGTTCTCAAGCATGATCTCCTGGCTCGGCCTCGCCACCAGGTGGTGCGGTTCCGCCGTGATTATCAGCGAGAAGGTCTGCAGATTGGTGGTCACCCTGATCCGCGAATCAAACTCGAAAAAGCCTCGCCGTTTGATCTCACCCAGGTTATCTACCTGGCCCTCCGGCGAGATCGCCCAAAGTACGTAGGTCGCGTATCCGCGGCCCAATTCAAACGGCCGTGGCATCTTCGAAACAGAGAGGTCTATCTCCGTCCCGTTTCGCTGTGTGCGTCGGATGTTCGCCCGTCCGGCCATTCGCGGAAACCGTGTGGTCCCCCGAAACTGTACGGTAACCCTTTCATTCAGCGGGTATGTTATAGCCGTGGTCCTACGCGTTATATCCGCCTGGGCGAAGGCGGCGTCAGCGAAACAAAGCGTTAGCAAAATAACGGCGACAATAGCTGCAATGGCCTTTGAATTTTTCATGATCTTTCTCCGGAAACAAGACTTTTTAGAAGATGCCACATCGTTCCGCCGAGTTGCAAACGATATAGTTCTTGGACAACCGTCGGCATGCTAAAGTATAGTCTTTATCTTCGCCCCGGAATGAAGGAATTTATCCGATTATTGCAGTATGTTCGCCCACATTGGGCCACGTTCGTTGTGGCCATTGTGGCGATGTTTGCCGTTGCCTTCTTCGAGACAGCGATAGGCACGCTGCTTATCCCCATTTTCGAACAGTTCATGCCTGAGACCGCTAGGCAGACTCCGATCCCCTTCGACCTCCACCGTTACATACCAAGCGAGCCGTGGTACAGTGCCTGGTTTGCCATATCCGCTTTTCTTATCGTTTTTACTGTCGGCAAGGGCATAGCGGAATATTTCTCGTCATACTTGATGGCACGTATCGGGCAGTCAGCCGTTCTCAAGCTGCGACGCGAACTCTATTCACACTTGCTCCGTCAATCGGCTTCCTTCTTTGATAAACAGCGGACAAATTTTCTCGTTTCCCGCCTTGTGGTCAGCTGTTCATCGATCGAGATGGCCGTATCAAATAATCTCCGCGATGTTCTGCGCGAGGGCATTATGCTCGTCTTCTTTATTGGTGCGGGTTTTTATTTTAGTTGGAAGCTGATGTTGGGAGCTCTGATCATTGCTCCGGTGATAGCATTTCTGACTACGAAGTTCAGCAAGGCGCTTCGCCGGCTTGCCGATGTTTCGCTCGAGGGCAACAAGATGCTGAATGACACTGCCCAGGAGACGCTTTCGAATAACGCCATCGTGAAGGCATATCGGGCAGAGGAACGCGAAAACACCCGGTTTGAAGCCGTTGCCCGGATCATCGCCAAGGCAAATCTGCGGGGCGGGCGCATCGGGGCCACATCTCCGCCGGTGATCGAACTCGTCGGAGCCGTTGTCCTTGTCGTCCTGCTCTTTTTCGGGCTTAGGGAGATCAATCAGGGAAACCTCGAGCCGGCACAGTTCTTCGCCTTTATCTATTTTCTTTTCCGAAGCTACGACCCGATGAGAAAGATCTCGCGCCAGCACAACGAGCTTTCACGGGCATTTGCGGGTGCAAAAGATGTCTGGGACATGCTCGACCAGGATGAGCGGATGCCGGAGGATGCCGCCGCCGTTGAACTCACTCCGCTCGCGGAGAAGATCGAGATCAAAGAGGTTTCATTTGGTTACGGCGACCCCGACCGCGTTGCCGTTCGCGGTCTTTCGCTTGATATACCGAGCGGATCGATGATCGCTCTTGTTGGCGAGAGCGGCGGCGGAAAATCGACGCTCGTCAAGCTCGTTCAGCGATTATACGACCCTGAAGAGGGGGCGATCCTATGGGATGGGATTGATATCCGCCGAGCCAAGCTCGCCAGTTTGAGAAGTCAGATAGCCCTGGTCACGCAGGAAAACGTACTATTCAATGACACCATTCGCTACAACATCAGCTACGGACGTCCGGACGCCTCGGACGAAGATATCCGGAACGCCGCCCGTATCGCGTATGCCGATGTGTTCATTGAAGCATTGCCGGAGGGCTACGATACGTTCGTAGGTGAACGCGGTACATTTCTCTCCGGCGGCCAGCGTCAGCGGCTGGCGATCGCGCGGGCGGTTATGGTCGATGCTCCCGTCTTGATCCTCGATGAGGCCACATCTGCACTCGACGCCGAATCCGAGGAACTGGTTCAAAAGGCTCTCGCAAATCTAATGAAGGGCAGGACCTCGATAGTTATCGCCCACCGCCTCTCCACCGTTAGAAAGGCGGACAGAATTGTAGTGATGGAAAAGGGTAAGATAATTGAGAACGGAAGCCACGACGAACTTATCGCCGCCGGGGGGAGGTACAAACGCCTATATGACCTTCAATTCGCATATGAACAGGACCATAGCGTCGAACCGGCCTTCTAGCTCTCGTTTTCAAGACGTTTTTTGAGACGCTGTAGATCTCCCTCGATCCACTCCTTGATCGCCTTGTTAAGCGAAGCAGGCGGTAATGTATATGGCGTGTCGCCAATGCTCTGTATCCTGACTGATGTCTTTGTGCCTCCGTCGGCATCGGCCAGATCGTATCGTATCTTCATTTGGAAAGGCTCGTCCGCCGCTATCTCCACGAACGTCTCATCCTCGCTGCGGGTTACGAGATAGATACAAGAATAATATCGCCCGAGCAGGGTGCCGACACGCTCGAACTTGAACCCCTTGGTCATAAGCCCTGAGGTCTGCGGAAATGAATTCTTGAGGCCCGTTATCCAGAGAACGTCGCTCTTCGCGTCAAACATTACCGCTGCCACTTCGCTGCGTGAACGCTCGATGACGACCTCCGCCTTTGCATCAACCGACATATTTTGATTTTCTCCGAAGAATTGTGTGGGAAGGAAGTACGCGACAAGGATAGCAACCGTTGCGAGACGTGTAAAGCCCTCCGAGCACTCCGATTTCAGAGTTGTCGAAAGTTGTTGCATAATGTTTCCTTGTTTGGCTTGTCGAAATAAATAACTATGAGGTCAATGACCGGCTTCGGCCGCGGTTCGTACAGTGAGGATGGGATCTCGGTCTCGATCGAACTCAAGACCGTCAATAATCGGTTCTTGGACATCAATCTGCGTCTGCCATCCGACTTTCAACAGCTTGAAGGCGAAATAAAACGCGCCGTCGTCGCACGGCTCTCCCGAGGCAGGGTCGATCTTAATCTTCAGGCCGATCGTGAAGAGTCGACCGAGTACGAGCTCAACCGTCCTTTGATCCGAAGTTACCTGGCGGTCCTGAACGAAATTCGCGAGGAATTTTCTCTTACCGGAGAACCGGACATAAACGTCATTGCCCGTCTCCCAAACGTTTTGAATATCAGGAAGTCCGAAGTGCCTCCGGAAGCGGGGCGTGTCGTTATCGCTGCTCTCGAAAAGGCTCTCGACGACCTGAATCAAATGAGAGAGAACGAAGGTTCAATGCTCAAAGCGGAACTTCTCGCCCGGCTTTCAAATATCGAAACAAGGCTGGCACCGATCGAAAATGAGGCCGATGGAGTCGCAGACGAGATAGTCGAACGGTTGAACAAGCGTATTGGCGACTTGCGTGGCCGATCCGAATCTCAAATAGAGATCGACCAGGGCCGGCTGGCTCAGGAAGTGGCCTTTCTTGCCGACCGCGCCGATATTTCCGAGGAGATCTCTCGGCTTCGCACCCACATTGAGCATTTTCGAACTATTGTTGATGAGGAGAAAGAGGTCGGCAAGCGCCTGGATTTTCTGACTCAGGAACTGAACCGCGAAGCGAACACCATCGCCTCGAAAACAGCCAACATGACCGTTAAAGAGAATTCGCTCCAGATAAAAAGCGAGATTGAAAAAATTCGCGAGCAGGTTCAGAATGTTGAGTAACGTTTCCGATGATAGGTAATTTGATAGTGATCAGCTCTCCCTCAGGCGGCGGCAAAGGAACGCTGATCCGGGAGGTTTTGCACAGCATTCCCGACGTCGGCTATTCGGTCTCCTACACAACCCGAGAACCTCGTTTCGGCGAGGAGGATGGCCGCGAATACCACTTCATTTCCAAGCTCGCCTTTTTCGATATGGTAGATAACGGCGAATTTCTGGAATATGCCGAGGTTCACGGAAACATGTACGGGACCTCAAAAAAGCAGATCAAAAGGGTAGTGTCTGAAGGCCGGGACGTGATACTTGAGATAGATGTCCAGGGAGCTGTGTCAGTTATGGAGCAGATGCCCGAAGCGGTCACGATCTTCATCCTTCCGCCTTCGTTCGAGGTTCTGCGTGCTCGGCTTACTGCCCGAAACACCGAAGATGCCGACGACCTTGCCCTTAGGCTCCGCAACTCGTTCGACGAGGTGATGCATTACGAAAGATTTGAGTATGTGATCATCAATGACGAACTTCCGACTGCTGCACGCATGCTTGGTGCAGTAATATGTGCCGAACGGCAGAGGCGGATTAGACAAACGGAGCCTGTTCAGGATATCCTTGATAGTTTCGCACAGGCGAAACATTCCATTGCCGGAGACTGAATTTTTTGATGACCGAAGAGATCACAGATATTATTGAAGAAGAGATCGATCCGCCTGAGATCGATTCGAAATACAGAAAGATCATCCTAGCTGCCCAGCGAAGCAAACAACTCCAGAGAGGAGCTCTTCCCCGGGTAGAGATGGACATGAAAAAGCATAAGCCTACGCGGATCGCCCTTCGAGAGATCTTGGATCGGAAGGTCAATTTTACGTTTACCGATCAGAGCTCCAACGGCGAGGAATCGTAGACGGCTCACCGTTATACACTTAAGAAAGGCCGGCTTGTTGTTCAAGACGGCCTTTTGATTTTTTTCCTACAGAGCCAACCTCACGCAGCCCCTCGTCACATTCCCTTATAGTTCGGCCCTCCGCCGCCCTCCGGCGTGACCCAATTGATTATCTGATATGGGTCGGCAATGTCACAGGTCTTGCAGTGAACACAATTTGAGAAGTTGACCTTCAATTCCTTTCGCCCCGTCGCGGCGTTGTCCTCCATCTCATAAACAGCGGCAGGACAGAAACGCTGACATGGATTTCCGTATTCCTCTGCACAGCGCGTCGCGCATATCTCCGGGTCAAGCACACGAAGATGCGACGGCTGGTCCTCGTCGTGAGCTACGCCCGCGTGGAATACGTTGGTCACCTTGTCAAAGGTCAACTCCTTATCGAATGCTAAACCGCGATATCGATCTGATCGCAAGTGATCGGACGGCCCCATCGCTTCCTCGTTTCGGGCGCCCTTCAGTCTCGCCATTCGCTCATGTCCGGCGATGTGGTGCTCCTTGGGCATGAACCCCCAGGCCAGACCCCGGGTAATGAACTGAAGGCCCGAATTGATAAGTCCCGACCAGCGTCCCTTTTGAAATGCACCGTGAAAGTTCCTTACCGGATAAAGTTCATCATATATCCAGCTCAAATTGACCTTTTCTTCGTAATGCCGGAGCGTATTTTCCGAATAGTCTTGATGCTCCAAAGCTCCGACTATCGCTTCAGCAGCGAGCATTCCCGATTTCATTCCCGTGTGGATACCCTTGATCCGCTGACCATTCAGGAACGAGGCGCTGTCGCCCACCAACAGCACGCCATCGGCAAAGAGCTTTGGCATTGTCCAATAGCCCCCGGCATTTATCGACTTCGCACCGTATTTGATCATCTTCCCGCCTTTTAGGATCTCGGATATTGCGGGATGGGTCTTAAACTTCTGAAATTCGGAATGAGGGTCGATCAGCGGGTCAACATAGTCGAGCCCGGTCACGTATCCGATGCTGACCACGTTGTTTTTCATACCATAGATCCAGCCGCCGCCGTAGGTTTGGGAATCCGATGGAGATCCGAGCGTATGCACCACCTTGCCCTCGGGAAAATTCCCTTCGGGAAGCTCCCAAAGCTCTTTGACCCCTATCGAAAAGACCTGCGGCTCCTTGCCGTCCATAAGGTTCAGTCGCTGCATCAACTGCTTTGTCAGGCTGCCGCGGGACCCCTCCCCCAAAACCGTCACCTTTGCAAGCAGATCGACGCCGGGTTCAAAATTCGGCTTTCGATGCCCGTCCTTGTCGATGCCCTTGTCGCCTGTCCTGATGCCGATCACCCGGTTCTCACTGTCATAGAGGACCTCTGAAGCCGGAAACTCCGGAAAAACATTTATCCCGGCCTCTTCGCATTTCTCCGCCAGCCACTCGCACATCCTGGAAAGGCTAATAATATATTTCCCTTTGTTCTTAAGCGGCGGCGGCACTATCGGGGCGTTAACCATCCTATTTTCGGTCAGATACCATGCTGCGTCCTCTGTAACGACCGTATCCACAGGACAACCCTGCTCGAGAAAATCAGGCATCAGTTCACGTATCGCAATAGGATCCATTACCGCACCCGAGAGAATGTGGGCACCTACGAACGAGCCCTTCTCGACCACCGCGATCTCCACTTCACCTATCTTTCGCCCTTTTTTGATGCCTTGGTCGATTAGTTCGTCGTGATGTGCGATCTCGTTTTTCAGGTGCAACGCCCCTGCCAGATTCGCCGGCCCCGCACCGACGAATACAACATCCATTTCAATCTGTTCGCGCTCGATCATTTTCTTGTCCTGTTCGGCTGGTTCAGCCCCACTGTCAAAATGAATACCCATTCATAATACCAGACCGTTGCGCGAAACTCGACCGAAGTGTCGTCCAGGGCGATCGAACCTTCGGACAGACCCGTTTGCTGCGATCAGAGTTATAATCATCACGTGATATCTCGCGTGTTTGCCTTGGCCATTTTGGTCGTTCTGTCCGGCCCATGCACGGTTGCCCCGCGCCTACCGAAGCCATCGGATGCTCCTCCTGTGATGCTCTGGGCTTGGGAAAGGCCCGAGGACCTTCGTTTCATTGATCCCGCAAAGACCGGGGTCGCATTCCTCGCCCAGACGTTGACACTCGAATCCGACGAGGTACGCTTCCGGCCTCGTCGTCAGCCGTTAATAGTCCCGGACGGCGTGTATCTGGTCGCGGTGACCAGAATAGATAGTGTAAAGCTGGCCGAACGTCGCCCTGTTTACTCAGACCGACAGATAGAGCAACTCTCCGGACTTATCGTCAAAACACTCGAAGATCCGCGTGTTCGCGGTGTCCAGATCGATTTCGACGCTGTTGTCTCCGAGCGGGGCTTCTATCGCGATCTTGTCTTGTATCTCCGAAAAGCGCTTCCCCGAGACACGCACCTTTCGATGACGGCCCTTGCTTCATGGTGTGTCGGCGACCTTTGGCTCCAGGACATGGATGTTGACGAAGCGGTGCCGATGGCATTTGTCATGGGAGCCGATTCTGAGCGTATCCGGGCCTATTTGAACGGCGGGTCCGAATGGCGCGAACCCCTCTGCACCGAAAGCTATGGACTCTCGGTCGACGCGCCTCCGATCCGTGGGCTGGTCCCGGGCCGCCGTATCTACTATTTCAAAGATCAGGCATGGAATAGCCGCGATCTTCAGCATCTGGAGTAAACCGTCCGTCCCGCCCGGTGCCTCAAGGTTTGAGGCCAATAACCTCCTTTCAGGAGATCTTGTCTGCCTGGAAGCCCGCTGTTTTGCGGCTGCGAGAAACGCCGTTCTCTGAACTTTATCCTTTCGACTTTATCCTTTATCCTTACAGAGAATGTCCTATCAGGTTATAGCCCGAAAATGGAGGCCGCAGGCTTTTGACGAGGTCACCGGCCAGGAGCACGTGACTCAAACGCTGCGCAATGCCATCGAGTTCGAGAGGCTTCATCATGCATACCTGTTTTCCGGCGCACGGGGTGTCGGAAAAACAACGACCGCTCGCCTTTTGGCTAAGGCGCTGAATTGTAACAGGTCTGACAAACCGACCGTCACCCCTTGCCGATCCGATGTCGCCGATGCCTGCCATTCGTGCGTTGAGATCTCGGAAAGCCGTTCGATCGACGTGCTCGAATTCGACGCGGCGTCAAACACTCAGGTCGATAAGATCCGGGATATCATCCTCGAGAGCATTTATGTCCGGGCCGCTCGAGACCGCTATAAGGTCTTTATCATTGACGAGGTCCATATGCTCTCTGCATCGTCGTTCAACGCACTGCTCAAAACGCTCGAAGAACCCCCGCCGAACGTGGTCTTTATCATGGCCACGACCGAGTACCACAAACTGCCCGAGACTATAACCTCCCGCTGTCAGGAGTTCCGTTTTCGAACTATATCGAAACAAAAGATAGCCGAACGGCTCAGGCTGATCGCCGATACAGATGCAATAAAGATAGAGGCTTCTGCACTTGACGAGATCGCCCGCTCTGGCGAGGGATCGATGCGTGACGCCCAATCAAATTTCGATCAGGTGATCAGCTTTTCGGGCGAGACTATAACTGCCGACGACGTATTCGCCGCTCTCGGGATGGCAGGCACAGACACACTTGTCCGCACCATCCGGTCGATAGCCGACCGCGAGCCAAAGCTGGCTCTCCAGGTAGTTGACGAACTTGTCTCGGGTGGCTACGACCTGCGGGTCTTTTGCCGAGATCTGCTCTCGCTCGTTCGGGACCTAATGGTCTCCAAGCTCACCTCTGATGACGATGGCTTACTAGATCTCTCGATCGTCTCGACCGAAGACTTGCGTCGCCTTGCCGAGCCGTTCTCAGCCTCAGATCTCGTCAGGCTTTTTAATGCCGTCGCCGACACCGAAACACGGCTAAAAGATTCAACCCAGTCGCGATACACGCTGGAACTCGGCCTGGTCAAGATGGCGGAAATGCGGCGGCTCGTCGCCGTGGAAACGTTGCTCGAACGCATTGGCCATTCAGCGGAGACGCCTGACCTACCGACCGCTGCTTCGCCGGCCGCAGCAGCGGCAACCTCGTTGACTGCACCACAGACCGGCAACCCGGAAAAAAAAACTCCGGCGGCTGAGCCTATAGCGATCAAACGGGTCGATGAAGTCGAAGACCTTGACGGCGAGCCGGATCCTCCGTCCTACAGCCTTGCGGAAGAACCTCCTTATTTCCGGGAGCGCCCCGGATCCTACGACATTGCCGACATGGTGCCGACGCCGTTTCTTGATGACGACTCGCTTGACGAGTTGCCGACCAAGCTCGAACCGCTCACCGCTGCTGAGCTTGAACATGTGATCGATGAAAAGCTCGATGATAGGTTTGAGTCTGCACTTTTGCGTTCAGGCGATGATCTTTCCCCTATCCCAGGCGTATCTTCATTGGTAACCGGTCTGCTTGGGCGGACATTGACAGGCTCGATAACCTCTCCCGCCGGCAGTACCGGGGCCGCAGCCGCTCCGGCCCGCGACCTGTCGCGTTTTGCGCCGCCGATCGTCGAAGAAGATGAGGGGCCTGTTGAGCACATCTTGCTCTCTGAAAACCCAACAGAAGAGGAATTAAAGGCTTACGCGCGTTCGCTTCCCTCGGTACGTCGGCTCATGCGTCTGTTCAAGGCCGAGATAGTCGAAGTTAGGCGAACGTGACAATAGGAACCTATTGCGGGTGGACGTCGTAATAATACTCTAGTCTGCGAAGTCTTGGTTTAGTTTAATGATCAAGGTTTTACATCAAGTGATCTTTCGTCCGTTGGCGGCAGCTTTGGTCGTTCTTTCGGCGGTCGTCCTGGCCTCCGCACAGGGCGCGGGCTTTTCGCTTGACCGCTCGCCGTTGCCCGACCCCACTGGGTTTGTGAACGATTACGTCGGCGTTGTCGATTCAGCGACCAAGAAGCAGCTAGAGGAGCGCCTTAAGGCATTTAGAGATTCGTCCGGCGTTGAGATCGCCGTGGCCGTGGTGGATACCACCGGCGATCGTGACATTTTTGATTACTCGCTCGCGGTCGCACGCGGTTGGGGTATTGGCTCAAAGGAAAGTGACGATCCGGGTGCGTTGCTATTTGTGGCCATAAACGACCGCAAATACTTTACCCAGATCAGCCGCGACCTCGAACCATATATCAATGATGGACTAGCTGGCTCCATCCAACGGCAATATTTGGTCCCTGAATTCCGCAAAGGGAATTATTCAAAAGGGATCGCGGACACCGTCAACGCCTACATTGAGGCCTATGAGGCTCGCAGCGAAGGCCGTGAGCCGCCCGTGGCCGCCTCGCGTCCAACCCGGACCTCGGATGAGCCCAACGAACTGTTCTTCTGTATCGCCGTCATCATCTTTTTCATAGTTCTGATATCTATCGGCGTTAGAAAAAAGAACCGGAAGACAGGCGACGACCACGATCGATGGGGCGGCGGCGGATTTGGCGGAGGTGGCGGGAGCGTGCTGCCTTGGATAATACTCGGTGGTTCGGGCGGCTCGTCGGACAGTTCATCCTCGTCCTGGGATTGGGGTGGCGGAAGCGATTGGGGCGGCTTTGGCGGCGGCGGCGATTTTGGCGGCGGCGGAGCTGGGGGCAGTTGGTGATCTCTGCATAAGCGAAAACTAATGATGAAACAACATTTCAAACCTTTTGTTGATGATCTTAGAGCGACCCACGGTGACAATCTGGCCTCAGTGATCCTCTATGGCTCTGCGGCGGCGGGCGATTTCATCCCTCATCACTCTGACTATAATATCCTCGTCGCGTTGAAACGTATCACCCCAAAGGATCTCCGCGAATCCCACGCATGTGTTCGTGAATGGAACAAACTCGGCCATCCGGTGCCGGTATATTTTACGGTCTCTGAGCTACAGACCGCCGCCGATGTGTTCCCTATCGAGTTTGACCAAATGCAAGAGTCCCACAAGGTGCTTTATGGCGTGGATGTGCTCGAGGGGCTCGAGATCCATGACGATTTCCTACGTCACCAGATCGAATATGAGCTTCGCAGCAAGCTCCTGCTCCTACGAAGGCAGTATATTCCGGCCTCTGGATCGGCCGAGGGCCTAAAGCGACTGATGGCGAGCAGCCTTGCCAGCTTTGCAGCTCTTTTCCGGGCTACGCTTATATTTTTTGGCAGAAAGCCGCCGTCCACCAAACATGAGATAGTCGCTCATACGGTTGGGTTCCTTAAATTGAACGGTGTGCCATTTGAAAAGATCTTCAACATTCGCGAAGATAACTTTACCGAACAGCTTGACGAGGGCGGGGCCAATGAACTGTTCGGCGAATACATGGAGCAGATCGAAAAGGTAATTCACGCGATCGACTCAGTGGAACGATGATTTCTCCGCTTCGTGAGGGCTTTGTCTGCTCGCGAAAACTTCGAGTTCTATAACGCAGGGGGATGATACTAATGAAACGAACGATATTATTGACTATTGCATTTGCCGCCGCCTTTTTATTAAGCGGCTGCAGCTACAACGAACTAACCGCCAAGCAGCAGAATGTTAAGGGGTCTTGGGCAAACGTCGAAAGCACGATGCAGCGACGGGCAGACCTGATACCAAATCTTGTCGAAACGGCGAAAATGGCCGGCGTGCAGGAGCAGGAGGTCTTTGGGCAGATCGCAGAAGCTCGTTCGCGTCTCCTGAATGCCCAACAGCAGCCCGGTGAGGGAGCTGAAGGCGATAAGTCCCCTGAACAGCGGCAGGCGGTCATCGAGGCAAACAACAGTTTCGGTGGGACTATCGGCCGCCTTCTTATGCTTCAGGAGCAGTACCCGCAGCTTCGCTCCAGCGAGGCATTTCTGAAAGTGCAGGACGAGCTTTCGGGGACGGAAAATCGCATCAACACCGCCCGAATAGATTTCAATCAGGCTGTTACGGATTACAACACCACCAGAAATTCGTTCCCGGCCGTTATTACCGCCAGCTTATTTGGGTTCAAAGAGGAACCATTCTTTCAGGCCGAAGAGGGGGCTCGACAGGCTCCTACCGTAGGTGACGCAAATTCGCTGAGAAGGTCCCAATAATTTATATCGCCCGGGTCAAAACCCCAGCGAACTGCACATTGAACAGTGATCGCAAGGCTTGTCGTTCGGCTCGAACGTACAGGCCTTTTCATTTCCGAGTTTCCCGAAAAGTTCGTCGGCTATGGCCTCCGCTATCGTAAATCTGTCAACGCTAGGATGACGCCGCTGTGGTTCGGACACTTTTGAAGCGTGGCCGGCCGCCGCTTCGAGCTTATCCAGACGATGGCTGATCTTCTCCAGTGCGGCGAATATCGACGGAAGCTCCGCAACAGGCTCCTCGTTAGGGGCCGAACCGGCAGATTGCTTTGAAAGTTTGTGTGTTTCCGTCATTTCAATAGGTCTATCTGATCGACAACGCCAACGATAGCCGAATCGATGGCCGCTCCGGGGCGTCCCGTAGCGGCGGTGGAGGCGGACCAACCCTCTTGGGCTATGACCACGATGTCGCCCTCGCCCGCGTCAACGGCATCGAGGGCAAGACATGTGTAGTCCATGTCTTCACCCTCGGGAGTTATCTGGCGGCACAGCATTATGCGCGAACCTTCGTAACGCTGGTTTTTTTGCGTTGCAACTATGTTTCCGATTACCCGGGCCAAAAGCATCTGCTTCGAAAAGAACAATTGACGATCATTTATTGGACATCAAGAACTACCCCCGATTCCGCACATGAGCATCGGAGTCAATGATGCCAACTATTGTGCAGTCGGTCGGCGTTTCATCGCGTTTGAACGGAAATGCGGCCTCCTTGCCCCGGCACCAAAAAACGAGTTCGCCTACTCCCGCACCCACCGCATCCAAGGCCACCATAGGCTTGCCCTTTTCTTTCAGATCGGCGTCCAGGGTCTGCACCAAGAGGAACTTGCGGCCGTGAAGCGATTCGTTCTTAACGGTCGATACGACATTACCGATGACACGCGCTATCTGCATTGCTATCTTCCCGGGCGCTTATAGGCTGCATACGAAACAGCCAAAAATGAAACTACAAGAACAAAGCTTAGCTCCATACCGTTCCGCCCCGAACCGACCACGAACCACCCCTCGTTCCAATGTATCAGATACACCCCGACAAGAAGCTGAACAACAAACACAAGCCCAATGATCCAGGCATAGAACCCGGCGGCAAAGAGCACGCTGCCGACCAGCTCGAACAAAGTGATCCCCCAGGCTAGATAAAATCCCAGCGGAAATCCCTGCGAACCCAGATATTCTCCAAATCCGCCGACTGTTCCGTTCGATATTCTCGCCGCTCCATGAATGAACATTACCGCCGCGAGCATGACCCTTATTGCTGTCAATGAGATCCGAAGTCGGTCGTTGGTAAGAGAAGCCATTGAAGATCTTTTCGGTTATCCGTCAAACTCCTTCGTCAGGTCGATCGTGTCTATAACACCAATTATCGCCGAATCGACAGGACAATCCTTATTTCCCTCTGCCATCCGGGCAGACGAGCCGCCGACAACGATCACTTTTTCATGAAAGCCTGCGCCGACCGTATCGACGGCAACGACATAGCCGCTCTGGTCAGTGCCGTCCAGATTGATCGGCTTGACTATGAGCAGCTTCTTGCCTAGCAGCCGTTCGTCCTTCTGAGTTGAGACGACCGTGCCTAAAATGCGTCCAATGATCATAAGTGAGCAGTGAGCGGTCAGCAGTGAGCAGAAACCGAGCGAAACTGCTCGCGGCTCACTGCTGCCTGCTTACTTCATTACTACCGGCAGGGTCTCATCCACGGCGTTGTGCGGACGCGGGATCACATGGACGCTAACCAGTTCGCCGACCCGCCGAGCAGCAGCCGCCCCGGCATCGGTAGCCGCCTTGACCGCCGCAACGTCGCCCCGAACGATCGCCGTAACAAATCCGGCCCCGATCTTTTCATAGCCCACTAGCTGTACGTTGGCCGCTTTCACCATCGCGTCGGCGGCCTCTACCATCGCTACGAGACCCTTGGTCTCAACCATTCCTAATGCTTCCTGCATTTAGATTTGCTCCTGTTTTGTTAAAGGAAATTAAAATGACGGGATAGTTTAACCCAATCTGGCCGCTTGGCTCAAAAGCTCGATCAATTCTTCTCTGGTGAATGAGATCTTTCGGCCATTCCCCTGTTGTCCGGCCGGATAGCTGACCTCCAATTCGCACGCGATCCCCGCTTCGTGAAGATATCCGCAGGCCTGGCATCGGGCATTTTCCTTCAGATAACCGGCTTTTTCACGTATATTTATCAGTTTTTCGATGGCCTCTTGCGGCAGGTCGTTGGCACCGCCGAGTGCCTTTGCAAGTATCGCGATCTTTGCTGTGTGCTCCAGCGTTTCAAGTCGGTCAAATGCCTGCCACATATCCTCGCCATAAGCCACGGCTCCATGATTAGCCATCAAAAGAGCATTATGATGAGCGACAAAGGGCTTCATCGCCTCCGTCAGCTCGTCGGTCGATGGTGTACCGTAGCTGGTCAGCGGTACACAGCCGAGGGTCAAAACGACCTCCGAAAGTATCGGCTTGTCTATCGCGAGGCCCGCCACAGCGAACGCCGTCCCGTGCGGCGGATGGGCGTGGCAGACCGCCTTTACATCGGGCCGCATCCGATAGATCAGCAAGTGCATCGCCAATTCGGATGACGCACGTTTGTCTGAAAGCGGCTTGCCCTCCATGTCCGTCAACGCCAGGCAATCTTCGGTCATCCTGCCTTTACAGGTCATCGTCGGAGTCGCAAGCACGGTATTCTCGTCCAGACGGATGCTTACGTTACCATCTGACGCGACAACATAGCTCCGCTCATAGAGTAGCTTGCCGATCTCGACGATAAGTTTTCTCGCGGCCGACTCGTTCATAGAAAACAATGAAGCCACAGATTAACACAACTCCCTCGTTGCGTTAACCTGTGGCTGTCGATGCCATTAAAACTATCTGCTGCGCTCGGTCTTAACCGTTCCTTTAGTTGAGGGAACAACGACCCTGAACTCGCGTTCGGCAAGCCCGCTTGTTGGTTCGGTTGTATAAGTCATTGGCTGCGAAAGCTCCGAAAGTTCCTGCCGCGCGCTCTCTAGTTCCATTCTCAGCCGGATATTCTCGTCCCTCATATGCCGAAACTCGCGTTTCAATTTCCTGCATTCGTGCCGCTTCCCCCAACTCTGATTCTTTGATCCCAGGCTCGGGGCCGAGATCGGCACAAAAAAGCTGGCAATGACGAAGCCCACCGTTGCACTTAATACGAAAGGAACTGCTCTTTTCAAGATCGATGTGTACTGCATATTTACCTCTGGGTCACTGCTGTTTATTACGGCGGTTCTTTGCTTTCGGTTTCAACTCGCCTCCGGCTTCCGGATCACCGGCAAGGAAATATGAGAGGCTTTCCAGCGAAGAGGTTAGGTCCACCGTCTTTAGCCTGATCTCATCGGAGACCTTTAGCGGCGCCGGTGCAAAATTAAGGACCGCCTTTATCCCGGCCTTCGCCACTTTGTCGAGCACTTTCTGTGCCTGGGTTGCCGGTACGGCGATCACCGCAACTTCTATCTTATCGCGTTTCACCACAGACGAAAAGTTTTTAAGATCAAAAATCGGAATTCCGCCTACTTTCTTGCCTATCTTCCTTCTGTCCGTGTCAAAAAGAGCGGCCACGCGAAAATTTGACCTGCGAAATCCGTGATAGTCTGCCAGGGCGGTCCCAAGCCTCCCGGCACCGATAATGCAGACATTATGAGGTTTGTTTAGCCCGAGGATCTTTGTGAGATGTTCGCGAAGCGAATCGATATAGTAGCCGACGCCTCTGACACCAAACTCGCCAAAATTCGCCAGGTCTTTTCTTATCTGGGCTGAGTTGAGATGAAATTCTCGCGCAAGAGCGGAAGAGGACACCGTTTTCCGGCCCGAGACGGCCAGTTCATTAAGACAGCGAAGATAAATGCTGAGACGATTTGTCGTCAGTTCCGATATCTTATCTGCCTTCATCAAATTCTTACTAAATCAAAATGCGGCACGATGTGCAAGGTAAAGACGACTAACAGGAACTGGCCGTCATTAGAAGACGCAATGGACGCAATGTCAGGAAAGAAAGTTCACGACGAGCTCGAAACGAAAAAGCGAAGTTTATCATAGTTCTCCTGTTCGCATCCTTGGCGGCCCTGCGTGAAGCCTCCTTCCCCCTTTGCGTTCTTGGCGGCCTTGCGTGAAACCTCCTTCGCCCTTTGCGTCCTTGGCGACCCTGCGTGAAACCTCCTTCCCCCTTTGCGTTCTTGGCGACTTTGCGTGAAACCTCCTTCCCCCTTTGCGTTCTTGGCGGCCTTGCGTGAAACCTCCTTCGCCCTTTGCGTCCTTGGCGGCCCTGCGTGAAACCTCCTTCGCCCTTTGCGTTCTTGGCGGCCCTGCGTGAAACCTCCTTCGCCCTTTGCGTTCTTGGCGGCCCTACGTGAAACCTCCTTC
>CALMAH010000019.1 GCA_937859595.1 uncultured Acidobacteriota bacterium | reverse complement strand
TGAGTAGCGTTCCCAAGCCCTTGAGTAGCGTTCCCGAGCCCTTGAGTAGCGTTCCCAAGCCCCTGAGAAGTGTCCCCGAGCGGGTTGGCGGTGTGACCGGCTTTACGAAACGCCCTGTTTTCGCGATCCGGAAAATTCGAGCGAATCGGGTATGATCGCGGTGGAGATAGTGCCGGAGATCACGTCGCCGTTTACGTTCCCGGCGATGGCAAATTCCACCGACTGGCCCTGTATTTCTGTTACGGCTGCGGCCGTGATGCGGTTTCCGGCAACCCTGCCTTCGGAAATGGTTCCCTCGCCGAGCATCGTCGTCAGCGTGCCGTTCACCTTGTCCCCGTCCTGTTCCAGATTCATCGTTATCGGCACCTGCTGGCCCTGAAAATCGAGCGAGAGTTCCCATTCACCGGCCAGATCTGCCGCAGCAGCGTCGGTATCTGTCTGAAAGGTTTCGATTGCCATTTCGCGTCCATCCTTGTCGAATATCCTAATATCGTCCGCATAACCCTCTATCTGCGAGAGCATACCGGCCGCATCGCCGACTATCACAAGCGACGCCCCGTCAGGCCTGATATATTCCGTCGCCACGCGAAGCACGTCTTCCACAGAGACCGCATCAATGTTATCGCGATAGGTATCCAGATAATCATGGGGCAGCCCGTAAAGCTCCTGATTTACGATCAGATTTGTGAGCCCCTCCTGCGTTTCGGCACGGATCGGGAACACTCCCGTAAGAAAGTTCTTCGCGTCGTCCAGTTCTTCCTCGAGCACTGCATCCTTCCTGATCCGGTCAAACTCGTAGAAGAACTCTCTTAACGAATCGCCCGTAACGGCGGTCCGCACCTCGGTCGTCGCTTCAAACGTCCCGGCCAGCCGCTTGAGGTCAAAACGGGTATAGGCTCCATAGGTGTATCCCTTTTCTTCGCGGAGATTCATAAATACCCGCGACGAGGCACCCGCGCCGAGAACCTGATTCATTACAAGCAGCGGAAAATAGTCCGGATGGCTTCGCGGAACGGCAAGATTTGAGATGACGATGTTCGCCTGGGCCGAGCCGGGACGGTCAACTACAGTCATCAGCCGCCGGCCTAGCGGATGCGGCGGATCAAAATGGTGCTCGTGGCGGTCGCCTGCCTCCCAGTCGCCAAAGTGTTCCTCGATCTCGCGCATCAACTCGTCCTTTCTGACGTCGCCGACGGCTATCAACACCGCGTTGTTCGGCAAGAAGATGCGTTCGCGTGCGGCCCGCAGCGTGTCCGCATCGAGTCTTTCTATATCTGCGGGCGCAGGAGCGATCGTGCCGTAAGGATGTTTGCCGAAAAGAACACGCGCCGTCTGTTCGTTGGCCAGGAAATTCGGTTGTGAACGCTGGAACTTCAGATTCTCCATCGCGTTCCGTTTGTAAAGGTCCAATTCGTTCTGCGGAAAGGTCGGTGCAAAAACAACCTCCGCCATCAACTGCAGAATATCAGAAGAATAAACGGAGAGTGCCGAACCCGCTATGACCGTAAAGTCATCCGACGAGTTTGCCGAAAGGCTCGCGCCCAGCCGCTCTATCTTTTCCGCAAGTTCCTTGCTCGAATAGCTGTCCGTGCCCTCGGTCAACATCGTCGCCATCGCCGACGAGACGCCCGTTTGGTCGGGCGGGTCCTCCGCGCCGCCGGTCAAAAATGCGAGCCGATAAGAGACAAGCGGCAGCCGTTCGTTGTCGAATATCACCACCCGAAGCCCATTCGGGAGTGTTACGCGAAACGCCGGTGGTATATTGAAAGGGGCCGGTTCCAGCGGCCCGGGAGCGGTCTTGCGGTCTAATTTCATATTATTGCCCTAGCCCTTTCCGGCCGGCACTACATCTAGCAGCGAACGATTTTCCGTATTTAGATAGGATGAAACCACCCGCCTTATCTGTTCCGGACTGATGGCGAGCAGGTCGTCCAATTCCCTGTTGATCACCGTCGGGTCACCGTCATATAGGGCAAATTCGGCTATCTGCTGAGCACGGTTCATAGATGACTGTCTTGTACGAACGGCATCATTGAGCAGTTGATTGTGCAGCTTCTGCATCTCGTCCGCGGTCGGCCCGTGGGCCGCGATGTTCTCTATCTCTGCCATTATCGTCGCCCGGATGCGGCTGAGGTCCTGTTCCGGTTTTGGGATGGCACCGATAAAAATGCTCGAAGGGCCGCGCCGCTCGTCCGTAAATCCAAAAAGCTGCACGACCGATTCTTCGCCCTTGACCAGCTTCTGGTAGAGCCGCGAGCTGTCGCCGTCGTAGAGCAATTTGCCCGCGAGATAGAGCGCGTTGAACTCCGGCGTCCGTCGCGGCGGTATCTTCCACCCGAGAAGAAACGCAGGAAGCGGTGCGTGCGGATCATGCCATTCGCGATAGTTCTCCGCCACCTCGGGGGGTTCTTCTACATCGATGGACGGCGCCGGCGGCTGCGACGGGATATCGCCAAAATAGGTCTCTATCAGCGACTTTGCCTCGTCCGGGTCGAACGATCCCGAAAGCGTCAGCACGGCATTGTTCGGTGCGTAATAGACGCGGAAAAACTCCTGCACGTCCTCGACCGTTGCGTCGTCCAGGTCTTCCATCGACCCGATGGTCGAATGGGCATTGGCAAAGTTACGGTAGATCATCGAAGAGATGATGTCGAAGATCTGCCCATATGGCTGGTTGTCATAACGCAGCCGCTTTTCTTCCTTTACGGCCTCGCGCTGGTTATCCAGGTTTTCCTGCGTCACGGCAAGCGAACGCATTCTGTCCGACTCCAGCCAAAGCGCCAGCGGCAGCTGGCTTGCCGGCATCGTTTCGTAATAGTTGGTCCGCTCGCTCGAGGTCGTACCGTTCATCGTGCCGCCCGCTTTCATTATGTACTGGAAATGGCCGGCCTTTGGTACGTTCTCCGAGCCCTGAAACATCATATGCTCGAAAAGATGGGCAAATCCCGTCCGCCCCTCGCGCTCGTTTCGCGAGCCAACGTCGTAATAGACGGCGACCGCCACCACCGGCACCGAATCGTCCCGGTTGAGCACAACGCGCAGGCCATTCTCCAGCCTGTACTCTTCAATATCCAACGGAGGTAGTTCAAATCTTAGTGACATATCCCTGGCTCCCGTGTGCCGACACACCCCGATCTCCGATACAACGGCCGGACCGGATCCAATGTCTCAACGGGCAATTTAAATCAAACCATTTAACCCGTAAAAAAGCAAAATCGTGAACTTGCCGTCATTGACACGGATTGAAACTAAAGATCTCGCTGAAGGTGAGGATGTCCGCGGGCTGGGCGCGGGCCGGCTTGATGACGGTTTCTTCGACAAAAAAGCTAAATCGCTTTGAGCAAACGTTGTCATCGACGTCTATGAGCTTTTTATCGTCCTCGACGCGTGTATAGTCGCCGTATCCTTCAATGAATAAGCGATCGGACAATTCCGGCCTCACTTCATAAATGCCTCGCGGCAGGTCCTCAAACCTATATTCGCCGTCTTCGTTGGTTGTCGTCTTGAACGCGGCCCCGTCTCTGCCAGTCGCATTTATCACCACCCCTGCCATCGGCCTTGCATACTTTGGATCATAGCCGAGCTTCATATTCAGCGGTGTTGCCTGCATCCCGCGGTATGCCCTTTCACCTAGACTCTGGATGACACGTCCGGTGATCGGCGGCTGTCTGTCGCCTCTCAATACGCTTTGGATCTCCTCGGCGAACCCGGAGACCTCCTCTGGCGAATATGCTTCAAGGCCCCAGCTCCACGAACGCACATGCAGCCTGGAAGTATCGCCATGTTTCGCGAAGCCGACTGAGAAAATATACTTTTGCCCCGGAGTCGGCCAGAACGCCATGAAACAGTCAGAGTCAATAAAATAGGCATCGACCTCGGATGCAAGCTCGCCCTTGATAAGGGTTTCAACTGCTACTCGAGCTCTCGGCGGATCTCTCCAAGCATCCGTTCCTCTCTCTACTTCAATGATCTTGCCAACGAATATGAACTCGACGCCAAGATAATGACGCCCGCATGTGACCGAGGGGTCAAACACCGAATAACATCCGGGCTGTGCCAAGACAATAACGGCCTGACACGAGAGAAAGACAAAAAGAAGAGCTAGCTTCATTTTATGTTCGGCCGATGTCACGGCGATATTGCATTCCGGGCCAGTGGATCTTCTCAGCGGCCTCGTATGCGGTCACGATGGCGGCGTCAAGATCGCGGCCCGTTGCCGTCACACCGAGTACCCGGCCGCCAGACGTAGTGAATTCCCCTTTTTCGTTGGCCGCGGTCCCTGCGTGAAAGATATTCACATTCTCGACGCCAGCGGCTTCGTCGAGCCCGAAGATGACATCGCCCGTCCTCGGCTTCGACGGATACCCCTCCGATGCGAGAACAACGCAAGCGGATGCTCCGCCGCTCCAACGGATATCCGTTTCCGCCAACCTGCCCTCGATAATAGCTTCGCAGATATCCACCAGATCGCTCTCAAGCCGGACCACGATCGCCTGGGTCTCCGGGTCGCCGAACCGTACGTTGTACTCCAGAACGCGCGGCCCCTCCGCCGTCATCATTAGCCCAAGAAACATGATTCCGCGAAACGGAAAGCCCTCGTCGCGGCAGCCTTTTATCGTCGGCTCAATGATCGTTTTTACGATCTCCCGCGTTTGTTCGTCGGTGAGCAGCGAGCTGTCGGTGATCGTTCCCATTCCTCCCGTATTCGGCCCCGTGTCTCCCTCGCCGATACGCTTGTGGTCGCGTGTAGGCGGCATCAACGCATAATTCTCGCCGTCGCAGAACATTATCAGCGAGACCTCGCGGCCAAAAAGACATTCTTCCAGCACGATCGTCTCGGCCGCGTCGCTCCCGGCCAGATTTTCCAGTTCGCCGATCGCTCGCAACGCCTCCGCCCGGTCCGCTGCCACAACTACGCCCTTCCCCGCCGCCAGACCATCCGCCTTTACCACGACCGGTATTGTCGGATCGGTGCCCAATTCTCCGGCTTCCAACGCCGCCGCTGCCTCGCTGGGCGACATTGCCGTGCGGTACGCAGCGGTTGGTATCGCGTGGCGTGTCATGAAGTCCTTGGCAAACGATTTGCTCGATTCGAGCCGCGCCGCTGCCTGCGAAACTCCGACGATCTTCAGCCCACGGCCTTCAAAATTGTCCACTATGCCATCCGCCAGAGGCGTCTCACCCCCGACAAACGTCAGATCTATTCCGTTCGCTTCGGCAAAGTCCGCCAATGCCTCTATGTTGTCAGGCTTGATCTCAACCAATTCCGCTACCCGCGCGATACCGGCGTTCCCGTTCGCACAGTAAATTTTTGCGGAGCGTTCACCTTTCAAAAAAGCTTTGCAGATCGCGTGCTCACGCCCACCTGAACCTACAACAAGGATCTTGTACATAACCATTCATCTTTCCAAAACTACCGCTTATGTGCAAACCTCTCCGCTTGACAGCCAAAGTCACATTTTATATTGTCGCAGATGACTCAGGTACTCTCTCGCGCGTCGCACCTACCTGCGGCCCCGGCCTGGTACCAAAAGCAGCGGCCGGAACTACGCATCTTGGAAAATCCCTGCTGTAGATGCTGTCCGCGGTAAGCGGCGGACTCAGACCATTGCCTGAGATAATGTTCGCATAAGGGGAGACAAAATGTCAGAAGGAAGTTTTGACTCAAACAATGGTGTAGTACTGACCAATCTCCCGCCCGAAGCCGAATTTGACGACAAGGAACTGAACTGTATCGACTGTGGAACCAATTTCGTCTGGTCAGCAGGCGAACAGGCATTTTTCCGGGACAAGAATCTGGTTAACCCGCCTAAACGCTGCAAGCCATGTAAACAGGCCAAGAACGACCGCATAGCGGCCATCGCCGCGGCACAGGAATCGGGTGTCAAACAGCGCATCGAAGTTGCGGTGGACTGCGCCCGCTGCAGCGAACGCACCACGGTGCCCTTCTATCCTTCTCAGGGTCGCCCGGTCTATTGCAGATCGTGTTTTCTCGACATGAACCCGTCTCTCCTGGGCTCTCCTGAATAGCGGATCCTTCTATCCGCCTACATGAACATTTGGCCTTAACTCCGGGTCTGGTTCGGCTTGCCGCAGTATCTCGCGCGTTACGGGGGCCGTGTCGCCCTCGCCGAAAAAGATATACCGGATCAGATACATCACCGGATTTCCCTCGCTCCAGCCAAAATAGACGTGCGGTATCTTTCCGGTTCGGTCCCTTATGTGTATTAGCAATGCCGCGATGGCATTCGGGACCGCGGGTGATTCGGTCCTCAAGATCCTGTAGCCTTCGACATCGACGCCTCTCACCCGCAATGCCCCGGTAAATTCCGACGCATCTCCGAGATCGACCTCAAAGAACAGGACGGGGTCTGAAGAAGGTATATGATTGTCCACCCGCTTTTCGTGCTCCTTGAATCGGTACTCGCCCACATTTCCGACCTCACGGCGGTTCGTCACTATCCGAACGTCACCTTCAGCTGCGTCCTCAAGAAACGCAAGAGCGGTTTCGTCAAATTCGATCTTTTCCACGCGAAGCTCGGTCGTCCGCATCGCACGCGAGATCAGCGACGAGACGATTATCGCAAGTATAAAGAACGACGCGATCTTGATGCCGCTTGGCTGGGCGATGATGTTTGCGGCGGTCGTGTAAACGAATACTATTGTTATCACCAGATAGATAAGCCACGAACGATGGCCTTTCTTCCTTGCGGAAATGGTGACAGCAAATGCGGCCGAGGTCATCAGCATCAAAACCCCGGTGGCGTAGGCTCCCCCCTGCGAGGACACACCCGCATCGAAAATTATCGTCACAACAAAACATATTGCCGTAAAGATCAATACCAGCGGGCGGGTGGCACGTGCCCAATTGGGAGCCATTCCATATCGAGGCAGATATCGCGGAACTATATTCAACAGGCCGGCCATTGCCGACGCCCCCGCGAACCAGAGTATGGCGATCGTGGAGATGTCGTAGAGCGTACCAAATCCGCTGCCCAGGAACTCGTGTGTCAAGTAGGAGATCGCCCGGCCATACGCTTTCCCTCCCTCCTGGATCTCGTTCGGCGGGACAAGCATCGTTGTAACAAGACTACTGCCGACGAGAAACACGCTCATAATTACGGCGGCACCAGTCAGCAGTTTCTTGCCGTTCTTTATTCGTCCGTCGATATAGCGCTTGTATTCCTCAGAGGGCTCTGCTCCGTCGGATTGTGTCGTGTGATGAAGCGAAACCCCGGCCTCGGGCGGCGGTGAATCGCTCTTGACCAGCGGCATGACCACGACACCGGTCTCAAATCCTGAAAGCCCGAGCGCAAGCTTTGGAAATACCATCAGCGACGCAGCTATCAACAAAAAGATGCTGCCGTTCACGTTCGGATGGCTCCAGATAAGGGCCTGCCACGATGGGATCGTCTCCGGCTGGACCGCCACAATATGATAGAACGCGAAAGCGATCGTTATCGCATTAAGCAGCAGAAATACGGCAACTATCCCCACCGCCAGCCCTATCACCTCACTGAAACCGCGCAGGAACATCGCTCCCAAAGCCGCTATCAACACAAGGGTCACAGCCACCCGCCTGTCTAAAAGGAATGAGAGGTTGTGCTCTATCAGCGGATTTTCGATGATATGGGCCGTCGCATCGGCCGACGAAAGCGTAATAGTTATGATAAAGCTTGTCGCAACAAAACCGAGCAGGGCGAGCACGAACATCTTCCCCTTCCAGCGAGAAAGAAGCCGCTCAAGCATCGATATCGACCCGTCCCCATAGGGGCTCTCCTCGGCAACCCGCCTATACATCGGCAGCGCACCAAACAGCGTCAGCAAAACAAGGACCAGCGTCGCAAACGGTGATAATGCCCCCGCCGCGAGCAGAGCAATGCCCGGCTGATATCCCAGCGTGGAAAAATAATCTACCCCGGTGAGGCACATCACTTTCCACCACGGATGTTCCTGATGAGTTACTCCCCCATCGCCCCCGGTCTGGGATCCTCCGGCGAGCCATCTTCCGATCCTGCCTTGACCCTTGGTTGGTTTCATCACCCAAACAGAAAAGCCGCCCGTCGAAAATTCCCGGCGGCATTATTTGACCCGATCAGATTTCTTACCCTACGCCACGCTTGGTCTCCGCGACGCGTCTGGCCCACAGGGCCCTAACCGCTGCAAAAAAACAGCTTCTGGCAAATTTTATGGGGCGACGTCTCCCACACCGTCGCCCCTTAAGTCGCGAGTCCTCACCCCTCGCGACCGATGTTCACCGGGGAGGTGAACTTCTCGATTATGCACCAATTCGTTACAAATGCAAGCGTTTTTTTATGGCCGGGACGAAGATTCTCGCTTTAGCCAGGGGTTGGTAAATTCAGTGACCGTTAACACACCGGGCAGAAATGACCTTCTACCACTGACATCCCTTGCGAGCAATGAATACGAGCCCTCCGGAGCATCGTCCGCGACGGTCACATCTACCATAACGACCCTTAGGTCATCGCGACCCGTGCGAATATGGGTAACCGTTTCTGATACTTCTATGAACGGCGAAGTCGAAAACACTGCAAGTCCCTGAACGTCCTGAGCTCGGCTCGCCAGATAGACGGTAAACGTCCTGCCACGGTTAAGCGGCAAAGATGCCACCGATAATTGTCCTATCAGGCCGATATGTTCAAATGCCGCATCCACAGATGCTTGTCCCGGCGAGACTGCAAGCTCGATCCGGTCCCCGACTTCCAGAAGCAGAGTATCGATCCAACGATGTTCCGTCCCAAATGCGGCCGAGCTCCAATAAACCGAATACAGGCCGGAACCGAGTCCTTTCAGTTCATAATACCCGTTCGCGTTCGGCTCGATGGCGGCGGCCAAAGTGCCGGTCTCCGCATTTTCCAGCCAGATGATCCCTTTCTCGCCGCTCTTTTCCTGCTCAACTCGCCCATATATTTCCGCACAGCAATCTTCGTCGGTTTCCGGCGATCCATAAAGCGAATGGCCAAGAACAAGATCCGCCGCCGTCAGTTTTCGCTGACTAAAATGAGCAACGCCGTAAAGCCCGTTTCGAGCAAGATGGCCGGACATCACACCACCCGGAACGGGAAGATGGTCTAGCCCAAGGAGGTGCCCGATCTCATGGACCAGAACGGACTCAAGATCGTAAGTGCCAAAGGTACCGTCGGTCGAAAATTGAAATAGCGGATTCAGAACTATATCCGCTTCGGTTATGTTCCCTTCCGCGTCGTAGAATATTCGGGTTGCTGCGGGGATGTCGGCCGTATTCGGGCCAAAGATCCGTAGGTTGTCGTTCGTCGCGGCCGCGGTTATCAGCGAAATTCCGTCACCGGCTGCCCCGCTCGGGCTGACGTCTTCGAGAGAGGAATAGCCTGGAAGAAACGTGATCCCTAATGCCCGCTCCCATGAAGCGAGGCTTCGTTCGATGGCCCCGGAAACGTCGCTGCCGGCCTTTATGTTCGGGATCTCGCCAAAGAACGAATCGGAGATCGCTATCGAGATCTCCTTCTCCTTCCAGGCGATCTTCGACCGCAAACGCGGGCCTTCCGAATAAAATGACGTAGCGAAAGCACTGGCCTGGAGCGCCAATACAACAAGGATTGCTAAGCAGATTCTTAGGATCCGTAACATCAGAAAAGGTATCAGTCCTTTCCTCTGGCAAAACTCTCGGCAGTTTCCCGATCGAGACTCTCAAGATCGGAGAACGCTACCACCAGGAGCAGCACAATAAGACCGACAGTCGCCACCAGGTAAAGAAGTGCTATCTGTTCCAGATAGACCAGGGTCATTATCACGATGGCGGTTGCGCCAAGCCAAAGAAACACCGCGCCGCGGCGGCCCAATTTTCGTTCACGATTAGACATAGATCTATGTGCCCCCAAGTTCAGAGGCTAACGATTAGTTAACCAAATTTTTCTTTGCATTACAATTTATTTCGCGGGCGTAGTTGGCCTGAGACATCAGTCGATGATCCGGAGTGGCAGTCGTGAACGCGTTCCGCCGGCGCCGGGCATCGCATCGACCAGCGGAGGAAACCTCCTGGCGGAAACGCCTTTTTGACCGACATCCACGATATCGAACGGCTTCAGCGGGACATCCACTGCATCGCCTGTCTGGATAAGTCGAAAACTGGTCTGAATGGTCTCCTGTACCCCATCGACACGGCGGTAAATGGTCACCGAATCCGCGATCCCGCCCTTGGCGATGCCTCCCGCCGAGAGAATTGCCCTCGCGACCGTCAACTCGGTCCGAGACGAGACCATTCGCGGATTGTTCACGCCGCCGATCACATATACCGGCTGTGCCTGCAGCACCGTAACGATATCGCCGCTAAGAATGAAGGGATTCGCGTCGGGATCGCCTTTCAACAGATCGGAGACGGTTAGCTTCATTACCGTCGTCTCGCCCACACCGGATGTGCTTTCGCTGCCTGCGTCGTCGGCTTGGTTGGCCCCCTCACAGCTCAGGTCGCTGCGGCGAAATATGGTTATTTCTCCGCTCGCAGTGTCTGTTATCCCACCGCTGACCGCAATGATCTCATTTAGCCTCGCCGGCCGGTTTATTCTCAGGCGTTGCGGTATCCGCACCCCGCCGTCGATATATGCAACCGCGCGGTTCGAACGGTCGATTATCCTGACATTCACCTGTGGGTCGCGGAGGATCGTCGACAGCCCCTCTGTGATCGCATCGGCTACCGATCGTTCCGTCCGGCAGAGCGCGGTGATCGGTTCCTCGAGGTGGTCGTAACCCTCCAGAAAACCCTCCGGCGTCAAACCTCCCCGCCAGTCAAATTCCAGGCTCCCGACAACGTCAACATCGATGATGTCACCGGCCCGTATAAGCTCCGGCCCCGGTCTGACCCGTCTTGGCTGGGGATCTTGGGCTACTATCGGAATAATGGCAAAGGCCGTCCACAAAACGAGCATCGTACCGAGCGCGATCAGGCCGTGTGTCCATCGCTCGATCACTTCTTGCAGCGGATCATTTAGTGCGAAAGGCCGAACCATTCGCTTTACGGATCGCATTCGAAGGCCATGCCGTCTCGTCATTGGTCGTTGTTGTTCTTTTTCGGCTCCCGCCTTGAGCGGTTTGATACGGTGCCCGGGACAGCAAAACCGCGAAATTCAAGATTGCAGTTATCACACAAAAGGTAGTATCGGAAGAAGATCTTAGACCAGATCATCGTTCGACGATATCCTTTTCTGATCCTTGAGCTCCGGCACTTGGGGCATTTCTGGGAAATCATTTTGCAGGATTCCTTAAAGACGGCCTAACTAATTTAACGGCCCCGCCTCAATCTCTGACTCTATCTTTGTTATCTCCGTAGCCAGCGAATCCGCAAGCAGAGCAAAATCGGGCTTTGAGAGCATAGAATCTGTGAACATCTTAAGCGCATCTTTTAGATGGGTTCGGGCTGTCTCGATCTGACCGTTCTCTTTGGCTGCGTCGGCTTGCTGCATCTGCTCGGCAACCCTTACCGAGGTAACCAATTCGTCAAGTATCTCCCTCGATTCGGTCAATTCTCGCCCAGCCGGATAATGGGCCAGCGCGGCGTCCACCGTGTCTCTCGCCTTCAACGTTAACTCAAGCCGCTCCAGTATATTAGCACAATCGCCGGCCCGGCGGGTCAATTCGCGGGTCTCGATTTCGGTCCAGATCAACAGGTGTTTTCGGTGAAGCCGCCCCACCTCCTTTCTTCCCTTATGAAGCGCCGGAAGCCGAGGCGAACGGCTGGATACATGCGGGAGTTCCAGCGCGACCTTCTCTATATAGGCCTCGCAAAGTCTCGACACCTCCAGATGCGCCGGACCGACCCTTCCAAGCGTCCGAGCGGCCTTTGATTTAGCTTTTATTTCTGAGACCAGCCGGGCATTTTCGTCGAGAGACATCCGGTTGTTACGAATTCGCCTCCGGTCGCCTATGCCGTTGACAGATAGATTGCGGTCAAGGGCTCGCTGGTCTTCGATAAATCTCCGCCTCGCTTTCCGCATTACGATCTCACGAAACAGCACCGTCCCGAGAGCTAAAACCCCGGCTGACACCGCCGGTACCGAATACCGGAATTCCTCCGGCTCTTCCAGGAACACTATCAGGACAAGTAGGAACAACAGTGCGGCAGACACAAATGCTAAAGAGTAATATGGCGCCGCGTCGGGCCAAAAGGGCGGCTGGATATCTGTGTCCCTGCTATGGACGTGCGCACGGCGGCTATCGCTCCGGGGGTAGCTATCAGCTCGTTGTCGCCCTTGCTTCATACTCTCAGCCAATGCGGGATGTACCGATCCCGACGGTTATTGGCCTGACGTCCCAATACAATTTCTGGAGCGTCCGGTAAGTTCGTAATTTCTGTTATACTCGGAATCGGTGTCCGGCGGCAAAAAGAAAAGACGAAAGCGCTCGATCTATGAGTCGATCCGAAAACCGACTGCGCCGCCCGGACATAAGATCAGCAGTGACCGGCCTGAAGAAAAGATCCACCCTTCGCAACGACACTCAAAACACAAGAAACGGATAGGGATCAGCGAAACAGATGTCGAACAATAGATCAAAGCAAGGTTCGGGAGACGTATGGGCCAGGCCCGAAATGCAGGTAACGTTCCGGGCAGAGATAATGCCCGGTAAGACGCGTGAGGAAAGAACCTTTCGCATCAAGACCGTGCATTCCAATGGCCGGGTTTCTCTCTATGATTTTCCTGATCAGCACCGACAGGCATCGTTTGAACCTATTGTTTTCCGCCGCACCCGGGCTTCAAAACCCGATCAGAGATCATAGGCCCTTCCGACCTCAAATACAGACAGATCCGGCACATCCAGATCCGCCAGCTGGCTGATGATCCTGTCTCGATACATCGGCTTCAGGTTTACGCAGTAGATCCGGCAGGAACCGGGGCGAAGTTCCTTTAGCTGGTTCGCCAGCCGGGCCGGCGTAAGATGATGAGAGATCTCTGCGAGCTCGGCCATCTCGTTCGGAAATGCACACTCTATCAGGATCGCATCCAGATCGCCCGCTTGCTCGACTGTCTCCAATAGGTCGTCCATTTCTGCGGTGTCGCCCGTGATAAGTATCTTAGATCGCGTATCGGAAACGATGAATCCGAAACTCGGCACTTTGTGGTTCACACTGAATGGAGTGATCTCCAGGCCTCTCAACGCAAAAGGTGTATTCGGCTCAAACGCCACATATTCGAGAACCTTGCCGTGTGCGTTATCTAGCTCGGAAAACTTCGGGTAAACCGACCAGTTAAAGATGCTTGTCTCTAATGCGTCTATGATCTCGACAGAGGCGTGGATCCTTATAGGGCTCTCAAGTGTCGCAAAGAGGTCGTCAATAAAAAGTGGAAGCCCGGCGATATGATCCAGATGGGCATGTGAAAGTACGATGTCACGAACCTGTTTGCGTTGACGATCGTTCGCGGCCATCCCAAGGCTTCCGGCATCGATCGCCACATTGTCGTTTATGACAAAACAGGTCAGATGCTGGCCCGGTGATGCCGCGCCGTCCTCGTCAAAGGTACTTGGCAGTAGCTGGATCCTCAATTCTCGTTAACCTGCCGTCCGCTGAATTTTTTCCATTTATCTTGCACAGGTCTGGGCCCGTCCGCCGTCTATCGCGTAGGTCGCTCCCGTTATCCACCCGGCCGCATCCGAGGCCAGGAAAACGATCAGTTCAGCGATCTCGTCCGGCTTGCCCGGGCGTCCAAGTGGGTGCGTATTCTTTGTATTTTCGAGAAATGTCTCGTAATCGTCATCGCTCATTCCCCCACGTTTGTGGAGGTTCGTTTCAACTACGCCGGGATTGACCGCATTTACGCGGATGCCCTTCGGAGCCAGTTCGAGCGCGGCGCACCTCGTTAATTGGTCAAGCCCGGCCTTAGAAACGCAATAGGCTACGACCCCCGGAAACGCCCTTGTTCCCGTTACGCTCGAAACATTTACTATATTCCCTCTTGTCGCTTCCAGGTACGGAATGCACTTCTGCATCAGATAGAACACCGACCGTAGGTTGACGTCCATCATCTTGTCCCAATCATCCAAGGTCGTGTTTTCGGTCGAACCGCTCCGTAAGATCCCTGCGGCATTGACAAGTATGTCAATTTGACACACTGACTCGGCCGTTTCTGACACAAGACGGTCAACTTGAGACAACTCCGTTACGTCCGCCAAATGGATCTGGAGGTTCCCCGGGAGATCCCTCGCCGCGTCCCGTAGCGAGCCTAGGTCCGCTTCATTTCGCCCGACCGCGACAACTCGCGCACCCCTTGCCGCCAGTGCCAGTGCGGTGCTTCGGCCGATACCGCTGCTTGCACCGGTTACGATTGCAACCTTGCCTTCCATAAAACGCTATTGTTGATGAGTGAACGACCTAGAGAATACCAGCGACGTCACCACATACGCAACTGACGAAGCAAGATACAAATTTTTGCCGCCGGGCGCTATCCGGCCATCTGCATCCTGCTGACGCTTTAGCTAACTAATTGCGATCAAATGATTTAGAGCGAGGCCCCGATATGGGATAAAAGGAGACGGAGCCTAGGACTCGGATGGCTGTGGGTGTTGTGCAAAGAGCTGTTCGAACGCGATCTTCGTCTCATCCCGCTTTCGTGACTGGAAATCATTCACCCACGTCGAGACCGTCGATACCATTTCACGAGCCGCCTCTCGCTTTGACTTAGTCTCAGCCGGCGCGGGCTTGTTCTTCACAGCAATATCGTTCTTCTTTATAACACGTACTTTCGCTTTGTTGGTCATAATTGCATCCTCCTTGTATTAGTTTCGATCAAAAAGTGGGAGATCTACTGATCTTTTGAACCTTACGCCAGAAATTAGTGCAATGAGCGTGCCACAATTTGACGTACGGAAGTCTTTTTTTTGCATTTTCCTTTCGGTTTATCTCCGATCGCCAACAAATTATTTGCATTTTGCGAACCGGATGCACGGATTTTTTGCGTTCTGCTAATAAAACTTAACGAAATACCGGGTCGAAAAGTTCCCGCTTCAAGCCGGGATGCCCGTATCTCCTACTGTCTAGACGCCACACTGCAGCGAATGCGGACACACACCAAATGGAACATTTTTTGCCAGAGTTATACTTAGATGACACTTTTCGACATAGCGATCATTTATTTTACATTCGGCGCACCGGTCGGAATGTATTCATTGCTTCAGCAAAATAGGTACGATCATGGTGGGAGAGTGATCTTTAAGCCGTTGATCGACCTGGTCACCTGGCCGCGTTTTGCGATCCGTTTCCTAGTGGTCGCGTTCAGCGAAAGAAAAAGCCGTCCTATCAGATACAAGCGTAAAAATCTCGGAAAACCTATCACGGAACCCGAAAGAATCTTTGTCAAATTATCCGACACACGATTCTCAGAATTTGGGAAAGATAGTCTCGCCTACAGGATCGATCGGTTCGTCGGCCTGTCAGAGGCCCTTGCAGAAGATGGACATGCCATAGTCGAAACGACGATCTTTTCGATAAGCGGCCATCCAAACGAATCCGTCGCCTTGGAATGCATCAGCCGACGCAACCGAAACCGGCTTGAAAGACATCTGAGTGATGCACGGCATTCTTTGATGTTGAGCATTCGGGGGCGGATCACGCTCCTCGGACCTACGGATGCCGAGCGGCTTATGGATATTGTCGCCAGGGTCGCCATTGCCGTCGATGACAAGAAACTCCTGGATCTCATACGAGACGTTGAGCAAACGAGCGAACCGGGAACGGGAACTGATATGGAGATATCGACATGGATCCGCAGTACAGATCAGGCCGAGCAAGGGGGTCAAGCTTTGAAGATGACGAACTAGAAGGGGTTCGACAAAGGCTTGAAGTCTTATTGCATGTAAACAAAGAATTGGAACGCGAACGCGAGGTTTCGCTGAAGAGATCTCGTTTGGGCGGGGTTGAAACATTCAGATACCCGTTGCTTACATCGCAGGCTTATTCGCTCTTTGGTCTCTCTCTCGGATTGTTCCCTACATTGGCGATCGCGATACGCCTCCTGGCCGATGTTCAAACTGTCTCACCAAGCTTTTCGCTTATCTCCGCTTTATTTGTATTGGCTGCCGCGATAACCGGTGTAATGGGCTACTTCCTCGGGAAACGAGTAGAAAAATATGCCCGCATCTTTTTTGAATGGCGGGCCTTACCGGCCATAGTCCTGTTAACGCTGCTCGGGGCTGCATGGGGAGCCCTTTCGGGCTTGGCTGGAGGAGTTTTTTTCTTTGTCTTCGGAGCAATTCCCGGCGCGATCATCGGCACCGTCGTCGGCGGGGTTTCACTTCCGGTTTTTGCTGTCCTTACACGTCTATTGGAACGGGACAGTCACGTGGACCTCCGACATTTTGCCCCGATAGCAGCCGGCATCACCCTCTCCATATGCGGATACATTCTCAGTTTGTAAATCTACCAACGCACTGCTAGTCTTTCTGTAACATTGTCGTAACTTAGTTGTAACCTCAGTCTACGGACTTTGATACAAATGATGCGGTCTTTTTTTTGGGAGACCGGTCACGTGTCAACAGTCAACGACGCCTAGAGCCCGTAATGAACCGCGCTTCGCTGCCGTTTTTCAGTTTGATCATCATTTCGATCGTGGCCTTCGATTGTTTGGCCCAGGATTCGGCAGACGACGATGATTTCCAGGTTTGGAGCGAGACCACGGTCGTTATCCCATTGAAACAGTCCAAAATTAATGAACAGTTGACGGACTCGGTCTCGCTGTTCATTCTCGGAACCCTTCGTTTAGGTCAGAACCGCTTATATCCGGTCGATCGACGTTTGGGTTTCGGATTTGATCTCCGATTGAGCCGAAAAGTGACGCTTACGCCAAGCTACTATTTTCGCCTCGGGGAGCCTATTCGAAACAGCAAAGAGACTGAACAGCGATTTCGTCTCGATGTTTCCACAGGCTGGAAGCCTGCCCCCGTCGAACTAAGATACCGCGGACGGGTCGAATATCGGCTTCGGCACGCAAACCGCGATTCTGTCCGGCTGCGAAACAAACTCACCGCCCGTTATCCTATCCGGATAGACCGCAAAGAGGTTGTTACCCCATTCGTCGCCAACGAGGTCTTTTTTGAGGCACGAGACGCCAGATTCAGTTCGAACGAGTTTTCTGTGGGTATATCGAAACATGTCAATCGGTCATTTTCATTTGAACTACTCTATTTGAACCGAAGAAATCGTTCGGGTCACATCCGCAACATCAACGGCATTGGGATCAACCTGAAGTTCAGGCTTTCCAGATAAATATACTTCGGTTAAGGACTTTGTCCGGCGGGCTGCGGGAATTATCATCTATCCGATGCTCGTACTTCTGCATCTATTCGCCCTGTTTCTGCTTGTCCTCCTGGGCTTCTATGTTTTTGTTGCCGACCCGCGCCAGCGGAGCAATCAGACCTTCGCTGCCTTCATTCTATTCCTGGCACTTTGGACCACAAAAGACCTCGTCTTCTGGAACTTTCACGACGAAGCCTTCGGAGAGGGATGGTGGGTAGCCGCAAGTTTTATTATTGCGATGTTGATGCAGTTCGCCCTCTCGGTCTTCGCATGGGTGTTTCCGGAAAATGCTCGAACACCGAGGAAGCGGGCTGCTGTTTTGTTTGCTCCCGGCCTGATCCTAATACCAACGGCACTGTTCGGGCTGCTTTGGACTCGTGTGGGTTTCGAAAACGGTGCCTTTTACATCGAGCTCTCGCCGCTTGCTTATCTCTTTGTAGCCTACGTTTACTTTGTTTACTTTTTTGGCACCGGGGTTCTCTATACCAAGTACCGTCGATTCAAAAGAACGCAGATGGGCCAGCAGGTTGGCGCCATCCTCTGGGCGGTCGTCATAACCGGTGTGCTCAAGACCTTTGCGAACATCATTCTTCCCTACTTCGACGACTATCGGCTGCTGCCGTACAGCTCCATCTTCGTTTTGCCGGGTGTGATCATCTACGCCTATGCCATTTCGAACTTCCGGTTGTTTTCGCTCCAAACCGCTTTAGACCAATTCCGCCTTTTTCCCCTGACTTACAAGGTTGCTCTTAGCATTGCTTCCGTTGCTATCTTTAGTTTTTTCGTCTTTCAGGTGCCGATCGCGTGGTGGGCATTTAGAAACGGTATGGATTTTGAGGCGTGGCGAAAATATCTTGTCTTCAGCGTGGTTTCTGCCCTGGTGCCCAATCTTCTCCTTCTGCTGCTGATCGTCCGGACCGTTTCGCGACCGCTGCAGCGGATAACCGTGGCCGCCGTCAGCGTAACGGAAGGAAACTATGGGACCGAGGCAGATCTAAGAAAAAGCAATGATGAGATAGGGCTGCTCGCCGATTCGTTCAACGAGATGAGCCGCAAAATGGCTGCCGATATCGAGAAGCTAAGATCCATGAACGATCAACTCCTCAGAAGCGACCGCCTCGCGGCTATCGGTACGCTTGCGGCCGGTGTCGCTCACGAGGTCAATAATCCGCTGGCTGCTATATCGTCGATGGTCCAAATGCTCGAACGAGAGGCACGTTCAAACGGCAACGATATTGAACAGCACGCCCTGATACTCGAACAGATAGACCGGATCAAGCGAGTCACGAAAGACCTTACCGATTTTGCACGGCTGCGGCCCGCTGCCAAGACCCGTACGGACATAAATGAAGTGATCCGTTCAAGCATTCGGCTTGCAGCCTTCGATGCCGAATTTCAGAAACTTGAACTCGAACTTCATCTTGCCGAGGATATGCCGGAAGTATTCGCTGACGCCGACCAACTGCAGCAGGTTTTCCTTAATCTTTTCTTGAATGCCAGAGACGCAATGCAGGGAAAGGGGTTGCTTCGCGTAGCGACAATGGTTTCGGGCGGCAAGGTCGTAGCCAAGGTGTCGGATACAGGCTCCGGCATGACCGAATCGGCCCAGCGACACGTTTTTGACCCGTTCTTTACGACAAAACCGGCAGGTCGAGGTACCGGATTGGGCCTCGCTGTCTGTTATGGGATCGTAACCGCGCACGGCGGTACCATTGACATCAGCGAAAGCGGCCCCCGCGGCACAACCTTTGCGGTCAGCCTGCCGATAGACACAAAATAAAAAAAGGCGGGCCCGTCAAAGGCCCACCCTTCTATTCCAGTTTACAAAATGACTATCTGTAAAAGATACGTCCGTCTCGCGCTCTGTAGTATCGGCGTCCGTTCTTTGTGTAAAGATACGTCGCACCCGCTCCTGCCAGAGCACCGATCGCGGCACCACGCTTTCCTGCAAACCCGCCTACACCTGCACCGACGAGCGTTCCGCCGGCAACCTTAAGCGCCCGACGGGTGTTGCTGTTCGCGTAACGACGTTTCGTCCCGTTTCGACTTGTAGCGTATATCAGGCCGCTTCCTGCCCCGATGGCCGCCCCCTTTTTGCCGCCGATCAACGCTCCGATCACGGTACCGCCGCCAACGATCGCGGCGTTCGTCGCTAATCCCTTAGTGTTGCTCCTGTCGCGATACCGTCTCGTCTGTCCAAATGTCTCCGGCACGGCCGTCATTATCGCGAATGTGAATAATACTGCAATAGCAAATATCTTTTTCATAGGTAATTGTCCCCCATATCAGTTTTAGGTTCTGACGAACTTACGCTATTTCAATCACTATGCCAAATGCCACCTCGACTCCGTAAGTCGTTTTGCTGCTGTTATTTACGGTAATCGATTTGGACTCTGCCAGCTATGCCATTCCCCCAAATACAGCAAAATTGCCCGATTTCGTGTGCTGTATCTTGACAGTGGTCTCAAATCATTGCACTTTATCAATACAATCACCGCACAAATTTTCAATGAGGAGCAAGTAATGAAGACCTTATTTTTGAGCATTGCTGCATCGGTGCTTCTTGTATGTCCTGTTTTGGGACAGCAACAGCCGATCGCCTTTACGAACGCCAGGATTATCCCGATCGTAGGCCAACCGATCGAAAATGGAACGATCGTCATACATAACGGCAAGATCACCGCAGTTGGCCCATCTGCCACTGTTCGGCCGCCGTCCGGTGCACAGGTCAACGATATGAAGGGCAAGACCATCATGCCCGGCCTTGTGGACACTCACAGCCATATCGGAGGCACAGCCGGCGCAGACGGCTCCGGGCCGATACAGCCCGATGTCCGCGTTCTCGATTCACTGAATGTACGATCGCCCGGTTTTCAGAAGGCTCAGGCCGGCGGCATCACTACCGTGAACGTAATGCCCGGCTCCGGACACCTCAATAGTGGCCAGACCCTCTATCTCAAGCTTCGCGACGGGGCAAACAAGATCGATGATCTTCTTATTTATGATAGGGACGGCCGATATATGGGCGGGATCAAGTTTGCCAACGGCACCAATTCCATACGCGCCGGCGGCGGAAGCTTTCCGGGAACCAGAGGAAAGTCCGCCCAACTTGTTCGCGAACAGTTCGTCAAGGCAAGGGATTACAAGGGAAGGATAGAAAAGGCGGGAGGCGATGCCAGCAAGATGCCCTCGCGCGACCTGGCGATGGAAACTCTCGTCGAGGTTCTCGAAGGCAAACGGATGGTCCATTTCCACACCCATCGCCACGACGACATCCTGACGGCGCTTCGATTGCAAAAGGAATTCGGCTTCCGAATAGTCCTGCAGCACGTTTCCGAAGCATGGAAGGTTGCCGACGAGATCGCCGCCGCAAAGGCACCTGCTTCGATCATCTTTATCGATTCGCCGGGTGGCAAGTTAGAGACAATGGACATCAAATTCGAGAACGGTGCCGCACTTGAAAAGGCCGGAGCTCTCGTTGGTTTTCATACCGACGACGGTATTACCGACTCGCGGCTTTTCCTCCGCTCAGCCGGCCTCGCAGTAAGGGCAGGCATGTCGCGTGAAGGGGCGCTCTATGCCCTCACCATGGCAAACGCGATAATGATGGACCTCCAGGACCGGGTCGGCTCGCTTGAGGTCGGCAAGGATGCCGACCTTATAGTGCTCTCCGGCGATCCGCTCAGCGTTTATACGCATGTGCTCGAGACTTGGGTCGACGGGAACAAGGTCTTCGACCGCAGCGACCCGCGCGACTTTATCCTCGCGGTGGGTGGTTTTGGTGCCGGTAACGAAGAGATGGCCCATATCGAATGTTTCGACGGTTATGTAGGAGGTGGAAACTAATGAATTACAAAGCAAAAACCCTTGGACTAAGAATTTGTTTCAGCTTCCTCGTCCTGATCTGTTGTTCGCTTCTGCTTTCGATCGCTGTTTCGGCCCAGATCGCCGTAAAGGGTGAGACGGTTTGGACGATGGCGGGTGAACCCATCAGAAATGGGGTGGTGTTGGTCAACAACGGCAAGATCACCGCGGTCGGCCCCGCAGCAAGCGTCCAAATACCGGCCAACTATCGCGTCATTGAGGCAAAGGTAGTAACGCCCGGCCTTATCGACGCCCGAACCGTTGTCGGGCTCAACGGGTATCTAAATCAACCACACGACCAGATGGGCCTCGACGGAGGCGGATCGTTCCAACCGGAATTGCGTGCGATAGACGCCTATAATCCTGAGGAAAAGCTGGTCGAATGGGTGCGCGAATTTGGTGTTACTACCATCCACACCGGGCACCAGCCCGGCGCGCTTTCGTCGGGACAATTGATGATCGCCAAGACCGCTGGAAAAAATGTGGACGAGGTGACGGTAAGAGCAACTTCGATGATCTCGGTGGCCCTCGGAGGCAGCGGAATGGCTGGCCAGGGCCGCTCTCCGGGCACGCGGGCCAAACAGGTTGCGATGCTTAGGGCTGAACTCATCAAGGCTCAGGAGAACTCGAAAAAGTCAGATGCTCCGCGTGACCTCCGGTCGCAGATAATGATGCAGGTGATCAAGGGCGAAGTACCTCTGCTGGTTTACGCCGAGCGTGCCCAGGATATTATGACCGCGCTGAGGATCGCAAAGGAATTCGACATCCGCATCGTGCTTGAAGGCGCCGCCGAAGCCCAGGCCGTGATCAACGAAATAAAGGCCTCCGGCTTTCCGGTGATTCTGCATCCGACCATGGCCCGCTCCGGGGGCGAACGCGAAAATCTCTCCATGGAAACCGCCGCAAAACTAAAGGCCGCGGGCATTCCCTTTGCGCTCCAGAGCGGATATGAAGGCTATGTGCCCAAAACTCGGGTCGTGCTGTTTGAGGCAGCGATCGCAGCCGCTCAGGGCCTCGGCCCGGCTAATGCGCTGGCTGCCATAACGATAGACGCCGCACGCATTCTCGGCATTGACGACCGCGTGGGATCGATCGCTGTCGGCAAAGAGGCCGACCTTGCAATGTACAACGGCGATCCATTTGAATACACCACCAACTGCATCGGTACGATGATCGGAGGAAAAATTGTCAGTGAAACTATCAGGTAAGAAGTTTATGTTGTTGACGATCTTTTTCGCGTTGATCCTGCTTCTCACTCCCGCCGTATCAGCTCAGCAGAGGCCGGCGGAGTCACCCCGTCCGGCTGAAACTCCCCGGGCTGCGGCACCGTCCCCGCTCCCGGGCGACGATCCGCCGATCGTAACTAAGCATACTGCACGCATCGGCGGCCGCCAGATAAATTACACTGCGACCGCAGGATTTATGCCGATAAGAAATGCGGTCTCGGGTGAGACCGAGGCCCGCATCTTTTACATGGCCTACACGATGGACAATCCCGGCGACGTGAAGCGCCGTCCGGTGATGTTCTCGTTCAACGGAGGGCCGGGGTCGGCTTCGGTCTGGCTCCATCTAGGGGCTCTCGGGCCAAAACGGGTAAAGATGCTCGACAGCGGACTGATGCCGCCGCCGCCCTATGAACTCGTCGAGAACGAACATAGCTGGCTCGACCTCACAGACCTCGTCTTCGTTGACACCGTCGGGACCGGCTATTCACGTGCGGCCAGGCCGGAACTGGCCAGCAAATTCTTTTCTGTGAATGGGGATATCGAATCGACCGGCGAGTTCATCCGCATGTATCTCGGCCGCCACGAACGCTGGTCCTCGCCCGTATTCCTGGTAGGCGAAAGCTATGGGACCACGAGGGTAGCGGGGCTTTCAAATCATCTTTTTGAGCGTGGGATCGGCTTGAACGGCGTAGCGCTGGTCTCAATGGTCACGAACTTTCAGTCCATAAGGTTTGCGGCGAACAACGACGTCCCGCTTGTGCTCATCTTCCCGTCTTACGCGGCGACCGCATGGTATCACAAAAAGCTGGCTCCTGATCTTCAGCAAAAACCGCTGACAGAGGTGCTTCGCGAGGCAGAGAATTTTGCGATCAACGAATTTGCACCGGCTCTTTTCCGTATAGACCAGCTTTCGCCGCAGGAGAGAACCGCTCTCCTTGATAAATTCAGCAGACTGAGCGGACTTTCGCGAGAATTCGTAAGTAACCACAACTTCCGCATCGATCTCCCTCTCTTCAACAAGGAATTGCTCAGGGACCGCAGGCTGACAACGGGAAGGCTCGACAGCCGCTTCACCGGCATCGACCGTTCGGCCGGCGGCCAATCGCCCGAGTTTGACCCGAGCATGACGGCAATTCGTCCGCCTTACACGGCTACGTTCAACGATTACGTCCGGCGGGAACTCGGCTTTAAGTCCGACCTGGAGTACTACATCCTCGGCGGCGGCATTACTTCACCTTGGAACTGGAACGTCAATAACGGCTGGGCCGATACAACCCAGGCCCTTTCAAGCGCAATGCGAAAAAATCCGTATATGAAGGTCTTTCTCGCAAGCGGCTATTACGACATGGCAACGCCTTACTTCGCCGCCGACTATACCTTTTCGGCGCTGAGCCTTGAACCGCAGATACGTCGGAACATCATGACCGAATACTACGAAGCCGGCCATATGATGTATATCGAGGTAGGTTCGCTAAAAAAGCTCAAGCTGGACGTAACGCGGTTCATCCAGGGTGCTGTACCCAGATGATCACCGTCGAAATGCGTTGCACGGCCTGGCATCGATCCTTTCAAGCATCACCAGGCCGTGCCTGTAACCCAGATACACGCTATTGGGTATGATATTTTGAAAAGTATCTTTCGAGGTATGGATGGTCTCGAACCACTTTGGCCCCAGTCCATGCAATGTAACGGCAGGAATTCGCTGGTTCCGGAACGATGCAGAATCGGAGCTGGCCATATCTATGCCCGCCTTTCCGAACGGTATTTCAAGCTCTTTTGAGATCTCTTCCGCGAGGTCGGTAAGTTTTCTGTCCGAGACGTTGCTAAGAACTTGCGGCGGCCCCATCCCAAAACTGTCAAAATTGACCATCGCACAGTATGATCCTCGCTCGTTTCTGGGTATGCTTCGCGCCATCGCCCCTGATCCGACAAGCCCTATTTCTTCCTTGCCAAATGCAGCGAAGACCAGGGTCTTTTCCGTTTCCTTTTCGCTCAGCGTCCGGTAAAGATGCGCGATTATCACAATGCCTGACCAGTTGTCGATCGTCCCACAACCGTCTTTAGTTTTGTCGTAATGTGCCCCGACAATTATCGTTTCATTAGTGGCCCCTTTTTTTGTGACCACCAGGTTCTCGACATTTCTGAACGAATCGATCCGAATGTCTGCCTCGTCTGCACCGGCCTGAACGAACAATTCTCGAACCGCATCCAACCTGTCCTTGTTCTCACATGGCGCCTGCATTAGATGTTCGACCATCTCTGCCTCGGTCGAGAGCCGAACTGCTTGCGCCGCGACCGACAAAGCGGCAGCAGACGCCAGCACGAACACGACCAAAAGGATCGTGCGTTCGATCGTTCGGTTTCTTGCGCGAATTGGCCTAATCATCGTGGGCCTTATTTTCGTTCATTATTTCAACCGCGTGTGCGAGCACCGGCCGGATCACTTCAAAACATTCTTGCGCGCCTTTCGGCGACCCCGGAAGGTTTACGATCAACGTTTTTCCTCTGATCCCGGCGATCCCGCGAGAGAGCATCGCCATCGGTGTTTTCGCTGCCGTCTCGCGACGCATTGCTTCCGCTATGCCCGGAGCCTCCCTTTCAATAACTGCACGGGTTGCCTCAGGCGTATTGTCACGCGGCGAAAAGCCGGTCCCGCCGGTGGTAAGAATAAGATTTACGCCTTCGCGTCCTGCCAGACCTAGAAGGGCTTTTCTTATCTCAAGCAGGTCATCCGAAACAACAACGCGTTCGGCCACCTCAGCACCCATTGCCAGAAGTGCACCGACCAGAGCGGTTCCGGACAGGTCGTCTGCCGCCTTTCGCGAATCGCTCGCGGTCAGAACGGCGGCATTGATCTTGACACCTTTTTCAGCATTCATTTATCGAACTATCCTACGGTTGACTCGATCCTTTCCAGATCCCGCACCTTTCTACTATAAAGCACACTTAAAAGAACACCGAGTATCACCAGCAGCATTCCGCCCATCGACCAAACCGTCTGGCTTTCCCCAAATACTATCCAGCCGATCAATACCGCGTAAACAATACCCGAATAATTCACTATCGCCACCCCTGCGACAGCCTCTCTCTGAAGAGCGTTCGTCAGAAAGATCTGTCCAAGCTGCGAAAATACCCCGACCATAAAAAGATAGGCCCAGTCCCAGCCGGTCGGCATCCGCCAGTCAAAAAATAAGCTGAAAAAGCCGACCACTATCCCCACAAGCTGAAAATGGAGCACGACGGTGAGCGGATGTTCGCGTCCCTTCATTGTCCGGACCAGGTTGTAGGCGACTCCCGAACCGAATGCCGAAACTATCCCGATCATCAGATAGAACCAAGAGATACGCGGGTCAAACCGCTCGATCAGCAGCACCCCGGCAAAGGCGATCGTGTAGAAGAACCACTGCGGCACCCGCACTTTTTCGCTTAGCACGAAGATCGCGATCACCGTGGTAAATATCGGCGAAAGATATTGGATCGTAATTGCCGACGCCAGAGGAATGTTCTGAACCGTGACAAAGAATAGATAGAGAGCTCCTGTGCCGAATATACCTCGGAGAAGCAGCAGGGTCCGGTTACTTCCCTTCCAGTCGGCCCCCGCACGATAAAGCCCTATAAAACAGAACAGGGCCGCGATCGAACACCGAAAGAAAACTATCTCCATCGCCGGAATGTGCGAAAGCTGTTTGACGAAAACATTCGCCAGTGCAAAAGCGAGCGTCGATAAAAACATCGCCCGCACGCCCTCGGTCAAGAATGTGTCGTTCGAAGTCAATCAGATCCGATGTGTCCGTGATCGGACTTGGAGCAGCCGCAGTCGAGGTTGCAGTTCGCGTCGCCGCCAAGAAACCGAACCTTCCGCGCCAACTTGATCCCAAGGTAGGCTGCGGCTGACGCGATAAACAACCCTGCGATCACAAATTCCAGCGAAAATATCATACCCCCTGCCCCCTAAGGCCTAGCCAAAGCCGAGCATTCTGCCGCCCTGATAGGTAACAAAGGCGGCGAAATAGGCAAGTGCGGTCATATAGCCAACCATGAAAAGCGTCCATCTCCATGAGTTAGTCTCGCGGCGGACCACGGCCACCGTCGACATACACTGCATTGCCAGCACAAAGAAGACCATCAGCGTCACCGCCGTAAGCGGCGTCCAGACCGGGCTGCCGTCGTCGCGTTTTGCATTTCGTATGGCCGCGACCAGCGTTTCCGATTCTGCATCGGCTTCCTTCCCGACATTATAGATTATGCTCAGCGTCGATACGAGGACCTCGCGTGCGGCGAAACTTGCAATAAGAGCTACGCCGATCTTCCAGTCAAAACCCAAGGGTTGTATCACGGGCTCAATCGTCCGCCCGAGCATCCCGGCATAACTGTTCTGAAGCTGAACGCTCTCCGCTTCAACCTCCGCAATGGCCGGACCGGCAGAAAGGTCTGTCGTCTCCGTTCGTGGAAAATATGTCAGCGCCCACAGTACGATCGAGATCGCGAGTATTACCGTTCCCGCCCGCTTTACGAACAGCCCGGCACGCTCCAATACGTTCTGGAACACCGTACGCAGACTCGGCAGCCGATAGGACGGCATTTCCATTATGAAAGGCGGCGGCGGGGCCTTCAGCAGCGTCCGCTTAAGTAAAAATGCGGCTGCGATCGCAACGAGGATCCCCAATCCATACATTCCCAACATTATCACGGCACCCAGCGACAGGAAGCCAAAGACAGTCTGCCCGGAAAAGAACGCGGCGATCATCAACGTATAGACCGGCAGCCGGGCCGAACAGCTCATAAAGGGAGCGATCATGATCGTTGCAAATCTGTCTCGCCTGTCCTCTATCGTCCGCGTCGCCATTATTCCCGGTATCGCACATGCAAAACTGCTGATCAGCGGCAGAAACGCCTTTCCGTGCAGCCCGACGCGGCTCATAAGCTTATCTAAAAGAAAAGCGGCCCTCGCCATATAACCGGTATCCTCAAGCAATGAAATGAATATGAAAAGAAGTACGATCTGCGGCAGAAATACGAGTATCGCGCCAACTCCGGCGATAACACCGTCAACCAAAAGATCGGTGAGTATTCCCTCCGGCAGCTGGTCCCTGACTGCTCCTGAAAGTGCCCCAAATCCGCTGTCAAGCAGGTCCATCGGAACTGCCGCCCATGAAAAGATCGCCTGAAACATCAAGAGCAATATGGCGACCAGCACCGCCAGTCCTAAAAAACGATGCGTCAATATCGAATCGATCTTGCCGGATAGACGGTGAGCGGCGCGGTCGTTATGGCGGACCGTCTGCTGGACTATTTCCGAGATTCGGCTGTATCTGGCGAAAACCGGATTTGTACCTTCTTCGATTTCTTTCTTGTTGACATTTCGCGGCCCGGCCTGTGCGGCCGCACGTGCGGCGTCCGCCAGTTCTGTGATCCCTCTGCCTTTTCTCGAATTGACCGGTATCACCGAGACGCCGAGCAACGCTGAAAGCCTTTCTACATCCAGTTCATGTTGTTCCTTTTCAAAAACGTCGATCATCGTCAAGGCGATGACCACCGGCAGTGGGCCCTCCAGCAGCTGTGTTACCAGATAAAGATTTCGTTCGAGGTTCGTAGCGTCAACCACAGCGATAACCACATCCGGCTTTGGTACGTCCGGCCTTTCACCGGTCAACACATCCCGGGCGATCGCTTCGTCGATCGAGGAAGCGTCCAGACTGTAGAGCCCCGGCAGATCGATCACCAGGGCCTTTTCCTCTCCCGCGCGCCAAACACCCGTCTTCCGCTCGACCGTTACACCGGGATAATTTGCTACTTTTTGATTCAGGCCCGTTAGGGCGTTGAAGAGTGTTGTCTTGCCCGCATTTGGGTTTCCGGCCAATGCGACCGTACGGTCAAAGGCCGAGGTGGCTTTCCCGTCGTTCACGCTTCGTTGCCTCCTTCTGCGTCTACGATCACCCCGGCCGCCTCGCTTCGCCTGAGCGCAAGGTCATAACCACGCAGCCGTATCTGGAAAGGATCGCCGAACGGGGCCGCCCGGATCACCAAAACGGCGACTCCCGGCACCAGGCCCATTTCGGTCAGCCGCTTTGAAACACGTCCGTTTCCGCTCACCTCCACCACTCGAAGGTGATCGCCTATTCCTGCTTCAGACAATTTCATCATTTGTTAAAGGCAAATATAAATCCCCACGCCCCGGTCTCACCACAAAAGGGAAAAACCGAACCGACGGAACACAATACCATAATTGAAAGCGGCTTTCACTTTCAGTTTATTCCACGTCTTCAATTATGCTATTTGGACTATCTGGGGATCTCGATAACACTGTCGATAAGGTCGAATTGATAGCTCCCGACCGCGATCCTGAGTGGCAGACGCCGATCGTCGTTCCCAAGCCATACCTTCGGCGCGAGAGCATCAAGCTGCGGGTTCTGTGTGTTGATCGAAATGAGCTGCCCGGGAACCCGTTCGCCATTTAGAAGAATTACATCTGCGTTCGAAGGCCGAAGCGAGAACACCGAGGGGCGGTCAAACCAAAATACCGCGACGCGCGTGTCGTTCACCGGGCTGTCGGTTACGATGCTCGGCCGCAGATTGAACGAACGCATCGCGTACAGCAGCGAAAGGACCGTGTGAGTCCCGAACGGTACCGCTACCCTTTCCCTACCGGCTATCGAAACCTGGCCGGCGGCCTGGTCGAACGAACCCGTCTGGCTTAATTGTGACAGGGCTCCCGACACCCTAAGCTCATAGAAATGAGGCGACAACATCTCCGGATCCACTCGGACCAGCATAGTGTCGTTCTCCCGAAGGTTGGGCTCGTTGGCAGCGATCCCCGAGACGGTCGCAGACAGCAGAAGTGTATCTTTCCCCTGGAACTCTGTACGTTCGGCCGCACGCAGCGTCAATGTCCCAACCTCATTCCCGTCTCGGCTGATCCGCATCCGGATGCGCTCGCCCAATACGAAAGCGAGATCGGCGGGTATCGGCTGATTGGGTTGATAGGGACGCGGCGTTGGCGTAGGTGTAGGGGTCGGCCTGGGCGTTTGTACTGGTGTTGGTAAAGGAGTTGGCACGGTATCCGGCTGAGGCACTATCGACTGTATGCTTGTGATATTTGCGGTAAATTCGCCCCTTCCGGTGCTGAAACGGAACCTGACCGGCACCCTCGTCGCTCCGGTCGAAAGGTCTATCGAGACATTAGTCAGACCCAGTTCCGAGAAATAGCTGCTTTGCAGCGTAACCGTCGTGGTCTCAAATTCACCGGCGTCGGTGGAGACCTTTCCGCTGCCCGTATGTTGAAACGTTAGCTGGTGGAGCTTTCCATCTTCTTCCAACATCAACGAACCCGAACCCGCGGTTCGACGGATCGCATAAGCGACAGTCGCTAGGTCATGGGCATTGCGCTCCGCACCGGCCGGGTCATAGACCTTTTCCGACGGTAGCCCCGCAGAAAGGTCAGTTCGGCGTATCAATAGAGGCAGGCCCGAATCTATCGCCGCATACGTTATCCGCGATTCATCGACAAGAAAAAATGCTGCGCTCGCAAAACTTACCGTCCGAAACCGTGAACGGATCTCGACCACATTCCGGTCCCCGAGCTTGCCTGCCGATGCCGCGAAGATCTCTGCATAGGCTGCGTTCTGAAACTTTTCCATCGAGATCGTATAGGTCAACCGTTCACCGACGGGAAAGTTTCCGGCCATTTCGGGTGCCTGCGCACAGACTACGCCCGCAAACAATGCAAGAAAAAGCATCACTCCGGCCAACTGCGGCAGATGAGCTACAAAAATGTAGTGGCGTTTCAGACGTGTCAAGATGGTCAAATGTCCGCCTCCAGAGCCTGTTCGATCTCTGCGACGATCGCGGATGCGGCACCGGCACGGTCTTCGGCATTGAGAATTGGACGTCCAACAACGATATGGTCCGCCCCCGCCAAAATAGCGGCACCGGGACTCATTACACGCTTTTGGTCGTCGTTTGTTCCGCTCAAGGGGCGAATTCCGGGGGTGACAATGGTCATATCGGCAAGCGCTCCTGTCTGGCGTATCATCGCAGCTTCCCGTGCAGACGCTACGACACCGTCCAGCCCTGCCTGCTTTGCCGCCCATGTCCGCTCGGTTACCATTTCGCTTATCCGGTCCCCTTCGTCGCTTGTCAAGACCGTGACCGCCGTTATCAGAGGCCGGGAAATGGACGCTTTTTCTGCAGCATCCGTTGCCGATCGGAGCGCATGCGACATCATTTCGACGCCTCCGGAGGCATGGACGTTAAACATCCAGACGCCGAGTTTCGCGGCCTCAGCAGAAGCCATCGCTACGGTATTCGGTATGTCGTGAAACTTCAGATCAAGAAAGACGCGCTGGCCCGACCCGACCAATTCTCTTACCAGGCTCGGCCCCTCGGCTGAAAAAAGCTGAAGACCCACCTTGAACGCACCCACGATTCCCGTCAGTTCACTGACGATCGAACGGGCCTCCGCTGCTGTGGAAACGTCCAAGGCTGCGATCAGCCTCTCCCTGGCAGAATTAGACGTCGTGGTGGTCATCGGCGCTGCGGGCATTATTCGATTTTGATGGGCCTAGTCAAGATCCAGCGGATTACGGAACGGTTCGCTGCTCGTGGTATCGGCCCGCTTGAGCGCCTCCTTGAATTTTTCGTCCAGCAGCCGTTCGCGGTCCTTCATCGACGACATTTCCTGGGCAAAAAGCTGTTCCCGCAGTTCCTTTTGCTTTGCCAGGTCGTCCTTAAGCGCGTCAAATGAGGCAACCGGCTTCTTCTTTTCTTCTGCGGCAATTATCGCCCCGCTCGCGCCGTCAATCGTCAGGGCCGCTTCACAGCAGGGACATATCACTGTTAGATTGCTCATTACTCTATCTCATTCCTCAGCTCGGGTCAGCCTAGGGCCGTCGCGGAATTATAGGCTGTTCCTCCGCCTTCTTCCTTCTTATCTCATCCTTTTCAGGGTTTGGTTTCTGTACGTTCGGGGCCGGCGTCGGTGTCGGCATCGGGGGAAGTCCCGCAGCAACAAGTAACTCCGAGGCTGAAGCCACGGCAAGGTTCTTTATCCTTCCATCCGGTACATTTACCCTTCGACCGTTTCTGAGATGCGCCGTCGTTCGTGAACCCTTTGCGTCCGAGATCCTCTCAACCTTGTCCAGCACCGGATGGTCTTTGAACTGCCTGGTTTCCGTCGCCACATCAGTGAGCGAAGTTATATAAACGGAATTGTCCGGTGCCGGTTTCGAAAACGGCTTGACGTTACCCGGTGCAGGCCCTCCGTCGCCGCTTGTAGATCGCTTTTCCCTCAGTTCCTCAAGCCGGGACTTTCTTTGCTCCAGAACTTCGGGCGGTATCTCTTCGCCCTCAGCCAGAAGCGTTGGGTTGTCCGTGTTCAATACATTTGGAGTGGGAGCACCCTCCTGGGGAGGGGCTATCTGCTGAGGTCCGTTTGCCGCGCCTGTCTGGGCGTTGTTTGCGGTCGACTGTTCACCGCTCGAACATCCGGCCGGCATCGAGACCGCAGCGATGGCCAGCACCAGCAGTGCCGGACCGCCTGATCTCCTTCCTGTCCGAAACTCACCAAAAATTAATGAATAGAACTTCTTCATTGATCCTCTATAATACCCAAATTTCCTCAGCCAAGAAAGCTATGCCGCCGGACAACCCCTCAAATACACGAATGTTCCGCGTTATTCTCCCTGGAATTTGTCCGTCTCGAACGATTACCCATTGAAATGGCGCCAACAATAAGAACGGCACGGGTCAACCCGCGCCGTCCACAGAGCAAACAAGCAATGCCGCCATCAAACGTCGTAGTACATCGAGAATTCAAGAGGATGCGGTCTCAATCGGATCTGATTGACTTCCCGTTCACGCTTGTACCGGATCCACCGCTCTATCATCGACCGCGAAAACACATCACCCTTAAGCAGGAATTCATGATCGTCCTCCAGCGCATTCAGCGCATCCTCGAGCGAACCCGGCAGCGAAGGGACATTGGCCAGTTCCTCGGGCGGCAGATCGTAGATATCCTTGTCGAGCGGATCGCCGGGATCGATCCGGTTCTGGATGCCGTCGAGTCCTGCCATCAGAAGTGCCGCGAACGTCAGATACGGATTGCAGCTCGGATCCGGCGGGCGAAATTCGAGTCGTTTTGCCTTTGGCGACGGCGAGAACATCGGTATCCTAACCGCCGCGGACCTGTTTCGTGCCGAGTAGGCAAGATTGACCGGCGCTTCGAAACCCGGCACAAGCCGCTTATAGCTGTTCGTGGTAGGAGCCGCAAAGGCAACCAACGCCGGAGCGTGTTTCAAAAGCCCGCCGATGTAAAACTTGGCCATCTCGGATAGCCCCGCGTATTGGTCGCCGGCAAAAAGCGGGCTGCCGTCCTTCCATAACGACTGATGAACGTGCATACCAGAGCCGTTGTCGCCATAGAGCGGTTTCGGCATGAACGTGACGGTCTTGCCGTTTGCAACCGCCGCGTTCTTCACGATGTTCTTGAAGAGCATCAGGTTGTCGGCCGTGTGCAGAAGATTTGAGAACCTGAAATCGATCTCACATTGGCCGGCCGTTGCAACCTCGTGGTGGTGACATTCGACATTTATCCCGACCTCGGCAAGCAGTAGCGATATTGTGTTCCTAAGATCGACAAGCGTATCCACCGGCGCGAGCGGGACATAACCTTCCTTCGGCCGGATATGGTAGCCAAGGTTTGGAGCGTCCCAGGTGCCTCCGCGTCGAGAGTTCCAGTGTCCTTCCTCCGAATCGATAGTAAACCCGGCCGAGTTCTGGTCGTTGTGAAATGAGATGCTGTCAAAAACAAAAAATTCGGCTTCCGGCCCCACAAATACAGTGTCCGCAATGCCGGTGAACTTCAAATAGCTTTCAGCCCTTACGGCGACCGAACGGGGGTCCAGTCCGTAACCCTCTTTTGTGATCGGCTCTACCACGTTCGCTATCAAACACAGCGTTGGTTCCGGCGTAAACGGATCCATCCAGAACCTCGATGGGTCGGGAACCAACAGCATGTCCGATTCGTTGATCGCGGCCCAGCCTCTCAATGAAGAAGCGTCAAAACCGAATCCGTCTTCAAACGAATCCTCCGTCAGATGTTCGATCGGAAACGTCAAATGGTGCCAGGCGCCCGGCAGATCTGTGAAACGGACCGACACGAACCGTGCGCCCTGGTCGGCCGCATGGTGCAGTACATTTTTTGCGTTCATTTTTTCTCCAAGATTTTGAATTACCGTTCGCATTGATCAATTTCAATACAAAACGCAAGATTTTCCCCCATATGGATCTGCAAGAAGAGTGCCGAAATCCGCCTTTCCTGCTAACTCCAGTGAATACCGTATTTACATATCTTTTGGCTTTCTCCGAAATATCAAAGTGTCCTACATTTCTGTCTGATATGATTTACGCTGCTACATTTCTGTAATATTTCTCTTTTCCCGCCGATGTTCCTTATTACAAATAACTAATGCTCTGCAGATACCCAAAACGCTGGCTCCTTCGATCAAACCACACATCATACCCCCGAACCAGAGCGGCGGATTTGAACGAGTTTTCTGCTTTTTTCTTGTTTCCGCGTACGCCGCGCGAATTGTTCATCTTGTTCCCGCCAGATCCCAAAGCTCGTAAACGGATCGCAGAAAGATCAACCAGAGCATTTTTTAAGGTCTGACGATGGTTCGTTTTGCATCAAACCTTTGTTTGCTCCGGCGATTGACTACATTGCCGCCCTAGGGCCATCATATAATCCAAATGGAGAGACAAATGTTCAACAGAGAAAATAAGCCGACGGTTTTCCTCGCCGCCGCAGTTGCCCTTGCGATCTTTTATGGAGCCTATATGACCTCATTTTTTGAAAACTCGGTCAATGCTGCCGAGACAGCAGCGAACGCAGCCGGTCTTGACGATCCCGGGCATGATCCGCTTGTTCGCCCATGGGCCGGGCCATATGGCGGCGTACCCGCCTTTGACAAGGTAAAGATCGAAGAGTTTCAGCCGGCGCTCGAGGCCGGCATGGCGGAACAGTTAAAGGAGATCGATGCGATCGCCAATGTCCGCTCGGCACCTACCTTTTCGAACACTATCGCTGCCATGGAGCGGAGCGGCCAAATGATGAATAGGGTCGCGACGGTCTACTATATTTGGTCGGCAAATGTGAATTCGCCCGAGTTCGCCGCGGTCGAACGTGAAATGGCCCCAAAACTCGCGGCCTTTAACGACAAGATCACCCAGAACGAGGCTCTTTTCAAGCGGATCGAGGCGGTTTACAATTCGCCCGAAAAGGCAAAACTGACACCGGAACAGCAGCGCCTGACCTGGGTTTACTACACCAATTTTGTGCGTGCGGGTGCTCGGCTCGACGCAAAAGAAAAGGCTCGTCTCTCCGAGATAAATCAGCAGTTGGCAGGCCTTTTCACCAGGTTTAACCAGAATCTACTCAAAGACGAGAGCGACCAGTTCGTGGCGCTGGAAAAAGAGGACGACCTCGCCGGGATGTCCCGGGCCTACCGGGATTCCGCAGCGGCCGCGGCCGCCGCCAAGGGGCTTAAAGGAAAATGGATCGTTCGCAACACCCGCTCGTCGGTAGATCCGTTCCTGACCTACTCCGAACGTCGCGACCTCCGCGAAAAAGTTTGGCGGATGTTCATTATGCGCGGGGACAATGGCGGCGATACCGACAACAAATCCACGATCGCAGATATACTTCAGCTCCGGGCAGAGCGGGCAAAGCTGCTTGGCTATGAGACCCATGCACACTGGCGGCTCGAAAATGCGATGGCGAAAACGCCGGAGCGGGCAATGGAGCTTCTGCAGGCGGTCTGGACTCCGGCAGTTGGCCGTGTCCGCGAAGAGGTTCGCGACATGCAGGCTCTGGCCGACAAGGAAGGAGCAAAGATCAAGATCGAGCCGTGGGACTATAGATTCTATATGGAAAAGGTCCGCAAAGAGCGTTACGACCTGGACGCCAATGAGGTAAAGGAATATCTTCAGCTCGACAAGATCCGCGATGCGATGTTCTGGGTGGCGGAGGAGCTTTTCGACCTGACCTTTTCTCCGGTCAAGGAGAGTGTGCCGGTTTTCCACCCCGACGTTACCGTCTGGGAAGTAAAAGACAAGCGCTCCGGCAAGCACGTCGGCCTATGGTATTTCGACCCCTATGCTCGTGACGGCAAGCGATCCGGTGCGTGGATGAATGCCTACCGGCGACAGTCGAGGTTCGACGGAGACGTTACGACGATCGTCTCGAACAACTCCAATTTTGTTAAAGGGAATCCGGGCGAACCCGTCCTCATCTCCTGGGACGATGCTTCTACGATGTTCCATGAATTCGGACACGCGCTTCACGGCCTGGCTTCAAATGTTAACTATCCGACGCTTTCCGGCACCGCGGTGCCGCGCGATTATGTCGAGTTCCCTTCACAGCTCTTGGAACATTGGCTCTCGACACCTGAGGTTCTTCAGCGGTTCGCTCTGCATTTCAAGACCGGAAAGCCGATACCGCAGGATCTGGTGAACAAGATCGAAAGGGCGTCCACATTTAACCAGGGGTTTGCGACCACCGAATATCTGGCCAGCGCTTTCATCGACATGAAGCTCCATCTGGCGGGTTCGCGGAAGATAGACGTCGCAAAATTTGAGAAGGAGACGCTCGACAAGCTCGGGATGCCGCGAGAGATCGTTATGCGCCACCGCACGCCCCAGTTCGCACATGCCTTTGGCAGCGACGGCTACTCGGCCGGCTACTACAGCTATCTTTGGTCCGACGTTATCACGGCCGATGCCTTTGATGCCTTTAGGGAAGGAAAGGGGCCTTATGACCGCGAGGTCGGCCAGCGGATGATCAAGTACATCTTTTCGATCGGAAATACGATCGATCCGGCTGAGGCTTACCGAAATTTCCGGGGACGCGACCCGAGGGTCGAGTCGCTGATGATAAAGCGGGGATTTGAGGTGGCCGACAGGCCTGGAAACTAGGCCGGCAGTACTGGGCGGCGTTCTCTTTCGGACGACGCCCAGAAAACAGGATGTTATCTGTGAATTCGGATCTTGATCTGTGGGTCCTGAGCTTTTCTCCGGGGAATACTGGATGGTTCCCACTTATAAGACAGGCCGAAGACACATAAACCGTCTTTGCGGCCACAAATTCTTATTTGAGGTCTCCTGAAGTTGGGCTGTCTTCAACTTCAAGGAACTCAAAATTCTCCGGCACCAGTTCGATAGAGATCAGTCTGCCCGAGGTGCGCGTCTTCACATCCGGTTCCGACAAATATGTCAGCACTGCGCGGGCCGGCTTCTTTATCGTTCCGCACCCTATCGACATATCTTCTGTTGGAACGAACGTCGAAACATAGAGTCCGTGAAAATCTTTACTCGTCAGCCGAAGCTCGCCGCCGTCGAATTTGACGGCATACGTGATCGAATTGTCACGGCCGCATGTTATCCCCGTCAAGTCGCCAAGGATCCTGATCTCTGCATCCTGCGGCGTCCTGAGTGAACGGTTTATCATCATCAGATCCGCCTTTGCCCTAAGCTCTTCCAGTTTCTCTTCGCTTAGCGGCGGGGCGTCCGCTTCGGTTATTACCGGCGGATCATCAAGCCTTTCGCGGGCCTCGCGCATCGCTCGAATGCTCTCACGATTCGCCTCAAAAATATCGACGTTCTTCAGCACGGCCTGTGCACGGCTCCGCACCGCACCTTCTTCGGCAGAGCGGTTTATCGCTTCGGCTATTGCTCGTGCCCGCTGAAACTCTTCTTTTCTTATCAATAGATTTGCCAGTTCAAGTTGGTAATATTCGTTCCCCGGCGACAGAGCGATCGCTCGGCGGATATGGGTTATCCCCTCGTCGATGTGTTCGTCGCGGACCAGGTTGACGAAGGCATACAGCCGATGGCTTTCCGGAAAGTCCGGATTGAGCTTTATCGCGCGCTCGAGCGAAGACCTGATCGTCTCTGCCGTGTCGTCGCTGTATTGCGATATCCAACCGTTGGCGTCCATACCTTCGCGGCTTAGCAGATATGCGTAGCGGTAATGGACAAGATGGTTGCTGCTCTCGCTCCGCCGAGCAATGTCCAGATATTTCCGCGCCTCGTCAAACTTGCCGCGATGCAGCATCACCATCCCCATCGACGCATTTGCGTTCGGCGATGAGATGTCTTCCGCGAGGGCTTCTTTCAGATGCGCTTCTGCATCATCAAAACGGCGGGCGGCGATCATAAGATCCCCGAGCACGGTCTTCGCGACGTGGTCCGCAACGGGCTGTGATGTAATAGCGTCTTCAAAAGTGAGTTTTTCCTTCAGCGTATAGTTAAAGATCCGAAATGTGCTCTGATTCACGTATCTGCGAAGCTCGCGCTCCATATCCGCAAAGCTCATCTGGAACGCGGCTTTGAACGCGGCCTCGTGCGGTTGGCCGCTCCTGATCCCCTGCAGAAAGCGGTCAACTTCCTGCGACCGGGAACCTTCACGGCCATTTATCAGATAATGCATCATCGCCCATGCCTGGGCGTAGAAGATGTTCGCACCGTGCTTGCCCTGCTGATGGAGTGTGTAATAGTCGATCTTGAAAAACTGCTCCAGCGGGATCAGCTTCGAATTACGAAGTGTCATTATGTGGTTCTCGTTGGGGCTGCCGAGAACTACCTTGATGTCGCCTTGGATCATGAACTGGTCGTAATATTCCGCCAGCCCTTCGTTGAACCAGGGAGGTATTTGAGACCTGCCGAAGCTGTTGTTGATTATGTAGTGTACATATTCGTGATAGATCAACTGATAGGTTTGCTGCCGTTCCCGCTCCGTGGTAAGGACGATATAATTTGCGTCTTCGGCCTGTCGAAAATAACCTGCCACCCAATCGGTCGGCTTGCCCTCTGCGGTCAACGGCTTATAAGGCCGAAATGCCCTCTCGTTTCTGAAGACGATCACTCGCGTCGGAACAGGCGAGTCATATCTCAGTGTTGGAAACAGCCTTACAAAGACCTCGCGAAATTGCTCGAGTGTAGTCGCGACCCGCCGGATATCGCGGTCGGACGAATTGCCTATCAGGTCAAAGTTGGCGGACGTAGCCCTCCGCCATTGACCCTGTGCTCCGGCGTTCTGGGCACCGGCGGCAAGAACCAATAAAAGAAGAAAAACACTAACTCGAGAGAAATATTTCATCGAAAAGCCCACAGCGCGCGATTTGTTCAATACTACTTTGAAGAGATTTTCGAAGTCAATATTTTTCGGCGGCAGGTTCCCGGTCGGCCGTCCTCGGTACCGGCCCCCGGGACGCTCACTTTGCCTGGATGCCAAGGTTGCGCATCCGCCTGTAGAGATGGCTGCGGTCAACCCCCATCTCTTCAGCGGCTTTCGAGACATTACCTTCGTATTGTGCCAGCTTGTGGAGTATGTATTCTCGCTGATAAGCGTCGGTCGCGGCCTTAAAGGAAGGAAACCTGTAGCTGGAGGCGGGCAAGGCCGTTTCGGTGCTGAACTCCGGCAGGTCATTCTTGCCGATCTTCTGTTTCGAGGTCATTATCACCACTCGTTCGATGGTGTTGCGAAGCTCACGGACATTTCCCGGCCACATATAGCTGCGGAGCGAATCCATTGCATCATCTGCGATGATCTTCGGCTTTTTGCCGTAGTCGGCCGAAAATCTTTGATTGAAATGTTCTGTCAGAACCGGTATGTCCTCCGGCCGCTCCCTTAGCGGCGGAATTTGAAAAGGGATCACGTTCAGCCGATAAAAAAGATCTGCCCGGAAATTGCCGTTATCTATCAGGTCGTCAAGCCGTTTGTTCGTTGCCGAGATCACGCGGACATCTACCTTTACAGGCGTGTTGCTGCCGACCGGTTCAAACCGCTGTTCTTCGAGAACTCGGAGCATTTTTGCCTGAACACGCGGTGACATATCGCCTATCTCGTCGAGGAAAAGCGTGGCCCCGTCGGCTATCTCGAATTTGCCTTTTTTGTTGGCCGTCGCACCGGAAAAAGCTCCTTTTGCGTGGCCAAAAAGTTCGGATTCGACCAGCTCCTCCGGTATCGCAGCGGAATTCAATTCAACAAACGGCGCTCCTCGCCGCTTTGACTGCGCATGGATCGCACGTGCGACCAATTCCTTGCCCGTCCCGCTTTCTCCCGAGATAAGAACGCGGCCATCCGACGGTGCAACGATCGCTATCTGCTTCCGCAGTGCCCGCATCGCTATCGATTCGCCGACCATGACGTATTTGTCGGCAAGCTCCTTTTGCAGAAGCTCGTTGGTACGTTCGAGTTCGCGCTGGCGGACGGCATTTTTGACCGTAACAACCGTTCTTTCCAGGCTGAGCGGCTTTTCGATAAAATCGAATGCCCCAAGCTTTGTCGAACGAACGGCAGTTTCGATATTCCCGTGGCCGGAGATCATTACGACAGCAGCGTCGTTTCCCTCTTCACGGAGCTTTTGCAGCGTCTCAAGCCCGTCAATGCCGTCGCCCAGCCAGATGTCGAGCAAGATACACGCATAGTGCTGCCGGGCCGCGAGGTCAAGACACTCCTCGCCGGTTGCGACGGCCTCAACCCCAAAGCCCTCATCCTCGAGCACACCCCTCAGCGTCTCGCGGATACTCGGCTCGTCATCTACAATAAGGACCGTATTCATCTAATTTTCGTCAATAGCTAACCGACAGGCAATTCAATTGTGAACCTCGCCCCATTTGGCTGGTTCACTCCTGCAATTATCTTCCCGCCGTGCTCACTGATAATTCGCTGGACTATCGCGAGACCGAGCCCGGTGCCGCGCCCCTTGGTCGAAAAATACGGCTGAAAAAGCCGCTGCAGGTCGGCCGGCTGAATGCCCTTTCCGTTGTCCGTCAACTCTGCGACGATTATATCGCGAGCCGGTTCGTAGCGGGTCGTTACGCGGATCAGGTTTTCGCCGCCCTGCTCGTCAAATGCCTCGTAGGCGTTCTCGATCAGGTTAACAAAAACGCGTTTGATCTGTTCGGCGTCGAGTAGCGTCGGCGGAAGCCCCTCGGCCAGGTCAAGTTCAAGCCGTGCCTCGCTGCTTCGGCCCTCATACATTGCCGCCGCCTGCCGGATCAACTCGTTAAGGTCACCGGGCTGCAACTTGGCGTTCGGCAATCGGGCAAACCGCGAGAACTCATCGACCATCGTCTTCAGCGACTGAACCTCGCGAATTATCGTGCTGGTGCCGTCGCGGATCACCTTTACGGTCTGGCCGTCGGTGGTGTGGATATCTTCTGCGGTTCCGTTCGTTTCGGCAAATCGCTTCGCGATCCGCTCGGCCGAAAGTTGTATGGGCGTCAGCGGATTCTTTATCTCGTGCGCCATTCGCCGTGCCACCTCCTGCCATGCAGATGCCCTCTGAGCAGCGATCAGCTCCGACAGGTCTTCCATTACCAGCACCACGCCCCCTTGTTCGTCCAGAATTGCAGCCGTAAACGCGACCGGTATGGCGGAGTTCGCACTTTCGCTTCCTTCTCCGGCCTCGCGTCTTATCTCGGTCTGTTCTGAGGCATACCCGATCCGGCGTGATCGGCGAACTATCCGTTCCAGTACCAGAAAATTCTCCGCGCTTACCAATTTTTCCAGATCGACACCGGCAAAATCACCGTCTTCCAGAAACAGCATCCGGCGGGCCGCGCGGTTGATCGTGCTGACCCGGTCGTCAGCTCCAAGCGAGATCACACCCGTCGGCAGCGTCTGCAGTACCGTCTCCGTATATCTCCTGCCTTCGATTATCTCATCCGAATTCGCCGCAAGCCGTGCTGCCATCTCGTTAAAGGACGAGACCAGCAGCTCCAATTCATCCTCGGCCTCCGTCTCTACCCGATGAGCGAGATTGCCTCGCGCTATCTCATCCGCCCCCTCAGCGAGCGCACGTATCGGGACCGTTAGCCCGCGGGCCACATAAAATGCCGTCCACATCGAAGCAAATATCAGCAGAAATGTAAGTACCCCAAGGGTCAGAAATCCAAGCTGCCGCACTACTATCTGCTCGCCCTTTAGCCGGTCAAGCTCAACCAACGCTCCTTCTACCGCCTTCCCTATCTCTTCGCCGGGCCGTTCGGCGGGAACTATGATCAGTTTTCGGCCTCCGTCCATCCGGGCTTGGGCGATAGCGTAAGGTTTTGCTCCCGCCACTTGTTCTTCGGCAGATGCCGCCGCCCGCATCTGCTCAATGACAGTTGCAAGTTCATCGGAAACTCCTCGGCCCGCTGCGTCCGAAGTGCTCGCCATCGTCTTCCCTTCGGCGACTATTTCGATATATTCGAGCCCGCCTGCCTCTGCAAGGGCATCCAATTGGTCCTCGTTCATGTCCCGCGTGCCGATCGCCTCTGCCAGCAGGCGGGCCATGTCCCTTACGTCATTCGCCTCCCCGGCCTCAACCTTGTTCCTCGTCTCGTGAAGCACGTTCTCGGGTATCTGCGAAAACCAGCGCTCGATGGCACGGTTCATGAACAGAAATGAGAACCCGGCCATTGCGATTATCGGCAGCAGGCTGATCGCCGCAAAGTAAACAAGCAGCCGCGTTTTTATCCGCGACCCAAGCTGAAGGGCTTTTCGCTCTCTGGCCAGTTTCAAAATGCTGCGAAGAAAGATAAACCCAAAGATTACAAAGGCGAAAAAATTAAGCGACGAAAGCGCATATAACAGCAAAGTGTCGCCGGCGGTCTCAACCCGAAAATCTTTCCAGAGATTTGACGCTTGAAGCAAAAACAGCACAACAAAAGACACGAGCACAAACATCCCGAGCACCCACGGGATCCTGCGTTTTCTGTAGTTCTTCTGCTGGCGGCCCATCGCCATCAGTTTAACACAGAGATAGGTGCAAATTGTTCGGTTTGGCCGGTCACACGCTTTCCGCTAGACTCGTTTACGACATGAGTTCCTCAAACCTTCGCCCGGGTCTCGCCAGTCTTTTTATCGACCGATACGGACGCCTTCGGAGCGGCATCCGGTTCGGCGTGTTCACCTCGTTGTTCGTTTTCTCGCTTGTGATGTTCTCGGTTGCGGCAATGCCCCTTCTGGCGGCAGCCGGCCCGGCCGGTAAGGCAGGAACACCCTTGTTTTGGCTGGTAAACAGCATTGCCGCGCTCGCCTCCGCGCTTCTCGCCGGCTGGCTCTCGGCCGGCTATCTCGAAAAGCTCCCTTTTCGCTCGCTTGGAGCGTGGTTCACCGGTCGCTGGGCAAGAAATTTTTTCGCCGGACTCCTGCTCGGTGCGGCAAGCCTTTCCCTCGCCGTGGGGATAGCGGCTATCGCCGGGGGGCTTTCATTCGAGTTGGAACGAAGCGCCGGCGTCGAGGCCATCCTCAGAACGTTGACGGCCTCCGCGTTGATCTTTCTCGTAGCTGCCGCTGCCGAAGAGGCACTTTTTCGCGGTTATGTTCTTCAGACCTTCTCGCGGTCTGGGCTGGTGGTGTTCGGCGTGCTCGCCACATCCGTAATGTTCGCCACCGTCCACAACACAAACCCTAACGCTTCGCTCCTATCCTGGACGAACACTTTTCTCGCAGGCATTTGGTTTGGCGTTGCATATCTGAAGACCCGCGACCTTTGGCTTGTAACGGGACTGCACGCAGCATGGAACTGGATGCAGGGAGCATTTTTCGGCGTTGAGGTAAGCGGGCTGACCGGTTTTATAACCGCCCCGCTATTCCGAGAGATCGATAGCGGGCCAGCGTGGCTCACCGGCAGTGACTATGGCCTCGAAGGCGGCATCGCGGCCACATTTGCACTCCTGTTGTCGATCGCTGCCCTTTGGTTTCTGCCATTCCTGAAACCGGACAAAGAACTCCTCGCCCTGACGCTCCCTCCCCCGACATTGAGAACACCCCCCGTCGAAATATGACCCCTCGGGATTGGATCTTGAAATTAAGGTTCGGTGCTTGGGACCTCGGATCTGGAATTTGGAATCTGGAATAAGGAGTGCGGACACTCCTGTCCGCATCACCGCTTGGGGGGAACTATCAAGACTAGATCGTTTGTATCTTGAACGAGATATCGACAGCCCGTGCCGAGTGGGTCAGGCGGCCGACGGAGATCAGATCGACTCCGGCCTCGGCAAACGAACGGACGCGGTCGAGGTCCATCCCGCCGGAGGCTTCGATCAGGACATTGGGATTAAGGCTGCGGGCCATCTCGACCAGCTTAGCGGCCTCTTCCGGTGTCTGGTTGTCGAGCATAACGATGTCGGCACCGGCCTCGATGGCCTCGCGGAGCTGGGCCCAGTTCATTATCTCAACCTCGATCTTGTGCAGGTGGCCGGTCTTTTGTTTTGCGGCCGCGACCGCCTCTGTGACGCCCCCGGCCAGCGTGATGTGGTTATCTTTTATCAGTACGCCATCGTCCAGGCCCATCCGGTGGTTTTTCCCGCCGCCGACCGTCACGGCATACTTCTCAAGCAGCCGGAGCCCCGGCGTGGTCTTTCGCGTATCGACAATTGCGGCGTTCGTCCCCTCGACCGCTCGCACATACTGCCGCGTCAGCGTGGCGACGCCGGACATCCGCTGCAGCAGATTTAGCGCGACACGTTCGCCCGTAAGCAGCACGTCCGCATATCCCTTTAGCGAACCGAAGATCGTCCCCTCCTCGATCTCGTCCCCGTCCGCAAAGGCCGTTTCTATTTCCGGCAGATCGGGATCGAGATGCAAAAAAACAGCTTCGGCGATATTCAGCCCGCAGATGACCAGATATTCCTTCGCCAAAAACCGGCCGACACCGCGAACGTCGCCCGCCACCGTCGCCGAGGTCGTAATGTCCCCGCGCCCGATGTCCTCCGCCAAAAAATGGCCGATCGCCGTTATCACCTCGCTGCTGTCCAGCCATGTCATTGCGTCAATGATACACAAAAAGAGGTGCGATTACAGTCCAATTATCGTGATCGCGCGTGAGACGAATTCGGGCTGTGCCCAAATGCAGAGCGGTCGGGCTGTCTGCCCAACCGTTAGCTTGGCAACTTGAAGTATCGCTCGGAGCCTCCGAGCGATATTGTTTAAGGTACCCCGACCGCAATGCCCGCGGACGCGTCCGCATCCCTACTTGATCGGCGCAACGATGTCCAGACCAGTAACGCTAAATTCGTAGGTGCCGGTCGAAAGCTGCGTTATTTCATTGCCTTTCGTTCCACCTTCGGTGCGTTTACTTTCGGTGCGTTTCCACGATAGGCTGAGTCCTTCTTCGGAAACCTTGACGATCTGCTCTACAAAGAATTCACCCGTGTTTGCACCCTTTCGCCAACTACGAGTTGTAAACATTCGATATAGAAAAATCCTTTTGCCATTCTCTGATAGCTCCTCGACCGAAAACCTCTCAGAATCCGGCTGAGGTGACATCATCATGCTAACAGGCTCGCAATTAGTTCGTGACTTTTTCCACTCCCCCGTCCCGATCTTGCAGAAATAAAGGTTGTCAATACGGACAATTTGGTTCGTATCGGTAACACCTTCGCCGGTCTTCTTGATTGTTTTTCTAAACTTCGAGGCAGACAGATATTCTTCAGTCCTTTCCGAAAGAACTTCTGAATCATCGCTGAAGAACTGCTGGGATGAAGTATATCTTCTCGGATATACAGCATCCGACTTGTCAAATGCTGCGTTTATTGCATCGAAATACTGTCCACGCGTAATATTCCGGGCCTGCCCAAAAGCAGCCGCAACGGTTAAGGTCACTACGATTAGGCAATAGACAGTCTTTATCGAGATTCGCCTCATGATCATGTTTATTCCAATGCCTCCAGATTTGTTTTCAGCGTTGCGGCTCGCTCTTTAGATGCTTTGATCAAGGAATCGGCGCCTCGATCTTAATACTCGGGTCGTATTCGTAGGTCGTCACCTCACGTTCCTGTAAAATGCGAGGAGAAAATGTGCCCTTTGTTTCTTCAAAGCGCAATAAAGCCCCGTCTTCTCTAAACCAATAATTCCGTTCGCCCAGTGTAAAGCCGTATTCTGATCTTCCGATTGAAATTTTTTCGAAAAGCCGAGCAGGCCTGTGGTCGAGAAATGTGTCTTCCACTGAAATCTGTTCACAAACAATGGAGAAACTAGGTATCGGAAACAAACCGGAAGTTGTGACCAAAGAAGACATACTACTGTGTTTTTCCCATGGCCCTCTATTTTCACGAATATAATAAAACCCGTCAGCGTCAATCCTCTCTGTTTCGTTCGTCACATCCCCTTCTTGTATATTCCGAACCGCCCGCATTCGGGAATCGGAATACTCAAAAACTCTGCGTGTCAACACTACCACCTGGCCATCTACATACGATTCACTAACGGTTTCCATACGATACGCATTGTTGCCTCGAAATTCTCGTTCTTTCTTCAATGCCGTTTCAAGTTCGGCAACCGTCGCTAAATTTTTCTGAGACACTGCTTCATTAGCAAAAGCAAATATGCAAACCAAGATACAGAAAATAATGCAGCTATTTTTTTCTCCCATATTCGCGATTGCCTCCAGATTGTTTTCAGCGTTGCGGCTCGCTCTTTAAATGCTTTGATCAAGGAATCGGCGCCTCGATCTTGAAGTTTGGGTTGTAGTCATACTTTCTGATCGTTCGTCTCGTTTCGACACGAGGGGAAAGAGTCCCCTCGACTGTTTCGTCTTGGAGCAAAGCCCCGTCGTGCCCGATCCAGAGCCTGTCCTCCGTGAAGACAAGGCCATTTTCCTCTGATCTGACGATAAATTGTTCGTACAGATCGACTATAACGCCGCCGAGAAAGACCGATTCGACGGTGTACTGGGAAGACGATATAGTTGAGGAGCCAGTTCCTGAACCCATTCCTCCTACAAGACGCAGGTCTTCTTTCTTCCATGGCCCGTCGTCCTCCCTGCTATAAAGATAGTGTCCTACACGGATTCTCTCGACTTTCCTCGAACTGCCGGTATAGCTAACCGTGTTATCAAAAAAGCGGTAGTTATCCTCAGCGAGAAACTGGTAAACGCGAGTCGCCGTCAGAACGGCCGCTCCGTCTTTGTATTCTTCTATCACGGTGTTTACGGTCCGCTTCGCCTCATACATGCTATTTTTCGGGCCATGCGTAGCGTCCATATAGGTCTTCCGATCCAAAACCTTCTTTTGAGCCGAAACGTCTGCAATGCCGAAACACAATATTGCGGCGAGAGATAGGATCATTGATAGTCGTGAGATCTTCATTATCCAAGTACCTCCAAGTTTGTCTTAAGGGTCGCGGTCTGTGTTTCTAATTCTGTTTTCCTTTCTCTCAAAGCTTCGACCTTTTCTGCCGGAGCCTTGTTAACGAAATCCGAATTAGAAAGCTGGCCGGTTAGCCGCTGCAATTCAACATCAAGTTTGTTGATCTGGTTCGATAATCTTTCCCGTTCCTTTTCGAAATCGATCAGACCTTCGAGCGGGACGGCGATCTCGGCATTTGCGATCACGGCCTTTGCCGACGCCTTCGGGACATCCAGCGTTTCGCCCAAAACTATCTTATCAGCCCGCGCAAGCTTTAATATCTGTGCTTCGTTTGCGGCGAAGATCGACCGCATTTCGGCATTCGCTCCGACATGGACGGCAACGCGGTCGGAGGGCTTGATATTCATCTCCGTTCGGATATTTCGTACGCGGCGGATCAGCTCGATCACCGAGCCCATCTCGCTCTCGGCCTTTCCATCTATCATCGACGCATCACCCTTCGGAAAATCTGCAAGCATTATCGTTCCGGCAGCACTTCGATACGCCGGATTGTGCAGGCCGCTCCCGGTTCCCGGCAGCCTCTGCCAAAGCTCCTCGCTTAGATATGGCATAAAAGGGTGCAGAAGCCGCAGTGCCTGCTCCAAGACCGAAAGAATGAATGAACTCGCCGCCGCGTCCCCGGCATTGATCTCGTCCTTTTTCAATTCGATATACCAATCGCAGAAATCATCCCAGAAAAAGTGGTAGAGCAGCGAGACCGCCGTATGAAACTCATATCGATCGAGGGATTTATTCACATCGATCGCCGTTTTGTTCAGCCGGGAAAGTATCCATCTATCCGCTAATGATCTGTGTTCGTCTGTGTTTATCTGCGGTTCGATCTTTCCTACGCTCGCACCATCCGAATTCATCAAACAAAACCGCGTTGCGTTCCATATCTTGTTGGCAAAATTTCGATAAGTTTCTATCAGCGTATCGTTCCAGCGGATGTCAGCTCCGGTGGCGATCGAGGCAAGATAGATACGCGTCGCATCCACACCAAATTTATCAAACATCTCCAGCGGATCGACGCCGTTGTTGCGCGATTTGGACATCGGCTTCCCGTCCTTGCCCAGGACCGTCCCGGTCACCACCACATCCTCAAACGCCTTTTTGCCCGTAAATTTCTTCGTGAGCATTATCATCCGCGAAACCCACAGAAAGATAATGTCGCGCCCCGTCACCAGCACGTCCGTTGGGAGAAATGTGTCGAGATCGGATGGAGCGCGGACACTCTTGTCCGCATCGCCGCTTGCGGTGAAAGAAGCCTCGTCGGACGAGCCTTGCACGGAGGCAGAGTCGTTTGATCGCTGCGTCTCTTTTTCGTGCTTTGCACTCATGCGGACAGGAGTGTCCGCGCTCCTTTCGCCCGTCCAGCCAAATGTCGAAAACGCCCAAAGCCCCGACGAGAACCATGTGTCCAGCACATCCTGGTCTCGCGTCAGATCCCTGCCGCCGGCCTGTTCTCTCGCCTCGTCTTCTGTACGGGCGACATAAACATTCCCGTCTGCGTCATACCAGGCGGGTATCTGATGTCCCCACCAAAGCTGCCGGGATACGGTCCAATCTTTCAGGTTTTCAAGCCATGCCGTATATACCTTCTCATGCGGCACTTGCGGCGAAAAATGCGGTACGCCTTCGGTTCGCATCAGTTCGAGCGCCATATCGCGCATCTCATCCATCTTTACGAACCATTGTTTTGAAAGTATCGGCTCGACTATCGTCTTGCACCGCTCGCATATCGGCAGCGAAATTTCATAATCTTCAACCTTTTCAAGCAGCCCGAGTTCCTCGAACTGCTCGACCACCATCTTTCTCGCCTCAAATCTGTCCACGCCGTCAAAATCCTTCCCCGCTGCGGCATTCATCGTTCCGTCGTCGTTCATTACGAGCAGTTGTTCCAGTCCGTGACGCTCGCCAACCAAATAGTCGTTCGGGTCGTGTGCCGGTGTGATCTTTACCGCCCCGGTGCCAAATTCGGCATCGACATATTCATCCGCAATTATGGGAATTTCCCTTTCCGTCAGCGGCAAAGCGACCGTTCTGCCTATCAGGTCTTTGTAGCGTTCGTCCGATGGGTTTACGGCAACCGCCGTATCGCCGAGCATCGTTTCAGGCCGTGTGGTGGCAACGGTGACGGTCCGCTCGGTGCCAACGACCGGATATTTCAAATACGTTAGCTTCCCGTCCTTCTTCGATTCCTCTTTGACCTCCAGATCGGATAAAACGGTCTTGTCCTTCGGGCACCAGTTCACGATCCGCAGCCCGCGATATATCCATCCCTGGTCATAAAGCGTGCAGAAGACGTTTCGTACCGCCAGCGACAGCTCCGGGTCCATCGTAAACCTATGCCGCGTCCAATCGACCGACGCCCCTTCGCGGCGCATTTGCTCGGTTATCGTGTTTCCGTATTCTTCTTTCCATGCCCAGGCCCTTTTTACAAATTCCTCGCGGCCTATCTCAAGCGGCTTTTTCCCTTCGCTCTTTAGCTGTTCCACTATTTTCCGCTGAACGGAAATGCCCGCGTGATCGGTTCCCGGCAGCCACAATGTGCGATAACCCTGCATCCGCTTCCAGCGGGTCAGCACGTCCATTATCGTGTGCTGAAGTGCGTGGCCCATGTGCAGCGAGCCGGTCACATTCGGCGGCGGGATAACTATCGAATACTTCGGCGCGTCCGGATCTTCGTTTATCTCCGGAGTGAAATAACCGTTCTTTTCCCAGCGCTCGTAGTGGCTGGATTCGGCGGTTTTCGGGTCGTAGGCTTTGGGGATCTCCATATCGGTAAAACTGTGATTCTAGACCAAAACCGGCCGGTTTTCATCCCGAGGGGACTTAGCCGGCCGATCTTTGGAACACTGTCGAGTGTTACTAGGACTTCTTGGACAGATGCTCAACTACCCTGTGAACTATCGCGTCCATCAATTCAGGCGAGACGGTTACCACTCTTTCCCTGCTGCCGGCCGCCTCGGCTTCATTTGGCGTAACAAAGCGGATCGATGAATCCTCGCCAACAGGGGGAAGGTCGAGCAGCGACATATCATCAAATATTTCTTCGACAGCGGGCAGGTCCGCTACCACCCCTGCGGGTGCGGAGCCGTCGTCTTCATCTTCGACAGGGGCCGGTTCACGCTCCGGAGCAGGCCCCGCTATCGCAAAACCTGCTTGCTCGACGTCAAATTGCTCGGTCGGCATCTCGGTAATGCTTGGCAAACTCTCTTCGGCCTGAACCCTCTCCTCAGAAACCGCGTCGGCCGGAGGCTCATGGTCTTCCACCGATGGGAACGAGAAGCTTTCGTCCATTGTATCTGCGGTCGGGACCGGCTCGCTTTCCGGGCCTGCGACACCGAGAGACTGTGGGGCATCGCTCTCGTACAGGCTCGGATCGTCCGTCTCCTGTACCAGACTTTCGGCCTCGCTTGCCGGCGTTTCAAGCCCAAACTCTACAGTCTCTGCCCGAGGGTCGATGTACGTGGTCTCGATCATCTCATCGTCAAACGTTTCGTCCGAAAATCCGAGATCGTCGCTGCCGGATGTCTCGGAGTCACTCGACATGCTCCGGTCGTAAAGAGACTCAACATCCTCGGACGTCTCGTTGTCGAACGAATCCATGGCGATGCCATTCAACGAAGGTTCTTCGGCAGGAGGAGCGGGACGGGCCTCGATGAGTTCTGATACTTGCGCTACCAATTGGCGGATCGAATTAAATGGCTTGGTCAGGTACGCGTTGGCTCCTACCCTCGCGGCCTCCGCTTCGTCAAACGGCTCAAATGAACCGACGAGCAGGATCACCGGAATATCACGCGTTGCGCTGTCCGAACGGATGGCCTCGCAGATCTGATATCCGCTGGCTCCCGGCATGTTCACGTCTGCCATTACCAGGTCCGGCCATTCTTCGCCGATCCGGGCCAGCGCAGAATCACCGTCTCCTACCGTCACAACCTCTATGCCCTCTTCGGCAAATGTAAGGTTGACTACCTTTTGGATGGTTATCGAATCGTCCGCAAGTAATAACTTTCGTTTAGACACAGATCTCCGGCTCCTTGTAAGTCACTCTTGCATTGAAACCTAACACTTTGACAACAAGCGCGTCAAGAATCATTCGGCATGGGCAGAAGCTTTTCGTTTTTCTGCCAATTTCCCGCCTAGCCTGATCGCCTCTGCCATGCTCGAAGCATCGGCCACGCCCTGGCCCGCGATGTCAAACGCGGTCCCATGATCGACCGATGTACGGATCAGCGGAAGCCCGAGCGTAACGTTCACCGCCGTGCCGAACGAGAGCGATTTTACGGCTATCGTCGCCTGATCGTGATAACAGGCGATAACAGCATCAAACTCCCCTCGGTAACCGCGAAGAAAGATGGTATCCGGCGAATACGGGCCGGAGACCTCAATGCCATGCACATCCCGGCAGCGTTCGATGGCAGGGGTTATCCTCTCGGCTTCCTCCGTACCGAACATTCCGTTTTCCGAGGCGTGAGGATTGATGCCCGCCACGGCAATTTTGACGGGGCGGCCAAGCAGCCGCTCAAGCTGTTCGGAGGTGAACCGGATAAGGTCTTCCAGCCGTTCGGGGGTGACCGCCTCGATAGCGTCGCGAAGCGGAAGATGGGTCGAGACCAGAACGACCCGCAACCGGTCTGCAAAAAAGCTCATCGCAAACTTCGATGTGCCGGTCAGGGCGGCAAGAAATTCCGTATGGCCCGGATAGTCATGACCGCCCATCCGCAGCGAACGCTTGCTTATGGGGGCCGTCGATATCGCATCCACCTCACCGGCTTTCCACAGATCGACCGCCGCCACTATGCAGTCGCCCGCAGCTTTACCGGCAGCTTCGCTTTCGACACCGTAAGTGAGCGATCCGGGCAATGTTACCGCTGAAAATACATGGAAAGCTTCCCCGCCCGGCCCCGTCTCTTTATCGTAATTTTCCAGACGAATATCGATGCCGAATTTATCAGCCTCGCGGCGTAAAAACTCGATATCACCGATAATGATAGGCTTTGCCGTGTCGCCAGCCCCATCGGCCAGCGCCCGCAGCACGATCTCCGGCCCGATGCCCGCCGCATCGCCGATCGTAACGGCAATCCGCCGCCGCACCGCCTCCCCCGTCCGATCTTTTCCTCCACTCGCCGTCGCCATAGTCCGAATATATCACACCAACGCCGCCACCAACGCCGACCACCCAGACCAGATCACCCTTCCACCACATACCGCGGGTTGAGGGTGAGGCTCGGTTGCATCACCTGATCACTCGGGTATGGTCTGAAATATTACCCGGAGTTTCGAAGAAACGCATACCTGATACCGATTCTCCGTCAGCTAAGACCGTATTGCGTGTTTCTCCCCTTTCTTGTAGCATTCCCCTCAAATCTTGCATTTGCACGTGAACACTCTCTACTACGCCGACGATTTGAATATCCTTCGTGCGGAAATGCTACGCTCTATCTAAACTGGCTTTAATTACGGCTTTGCCGTTCGATGTGCGGAAAAGCTCCGCTTTTCCATTAGCTTGATAAAGGATCCCGCGGCTCCGCCGCCGCTGCAAGGTTACTAGCTTTTCCATCCGGCGGCAGA
>CALMAH010000018.1 GCA_937859595.1 uncultured Acidobacteriota bacterium | reverse complement strand
CACGTTCATCATCTCAAAAACCCCCGAGCAAGAATATTGTGAATTGGGAGAAAAGCGGTGTTTTGCGCGATTTGCATGATTTGCACGATTTGCATGATATGAATGGACTGCTGAGGCCGACAACAGAACTTGCCACGTGGAGCCGCAGTCGGTGATCCGATCTGAAAAGCCGGGGCCTAAGCGGCCTAGTCTAATTCTCACAGAAGCGCCCGAGGTAGTAAGGCAGCATCTTTCTCCACCAGGGCCAATCGTGGTTGACGTCGTGGCCCCAGAGTTCGAGAAGGTGAGGGATGCCTTTTGAATGGAGCAGGCCGGAGAACTCGCGGCTGCGATCGGGGGCTTCATACGACCCCTGGCCGCTGACGATGACGATGGAATCAGCCCGGCGAAGGCGAGGCAGATGGTAGTCATCGTTCAGGTTTTTCAGATACATCACAGGGTTATTGAAATAGACGTTGTCGTCATAATAGCCCTTGTCGAGATAGTTATAGATATCATAACTCCCGCTCATTGCGATGGTGCCGCGAAAATCGTCCGAGTGTTTGAAGTAAGTATTTGCGGCGAGGAAAGCTCCGAGCGAAGCACCCGTGGTCAACGGGCGTGCATCGGGGCCGCATTCGTTGCGGATAAGGGGCAGCACCTCATCCATTATGTAACGGTCGTAGCGAGAGAGCATCTCGACCTTCCAGCCGGGATGCGATTCGCGGTTGAGCAGGCTGTAGCGATTTACCGAGTTGATCGAATAAGCCCGGATAAGGCCGTTCTCGATGAAATATTTTATCGAATCGACGAGGTAAAAACGCTCATACTCCAGATAGTCCGCGGCAGCGGTCGGGAACATCAGCAGCGGGTAGCCGGCGTGTCCATAAGCCACGATCGGCATGTCCATTTTAAGATTGTGGCTGTACCACGAGGTTATATCGCGACGCATAAAATAACAGGCTCCGGTAATTTTAGTCGAATTTATGAGGTTAAGAGAATTTGCGGGGCTCCGCAAGTTTCGAGGGGAAGTTACGTGCGGCGCGACACCGAGACACCCTCGTATCCGGTCAATTTGGAGAGACGATCTTTAGTCCGGCAATGCCGGCGATGATCATGAAGATACAGGCCACGCGAACAACGTCTCTCGGTTCGTCGAAAATGATCATGCCGAGTATTGCGGCGCCGACCGTGCCGATACCAGTCCAGACCGCGTAGGCAGTGCCGATCGGAAGCGAACGCACTGCCAGAGAGAGAAAGTAAAAACTTGCGACCATCAGCAGAGCCGTGATGACGCTGGGCCAGAGGCGCGTCCACCCTTCGGTGTACTTAAGCCCGATGGCCCAGGCGATCTCGAAAACGCCGGCAATGGCAAGATAGAACCAATTCATAGGAGCCTAGCGTGCGGGATCGAGTTCGGTCCCGGGTTTACAAAGAAGATCCCGCACACTGAACTTATTTCACCACCGTTATCTCACGGCTGGTCGAATTATACCCTCCGTTCTCGACCACATTGCCGTCTTTGTCGACGAGTTCGAGCTTGATGGTGTGTTTACCGGCGGTCCAGCCGCTTAGCCAGAGCGGTTCCCACTTATCGATAAACCGGGGCTCCTGACCGCCGATGGTATAGCGAACACGGTATTCGCCGCCGTCACCGGTAAGTTTGGCATTCGTAAGCCAGAAATCGATCATGATCGGGTCGGCGTCGCGGCCCTTGTATTCGCCCTTCGGCCGGCTGTAGGTCAGAAGCGGAAGTTTGGGGTCGATGTCGCCCGCCTTTGAGCCCGGCATCTCCTTGCCCTCGGGTGTCGGCGAGGCTTGTGGCTCTTCGCCCGATTCTTCGTCCTTGGCGTTGGACATCTGCTGGCCGGTGTTGGTGGTGGCGGGTTTCTTTTCATCGGCACCACCGTTCTTTACGGTAAAGCGGACCATCTGGAATGAGCCGTTGTTCTTATAGCTCTCGTGCCAGGGCCGCGAGGCGAAAACCCGGAGCGTGTGCTCGCCATCGGGGACGTTTCGCAGCTCAAACTCGCGGCCGAGGTTGTAGTAGGCCTCATAGGGCTGGTTGTCGAGTATCACGTGGATGTGGTTTCCCATTCCCGTCTCGTGATCCATGCCTGTCTTATAGCCCTTGAGATCGCCTGAAAGTTCAAGGAGCACACGGACTGTCGAGCTTTCGACGGTGGAGCCATCAGCAGGAGAAAGGACCTTGAGCACCGGCTCTGCGGCGTCCTGTTCGCCCCGTTGGGCCATCATATCTTTGATATGCTGAGGTGTCTCCGCCTTCGTATATGCCTTTGGTGAGGCATCGGTGTTCGTATTGTCCACCGCGTTCGATGGAGTGTCCGATCCGCAGGCCGCGAAGATCGCGACCGCAAAAAGTGCTGTAAAGATCAATAGTTTTTTCATCATCATCCCTCTTAAAAAAACGGAAAAAATGTGACGCTAGGCCACGGCCAGCGTACCGATGCCTTTCGATTCCGGCACGGGCAGATCAATGATCGTGCGGTCAAAGACCGCTGCAAAATGTTCGGCCAGCCGGTCTTCCACCTCAGCCAGATCGACCTCGCGGCCGAGAAGGCGGTCCATTGAGGTAACAGGCTCGCCCTCACAGGCGATGATCCAGTTAAAGTAGCTGAGGTCGGTGTTTACGTTCAATGCAAAGCCGTGGGTGGTGACCCAGCGTTTGATGTGGATCCCGATGGCGGCGATCTTGCCCTCAGCTGTGTGAACGCCGGTGAGCCCCTCAATGCGAAACGCCTCTATGCCATAGCCGGCAAGCGTGCGGATCAAGACCTCTTCAAGGTCGCGGACGTATTTGTGGACGTCTTCGCGGTCGGGCGAGAGGCTGATCACCGGATAGCCGACGATCTGGCCGAGACCGTGATAGGTCACCTTTCCGCCGCGATCTGTCTCATGGACCTCGGCACCGATGCTTTTGAGGATCTCGGCAGTTGCCAGAACGCCGGTTTCCTTTGAACGCCGGCCAACGGTAAACGTATGCGGATGTTCAAGCAGCAGCAGCCAGCCGCGTTCGCGGTGTTCGATCACGTCGCGCTCAAGCTCTTTTTGGAGCCGGAGCGCCTCAATGTAACCGATGCGTCCGAGACGTCGAACCTCTAGCTGCCTTTTGGTCATCTATAGATATGATAGAATTTTTGTTCGACTTTGAACAGGAAGGGTAAATTATGAAAAACGTTCGCTATATCGTCGTCGTCGGGGCCGTAATGGCTTTTTTCGCAGCAGATGTGCTGGCACAGCGGAGGCCGGTACGACGCACGCCGACACCACCGCGGGTGGTTACGACCAATACAGCCGTAACACAGGCGGCGGCAATGAAGGAGGGAGCCGAAAAGGTGGCCATCCAGATCAAGAATACGACGCGATTCCTCTACATTCTGGGCGGCGTTGCAAAAGGCATCGAGGACCTGGACAAGGACACGCGAGCGAACCGGGCGGCCCGGGAGGCGAACGAGGCCAATAAACAGGACCTGTTGCAGGCGATCAGGAATCTGCGAGCAGGCCTGGCCGCGCTCGAGGTCGAATTTCGTACGAAAGATCCGCTAAAACGTCATCTTATCCACATCCAGGGTATAACCGACCTAAGCGGGCAGACCGAAGACCTGGCACGCGCGGGCAGATTTATGGATGCCGGAAAGCCATTGCTGACCGTTGTTGAAAAGCTGTCGGATACATTAGTGGCAATGCGGTAGGGGTGCGAAATCCGAGGGAAGTGCCGCTCCCGACATCGGCGAGCGGCCCCGAAAACTATGGGCTTTGGGAGCCTGGGGCAGCATCGTCCGCCAGACCTAATTTCTCACGAATATACCTTTCGGTATCCTCTCGCCTTAATTCCCCGATAACGAGGTCTGTGTTTCTTGAGAGCACTTCACTTTTTGGCTCGAGCGCTTTTGGTTCAAGAAAGACATATAGCGGCGTGCCCCATATGCGTGTGTCGCCGGCCTCGCGCCGCTGGCGATAGTGCTGGGTCTGGTCGCGAGCCGCACGGCTGTCAGATTCGTAAACCATCGGGAAAGTAAGGCCGAATCGTGAAACGTGGGCCCGCATATTGCCCAAGGTATCGTATTGGCCGACGCCGATGATCCCGAGGCCCTTGTCACCGTATTTTTCGTGCAATTGCTGTACGAACGATGCATCAAGCCGCCAATCCGGGCACCATGCCATCCAGTAAACCACCATCACGAGCTTTTTGCCGGCTGCGAACTCGCGGAGATTTGTCTTGCCTTCGCCTTCAAGGTTCTTGTGGGTCCAGTCCTGATAGCCGAACTCGCGGGACACGATCGGCACCTGGCCCGTCTGAGCAGCTGCAAGACCAAAAGAAACCAGGATCAGCGCGATAAGAAACAATGACTTCATAAACTACCTGCTGAAAAAAGCGTACAGATTCAGACGGCGAAAAACAAGCAAACGTTGCCGGACTAATGCGGAGGCGGGTGCGTCAGCAAGGGCGAAGGCCGAGCGTATCGCCTTTGCTATCGTGCGGGCCTCTGCACATCGGGCCGCCTGAATTTGCCCGACCAATACGCAATGTTCAGATAAATTCCGGTCAAAGCCGACAACGCAGCAAGGCCGGAGAATATCAGCAGCAGTGCTACCTGCCATCTTCCGGCGAAAAAATAAAAATGGGCCTCACGGAAAAAGCGGGTCTTTAGCGAAGGCGGTTTTGAATGAGCGGCAATGCCGGTCTCGGCATCGATAAAGATCGACTCGGCACCAAGCCCGCCTATTGCCTGATACTGCGGACGGCCGTCTTTCATCAAGAGTGTCAAAGCTGTGGTCGGAAGCTGCCGCCCGGCAAGCTCGTTCGCACTTGCCATTGCCTCTGCGGGTGAAACTTTCACGCGATCGGCAGCGATGTTTTCGATAACACCGCCTTCTATCGTATTCGGCAGCGCATAAAGAAACCCGCTCGCTGCCCAAGCAAGCAGGGGAACGGAGACCAGCGATCCCAGCAAAAGATGAAACTTATAGATGATTCCGCGCATAAATATGTTTTGCGGCGTCGGCCGACAAACTTGGTAATTCGTTTCGCCCAAAACCGCTTTGGGCATTAGATCCAGCGACAAATTATGATAATCTGAGGCTAATCATATGAGCAATCGTCCAACCGTTACAGAGATTTTCAAGCGTGCGTTAGAACTTCGTGAAAAGACCCCATCTGGTACTTACAAGGAACTTGCTTCTCAACTAAAAGGCGAATTCGGCGGCGGGGCTTTTCCGGAGACGGCCTATCTGACCATACCGGAATACGACAACATCGTGCCGGAAGAAGATTGGACGGCCGGGCTGTCGGTCGTGCTGCGGGGCATTCAGAACGAGGACTGGAACGACGTTATCCACGGCATCATAATCAGCCTCGAACAGGTGGAAAATTACCCGAAACAGTCCGGCCGCGAGGATGATCCCTCAAAAAACTGGCGAAATCGCAGCAAACGCATCGCCGAGGTCGAGAACGAAGCCGTTGGAAAGTGGATGCCGGAGGACCTGATGGCCGTCGCCAGACGAAACGTCTCGAGATAACCCTCGCGAAACACACCAATATCAGACAATCGGGAGTCTCGGCGGAAACGACAGGACGGGCGTTCAGATCTCTATCATGTGCCCGTCGCGGGCCTCGATAACTTCACACTTCGGCTGAAAGGCCGACAGCTCCTTTTCAAAGTCAACCCCGTCCCACTCAGGATAGAAATGCATCAGCATCGCTCGGCGAGGCTCTGCCTTGCGGAGGAGGAACATCGCCTCGGCGAGTTCGAGGTGGATCTCGACCGGTTTATTGCGGATAAAAGAGCATTCCAGAATAAAAAGATCGGTCTGGCGGGCAAGTGCAGCGAGCGGTTCGTGGAAACCGGTATCTGAGGTAAAGACAAGGGTCTTTTCGTTGTCTCGAATGTGGATGGCGTGGCTCTCCGGCGTATGAGGGGTTTTGGCCGTGACGGCACGGACGCCGGGAACTATCTCAAACGGCTCATGCGTCTCGATCTCGATCACCTCGACCGGAAAAGGCTGTTCCAGCAGGCGATAATCATTCACCGCATCAATCCGCGATATGATCTCGCGAATACCCGCAGGGCCGAATATCCGAAGCGGCTTTTGCCTTTTCTGAGTGTCGGGGGCGTACTTGACCGAAAAGAGAAACGAAGCCAGGCCGCCGCAATGGTCCAGGTGAAAATGCGATATCCAGACTGCATCGAGCGCGGCCCATTCACAGCCTTCCTCTGCCATCCGGTGGATGGATGACGGCGAACAATCGAGCAATATCGTGCCTCCGGAAGTCTCAAGCCAGAAGCCGGAACTGCTTCGTCGCGGATGCGGAACAGACGAACCTGAGCCAAGCACGATCAGTCTCATATCATTGATGATATCAAAACCTGTCGCCGCCGGTCTTTGCCATTGCGGATTCGTGTCGTAGAATCTTACGCTTATGGAGCCGCTCTCGCCTGAACAGATAGAGCTGGACAAAAAACTCCGTGTCTTGGATAGGTTAAAGGACCGGCTTGCCGACCGCGAAGAGGAAATGACCGATCTGAGATTGGAGCTTGACCGATTCGAAGCCCGCTATACGATGGAGGTCGGCAGACTCTATGCCGAACAGGACGAGCTCGATGCCCGGATAGCCGAAGAAGAACTAAAGCTTGTTCCCGACGACGAGGAGATAAAGAAAAAGGTAGAAGAGCTTCGCCGGCTTGCAGAAGAATCCGCCGCACGAGCCAAAGCCGCCGAGGAGCAGGCCCTTGAAAAATGGGAGCCGACCGCCGAAGCAAAAAAGGCCTACCACGACATTGCCCGTGCCATACATCCCGACCTTGCCCTTGACGAATCAGAGAAAGAAAGGCGGCATCACTTGATGGCGGAGTTGAACGAGGCTTATGCTTCGGGAGATCAACGCAGGTTGAACAAGCTTGTGGCTGACTATCGGGTAAGCCCCGAAACGGTAAAGGGCACTTCGATAGGCGACCGGCTGGTCCGTGCGATCAGGCAGATCTATCAGATACGCAGCCGGTTCGAAGAACTCGATCGTGAAATGGCCAGATCTGAGGCCTCAGAACTATTCGAACTATATAAAAAGGCGGAATCAGAAAGGTCAGAAGGACGCGATCTTCTTAGACAGATGGCCGAACGGGCAAGAACCCACATTCGCAAAACGGAGCGAAGGCTTTTGAATCTGCAAAACGTTACTGCCGCACAGGAAGAGTATGTAAGGGACACCTACGGGATGGACATCCGGGATTTTCGGCGGACAGAGGCCGGAAAATAGTCTAGGGCGTGCAAACAGTGAAATGATCAAATGAAGTTCCTCGCCAGTCAAGTCAGCTATTTTTTGAGCCAGAGCCAAAGCCGGCAGAATATTGCGGCTCTTGGAAAATATGTCGCCTTTCTGCTGGGTGTAATAACGCTCTATTCTGTCCTGTTTCACGTCCTGATGCTCTTTGCCGAGGGCCGGGAATACAGTTGGCTGACGGGGCTTTACTGGACGCTGACCGTAATGACCACGCTTGGGTTCGGCGATATTACGTTCGAATCTGACATCGGGCGGGTGTTCAGCGTCGTCGTGCTGCTTTCGGGTGTCGTGCTGCTTCTGATAATGCTGCCGTTCGCATTTATCAGATACTTTTATGCCCCGTGGCTTGAGGCTCAGATAAATGCCCAGTGTCCGAAATCGGTCCCGGAGGGGACAAGCGGCCATGTAATAATCTGTAATTACGACACCATAGCACCCACGCTGATAAAACGCCTGAACCAGTCGGAGATACCCTATTTCGTGATCGAAGAGGACCCTGCGACAGCGGCACGTCTCTACCAGAGCGGCATTTCGACGATAAACGGAAAAGTTGACAGCAAGACCACCTACGAACGGCTCAAGGTAAAGGACTCGCGGCTGGTCTTTGCCAATCTAGAGGACACGACGAACACGAACATTACGCTGACCGTTCGCGAGGCCGCCCCGGACGTGGCGATCGCGGCCATAACGTCAGACCCGGACTCGATAGATATTTTAGAGTTGAGCGGAGCGTCGCATGTGATGCCGCTAAAACAGCGGCTCGGCGAATATCTTGCGAACCGCATCAGCGTTGGCGAAAAGCGGGCTAACGTTATCGGCAAATTTGAAGATTGGGTCGTCGTCGAGTTTACCGTCCACCACACCAAAATAGAAGGAAAGCTGATAAGGAACGCACGGATCCGCGAAAAGACCGGTGTGAACATAATCGGCGTCTGGGAACGGGGCCGTTTGCTGCCGGCAAGGCCGGACCATGTCCTGTCGGCGTTCAGCGTGCCACTGGGGGTGGGAACCGCAGAACAGATCCGCGGGCTTGAAAAGCTGTTGAAAAGTGATGCCCGCGAAGCTGATTCGGTACTGATACTTGGCGGCGGGAAAGTTGGCCGGGCAGCCTCGGTTGCGCTCAAGAAAAAAGGCACTACGGTCTTTATGGTCGAGAAAGAGCCGGTAAGAAAGGAGAATATCGGCGACGTGCCGGATCGCTTGACCATCGGCGACGCTGCAGACCGCGAAACGCTGATAAAAGGCGGACTGATGGAGGCTTCGCTTGTCATACTCTCAACAAATGACGACGCCGTAAATATCTATCTTTCGATCTATTGCCGCAGACTGAACCCGGATGTGAGAATTATAAGCCGTATCACACACGACCGAAACATAGAAGCGATACATCGCGCCGGAGCAGATTTTGTGCTCAGTTACGCTCCACTGGGGGCCGAATCAGTAATGTCCATTTTGCAGGGCAGAGAGCCGATAATAATGGGCGAAGGCGTGGAACTGCTTACAGTTGACCTACCTGAGAAACTTGCGGGCAAGACGCTACTCGAGAGCAATATCGGAGCGAAGACGGGCCTGATCGTGCTTGACATAAAGATGAACGGCGAGACCATAGCAGATCCGCAGCCGGCGACCGTATTGCCGACGGGCAGCAAGCTCGATCTGTTGGGCACGACCGAACAGCTTGCCGCGTTCAAAAAGCTGTTTAGTAAGAAATAGGATCAGACGGCCTGCCCGGCAGCAAAGCCGGAAGACCACGCCCACTGGAAATTGTAGCCGCCGAGCCACCCGGTCACGTCAACGACCTCGCCGATAAAGTATAGTCCGGGAACCTTTTTCGCCATCATCGTCTGCGAAGAAAGCTCAGCGGTCGAAACTCCGCCTATCGTCACCTCGGCCTTGTGCCAGCCTTCGGTCCCGCGAAATGCCACCTGCCAGCGATGGACCGCCTCGGAAACAATGGAGATCTCGTTATTGCTTAGTTCGTTCAGGGGCTTAAGCGGAATGCGATCGGCGGCAAATGAATCAACGAACCTCTCGGGCAAAAAGCGTTTGAGGAAATTATCGACTCGCTGTTTGGAAGTCCGGCTGCGGGCCACAAGATCCGAAAATGAGCTTCCCGGCAAAATGTCGATGTTCAGTTTCTCGCCCGGGCACCAATAATTCGAAGCCTGCAATATCGCCGGCCCGGAAAGCCCTCGATGGGTAAAGAGAATGTTCTCGCGAAATGCTGTCCGCCCGGCCGTCACCTCGGCATCGAGAGCTATTCCGGCGAGCCTGCCAAACCGGCGTTCGCCGTCGAAAACAAGAGGCACGAGGGAAGGCCGGGTAGGTTCAACGGCAATACCAAATTGTTCGGCCAGGCGATAACCGAGGTCGGACGCCCCGATCTTGGGAAACGAAAGCCCGCCGGTGGCAACAACAAGTGACTTGCATCGAAAGTCTCCGATCTCGGAGCGGACCAGGAACCCGTCTGCGGCCGTCTCGACCCCATTTACCTTGCATCCGGTCCTGATCTTTACTCGGGCACCGGAACATTCGGCAAGAAGCATTTCGACGATCTCACGCGAGCGTCCGCGGCAAAAAAGCTGGCCAAGTTTTTTCTCGTGGAAGTCAATACGGTGGGATCTGACAAGATCAACAAAATCGGCCGGCTGATACCGGGCAAGCGCGGACCTCGCAAAATGGGGGTTTGCGGATATGAAATTTTCGGGGCCTGTATTTATGTTAGTGAAATTGCACCGGCCTCCTCCTGAGATAATGATCTTTCGGCCAACCTCCGCATTGTGTTCGATAACGAGAGTTTGGCGGCCCCGTCTGCCCGCGTGGATCGCGCAGAAGAGGCCGGCCGCGCCGCCGCCGATTATGACAACGTCAAGATCCATCTAGGCCAGATATCGCGAACGGAGGATCGCAAGGTGGTGTCGGACGTGGCCGGCCATAATGAACGCAAGTGCCCGGACTGTGATCTCTGCGTCGCTGGCTGTTCCGCGACGGTCCCAGTCGGCATCGCGGAGACTCGCGAAAAGCAGGACGTTTGACCGACGCTGGAGGTCGAATTCTTCCAAAAGGCCTGAGATCGTCCGCTGGCCTGAACGGCCGTTCTCAATGTAAGTGTTCTGGTCGAAGCCGGCAAGAGGGGTCGAATCGCCGTGGGAAATGCGGTGGGCCCGGTAGGCAAAAACACGTTCCCCGTCAATAATATGGCCAAGAACCTGTTTCAAGGTCCACTTGCCATCCGCGTAGGTGAAGCCGCCCTTCTCTTCGGGAACGCTGCTCAGCATGGCCCTGAGCTCGCCGGGCTGGCCGCTCAGGATGTCGATGATCTGGGTTTCGGGGACGAGCGAAACGTATCCGCTATAGAATTCGGCAAACTCGTTGTTCTCAGGCCGCTTCATAATGCTGTATAGTATCAAATCGAAACCAGTAATTCTTTTCGACTCTAGGAGGAGTTTTATGAAAAAGCTATTGTCTCTAGGTGTGTTCTCTCTGGCGATCGTGTTCCTCGCCTTTCAAGATCAGGCCGAAGCGTTAGAGCAGCAATTTGCAGACCGGTTTGCTAACCCGGCAGTTGTGTCAGAAGGAGAAGCCGGAAGCTATAATTTCGACCGAGCTCATACATTTATCGGCTTTAGGGTAAAGCATATGGGGCTGATCGACGTACCGGGATATCTTCGGGATTTCACAGGCACGATAACCTACGACCCGAAAGATCCGAGCCGGTCCTCAGTGAACTTTTCGGCAAAGATGACGAGCATCGACACCGGAATTGCAGGCCGGGACAACCATCTCCGTTCAGCGGACTTTTTTGAGGTTGAGAAATTTCCCGATCTTACCTTCAAGAGCACAAAGGTCGAGAAGAAAGGCGACAACTGGGTCGTGACCGGTGACCTGACGATCAAGGAGACAACCCGGTCAGTGTCGATGCCATTCAACATCACAGGCTTTATTCCGGCGAACCAGAGAAGCGGGCCTCGAATGGGAGTAACGGCCGAAACCAATATCAATCGAAGGGATTTTGGCGTGACTTACGGCGGAAATGTGCCTGGTACGGAAACGCCGACGATCGCAAACGACGTGAAGATCTGGCTGCAAATAGAGGCGATCAAGCCGCGTGAGGAAACAAAACCGGCGGAGAATTAAGTTCTTCGGCGTTAAGTTCGTTCAGGAAGGCGGGATGTGAACAACATCTCGTCTTTTTTTTCTGCCCGCTCAACTCCCTGCTCTTTCGATCTCGGAAAAGGGAATGTCGCGAATCTCATAGCTCTCCCAATCCTTAAAATCGAAGTGCCACCATTCGTTCGGGTTTACGGTAAATTCCTCGGCCTCCATCAGGGAACGAAGCAGGTCTCGGTTTCTGGTTTCCTCCTCGGAACCACCCTTGTAAACGGGCGAGGCCCTTTCGGTGAACTCGTCATATCCAGAGGGCATCGGGATCAGATCTCCGGTCGAAAGATCGAAAATGCTGAGGTCAACCGCGCAGCCGCGATTGTGCTTTGAGCCGCGTTCGGGGTTTGCGACGAATTTTCTTTGGTCCTCGCGCACCACTTCCCAGAAGAGTTTCGTAATGCTCCAGGGGCGATAGCCGTCGAAGATCACAATGCCGAGTCCCCGGCCGGAGAGTTTTCTATGGACACGCACGACCGCTTCGGCAGCGGGCCGCTGCAAAAAGGCGCGTGCTTCGGGATAAACGGGCCTGCCGACAAAGTTGTCGTCGGTCGCATAACGAATATCGAGGCGTATCGAGCTGTCAAGTGTGATAAGTTCTACCAAAATTTCCTCTAATTACGGATGGATGCCGGCGGTCCAGGCCCGGGGAATATTGAAGCAGAGATCGGCAGGCAATGTCCAAAGGAGATCTGCGGAAGTAATGTTCCGAACTTGTGACCGACGGCAAAAAGGGGCCAGCCTTATAGTGTGGGGCAGGAAACAAACGAACCGCCCGTAAGAAAATGGATCAAACGCATCGGCCTCTGGGGATTCGTGTTCTTTTTGGTCAAGGGGTTGTTGTGGCTGATAGTCCCAGCCCTGATAGCCTACTTATCTCTCAGATGACCGGCCGCTATTGATCGTCGAGAACGATCTCCTCGTCGTCTTCACTAACCCTAACCTCTGTGCCGAACTTCTGATATTCGCGAAACCTTATCACGTTCCGAGACTCAAATTTCGTACCCCTGTAAAGCTGAGTAAGCCGAACATCCGAGATCGACGGCAGCAGGTAGTTCACATCGCTAATGGTCGTCCAATCGTAGTCCACGGTGCGCCGCGCAGAGGTGATCGGAAAACCTTCCGGTATCTCGGTAGCATCGCTTTCGATACGGAGAACGCGATAGGTCTCGCGGTCGATCCAGACCCTTCCTTTCATACCGCTGATCGTTGTGTCCCTTAGAAGGCTGCCGTAGGAGATCGTCTGCTTTGCCCGTTCCTTGTCTATCTCGAAATCGAACATCACGGCGCGGCGGCCGCGAAGGACATCATTATCAACGACCGAGAACCGCGTTTCGCTCTCCGGCTTGAAGATCGTAGCCAGAACGGTCACAAATTCGCCGGTAGAACTGGTTCCTCCGACCTCATGGTAGTTGCTGCGCGGTTCCGGATCCGGCTGGACGAGGCCATTCACAGAAAGGACCTTATACTCCTCCTGACCGCTGGCCCGATAGCTGACGGCAACAACGAGCCGGTCGCGGGTACGAAAATTGTTCGTACCGGCAAGTGCATCACCCCGCTGGATGAGCTGTTTGACCACGAAATCGGGCATCTCCTCGAGCGCGGCCAGCGTTCGTTCGCGAGCGACCCTCAATAATTCATCAGCTTCGCGTTGGCTTGGCGGACGGGCGGAGGGATCGCTGCGACGGCGCTCGGCTTCCTCCAGCGCGCGTCGTAGATCTGAGTTGTTTCGAGATTTGGTCCTCGTTAGCGAGAGAAGGCCCGGCGTAAGCACAAAAGAGATGCCTCGGCTTCTGACCGAGTCGATAAGCTCGGGGGTTAGCGAAGGATCCTTTTCGATCACATAAAGCTGGCGGACATACTCCGGCTGAGATAGCGGAGACTGTTGAGCGGCCGCCGCAAAGGACAAGCTAAAGAGCAGTGCTACGAGGAGAACGACCTTGTACATTTTGACGTAAGATGCAGACAAAACCCCGCCCGTTCGCCGCACAAAACAGGGCAGCGCTACAAAAAAGGCGGAAAAGCAATTGAAGCCCTCCGCCCGGTTTCTATCAGAATGATGCGGAATGGCCTAGTTGACCCATTCCTCTTCGTAATTAAGCTGCCAATGGCGGGTAACCCACCTCTGGGCCGCTTCCATCGCCGTGGTCTTCCACTTCTTAAAATTGGAGAGCACGGTCAAGGCCGCAAGCGGTTTGCTCGGGTCCCTTTCGACACGGATCACCCGCGTTGCAACGTCGATGATCGGCTTGTCCTCTTCAAGAACACGAAGTCGAACCTCGCTGCCGACAGGCGGGAGGATGTCGAGATTAACCAGCGTGCTGTTCTCTCCGATATTCTCCGTAGTGCCTACCACATTGATCGTCTTGCCGCTTGCCTCGTCGGTCCAGCTTGCCTTTACCGGCATATTGGCCAAGATCCTATGATTTGGCGGCATTTTGAAAGATGATGTAGAAAAATCTATTTGAGCCATATTAATTCCCCTTTGCTTGTATGTATCAAACCCCTGGTTCCATTCCGTAAAACGAAAGACCGGATAATCTACGGCATTTTTACAAAAAAGTCAAGTTTATTTTCAATGCCTTCGGCTTAAACGGCCATCTGTCAGATATTTTAGACCGCAGAATTCGTCAAAGCCCCCAAATAACCTGACAAGAACGCTATGATGAGAAAATGGCGATTCGCGTTGACCTCTTTTTGCTGCCCATTGCAGAATGTTTGAAAACTCTAAGGTAAAGGCCTCATGCCGCGCTATATCTTTGTCCTAATTTTCGAAGGAACAGAGGTTCCGGATTCAGCAGGAGCCGACCAGGCCCATGTGAGGAGCAATGATGGCCAAGGGAGCACGGAAACGGGCGTTATCCTTGGGTTCGGCCCTGAAAGACATTATCATTTAGGTGAATCACCCGATGCGCATACTTCAGATCTCATCAGCCAGGACATTTGGCGGCGGTGAACGCCATGTGGTCGATCTGTGCCGGGGATTGGCCGAACTCGGACACGATGTATTTGCCGCGGTCCGCCCAACATGTATGTGGCGCGACCGGTTGGACTTTCTGCCGGACGGCCGCATCCTTGAAGTAACGATGAGGAACTCGTTCGGGGTTCTAAGCGCAATGAAGATCGCGGATTTTGCCCGCGAGAATGGCATTCAGATAATCCATGCACACGTTGCCCGAGACTATATCCCCGCCAGCATCGCCTGTATGGCCGCAAAGGGGACGCGGTTCATCCTTACCCGCCACGTTCTTTTTCCGTTGAAGCCGTTCAACCGATTTGCCCTGAAGAACGTTGCAAGTGCGATCGGTGTCTCGGAGGCGGCCGGCAAGGCTTTGAGAAACACCTTCCCGGCTGAACGGATCACGGTAATAAACAATGGAATCGATCTTGACAGGTACGACACCCGCGATGCGGACCGACTAAGAAAAGAGTTTCGCGAATTCCATTCTATCCCGCGCGATACTCCGCTTGTTGGGACACTGGGCGAATTGAAGGAGCTAAAGGGGCAGCGCGACTTTTTGCTTGCGGCGCACGAGATCTTGAAAGCCGTACCCGATTGCCAGTTCGTCGTTGCCGGACAGGACAACACGATCGACGGCCGATTTAGGCGAGAGCTGAGACGGCTGGTGTCTGTTCTTGGGATGGAAGACAGATTTATCTGGCTGGATTGGATGCAAGACACGGCTCCATTCTACGCGGGCATCGACATTTTCGTGTCACCCTCACACAGCGAGAGTTTTGGTTTGGCGATACTCGAAGCGATGGCCCGCGGGAAGGCAATTGTATCGACCGATACCGACGGAGCCAGACAATTGCTCGACAAATGCGGACGGATCGTTCCTATAAAGGATCCCGTTAAGCTCTCGCGAGCGGTGGTAGAGGTGCTTTCACGAAGAATGGAACTGCTCGAAATGGGAGCAAAGGCGAAGATGGAAGCGGCCGACAAATATTCGTTGAAAAAAATGATCTACAGCACGGAAGCTCTTTACGAATCGGTTCTTGCCGACGCAAAAGGCACAAGCAGCGGGGAATAGTCTTGGAATGGTCGAGTATATCGTCTCAATAGGAGGCTGCAGCAAGGCCGAATTATGAAGTTTGAGGACGCGCTGGGACGCGAATGGTTGGAAACGAACGGGCTCGGCGGGTTTTCGTCAGGCACGATCGCCGGCGCAAATACGAGACGCTATCACGGGCTGTTGACAGCCGCCACACGCCCTCCACTGGGTAGGATCACAATGTTGTCAAAGTTTGAAGAAGCTCTCCTCGTCGGAGAAGAGCGGATCGAGCTTACGACAAATCAATATCCCGGAGCGATTTACCCAGAGGGTTACCGACATATTCGCGACTTTAGACTTGATCCGTTTCCGATATGGACTTATGAAATAAACGGGCTCGTTCTTGAAAAGCGGCTTTTTATGCCGCACTGCCTGAATGGGGTCGTCTGCGTCTGGAAACTCCTGACCGGCGGTGCGGATGTTCATCTGGAGATACGTCCGCTCTTTTCGTTTGTCGATCATCACCATCTTCAAAGCGAGAATGGCGAATTCGACAGTGGTTTTACGGTTGATGGCAGCTCGATCTGCGTCAGGCCCTATGCCGATCTGCCGCCGCTTCACCTTGCACACAACGCCTCGGAGGCAGCGGAAACAGGATATTGGTACCGAAACCTAGAGTATCGCATCGAGAAAGAACGAGGGTTTGACCACCACGAAGATCTCTTTCAGCCGTTTCTGTTGAGGTATGGCCTCGTAGATCCTGCCATCGCAATAGCGACTATAGAGCCCATGCGCGTGTCCGATGCCGAACGGCTAGAAACAGACGAGATCAAACGCCGAAAGGGTCTGATCAAGAGAGCAAAGGCGAGAACGTCTGTGAAAAAGCGGCTGGTCCTTGCGGCCGATCAGTTCATCGCCGCGAGAGGAGACGGTGCCACGGTAATGGCGGGATATCCTTGGTTCTCGGATTGGGGACGCGACACGATGATCTCGCTTCCCGGCCTAACGCTGGCAACCGGGCGGCCGGAGTTGGCAAAAAGGATCATCCTGGAATACGCGGAGCACATCTCCGACGGAATGCTTCCAAACCGGTTTCCGGATGACGGGGACAAGGCCGAATATAACACCGTGGACGCTACGCTCTGGTATTTTGAGGCGATCAGGGCGTACGTGGAGGCTACGGAGGACCGCAAATTGCTCGGCGGCGGACTATACGAAAAGCTTGCCGAGATAGTTGCGCAGCACGTAAAGGGGACGAGATACGACATTCATTTGGACACGGACGGACTGCTTTTCGCCGGAGGGCCCGGACTGCAGCTCACATGGATGGACGCCAAGATAGGTGACCATGTGGTAACGCCCAGGACGGGAAAGCCTGTAGAGATCCAGGCCCTGTGGTACAACGCACTGCAAATAATGATCGAATTTGCGGAAGAATTAGGCCACAAAGAAGACAGCAGGCGATTTACGGCGATGGCGGATCTCGCGCGGCAAAATTTTAACGCCTCGTTTTGGAACGCGGAGGCGGGCTGCCTATTTGACGTGGTCGAAAACGGAACGCGTGACCCGAGCATCAGGCCAAATCAGATCTTCGCGGTCTCGCTTTTTCACCCGATACTTGACCGAAACCGCTGGGCAGATGTTGTCGGCAAAGTAGAGCAAGAACTGCTGACACCCGTAGGACTAAGGTCGCTTTCGCCGGCCGATCCGGCCTATGTACCGCGATACATCGGATCACCCTTCGAACGCGACTCGGCCTATCATCAGGGAACTGTCTGGGGGTGGCTCATAGGCCCGTTCATTGACGCGTATGCGAGGGTTCATGATGAAGAAAAGGGGCTCGACAAACGAATAAGAGAGATGATGGAAGGCCTGATAGAACATCTGGATGAAGCAGGAATCGGACAAATTTCCGAGATATTCGACGCCGAGCCGCCGCACAACGCCCGCGGATGTCCCGCACAGGCATGGAGCGTCGCAGAGGTGCTGCGGATCCATTCACGCTATCTCTCGTGACCGCTTTTGTTGATCTGAAACCAAGAAAAAATAGGCTGCCCAAGCGTGTTTCTCTGGGCAGCCGATCTACAATTGGGGTCGAGATCAAACAAAGGCGAAATCGAATTGTGCCTGATGAATTCGCGTATCGGCGGTAACATCGACATTACCGAGCAATGCCTCGATCTCGTCCAAAACAGTCTTTTCGGTGGAACGAAGTGCCTTTGCGACCTCCGGATGGATGCGCAGGGTCGTTTGGCGTACGTCCTCGACCTCTTTCGAAAGCCGGCGTGCCTCGGCCAGCAATTCATAGCACACGGTCTGCGGGGATTTGACCCACCCGGCGCCTTCGCAGTAATCGCACGGTGAACACATCGTCCGCTCCAGCGACTGTTTGACACGCTTGCGGGTCATGATAATGAGGCCGAAATCATTGAAAGAAAGCACTTTCGTCGGCGATTTGTCAGAGGAAAGAGCCTCCTGCAGCGCCTGAGACACCTTGTGCCGGTTCCGACGGTCCTCCATGTCTATCAGGTCCAGCACGATGATGCCGCCGAGGTCACGAAGCCGGATCTGGCGAGCGATCTCGTCAACCGCTTCCATATTGGTCTTAGTTATCGTGTCCTCAAGCCGTGCGTTGCCTTTTCCGACGAACTTTCCGGTATTAACGTCGATAGCCACCAAAGCCTCTGTCTGATTGATCACCAGATAGCCGCCGGATTTCAGCCAGACCCTTGGCTTCAGCGCTTTGTCTATCTCTTCCTGAACGCCGAAGGCCTCGAGTATAGGCTGTTCTCTGGTGTAGAACTTGACCCGTTTGACCATCCGCGGCTGTATGCGGTTGATAAACTCAACGGTGCGGAGGTATTCCTCTTCGCTGTCAACACGGATGGCAGAAAAATCGTCGGAAAGCTGATCGCGAAGAAGCCGCTGCACAAGGTCGAGATCCTGGTGGACCATGGCAGGCGACTTTGCCTTTTCAGATGTCTTCTTGATGTCCTGCCAGGTACGAACGAGGTAGCGGGCGTCCTGGCGAAGATCTTCTTCCGAGATGCCGATGCCGGCAGTACGGACAATGAAGCCGCCGGACGGAATATCCTCTTCACTGCGGATGCGCTGGATCAAAGTTCGAAGCCTGCCCCGCTCACTCGATGATTCGATCTTTCGTGAAACACCGAGATGTTCGATAGTTGGCATATAAACAAGAAAACGACCCGGAAGCGCGATATGAGAAGTTATCCTCGCGCCCTTTTTTGCGATCGGCTCTTTTGCTATCTGGACCAGGATCTCCTGGCCCTCGCGGAGAAGGTCGGAGATGGTCGGCTGTGAACGCCTGTCGCCGCGGTCATTTCGCTCATAGCGTTTGTCATCGCGTCCCCCTTTCTCGCGGCCCTTCCTTGATCCGCGTGACGAACGGCTCCTGTCATCGGAAGAACTTTTGGCCGGTTCATTGCCATTGTCTGTATCCGTTTTCGGGGATTCTTCGGCCTCGGCCGCCTTTGCCTCCGCACCGTTCGTAGCGGACGCATCCGGTTCGTCGCCAACATCGACATCCTCAAATCCGAGGAGCTCCGAGCCGGCCTCCGACGAGGCTTTTTTTCCTCTGCCGCCGCGACGCCGTCCTCTGCCGCCGCGACGCACGCTCATCTCAGCGATCGGCGACGCTTCTTTCTCGCTTGCTTCGCCATCCTCTAACGAACCGGGTTCGTCGCCTTTCTTTTTCCGTGTTCGTGTGGTCTTTGGCTTGGCGGCCTTGGCCTTCGCAGCTGTTTTAGTCTTTGCTGCCCGGGTCTTCTTTTTCGGTTCTTCCTCAGTTGTTTCTTCGGCAGAAACAGCCTCCGGGTCAGCCTCAGCCCCCTTGGTTTTGCGGGTCCGCGTCGTCTTCGTCTTTGTAGTTCGTTTCGGCTTAGCGGCCTTTTTTCCCTTATCCTGAGGGTCGTCTTCGTCCTCGTCGGCTATTCGTTCGAATGAGCTTGAGGTTACCTCAAGCGTACCGAGCAATGAGCCGACGGCCGCTTCGTCGGTACCTTCCATATCAAACTCGATACGGCGAACCTGGTCAACGATAGCCTCCTGCATATAGGCGTCCTTGAACATCTCACCCGTATCGGAATCGTCAACGATCCGCTCAAAGCCGGAATCGTCGATCTCAAGTATCGGTTCGGGGAGTACGACTGCGGCACCTTCGCCGGTCTCCTCGGGAGCAGCCGCAGCCTCTTCTTCCTTCTTAGGACGGCCACGCCGTCGGCCTTTCTTCTGCGGGGCCTCAGGCTCGACCGTTTCCGCCGTCTCAGCGGCCTCACCAGCTTCGACAAGGGGCTCTGCCAATTCGTGAGCGGATTCCATCTGCTTTTCGCGTTCGACGCGGGACCGTTCGATGCGCTCCTTGGCTTCACGCTTGGCGTCCTCCGGCGAACCCTTTTTGGATTTTTCCATTACGATCCGCTCGATCTCCTCTTCTTCATCAAAGAAATCGGAGACATAGAGGAACGCATCGCGTTCGAGCCCTATCGACACAAATGCCGACTGCATGCCGGGCAGTACACGCTGGACCCGCCCCTTATAGATATTTCCTGCGATCCCGGAGTTCTCTTCTCCGCGTTCAATGTAAAACTCACTGACTTTACCGTTGTCGAGTATGGCGATCTTCTTTTCGCGTCCATTGACGCTGATGATCATTTCCTTTGACATAAAAAATGTTCTTCCTTTTGCATTGAGAGAGATGCCTTTGGCCGGAAATACTGGACAGCAGAAGAGCGGAAGGTAAGGCGGACAGAGTCCCTGTCGGCTAAAATCTAGACGCCGAACTCGTGAAAACACAAGCTTGTATCATGGCCATGGCAAAACCCGCCTTGGCGACGTGTGGTGTTATTATTCACGCAGGGAATTTTTCGGATGGGAAGCCCGCAATCCTTACTCCGTCGTGGGGAGCATCTGACCCGTCGTGGGTGTGCTCAACCTCGAAAATCTGTTCCGATCGGCCCGTTTAGGCTCTCAAAAATCTTCTAACGTTCACTCGGGGCTACAAAAAATGCCCACACCTAAGCGAACTCACGAAAAGTATAGACGAAAAGTACGAATTGTGAAAGCCGATCCGGCAAAAGTTTTAGACGTTCTTTGCAATGAGAGCCGGGGACATTACAATTGACCATCTGACCGAAACAGATGATCAGGACATGGAAGTCTATTTTCAATACGTAAAGGACGCCGAGACGCTAAGGATCGCCTGCGAAGCGCTCGCAAATGAAGAGTTATTGGGTTTTGACACGGAGACCACGGAGTTGGACCCGCGTGACGGCGAGCTTAGACTTGTACAGTTCTGCGGAGGGAAAGGCTCCATACTGGTCGACCTGCTGCATTTTCAAAACGCCGGCAAGCTGAGCGAGGCGGACGAACTCAGGCCGCTGAGGGACCTGATCGAGAACGAGCGGGTGACAAAGGTGGCACACAACGCGAAGTTTGATGCCAAATGGGTGCGTCACCATCTCGGCTGTGAGTTGAACGGCATTTTTGACACATATCTCGCAAGCGTGCTCATCTCAGCAGGCGACGGTGACCGTCGGCATTCACTGGCGGACGTGACCCAGTTCTTTACCGGAACCGAGCTCGACAAATCGGAACAGGTCAGCGACTGGGGAGCGGCGGAGCTTTCTCAGTCACAGCTTGAATACGCAGCCCGCGACGCGGCGATACTGCTGCCGCTTCGCGAGCAGATCGCCGAACGGCTCGCAAACGACAAACTGGAAGGCGTTGCTAAGCTCGAATTTGAGGCCGTAATGCCCGTGGCGGAAATGGAGCTGACGGGATTCTTTTTGGACGCGGACAGATGGCGCGAACTCTACGACAAGGTGAAAAAAGATCAGGCGTTGGCGGCCGACGATCTGCAGGAGATGCTGTCGGCCGGGGTTGCCCAGGCATCGCTCTTCGGGCGTTCGGAGATCAATCTTGACTCGCAGGCACAGGTCGCGGCGGCGCTTACGAACCTCGGTGTGCCAATGCCGGAGACGACGCGGGCCTGGCAGCTACAGCCGCTGGCCGAGCAATATCCGGTTGTGGGCAAACTGCTGGAATATCGCGCCGCTCAGAAATCGGTAACAAGTTTCGGGGAGAATATTCTCGAGCACATACGACCGGATACCGGAAGAGTGCACGCTGATTTTCGCCAGATCGGGGCGCCGACAGGACGCTTTGCGTGCTCCAATCCGAACCTTCAGCAGATACCGCATGACCCGGCATATCGCAGATGTTTCAAGGCGCCGGAGGGACGCAAGCTCGTGATGGCCGACTATTCGCAAATAGAGCTCAGGATATTGGCAGGCTTTTCCGGCGATAAGAGGTTTATCGAGGCTTTCGTCTCAGGAACGGATTTCCACTCAGCAACTGCATCTCAGATCTTCGGGGTGGACGCAAAAGACGTTTCCGCAGAACAGCGGTCATTTGCCAAACGCCTTAACTTTGGTGTTGTTTACGGGATCGGCGCATCTAGATTTGCGATGATGACCGGAGTTTCGCAAAGGGATGCCGAAGAGACGCTGCGGCGTTATTTTTCGACCTATCCGAGGCTTGACGCATGGCTCAGAGACGCGGCCCGCAATGTAATTGAGACGCGGACCGCTCGCACGGCCATAGGGCGGATGATGCGGTTCCGATTTGATGAGAGCGACCGCCAACAGATAGCGGCGGCACAGAGAAACGGGAAGAACATGCCGATACAGGGAACATCAGCAGATATCCTGAAACGTGCCCTCAGGCTTTTGCACAACGAACTCCGCGGAAGCTCGGCAAAGCTCGTGAACATTGTCCATGACGAGATAGTGGTGGAATGTGACACGGCTGATGCCGAAACCACTCTTGACAAACTCGGCTCGGCAATGAAACGGGCGGCGGAAGAATATGTTCGGGAAGTTCCGGTCGTAGTGGACGCGACGATCGCGGACGAATGGATAAAATAGGCGAGGCAAGGGGCCCCCTCTTCGAAGCCCCTGGCCTTGAATTCGCCTTTCCGGCTAAGGGGTTGCCGCGTCGGCCTCTCCGGAGACCACATAGAGGATCCGCGTACAACTCTCGCAAGTGACGACGCTCGACATTCGCTTCACCTCAAGCTGCATCTGCGGCCTTAGAGCCATGAAGCAGGCGGAACATGAGCCGCCGACGACCTCGGCTACGGCGATGCCGTCGCGGCTGCGTTGGGCGAGCCGGTTGTAAACCGAGGCCAGGTGGGCCGGCAGGGTGGCAAATACCTCTTGCCTTCGTTTCGATTCCACTTCGAATTCCTGACGGGCCGCCGCGACGTCTATATCAAAGTCCGACAGTGCCTTGTCGCGATCCGAATCCAAACTATTTATCTCATCGTCCCTCGACGCCAGCTCCTTGTCGAGATCTTCGACGGCGGTCATCTTTTCCACAACTTGCGTTTCAAAGGTGACTACCTGTTTCTGAAGAGCATCGATCTCGCGCATCGCCGATTCATATTCCTTCTGGTTCTGAGCATGTTTCAGGTTGCGCTCGGCGCGCTCAAGATAGCTCTTGTTGTCGGCGATCTGATTTTCGAGGTCCCGTCGTTCCGACTCCAGCGTCTCCCTATTTGTTTGAAGCTCTCGAATAGAAAAAGCGTGCTTTTCGAACTCTTGTTCAATTTCAGCACGCTTTTCTTCTGCGGTCTCTATTATACTTTTTAACCTTCGGAGGTTCGTATCGGTCCTCTGAAGGTCTATCAATTTCTCTAACTCTGATCTCACTGGTCTCTATTGCTCCCGTTTATTTGATCCGAAAACTTTAGTTTATAACCGGAGAGCAAAAAATAAAAGCCGAAACGCAGGGTCAGGCGATAAAGATGGAGACATGTCGCATCAACTCTCCTTTGTCAAAAGGACCTGATGCCCTTCCTTCTTCCAGTACCACCCAGTCAACAATGTCGCCATCCCGTGTCAGGCCAAGGTCAACGTTCGCCTTCGGCATCCCAAAATGTGAGAGACGGCCAATGGCCAGCGCTCCGCCTCGCATAAAACCGTCTGTAGGGGTCCTCGTCCAACCGGCCTCTGCGGCGAGACATCTAACCCCCCGACGTATCTCGAGCCGGGTGCCGACGATGTTCGCTCCGAGAAAAGAAAAGCTGTGAGGATCGATCCGCTCGATGGTCGCAGAACTATCGCGCCAAAGCACCTCTGCGGCAAGACCGGCGAGAGTTTCGATCAGCCATTTAACCCCGGCTCGGCGAATAGCATCGTTCGAAGCACGAAGGGAGAGATAATCGGCCACGTCCCCGCGGCCGGACCCGCGTGCGGCCTCAAGGGCAGATGCGATCATTCGTGACCAATCGTCTTCGAGTTCGGACATATCGGGAGGATAGAGCGGGACACCGAGAAATGCAATTTCGTGATAAAATCCCACTTTCCGCCGGGATGGGTGCGAACGGGCAATGAGAGTGCCGTTCGCTTGCCGCAAGGACCGTAAACCTATGAAATCTCTTGGATCGCTACTGCTTTTAGCCCTGCTTTCTTTTTCGGTGGCCGCGCAAACTCCCGGCGGACGGAGCCCGCAGCCCAGCCCCACACCCGTCGTGCCTTCGGAAAGCGAAAGGTTGGAACAGGCGATCGCAGCCAACGTTCTTTCGGAGAGAATTGAGCTTCTTGAGGCATTCATTTCGGACTTTCCTGAGTCTGAGAGGCTTTCCACCGTGAGGGAATCGCTTGGCGCGACCAGGACGGCACGGGCAGAGGAATTTTTCAAGATCGGCGATTTTGACGAAGGGGCCCGCCAACTCCGGCTGGCATTTCGCGATGCTCCTCCGCCGTGGTCCGACCGTTATTTTGCGGATGTGATCTCGCAACTGCCGGCGATGTTGTTCTTTCGGCGATATCGGGAGAGTGGGCTTGAGATCGCGGCCGAGATCGTAGAGGCAAGCGAAGAGAGGCCCGGCCATCTAGTCCTGCTTTCCGGTTTCTTCCTCAGCATCGAGGACGGAGAGACGGCGAAAAGGCTGATCGTCAGGGCTATCGCCTCTGGCGCAGATTCGGCCGACAGCTATATCGCACTTGGCATGGCGGAACGGCTTAACTTTGATCTTGTAGCGGCGGAAAGAGCATATGCAGAGGCGGCAGAGCGGTCACCGGGATCGACGGCAGCGATACGCGGGCTGGCAGACCTGAGACGTGCAACCGGCAAACCCGAAGAAGCTCTTGAGTTGTATCGAAGATTGTATGAGGCGAACAGTTCCGACAATTCGGCCCGGACCGGCGTGGTCATGTCGCTGTTCGAATCAGGAAAGCGCGATGAGGCAGCTGTCGAGCTTGAGGCCGCGATAAGCGCCGATCCAACGAACATAATACTTATCGCGTCAGCGGCTTTCTGGCATGCTGCGAACAATGAGCCTGAGACCGCGATAGAATTGGCGGGGCGCGCCATCGCTCACGAACCTCGTTATATTTGGTCTCATATCGCTTTAGCTCGGGCGTTGATCGCACAAAAGAGGCCCGTCGAGGCTGAGCGTGTTCTACTGGCCGCCCGAAAATACGGCAATTTCCCTACCGTCGCTTACGAGATAGCTCTTGCCCGGATGGAAGCAGGTTTCTTCAAAGAAGCGAAAGATGAACTCAAAAGCACATTCGAGATCAGGAACGGAAATTTATCTGCGCGGCTAGGACAGCGCATCGAGAGAAGCTCGGGGTCTTTCGACGAACTGCTTGCTCCAGAGCGACAGGCCAGCATCTTTGTCCATCGGGGTCCGGCGGCAGGAAACGCAGGGGAACGGCTCAAGGCTCTGCTCAGTTTTTCGCTGGCCGTTGAAGATGAGAATAGTGATGAAGCGAGGCTTGAATCGGCGGCCAGTAATTTCATCGGCAGCGAAGATGTTATAAGGCCGCATCGGCAAATTTATGCCGCGGCTCGGCTTCTGGAGGCTGGAAAGGCTCCCGAGCTGGCCCGAGAGATAGCAATGGCGGCGACCGGCGGAACCGAGACGGGGCTTTTGGCAGCCAACCCTAGCGCCGCCGTAATGGCCGATGCTCTCTACGACGGGCGACGTCTGGCGATCTCGCGAGACCAATATGTGCTTGTGCCGGAAGTGCCGAGGCAAACGCTCTCTGCAATATTGCGTGGAAGGGTGGAAGACCTTATCGGCTGGTCGTATCTTGAAGAAGGAAATACGGAAGCAGCAGAGGTCCGGCTTAGACGTGCGATAAGTGTGCTTCCCGAACGCAGCATCTGGTGGCGGGAAAGCAAGTGGAGGCTTGGGCATGTGTTGATCGCTCGCGGCGAAGAGAAGGAGGCTCTGGAAAATTACATCAGCGGTTACGATCAGGAACGGCTCAACGCCGAGAAGTATGCGGTGATCGAATCGTTATATCTCAAGCTGAATGAAACGGTAGAGGGGCTAGAAGCCAGAATTGGGCCGAGGCCGGCCACGGCCGCCGCAGGTCAAGAGGACAAAAGAGAAGTAAAGAGCTCTGAGCCGGTCGAAACAAAGGATGAGACGGATGAAACGGAGCCGGTGGAGCAGCAGAAAAGAGCCGAGGAACAGACGCCGCCGACCACTGACCTAACGAGAGACGAAGGGCCCGGGAAGCCGCCAACGGAACCGTCAAAGACAGAACTACCGGAGCAAGACGCAGGCAAGAAACCATCAGAAAAGGACGAGCCCGCGGATGCGGATACCGACGCGCCTTCCGATAAGCCGGCTTCAACGGTGCGCCCGCGTGTGGTCAGAGATCAACCCGTTCGGGAGATCGAAGAAGATGAATGTCCGATCACGATCAGTCAGGAGGTGGTGTCCATCAGAAACAACGGAGGCAGCGTCGGAATTCTCGTTACGATCGAGGGTGATGCCGCCGAGATCAGGGCCGTTTCAAGCAGCCCCGAAAACGTCGAAGTGCGTTCTCAACCGGACATAGTCGGTGTTGCCGGGCGGGCATTTTTTGAGGTTCGATCACGAAGTACGGCAACGGGCGAATTCAGGGTTACTTTTACCACGCCATGCGGGACGAAACAGGTCATAGTTCGCGTCCGTTAGCCGCGACGGACACCGCATTTACGGCAACGGCGACAAGCAGCAGGAATACGAAACCGTTGGACGGCGTCCTAAGCGGAAAATCAAAGAAGCTATGAATTAGACATCCGAACACCCCGGCGAGAGCACCGACCGCCAGCGACAACTGAACGACATCTTTTGATCCGCGGACGGAGCGAAAAGTTAAGCGAAAGATCAGCACGATAAACGCGATCACACAGGCAAGCCCGAGCAGCCCGGAGTCGGTCATTGTTTGAAGATAATCGTTGTGTGCGTGCTCCAAACGAAAATATCCGCTTTGCGTGTCGTATTTAGGGTATGCCGAGGAGAATGTGTCCAGACCGGTGCCTAGCACCGGATTATCGGCGAAGATCCGCAGACCGGTCTTCCAAAAATGCAGCCGTCCGCTTGTAATGTCCACATGTTCTGCGGGGCCGGCGATCCCCCTGAACAGTCCGTCGCCGGCACCAAGAAAAACGGCCAAGCCGAAGACGATCGCCGCGAACGCGGTCGCTCCGGACAGGGCCGTTAGCTTATTTGTTCGAACAACTTCCCTTTCTCCATCAGCCGTTTGCCGCAGCGTGAAAGATGCGAGAACCACGAATGCTGACATTCCGACATAGGCGACCATTGCGCCCCGCGATCCCGTAAACAGGATCGCAAGCAGCATCAGGACAAGCCCGATAACAAGCAAAGGGATCTTGTCTCGGCCGACCTTGCCAATGAGGATCAACGCAAGTATCGGAGCCGAGAGCATCACCATCAATGAAGCAAAATGATGCTGGTTGACGAATGACGCAAAAGGTATTGCATGGGGCGTAGGGCGCAGACCATAGATCGCGCCGGGCTCAGCAAGCCGCTGGAGAGTGCCAAAGACCGCCATGACCGCTCCAAATGCGACAAGGGCCCCGAGAAGACCGCGGATGCGCTTTGGGGAATTGAGGAACACGAGGGCGGCGCCGAGAAAAACCACGTAAAATACCATTCGGAACACGAACAGCCGGGTGGCATATGGTTCGATACTCAATGCCGATGCCGGGGCCATTGAGATAAGGCCGGCCTCCAGACCCGGATCGCCGAGCGGAAGCAGTTGAATACAGCCAATGGCTATCAGACCAATGAGCGGAAGCTGGATCGGCGAACCGGAAATACGGAGCTCGCCGTTACGGACCGAGACCACAGCCCACAAGACCGCGATCAGCGCAATGACAAGAGCCAGGATGCCCTGGGTCGGCGGGTCGACCGCACCGAACACGATCGTGCCGGCGATCGGGACCGCGAGCAAAAGGACCACGATCGAAAAACCGATCAGGCCGTCATCCGATCTCGGGAGATGGTTTTTGTTCTCGGCTGTCATTAACGAGTCCTATCCATGTTCTTAAGGGGTATAAAGGACAACATCGTCCATCCAAAGGATCCCCCGAACCGCGCATGACACTCCGGCGCATCCGGCCCGGGTGAACGCGATCTCGACGCCGTCAACATCGCCGGGTATGGCAACTTTTGCCTCGGCGGTCCTCCACTCGCCGCCTGATAAAAATACGTCTGTGGATGCAAGCAGCTTGCTGTCCTTTACGGCCGTTACCGTCCACTTTAATTCGGCCTGTGTCTCGATCTCAGCGCGATACCGAACCGAAAACATGTACTCAATGCCCGGTTCAACCGCAACAGTTTGCACAAGTGTCCTGAAGTCGCTCGAACCGCTGCCAAATACGAACGCCAGGCTGTAGGTGCCGCCCGACCTGTCGCCGTCCGTCCGTATCACTTGCGGTGCCGATCCGGGAGCCAAACGCCAGCCAAAGACATCTGTACTTTCCGGTTCAATATTCTCCTCAAAACCGCCGTTCAATACTTTGCCGATAACGGCAACTGTCCGGGCATCGAGCGAATTGCGAACGTAAAGGGCGTCGCGAAACCTCCCGCTACCGATCAGAGCAGCGAGAAGCTGCTGCCCAGCTTTACGGACCTCTTCAGAACTCTCTTGAAAGCCAGCCTGTTTCCAAAGATCAACAGCCTCATCCAGCCTTTCTGCATTGGCAAGTTGAAGAATGAGTTGGATGCGAACCTCCGCATTTTTGCCGAGGAGCTCCCTTATCGTAGAGACGTCACCGCCAAAGACGTTCCAAGCAACGGCAACTGCCGGACGAAGGTATGTCTCGTCTCCGGCTGCCGCGGAACCGATCAGACGGAATGCCTCATCTGTGCGGCCCTGGCGAAGCAGATTGTTGCCGAGAGCCCACTGGATCTTCGCATATGCGGGAGCCAAAAGGAGGGCTCGTCGGTAGGCGGCTTCAGCCGACGCGGGCTCTCCGGCCCGGTCGCGAGCGCTGCCGAGTTCAAGCCAGATCAGGTAGTTGTTGGGTGCGAGAGATACGGCACGTTCGAGGTGCTCGAGCGCCAGAAAAGTGTCCTCCGGGAAGAACGAACGTTCCCGCAGCACGGCAGCCGCAAAATGAGCCTCTGGGTCGGCAGGCGACCACCTTATCCCGGTTTCTGCCTGTTCAGGAAGCTCTGCCTGCACCGCAAGTGCATTTCCGAACCCCCATCGCATGAAAACAAGGGCTGACATTAGAAAAAGCAAGGCAAAGACGATCACTATCGATCGCCTTGCAAGGTTGTCAACGGGAATGTGAATGATAGGCACAGATAAAAGGGTACGCGGAACACGGATCAGACCTCGACGGTGTCGATCCGCAACTCGGCGCGTTTCAATGCGATGTTCATTTCACGGCAGATCTTCCGCAGTTGTTCAAGCTTTTCCTCCTCAGACCCTCGGAAAGAGATCAGGATCTCATCGACTTCGAGTTGTTCGCACAGATCTCGCAGCGAACCGTTGCCGTCGTGGACCTTTAGTCCGCTTATGATCTTGTCCCGTTTTAGCGGATCATCGTCAACAAACCCGACTGGGCGGTAACCAAGACTCGAGTTGTTCCTGAGCTCTCGCAAGACCATCTCGCCACCGTCACCCGCGCCATAGATAAGTACCCGACGGCCATCGTGATGATGAGGGCCGGGAAGGAACTCGCGGATCATCCGAAAGGTCATTCGGCTGCCGAATACGGCCAACAGCAAAAGCAAGGCGTCAAGGACGAAAACGGTCCGCGAAAACCCATCGAACCGCCACAAAAGCAATATAGCAAGCACGCTAAGGACCGAGCCGAAGGCCACGCCCTTGATAAATGTGATTATGTCGGAAATGCCCGTGTATCGCCAGAGCCCGCGGTAAACACCGACCACAAGGAATGCGAAAAGCTTGAGAGGTATCAAAAGCGGGAGCGACTTTCGAAAAATCTCCCATTCGCCACCCGCCTCAAAGGAACCAAAAATGATCACATAAGAGGCATAGTATGCCAGCGTGATCAGAACAGCATCGAGCAACACCTCAAAGACTCGCCGTTTGTAGGAAATGTCAACCAAAAAGGCAAACGCCGCATTATCGCTGGCGGCCAGATCTTCCTGATACTCGTGATAGACCTTGACCTTTGAGAGATAGACGCCGACGATGGTCAGGATAACGGTGAACAACGCGATAAGAGCAAGGCTCTGAGTGACCTGCAGATGGGCAACCATTACGGCAAGAATGCCCGCGGCGATCGCAAAGCCATAGATCATCAGAACAGCGGAGCGCTCGCTCATGCCCAATGCAACCAGGCGATGAGATGTGTGGTCTCTGCCGCCCTGCGAAGCCTTTCGACCCCAAAGTTTGCGAATGATGGTGACAAAAGTAGTGTCAAAAATGGGAACAAAAAGGATCAGAACAGGTACGGCAAGAATGGTGAAGACACCGCGGGAGCGTCCGCCGGTCTCGCTAAGCAGGACGGAGCTGGCAAGGAAGAACCCGACGAACATCGAACCGGAATCACCCATAAAGATCGATGCCGGATTGAAATTGAAGATAAGGAATCCGAGAAGAGCCCCTATAAAGATAGAGATCAGCACCGCATCATTGATCTGGCCAAAGTTCCAGAAACCGACCGCAAGCGATATCGAGGCAATGGCCGCGATGCCGGCGGCGAGCCCATCCATGTTGTCGAGCAGATTGATGGCGTTGGTTATCGCTACGAGCCAGAATACCGTGATCCAGGTATCGACCAGATCCATTCCGGTGAGAGGAAGGCGAAGGCCAAACCCGACCACAATGGTCGCACCGATCAGCTGTCCGATCAGCTTCTGATATGGCTTGATGTTCAGGAGATCGTCGATCAGCCCGACGAGGAAAAGAAAGGCGCTACCGCCAAGAATTATCAGCGAATCCTGGTCCTTCGGTGACACCAGAAGGAAAAGGGCGACAACGGTCAGAAAGATACCGATGCCACCGAGCATCGCGGTAGGTTTTTTGTGCCAGCGATCGGACTTCGGCTTGGCAACTTGCCCAGTCCGGCGTGCAAACGCTCGTACGCCGAACGTCAGCCCTGCCGAGATAAGCAGGCTTAGGCCGCCGACAAAAAACGGATTTTGCAAAAGTTGCCGCATCCTGAGAAATGCCGTCACTAGCCGGGGGCTACGTGGATCTCCTCGTATAGCTCTTTTATGTCACGAACCAGTCTGGCGATCGAATAATTGCGTAAGACGAACTCGTGGCCAGCTTCGGCAAAACGATGCCGTAATCTTTCATTTTTTGCCTATCATGCCAGGCCGTTGAAAGAGCCCGAGAGATAATCAGAGACAACCGTTTATGCTACGTTTGGCTGTATCTGATCAAATAATTCAGATTCTTACGTTAGAGCTCTTTGCGTCAAAAGCTTTAATGCGTTCATGGTATCTACACAACAACATACTATAGACGTCGGAAATATCCGCAACCATTTTTTCGGCGCGGAAATCGGGATCAACGTGTCTCCGGCCATTCTCGCCAAACTGTTTCCTTAGATCGGGATCTTCCAGAAGCTTGACCACGCGATCTGCGAGACCGCCGAAATCGAAGGCCTTTACAAGGTAACCCGTATGGCCTTCAATGACCACCTCGGGCGCGCCGTCTATGTCAAACGAAACACAAGGCTTGCCCATTGCCAGTGCCTGCGGAAGAACCCGTGCGAGGCCTTCGCGCAAACTTGTATGAACGACAACGTCCATCGCGGAGAGCATCTCGGGAATACGGTTCCGATCGATCAAGCCCGCAAAAATGAAATTCTCTAGAATGCCGCAGCTTTGTGCTCGCTCCTGAAGATGTTCGAGCAACAGGCCATCACCAATCAAAAAGAACCTGACGTTCGGAATGCGCTTAACGATTTCGGGCGCGGCGTCCATCAATTGGTCGTGGCCTTTCAGAGGGAAGAGCCTTGCGATCTTGCCGACAACAGGCGAGGCCGGAGGGATACCGAACTCGCGTTTAATGGCGTTTGCGTCATACTCCGTGTTCAAGAACCAGTCAAGCTCCATGCCGCTGTAGATGGTGCGAAACCGTTCCGGCTCGGCAATCCCTGCAGCAATCGCCTTTTGCGATATTATGTCGGAAACACTTATAAAGTAGTCAGTTAAATAAGCGCATAACTTCTTAGCAAGCCACCATGCCCGGTTAACGAGCCACGGCTGATAATCGTGAAAGACTAAGCTGTGCAGCGTATGCACTATGATCGGAGTTCCGGCAAGCCAAGACGCAACCCGGCCAAGTACGCCGGCCTTTGAAGAGTGCGTGTGGACGATATGATAACGTCCCAGCTTTATCAACTTATATAGCTTCCACAATGCTAACAAGTCGGTAATCGGGTTTATGCTGCGAACCATTTCCGGCAGCACTATCAAGTGAGCTTGATCGCGAGCTTGGGTCAGCATTTCGCCTTCACGGCCTTTGTCGATGCCGCTGACCAGCGTCACTTCATACTCCGGCATTGCGTCAAGCCCAACAACTGAAAGTAGGGTGTTCTCCTGTGCACCGCCGACAATCATCCGCGTGATTATATGTAACACACGTATCGGATCGTCATTTGATCTAGTCGTATCGACTTGCTGGGGCGCCATGGGTAGAATTTGTCGAGAGGACAAAGGAATCTATATAGTCAAACATCTGCAACGACAAGATAATCGCGGTCAAGATGGATCAAATTGTAATCCGTCACACCGGATTCCTTCAGAATTCCACGCACTTGGACTTCGCGGTAAAGAAAGAGTGGCGTCCCCTTTAGCCAAAATCTGAATCGCCTTACAGGCACGCGCCACTCACGGGCCTTGGGAAAGCTCATTATTAATTGGCCTTTTGTCAATTCACGCATCGCCGTAATGATTGGCACCGGATGCTCGATGTAATCAAAAAAACCATTTGCCGTGCAAGCATCAAACGGACGGTCGGATTCATCAAGGGCCTCGGGAAAACTGCCGACGATAAATTCGCATCTGTCATCAATACCAGCCTCTTTCGCCAACTTTTCGGCAAGCTCGACCATCGCTCGGGCGAAATCGATCCCAACGACACGTTCGGCTCCGTTTTGTGCAAATGCGATGCAAAATCGCCCCGAACCACAGCCTACGTCAAGCACCTTTTTTCCAGCGAGCGGCATTAGGTGTTCGACATTCAACTCGAGCCGCCGCTGAACTATGCCGCGCCAATAATTGTCGATGAATCTGGAAAAGAAGCTTTTCTTCTCGTCATAGATCGCATCAAAACGCTCCGCATCCTCGTGAAAATGCGCGCGAACCTTTTCGCCTACTGTCTGTGTCGAGTTGTTTGTCATAAATAAATGTGCGGCCTGCTCATCACCTTCTTAGTTTTCGCTTTCAGCTTATTCTGCAACAAGTCAGAACTAACACTTGCGAGTCAAACGGAATTCGCTTTTCTGACTCGAGTATCGGTCAGACTTCATCAATGCTAAGAACCGTTTTCATCGGAGCCATTTCAAAATCACGTAGTAGTCTTCTTAATCGCCTTTCGGTCGCGCCTAGATTGAAATAATGCGTCAATGCGATCCGCCTCGGTACATCAATCCGCGGATGATCAGGGTCGATCTCCCACGGGTGGAGGTAAAACGTCACAGGCTGGCCCTGGCGATTTACGGATTTGATCGCTTGTTTCGTCAATTGGTACGGATAAATCCGAAAATACGCTCCGCCCGATATCGGTAATGTTAGTCCGGCCAGCTTTAGCGTCGAGATCGGGAACTCGACAAATTCGTATTTGCCCCGCTTTATCGTGTATGGAAACCGAGGAGCGTCGGCAATACCATAGCGGTAATTCAATATCGGGAAAATACTCGAATCGTACTTAATCCCCAACTCACCCAAGATGTCCAGAGCCCAAAGGGAATCTTTCGTAATCGAAAAGAAGGGAGCTCGGTGGCCAAGCACTTTCCTTCCTGTCAGATCCTCGAGAAACCGGACCGCACGCGTCAATTCTTGTTGAAACAGCGAAGGGTCCTGCTTGTAGATCAACGTATGTGAAAACCCATGAGTTCCGATCTCGTGACCTGCTTCGAGTATTCGATTAACGATCGCGGGATGTTTCTCCGCAACGTAGCCGAGTATGAAGAATGTTGCCTTTGTGTCGTTATCATCTAAGATCGCGAGCAAACGATCGCCGGCACGTTCTATACGATCCTCGAATTTGCCCCATTCGTTGTACGGGATCTCCAGGCCCTGATACCAGTCCTCAAAATCTATTGTTAATGCATTTGTGATCTGGACGCTCGCCATTTCTTCTTTCTAGTAACCTTGGATGGCAGCCGAACTAATCGAGGCGGCCACAATTTCCAAGTGGAACAACTCAGCAAAGACCAACACAATCGGACAGGGGTGCCGTTTTCAGTTGCCAAGAGTAAAGTATCATTTTAGCAAACTATGTCTTGAAGCCAACAGCTGTACAGGACGATGTTTCGTTAAGTATGATGTCGTGTAGACCCGCCGAGAACTTTGGCGAATTGCACATGGAAAATTATAAAAAATATCCGTCAAAGCTGATATTATGTGAACGGGTCTCGGGTCAGAAAACCAAGTTCTGAATTAGGATAATATTCGACTGTTGGTTGCTCCTACTATCGAGATCAAGATTTTCGAAAGCCTACAGCAGTCCAAAACGACCTGGTACTGAACTTTATTTTCTCGAGCCCCGCATTGAGCATCATTTCTTCGATCTCTTGCTTCGTAAAACGTTTTTCAAGCCTAGTCCCAAATCGATCCAAAGCATCGGTCCGCATAGTGTAGTAGCTAGGTGCTCTATATTGGGAAAGAGGAAGGTTTGAAACGTAAAAGCCGACCTTCTCAATGATCCATGCGGAACGAGCCAATGGTAGATATACTGTTACTGCAATGATCTCGTTGATAGGATATTTCGCCCAATTGGGCAACCGACTGATCAGACGCCGAAAGAGATCAGTGATCTTCCAGATCAACCGAAACCAACCGGGCTTATTATCAAATCTACAGTAAAGATAAAGAAGGAAGGGAGATCCGAGCTTCAGCCTCTTTACGCATTCGCGGAGACCCTTGGGTGTGTCCGGCACATGATGCAGGACTCCAAGGCTGTAACCGAAATCGCAACTTTCTTCAGGTAGGGGAATCATCCCGATCCCAGCACGATAAAAAACACAATTGCTGTTCCCTTCTAGATTTCGCCTCGCTACATCGATCGCATTGCTCGGGTCGATTAAATGCAATTTGCCAACTCGGGGAGCAACCACTTTAGCCCAGCGTCCGCTTCCGCAATCAAGATCAAAACCGACTGCGTCTGTGGTTATTGCGTCCCAGGGGAAGATATCAAAATAATTATTGAACATCTCATACAGTTCGTCTGGATTCAGCGCAGACTGGTCAAATCTGCTCCATTCTTCGCCGAAGTCGGCGACCACATCTGGATCGGTATTTTCTTTCACTTTTAGTCTATGAATCGTCTGAACCAAAGTTCGAGCATAAGTAGCGTCCAGAGTCGGAAACCGTGGTCTCGCTGACCCGCAATATGCTCATCAACGTAACCTTTCAAGGCCTCGCCGCGGATCATTCCGCGCTCCAAGACCCGCTTCGAAAGTAACAGTTCCCTAATATAATCGCTCAACTCCTCACGGAACCAGTCCGAAATAGGAACACCAAAACCCATCTTCCTGCGATAGACCACTTCGCGAGGCACTAAACCGGCGGCGAGTTTTTTGAGAAGCGATTTGGGCTTGAGTCTGCGCAGTTTGAGTTCTTCAGGAAGACTGGCCGCAAATTCTATCACATTGTGGTCAAGAAACGGTGACCGGGCCTCGAGTGAATTTGCCATTGAAGCAATATCTACCTTAACAAGCAGATCGTTTGGAAGATAGGTCATTTGGTCTACAAGCAGTGCCGCATCGAGAAGCCCGGATCCATTCGCCCGGTCGAACCAGTACTCAAGAAAACCAGCCGCGTTCGCAGAAATGACCCGTGATGAAAACTCCTTTGTCAGCAGCCGCTGTTTTTCTTCTCCATGGAACACAGATACCCACCGAGAATACCGGTCATGTTTCTCAAGATGAGCCGCCTGGAGAAAGCGCTTGACGGACCGGATATAAGAACGGTCTATTTCAGACGAAGGGATCATCGAGACGGGCCACTCGACAAAAGGTTTTTTGACAAGCCTCGGCAATCGGCGATAAGCTTCGGCCGCAAGCATCGCCGCGTAACGCTCATAGCCGGCGAAGCTTTCGTCGCCGCCGTCTCCGTTGAGAGCGACGGTCACGTGTTTTCGAGTCTCCTTCGCAACATAGTAGGTCGGTATTGCCGAAGAATCTGCGTAAGGTTCGCCGTAGTGTTCGACCAACGTAGGCAGTACCTCAAGTGCATCAGGCCGGACAATGAACTCATGGTGTTCGGCACCCACATGTTCTGCCACAAGACGCGCATACTTCAGTTCGCTGAAATCCTGCTCTTCGAATCCGATAGAAAAGGTCTTGACCGGTGTGCTGCTTTCCTCTGCCATCAGAGCAACGACCGTTGACGAATCGACACCGCCCGAAAGAAATGCTCCCAGCGGCACCTCAGAGATCATACGTAGCCGAGTAGCTTCGCGGAGCAATCGGGTTGCTTCCTCGATAGCTTCGGTCTCGGAGATCTTGATCTTTTTTGAGAAATCGGGAAGCCAATATCTTTGGGTCTCTATCCGTCCGTTCTTCCACTTCAACCAATGACCCGGCTCTAGTTTTCTGATCTGTTTGAATGCGGTGAGCGGCGCGGGCACGCACATGTAGGAGAGATATGCGTCGATGGCGACCTCATCTACTTCGCGCGAGATCGATGGGTGTTCAAGTAGAGCCTTGAATTCAGAACCGAAGATAAGATCACCATTTGGCCTGTGCGAGTACAACAAAGGCTTTTTCCCGACACGGTCCCGCGCGATGAACAACTCATCGTTGCGTTCGTCCCAGATCGCAAACGCGAACATCCCGCGTAAATGCTGTAAGCAATCCGGTCCGTAGCGGTCGAATAAACGGACAACTACCTCGGTGTCCGAGCTTGTGTAGAACTTATCGCCCCGTTTTTCCAGATCGGCTCTAAGTTCCTGATAATTATAGATCTCGCCATTGAATACGATCCACTTGCTCTTGTCCTCGCTATGGATCGGTTGTCTGCCAGTAGCAACATCTATTATCGAGAGCCTGCGCATCCCAAGGCCGACGTTCCTGTTCAAATAGAAACCCTCATCGTCCGGCCCTCGGTGAACTATTGCGCTGTTCATCCGTTCGACAAGATCAGGGTCTATGTGCCCCTCTGAGTTTTTTACGATGCCAACGATCCCGCACATTTGACTTTCATTTAACAGGAATGAACTTATGGTCTGTCCGACCTTTGCGAAGACGCCCGGCAAGCAGATCCAGGCCAGCCCTTCGCTGCGTTATACCCACCGCGACCAAAATAAAGAGCAACGGCATGATCGTCTGTTTGTGGCGCCAGGCAAGTCCGATATTTGAAAGGCCCCAAATATGCATTCCCGCGTACAGGGCGCAAAAGACAAAGACCGGCGCCATCTCCACAAATCGATCCTTGAACACGATCTTTATCGCCGGAAAACCAATTATCAGGATAACAATGATAAAGATATTTTCGATCGCCCCAAACGCATTCCGTGCGGTACCGCTGAAAACCTCCCATGGGAAGGGTGCAAGAAAAAAATAAACTGTTGCAATGGGGATTGCCACAGTTGTCGATTCGGCTTCGCTATATATCTCCACACCGGAGCCGGTTGTACGAGCCATTCCCTCGCGCCAAGTACCAACCTGACCTTGAAGCCTTTCCAACCGTTCGAAGTCCCGATTCATCATTCCTCCGGCATTAAGAAAAATGAGAACTGACAAAACTATAGCGGAGCCGAACACCATATTCCGCATAATATTTCTCCGGCTTGCAACAAGAAAACGGAATAATGCTGCGGCTGCAAGCATATAAATTGCGTAAAACCGCGTTATAAAGACAGAAATAAAAAAAGGAATCGCCAAAAGGCCGTCCCTTACTGAAAGACCGCGAGGGGTTCGGATCAGGAGATAGAGAACCATCCACTCAAAGAATATGACAAGCATCTCCTTCGCAGTGGTTGCGGAAAGCAGAATGTTCGATGGCCAAAAAGTTACAAGTACGGCAGATATGCGGGCGGTCTGCGAATCAAATACTCGGCGAGTCATTCGAAAAACCACTATTACCAGCATTGCTCCCGCCAAGCTGTTAACAACCGAAACGATCATCCGACTTTCGCCGCCGGCAAAAAATGTCGGGATAGCCCAAATAAGTGCTTGACCAACATTCTGTTGATCAAAAAGCACGAAAACCAGATCTGAAATAAACCCGTCGAAGCCGTTCTCGTACCAGTTACTGGCCATGCGCCAGCCATACACGTACCCTGAAGAATCCTCATCCCCAAAAATTTCACTGAGCTCCCATCCGTAAAGTGCCATTCCCATCCAGAGCCTTAACGAGTATGCCCAAAGGAAGATGTTTATCTGAAAACCAGAATCTTCATCATCGGAGTTCCTACTTAGGAAAAAAGCCCCTGCTCCACCCAGAATGAGCATGAGAGGAATTGCCAACATTTCATCGGCATTATCTCCAAACAGGATAAGGCTCTGAATGATACAACCGAAAAAGGAAACTAAAAATATGATCTTTCCAAATTCGATCATTGGATCTGTTCCTAAACGCGGATACCAAAGTTAACTTTGTCTATTTCACCAGACTCCTGATGGCCAGCTCTTCGGTTGCGGCAGCAACGTGGTCGTCAGCCTGTTGCCGCGATACCCATCCCAACAATTCATCCAGTCCGCCTTCAAGTCTCACTTTCGGTTCATAACCTAGAAGGCTTCCTGCCTTGCTAATGTCTGCAACACAGTGGCGGATGTCGCCCTCGCGGAATTTTCCGACGATCTCCGGCTGGATGTTCTTACCGAGCCCCTTTGCCAAAAGCTGAGCGATCTCTTTTACGGATGTCGCGCGTCCGGTGCCAACGTTAATGGCCTGGTAATCGGCATCATCAGCCTCGAGCGCCAACAGATTTGCTTGAACGATGTCTGATACATGAACGAAGTCCCGTGATTGCAGTCCGTCCTCAAATATCATCGGCGCCTGATCATTCAGTAACCGCGAGGAGAAGATCGCACAGACGCCGGTGTAAGGGTTTGAAAGAGCCTGTCGGGTGCCGTAGACGTTAAAATATCGAAACGCAACCGTAGGTATTCTATAAGCACGGCCCACGGCGAGGCAATATTGTTCCTGATCCTGTTTTGAGACCGCATAGACGGACGTTGGGAAAAGAGGTTTGTCTTCGGTCGTGCGTATCGGTTCGAGCAGCGTGTCATCTTCGCGAAGTTCCCATTCGTGTGCCGCAAGCTGATCGTCAGAACGGAGCTGTGGATAGACCGTTTCTCCTGTAACTGAATTACGGTAAGCACCCTCGCCGTATATCGACATCGACGACGCGACAATGAGCTTTTTGAATTGCCCGGGACGTTTTATCATCTCCTCGAGCAAGACAGCGGTCCCCAGATCGTTCGCTTTTACATACCGAACGATCTCATACATCGACTGCCCGACCCCAACCTCGGCCGCCTGATGATAGACAACTTCGATGCCGTCCAGGGCCCTTGCCACAGCCCCAGGGTCGCACACATCGGCATGTATGAACTCGGCATCCTTATTTAAATGCCCGGGCACATTGCCGCCGTGGACCTGTTCAACAAGTGAATCCAGAATCCGCACCCGGTGGCCGCGCTCAACCAAAGCATCGACAAGATGCGATCCAATAAACCCGGCCCCGCCGGTAACCAAAATATTAACTGTGGTCATTATGTGTTATGAGATCAATCTTACTCAAACCAACTTATTTCGTTTTAAGAGATCTGCTTTCTATTGTTTCTTTAAACAACTGATAAACTCGAGGCGCTTGGGAACGCGCTGAATATTTTTCTTCGACGGTAGCACGAGCTTTAGACCCTAGGGTTTTCCTTAACTGGGCAGAATCAAGCAAACGCGATAGTTTATCGATCCATTCGTTCTTACTGTCTGCTAGAAATCCATTCTCTGCGTCCCGAATTATGTCCTTGTTGACCCCTATCGATGAACATACCGTAGGAAGGCCCAATGCCATATATTGGAGAGCCTTCAGGCCGCACTTTCCCATGCTCCACTCATCATTCGGTAACGGCATGATCCCGATGTCAATCTTCTTAAGATCTAAAACCTCTGTCTCTGATCTCCATCGGATTGACTCTGTTTTCACACCTGTAAGCTCATATTCAGGTGTACCGATAACGCGAAGCCGGAAGTTCTTATTTTTTGCCAGTTCTTGTAAGGTGTCCCGTAGCGTATCAAGGTGTTGTACGGTGCTGTGACTGCCGCTCCATCCGATCGTAACTACGTTTTGAGCTTCAGCCTTCTCAACAGGTTTGTATTTGTCGGTGTCAATTGTTGTAGGTATAACAGTTACGTTCTGATTATATTTTCTCGAATAACGTTCCAGAAAGGAGTTGCCAGCCATGACATGTGCCGAAAGCCGAACGGTAGTCGCTGTCTTACCGGGAAACTTCAGATGGCTTAAGTATCCGTTCGTCGGGCTCTTATACTTGACGAAAACCGCATCGTCAAAATCAAATATCATAGGCACGCCCGATGCGGCTATTCTTCTTTCAAACCAGGCTGGGCCGAGCAAGGCGGCCTCCCGAAACACATAAACCAAGTCATAGTCCTTTACTCTATTAAGCAAGTTTCGCCGTCTATTCAGAGCGCGCAGTACATGTTTGACCTTTTTCATGTATTCTCCCGACCTGTAAATTACCTGGTGCAACTCTGGAGATTCGAACGGCTCATATGTGACCTCTACTCCATATTCACGTAACAACGGCTCCCATTGTTCTAGTCTAAATCTTTGCCCGGGCGAGGTGTCATAAACTGAAGGAACTATAGCGAGAACTTTCATTGTGAGTTTGTTTTTAGGGGCTTTATTTCTCTGAACCAAAGTACTTTCCAGTTATTTTAGCAATTAGGTCGCTACATTACTGATCTAGGTCGATTCTAATCGTCGCGACTTTATTTTCCGAATCTAAAGAGTCCCGCGTATCTACTAGAGTCTTCCCCGCTCCCGTAACGGCCCTACAAACTGCCCAACCCGAATTCTCATTGCCACAACCTTTCTCGGATGCGAAGTTATTGCGATTACTCGAACTTCATCATCTGTCCTCATGGAGTTTTACGAGCCCAGGTTTCGATATAAGTTCCCAATTCTTCGTAGCTGCTGATGCCCGTCACGACCTTAGAGGCAACGCTTTCGAAAACGCCAACGATCCCGCCACGGCTTGGTACCAGACTTGTGCCCGGATAAACATTCCAAAAGACCGGAGACAACCCATATTTTGCGAGAAGCTTTCGAAGTGCCTTCGGACTAAAACCGAATACATGATAAGGCGAAAACGTAGGTGCCAGGTTTACGCACCAATCTCGCCCTCGAAGCTTTTGATAAGCGTTTCCCACCCGAAAATAGAGGCCTGCCTCATTTGGGACGTCAAGATAAAGAATGCCGCCGGGCTTCAAAGCCTGAGCAATGCGGCGAACGATCTCATCAGGCGTATAAAGATGCTCAAGAACCGCAGCCAAAACGATAACGTCATACTCGTTATCCGGTACCGACGAATCCTCAATCGGTTCCCGCCATATGTTTAATCCTGTTCTCGCCTCAGCATGATCGGCAAAGGTTAATGACGGTTCTACTCCCTCGGCATCCCAGCCCAGTTCCTTTGCCGCAACAAGCGTTTCTCCTCGCCCTACTCCTACATCGAGGAGTTTGCCCTTATGGCCTAGTATTTTTTCCGCCCTTTCTAGAAGAGACTTCGCACCGTCAAGCCGACGTTCGGTGTCGTGCTTCTTAAAGTAATCGTCTGCGTCCACGTCATAATGCTGGCCGAGTCCATTTTTGGGGAATGGCATTGGGTTCGGAAAGACCAAACAACAACTCGTACACCGCCAGATCTCGCATTCAACGCCAAGTCCCTCGCGATGCGAATTGCCGCCGCGCTTTCCTACAAAACGGTCAGGCGTTTTTTCGCAGATCGGGCATCGCTGTTCGTACCAAACGTAGTGTTCCGATCTGGTTTGTGGTCTTTTCGCGTTCATGAATGTTTAAATGCTTCGTAGAGCCGTCGGTACCTTGCTCCCCCTATCCTTTCCAGATCAAATTCCCGGCGCGCAGTTTCGCGGCATTTATCTGCGATGTCGCCCAAGCTTTCGAGCTCCGAAACTGCCGCCGCATATCCCGAAGGGCTGAACTCCTTCAGCAAGGCCCCGACGCCATTTTCCGTTATGAGTTTATCAACATCGCCAACACCCGCATTGGCAATTATCGGCAGCCCGCAGGCCAGATATTCAGGGATCTTGGTTGGCGAACGAGATTGTGTCGCAAATGTCGCCTTGACTACGGATAGCCCTATGTCGCTGGCGTAAAGATAGACTTCGATCTTATCAGGAGGCACCCTGCCGATAAAATAGTCATCGCTTCCGAACCCCCTTTCAAGCAATAAAGGCTCGATCTTGCTTCTATCGCTTTGGGTAAGAAGTAAGCAAAACACATCCGGCCGTCGAAGCCTCGCCGCTGCCAACAGATCAGCGATCTCAGTTGCGAGATACAAGCCCCCAAGTGCACCAACATGGACGATCACCTGACGATCGCCCAAGTTTAGTTCCGAACGGACTCTTTTCCTCTCAAGTTCAGGGTCGCCTGAAAAGCGATTCTCGAAATCGACACAGCACGGTATCACCTCGACAGGCCTTCCTTGGGCATCATAACCCGTCTCTTTCGATTCGGGAAACAATATTTCGCGAGCCTTTTCTGTTAGGACGACAAAGCCGTCAGATTCCTTCATCAGCCAGCGTTCGACACGCTTTGCCGTTCGATACAGCATCCCGCCCTCAGGCCAGATTCCTGCGTCTGTATATTCCTCCGGAAAAAAGCCTCGAATATCAAAGAGCAGTTTTGGCTTCTTCCGAGAAAGTTTCCGCGCCAATGCCCCCATCAGGGTCGGTATATGAACACGGCCGTGTAACAGATCAAACTCGTATTTGGCCATCAAAGACCTTACCGTCAAGACACCCGACAAGATATCGTAGAACGTCGCCGGTACCGACGGCCATTTATGATATCGGCGGCGATGCCACGTAATACCGGCGGCGGCAAGCTCGAGCGTCTCGGCCTCAACAACATCAGCCTCCAATTCTGTCGGTTCGAACGTTAACAAATGAACGTCTGTTCCGCCCGTTATGATCTCTCGCAAATACGGAATGACTTGCGTTTGCACCAATGGCTCCCGCACCCCGAAGTAACAAATGTAAAGCGTCCTCGGCATTAAACTGATCCGCGTTGATCCGCGTTCATCTGTTGTTTCCTCAATCTCCTCAACGGGAACGCCGCAAAATACCCGATCCCCGCCGGGCGATACCATACACTCTTCACCGCCGTCCGCAAAAAATCCCCATACTTCCCCGCCCGAAAATAAGACCCCGCAAGAACCCGAAACAAGCCTCCATAGGCCTTACCTTCGTCAACCTTTCCATCGCGTTCACTTGCGGCAAACCCCTTTCGATACGCGAAAAGCATCTCATGCTCCATTCTTTTGATATTAGAGTGCATATTCGAACCATGCAGCCTGTATTTAAGAAGGGGTTCATCGACAAATCCAACGGGAAACGAGGAACTGATCCGAAAATAGATATCCCAGTCCGCCGAGGTCGAGAGAGAATCATCAAAACCCCCGACTTTGTCGAAAACCTTTCGCGGTATCATCACGCCGCTCCCGCCTCCCAGAATGACTGCACTTTCAAACATCATTAGTTCGGAAGCAACATCGCCTTCCATTCCGTCCAGATGAGTCGCCAGTTCTTTGCCTAGCGCATCAATATCGGTCACACCAACGTGAACAAGACCCAGGACGTCTTCGGATGCAAACTTTTCCACCTGCCTTTCTATCTTCGCTGGCAGCCAAACATCATCCGCATCAAGAAAAGCAATGTACTCGCCCGCCGATTCCGCAACGCCGCGGTTCCGGGCCACGCACACCCCGGAGTTCACTTGCTCGATTATCTTTACTCGATCGCGGTATTTCTCAAGAACCTTTAATGAGTTATCCTTTGACCCGTCATCAACAACTATTACCTCGATGTTCGGATAGGTTTGCGAGAGTGCGCTCTCCACCGCCTCGCCAACATATCGGGCGTAGTTATAGTTAGGGATGATCGCGCTTACCAGTGGCTTCATTTCTTTCGGCAAACGGCAAGCTGGACAGGTGCCTCGGCAAGTTTCTCTTCCGAAAACAAGTAATCTGCCTCGGTCGGGTAAAATGGCCGCTTCCAGATCGCTTCGCTCAATCTTTCACGGAGGCCGAGCGGAAACTTATTCATCACTCGCCAGCCGAACAGCTTGGCCTGCACAACGGGCTTTCGCGGCAATCTCTGTTGATCGAGATAGAACGGTGAGATACTTTTCCCGATCTCAAGCAATTGCCCGAGATGCTCCTCAACAGTAAACACCTTCCGCAATTCTTCGCCGAGTTCTCCGGGCGTACATTCATAGACGTGGAAAGGATTCGAGGGCTTTCCGTTCACCGGCCTAGTGTAATGAGCATTCGGAGTCGAAAGGAGAAGAATGCCTCCGGGACTTAAAACTCGCTCCAGTTCCTTGAGAAAACCCTGACGGTCATGAATATGTTCTACCGTTTCAAATGAAGTGACTACATCGAAACTTGCATCCCGAAATGGAAGTCGAAGCCCGTCGCCCAGGATCACCGCCGAACTCTCGCCGCATTCCAGCCGGGCCTGAGCCGCCGCTTCGGCATCCACATCAACGCCACAAACCGACCTTGCGGTTTGCTGAAGCAATCCGATCCCGTAACCGGTCCCGCAGGCAATATCAAGAACTCTTTTCCCTTCGACCCTTTCAAGCGCAAAGCGATATCGGGCCGCATGCTCTCCCCAATACGGAGAAAGCCGCCCGGCATCAATTACATTCGCCCCTTGAAATCGTTCAGAAACGCCCATCAGGTCTTCATTCCCAACCACTGACAGTAAAGTTCGTACTGCCTATCTATCATCCGTTCGAGCGTGAATGTGTTTCGCACAAATGACTGGCCGACGTTTGCCATTGCTTCCGCCCGAGCACGGTCTGACAAAACCTCTTCAACCGCCTTTTCGAGTGAGGCCGCATCCGCCGGGGGCACAAGAGTTCCGGTAACGCCATCTTCAATGACCTCTTTCGCTCCGCCTACATCGGTCGAGATCAGCGGAGTACCGACCGACATTGTCTCGATCAAAACCTGGCAAAATGCCTCCGAAAGCGAGGGATGAACAACAAGGTCACAGGCTTTCATACAGGCGGCAACATCCTTCCTGAAGCCGGCAAATTTAACTTTGCTATCGAGCCCGGTCTTGCTGACGTAATCAACGACGCCGCTTTCTTCGCCACCGCCCCCTACAAAGAATAATCGAATATTCGGGTATTTTTCCATCAGAACTGATACGGCGTCCAAGAGAAAGCGATGGCCCTTTGTCGGAAAGAAGTTCCCAAAAGTGCCGATCAGAAATTCTCCCTCGTCAACCCCAAACTCTTTTCGGACTTCTAACCGCTCGGACTCGGTTGCGGAAAAACGGTTGAAATCAAATCCTTGATAAACAACCGTGATCTTCTCGTCCGGAACGCCTTCACGGTTGACCAAATGTTCCTTGACCGCTCCGCCCAAAGTTACGATATGGTCGGCAGTTCTTGCCTCCCATTTATCGACATAAATAGGGAGGCTCTTCCCGATCAAAAGCGCTTGATCAAGATGATGGCGTGTCAGGACCTTTACATGCGTCCCGGCCAATTTCCCTGCAAGCAACCCGACGAGGCTTGCTTCGTAAAGATGTGTTTGAACTATCTTGAACTTCCCTTGACGGAGTTTCTTTGCCAATCGTAGAGCGGCAAATGGGAAGCCATATCGGCTCCTCGCGTCGAGGCAAAGATATTCCATGTTCTTTGCCTCATTGATCCAAGCCGGCTGCTCTTTTCCGGAATCGAAAAGCGTTACCCAAAGCTGTGCGACACCCTTGCCCGCAAGGCCAAGGCCGAGATTCCGCAGATACTCTGAGTCTGCCGAATATGAGACAACTTGGCAGACCTTGATTTCCTTGTCCGAAAACATTTATTGAATCGGGAACAGGTTTACGTCGAACAGAGTTGGCTGCGAACAGAATTCCTGTTTCGTGATCGCTGAGCCATTGTAGTCGGGTCGGTATCTGTAATATTTAATCAGGTCCCAGATCATCTCAAGCGTATGTCCGTTTGCGGCCATGAACTCCGGATGCAAACCCAGTCTCGCAACAGGCCGTTGCTCAGTCAAGACTTTCCGAGCTCCTTTCAAAAGATCCAGCTCCGCTCCTTCGACATCGATCTTCAAACATTTGACAGTGAGCCCTCTTTCCGAAGCGAACTTATCGACCGAGATCATCGGCACCTCAATCTTCTCTTTGCTGCGGCCGGTTTCAACGAGTGAATTGGCATTCGAAACCTCCGTACCGGTATCGAAAAAGTAGGCAGTTCCTTCCTTATCCGAGACGGCCTCGGGACGGATCTCAACGTTGTGTTCACAGCCATTCAGCTTTACAACTTCACCGAGAACGCCTCGCGTAAACGGAGTCGGTTCAAATGCATAGACCTTACCCGTCTCTCCAACAAGTCTCGACGTAACGACCGAAAACAAACCAATATGTGCCCCTATGTCAAGAACAACATTTCCGGGCTTAACATTGCTTCGAAAAAACCGAAACGTCTCCGGCTCGTAATCTGACTCATAGTAACGGCTCCATTTTGCCGGAAACAGCATGCGTTCGCTGCCGATCGATCGGGGAACGCCGCGATAAAGCGTTACCGCGTCGAGCGCTCCATAGAAAACGTTTTTAATTGGCGTCGCCATCTTTATCCGCTAAGTATTGAATCGAAACGAAGCAAGCCCGGAGATCCGAAGCCTAAGCCAATCTATTTCGGATCGCGTTAGAACAAATCGCCACAGAAGAAATCCGTAAAGCACGGCAAATACGAGATATACGAACCCGACGACCGAGATCGGCAGTGAGGTAAGAAACATCAGGAAGCCGGGAATCGCCAATATTGAACCTGCCAAAAGAATTCTTACCACCGGCAAATATTCTAACTTGATTCCCGTCAGCCTTCTTGTCGCAAACAACAATATAAGGCAATCGGCGATGATTCTCATACTCCATGCCGCTGCCGCGCCTACGGCCCCAAATCGCGAAACCAGTAACCAAACCAAAAGAAGATACGGAAAAAGCTCCGCCCAATATATCTTTGCGATCAGGTCGGACCGTCCGGCTGCCATTAGAAGAGTAAAGGGAATATAGGTGACAACGTGGAAGGCCAGGCCGATCAGAAGCACGTAAAACGGTGCCGTACTTCCCTGGCCGAACTCGGAGCCCGCCCAAATTGTGAAAAATGTTTCTGCTACGAGTATCAAGAAAACCGAAGCAGGCAGGAGCCAGATGATGTTAAGTCTAACGACCGTAGAAAAAAGGAAACTGATCGAATCGTCGCTTTGCCCTCCTCGGTTCAATTGAGAAAACGCGGGCATCAGCGATTGGCTCATCGCGCTCGAGAACATTGTTATCGAACTTGCGACAATGAACGCAACCGAGTAGAACGCGAGTTCCTTAACCGATGCAAGACTCGAAAGAACACCTTTTTCAACATTCGCCAATAAGAGTCCCGCAATACCCGCCGCGATAACACCGAACCCGAACTTTGCCATTGCCGGAAGCAAACTTGGTTCGATCCGGAACCCGAAAAGCATCGTCAGATGCTTTCTCGAGGCGATAAGATGGCCGGCGAGGTTCAGGAGGCTGGCGGCGAGGAGGACGGTTATGGCGCCGACTATGCCGTAGCCGAGGTAGAGGACGATGGGGGTGGCGATCAGGCCGAGGATACGGGAGCTGGCGTTGACCAAGGTGTTGAGGTCCATTCTCAGGCGGGCTAGTTGGGGGGTGTTAAAAATGCCGCAGAGAAAATTTATGACAAACGTGATGGAGGCCAGCCTTAGGGCCAGGATGGCGTCGGCCGTGTAAACCGGCGGGACGTTGAACAGCCCGATCAGCTGCGGTGCAAAGATCATTAGCAGGGCGGCAACCGGCACCGAGGTCATAAGTGCAATGAGCGCCGCGGTTCTTACAATGCGGGCCTCTTTTTCCTCGTCGCCCTCGGCATATGCTTCGCTGCCGAACTTGGTCGATGCCATCGACATCCCAAAATCAGCGAACCCGAGATAGATCGGGATCAGCCCGATCAGGATAAAAACCCCGTAGCCCTCCGCCCCCAACAGCCTTATCGTAAAAGGCGTTGTGCCCAAGGAAACCATCAGTGGGGCGACCTGGCCGGCGAGCGTCCATAGGCTGCCTTTAACCACCTTTGTGGTCATTCCAGCGGTACTCGGCCTAGCCGGGAACATGTCGAGGTTCTCGGTGGGCGTGCCTTTTGTCACAGAGACGAGTTTATTTTTAGCCTTGTGCCGTGTCAATTTAGATATTGATCGGGTGGTAACGCACTGTAGCCGGTGTGCGTTTCGGTCGGGCCCAAATATAACTTTATCGGGTTTTGCCCACAGATAATTCGGCAAAGTCGGGCGCCTTCAGCATTCGCAATTACCAGATCGTTCGATTCGTCCGTCGAAGCTTGAGGGACGTCATTTGAATTCATTCATGGTTCTTTGCCCCATCATGTAAGTTCCCTTGATAGATCTCGCCGCCGGTAGCGACAAATTCTTTTGCTTTTTCGCTCATGCCGACGGCGAGGGCTTTTTCGGCCTCGACGCCTTGTTTTTCAGCGTATTCGCGGACGTCCTGCGTTATCTTCATAGAGCAGAAATGTGGTCCGCACATTGAGCAGAAGTGTGCGAGCTTTGCCCCTTCGGCGGGGAGCGTTTCGTCGTGGAATTCTTTTGCCTTTTCGGGGTCGAGCCCGAGGTTGAACTGATCTTCCCAGCGAAACTCAAACCTCGCTTTGCTCAGTGCGTTGTCGCGATATTGCGCGCCGGGATGGCCTTTTGCAAGATCTGCCGCGTGCGCGGCGAGTTTGTATGTGATGACGCCTTCTTTGACGTCTTGTTTGTTTGGCAAGCCGAGGTGTTCTTTTGGCGTGACGTAGCAGAGCATCGCCGTGCCGAACCAGCCGATCATCGCCGCACCGATGCCGCTGGTGATGTGGTCGTAGCCCGGAGCGATGTCGGTCGTCAGCGGCCCGAGTGTGTAGAACGGTGCTTCGCCGCACACTTCGATCTGCTTGTCCATGTTCTCTTTTATCAGGTGCATCGGAACATGGCCCGGCCCTTCGATCATCGTCTGGCAATCCATCTCCCACGCGATCTTTGTAAGCTCACCCAGTGTGTCAAGCTCGGCGAACTGGGCTTCGTCGTTCGCATCGGCTATCGAGCCCGGCCTGAGGCCGTCGCCAAGCGAGAACGAAACATCGTAGGTCCGCATAATTTCGCAGATCTCGCGGAAACGTGTGTAAAGAAAACTTTCTTCGTGGTGAGCAAGGCACCATTTCGCCATTATCGAACCGCCTCTCGAGACGATGCCGGTCGTGCGCTTTGCGGTCAGCGGGATGTATGGCAGGCGGACCCCGGCGTGGATCGTGAAATAATCAACACCCTGTTCGGCCTGTTCGATCAGCGTATCGCGGTAGATCTCCCAGGTTAGTTCCTCGGCCTTTCCGCCGACCTTTTCAAGCGCCTGATAGATCGGCACCGTCCCGATCGGCACGGGCGAATTGCGCAGGATCCATTCGCGAGTGGCATGAATGTTCTTGCCGGTCGAAAGATCCATCACGGTGTCCGCACCCCAGAGCGTTGCCCAGCGCATCTTTTCCACTTCCTCTTCAATAGATGAGGCTACAGCGCTGTTGCCGATGTTGGCATTGATCTTTACGAGGAAATTGCGGCCGATGATCATCGGCTCGGATTCGGGATGATTGATGTTCGCCGGGATTATCGCACGGCCGCGGGCGACCTCATCGCGAACGAATTCGGGCGTCACGTATTCAGGGATCGAAGCTCCGTAGGACTCGCCTTTGTGCTGATGATAGAGCGAGCTCCGGTCGCTCCTTTCAGACAGGCGGACTAGTGCATCCGCGTTCCGTTGGCGGCCCAGATTCTCACGGATCGCTACATATTCCATCTCCGGCGTGATAATGCCGCGGCGAGCGTAGTGCATTTGCGTTACACACTGGCCTGACCTTGCTCGAAGCGGGGATCGGCGAAGTCCGGGAAATTCCTCCAAAGCGCCATCATCTTTTACCCTTGCAAGTTCTTCGGCTCCCTTCGTAAGGTAACCATTGTCCTGGGGCAGTACCTCGCGGCCCTCATATTCCTCAACGTCGCCTCGCGCAATTATCCATTCACGTCGATGGGCAGGAAGGCCGTCATGGACGCTAGGTACTTGCTCGGGGTCGGTCCACGGGCCGCTCGTGTCGTAAACGCGGACGGGCTCGTTCTCTGCCAGCCTCCCGTCCATCTCCCGCGACGGCGACAGCGAAATCTCGCGAAACGGCACTCGCAGGCAATGCGAACCCGTGTTAACCGCCGATCCATTTGACTCAACGTAGATCTTTCGCGAGGCAGGCAAATGAACCTGATCTCTCGAACTGGCCTCTGACTTCTGACTTCTAATTTCTGATCTCTCGTTCATCGTTTTTCTCCCTTCGTCGGTATTATCCGCATCAGGTTCAAGGAGTCGCGTTTTAACCGGAAAACGCCTCTCAGCCGTTCTGGCTCCTCCGAAAACTTTGTGCATCTATAATCATATACACATTCGTATGCCACTCAAAAACGCCGTTTCTTCATAAGCGATCCAAGTATCGCCTGGTATTGCCGCAAGACGGAGATCAAACACACACCCCGACGGTTTACGACAATCCGAAAACATTCTGCTATTATCAAATCTCACTTAGGCGACCATTCGAGCGTTGCTAGGCGAAGTTTGTTTGCAACGCCGGAACGGGAACGGGCCATCTTAACCGTTCTAATTAAAAGTTTTACGTATCTGGGCCTCAGCATTTTGCGGCCTGATCGCGGAGGTCTAGTCTATTTCGATGAGTTCAGAGAACAAGGGGGTTGCGGGAACCCGTCCGGCCGAAAATGGAAATGGGGGCCCGCAGCCCGTTCTGGGAATGTTCGATGCCATAGCTCTCATTGTCGGCATCGTCGTCGGTGCAGGTATCTTCAGCTTTCCTTCACTTGTTGCGTCAAACACGTCCAGCAGCTCGGTCTTCATCCTGGTTTGGGTCTTAGGCGGTTTCGTGTCGCTAGTGGGGGCTCTCTGTTATGCTGAGCTCGCCTCTACCTTTCCGAGTGCCGGCGGTGATTATCATTTTCTCCGACGCGCGTTTGGCGAAAAACTTTCATTCCTTTTTGCGTGGGCACGGATGACCGTGATACAGACCGGATCTGTCGCTATCCTTTCCTTTATTTTCGGAGACTATCTTTCGCAAATGTACAACATCGGCGAATATTCGCCGATGATCTATGCGGCCACACTGATCACCGTTCTAACAGCGATAAACATTATCGGCATTCAGATGGGCACGGGTACCCAAAAACTTTTGACCTCACTCCAGATCCTCGGAGTTTTGGCGATAATCATCGCAGGCCTGTTTTTTGCTCCGGCAGAGGCCAGTTCGGCTTTAACATCGGAAAAGGCCCCGGCAACGACGACGCTCGGATTGGCAATGGTGTTTGTTCTGCTGACATTCGGAGGTTGGAATGAGGCCGCGTACATCTCAGCAGAGATGCGGAAAGGCCGCCGGCAGATCGCGTGGGCATTGATAGCAGGTATCGCCGTAATAACGACGTTGTATGTGCTGATCAATATTGCCTACGTCAATATTCTTGGAATGGGTGGGGTCGCCGCCTCGCAAGCCGTAGCGGGCGACGTTATGCGAATCGCCTTCGGTGAGGGAGCGGCGTGGATGATCGGATTGATGGTCGTTATCGCTGCCCTCACGTCGGCAAATGCGACCATTTTTACCGGCGCGAGGACAAATTATGCGCTTGGACGCGACTTTCCTGCGTTCGGCTTTCTCGGGAAATGGAACGATCGGGCCGACGCGCCTATAAATGCATTCATCGTCCAGTGGGCGATCGCGGTTGCCCTTGTCGGGCTCAGCATTTGGACTCGGGAAGGCATAGCAACTATCATTGAATACACAGCACCGGTGTTTTGGTTTTTCTTTTTGTTGGTGGGTGTTTCGCTGTTCGTTCTTCGATGGAAATTCGCGGAGGTGGAGCGGCCATTTCGAGTTCCGTTCTACCCTGTCGCACCGCTTCTGTTTTGCGGTACCAGCGCTTATCTGCTCTATTCGAGCCTGATGTACACCGGACGAGGGGCAATGGTAGGCATCGCGGTCTTGGCAGCAGGTGCCGTAGTGCTAGTGATATTGCATTATTTCGACGGTCTTAAACGTAAGGACAATCTAAGGAGAGAAGAAGATGAGATTTCAGCGGCTTAGTTTAATAATGATCGGGGTCTTTGCCTTGGTCGCGTCGGGATGTGGTGAGCATCCGAGGTTCGCAAATACGAATGCGAACGTGCCGGAGGTGACATCCGCCACTCCCGACCCGCAGGACGAGGCTCCAAAGCTTGACGTTCCGTTTGTTCCAACGCCCAACGAGGTTGTTGACGAGATGCTCTCAATGGCCGGCGTTAAGAAAGACGACCTGCTTTACGATCTTGGATCGGGCGACGGACGGATCCCTATCACGGCTGCAAAGCGTTTCGGAACGAAAGGGGTCGGCATTGACCTGGACCCGATCCGGGTAAAGGAAGCAAAGGAAAATGCCGAAAAGGAGAATGTCACCGAGCTTGTGAGGTTTATTGAAGGTGACATATTTAAGGAAGATTTCAGCGAAGCGACCGTTGTAACGCTTTACCTGCTGCCGCAGGTCAACCTAAAACTAAAGCCCGAGCTGCTAAAGATGAAGCCGGGCACCCGTGTTGTTTCGCACAATTACGACATGGGCGACTGGAAGCCCGAGAATTCCAAGAAGCTCACGATAAACGGGCGTGACCATTATGTCTATTTCTGGCGAGTGCCTGAAAGTAAGCCTGAAGCCAAAGATGAAGAGAAGTAAATTAACTGGAGGTATCTTGCTATGAAACACATTACGCGAATTTCCACCGTTCTGGGCCTTGTTATATTTTTGTCCGCAGCGGCATTTGCCCAGAATGATGCGCCTGCCCGTACACCCGACGTCCCCTTTGTCCCGACAACTCCGGCGATAGTCGATGCGATGCTAAAAATGGCTAACGTAAAGAAGACGGACGTCGTCTATGACCTCGGAAGCGGTGACGGTCGTATCGTGATAGCAGCGGCCAAAAAGTACGGTGCTCGCGGCGTAGGGGTTGACATTAATCCCTCGCTGGTTGCCGAGGCGACCGAGAACGCGAAGAAGGAAGGAGTTTCTGACAAGGTCACCTTCAAGGTTGGAGATCTTTTCGATTTCGACTTCAGCGAGGCGACGGTAGTAACGCTTTATCTGCTCCCGTCGGTGAATCTCAAGCTGAGGCCTATCTTATGGGAACAGCTCAAACCCGGAACTCGGGTAGTTTCTCATGCGTTTTCAATGGGTGACTGGAAACCCGAGAAAACCGAGATCGTTGATGGTTCTACGGTGTATTTCTGGCGAATACCGGAGCGAGGCACTGCCGAACCGAAAGACGACGGGAACGACAGGTAATTTTCCAATTATGAATTTGGGCCGTTGGGGAATGGGTTGATCCTTACCTTCCCGGCGGCCCTTTTTTTCTTTGGTCGGATTCATTTTCGAGGACGATCAAATGAAGCCCGCGCGTTCAAGGGTCTCGCGGGTTACGCCCCCATCCGGCGATCCCGCGCTCGTCAATATCCGTTCGACGTATTTCGCGATCACATCGGCCTCAAGGTTGACCGGATCGCCCGGCTTAAGACCAGAGAGGTTCGTGAGTTCCCATGTTTTGGGGATGACGGCAATTTCGAGATCTTCGTTGTTGAGCTTGGCGATAGTAAGGCTGATCCCCTCGACCGTAACCGAGCCTTTGAAGACAAGGTAACGGGCAAGTTCCGGTGGAAAACCGATCTTTACCGTCCAGAAGTCGCCGCTTTTCTCAGCCGAGATGAACTTTCCACGCGCATCAACATGGCCTTGTACGATATGGCCTCCGAGACGCGTTGACGGCGTGACCGCGCGTTCCAGATTGACGCGAGAGCCCGGTTCAAGGCCGCCGAGCGTGGTCCGTTCGAGCGTTTCGCGGGAGATGTCGGCAGCGAACGAACGCGGTGTCACGTCCAGAGCGGTCAGGCACACGCCGTTGACAGCAATGGAATCGCCCTCCCGCGTGCCCTCGCCAACCACCGAGCATGAAATAACGATGCGAGCGTTCTCTCCCTGGAGTTTCAGGGACGAGACGCTCGCCAATTCTTCTATGATCCCTGTGAACACGATGTAGGTCTAAAACCAGGGTTTCTTGTTGACGATATAGGTTTGTACAAACTCCTCGTCAGACTTGGTCAGGTAAATGATTCCCTCTATAAGGCCCATAACCCCGGGAATGATCAATAAGAAGCTGAGTATGCCGCACGAGATTATCGCGAGGGCAAACGCCACGCCGAACATGGCAAGGTAAATGATGCCTTCCTGCTGGTAACCCAGAATGAACTTATGTATACCAAGGCCGCCAATAAGAATGCCGCATATACCCGCGGCGATCTTTTTGTCAGCGCCGGGGATCTTGGCTCCGGGTGCCATTGGCTGCATCGGCCCCTGGTTAAACGATAGCGAGGTCCCGCAGTTCGTACACATCATCATGTTCGACGGATTTTGGGACCGGCAGTTTGGGCATGTAACGTATTGTGTTGCCATTGTCTTCTCGCAAATTTGGTTATCTGGGAGGCAGATAAGTATTTATCACCGGCGCTCGGTTTGTCAAAGCAGGCAGCCGGGCGGGTCGATCCGAGAGACGCCCTTGCACAAATATGGGCCGCGTGATTGTGGAACACGACAGGGAATGAAATAATCGTAGGCTTTAGAATGCGAACGACCGCTATGACAAGTGCCGAACAGCAAACGAAGAGCCCTCCGAAGCTGCGTCCGACGGAAGCCGGAGGAATAGAGCCGAGTTCATTGGCAGACCTGATCGAATGGTTCCTGAACTTTGACGAGCGAACGGCAAGAATGCGCCATCCTATGACCGACGAACTTTTTCGTTGGAAACAGGAAGATGACGAGGCGAACGGAATTGGTACCTACCCATTCGAGAATGCCGAGGCGCGATTTGCGATCGGAATATTTCAGGCGCTGGAACAGAACGGATCGGAACCGCTATTGGGGCTCTGGCTGAACGATGTGCTCGCGGCACTGCACGAATCCCGGACAACTAAATTGGAGATCTCAGAAGCGTATAAGCTAGACGACGACCCGGAGGCTTTTGCCCTGACCCGGGCCGAAAAGCTGACCTCGAATGCTGAGCGACGGCTCTATCTGACAAGTTGCTGGCTTGAGACACTCTGTACAGCCGAAGCCAGGATCCTTGGCTGGATCTATCAGGAACTATACGGAAAGCCCTTCACTCCGACGTCGCCATCCTAGCGAAAAGTGTCGCACTGGCGAAGTTCGCCCGAGTTAAACCCACGCGCGAACCATTGCATCCTCTGCTGTGATGTGCCGTGGGTGAACGAATCCGGAACTACATATCCGCGAGTGCGTTTTTGGATCATGTCGTCGCCGACGGCAGCGGCAGCTCGGAGAGCCTCTTCGGGATCACCCGGCTCTACCAATCCCGCCTTGTTTGCGTGGTGTGCCCAAACGCCTGCATAACAGTCAGCCTGCAGCTCAAGTGCCACCGAGAGCCGATTGTTCTGGCCTGCGTTCTGCACCTTTGCCATAGTTCCCAATATATTCTGGATATGGTGGCCTACCTCATGGGCTATCACGTAAGCCTCGGCAAAATCGCCGCTTGCGCGAAATTCACGTTTGAGTTGGTCGAAAAAAGCAAAATCAAGGTAGAGGCGGTCATCACCCGGACAATAGAACGGCCCCATCGCTGCATCGGCAAAGCCGCAGGCCGAGCGGACCTGGCCCGTAAACAGAACAAGGCGCGGATCGCGATAGCTCGCACCCAACTGCTCCGGCAGCAGCCGCCTGAAAACGTCCTCGGTGCTTCCCAGAACGGCCCGGGCGAACTGGCCTTTTTCGTCATCGATGCTATTGGCGGCGGAAGGCTGCTGAACCTGCTGTGTCTGGACCGGTATGTTTTCGAGGAACTGTCGCGGGTCGCCGCCGAGCAGACATACCAGAGCCGCGATTATCAGAACACCGATCCCGCCTCCGCCGAGAGCGACGCCGGAGCCGATTCCGCGGCGATCCTCGACATTAGTACTCTGCCTCTGCTGTCTCCAACGCATTTCTGTCTCCCTTGTTCTTCAATTTTCTCAAGTTCCGCGTGGTAGAATCTTACCACTTTACCAATGCCAAAAGAAGAACCCGGCCAGATCTCGTATAACGATTGGAAAGATAGAGGCAGCTATTACCTTCATGGCGAGCACGCGGTGTTCTTTCGTCAGAATCGGCGCTCGGATGAGTTGCTGATATGTATCCATGGCTTCCCTACTTCGTCATTCGATTATTACAAGTTGTGGGGGCCATTGTCAGACCGTTTTCCGGTTGCGGCCTACGACCTGATCGGTTATGGCTTGTCAGCGAAACCGCTAGATCTCGACTACACAACATTTCTGCAGGCCGACGTACTGGAAGGCCTGATCAGGCATCTCGGCGCAGCTAATGTCCATATACTCTCGCATGATTTCGGAAACACCATTACGCTCGAACTCGTTGCGCGGATCGCGGAGGGAGCAGCGGCGGCAAAAATTAGTTCGATCTGCATGATGAACGGAGCGCTTTTTCCGGAGACCCACCGCCCTATTCTTGCGCAAAAAATATTGATAGGCCCTGCCGGCGCAGTGTTTGGGCGGCTAATACCAGACAGCATTTTCAAAAGAAGCCTTGCGAGGGTATTCGGGCCGGACACCAAGCCCTCTGTTCAAGAACTCGAAATATTTGCCGAAGCCTTCAAACAAAATGGCGGCAAGAGGATAGCCCATAAGCTGATCCGGTATATGACGGAACGGACGGCCTATCGGCAACGCTGGCTGGACGCGCTCCGCGGTATCCGGGTCCCATTTAGATTCATAAACGGACTTGCCGATCCAGTATCGGGCGAACATCTCGTCCGACGGTTCCGAGAGTTGGTCCCCGAACAAAAGGATATTATCGAATTGAACGATATCGGGCATTTTCCGCATCTTGAAACTCCCGAGACGGTCTTGGATCATGTTCTTAGCTTCTTTTCAGGCAACTTTTCTTCGACAGCGGACGATGATCGGCCCTTGGCTTGAATGCCCAGGCTCACAAGATCAGAAAGCGGCCGCTCGTTTGCGAAATGTCCGCAAAATCTTGACAGAAGCGGGTTTAGGGGATTATTATGTTTATTGGGTCTCGGTTTTCTTTCCACTCAGCTGCCCACGCCCGACAATCTCAAGAAGGAGGGATCAATGATCAAACTTGACATCGTCAACCAAGTGGCCGAAAAGACCGGCGTGCCTAAACAGAAGGCCGAACAGGTTGTCGATTCGCTCCTAAACGCCATGAAGGAGGCTCTCGCCGAAGGAAAGCGGATCGAACTCCGGGGGTTTGGTGTCTTTGTGGTAAAGCCGCGAAAACGGGGCGTAGGCCGCAACCCACGCACGGGTACAGAGGTGCCCATTCCGGCCGGCAAGACAATCAGGTTCAAGCCCGGCAAAGAACTTTCCGCACAAACGGTCAAGGGATAGGCTCGAATGATCGTCGGGCCCGAGTTCAGGGTCGTAAATCACAGAATAACAAGCTATTCTTGTGATTTACGGCCCTTTGATCTGTGATGCACGACCAGGAAACGACAACTCGGGTCTTCTACTTTGAACGCGAGGCAATGCGGCCGACCGCCAAGGCGTGGATGATGCACGGCGGCCTGCTTCTGATAACGCTGTTGACGGCCACCATAGCCGGTACGCTCTATCCTTTCGGAACTATCCCGATATTTCCCGAGGACGATCCTCGATCCTGGGGCGAAGCACTGGAACTGCTGATCTCATTGCCGGCAAAATATGCCGGACTGGTCTTCTTCGCGGCCGGTTCATTATTGAGCGATTGGCAGCTATTGCTAAAGGGCCTAAGCTTTTCCGGATCATTGTTGTTCATTCTGATCTCACACGAAATGGGCCATTATATCGCCTGCCGACGATACAGGGTAGATGCGACCCTTCCGTATTTCATTCCCACGCCGCCGCTTGTGGGCCCGGCGGGCACGTTTGGAGCTTTCATCAAGATACTTTCACCGATGCCGTCGCGAAAGGCGGTGTTCGACATTGGTGTCGCGGGGCCGATCGCGGGGTTCATTGCTTTGATACCGATCGCGATCTTGGGTGTTCTCAATGCAACGCCGGCCCCACCGGAACTGATGGCAAACTTCAGCGGGATCGTGTTTACAGACCCGCTCCTGATGAAAGCGATCGGTTGGGCGGCAGGCATCGATCTGGCAGCAAGCGTTGGCAATCCATTTTATTACGCCGCGTGGGTAGGATTGCTGGTGACGGCGCTCAATCTTATCCCCTCAGGACAACTCGACGGAGGCCATGCGATCTTCGCCGTTCTCGGTGCACGCGTGCATTACTGGACCGGGCGGGTCGCCTTTGTACTAATGGCGGTGTTATCCGTGCTTGGGTTGATATTCTTCAACAGCCCAAGCGGATTTTTGATCGCGATCTTGCTCGGGATAATGATGCGGATACCGCACCCTCAGCCGTGGGACGAGTCGCCTTTGGACGGAGGCAGAAAGATCGTTGCCGTCTTTGTCTTGCTAATGTTTGCTGTCTGTTTCGTTCCGTTTCCAATAAAGATCGTGTGAAGCAGGGTTATGCCGGGCCGGCCTCGGCCGCGAAGGCGGGAAGCAGCCCCCTGACCTCTCGCACCATTCGCGCCACATCCTCTTGCCCATCGAGGGCGATCATGAAAAAGTCGTAGCTTGTCTTGAAACAGACCAGCCCGTTCCCAAAGAACCAAACACCCTCCAACATTGGATTTCCGCCGAGAAGCCAGTCTATCGGCGCTCCGGTAATGGTCTTTGGATTCAAGACGTTCGTCATCATCACAACACCTGACGCAAATGAGAATGCACCGAGCAGCGGCGCCCCGATCTGGCGGGCGATGTCCCGCTCGAATCGTATGCGGTCTGCTTCCGCCTCGGTCAGGCGGCCCTTGGCGATCTTTGCTTCTCTGGATCGAATATATTCGTTGAATCGATCTGCGATCTGTTTAACCGACCAAGCGGGCAACGCGGAGTTGAACAGCCAATGAGACGAGAACCCGGTAAATGCGGCGCCGAGCCCGGCCCCGACCATCATGGAAGCCCCGGTCGCGGCAGCTCTGAAAGGGTCGCTGACGATCCACTCTCCAGCCTTGTTCACGGAACGGAATGCCGAATCGAAAGTGCGCGCCCAGCCTGCACCGGCGTTAACGACATCCGAAACACGTTTAACATTTCTTCCGACCGAGTCGGCGGCTTCATCGATCACCTCGCCGGCCTTCTCGCCTGCATTGCCCAGCACCTCGCCTGCGGCCTTACCCGCACCCTTCGCGACGTCTCCGACAAATTCCCCGGCCCCTCCCGCGGCATCACGAAGCGGGCCGCTGGCCTCCCAGGCCTTTTTTGCCGCTACCTCAGCCGTCTTTATAGTGTCTTCGGCGACCTCCGAGGCCTTTTTCCCGAGTTCCGTCTTTTCAGCCTCGGACCGCAGCCTTTCCGCGCCCCATTGAGCCGAAGAAACGACTGTACGCGCTCCTTCCTCAATTGTGTCGGTAAGGCCGAGCTGTTTATCGATCTCTTCAAACTTGTCACGAGCCTCACGCTGCCACTTCTCAAACTTATCTTTAAGGTCACTCATCGGTTCTGCTCCTGTCTCTGCTAGATACGACCCTTTGACGCGCAATGTTCGGCATCCGGTGCCCGCGCCTTCATTAGAATGATTACACGGAGACATTCTGAATTCAACGAGAAATTTTGAAGCTTTTTCGGAAAGCGGGCGTGTGATAGTCTGAGTGGTGAACGGAGACTGATGATGATACTTAGCTGTCCGGCCTGTGGAACCGAGACCGAATACCACGGAAATGAAAATCGCCCGTTCTGTTCAGAACGCTGTAGATTGCTCGATTTTGGTGCCTGGGTTGACGAAAAATACGCCCTTCCGGCCGAATCTTCAGAGCTTTCAGACGAGGACATCGAACAGCTCGAAACGGCCGCACAGCAAGACGTCAGAAGATAATGAGCATAATTGCCCTAATTGACCTGCCGATCTCCGGCGTCAAACTTGCCGCCGTGGGCGTTGTTGTGTTCGTTGCGGCCGGGGTGGTTGCCTATCTGGTGCTGAGAATGTTCATCAAGAGCGTCAAGATGGCAATGAAGTTCGCGTTTGTCTCTGCAATAGCAACTGTCGTCCTTGTCGGATTGATAGCGGTTTGGTCGTATACGTCTGAAACTCCTAAGCCATCTGCAGGCAAGCCCTCGACGACCAAGGCCCGCTAAGCGCTGACCCCATCCGCCACCCCTCAAGTGCCCGCTGATGGCAAATACGAATAGAAGCAACGGATGGAGGTTTTGGAGGCGCTATCGCGGACTTCCGCCGACGGTTTTTGCTCTAAGTGTCGTAAGTTTTCTGAACGACACATCTAGCGAGATCATTTACCCTCTGCTGCCGGCGTTTCTTTTTCTTTCGCTGGGAGCCTCGCCATTCGCGATCGGACTAATTGAAGGCATTGCCGAATCCGTTGCCAGCATTTTGAAGCTCTTTTCGGGATATCTTAGCGACAAATTCGGCAGAAGGAAGCTGCCGGTCTTTCTCGGATATTCGCTTGCAGCGATAACGCGGCCCTTGCTTGCGTTCGTGGTCACCTGGCAACAGGTGTTGGTAGTGCGAATGTCAGACCGCATAGGTAAAGGTATTCGCGGAGCCCCACGCGACGCCTTGCTTGCGGCGGACGTACCGGAGGAAGAACGCGGCCTGGCCTTTGGCTTTAACCGTGCGGCAGACCATCTGGGTGCTGTGGTAGGGCCCGTGATAGCATTTCTGCTGTTAACCTATCTCGCCGCCGACCCGACAAGCCCGACCGCGCGCGAATATCAGCAGGTATTTCTCTTCGCTTCGATCCCTGTGGCTGTCGGATTGGTGGTTATCGTCTTTTTTGTGCATGAGGGGCGACAACCGCGGATAGAGGCGGAAACGATGCCGATCAAGTTCTCATTGCGCGAGTTTGACGGCAATTTCCTTCGTTTTCTCGGTGTTATCGCTCTTTTCACATTGTCTAACTCAACTGACGCATTCTTGCTGCTGAGAGCCGAGCAGGCGGGTATCGAGCCGGCAATGCTGCCTCTCCTATGGATGGCACTTCATTTCAGCAAGGTGTTCTTCTCACTTCTCGGAGGCGATCTCTCAGACCGATTCGGAAGAAAGACGATGATCATCAGCGGCTGGGCCGTTTATGCACTTGTGTATGCCGGCTTTGCCTATGTCGAGTCTGCGTGGCAGGCGTGGGCGTTGTTCATCTTCTATGGCGCCTATTTTGGCCTGACCGAGGGTGCCGAGAAGGCTCTTGTGGCCGACCTGGTCGAGGACGAAAAACGCGGAACAGCATTCGGATTCTACAATCTGGCGTTCGGCATCACGGTTTTCCCGGCCTCTTTGCTATTCGGATTTCTCTGGTATCAATTTGGCGTCGAGACCGCATTTCTCGTCAGCGCGTCCATCTCGATCGCGGCAATTCTGCTTTTCCTTTTCGTAACGTGCCCGCCGCCAAAGAAAGGCCATAATGAAGCCAGAACTTGAATTCGGCAGGCGACGGTCCGGCTCCGGAGGACTTTCATTTACCTCTAACCGAACGTCCCCCTCTTCCTTCTCGATCGGAGCGGGATCCCGCCTCTCGCAAATTTAGTTGCGAAAAAAGCATACTTTCCTGTATCTTTTATTTTACGGGCGACAAGCTCGGGAAGCAGGATATGAGCATTTACTCGGCAAACGTAGCTCCGCTGGCAGTGGACGTAATGTGCAGTGACGACGCGTTGCGCGTAGCTCTTGCCGATGGCCGGGCTGTTTCGGTTCCGCTTACCTGGTTTCCACGACTCGAGAATGCTTCACCAAAAGAACGTAAGAATTGGCGGCTGATCGGCGGCGGCCTTGGCATCCGCTGGGAAGCTCTGGACGAAGACGTTTCGGTTGAGAACCTGCTCAGGCTTAGGTAAGCTCCCTCCATTTTCAATTTTCGCAGCTGTTAAATGATAGAATCACACCCATTGCTCAAGGATGGGTGCGATGCTCAGCGCGTTTAGCCATATGACCGCTAGGGATCGAGAAGCCACAATTGCCATAACTGGTGAGACCCCGAAGATGATTGGGCCCGCCCTGAAGTTGAGCCTTCGTTAGCCATATGGAGATCATAGTCGGAACCGCAGGGCACATCGATCACGGAAAAACGGCACTGGTGCGCGCGTTGACGGGGACGGATGCGGACCGTTTACCCGAAGAGAAACGGCGCGGAATAACCATCGACATTGGCTTTGCATCACTTGACGTCGGGGACGTGCATTTTGGGTTTGTCGATGTTCCCGGGCATGAACGTTTCGTCAAGAATATGCTTGCCGGTGCCAGCGGTATCGATATCGTTATCCTTGTGGTCGCCGCAGACGAAGGTGTTATGCCGCAGACTCGCGAGCATTTTGACATCTGCCGGCTTTTGGGAGTATCGCAGGGGGTCGTCGCTCTGACTAAATGCGACCTAGTTGACAGCGAGACGCTCGCGCTCGCCCGGCTCGAAGCCGCTGAATTGGCGTCGGGCTCGTTTCTGGATGGGGCACCGATGATACCTGTGAGTGTCGTCTCGGGGCGAGGCCTCAAGCAGTTGAAGGAAGAGCTCGTGCAAGCAGCGCGAAGAGTCCCTTCCAGAAATGCAGACCGAGCAACGTTTCTGCCCATTGACAGGAGTTTCACGTTAAAGGGCTTTGGGGCCGTTGTCACGGGAACCCTTGCAAGCGGTGAGATCGTCGAGGGCACTGAACTTGAATTGTTGCCCGGGCGGCAGAAAGTCAGGGTTCGAGGCCTACAGACACACGAACGCGCGGTAACGCGGGCACGGGCGGGCCAACGGACCGCCGTCAATCTGGGTGGCATCGACCATGCCGAAGTAATGCGCGGAATGGTGCTCACCGAACCGGGCCTCCTGCTACCGGCGCATGTGATCGATGCCGAATTGGAGATGCTCCCGGAGGCTCCAGGGCCGCTTCGCTCGCGCCAAAGGGTCCGGCTTCATATTGGAACATCCGAAGTGCTGGCCCGTTTAGCTGTTCTGAACACGGATGGATCGCTCGCCCCGGGCGAAAAAGGTTTTGTTCAGTTTCGTTGTGAATCACCGGTGATTTGCCGGATCGGCGACCGCTTTATAATCCGCAGATATTCGCCGCAGCAGACGATCGGGGGCGGTCGGGTTCTGATGCCGCTCTCGGCAAAAGTACGCAAGAAGGATCTGTCCGGCCGTCTCGAGGTGCTTTCGGCGGTCACGGCCGCATCCGACCCTTTGGAGATGGTTAATATCCTGACGGAGTCGGCCGGTACGAAAGGCATTAAGAAAGACGAGATCAAGGCATTAACGGGATGGCGGCCGGAAACGGTGAAACTGGCCGTTCGGCAGAGCCTGGAAGCCCGCCGATCAGTTGAACGAGAGGATCTATTAGTAGGGATCTCTGTCCTTGAAACAGTTGGCTCACAATGCCTAGCCACTATAGAACGGTTTCACCGAGACGAGCCGCTTGCTGCCGGAATGCCGCGCGAGAAATTAAAGGGCGGTGCTTTCAGGCATTTGCCGGAGGAGGTATTTGCCGGCGCCCTTGCCCGTCTTGAAGAAGCCGGCAGCGTGATCACGGAAAAGGGCGTTGTGAAACTCAGCGGTCATAAGGCCGATATGCCGCCGGCCGAACAGGCAGCATTGGAAAGCCTACGTTCAGCATTCCGAAAGGCCGGATTGTCACCGCCAAAGATCGCTGAGGTGATCGAGAGTTCAGCTGAAGGCATCGCGCCCGAAACCGCAAACAAGCTTATTCAAATACTGACAAGAACGGGCGAGATAAGAAAAGTAAGCGACGAATTCTATTTTTCGGCCGAGTCGATAGATTCGCTTCGAGAATCGCTTCGTCAAGCCGCTGATAAACTTCCCGACCGGGTGATCGACGTATCTGGTTTCAAGGCGGTAGCGGGTGTTTCGCGAAAATATGCTATACCATTGCTTGAATACTTTGACCGCGAACGGGTTACAGCCCGCGCGGGCGACAAGCGTGTGGTGCTGAAATGAGACGTTTTCTAACAGCCGAATGGCGCGATCTGATAATGGTCAATTATGAGGTTTCGCCAGATCTGTTGGCCTCGCGGGTCCCCAGGGGCACGGAGCTGGACCTCCACGACGGACGCTGCTTCGTCAGCCTGGTCGGCTTTATGTTCCTGGATACGCGGGTGCTGGATCTTCTGGTCCCTTTTCACATCAACTTTGAAGAGGTCAACCTTCGATTTTACGTCCGACGCGAAACCGAAGGTGAGATCCGCCGAGGGGTTGTTTTTGTGAAAGAGATCGTGCCAAAAGCCGCGATCGCCCTGATCGCCAGAAGGATCTATGGGGAACCCTATGAGCGTTGGAGGATGTCGCATTTTCGCGACGCCTTGCACGTTCGATACTCCTGGGAAAAAGGCGAGTGCCAAAATTCAATCAGCGTTGAAAGCGGGGAAGATCTTGGTGTCCCGCCGGAGGGTTCTCATGAGGAGTTCATAATCGAACACTATTGGGGCTACACGAAGCGAGGGGAGGGCCGCACCGACGAATACAAGGTCGAACACCCGAAATGGGCACTTTTCTTTGCGGGCGATCCGCGGGTCGACGTTGATTTTGGCTGTACCTATGGGGAAGAATTTGCCTTTCTCGGCGACGAAACCCCTTACTCGGTAGTCCTCGCAAAGGGATCGGAGATAGCGGTTTATAAGGGCCGACCGATACACTTTTGACTCGCTGCGGGCTTGAGAAGTTAAGTGGTTTTGTTCACCGGCTCGAAGTACGCAGCCAATGGATATCCGAAATTTATGTCGATGATCGGGATAGTGGCAATTTCTCGGAATTTAGCTATAGGCAAAGGCGGAAAGCTGCCGTGGCACTATCCCGCTGACCTCAAGTTCTTTAAGGAGACGACTACCGGCAACGCGGTCGTGATGGGCTCGAACACCTGGCGTTCCATCGGAAAGCCGCTACCGAAGAGGCTCAACATTGTACTCAGCCGGAGCGGTACGGTCGAACCGCGCCCCGATGTGATCGTGCTCAGGAGCAAGGAGGAGGTTGTCTCTCTCGCCGGATATCTCAAGTGCGATATCTTCATCATTGGCGGAGCCAATACCTACGAGAACTTTGCCGACGCAATCGAGAAATGGATAGTGACGAAAGTGCCTGAGACGGTTACGGACGCTGACGTATTTATGCCACAGACGTTTCTTGAAGGATTCGCAGAGACTGACCGGATCCAACTGGAAGGCGAGATGGAAGTGCGGGTCTATAACCGAGATTGACAATTAAGGTATCATCGATACTACGTTCAGGAGGCCGAGGATGTTTACGGGTCGAGTCGTAAAGGAAAAACAAGAACTGCTATGGAACTACGTCGCACCCGTCTTTGCGGGAATCATAGCCTTTGTTGTAATAAACGCTCTTACCGGCGGTCTTTTCCCCTTGTTTGAATTCGGGATCGCTTTTGGAGTGGCCGCTTTCACGTGGCGATTGATGCGGAGGTGATTGTTATGATGGGTGGAAGAAGTTGGGACGAATGGATAGAGGAATATGCCGAAGGACATCAACATCCGGTAAACCGGCTAACGCATAGTTTCGGGATACCGATGATCGCAGTGTCGATCCTGATGGTACCGGTCTGCTTTTTTGTAAGCGGGCTTTGGATGGTTGCCCTCGGTTTGTTCATTGTCGGCTGGCTATTGCAGTTCATCGGCCACTACTTCGAGGGCAAACCGCCTGAATTCTTCAAGGATTGGCGCTTCCTCTTCGTCGGCCTGCGTTGGTGGTTTAAGAAAGTTGTCGGAATCAAAGGCTGAGCCGCGCCGGCTGTAGCTGGAAGAACAAAGTGACAATGGCCTTGCCTGTAGCTGTTGGCTGATAGCTGACAGCTATTTGTCTAAATGAAGTGGACAAACAACTAATATTGGCACTGGACATCGGCTCGTCGAGCGTTCGCGGAGCGCTCTTCGACGACCGCGGACGACTGCTGTTGAAGACATTCGTTCGGGACGAACGCCGCATGGCCCCGACCCGCGATGGAGGCGCGGAGATCCCTGCCGAAAAGGCGTTCCGACAGGTCGTTAACGTCATTGACGGCGTTTTAGAGAGATCGCAAAGCGTTCGCGAAGAAATAACAAAGATCGTCTCCTGCACATTCTGGCACAGCCTGATCGGCGTAGACGAGACCGGCGATCCGACGACACACGTCCTCGGCTGGGCAGACAACCGCAGCCGCGAGTTTGTCGGCATCCTCCGTAAGCGATTTGATGAGGCCGCGATCCACAACCATACCGGGTGCCGCCTTCACCCCGGCTACTGGCCCGCGAAATTGCTCTGGCTGCGAAAAAGATCCACCGACGCCTGGGCAAAGACGGCACGATGGATATCGTTCAGCGACCTTCTTACCCTCCGACTGTGCGGTTCTGCTGTAACAAGCATCTCAATGGCATCCGGGACCGGCCTCTTCGATCTCCGAAGATTAACCTGGGCCCCCGAACTTGCCAAATTTCTCAACGTCAAACCAGGCTCGTTGCCCGAGATCGGCACTGAGGTCTCGTCTGCATTGCCCCTTCTTCCAAAGTGGAGAAGACGCTGGCCGCGATTGAAGGATGCTCAGTTTCTACTCTCCGTGTCAGATGGGGCCGCGAACAATATCGGTTCGGGGGCCGTCGGAAAAGGAACGGCAGCACTGATGCTCGGGACCTCCGGGGCGCTTCGCATGGTCTATGATGGAGATCCACCGGACCCGATCCCCTCCGGCCTCTTCTGCTATCGCCTCGACCGCGAACGGGTAGTTCTCGGGGGTGCTCTCTCCGACGGCGGCGGGCTTTACGATTACCTGAAACGGCTTCTTCGCGTCGATCTTTCCGACGCGGCGATCGCGCAAGAGATAGCTCGCCGCGGCCCGAATGCCCACGGGCTGACAGTCCTGCCATTCTTTGCCGGCGAACGAAGCACCGGCTACAGCGAGTTTGCGACCGGCTCCATCCATGGCCTGACGATGGCTCATGACGCTATCGATATCCTGCAAGCCTCTATGGAATCCGTAGGCTACCGCCTCGCCGAAATATCCGATCAGCTAAACAGCGTGACACCCATCAAAAGAATCATCGCATCCGGCGGCGCACTCAAAGCCTCTCCGGTTTGGACACAGATCATTGCCGACGTCCTCGGTCACGATATTTACATTTCTGCTGAGCTCGAAGCCTCATTGCGCGGCGCGGTTTTGCTTGAATTGGAGAAGACTGGCAAAATGGAATTTACCGACGAGCAATCAGCAAATAAGACTAGAACAATTTCGTTTCACCCAACGAGCCACGCAATTTACCGAAAAGCGAGGAAGCGTCACAATAGCGTTTATATTTCATCCGGAAGATACAACTAATGACCACCGCGACCAAACCGACCAAAAAGACAGACATCGACACACTTTGCATCAATACCATTCGCACTCTCTCGCTAGACGCCGTCCAGCGGGCAAATTCGGGCCATCCCGGCCTTCCGCTTGGTATGGCTCCGGCGGCGTACGTGCTTTGGACCAAGTTTCTCCGCCACAACCCGAAGAACCCGAAATGGTTCGGCCGCGACCGGTTTCTGCTGTCCGCCGGCCACGGTTCAATGCTGATCTACAGCCTTTTGCATCTTACCGGTTACGGCCTTTCGCTTGAGGAACTTAAGAATTTTCGCCAATTGGGATCAAAGACCGCCGGCCACCCCGAGAACATTCTCACCCCCGGTGTCGAGGTCACGACCGGGCCGCTCGGGCAGGGTTTCGCGAACGGTGTCGGGATGGCAATGGCACAGGCACATCTGGCTGCACGATTCAACAAACCGGGCCACAGGATCATCGACAATTTCATATACGCTATCGTCTCAGACGGCGATCTGATGGAAGGTATCAGCTACGAAGCAGCCTCGATGGCGGGCCACTTAAAGCTCGGCAGCCTGATCTATCTTTACGACGACAACCGCGTAACGATAGACGGTTTCACCGATCTTGCATTCTCAGAAGATGTGACGAAACGATTCGAATCGTGCGGCTGGGCGGTTTCCGCGGTCGAAGACGGCAATGATCTGAAGGCGATCGAGGCGGCGATCAAAGCGGCACAAAAGATCAGAGACAAACCGAAACTGATCCGTATCAAGACCGTTATCGGCTATGGAATGCCAAAACAGGGCACATCAAAGGCTCACTCTGATGCCCCCGGAACCGATGCCGTAAAGGAAACCAAACGCAATCTTGGCTGGCCGGAAAATAAGAGCTTCTTTATTCCTAAAGAGGCCCTTTCGCATTTTCGCTCTGCCGTTAAGGCGGGTGCTCAGCGCGAAAAGGAATGGAACACCGCCTACAAGAAATATGAAAAGGCACATCCTGAACTTGCGGCGGAACTCAAGCGAAGGACAGCCGGCGAATTGCCCGAGGGTTGGGAATCTGCTTTGCCAAAATTCGAGGGCGTCGATGCAAAGGCCACACGAGCTTACAGCGGAGAAGTGATAAACGCCATCGCCGGAACTGTAACCGAGATGTTCGGCGGTTCCGCAGACCTTTCTCCCTCGAACAACACGCTCATCAAGGCTTCCGAAGATTTCCAGGCCGGCAAATACGGCAACAGGAACGTTCATTACGGCGTTCGCGAACACGCAATGGGCTCGGCCATGAACGGCATGGCGCTCTTTGGCGGCATCGTCCCGTTTGGCGGTACCTTTCAGACGTTTTCAGATTATATGCGGCCGGCCATCCGCCTCGCCGCACTCTCGCATATTCAAGTAATTTACGTCTTCACTCACGATTCGATAGGTCTCGGCGAGGACGGCCCGACGCACCAATCCGTCGAGCACCTTGCCGCCCTGCGTGCCATCCCCAACCTCGCTGTCATCCGCCCCGCCGATGCACACGAGGTCCGCGAGGCTTGGCGGGCGGCCCTGAAACGCGGCGATGCTCCGATGGCATTCGCATTTTCCCGGCAAAAGGTGGCATTGATCGACCGTAGGAAATATTCCAGGGCCGATGGGCTTCATAAGGGGGCCTATGTTCTTGCAGAGGCCGAGACAAAAGCGGGCAAAGCAACAACACCGAAACTGATCCTGATCGCCACCGGATCTGAGGTCGGCCTCGCGCTCGATGCCCGCGACAGACTTAACTCCGCCGGGACCCCGACTCGCGTCGTTTCAATGCCCTGCTGGGAATTCTTCGACGAGCAGTCCGCGAAGTATCGCGAAAGCGTATTGCCCGTTAAGGTAAAAGCCCGCCTCGCCATTGAGGCCGGTGTCTCGCAGGGCTGGCACAAGTACGTAGGTGATGCCGGCGACACCTTGACCGTCGACAAATTCGGCGTTTCTGCTCCGGCTGACGATGTATTTCGTGATTACGGGTTTACTGTCGAGAATGTGATCAGAAAGGCCGGGAAATTGCTCAAATGACTCTTTGCGACATCGGCACACCCGAGCTGGTCCTTGATATCGTTCGAGTTCGGCAGAATGCCAAGCGGATGAGCGAGATCGCCAAGCGCAGCGAGGTCCGGTTGCGGCCGCATGTTAAGACGCACAAGTGTGTCGAGATCGCGAGGATACAGACCTCCGGGCATGATGGGGCGATAACGGTTTCGACCTTGGCTGAGGCGAGAGCTTTTGCGAAAAATGGGTTTTCGGATATCACCTACGCCGTTCCGATCGAAAAGGGGAAATTCGAGGACGCGATCGATATTTTGAAGAACGGCGTGAAGTTGAATCTCCTGACCGACGACGCGGAAACGGTGCGTTTGCTGGATTCAGCGGCAGGAAAAGCGGGCGTCACCTTTGATGTATTCTTAAAGATCGACTGTGGAACGCACCGCGTCGGCGTTGAGCCGCATGCGGCGCAAGCGGTCGAGATACCACGCCAGATCTCGGGCGCCGCGAATCTGCATTTCGCCGGCATCCTGACCCACGCGGGCCATTCCTACAATGCCGGATCGAAAGACGAGATCCTCGCCGTTGCCAGGCATGAGCGCGATATTATTGTCGAACTGGCTGAGCGCTTGAGAAGCCTGAGCATAGAAGTCCCGACCGTCAGCATCGGCTCCACGCCTACGATGAGTCTGGTCGATCACCTTGACGGCATCGACGAGATCCGTCCCGGCAACTACATTTTCTTTGATAATTTTCAGGCTACGCTCGGGAGCTGTGGTTTTGAAGACACGGCACTGACCGTTCTAACCGCTGTGATCCACAAGGACAGCGGCCGGCGAAAGCTCGTGGTCGATGCAGGTGCGATCGCTCTTTCAAAGGATCGCGGACCTGTCGGGCTTGATCAGCAGTGCGGATATGGCCGTGTACTTGATCTCGAAGGTAATGATACAGGCATGCGCGTTACCGGAATGTCGCAGGAACACGGCGAGATCGAGGCCGGCGACAACCCATCATTTGACCGGCTCAAGATCGGCGATCGGGTCCGCATTCTGGCAAATCACTCATGCTTGACCGCCGCTCAGCATTCACATTACAACGTAACTGAAAATGGCGAGATCGTTGGCCGCTGGGAGATCCATAGGGGTTGGTAATCGGGGTCTGAGAATGAGAGCGGCAATTGAACATGTTGGTAGCGGCGAATTTCGGCAATTCGTCGTTTTTGTTCTATAATTCAAGAACTCTCTCGGTCATTGGTGATGCGGTTCCCGGTACGCACTCCTTGTCTAACCAAAGAACTAATCTATGGGATTTACAACCTGGCAGCAGTTCGTTTTTTCGTTGGTAGCGGTGTGTCTTGTTTCAGGGGCCTCTTTTGCCGAGGTTTCGGCGATGATCCGGCACACCCCTGATACGGAAGCTCTTCCAGTCGCAACGCCTACACCGGCACGGCAGCTGCCCGTGTTTTCAGGCACCTATCTCATCCGCGGTAACGAAGAGTTTGCCCGGGGAAACTTCAAGGAAGCGCTGGTTCAGTACGAGACGTGCACCCGGATGGACCCGAGGAACAAGTTTTGTTTGTACAACGCCGCGTTGTCGAACCATGAGCTTGGAAATTTCAGAGAGGCAATAGAACTCTTTACGCGTGCGATCAGGTTTGATCCGGACTGGGCCGAGGCTTATGCCGGCCGGGCACGATCGCGGACCAGCCTACGAGACTGGACGGAGTGTGCTCGCGACTTTGCCGCCGCCATCGATTCCGGACAGCGGATTGCTGAGAACTTAGGCGGACGCGGCCAGTGTCTCAGTCGATCTGCGGACCACGTGGCTGCGGTAGCGGCACTCGACAGTGCGATCGAACTTGAACCGCGAGCTTCGTTTCTGACAGCACGGGCCCGCTCGCTAAACGAGCTGGGCGAGACGGCCCGAGCCCAGGCAGATCTCGACCGTGCCCAACCGAACTCTGAGAATGATCCTGCATACCATGTGGTTCGCGGTGACGTAGCGGCGAGATCAGGTAGATTTGCCACGGCGATCGCGGCCTATGACCGGGCAATAATACTTGCCCCGACGCTCCGTCCCGGCCAGCCTCTTTCAGATTCGAAATTGCCGGAGATCTACCATCGAAAGGGCCGGGTTTATGAGAGGCAGGGACGCCCGATGCTTGCCTTCGAGGCCTACTCGACAGCAATAGAAATGGGCGGCCATGCAGATTCGCAGAAAGCGAGGGAAGCCGTTTATGCAAAGCTCTCTGCGCAAGAGAAGGCGATCGCCGATCGCCGAATGGGACGGCCTTCCCAAACGCAGACCGCAACCGCCCCCGCCCCACGGCCGACACCCACACCGGTGAGGCCAACGCAGTCCCCGGTTCCCCAACGAGCTGCGGCCACGCCCTCTCGTACACCCACGCCGACCTCACCTTCGGCTCGATCAACCGCCAGAGTGACAACCCAGGCACCGCGGGCGACTCCAGGCGTGCCGCCGGCCAATGCTTCCGCGACCAACGATTTCGATGAGGCATACCAGAAAGCTGAAGATGCGGCCAAGCGCGGCGACCACAAGGCGGTGATCGCATACGCAACACGGGCAATTCAGCTTTTGCCACGAGGACAACAGTCACGCGTACTTGAGGATGTGACACTTTCGATACACGTATCAATGCTGCTTTTGCGGGCTCGAGCCCACGCTGCTCTGAACGACCATGCCGCTTCCGATGCCGATTTCGAGGCCGCGACAAAGGGTGCAATGGACGGCACGGATCGTCACCTGGCTGCCTCTAATGAGATACTTGCAAATAGCAAGATCCACGGTGATCTCGGCGCATTGACCCTGGCAGGTGCCGAAATGGATAGAGCATTGATAACATGCCACAGGGCGGTGGAGATCGGCAACGAATGGCGCGTCACGGCAAATGCCTCACAATCGTCCGGTTCAGGAGGTCTAAGGGCAGGCTTTTTGCTGGTCGCAGCAAGGGAGATATGTGTTGATACACATATTTCCCGTGCAAGAGCCGTCGCTAACACACCATTTTTTTCCGGACCTGAAGCAAACCGGGCAAACCAAATGGAAAGACGCAGGCGGGCATTTAGGCTGAAAGCGATCGAGATACTTACAGAAGCGATCAAGTTTGCCGACCGCTATGCTCGACTATATTCTGAGCGAGCAAAACTCTATCGGCTTACGGGCCAGGCTTCCCTCGCCGCTGCCGACGAGGCAAAGGCTCAAGAACTTGCGGGCGGAAACTGATCGCGCCTACGAATCTCGTCTCCGGGAATCGAGTACCGGAAATAAGCATAAAGTCATGAAAAAATTAATTCAAAGATCATCAAATCTATTTGTCGCGCTGGCCATATGCATGATCCCATCATTTGCGCAGGCAGATCCAAATTACAGTTTTGCGGCACAGCAAAAGTTCATTCCCAAGGAACTTGGGCGGGTCTATCTGGGTATGCCGCTCAAGGAATTTGCCAAGCAGGTCGATCTTTCGCTCGGCGACATCGAAGACGACCGCTTTGACGAGATCCGAATTGCGGCACCATTCGAAAAAGGCAACATCAGACGCCTGCAAATCGAGGTCGGCGGGTTTCCACATGATGGCCGCGACATGACCCTCGCCCCTGCCCGTTCGAAGCGAACGAATGACGTTGGCGAAGAGTTCGAGATCAACGTAAAACGATTGATCATTGACAAGATACCGGAGAAAGCCTTTGTTTACTCGATAACCGTCTGGTATGAGCCCGAGTTCAAGCTATACGACCACATCGTAAAAACCTACGGTAAGGATGGAGACGAACGGGACCCCGCGGACGAGTACCACTTTTACGATACCCAGTGGGTAAAAAGGACCGGTGACGGGCTATTGTGGCTGATAAGGGCGTTTCACAAAGGGGAAAACCCCTCGCTCCAACTGATCGGCCGCATCAAGGGAACTCCCTGGTCCGTGGACGATCTGGATTAATTGCACCGCGGCCATTAAGTTCGTGAAACGGCTTCTAATACAGCATGCGGATAGACCGCCGGAGCCTGCTCACAACATCCTGCCCGCCGAGTGCCGACCGGTCGACAACATTTGTATTCAGAACAATTACCGATGCTGTGCGGGTGGCGGGTTCTATGTCGATATAGCTAAGAAATCCGTTCTGGTCACCGCCGTGGCCGACGAGCTTGCGGCTGTCGCTGGCGTCGATGAAGAACACAAACCCGATGTCAGTAGTAAAACCGGGGTTGCCGTTTGCGTCGGTCGCGGCGGGCAGTTGCGGCTGCCACATTTCCTCCAGTGTTGAGCGCTTGAGTACGGTATTGTAGTCGGTTCGATCCATTGTTTCTATGCCGCCACTCCGGCCTCCCGCTGACACAGGCGGTTCTGAAATGCCGGTCAGGAATGTCACGTACTTGACCATATCCAAGATCGACGAATTAAGCCCGCTATTCGAGACGGTTATACCGGTGTTCGCATCGAACCTGCCCTCTGTTCGCTTGCCGTCGCGAACGTAATAGCTGTGCGAGCGATCTTTGAGCAAATGCGGCGGTGTCGTGTCAAAATAGCTTCGCGTCATCCCGAGCGGGCGGAGGATATTCTTGTCAATGTAGGCCTCATACGATTCGCCCGAGACTTCTTCAATGATCCGGCCCAGATAGACAATACCCGGGTTTGAATAGCTGAACTTCGAACCCGGTTCGAAAAGTACTTCAGTAAAGGGGAACATCGCCACAAGCTGCGACCATTCGGTAGGCTCGAAAGGCTCCCAGGGCTTATTGTTTCGCCAGGGCCAAGTGCCGTTCCTGAACCCGCCCGAGTGTGTAAGCAAATGGCGAATGGTGATCGTATCCATTGAGCCGAATGGGTTGTGTATCCGCCGCAGTTCCGGCAGATACTTTGTCACCGGATCGTCCAGTTTGAGCAGTCCCCGATCGCGAAGCTGCATAATCGCGATACCGGTAAACGGTTTTGTATTCGATGCCCAGTGGTAGATGGTGTGGGCATCAATTCGCTGCTGTTTTTCGATATTTGCCAGGCCGTAATGCTCGTCGACAAGTACCTTTCCGTCTCTGATAAACACAAAGCTGCCGCCCGCAACGTCCGCCGCTGCAAGTTCTTTCCGGAACATCTCCCTGAATTCGGCAAATTTGTCGGTTTGAGCATGTGACATAGCTGTGAATGTGAAGAGTATAAATGCAAAGAGGATAGGTTTCATATTCATTTTCTTACGCGTTTTTGAAAAACTCTGCTACTTCCTGTGCAAAGGTCACCGGTGAATACGAACTCACAGAGAAATGGTTTACAGGTCGTTCCCCCGCTGGGGAACGCGCGTTCCCCGGGTGAACCCCGTCTCAGAATTGAGACGGGGTGAGACGCCGGGTTGAGACGGATGTACCAAATTTCCTCGCTTTTTGTATTCATTTCTCGAAAATCGTCTCATTTTGTGCATTAAAATGTCCAAAATGAGACAGGTTAAGTGCCTTAGCTGCTTGCGTTTGCGGCGGAAAACTGTCTCACTAAAGAAAAACGACTGCTGTACAAGTGACACAAAGGAACGAGCAACTGTGTTTTTGGCAAGATCGTTCCACTTTTTGCATTAAAATGTCCAACGTGGAACGGGTTATATGCTGATACCATTGAGTTTGCGGCGAAAAATCGTTCCATTTAACAAAATAAGGAACACATTAAGTGGAACGGCACTCGTTTTTGCCCTTGATCCTCAATATCGTCCCATTTTCGTCCCATTTATGCTCAAACTGGGACGGGTTAAATGCTGATCCCATTAGGCTTGCGGCGAAAGATCGTTCCATTTTGCAAAATTCGTGTATCTTAAGTGGGACGATGATGTGTTTCATTGTGATACACTCTTCGGTTTTCAAATGTCAAATATCGAACTGAGCCTCACGCGAGCTATTTTCCTATTTCCGGGAAGGCCGGCCAAGGGCAATTTGCGCGATATGCACGATTTGCACGAAATGAAAGGTGAGAAGTGAGAAGTGAGAAGTGAGAAAGCAGAATGCGGAATGCGGAGTGCCGAATGCGGAATTGAGGGTTAGATGTCACAAAGCAGCGAGCAATAACGCGGGTTGGCGGGATGATCGGGCCGGGCCGGGATATGTCGCCCGCTAAAGCGGGCTGGGGTTCTGTTTGTGGTCGTGTTCCACGCCGTGAACGGCGTGGTAATTCACTGCATTAAAGATTGGCCGCTAAAGCCGTGAACGGCGTGGCTAAGTGCCGCTTCGCGGGATGGAGGCTCTGCCGCCGGATGGAAAAGCTAGTAACCTTGCAGCGGCGGCGGAGCCGCGGGATATTTTATCAAGCTAACGGAAAAGCGGAGCTTTTCCGCACATCGAACGGCAGAGCCGCCAAATCCGCAATCCAAAATCTAAAATCTAAAATCGGCATGGCAGGGGTGTCCGCGTTCAGTCAATCGGTCTGGGCGAGAAGAGATCTAGAAACCAGTTTCCGGTTATCAGTTTCCAGCTTCCAGTTATCAGTTTCCAGCTTCCAGTTATTAGCTTCCAGTTGTCGGTTTCTGTTGTCAGTTTCCAGTTGTCAGTTTCCAGTTGTCGGTTTCCAGTTGTCGGTTTCCAGTTGTCAGCTGACAGTTTTCAGATATTTGGCGGGGGTCGGCCATTGGTTTATCAGACAACGATCTCCAACAATCGGTTTTCAGCTTTCAGTGCTTGCCGTAAGTATCAGATCCGGGAGGAAATGCGGGGCGGTTTTGGAGCAGGACGGAACATCGGCCTGTAAAAACGTGCTTTCCCCTGTCGCTGGTGATGTCTATCTGCCAGATACTCATCGTGCGGCCGGGGAAGATGGGCGTTGCTTCAATTGTCAGGATACCTTTGCTTACCGCCCGCAGGTGGTTCCCGTTTATCTCGATACCGACCGGAGTTACTTTTGTCAGGTCGGCATTTGCGCAAACGCCGACCGAGGCGGCGGTCTCGGCGAGGTAAAGCGAGACGCCGCCGTTCATTATGCCGACATATTGATGCACCTTTGGCGTGACCTCCATCGTCATTACCACGCGTTCAGGCAAGGCTTCGACTATCCGAACGCCGAGAAACTGCATCAGCTCATTCTCGGCTGTCTTTCTTATCAACTCAGCTTTGTCCATTTAATGATCCCTTAGCCGCCGCAAGTGCCTCAGCTACACGAGCGGGCGAGGTGCCGCCAATCACAGACTTACTTGCCAACGTCTGTTCAAGGGCAAGTGACTGAAAGACATCTTCGTCTATATCAGCCGAAACCGCTCGCATCTCTTCGGGCGATAGCTCATGCAGCTCCCTGTTATGTTCCAACCCAAACAGGACCAGCTGCCCGACGGCATCGTGCGCCGTGCGAAACGGCACTCCTTTTTTTACAAGATAGTCTGCCAGTTCGGTCGCATTGAGATAGCCTCTTGAGGCAGCCTCGCGGGTCCGGCTTTCATTTACGGTCAAATTTTCGAGCACGATGGCGGCAACCTCCAGGCTTGAACGAACGGTAGAGACCGTATCAAAGACGGCCTCTTTGTCTTCCTGCATATCCTTGTTATAGGCGAGCGGCAGGCCTTTCATCATTGTAAGCAGGGCCGTATGGTGGCCGAAAACGCGGCCGGCCTTTCCGCGAATAAGCTCGAGCGCATCGGGGTTTTTCTTTTGCGGCATCAGGCTCGATCCGGTCGAGACGGCATCGCTTAGGGCGATAAATCCAAACTCCTGCGAGCAGTAGAGGATCAGATCCTCAGCCATTCGCGAGAGGTGGACCATAACGAGCGAGCAGGCGGCGACAAATTCGACGGCAAAGTCGCGGTCAGAAACCGCATCGAGACTATTTTTTGAAACTGTATCGAAACCGAGTTCCTTTGCCACGGCTTCGCGATCGATCGGGAACGAGGTTCCGGCAAGAGCGGCAGAGCCCAGCGGCATTACATTGATGCGTTTTCGGCAGGCGGCTAGTCGTTCGCGGTCACGGGCAAACATCTCGAAATATGCCAGGCACCAGTGGGGCCACAGAACGGGCTGGGCACGCTGGAGATGGGTGTAGCCCGGCAAGACCGCATCACGATGGCGTTCGGCGGCGGCGATCAGGGCGATCTGGACGGCCTTCACGGTCTCGATCAGTTGATCCGTCTCGTCCTTTAGCCACAGCCGAAAGGCCGTCGCCACCTGATCGTTTCGGCTGCGGCCTGTATGTAGCTTTTTTGCGACGTCGCCGATCTTTTCTATCAGCTTTGCTTCGATAAACGAATGGACATCCTCGGCCGTGTCGTCAATTACAAAAGCGGGGTCAACCGACCTCGCTCGAAGATCCTTCAGCCCGCCGACCATTACTTCGGCCTCTTTGTCCGACAGGATGCCGGCACGGTGCAGCCCGTTAGCATGAGCTATCGACCCACGAATATCTGCATCCATCAACCGGCGGTCAAACTCGAAAGAGCGGTTAAACGCGGCAAAGGTCTCGTCGGCTTTACCCGTGAATCTGCCTCCCCAAAGTTGTTCTGAGCTTTCCATTTGTTATATTCGGCATCAATAAGAGCAGCTATATCATACTTTGTATGTGCCGTCTTTTGCGTTCTTTGCGCCGTTGCGTGAAAATTATTCTCACGCAAAGACGCAAAGTTCGCAAAGGGATAATGGATCTTGCCGCCAAGTGCTTTGCATTCGAATGATGGAAAAAAAGATAAATAAGGTAGTGCTCGCGTATTCCGGCGGATTGGACACCTCGGCAATGCTGCTGTGGATAAAGGAGACATACAACTGCGAGGTCGTCTGCTATTGTGCCGACGTTGGTCAGGGGGAAGAGCTGGACGGGCTGGAGGAAAAGGCAAAGGCGACCGGGGCCTCAAGACTTTATGTTGAGGATCTGCGAGAGGAGTTTGTAAAGGATTTTGTCTGGACTGCGGTAAAGGCAAATGCCCTGTACGAAGGTGTTTATCTGCTTGGAACCTCGCTCGCCCGGCCGGTGATAGCAAAACGGCAGATAGAGATCGCTAGGAAAGAAGGCGCCGATGCAGTTGCCCACGGAGCGACCGGTAAGGGCAACGACCAGGTGCGTTTTGAGCTTACGTATTACGCATTGCAGCCGGATATCAAAGTGATCGCGCCGTGGCGACACTGGGAATTCAAGGGCCGGGCAGACCTGATGGCGTATTGCGAGAAACACGGCATTCCGGTCACCGCCTCTGCCGAAAAGCCATATTCAATGGACCGCAACCTGATGCACATCTCCTACGAAGGCGGCATTCTCGAGGACCCCTGGGCGGCCCCGCCGGAAGATATTTTTCTGCTTACGAGGTCGCCTGAAAATGCTACTGATAAAGCTCAGGAGATCACTGTTTCGTTTGAGAAAGGCGAGCCCGTGGCGATCGACGGTGAAAAATACGGCGCGGTAGATATGCTGACAAGGCTGAACGAAATAGGCGGCGAGCACGGCATCGGCCGCGTCGATCTGGTCGAGAACCGATTTGTCGGGATGAAATCACGCGGTGTTTATGAAACGCCCGGCGTCACCATCCTGATGGCCGCCCACCGCGCGCTTGAATCGATCACAATGGACCGCGAGGTGATGCGTCTGCGGGACAGCCTGGGGACAAAATTTGCCGAAGCTGTCTATTACGGATTCTGGTTTGCACCTGAGTTCGAGATACTCCGCTCTCTTATCGATCAAACACAAGAAACGGTTTCGGGTGACGTGCGCCTGAAACTTTATAAAGGCAACGTCATCGTCACCGGCCGCCGCTCGGCAAACTCGCTCTACCGCGAACGCATCGCCACCTTCGAAGACGACGCCGGGGCCTACGACCAACACGACGCCGAAGGGTTTATAAAACTTCAGGCCCTGCGGCTGAGATTAAGACAAATTGAATAGGAGTTGATTTGGAGCATACATTCTCATACGACCGGCTGCCTTACCCGAGCAAGTTCTTTGTTCAAACGTTTCCCGACCGGCTGGCGACGAATGCGACACTTTTTGGAATGGAGCCGGCGCACCCGGCAACGTGCCGAGTGCTGGAGCTTGGCTGCGGCAACGGGAGCAATCTGATAGCGCAGGCATATCTGATGCCGGAGGCGTCGTTTGTCGGCGTCGATCTGGCAAAGGTCCATATCGACGATGCCAAGGCCGCAGCAGTGGAGTTGGGCCTGAAGAATGTCGAATTTCGCCAGATGGACGTGATGGAAATGTCTCGGGCGGACTTTGGCACGTTTGACTACATCACGGCACACGGCCTTTTCTCGTGGGTGCCAGAGCCGGTTCGCGGCAGGGTGCTCGAGCTTTTTCGCGAATTGCTCAATGACCAGGGGGTCGGCTACATCAGCTATAGCGCATTTCCGGGCGCCTATCATCGGCAGATGTCGCAGAGCATTCTGCGGCTGCACACCCGGCGGATGCAAGACCCGAATGAGCGGGTAAAGAGCGCCCTGTCGTTCTTATCGCTGCTCGCCGAGAACACATCGGACGGGGGCGTTTACCGCGCGATACTGAAGCAGGAGACGGAACGACACAGCCGGCACCACGCTGCAGACGTCTTCCACGACGACCTCTCCGAGATAAACCAGGCATATTATTTCAGCGAATTTTCCGCGCTGTTAGAAAACAACGGCCTGCAGTTCCTCAGCGAAGCCGAGCTGCACGCGATGGGCACACAGGGTCTTTCACAGGAGGCGCGCCGGTTTCTGGCCGATCTCGAAGACCACATCGAGCGTGAGCAATATCTCGATCTTTTTAGAGGGCGTATCTTTCGGCAGACGCTGTTCTGCAGAAGCGAGATCTCGCTAAGGCGACCGCCCGAGCCGGAATTGCTGGACCGTTTTTTGGTGTCCTCGTCGCTCTCGCCACGAAACGGGAAGGCCGATCTTTCGCCGAAAAAGGTCGAAACATTTCTCTCGAGCAGCAATGTTTCTATGCAGGTTGACCAGCCGCTGGCCAAAGCCGCCCTGCTGCATCTCGGAAGCCGTTGGGCGCGGGCGGTGCCGTTTCCTGAGCTTGCGCGAACGTCGATGGAAATGCTCGAACAAGAACAGATCGAGATCGATGATCCTGAAAAACAGGTCGAGATCCTGCGAAAGATAACTCTGCAGTTGGTTACGAACTCGAACCTGGTAGAACTTCGCCTGTTTCAGCCGGACGGCCCGACGGAGCTAAACCCAAAACCCAAGGTGAACCGGCTGGCACGATGGCAGATGAAGAACGCCGAACACATTACCACTCTGCTGGGCCTGGATATGAAGATAGACGACAAGGTCTCGCACCGCCTGTCCGAACTGATGGACGGAACCAGAACGCGCAATGCGCTGCTGGACGAGATCGGCAAGTTCATCCGCTCTGCACATGGCCTGGACGGAAAACGCGAACTCCTCAGAACGCTGCCCGAATGGCTGGACGACAGCCTCAACGAACTTGCTCGATTAGGCGTTTTCGAAGCCTGACGGATGTACGAAAGACGTTTGGCCGCAGCCGCTAACGGCCGTTGATCGTTTGAGCAAAAACGAGACGAAAGGGAAAGACCCGCCTTGCGCTAAAGTTCCCGTTCGACAAAAAGACGGGATCGGCGGGTTTAAAGCCCTTGCGGATAGAGAGCGAGCCGTCATGGCGAACCAGCGGCGAGATGCGGAACGCCGAGCAGAAGAGCTTGTAGAACACGTAGGCCAACCAATGGCGATGAAGATCGATGACGAAAACACCACGCCGGGCGACCCTCGCCATTTCGGAAAGCGCCCGTGGTATCTGTTCGTCGGCAAGGTGGTGGAAAAAAAGCGACGAGATCGCGTAGTCGAAAGAGCCGTCCGCGTATGGAAGCCGCAAGGCATCGCCCCGAACGATAGATATCTCGGAATGGCCGCTTGACGCCGCAAGGGCGTTGCCCGACGAGATGGCGTTGAGGTCAATGCCCGAAAGGCGTGCGTCTCGACCGGAAGTGCGGGCGAACGATGCGATGGATCGAAGCAATTCACCGGAGCCGCAGCCGACGTCCAGCACGGAGAAATGTCGCGGTCGCTCCCGTTCGATCTCGGCGAAAAGCGACCTCCGAAGGGCCCGCCGGTCGCCGAAATATCTGTTTATGAACGCGATCTCGACAAGGAATCGTTCATATTCCTCAAGGGTATAATCGCCGATGTCGATGCGCTCGGGCTGTGCAGACCGTTTGTTGAACATTGGTATTGATGATTGCAAATTTTGAACTTTTCACCCAGAATTGTTTCGAAAATACTAATTTTAGCGAAGGAGCGGCGATAAACAATGCCCGACACCCCCAAAGAAAACGGAAGAACGAACCTGGTCGTCCCGGAGACGGTCTCACATAAGCCTACCCCGCCGGGACCGGTACCGATCCCCTATCCGAACATCGGGCCGGCGGCAAAGGCGTCCGGCCTACCGGCAACGGTCCGGCATGACCTGGAAACAAAATTTGGGGCGGACCTGAAAGACATCGAGATATATGAGAACCATGCCCCGACGATGTTGGGTGCCAAGGCATTTACCAGCGGGAACAAGATATTCTTCGCGCCGGGCTCATTAAATGTGTATGCCGAGGGAAAGCAATTGATCGGGCATGAGGTGGCTCACGTTGTCCAGCAGAAGGGCACTGTTGTCAACAAACAGGTTCAGGAAGCGCTCGAGAGCGAACCCCCAGCAGGCGACAGCGAGTAATAGAGGTGCCGGTATCCGCCGTACCCAAGGAACACCGAACAGCCCCGGCCTAGTTCCGCCGATCGTTTCTTAGCGACGATCGAAACGCGACCATCCCGGTGGACATTTTAACGTTCCTCAACGACACCTGGCCAAGGCGGGAGAAGTTTATAGATTCGCCAAGAATTCTGGTCGCCTCCTGCGGTGCGTGGAAGCCCATCGAATTTTCGGCCTCGACAAAATCCACATAAAACTGCGCCTTTCGCTGATAGCTTCGTGCATCGGCGAGCTCAGCATCGGAGGCACCGGCCTTTCGTGCGGCAGTGATATCTTCGATCAACTGGACCAGCGCATCCATCGCGATGGACCGCAATTTATAGGTCCGCTCCTGGATCGTTTCGGCACGGAAAAGAAGTTCCTCCTCGGTTCCCTTATGGCACGTCTGGCACGATGTATTGATGCTGAGCAGCGGCGAGCGCACATGATGGCTGCTGACCTTCATCGCGCCTTCGCGTTCATACGGCATGTGGCAATCGGCACACGAGACGCCGGCACGGGCATGGATCCCCTGGCTGAACATCTCAAATTCGGGATGTTGGGCCTTTAGCACCCCGGCACCGGTCTGGGCGTGGGTCCAGTCATTGTGGCCGACCTCATCAAAATATTCGAGTATGTTCTCTACCTTCATACCCTTGTGCCACGGATATACGAGTTCTTTCTCCTCGCCGCGAAAATAGTATTCGACGTGGCACTGGGCACAAACGAATGATCGCATCTCCTGGCGAGTGGCATCGCGGTTAACGTCATAATCCTTGACGCCTTCCAGGCCCTTTACCAGCTTGATGCCGTTCATAAATGCCGGGCGGGTGATGCGGAGAGCCATCGTCTGTGAGTCGTGGCAGTCAATACAAGAAACCGGATGGGAGACCTCCTGACGTGCCTCAGACCAGGGCATCTTGTTAAGGGCGTGGAAGCCCTTCATAATGTCGCCGTCGCCGAGCTTCATATAAGCAGGATAGGCAGAGGCGTGGCAATTTATGCAGCTGCCGGGCTGTTGGACGACCTTTTGCCGTTCGGTAAAGGTCTGGTCATCGAGCATGTAGGCATGGCCGCGCTCCTCGCGAAAATCGACGGCAAATGCATAGCCATCCCACATGGTCTTCAGACGCGGATCGTCCTCAAGGCGCGACTGGGCCACAATGGAACGCGGGTCGGCATCGGTCGGGGTACGAGGTATGGCCTCGCTCCCGCCAAAACGCGTCCGCACCTGATCTACCGTGCGAAGATAGCTGTCGTATTGGAGCGGAAAGTTCTTTCCCCAAACTTCGGGTTCATAGGTCTCGTCCGTAAGCTCAACTACCCGGAAAAATGGATTTCTCGCTTCCTGCTGGCGTTCGAAGATGTTCGTAAGCAGGCCAAGCCCGAGAATGGCCGCCGCAAATGAGGCAAAGGCAACAATGGCAACCACCTTTACCCCAAACATCCGGGGACGCGGCGGAGGCGTTTGCTCGGCCTTCGGTTCTGGTTCGGGGGCGGTGTTTTGATTGTTGTCTTCGCTCATTTGACCTCCTTTCGTGTTAGCTAGTGCATGTGGCCTACGTCGCGGTGACACATTATGCACGAAACCTGTTCGGCCTGATCTATTTGTTCAGAGACGGTTATCGAATGGACCATCGTTTGATGGCAATGACGGCACGACGCCTCGGCCACCTCGCGATTGCGTTCGTTTATTCGTATGGGTTCGTGAAAGCCGCCGACGGTGAAATAGTAAGAATGCCAAAAACCGTTCGAAGCCTTTGTATAGTATCTTCCGAAGGTGTCGGGCGGTGTGTGGCAATCGTTGCAGGTGGCTACTGCCTTATGGCTCGATTTGAGCCAGCCGTCATACTGCTCGTTCATTATGTGGCAATTAGCACACGAACCGGGGTCGTTGCTGAGATAAGAATAGCCCTTTCCGTACCAGAAGGTGTAGGCGCCCACTCCGGTCGCAAGGCCGAGGCCAATGCCCATGATGATAAGTTTGGCGAGGTAGAGAGTCATCGCAAGCGGTGGTTTGGCGGAAAGGATACCTTAACCCGGCTTTTCGGGTCAAGGTTTGATCTTGCGGTTTTTGCCAGCCACTCCGATGAATATCTCGTCGACAAATATCCACGGGTCTTCGCCGGCACCGGGGTGCCAGGCCGGTATCTTGCCTATGTCATAGGCCCGCACGCGAACATAACGCGCCCGGGCGGGTTCGATCTTTGTTGTGTATTCGCGTATGGTCGGCTCCATTTCATCAAGTGGCAGATCGGTCTTTATCTCGGCGATCCTGTACCAATTTTCGCCGTCGAGGAGGGCTTCGAATTCGATACGCGAGGGCAGCCAGATCCACGAGCGGACCACCTGAAGAAAGCTGCCGCCGACCTCTGTGAAGTTCGTTTCACGCTGCATATCGATCACGGCCTCGAACGTTTTGCTCCGATAGCCCTGCCATTCGCCGCTCGCAAAATTGGCGGTGCCGCGAAGGCCGTCGATGATCGCGTCGTCGCCACCGCCGGTGTACTGCGGGCTGTAAGGCGAGGTGATGGTGACCTCCCAGTCATTGGTGCGTTTCATCACCGAAGCTTCGACCGGAAAGCTACGCATTCCGCTTTTGCCGATGGCGATAGCCTTGATGGTCGAGGTTTCGCTTAGCGTAAAAGGCGAGCTATAGAGCGTAGATCGGTCCGAAGGCTCGGTGCCGTCCAGCGTGTAATAGATCCTGGCTCCGGCGGTTATGGTGTTCATCGTGACGCTTGTCTGGTCACGAAAGACGCGGTCAGCGGCGATGTTCGGAACGGCAACGATATCGGCAGACCGATGCGGGAGAGTCTCGGGAAAGAGGCCGGTCTTTGGTTTCGGGCCCATCTCGAATTCGAGCGTTCCGCCTTCCATGATGTCCGAGTGAGCAAGATGCGCATGCCGGAGCGGTTTGCCATTGAGCCTTACGGATCGCACGTAAATGTTCTCGGCCGAATTGTTCTTTGCGGTAATGGTAAAGGTCTTTCCGTTTTCAAGGTTGAACTTCATCTCGGGAAACAGCGGCGAGCCGATGTCGTACTGCGGAGCACCGGGAGCGACCGGGTAAAATCCGGCCGCCGAGAGAATGTACCACGCCGACATCTGACCGGCGTCTTCGTTGCCGATCAGGCCGTCGGGCGCGTTCTTGTAAAACTCGTCCATTATCCGCCGGACGTACATCTGAGTCTTCCACGGTTGTCCGGCGTAGTTGTAAAGGTACGGAATGTGATGCGAAGGCTCGTTGCCGTGGGCATACTGGCCGATCAGTCCCGTTATGTCGGGCTGGTGCCGGCCGATAAGTTTCTGCTCAGTCGTAAAAAGCTCGTCGAGCTTTGCAGCAAATTCGTCGCGGCCACCCATCAACTCGATCAGCCGCGGAACATCGTGCGGAACAAAAAATGAGTATTGCCATGAATTCCCTTCAGTGAAATGGAACGTTACTTCATTCGGGGCGAACGGCTCAATAAAACCGCCGTTGCGCTTCGGACGGAAAAAACCAGTGTCGGGATCATATAGGTTCATGAAATGTTGAGAGCGCGAAAAAAAGATCTCAGCATCTTTCTTATAAATTGCCTTTTTTTCAGGAAACCTTCCTTCCATGATCTTCGCCATCTGAGCGATGCACCAATCGTTATAGGCATACTCGAGCGTTTTTGAGACGGATTCATTCTCGTCTTCGGCGGAGATGTAACCGCGGCGTTTGTAGGCGGCGAGCCCAAAATGGTCAAGCTCGGCGGAGTGTTTGGCGGCCTCGTATGCTTTTTCGTAGTCAAAGCCCTCAATGCCTTTTGCCATCGCGTCGGCGATGACGGAAACGGCGTGATAGCCGATCATTGTGTCCGTCTCTTCGCCCCAAAGTTCCCAAACGGGAAGCCGACCGCCCTGTTCATAAATGCGGATAAACGAATTGATGAAATCGACGGTGCGTTTTTCGTCGATGATGGTATAAAGCGGATGTGCCGCCCGGAACGTATCCCAGAGCGAGAAGACGGTGTAGTGGTCCGACGCGTATCGAGTCTCGCCATTAGGCGGTCGCTTTAAGCTCCCCTCCTTACGAAGGAGGGGTGCCGCGTCCTCGCGGCGGGGTGGTTCTTTCCGCACGGGAGTCTTAGAACCGTTATCTTGACCGGTCCCCGCCTGTGAGAGAACCACCCCGTCAGCCGAAGCGGCTGCCACCCCTCCTTCGTAAGGAGGGGAGCCAGGTTCGGCAATGTTGTGGATCTTGCGATCATGCCCGAGGTATTTCCCGTCAACATCATTGAAGACGTTCGGGTGGATCATCGTGTGATAAAGCGCCGTGTAAAAGACCGTCCTCTGATCGTCTGTCCCGCCGGAGACCTCGATCTTCGAAAGCTCCTTGTTCCACGCCGCCTTCGCATCCGCCCGCACCTTATCAAAATCCCAATGCGGCAGCTCTGCTTCGAGATTCTTCCGTGCTCCTTCGATCGAGACATACGAGATCGCAACTTTGAGCAGAATTTGCTCGTCCGCAACAGTTTCAAATCCTATAACCGCTTTAGTATTCGTAAAGTCTTCTGCTGATCGGATTTCAGGCGGTTGTGATTGAATAAACCACACAACCGGCTTTGAGAATTCCGCAACGAAGTAAACCCGCTGATTCTTTGCCCATGATGTCGATGAACGGAAACCCTCAATTCGATTGTTCTTAGCAGAAAATCTGATCTCAGAATCAAGCCGTTTGTCGCGCCATTCGAGATCGAGAGTGATCAGCGCGGAATCAGTTTTAGGGAACGTGTAACGGTGCAGCCCAACCCGCTTGGTCGCTGTAAGTTCCGCTAGAATTCCGTCGTCATCCAGCTTCACCGAATAATATCCCGGCTCAGCTTTCTCATTCGCGTGTGAGAATTTCGAAGCATATCCATTTACCGACTTATCACCTTCTTTCGCAAAGAACTGCGGTTTGCCTACTGTCGGCATGAACAAAATATCGCAGCCGTCGGGGATGCCGGTGCCGGAGAGGTGCGTGTGCGAGAAGCCGTAGATGATGTCGTCGGAGTAGTGATAGCCGGAGGAGCCGTCCCAGTTGTCGATGCGTGTGTCCGGCGAGAGCTGCACCATGCCGAACGGCACGGTCGCCCCCGGAAACGTATGCCCGTGGCCGCCGGTGCCGATGAACGGATTGACCCAGCGGGTGTAGTCACGCGTTTGGGCGATGGCCGTGGCAGTAAGCAGTAAGCAGTGAGCGGTGAGCAGTGCCAGAACCGCCAACGTCAATTGACGGCCAACTCGTATCGATCTGTGTTTATCTGTGTTCATTTGTGGTTCGATTCCCTCGTTCGCTTCGCGAACTTTGCAGGCGAGGGCGCCTGCGTTCCCGGCTAATGCACAAACTCGCCGCCCCAGGCCTGTGTCAGCCCACGGCCTTTGATGCCCCAGCGAAAGCGGAACGACGAATCGCCGCCGCCGTGGTTGTAACGGATGGACATCTTGTGCAGCCCGGCCCTCAGCGGGACGATGGCCGATTTGACCGAACGTCCTCCTGTTCCTTCCTTTTCGATAATCATTCGACTTCCAAGAACCACACTTGCGTTCCAAGTTGAATCTACCTGAAACTCATAAATGCCGTCCTCAGGCACGCGGAAATATCCGTCAAAGATAACCAAGAAAGGCTTCTTCAGATCAAATCGCTGTGCAAATTGGTTTAGTGACGTCGAGCGCGTTTCGCCTGTCTCCCATTGCTTGTAAGCACCGGGATCGTCGCCCGGAATACCGATCTCAAATTTTAGGCCGGATCGGCTGGCATTAGTTCCATCCGGTTCGCGCTTCTTTCCGCGTACGATGGTCGCTGCATAGACGACGCTTTTGCGACCAACGGCATTTACAACGATGGTCTTTAGTGTTTTCACTTCGCCATAGATGAGACGGATCTCTATGGGTTTGGAATAGACGGGCGAGCGTTCGTCGGGCGTAGAGCCGTCAGTCGTGTAATATACTCGCGTTCCGGCTGCGGGCTGTAGTTTTATAGAAACGCGTTCTTTTTCTGTGACGATGTTCTCCAAACCGCCTGGCTCGGGGATGCGATAATTCACATTTTGCTTATCGAGGCGAGGCAAGTGCGTCCAGAGCCGACGCTGAAAATCTGCAAAGTCACGATGCTCTTTCTGCGACCAAAGCACTTCGCTCAGGGCAAGCATCCGAGGAAACGCCATATATTCGACGTGCGAAGGCGTTTTCATATATTCGGTCCAGACGTTCGCCTGTCCACCGATGACGTATTTGGCTTCGTCTGCGGTCAGCTCGGGCGGGACGGGCTCAAAGCTATAAACCTTTGAAAGCGGAACGTAGCTGCCGATGTTGAGCGGTTCATAGGCCGGGTCGCCCTGGCCGTAGTCGAAATACGCGTAGTCGGTCGGCGTCATTATCACATCGTGCCCCGCCTTAGCCGCCTCGATGCCGCCGCGCATCCCTCGCCATGACATCACGGTCGCGTTCGGCGCCAGCCCGCCTTCGAGTATTTCGTCCCAGCCGATCATTTTTTTGCCGCGTTTGTTAATGTGCCGTTCGATCCGGCGGATGAAGTAGCTCTGCACCTCGTTCTCGTCCTTCAGGTTTTCGCGTTTCATGAGTTCCTGAACGAACTCCGATTCTTTCCAGTGATCTTTCAGCACCTCGTCGCCGCCGATGTGGATGTATGGCGAATCAGGGAAAAGGGCGATGGTCTCGTCGAGCACATCTTCGAGGAACCTGAACGTCTCTTCGGTCGGGCAAAAGACCTCCTTGAAAATGCCCCACGTCGTCTGCACCTTGTATTCGTGGTCGGCCTTGCAGCCAAACTGCGGATAAGCAGCCAAGGCAGCCGATGCGTGGCCGGGTAGCTCTATTTCAGGGATAACGGTGATGTGCCGCTCTTTGGCGTAGGCGACGACCTCCTTGATCTGCTCCTGAGTGTAAAAGCCGCCGTGGGGAATGCCGTCGCCGATATAGGGCGAAAAGTTGCGGTCAACCATCGTCTCCGGCCGCCGCGAGCCGATCTCGGTCAACTTCGGATATTTCTTTATCTCGATCCGCCAGCCCTGATCTTCCGTCAGATGCCAGTGAAAATAATTGAACTTATACTGCGCCATCAGGTCGATGTACTTCTTCACAAACTCCACCGGCATAAAATGCCGAGCTACATCAAGATGCATACCGCGGTAGCGAAAACGTGCATGATCAGTAACGTTTGCATTTAGAACGACTGTCTTGTCGCCATCCTTTATGAGCATCTGCAACAGTGTCTGCACAGCATAAAACCTCCCTGCTGCCGTGGCGGCCTCGATATTCAAGAGCTTGTTTTCTACAGTAATCAAATATCCGTCGCCAATTATCTGATAGTCATCCGGGCGACTTATAAAGATTTTTGATTGTTTAGAGGTAGTCTTGGAAGCGACCTTCACGTCGACGCCATGTTCGACTTTCAGAGTTTTATTCAAGTAATTGGCTAAATCTCTGTCTTTGGAATGCTCGACAACTATTCGTGTGTCGGCATTAATCTCGAAATGCCCGACAGTACGAGATACGTTCAAAGGCCGTGGAATGATATTGATCTCACCCGACTGAGCCAAAGCGAACGGCAAACACACTAGCGACAAAGCAACAGCAACAAAGAAGCGTTTCATATTCTTTATCCAATTAGTTGACTGGAACGCAGGCGCCCTCGCGTGCAAGATCGCAATAGCGATCTGATCAACCTTTGAAATACGCGCTCCCGTAAGGCCACTCTTCGGGCGATCTACACAACTTGGCCTTAACGGGATTGTTCTCGATATATGCAATTGTATTCGCAAAATGCCGCTGGTCGCGAATGTATCGGTCAAAATACTCCTTCGCCCAAAAGCGTCCCTTTCGCTTTAATAGTTCGTTTGCGAAATGCGCCGTATATGATTTTATTGAATGCATTATATCTGAGACCGGAAATCCTTCGAATGGCGTAACCAGGATGTGGCCATGATTCGGCATTATCACCCACGAAATTAAACGGTATCGTTCACCATCCCATTTCAGCAACGTTTCCTGTAGGACGTTTGCGATCTGCGGGATCCTCAGCCAGGATTCTCCATAGTTTTGATCGAGGTAAAATTCGATCCGTCGTCGCATGTCAGCGTCGATGATCTCACCGGCCTCAAGTTCGAGCCGCCATTTATCAAGCACACTCTGCGGAACTGAATCAGAAAGCCGGAACGTAACAAACTGTGTGAATCCATCCTGATCAAAATGCGGCAGGTAACCGCGGCTGTGCCAATAACGCGGGTCTTTATCTTTCATCAACTTGATTGTAGCTCAGAATATTGCAGGCGAGGGCGCCTGCGTTCCCGGCTTACAGCATTTTCACAAATTCGGCGAGATCGTCTGGCAAAGGTTGTTTGAATTCCATATGCTCGCCGGTTTTGGGGTGAGTGAATGAGAGGCGTTCGGCGTGGAGGAAAAAGCGGTTGAGTTTTTCGACGGCCTTTTTGATCAATGTGTTGGCGATGGTGTTGTCGCGGCCTTCGTTGTAGGTGGCGTCGCCTACGACCGGATGATTTATCGAGGCGAGGTGGACGCGTATCTGGTGTGTGCGGCCGGTCTTGATATCGACCTCGAGCAGTGTGAATTTCTCAAACCTTTGACGCACGTGCCAATGCGTCAGAGCGTATCGGCCGTTGGCGGTAACGGTCATCTTTGTCCGGTGCCACCGGTCGCGGGCGATGGGACGCTCGATCGTACCGCTGTTTTGATCGGGCGAACCGTGTACAAGAGCGACGTAGGTCTTCTCAACGGTTCGGCGGCGAAATTGTTCGGAAAGTGCCTCGTGGGTCTGCTCGTCCTTTGCGACGACGATCAGGCCGGAGGTGTCTTTGTCGAGGCGGTGAACAAGCCCGATTTTGGATTTTAGATTTTGGATTTTAGATTGCTCATTGTCGCCGGGAAAGCCCAGATACGAGATCCTGAATCCGAAATGATGAGCCAAAGCGTTTGCCAAAGTCCCAGTTACATTACCGGCTCCGGGATGTACGACCATTCCGGCCGGCTTATTGACGACGGCCAGATATTCGTCTTCAAAAACGATATCGAGCGGGATGTTTTCGGGTTCAAATCGAGCGGCAGGTTCTTCCGTAAGGTCAATGTCTATCTCGTCGCCCTCGCGGAGCTTGTATGCGGCCTTTGCTTCCTTTCCGTTTACCAGGACATCGCCGTTCTCTATCAGCCTACGCAGCCGAGACCGCGACCAGCCTTCGATCTGCTCGGCGAGAAAGGCGTCCAGCCGCTTTCCGGCATCAGCTGCCTTCGGATGACATACGAAGAGACCATTCTCAGTTTCGTTCACTTTTCCCTTTTGACTGAAACCTGTACTACGGTTCTATGGATCGGAAAAACGCGTTTCGACCACAAATATAAGATCTCCGATCCTTCGAAACAGGGTCTGGTATTTGAGGCGACGTTCTGATCCCTCTACATCCTCCGCTTTCAAAAAACCGGTAGCCTGATAGAGTCCGTTTCTAAGTACAACCCTTGGATCGGTAACGGCTTTACCAGCAATTTGGTCTTTGTTATCGAACAGACCCTTCCGGATCAACTCAGAATAATTGGCTATCGAATAACTTACATTGTCTCTATCGATCACCTTGAAGTCTTCGGCAATTGATTCGAGAATCGCCGGATCTTTCGGACCGTCGAGAAACAAGAACAAAATGCCAGCGTTGATATCCCGCAGCCTCCTGCCGAATTCCGTACGATTTGTTTCAGTTCTGTAGCTAGGTCTCGTAGCCTCGGGCTTTGAAGTTATATCTTCAATCGATTCGATCTCAAATAAGGTAACCTGATTTATTGCCCAACCAAGATGACCAAAAGAAGGAATTATTTGATTCTCAAACTTGCCGATCGCCGTGATCGCAAGTGTATAAGTACCACCTTCCTGCACGCCTCTCAATAACTCCTTGGCCTGTTCTGACCACTTAAACTCTGCGAGAAGATCAACAGCAGAAAAGTAGTCACCTCCGTTGCAATCAGTTCCGTAGATGAGAAACGAATCCCCGTCTACGCGGACTACAGTCGAATACGACATCAAGGAGGTAAACCGAACGATCTTGCCATCAAATGATTCCGGCGAACGAACCATTCTGCAGTAATCAACGTCCATGGCCGCTTTAGGTTGACGTTGAGCCGAACTTTGAAGCGATGCAAGGGAAATGAAACCTAAAGCGAACCAAAGGAAGCCTGCATTTAGCACAAACCTGTAATTCATAACTCAACATCCCCGGGAGTTGAGCGCTTGGCGGACTTCAAGCGCATTACCAAGAAAATGACCGACGCCGCTGCAACTACAAGGCTGATCAGCTGAGAGGGCGAAAGTCCCGTCATCGCGGTTGTGCCAAAAAGGTCGCCTCGCTGCGGATCGTCGCGCAAGAACTCTATCAGGAATCGGACGATCGCGTAGATCAATCCATATGCTATCAAAACCTGTCCGTCGAATTTCTTGCGTCGGTGAAGCCAGACAAGCAGGCCGAAGACGGCAAACATCGTAAAACTTTCGATCAATTGCGTCGGGTGCAGGTGGACACCGTTCGCTATCGGCACGCCAGTGTATTCGTGGCCTTTTTCGGTAAAATGGACGCCCCACCAATTGGTCGTCGGCTTTCCCCAGCAGCAGCCAGCCGCAAAACAGCCCTGCCGCCCAAATGCCTGTCCAAGGGCGACGGCCGGTGCAAATGCGTCCGCCACCTTCCAAAAATTAAGCTTGTATATGCGGATAAGTATCGCGACCGCAAGGAATCCGCCTATCAGCCCGCCATAGAACACGCCGCCGGAGCGAAGAAAATCGAGCGTGAATATCTGAACGTCTTCTTCAACGAAGAACATCAAGATCTTCGAGCCAAGGAGTCCGCCGACGAGGGTCCAAAGCCCGAGATCGTATATCCGCTCGCGCGGCAGGCCGTCGCGGACGCCGAGCCGAGACGCGACGAAAAGCGCCACCAGCATACCCGCCGCCAGCCACATGCCATAGGTGGTAATGGGAAAATCGCCGATTCTGAAAAGTTCGGGGTACATCGTTAAGAAGTCAGAATACAGAAGTCAGAATACAGAAGTCAGAATACAGAAGTCAGAATA
>CALMAH010000017.1 GCA_937859595.1 uncultured Acidobacteriota bacterium | reverse complement strand
AGGAAACCCGGAATCCTCTAATTTAGATCGGTAACAAGAATAGGGGGTAGCTCAATGTGAATTGATCAAACTGACCTCTCTTATTCGGACCTGTGCCCTTGACGGGAAGCTTACGAGTACGACCGTTTCGTGGTAGCATTTTCTAGAAAAGGATTAATTTGCAATTTACGCTGACGTATATTGTGGGATTAGGTAACGAATTGGAATATCGCCGATATCTGCAAACGGAAATCCACTTGTTTGAGTGTGACGGTGACGGACGCGTGAAAGCTCTAATTAATACGGTCACCGGTTCCAGAATTGGTCAAGTCCTTGACGTCGGCTGCGGTGCGGGACAGGAGCTGCTTCCCTTTTTGGAGCGAGGTGCCTCGCTTGGGGTCGGCATAGACGTTCAGCCTGCGGCCGGCGAGGTGTTCAGGGAACTTTTCGCGGAGAGGGGCTTTGGAGAAAGGGCCGTATTCATCCAGACGGCCGGAGAGGCACTTCCCTTTGGGGACGAAACATATGATCTGGTGATCTGCCGTGTAGCCCTGCCCTATATGCGTTGCGGCGAAGCCCTCGCGGAGATGGCTCGTATAATGCGGCCGGGTGCGAGACTGATCCTGACCGTCCACACCCCGTCCTTCTATTTGCGGATGGTGCGTGAGCGTATTGGCACGTTTTCACCGAAACAGCTATTTTATCCTGCCGCATGTTTTGCAGGCGGACTTTGGTATATGATCTCGGGCCGCCAGCCTCGAGCGGGCTTTTGGAAAGGAAAGGAGACCTTCCACACCGGATCGATGCTCCGGCGAGAACTAAGTCGGGCGGGCCTAAGGATAGAAAGCGAGGTGCCGCCCGATGGAAAAGGCGGCCGGACCTTTGTTATTGTAAAGACCTGAGATATGGCCTCTGAAGACCCGCTAATATCCCGTATCGGCCACGCGCTGCCCTGGCTGGCACGTTACCCCGCCGCCCGCGCCCGCGCGCTTTTTGCCGCGAACGGCTCGGGGCCAAAACACCTTATTTTCTGTATTGCCAACCACTTTGAGCCTAGCTGGAACGGCACCGAGCTGTATGATATCGACACGCAGCGGCGCAGGCTCGACAACTGGTGCGAAACCGCACGCGAGACCGGCGAGGCGGTAACCGACGCGGACGGGACTATGTTTCGCCACACAAACTTTTATCCAGCAGAGCAATACGAGCGAGGGCTGCTCGAAACGCTTGCCGATCTTCAGCGGGCAGGGCTCGGCGAGGTAGAGGTCCATCTCCATCACGGTGTTGACACACCGGACACAGAAGAGGGGCTCCGACGCCAGCTAGTAGAATTTCGCGACAGGCTTGCCGGGGACCACGGGCTGCTTTCCCGGCTAGACGGCAGCGGAGACCCGATGTATGCCTTTGTCCACGGGAACTGGGCCCTAGGGAACTCGGCCGGAGGGCAGTTTTGCGGCGTGGACAATGAGCTTGCGATATTGAATGAAACGGGATGCTATGCCGATATGACGCTACCTTCGGCACCGGACCGGAGCCAGGTTCCGGTATTGAACTCGATCTATCAATGTGCTCTGCCGATGGAGCACCGCGCGGCGCACGGCCGGGCTGACCACCTGAAAAAGGGCGGCGGCGAGCCAAAGCTGCCCGTGATAATAACCGGGCCGCTTATGTTTGACTGGACAAGCGGGACGCGCGGCCTGCCGCTGCCCAAAATAGAGAACGGCGAGCTTGCCAGCCACCGCCCGATCGACATGGCACGGGTCCGCCGCTGGATACGAGCAAACATCACGGTAGAGGGGCGGCCGGACTGGATATTTATCAAGCTCCATTGCCACGGCTTTTTTGACCACGACCGCTCCGCCTGCATTGGCGAGGACGCACGCCGCTTTTTTTCCGAGATCATAGAGCATGGCGAGGGCACGGGTAAATATAAGGTCCATTTCGCCACGGCCCGCGAGATGTTCAACATGGTGATGGCGGCGGTGGACGGCCGCGAGGGGCCGCCGGGCGACTATCGCGACTATCGCCTCCGGCAGATAATGACACAACCGATGGCAGTCCCGGTACGGGCCTAGCCATGGGTTGCGGGCCGCAGTGGTCTCCGGAAGACAGCTTTAGAGGCTGAACCGGAAAATAAGGCATGCTTCGCAGCGGGCACCATTGCCCTTGTCCGCAGGCCGCAAATGATGAGTGCTCCGTGTACTTCGGGCTTGAACGAGGTTCGATATCGACTTATGTGTGGAATTGCCGGATATGCGGGTGCGAAAGATGCGGAAAAAAGGGAACGTCTTGTGTACCGCATGACCGCAGAACTCAGGCGCCGAGGCCCGGACGACCACGGTATCGAATCCTGGCCGCTGGCAACCTTGGGCCATCGACGCCTCTCGATCTTCGATGTATCACCGGCCGGCCACCAGCCAATGATGACCGCCAAACGCGAGGTCGGCATAGTCTTTAACGGAGCGATCTATAATTTCCGAAGCCTTCGCGAAGAACTCGAAGCAAAGGGTTACGCGTTTTCCAGCAGAACGGACACAGAAGTACTGTTAAACGGCTATCTCGAGTGGGGCATAGAAGGGCTGACAGACAAGATCGACGGCATGTTCGCATTTGCCATTTGGGACGATCGGGTCAAAACCCTTTATATGGTTCGCGACCGCCTTGGTGTCAAACCGCTGACCTTTTCAGCCTTTGAGAACTCGATCGTTTTTGCCTCCTCGGTCCGGGCGGTCAAGGCGGCGATCCCGATTGCGGAACTTTCGGCCGAAGGGGTCCTCGAGTATCTTGAATTCGGTTTTCTGACGGATGAGTCCTCGATCTACAAGTCGGTCGAAAAGGTCGGCGCCGGAGAGATAGTGGAGTGGAGTGCCGGCACTCTGAAACGACGACGGTATTGGGAACCGCCCGTCTCCGACGAGGGCAGCGACCTAACATTCACAGAAGCCGTTCGTGAGACCGAAAGGTTGTTTCTCCTGGCGGTCGAAAAGCGGCTGCAGGCGGACGTCCCCGTTGCCGCACTACTCAGCGGAGGAATAGACTCAAGCCTTGTGTGCTGGGCAATTGCCGAACTCGGGAGCGAGGTCAAGGCCTTTACGGTCGGCACACCCGAGGACGAAAATGATGAGACCGCCGCGGCAGCCGGAACGGCAGCACGACTTGGCATCAGCATTGAAGTGCTTTCGCTTTCAAAAGACCGCCTCCCGGACGTCAATTCTCTGATCAGCGCATTTTCGGAACCCTTCGCATCTTCTTCGGCTCTCGGGATGCTCTCTATCGCAGAAATGGTCTCAAAGGAAGCCAAGGTCCTGCTTACCGGCGACGGCGGCGACGATGTCTTTCTGGGCTATCCGGAGCACCGCCACTTTCACGTATCGAGCCGCTTAGCCCGGATGTCCCCGCACCCGATACTTCGTCTTTTTGACAGCGGGCGAAGCCGCTTGCCGGGAAAGGGCGCCCTAAAACGGGCCAGTTCGTTCGCAGGATATGTTACCCGTGGCCTCGCGGCCGTTGCCGCAGCCCGCGACGGCCTACCCTTTTATATGCAGAACGAGATGCTCGGCGAACGGATCTGCCCACAGGACCTCGGCCACCGAAACCTCGGCTCTGAAATAGGAGGCGGCCGACAACTTTTGGGCGACTTCCTGCGATACGACCTAAAGACGCGTTTCGTCGGAGAATATCTTCCCAAGGTCGATGGCTCCACCATGTTTCACGCTCTCGAGGCACGGGCCCCTTTTCTCGACATCGACCTTTGGAACTTCGCTTCGGCCCTCTCGCCTGACATCAGGCTAAAAGGGATGCGGCTCAAGGCGATACTGCGGGACATAGCCGCACGCCGGATCGGCCAACGGGTGGCGGCCCGGCGGAAACAGGGCTTTATGGTGCCCGCACAGCGATGGCTTGCGCGGGAATGGAGGCAGGATTTTATAGACGCGATGACGGACAGCAGGCTCGAGCGGGAAGGGCTGATAGACGCGCGGAGGACACTAGACGCATTTGCGGGGGTAAAACCCGGAAGCACCGCCCCGCGCCAATTTTGGTTCATCTATATATTGGAACTTTGGCTTCGGTTTGAGAGCGACCGGCACACGGGATGAGAAAAAAACGGATCCTGCAGTTGATAGGCAGTTTTGAACTGGGGGGCTCCGAGCTGCAGGCGGTTAGGCTCGCGCGCAACCTGCGGCGGGACGGCACCTTTGAGATCTGTGTGGCATGCCTCGACCGGCGCGGACCGCTTATATCTGAGATCGACCGGTTGGCGGAGCCGGACATCCCGGAGTTTCCGCTCACTAGCTTTTACGACCTTAATTTTCTGCGACAGACCTTACGGCTCAGGAGCTTTTTGAAACAGAATGAGATAGACCTCGTCCATACCCATGATTTTTACTCCAACATCTTCGGGATGTTCGGAGCGACGGCGGCACGGTTGGGCGCCAGAATAGCGTCAAAACGCGAAACGCTCAGCAAGACAACTTTTCAATTCGCAGCAGAAAGACAGGCTTTCCGACTTTCCAAGAGGATAGTGGCCAATTCCCATGCAGTTAAAGGATTTCTTACCGCGAACGGCGTGCCGGAACGAAAGATCGTAACGATCTATAACGGGCTTGATCCGGCAAGGTTCGTAAACCGTGAGGTGGAAAGGCGTAAGGAAGCGATAGGCCAGTTTGCCTCCGCTCTGCCGCCCGGGGCAAAGCTCGTCACCATAGTCGCAAATATGCGGAGCGATGTGAAAGACCATCGATCGTTTCTGCGCGCCGCGAAGAAAGCAGCCGAGACCCGGCCCGAGGCGGTGTTCATCCTGGCCGGTGAGGGCGAACTTCGGGAAGGCTTGATCGCCTTTGCAGATGAACTCGGGATCGGCAGCCGGTGCCGGTTCATCGGTTCGGGATGGGATATCGGCAGCTTGCTTTCGGTCTCGGATGTCGGCGTACTGTGTTCGCGGTCTGAGGGGTTTTCAAATGCGATACTCGAGTATATGGCGGCCGGCCTACCCGTAGTAGCAACCGATGTTGGCGGTGCAAGAGAGGCAGTCGAAAACGGACGTACCGGATATATAGTTCCTCCGGAGGACGCGGAGGCACTTGCAGAAGCGGTAACCCGGCTTCTCAATGATGATGCGATGGCGCGGGAAATGGGCGAACGCGGGCGAATGGCGGCAAGAGAGCGATTTTCTGCCGAGGCGCAGCTCCGGGCCGTCATGAATCTATACGACACCCTCCTCGCGAGTGGCTAGATCCCGGCACTGAGAGTTGCCTGTAAATAAGCGGAGAGTAGGATAGCGGACGATGACGAAAGAAACAGGAGAGAAAGAGATCAGGGTCCTTCTTGTCGCGCCCATACTCCCCATCGTCGGCGGGCAGACCGTCCAGGCAGAGCGGCTCCTCCGCCGTCTTGGATCTCTGCCGAAGCTTGACGTCCGTCTTCAGCCGATAAACCCCCAGTTCGCCCCATCTCTTCAGCGGATCAAATATCTCCGCACCCTGCTCACCTGGCCAAAATATCTGCTCGACCTCCTCCGTCGCGTACGGCATTTCGACGTGATCCATATCTTTTCGGCCTCGTACCTTTCATTCCTGATCAGCCCCCTGCCGGCGCTCGCGACAGCCCGGCTTTTTGGTAAACCGACAATACTGAACTACCGGAGCGGTGAGGCGGAGGACCATCTGAACCGGTGGCGTTCGGCGGTACCGACGATAAGGCGGTTTGACCGGATCGTGGTCCCTTCGGGATATCTGGTGGACGTTTTCGCCCGCTTCGGGCTAGAGGCCGAAGCGATCTTTAATTTTGTGGATACAGACCGCTTCCCTTTTCGCGAGCGGCGTCCGCTCCGCCCGGTCTTTCTTTCGAACCGAAATTTTGAGGCTCACTACAATGTCGCTTGTACGCTCCGGGCGTTTCGCCTTATACAAGAGTCAATACCCGAAGCCGCGCTTATCGTTGTAGGCGACGGGCCAGAGCGGGAGCGGCTTCGCAGGCTTTCGGAGGAGCTTGAACTCTCGAACGTTGAATTTCGCGGTGCCGTAGAACCGGACAAGATGGCCGAGGTCTATGACGAGGCTGACGTCTATCTCAACACTTCGAGCATCGACAATATGCCCAATTCGATCATCGAGGCATTTGCGGCCGGGCTTCCCGTGGTCTCTACCGACGCCGGGGGCATTCCTTATATCGTCGAAAATGAGCGAACGGGCCTGCTTTCGGGCCTTGATGAACACGAGGCGCTGGCCCAAAACGCCGTACGGCTGTTTCGGGTGCCGGGCCTTGCCGATGGACTGATCGCTGCCGCCCGCACAGAGGTTGAGCGTTATTCCTGGGAGGGTGTGCAAGATAAATGGGTCGGGCTCTACCGGTCGCTTGTCTCTGAATAGATGGCAGACGTGCTAAAAAAGCTGAAGGGCCGCGGCCCGCGCGAGGTACTGACCCGTGCAGGCCAGCTGCTTAGAGCAAAGGCAGAGCGTGTCGGGCTGCCGGGCGCTGTCCCGACCGCACCACCGGGCCTTTGGGGTTCCGAGGCTTCCCGAAACATTTTCGCGCCATGGGCCGCTGAACCCGAAAGCTTCGTCGCGACTCTCAAGGACAGATGGCCGAACCACGCCGGCGACGTTGTCGAGCGGGCCGAACGCATACTTGCAGGCAGGTTCGATCTGATGGGGTATAAGGACCTCGATCTCGGCAGGCCTTTACCCGACTGGCACCTGGACCCCGTTTCGGGCAAACGCTCATCCCGCCGTCATTGGTCTCAGATAGACGAGGTAAGCGCAGCGGAGACAGGCGACAAAAAGGTGATCTGGGAGCTCAATCGCCATCAGTATCTGGTCACCCTCGGCCAGGCTTATTTGCTGACCCGCGATGAAAGGTATGCCGAGGTTTTCGCGGCCCATCTCGCGGATTGGTTCGAACAAAATCCTCCAAAGATCGGGGTCAACTGGCTCTCGAGCCTCGAGCTCGCGTTCAGGTCGATGTCATGGATCCGATCATGGTTCCTGTTCGATGGCTCTCCTCAATTTACCGCCGAACTTCGCCGACAGATGCTCCGGTTCCTGTATTTGAACGCTCGGCATATTGAGACATATCTTTCCACCTATTTCAGCCCGAATACCCATCTAACCGGCGAGGCCCTCGGGCTCTGCTATCTGGGCACTTTCCTCGACGGCGGGGCGGAGGCCGCACGCTGGAGGGAAACGGGACATCGCATTCTTGCCCATTGGCTGACCACACATGTCCGCGAGGACGGAAGCTACTGTGAACAGGCCTCCCACTATGCACGGTATACAGCTGATATCTACTCAGAACTCCTGCTGCTCAGAGAACGAGAGGGGTTAGAGACCGAACCGGCACACAAGGAAAGGCTCTCGGCTCTTTTTGACTATCTGCTACACCTTTCCGGGCCGGACGGCCGGACACCGCTCTTTGGCGATGACGACGGAGGCAGGCTATATCCCTTTGACACGCGGCCGGTGGACGATATGCGGGGCACACTGGCCCTGGGGGCCGCGCTCCTTGGCCGGGGCGATCTGAAATACGCAGCGGGCGAACCGGGGCCCGAACTGCTGTGGACAACAGGGCCGGACGGGTTTAGGGCATATGAGGCGGCCGCGGCAGAAGAGCCGAACGACCTGTCAAAGAGCTTTGCGGACGGCGGCCTCTTTTCGGTGAGGTCCTCATGGGCCGGCGACGCCGACCATATTCTCATAAGCTGCGGCCCGCACGGGTTTTTGAACGGCGGCCATGCCCACGCCGATGTGCTCGGCTTTACGCTTTATGTTCACGGAAGGCCTATATTCATTGACTCCGGGACTTACGTCTATACGGCCGATCCCGAGGCGCGCGACCGCTATCGCAGCACCGCAGCTCATAACTGCCTGACGGTTGACGGACTCTCATCCTCACGGCCGGATGGGCCGTTCTCGTGGAAAACAAAGGCCAATGCCCGTTTAATCGAGTGGAAAGCCGATGGCGGCGCGGCCCGCTTTTGCGGCAGCCACGACGGTTTCGAACGGCTGGGCGTAAGATATAACCGCGCGATACGGTTCGGCGGCGACCATTTGCTTGAGATCGTAGACAGCATTGAAAGTGAGGCCGAACACAGCTTTGAGGTAAACTTTGTCCTTGCACCGGATATCACGGCCGCTTTAGCCGACGGCGTTGTAGATCTGGGAGCCGAACGCGACGCCGAAATTGAACTCAGGCTTGAGGCCGCAGCCACCGGCACCGGCGTTTTTGATGCGGGCCGGTGGGAAATAGAAAATATCTCGGTCTCACCGGCATATGGCAGCGAGGCGGCTTCCCACCGCGCTGCTTACAAGCTGCGCGGCCGGGGCAGCATAGAGGTCGTTGCACGGGTCACCCATAAGCCCCGCTCAATTTCCGGATAAAGCGAAGTTCGGGGAGCTGCCGAGGGTATCATCGGACTCAAAACAATATATTTTTGCACGGAAAGTTTATAGAATAGGTGTTTAACAACCGGGAGCACTGACCAAAAATGGCCGGATCCGACATGATCGACAACCATCCCACCTACGACCGCCGCCCGTGGGGCAGCTTTACCGTGCTTGACGAGGGTGAGGGCTACAAGGTAAAGCGGATCGAGGTTTTGCCGGGCAAACGCCTGAGCTATCAGAAGCACGCCCGCCGGGCCGAACATTGGTTTGTCGTAAGCGGCGTCGCAAAGGTAACGCTCGATGGCGTAGAGGTGATAAAGCGCTCCGGCGATTCGGTAGATATTCCGGTCGGGACAGCCCACCGGGTGGAGAACCCGGGCAACGAGCTGATGATCTTTGTCGAGGTTCAGCAAGGCGACTATCTCGGCGAAGACGACATAGTCCGTTTTGAGGACGATTTTGGCCGGGCGGCCCAGAACCCGGTCTGACGGCCCGGGCCGCGACGGGAAAAACGCGAATGTGCGGAATTAACGGCATCATTTTTTCTGACGCTTCGGGGCGGACGGCCGCCCCCGGGGCACTGGCGCGCATGCGCGACGTGCTCCGCCATCGAGGGCCTGATGAGGAGGGGCTCTTCACAGACGGCCAAGTGGGGCTTGGCCACCGCCGGCTCTCGATCGTGGACCTCAAAACCGGCCAGCAGCCGATGTTCAGCGGCGACGGTTCGCGTGTGATAGTTTATAACGGCGAGGTTTATAACCATCTGGAGCTTAGGCCCGAGCTCGAGCGGATGGGGCACGAATTTCGGACCACGTCTGACACAGAGACCATTCTCCGTGCCTACGAGGCATACGGCCCCGACGCGGTAGAACGCCTGCGGGGGATGTTTGCCTTTGCGGTCTGGGACGGGCAGAAGCGCGAGCTTTTTATGGCCCGCGACCGGCTCGGCGTAAAGCCGCTCTATTATGTCCACGCGGAGGACGGGAGCCTTTATTTTGCATCTGAGATCAAGGCCCTGATAGAGGCCGGAGCCGTCCAACCTGAACTCGAATACCGTGTATTGACAGATTACCTCGCAAACCATGCCCCCTCCGGCGATCTGACGATGTTCGCCGGTGTCAGGCGTCTCCCGCCCGGCCATACTCTGACATGGAGAGACGGGAAGATCGCGATCAGGCGGTATTGGGATATCTCCTTTGAGCGGGATGGAAATGATAGGCGTACGGACCGCGAATGGATAGAGCAATGGTTAGAACTGTTCCGCCAGAGCGTAGAGCTGCGGCTGATGTCGGATGTACCGCTCGGGATGTTCCTCTCGGGCGGGATCGATTCGAGCGCGATAGCCGCCGTAATGGCGGGGCTGGTAAAAGACCCTGTAAAGACGTTTTCCGTCGCCTTCGCCGAGCGCGAGGCAAACGAACTAAAATATGCACGGCTGGTGGCGGAGCGGTTCGGAACGGAACACCACGAGGTTATTGTCTCGCCCGAAGATTTCTTTGCGGCCCTACCAGATCTCGTCTGGCACGAGGACGAGCCGATAGCCCACCCGTCAAGCGTGGCTCTCTATTTCGTCTCGCGGCTCGCCTCAGAGCACGTAAAGGTGGTGCTGACGGGCGAGGGCAGCGACGAGAGCCTGGCGGGCTACGGGCGGTACCCAAGGACGCTGGCAAATCTGCATCTGGGCAATATCTACGATCGTTTTGTCCCAGGCGCGGCACGCCGCTTTGTGGCCGACCGTATCGCGGCGTTGCCCATCGATTCCACCGTAAGGCATAAATTGAAAAAGAGCTTTCTCGTGGTGGGTACGGATATCGAATCGGCATATTTTGATAATTTTGCCGTCTTTCCTCGAGCGATGCAGTCTCGGCTGCTCTCGCCGGCGACAAGAGAAAGGCTCAACGGTTCGCTCGACCCCTATGCCGAGATGTCGCGTTTATTTAACAGCGTGGAGCGCGGCGATATGCTCGACCGGATGCTCTATGCAGACACAAAGACCTATCTACACGAACTGTTGATGAAACAGGACCAGATGTCGATGGCGGCGTCGATAGAAAGCCGGGTACCCTTTCTCGACCACAGGCTGATGGAGTTTACCGCCGCTATGCCGAACCGGATGAAGCTGAGGGGGACGACGACCAAATACGTCCTTCGCAAGGCAATGAAAGGCACTCTGCCGGACGAGATATTGTCGCGGAGCAAAATGGGGTTTCCCGTCCCGATAGGAAAATGGCTCCGGGGCGACTATCACAATGTTGTCGAGGAATACATCTTGTCCGACCGCTCTCTCTCCCGCGGCATCTTTGACGCAGACGCCATCCGCGAAATAACCGAGCGCCATATGCGGGGCGAGAACCACGACGAACGCCTCTGGGCATTGATAAACTTTGAGATCTGGCAGAGGCGGTTTTTCGACGGCGAGGTCGCGGCACCTTACCAGAAGCGATAAGGCACGAACGACCGAGAAACGTGAATATTCTTTGGCTAAAAACCGAACTCCTGCACCCGGTCGATAAGGGCGGAAAGATACGCACGTATCAGATGCTCCGGGAGATCAGGAAACAACACAACGTCACCTATCTTACCCTAGACGACGGCACCGCAGACCCGGACGCGCTTGAGAAAGCCGAAGAATACTCGACCGAGGTAATAGCGATACCACACCGGACGGCCCCCAAGTTTGGCCCGCGGTTCTACGCCGAGCTTGCCGCAAACCTCGTCTCCCCGCTTCCCTACTTTATGGCGAAATACCGCTCGGCCGAGATGGCCCGGAGGATCAGAGAGGAGGCAGGCTCCGGTCGATACGACATCCTAGTCTGCGATTTTCTGCAGCCCTCGATCAATATGCCCGAGACGGGGGGCTGCCCTGCGCTGCTATTCCAGCATAATGTAGAAGCGATGATCTGGAAACGGCATGCTGAGGTAGCACAGGATCCCATTAAGAAGGCTTATTTTGCGAGACAATGGCAGAGAACGGTTCGTTACGAGAAGGAAGCCTGCCGGCGGTTTGATGCCGTAGTTGCCGTTTCGCGCGAGGATGCGGAACATTTTCGTAGTGAATATGAGGTCAAACATGTGTTTGACATTCCTACAGGTGTGGATACGGAGTATTTTGCCGAACGAAATGGCTTCGCACCCGGCAACGCCAATTTAGTTTTCACGGGATCAATGGATTGGCTGCCGAACCACGACGCGATACTCTGGTTTGTCCGCGAGGTGCTGCCGTTGGTGAGGCGTACGGTGCCGGAGGCATCGCTCACGGTCGTTGGACGCGACCCTTTTCCCGAGATACTGGCGGCAGCCGAGCGAGACCCGCGAATAACCGTGACGGGCCGTGTGCCGGACGTAAGGCCATATATGAGCGATGCGGCCGTCTATGCGGTCCCGATAAGGATAGGCGGCGGGACGAGGCTAAAGATATATGAGGCGATGTCTATGGGGCTGCCGGTGGTCTCGACGACGGTCGGGGCCGAGGGGCTTCCGCTCTCCGATGGTGATGAGATCCTGCTCCGCGACAGTCCAGCAGACTTTGCCGAAGCGATCGTCCGGCTGCTTCGTGACCGCGATGATGCAAAGACCCTGGGAAAAAGCGGTGCCGCCCGGGTTAGGAATGAATTTGGCTGGGCCCGAGTAGCCGATAGGTTTTCGGAGATATGCGAGCAAACCGCAGCTGGCCCGGGTCGCAAAGGAAGGCGATCTTAGAACTGACATTGCTTTTCGATCGGCCGGAAACCTAAATCGTTAACACCGGTGCCTGCTCGAAAGAGTTGCGGCCGCAGCGCATGGGATACGCTTTAGATGAACCCTTTCAGACAGCTCCTTGGATCCTCCGCAGGCCTCCAGATCTATATTTATCTTTTGGCCGCATTGGTCTATATTGCTTCGGTATATTTCACCACGCCGTATTTTTGGGCTGATGCCGCGGACTATGTCGATTCGGTCACGGACTATCAAAGGGGGAAATACTACACTTTCTGGGAGTTTGGCCATCTGCTCTGGCGGCCGCTAATGTGGCTGGTATAGTCCACCGTTTTCGACCTGTCCGACCCCTACCTTTGGCGATATCAGATATTTAAGGTCTTCCAGTGGTTCAACCTTGCCGCCGGGTTTGGTTCCACTCTTTTGATGGCATATATCCTCCGCCGTCTCGGGATACGTGACCTAGTAAACGTTTTCATCGTCGCGGCATTCGTCTCGTCTCACGCCTTTTTGAATTTCACCCAGACGGGTACATCCTATGTTAGGGCTCTTTTCTTTTTTATGTTGGGCATCGCGTTAGCTATAAGGCGTGCGCCCGGACGGCCTTATACCTTGTCTCTATTTGCTGGCTTGGCCCTTGCCCTTTCAGCCGGCTTCTGGATAGCCTTTGTCTGGGCTATCCCTGCAGTGATCTTCGCTGCTCCCATCCTTTTTGGCTTTAGCCGGCGAAACCTGCTCCGCTCCACAGCAACACTGGCATCATTTGCCGGTGTAGTCTGCCTGATGTTTGGTGCGGCCATTTTGATTCTCGATCTTAGAAGTCTAGAACAGATAGTTGATTGGAAAATCTACTCGTCTCATGGGATTGAGACTAGCGGAATATCGCGTGTAGTTTATGGGTTACCTCAGACTTTCGCATATATGGGCAAAGGAGGAGCCCAATTTAAGCGATTTCTTCTTAGTGACCCCGACTATCATTTTTCGGTATGGAACCTCGTGAATCTGACATTCGTAAATCTTTTGATCTTCTATCTTAGTGGTATTTGTGCCCTACGGCTTCTGACAGCTTCGGTCTTTCGCGGACGTTTTATTGTGTTTCTTGCATTTTCAATACTCCCGCTTGCCGCATTTGCTGCCACGTTCGACGGAGCGGCAGTCGAACGATATCTTCCCGTCGTCCCAGGTGTTTTTCTCGCCCTCGGACTGGCGATGTCCGTTAAACACTATTGGCCGTTGAAACTTCTGTTGGCTTGCTCAATTACTTTGTTAGTGCCCATTAACCTCTTCATTTTGACAAACGCACCGCACGTATGGATATCCGAAAAGGTGCTTATGCGAAGTGAGATCTTAAGCTCAATAACGACCGATGGTGATCAGGTTTTTACAGCGGTTTGGACCGATCCCCTCATAAATTTTACGAGGAGTTTTCCCTTTCATGATCTCAACTTCAACGGTAATCGAAAGTACCTTTCGCTGTTGACCCCGGGCACTTCCCAAACACGAAAATGGAAAGAGGAGTTTGCCTTTCGCGCACTTCAGGCGTGGGACAACGATCAGCGAGTGTTCGTATCAGTTAGTGCTTTTCGCGAGAACCCGGAAGCGGAATGGAACTGGGTCGAAGGTTTTGACCGCCATGTTAGGTGGCGAGATGTTCCCGCTTTTTCTGAACATCTCGACGTTAACTGTCTCCTTGATCAGGGTGGCGAATGGGTGATGATCAATGATAATGGCGTCAACAGATCTTTTCTGACGCCTTTCGCGCGCGAGTACTATGGTGCATTGCATGATTAATGCTAACGATCCGTCGTCGGTTTTGTACGTTGGGCACACGCATTGTAATCAGCTGCCTTAGGACCCGCGTGTCCAAGGCTGAATTTGCTGCCGTCAGAAGTAGCGTTTTATTATTCCCAACGTAGCTCAAACGCCTGATACTACAGATCGAAAGCGGGGTTCGATGCTCTTCGGCGATGACCGTTTCTGCAAAGATGCGTGCCTTTAGGAGTCCGCCTCGAAACCGGCAGGAGTATTGGGGACTTTTGAACCCTGCGGATCGATCTCGAATAACATTCGTGCGACCTTTACCCGACACCTCCGGCCGGGCTTCAAAGGCCTGCATCTTGCGTTCAAATGACCGGTATTTCGTTCAGAGGCAATATACGGGATTGGGCGCATTATCTGCTTTACATTTCCACACTTTTATTGGAAACTTTATCGCCTTACTGATATCAATGGACGAATATAGGCTTTCTATCTGTCTGACATTATGAACTCGGACTCTACTTCATCGGGTCACGGTCTTCCGGCGGCAACGCCGCTCTTCACTCGCCTTACGGTATCCCTGCTGTTACTTTTTTCTCTGATCATCATTGCAGAGCGTACGCTCCTTCCGGTGCCGCCGCTCGGCCGCGACCCGGCGGCCTATGCACTTATCAGCCGCGAACTCTTGGACGGCAAGGCCCTCTACGAGGACGTCTGGGACCACAAGCCGCCGGCGATCTTTGTTGTGTATGGGGCGATGGTCTCAATGTTTGGAACCTCCGAACGAGCGTTCTTCGGGCTAAACGTTGTTGTTACGCTTATATCTCTGCTCGGCATATTTTTTGCGGGCGGACTCGGCCCGGGACAGAGATCGGCGGCGGTAATTGCGGCGGCATTCTGGGCGGTGCTCTCCGGCAACCTGTTTTTGGAGGGGCGCGACCCAAACGCCGATATGTTTCTCAATGCCTGTCTTATTTGGGCAATGGCGGCGTTAATTTGGCGTCCGGGCCCGAGGATCGGGACCCGGGCCGCATTTGCCGCGGGGCTTTGTTTCGCCATCGGGACTCTATTTAAGCCGGTGCTCCTGGCAAGCGCCGCTTTTCTGGCGCTTGCATATATCGTTGCCGGCCTCTATGGGGGTGTACGCGCAAGGCACCTGCTGGCCGATTGCGCAATGATGGCTGCGGTAGGTGCGCTCGCATGGTTTGCCGTGGTCGCTTATTTTGCCGCTTCGGGCCGGCTTGATGTTTTTGTCGCCAGCGTCTTTTCCTATAACGGATATTACTCCGGGGATGTTATTTCCAACATACTGGCTCTCGTAAACGGCCGCGGCGAGCTGTTCATAGACTTCTTGGGGCCGCTCCCTCTGCTGATGGCGGCCGGCATAGCCGTTACCTTTTTCTACGACCTGCGGAAGGCTCTGCTGATCTTGGCCCTTGCCGTCTCGTCGTGGGTCGCCATCGCACTTCCCGGCCAGTTTTATACCCATTACTACCAATTGTGGTTTCCGCCGATCGTCATCGCGACGGCATGGGCCCTTGGTTTTCTCGCCCGCTCCGAAAAAGCGCTCGTCCGGGGCACGGCCTACGTCGCCGGCGTGTTCGCCCTTGGTCTCGCGATATGGGTCAACGTGCCTTCATACCAGGCAATTCTTGCAGAAGACTGGAAAGCCTCAACAGACCGGCCTATGCTTTTGGGCGAGGAGGTGGCCGAAAGGGTCAATTTTCTGCTGGAACCCGGTGAAACGTTCTTCGTCTGGGGAGATATACCGAACCTATATCTTCTGGCTGAGCGCCGCCCTCCCGCCGCGGTCGTTTTTGAGCGGCATTTGGCGGGCGGCCCGATGGCCGAGCGGTTGAAACTCCGGGTCGCCGAGGATCTTGCCCGCGAAAGGCCCGAGATCCTTGTTTGGCAAACAAACAGGCGGCCCGTTTCTCACTGGGTCATGGCCGATTTCGACCCCACCGCTATCGCGACTGTTGGAGACGCCTTTGAGATCTTTACAAGGCGAGGCGGCAGGCTTGAGCAAAAGCTCCGGTCGGAAAACGAACGTTAGCGTGTGTAGCGGGGCACGAGGATATTCGTCGGTCTTGGCCGTTGCCGCCCCCCACTCCGCTTTGCTGCCCATCACCTTGAAGGCCAGCCACCGTCCCCACGCCGAACGGGTTACCGTCTAAGGTTTCGGACACTCTTTATCTCTAATATGTATAGAAACCTTGCCCGATTGTGCATATATGTGGTGAGATACCATTTCGTGCCGCGAACGCTTTCCCGCGGGGCTCCGGTGTTTTTTTTTCAATTGGTTCGGTAAGGAATAAATGAGAATAAGCGTTTTTGGACTTGGGTATGTGGGTGCCGTTTCGGCGGCGTGTTTTGCGGACGACGGCCACGAGGTCGTCGGAGTTGACGTCAGCGAGACAAAGGTCTCGCTTATCAATGAAGGCAGGCCGCCAATAATAGAAGAAGGTATCGCGGAGATGACCCGCCGGATGGTTGAAAGTGGACACCTGCGTGCGACCACGGACGCCCGGGAGGCTGTTTTGGCCACGGATATCTCGCTCGTCTGCGTCGGGACGCCCTCGAACGAAAACGGTTCACTAAGGCTTGACTATGTCGAACGGGTCAGCGAAGAGATAGGTGCTGTGCTTGCCGAAAAGCCGGAGCGACATATAGTAGTTATGCGGAGCACTATGCTCCCCGGCACCATCGAGGGGATTGTCCGCCCCGCACTCGAGCGAACATCAGGCAAGAAGGCCGTCCAGGACTTTGACCTCTCAGTAAACCCCGAATTCCTCCGGGAGGGAACCTCGATAAAGGATTTTTACGCACCGCCATTTACGCTGATCGGTGCGGACACCCCCGAGGCCGGTGACCGTTTGAAACAGCTTTATTCCAAAGTCGAGGCCCCACTCTACGTTACCTCGGTCAAGGCCGCCGAAATGGTAAAATACGCCTGCAACTGCTTTCACGGGCTAAAGGTCGCCTTTGCCAACGAGATAGGGAATATATGCAAGGAATCAGACATAGACAGCCACGAGGTGATGGACGTCTTTGTTAAGGACACCAAGCTAAATCTTTCGCCATATTATCTAAAACCGGGATTCGCCTTTGGGGGCTCCTGCCTGCCAAAAGACCTCAGGGCGCTCGCTTACAGGGCACGGCAGCTGGATGTTCCGGTGCCGGTGCTGGAAGCCACGCTCGAGAGCAATCTGCTGCAGATAGAACGTGCCGTGCAGATGATCGTGCGAACTGGAAAAAAGCGTATCGGCTTTCTGGGCTTTGCCTTTAAGGCCGGTACGGACGACCTTCGCGAATCGCCGGTCGTAACCGTCATTGAACGGATGATAGGCAAGGGCTACGACGTAAGGCTCTATGACCGCGAGGTCTCGCTCGCCCGGCTGGTCGGCGCCAATAAGCAGTATATAGAGCAGGAGATACCCCACATCGCTCGCCTAATGGCGGAAAGCATAGACGAAGTGGTCGAAAGCTCAGATGTGATAGTTATAGGCAACAAAGCTGACGAATTTAAAACATTGGAGACCACGATCGGGCCGGACAGGGTCGTGATCGACCTAGTCCGGATGTTCGGCGGCCGCCGGTCAGATGAGCTTTATCAGGGGATCTGCTGGTAGTCGATCTGTCCCGGCAAACGAACGGGAATTGACACCCGGGCCTCACTAGGGTGTTGATGGGTATAGGGATCAGTAAGCTTTTCTATGTTTTTCAAGGTCTTAAGAGAATATCCAAATACGGATGCGTTGGGCGGGTGGAACGAGTTTCTCTCCGCCTGTCCGATGGCGTGTCATTACGTCAGCCCGGCATTCTTCCTTGAACCTTTCTGGGAAGCGAGAGATCCATTTGCAGTATTGGTGTACGACTCGGAAGAAAGGGTCAGAGCTGTCGCAACCGGTGTCCGAAACCATAGGCGGCTTGAATGCGGTATGTTTGTTCGGCCCCAGGTAGCAATGTGCCCGGAGACAGAGCCGGTCGCGCTCGCTGCGGTATTGGCTGAAGGACTCCGCACTGCACGAACACAAAACGAATCGTCGATAAGGCTATTTTCATGGGGACAAATACCAGATCTTGTGAAACACGGTTATACGGAAACCCGAGCTGAGGGTGAAGAGAAGACCGTTGTTCTTGATCTTGCACTTAGTGCCGAAGGTCTTTTTGCGGGGTTTGCCGCTTCCCGTAGAAATAACCTTCGTAAATCGATCAAAAAGGGAATGCTTGAGATAAAGGAGCTTGAGACCGAAGATGAGTTTGAACAGCTTTATCCCATCCACTTGCGCTGGTGCGATACTAAATCTACGCCCCCGACCCCCCGTGAATGGCTCAGAAAGGCCTGGAACCTTCGCGACCACCGAAAGATACTGATCGCAAAGCATGACGGTAAGGTTGTGGCGGCAAGTTACTTTCGGTTCTCAAGGGGAGGGGTGGTCGAATATGCGGGCAACAACTCAATGCCGGAATTCCTTGCTCTTCGGCCAAACGACCTCTTGATGTGGAGGGCGATCGAATGGGCCTGCAAAGAAAATTTCACGTATTTCAGCATGGGCGGCTCGCATACCTTTCTGCAGAGATTTGGCGGCGAAGTTGTTTCCTGTTTTATGTACGAGACAGATCTTTCGCGATTAAAGACGGTGCGGCTGAAAAATCGGCTTTCTGATCGTCTGGGAAAGGCCTATCGTGCGATACCATATTCGGTAAGGCAGAAGATGAAGCGAATACTCAAGATCGGTCCCAAGCCAATAAACGTCAGGCGACATGGCGCGGACTCGTAAGATGGATCGGCGGTCATGAGCTGACTGATCATTGAAACATATCAAATACTTGCTTCGAAACTGACCTTGAAAGACAATCATGGATACGCACTCCTATTAGTAATTTCTAGATCGAGAAGTACGGGGCCCTCCGCAATGACCCGTTCTGGTTACAATAAATGATTGACACTCTAAATTAGATTGTCACAGAGGCGTGACTCCGGGATGGGCCTCCAGGAAGACCGTGACTTCGGTTCTTTAGATGTGACCACTAATTTAATGGAATATTTGATCAGTATGCCGACTGGATTACGTGAAAAAATAAGAAACTCATGGATATATGGACGCCTTAATGGGCCGATCTTTGACCTAAAAGGGCACTTGTTCGATCTTTATCATGGCGTAAAAACTATGCCGCAGGTAAGGTTGGAGGATCTTGACTTTGAGAACCCGAATAAGTCTCGCGGCGGCCATTATGCAGGAACGGAGCCAAACTATTTTCGACAAATGATGGCAACTCTGGACATCAGGTTTGAGGATTTTCAGTTTATTGATTTCGGTTCTGGCATGGGAAGGGCCCTTTTGCTGGCTTCCGAAAGACCATTCAAGAAAATTATTGGAGTTGAATTCTCTCCGGAACTACACGCCATAGCTGATAGCAATATCCGTTCGTTTACGAAACGAAAAAGCCGCGCATGTAACGATCTCGAATCAGTTTGCGAGGATGCGGCCGCTTTCGAATTGCCGGTTGCCCCATTGGTGCTGTATCTTTTCAATCCCTTTAGCAGAGAGTTGTTCGGCCGTGTTATTGAGAATATAGAAGATTCTCTTCGTAGAACGCCGCGTGAAATACTCGTTATCTATGCAAATCCAGTGCATAACGATCTGTTCCTCGGTTCCAACTATTTCGTCGAGATCGACCAAGGCCGATGGCATACACTTCATCGCTCGACCACGCCGGACGACGATGGTTCAGGGACTAGACCATAAGAAGCGCTCCTGAGTCAATAACTCAAGTCCCGTAATGAGCCCGACTCGCTCATTATCGCGAGGCCGGCTAACCGGCCAAGTTTGATATATGGTACGGACGTTCCTTCCGCACGCTCTGGACCCGTTCTTACGAATCTGGTGATCGAAGTTTGGTGGGGCATATCGGACTCGGAACGCTGTCCGTAAAATAGCGCCCGTTGGAGGTCAGGCGCTTCCTTTATAGCATCGGTTATTGCATCAGTGCAGACGCAGGCGGGATATCTCCCGTCGATCCGAACTGCATCGCAGCAAAGCCTTCGGAGCTCTTCTGCAGATACCATATTCCGTTCGACGGCCTGAACACCGTCAGGTCCGCTCGCCCGTCGCCGTCATAGTCGGCCGGTACGGGTATGTCGCCGGGAGAGCCGAATTGGACGGCAGACATCTGCCCGGTTGTCTGGTCAAGCCGGTACCAGGTGCCGTTCGAGGGCCGCCAGACGGCAATATCGGTTCGCCCGTCTCCGGTAAAGTCGGCCGGGGCGATCCGGTCGGTCGCCTGACCAAACTGGACCACATAAACACCGGCTGTTGACCGATTCAGATACCAGACACCATTCGAGGGCCTGAAGACCGCGAGATCCGCACGGCCGTCGCCGTCATAGTCGCCGACCGCAGGCCGGTCGCCAAGCATGCCGAACTGGCCGCCCTGAAACTGCCCGTTCGAGCTGTTCAGCCGGTACCAGACCCCGTTCGAGGGCCGCCAAACGGCAATGTCCGCCCGGCCGTCGCCATCGTAATCGGCGACAACGGGAACGTCGCCCGCCATGCCAAACTGGCGTATCGTCGCCGACCAATCAGAGCTGTTCAGGATATACCAGATACCCGTGCTCGGGCGGAAAACCGCTATATCGGCCTTGCCGTCGCCGTCAAAATCGCCCGGTGCAACGAGGTCGGCCGAATTGCCAAACCCAACGCCGGCAAAGCCGTCGCGGCTGCGGTTCAGATACCAAACGCCGTTGCCGGGCCTGAAGACCGAGATATCCGCTTTGCCATCGCCATCGAAATCGTGGGCCGTTACCGAAGAACCCGCACAATCGCTCTGACGGCCCGAGACGACGCACGCCGTCCGCTCATTGAGACCGGCAATGTCGGCCCCGATGTCCTTGCCGTCGGTACCAGCATTCTTGTAGGGCGAATCGGTCCGGAGGGCATAATTGCCGCCGGTATAATCTTCGAACCGGATGCTACTCCGCGAGGTGGTGTAAAACGAAGTGTTTGGCATACCCGCAGAACTCCGCTGGAGTGCGTTTTTGTTGAACGTGTAACTACCGTTTAGGGCTGCCTGGTTCAGCGCGTTAGTTCCGTTGTTCTGATTGCTTCTTGGCAGGCCTATATTGTTATTGGTATTCTCAACGCCGGCCACAAGGTTGTTGTTCACGGTAAAGTTGGCCAAAATGTTCGTACTCGAATCAAACTCGAGAAAGGTGTTATAGTAGGCTGCATTTTCCAGATGTATGAACGTGTTGTGATCAAACCGCAGATCGTTCATCTGGCCGCGAGAACTGCTTCCGTGTATCAATGCCCCCCAGCCATTGCCGTTCAATGTGTTGACAGCGACCGTTATGAGGTTATTGTTTATGTCAAAATTCTGGGTCACCCTGCTCGGGTGGATATTGTCGGTAACGAAAATGTTAAATCCGCCTGCGACGTTTTTCACGATGTTGTAACGGAAGGTCACATCTTCTATAGTGCACCATGAACAGCCGCCATCCTGATTTCTGGGTGTGAAAACGATCGCAGTGCCGTTTTGAGCTTCGCCCCAACTGTTCTCAAAAATATTCTCTTGAACAATCACCTGTTTGGCATTCTTTAACTCAAAACTATTTTTTACGTCCCAACCCTGATTGCGCCATGACAGCGGTTTGTAAATATGATTCCGCTCGATCGTGACATCCGTGGTAACCAAATTCGGGATCGATGGGTCGGAGCCCCCGAACATAATGTTCTCGCTGGCCGCTTCAAGATAATTGTTCGCGATCAGATATCCGCCGGGGCCGTTCCAGCCGCCAATGGCTTGGCTGTCTGCGCTCTGTTCATGGATCCGATGGATGTAGCTATTCACGATCTGAGTATCCCGCGAATTAAGCGTGATCCCGCGCCGGGTGCTTGTTCCATTTGCTCCTTCGATCAGGCATCTATCGATGATTATGTTGTGCGGCACTTTAGCCAATGTGTTCTGGCTGCTGCCGGTCGTACCAAGTTCGATCAATGTGGTCTGTTGGCCCGAGCCTGACCCGCGAGTGATGCGTAGCCCTATCAGGCGGTAGTAACCTGTCGGATTGTTGCCCGATTCTGTCCTTATGACCGTATTGCCGCCGGTGCCGGTCGAACGTATCGTCGGCATATTTGCCGCGTCCGCCGGGCTTACGCGGTTGCCCGCGGCGGGAAGGTTTGCCAAAGCCGAGCTCTGGATCGTTATATATCCGGAACCGGACGATTTATACCGGAGTACCAGGTTTTCAGTATAGGTGCGTCCGGCCTCAACGATTATGGTGTCGCCGAGGTTGGCTGCGTTTATCGCCGCCTGTATGGTCGAGTATTGGCCCGGGACGTGGAGAGTGGCGGCTTCGGCCGGAGTTTGCATTACGCCTACGCATGAGAGGCTGCCGATACCAAGGAAGATGGCCTTTAGGCCGTATAAACGAAGAGTGTTGAAAGAGAACATTTTTGTTCCTCCGTGCTCCGGCGTTGCACCGGAGCTTTAGAACTGGATTTTCGCCGTCAGTTCCTCTTGGGGTTGCCGGCCTTGCGGGTGGGCTGCGAGGCGGCCTGTTACGGGAACCATAACGAAGTTCAAAACCTGACTTGGCTCTGTCCGGCTACGAGGCCGGGTTCAATTGTGGGTTGGTTATGGGCAAGTAAAGTTCGAACCGGAATGGCGTTGCCGTGCTCAAAACGGGGGACATTTGGCTTTATCGGCAAACCCGTCAGATGTTCTAAAAAACACTTCCGAATTCGTTTTTGCTTTTGTTCACAAGTAGCGTGTTAAAGTTGGTTTAACACATTTAAATGAAATCGCTAATCCGGTGAACATTCCAGAAACTTTAGGGGCAGTTTCTTTTCGGCTTATTCAAAGCCAAGCTAATAGTAGCTAGAGCGTTCGCCGCCTGTCAATCCTAACTTCCATGATTCTCCCCAGTTCATTTCATATCTTTACATTTCTTTGCATTTCGGGTTTATATAGCGACGAGACTTCTCCCAATCAATGGGTGCTACCCATTTACTGTTTATCCGGGTCGCGTTTCGGGAACCATCGCTTGGTTAGGTGTTTTGACTGTTTGATTGACGAAACGTAGACTGCATTTGTCGTTTAATTTATCGAATGCCCGCAGAACGGAAATTACCCAAAGTTTTGGTCCTATTTGGAACGCGCCCCGAGATCATCAAGCTCGCGCCTGTGATCCATCAGCTTCGGCGGGCAGGGCACCCGACGGTCGTTGTTTCCTCCAGCCAGCATCGCGAACTTCTTTCGCCGTTTCTGGGTCTTCTGGGGATCGAAACGGACCATGACCTTCGTGTTATGCGTCGCGGCCAGGGGCCGAACGACGTTTGTTCGCGGACCATCGCTCGTCTCGATCCGTTGTTAAAGGAGTTGAAGCCCGATATCGTTCTTGTACAGGGTGATACAACGACGGCATTGGCCGGGGCGCTCGCCGCGTTCAACCTCGGCATAAGGGTCGGCCATGTCGAGGCGGGCCTCCGCTCGGGCAATCGCCTTAGTCCATTTCCTGAGGAAATGAACCGCCGGCTTATTTCGCGGGTGGCCGATCTTCATTTTGCAGCGACGCGGGCAAACCGAGACACGCTGTTATCGGAGGGCGTCCCCGCGGCCTCGATATCGGTGACCGGTAACCCGGTCGTTGATTCGCTTCTGAAGATCTCCAGAGGCCTTGTTCCCGGACCAAGGTTAGCTGCGGTCCTCAAAAAGACCGCCGGACTCCGCCAAATACTTCTTACCACTCACCGGCGAGAGAGTTTTGGTGATACAATGGAGGGCAACCTCCGGGTTTTGAAAAACTTTGTTCGGTCCCGGCCCGATACTTGCCTGGTCTTCCCGGTCCATCCGAATCCGAACGTCAGGCGGGTCACGGATGAACTGCTCGCGGACGAAGAACGCATCTTTTTGCTGGAACCGCTCGATTATACGGACTTTATAGCAGTGATGCGTGCGTCGTGGCTTATAGTCTCAGACTCAGGCGGCGTACAGGAAGAGGCTCCGAGCCTCGGGAAACCGTTGCTCGTCCTGCGTGAGAACACCGAGCGACCCGAGGCGATCGAGTCCGGCGTCGCCAAGCTTGTAGGACGAAGCCCAAGGTCGCTTAAACGGCTTTTGGAAGAGAACTATGGCGATGAGACGTGGATACGCTCTGTCGGGCGTGTAAAAAACCCCTTTGGCGATGGCCGCGCCGCTGAAAGGATCGCAGCGTTCATTGAGCGCAAGGTAAGGGTCTAGGCTAACCTGCGACCAGGAGCCTCCGCATTAAGAAGATCTTGAAACAGATGAGTTTCCCCTCAAGCAATCCAAAACATCTGATGACAGTCCTGGTCGAGGACTATTTTCAGGTAGGTGCGTTTGAAAAACTGATCCAGGAGCGCAACTGGTCAAACTTTGAACCCCGATACGAACAGAACACCCGCAAGGCACTCGACCTGCTGGACAGTTACGATACGAAGGCGACGTTTTTCGTACTCGGCTGGATCGCCGATCAGAACCCCGGCCTAGTTCGCGAGATCGCCAGCCGCGGGCACGAGGTGGCCAGCCGGGGTTACTATCACCGAAGCCTCAAGAACCTGTCGCCTGAGGAGCTTCGAGAAGACCTCCGACGCACCAATGCCGCTATCGAGGCGGCAACGGGACAAAAAGTGGCCGGCTACCGCTCGGCGGAAAAACTTAGCTTTGCGCGCGACAGTTGGATATTTGACGTTCTGGCTGATGAGGGAATGGCCTATGACGCTTCCTTTATGCCTTCCCGCCGCGATGCCCGCGAGCTTCGGTTTGCACACAGGGTAGAGTGTGAAAGCGGAGATATCTGGGAGTTCCCATATTCGACAACCGATCTCGGTGCCGGGCTTTTGCCCATCTCGGGCGGAAACTATCTTCGGCAGATACCTTTCTCGCTTGCAAGGCACGCGATCTCCCGTTGGGACCGTACGGTTGAACAGCCTTTCGTTTTCTATTTCCACGTTTGGGAGCTCGACCCCGAACAGCCCCGCATCTCTGCCGCGACGTTGTATAACCGGCTTCGCCACTATCGCAGGCTTGAAAAAATGGACTGGGTCGTACGTACCATGCTCGAGTCATACGAGTTTCAGAGCATTGCCGGTTCCCTGAATATCGAGCAGACCGCTACACTGGCCGATGACCCTCTCGGTAACAGTTTCGGGCCGGTGGGGACCAGGCCGGTCGTTGAGGCCGATACCAGACGGCCCGAGGCCGGTGTCCCGGTCACCGTAGTGGTTCCCTGCTATAACGAACAGGAAACGCTTCCCTATCTGAAGAATACGCTGTCCGGCGTCGGTAATGAGCTTGCCGATGCGGGTTACGATATGCGTGTGATCTTTGTTGACGACAAAAGCAAGGACGCGACGCTGGAGACGATGCACTCCCTTTTCGGCGACGACCCAAAGGCCACTATTATTGAACATGCAGAGAATAAGGGCGTTGCCGGAGCCATAATGACGGGCATCCACGCCGCCGAGACAGAGATCGTCTGTTCGATCGATTGCGACTGCACGTTTGACCCCTTTGAACTCCCGCGTATGGTGCCGCTCCTTACCGAGGGGGTGGATATGGTCACCGCTTCGCCCTATCACAAGGACGGCGGGGTCAGAAATGTGCCGGGCTGGCGGCTGCTGCTTTCTAAGGGTGCTTCGTTCATTTATCGCCGGGTGCTCCACTCAAAGCTTGATTCGTACACGGCCTGTTTTCGCGTCTATCGCCGCAGCTCGATGATCGGGCTGGAGCTAGAAGAGACCGGATATCATGGTGTAGCCGAGATGCTCGGCCGGCTAGACCTTAAGGGCGGCACGATAGTAGAATTTCCCACCGTGCTTGAGGTGAGGCTTTTTGGCGTCTCAAAGATGCGGACTCTTAATACGATCGGCGGCCACGTGAAGCTGATGAGCCGGCTTGCCCGAATGCGTGCATTGGGAAATAAGCCCGCCAATATCGATCACGGCGAACGCCAGGTGATCTCTGCCGCCCCGGAGGAACATCCGAAATAAGCCTGCCTGTTTGTCACCAATGCCTGAAAAGATAGCAATAGTCGGCGCCGGAATGCTGGGATTGACGCTTGCCCTTCGGTGCTCGGAGGCCGGCCACAATGTAACGCTATACGAGGCAGCGCCCGAGATCGGCGGCCTCGCCAGCGTTTGGCAGATCGGCGAGATCACATGGGACCGCCATTACCACGTTACGCTTTTTTCCGATCGTTTTACGCGGAAAATAGTGGAAGACCTGGGAATCGGCGACGAGTTCGAGTGGGTTGAGACAAAGACGGGGTTCTACACGGACGGACGACTGGTCTCGATGTCGGACACCATAGAGTTTCTTACCTTCCCGCCGCTCGATTTGATAAGCAAGGTCCGGCTCGGTTTTACCATCTTCTACGCCTCGAAGATCAAGAACTGGCGCAAACTCGAGCAGATACCCGTCGAACGGTGGCTTACGCGGCTTTCGGGCCGCCGTACTTTTGAAAAGATCTGGCGTCCCCTGCTCAAGGCAAAACTCGGCGAGGCATATGCCGAATCTTCCGCAGCTTTTATCTGGGCCTCGATCCAGCGGATGTATGCAGCACGACACTCGGGTATGAAAAAAGAGATGTTCGGCTATGTCCGGGGCGGATACGCGAGGCTGCTTGGCCGATTTGGCGAGGTGCTTGACGAAAGGGGCGTTGAGGTCAAGCTGAACGCAAATATCCGGTCGATAACCGGCAATGGCGATGGGGCCGTTATGGTAGAGGAGAGCGAAGGCCGCCGCGTGTTTGACCGCGTGATACTGACCTGTCCGGCAAACGTGGTCGCAAAGCTTGTCCCCGAACTTGAGGAGGCCGAACGGTCGGTGCTCCTTGGTGTGCGATATCAGGGTATCGTCTGTGCCTCGATGCTCTTGAAACGTTCCATCTCAGATTATTACGTTACGAACATCACGGATGAGACCCCGTTTACGGGTATCATAGAGATGTCTGCTCTTGTGGACAAGAGCGAATTCGGCGGGCTTGCGCTTGTCTATCTGCCCCGCTATATACCGCCGGATGACCCTATGTTCGAGGAGTCCGACGACGCGATCCGCGAGCATTTCGTTCGCGGCCTCGAGGCAATGTACCCCGACTTTGACCGCGATGATATAGTTGAGTTCAAGATATCGCGAGTTCGCCGGGTGTTCCCGTTGCCCGTGCTCAACTATTCCGAACAAGTGCCGGACATCAGGACCTCTATCGACGGTGTTTTTGTGGTTAATTCGTCTCAGATCACCAATGGTACGCTAAATGTGAACGAAACGGTCCAGGTGGCCGAGAGCGCATTTGCCCGTTTGTTCAGTGCCGACTAGTTCTGACTGATCAGATCTTTTTCCATGCCCACTTCAATTCGCAAATTGCCTACCTTTGTTCTTGCCTGCCTGTTTGCGTTGGCGCGGGTCAGCGGGACGAATAGGTTTACGGAGGGTTCGTGAATCTTCGCACTCCCGCGATCTACGGTTTTGTAATATTGGGCTCACTGGCGGCAGTGGCCTTCCTGGGCATAACCCGACTTTCGGAAACGTTTTCCGGTGATCAGGCGATGTTCACCGTGTTTGCTCTCGCTATTGCCGATGGGGCCGTGCTTTACCGCGATATCTGGGACGTAAAACAACCGGGGATCTTCCTGTTCTATCTTGCCGGCGGGACGCTTTTCGGGTTTTCCGAGCTAGGTATCCACGTTTTCGAACTAGTTTTTTGGCTATTGTTTTCTGTCGTTCTCATCCGGGGACTGAACTGGTATTTCCGCTATTGGCCATTGGCTGCCGCTACACCATTGTTTACGGTCGGAGTTTACTACTTTGCGGCCGACAGCTGGCGGATGACCCAGGTAGAAACGCTCGTTGGGGCACCCATCCTTTATACCGTCCTGGTCTTACTGAGCGCGGTCCATCGTTCGCCCGGCAGGGTCTCGCGATCAATGTTCTTTCTCGGAGGACTTTTCTGCGGAGCTGTCATCTTGTTCAAATCGGCCTATTTGATAGTGGTCGTCTCGATTTTCGCATTTTTACTACTCTATTATTTTCGTCGTTTGCAAACCGCCCCGTTTACCGAGTGTTTTTTGGCCGCCGCTATTTTCGCCGCAGGCGCCGCTCTTCCTTTGTTGGTTACGTTGGTGTATTTCGCTTGCCACGATACGTTGCCGGAACTTTTCTACGTTACGTTCTTGTACCCGGGAGAGTCGGTTTCGATGTTCTCGGGGTGGCATCGGATGAGGTTTTTGCGTTTGGGCCTGGTATGGTTTTTTTGGAACTTTCTTCCGATCATCGTGCTTGGGTCTATCGCACTCGTGGCTGGGTCGGCCCGGCTTCTTGCTGTTCAAAGAACGCACGGAAACGCTCGGGCGTCCAGGCTGATGCCCGCGACGAGATCGGGGCTATTTTCGGTAACCCTCGTTTTGTGGATGGTGGTGGGTTCTGTCGCTGTCCTTCTCCAGGCGGCGTCGTGGTGGGGTTATCACTTGATGTTGTTTTTCATACCGCTCGGACTGTTGGGTGTAAAGGGTGTCGAGCATATTTGGGATGCAGTCATTTCCCTGTCCGGGCGGACGTCACGGCCGAGGTTGGCTGTTGCGGTCGCCGTAGTTGCCATTCTGACTTTTTTCGCGTTTACTCAGTTGGACAATTCTCTCGAAATGGCAAAACGCGCTGCCGACCGAAAAGGAATCAAGGTGTTCAGGCCCGGGTTCTTTCAGCCCGCAGGCGACCGCATCGCAAAGTATGAACAGGTCCGACAGGCACTTGCCGCCCTCCCTATGGCGGAAAACGAGAGCCCCGACATATTTGCTTGTGCAAACCCGCTTTATTACTATCTTGCTGATACCTACCCTCGGATCGCGTCAAACGGATGGAGCCCAGAATTTTTTCCGCCGCGTCAATGGAGGCGGCTTGAGAAGGATCTCGCCGAGGGGATGCCGAAATTTATCGTTATAGACCGTCCGTGCAAGAAACTTATTTCAATTAATTCCGTGGCGACGCTGGAGCTTTTGTCTGACAGCTATACTGAGATCACGGTACCGGACAAGTCCCTATGGTATATCAGGAAGGACGCGGCATCGAACGGTCTTGACGACGGCCTGAATATCTATAGATAGGGACTGTCTCATTCGGAAGCGGTAGTATTATGAATACGGCTGAATTTCTTATGTGATTGGGAGTATATCTGAGTTTTAACGTGTTCCGTGCCTTGGCCGCCGGTAAACGCAAATGAAAATGGGCACTAATATCAAACCGATCTCCAGCCTCTCGCTCGATATGGACAACCAGTGGGCATATATGAGGTCAAGCAAGATACCGGGATGGGAGACGTATCCCTCCTATCTGGACATTGCCGTGCCCCGCTCTCTTTCACTATTCGATCGTCTCGGCCTCAAAATAACCTATTTCGTGATCGGCCGGGACGCCTCCCATCATAAGAACCGTGAGGCTCTCGCCGCAATACCCGCGGCGGGCCATGAGGTCGCCAATCATTCGTTCGATCACGAGCCATGGCTACATCTTTACACCCGCGATGAGTTGATCGAGGAATTTGAACGCTCCGAAGAAGCTATAGAGGCAGCCACCGGCGTCCGAACACGCGGATTTCGCGGACCCGGTTTCAGCCTCTCGCCGGCTGTGATCGAGGTACTCGCGGAGCGGGGTTATGACTATGATGCATCAACGTTTCCGACCTTTATAGGCCCGCTCGCCCGAGCATTTTATTTTTTCAAATCTGAAGAGATGACGAAAGAGGAGCGGGAGCAGAGAAAGAAGCTCTTCGGAAAGATCTCTGACGGTTTTCGGCCGCTCAAACCCTATCTTATTGAAACTGAAGTACGTCGCCTGGTCGAGGTACCGGTTACCACGCTTCCGGGTTTGAAAACACCGATCCATGTCAGCTATCTGATGTATTTGGCATCGTTTTCCCCGTCCGCCGCAAGGGCCTATTGGCGAACGGCGCTTAGAATGTGCAGGCTGGCCGGCGTCGAACCTTCGATCTTGCTCCATCCGCTCGATTTCCTCGGAGCAGAAGACGTGGAGGAGTTGCGGTTCTTCCCCGGCATGGCCCTGTCCTGGCCCGAAAAGAATGATCTGCTGCAGGATATTATTGAGAGGCTCTCGAGGTCATTCTCCGTTGTTCCAATGAGCGAACACGCGGAAAACGCAAAAGGCCGCGATCTGGCCATCCGGGCCGCCGCCGACATCTAGCCTATTCCAAAACGCTTTACACGTTGTTTTTCCTCACAGTCGTCTTTTATTGGGTTGGAAAACGTCGGAAAATGGACACTGACCGATCAAAAGAAATTGGATACGAAGATCCGCCGGAGGCCACCGAGTCTGGACCCGCGACCGTCCAGCCGGACTCTATGTTCGCGCTCCTGAGGGCCGAGCCTGTCTCGTTTCTTTTATCACTGCTGGTCTTGCTTGCGATCGTCGCACTTTTCTTCGGACAGAAGGTCCCCCACAGCAACGAGTTCGTCTATCTTCTCCGGCTCGAACCCGGCTTCCTACCCAACGACTGGACTTTCAGCCGTCCGGCATATGAACACGGTTTTTTCAACCTTGTGTTCTCGGTGCCCGCATCGGTGCTTTCCATCGAGGCGATGGGCTGGGCGGGACGCGTCTTGGTGTGGGTAGGGTGCATGGTCCCTCTCATCCTTTTGGGCCGTTTATGGTCGAACGGGTACCTCTGTGTAACTGCCGCCATCGCCGTTTGGCTCGCATACGGGCAGACGATCGCGAACAATGTCTGGTTCTTCGGCGGATTTGAGGCCGGCGCTGCCTCCGCTTCTCTGCTGCTTTTTTCGTTATTGGCGTTTACTTCAAAAAAGTACCTTTGTGCGGGCGTTCTGATGGGGCTCGCCTTTAGTATTCACCCCGGTGTCGGGCTTTGGGCGATACCCGCCGCAATGTTTGCTCTTGCGGTGGAGCGAGTTCCCCCAAGAGAAATATTCGTGACGGGATTTGCGATCGTCGCAGCCGCGAGCCCCGGCCTACTCTTTATAGTTAGCGACCAGATCGGTGGGGGGGCGGCGACATACGATGATTGGCGATACCTGGTTATCCATCGAGTGCCATGGCATCTGGATCCGTTCTATTTTTCTCGACGTGATTTTGTGATACTGGCCGCAATGTTGGGCTTCAACTATGCAATTATGGGACGGAGTACAAAGTTTGCCCTAAGGTTCTTGTTCAAGTTCCAGCTTCTGCTCGCCGCGGTCTTTGCGTCCGCCCTTATCTTTAGGTGGTTTGAGATGTATCCTCTGCTCCGCTTTCAGCCGATGCGTCTTTTCCCTGTCGTAGTCGGGATCTTTTTTCTTTTCTCCGCATTTTATGTGATCAAAGAGAGCAAAGACCTGTGGAAACGCGTCTCAGCGGCCCTTCTGGCTGCTGTGCTGGTCGCCCTTTTGAACCCGGTCTCCTATTCCTCCTCCCGGCTGGATACACTTGTCGATTCGTGGACATTGCAGGTTTCGGACGTCGAAACAGCCTTTCGCTGGGTAGCCGAGAATACTCCTGAAGACGCCTTAGTGATAGCACCACCGAACCATATAGAAGTTTGGTATTACACGCGGAGGGCAAACATCGCATCGTTTCGTTACCCTACCTATGACCGCTTTGGCGAGTGGCGGAAACGGATCGGTGACCTTGCCGGCACGACCGAGCTGAGCGCCCGGGACACGGACTTTTCCGACGCGGAGGCAAGGTTCAATTCTCTCTCCGAGACCCAGGTCCTCTCCATAAAGGACCGTTATTCCGCCGACTATCTTATAAGCCAGGGAAGATACGATCTCCCAAAGGTTTTTGAGACCAAGACATATGTGATCTACAAACTCCGCTAACTCGCGTTCAATGCAGTTTTCTCCCTGCTTCGCCACCGAATTTCCATCAGATCTTATTGGGAAATAACACACGATTCGACCTTTACAATCGTGCGGAAATACGATGGTCCGTAAGGGAGTTTTCGAGCGGGTTGCGGGGCTGGAAAATAGACACGCAGAGACTAGCTAATTCCGGTCTTAGATGTCATTGACCTCCGGTCGATCGGCGGGTGTTCGTGTTCGATTTGAAGGGAGAATTCGTGGGCAAAAAAATGCTTGCAATATAGTGTGATTTGCCGGATAATCCGTTGTTGCCGCAGGCGCAGAAAATCGATAAATAAACAACGAAATGTTGTGTAAGTATAAGGTTCCAGGGAGTTCAGGCATTCGCTATTGACAGCATATAAAGCAAACCGCCGATTTGGAGCTCGTCTCCGCCTACACATATGAATATCCTTGGAATCTCCGCCTATTATCACGACTCAGCCTGTGCCTTGATCCAGGACGGCGAGGTGCTGGCGGCCGCACAGGAAGAAAGGTTTACCCGCAAAAAACACGATCCCTCGTTTCCTCTGAATGCTGCGCGGTTTTGCCTCTCATACGCCGGTCTTTCAATCGACGACCTAGATGCGGTCGTATTCTATGACAAGCCCTTTCTCAAGTTCGAACGGCTGCTTGAGACCTATTATTCCTTCGCCCCGAAGGGGCTGCGTTCCTTTCTTACCGCGATTCCCGTTTGGCTCAAGGAAAAAATGTTCTTGAAGAAAATGCTCCGGGATGGCCTCCGGGAGATCGGACCATACGATGCCAAGAAGTTGAAGCTTCTCTTCCCCGAACATCACCTTTCCCACGCCGCGAGTACGTTTTTTGTGTCACCGTTCGAGAAAGCGGCGATACTCACAATTGACGGGGTTGGAGAATGGGCGACGGCATCGATCTCTCTAGGTGAGAACAACAGTATTACAGCGATCAAGGAGCTGAGATTTCCCCATTCGCTCGGTTTGCTTTATTCGGCCTTTACTTACTATTGCGGATTCAAGGTCAATTCGGGCGAATACAAGCTAATGGGGTTAGCTCCGTATGGATCGCCTAATTCCGCGGCCGTAAGGAAGTATATCGATCTCATCAGATCTAAATTGATCAAGATATATGATGACGGTTCTGTTTGGTTGAATCAGGAATATTTTGATTATCCAACCGGGCTAAGAATGACTAACGACTCCCGATGGTTAGAGCTTTTCGGGGTCCCCAAACGCCAGCCCGAATCAGAATTGAGCCAAGAATATTGTGATCTCGCATTGGCGATCCAGAATGTCACGGAAGAAGTCGTCGTGCTAATGGCACGCGAGGCAAAACGGCTAACTGGTGCAAATAAACTTTGCATGGCCGGCGGCGTGGCTCTCAACTGTGTGGCAAACGGCAAGCTTCAAGATGAAGGGATATTTGACGAGATCTACATCCAGCCTGCGGCAGGGGACGCTGGAGGCGCGGTCGGTTCCGCTCTCGCCGCCTATCACATTTATTTTAACAATCAACGAACTCCGTCTGGCTGCTATGATTCGATGCATGGTGCGTATTTGGGCCCGGAGTTCTCAGACCTAGAAATCCGACAGGTTTCCAGGAAGTACCGCGCCGTGTTTGAGCATTTTGACAGCTTCTCCGTGTTGGCCGAGAAAACGGCAGAGGTTCTGGCCGATGGCAAGGTCGTAGGCTGGTTCCAGGGTCGAATGGAATTTGGCCCACGGGCCCTCGGGAATCGAAGTATTCTGGGTGATGCCAGGAACCCTGAAATGCAAAGACAATTAAACTTGAAGATCAAGTACCGTGAAAGCTTTCGGCCGTTTGCTCCTTCTGTTCTCGACGAAGTAAAGGAAGACTACTTCTCATTGAAGACGTCTTCACCATACATGCTCCTTGTTCATCAGGTGAAAGACAAACGCAGGAAGACCGTGCCGGATAATTACGCTGACCTTCCGCTTAAGAAGAAGCTCTATCATTTACGATCCGACCTGCCGGCAATCACACATATCGATTTTTCAGCTCGAATACAGACGGTTCATAAGGAAACAAACGAAAGGTATTGGCAATTGATCGAAGTATTTCAGCGCAAAACCGGGTATGGTGTGATCGTAAATACAAGCTTTAATGTGCGTGGCGAGCCTATTGTATGCACACCCGAAGATGCTTATCGATGTTTCATGAGAACCGAAATGGATTTTCTGGTAATTGGCAATTATCTTTTTGACAAGACCCAGCAGCAGGAATGGAAGGAAACAGACGAGTGGCAGGCGGAATACCAGTTAGACTAGGAGTCGAATGAGACGCGTAAGGAAGCTGTTATCGCTAAAAAATATCGGATACGTCCTTTTCCTTGTGCTGTTCACCATATTAGCACTTGAGGTGATGCTGCGTCTTTACAATCCATTTGCGTCGCGGCTCCGCGGCGACAAAATAATGCTTCCGGTCAATAGGGTTCACCATATCGAGAACGATCATAATCCTCGTCTCGATAAATACATACTCCGAACTACAAATTCACTCGGTTTCCGCGGACCTGAAAAGCCCAACGATCTCGAAAATCGTCTGTCGATCGTGACTGTCGGCGGCAGCACGACAGAATGTTATTACCTTTCCGATGATAAAACCTGGTCTGCGGTCCTGATGCGAGACCTTGAATCTAGCTTTGAAAGGGTTTGGCTGAACAACGCGGGGCTGGACGGACATTCTACGTTTGGGCACCAGATCCTCCTTGACGATTTTCTTGTTCGGCTAAGACCCAAGATCATCCTTTACCTTGTTGGTGCAAACGACGTTGGAAGAGAAGACCTGGTTGACTACGATGAGAGTATCATTGATCGTCCGCTGGCGAACGTTCTAAAAAAAAGCGAGATCTTCAACATTTATCTTAATTATCATCGCGCTGAGGCTGCCCGGCGTCTTGGTGTCAAACACGAACATCTTGATTTTGCAAGGGTTGGCACACGTGACCTTTCGACAGACGAGATGGATCGGATATTGGCTCAACATAACCAATGGCTAAAGGATTTTCGGACCAGATTACTGCGACTGATCGAATCCACCAAGGCGGCCGGAATTGAGCCGATCCTGCTAACTCAGCCAACAGTTGTAGGTGTTGGTGTCGACCCTGAGACGGGAGCCGATCTCAAGAAGATCGCATTATCCGCGGGCTCAAATGGCGAGCTGTATTGGAGAACGCTCGAACTCTATAATCAGCAGACCAGAGAAATTGGCAGAGCTACGAACACCACGGTTATTGACCTTGCCGTAGAAATGCCAAAGAGTACCGAATTCTATTACGACGCGATCCATTTCACCAATGCGGGCGCCGCTCGAGTTGCAAGCGTGATAGCCAAGGATATTCGACTGTATTTGAAAAGCAATTATTCCGAATACGTTAAACTTGGCAGTTAGCTAATCACATTTGTGCTCCAATTGACCGACTTAGTGGCGCTATTCAATTTTCGCTTTCGAGCATTGGCTTTATGAATATTGAATTTAGAAAAAGGAAGTAAGAAAAAATGGAACTTATTCGCGACCTATTCTCGTTCATCGCCGGTCGAAAAAAGTGGTGGTTGGCGCCTGTGATCATTGTGCTGCTTATTCTGGGTATTCTGATCGTGATCGGCGGTTCCTCAGCGCTTTCGCCGTTCATCTATACGCTTTTCTAAAACCTACTTTGTTAAGGAAAATGGAAAGACATGAATAAGAACAAAGATTTTGAAGTGCTGCTCAGCATTACCATGGGACTGATGGGCCTCTACTTGATCTTCGTAGAGTTTCACTTTCTTCCCGCTTTAGCGTTCGCGATCGGTGTTATAGGCCTACTTTCGTCGTTTGTTCGTAATTGGATCGTATGGTCCTGGATGAAATTTGGGCAATTCCTCGGTACGATAAATGGCACCATACTTCTTTCGATCGTCTTTTTCGTTGTTCTATTTCCAATCGCGCTAATGGCGCGCGCTTTTGGAAAGTCTTCGTTTTCGCTTGATCCCGCTTCCGAGGAGACCGGTTACGTCGAACGGAACCACGAATACACAAGTGAAGATTTTGAGAACGCCTGGTAAAGCGAAACGCAGACCATCGAGGCCTGCGTTGCGAAAGAAATGGTGATCCGACCAGGACTCGAACCTGGGACCCAATGGTTAAAAGCCATTTGCTCTACCAACTGAGCTATCGGACCACGATGCCGGGTTTTGCCTGGGAAAACGACCAGCCAAGTCTCCGGCCAAATTCAAAATTTTACATATTGGCCGATCACAAGGCAAGTTCCATCCGGATATTTACGCGTTCATACGGCGAGCGGGAGTCTGTCAACGTCTCGCGAAAGCCGTGTTTGCGATACAGTCCGATGGCCGCCTTTAGCCGCGTGTTCGAGAGCAAAACAATGCTCAGAGCCTTCCGTTCGCGGGCAAAACCGACACATGTCTCTAAGAGCATGTCCCCGATGCCGCGCCCCTGCCAGTCGGGCGAAACCGCCATTTTCGCCAGCTCAAAGCGCTCGTCCCCCTCGGGTATCATCGCCGCGGTTCCCACGGCCTCACCGCCCGCCACAGCAAAAAATATCTCACCACCCGGTTCAATGATGGTCTCGTACGGCTGGTCCAGAAGCTCACGGTCGTGATGTTCGACCACAAAATAACGTTCGATCCATTCGTAATTCAGCCTTCCAAAATCTGACTTGAATCTCTCGTGATATGCGACCACACTAACGCCTTCACGATATTTGTCGCCGAACTTGAACGGCCGCGCTGTCATTATTCACCTGCCTACTGCTTCCGGAAGGTAACACCGCTGAGTACCATTTCACCATCCTCGTTCGGTTCGCTGTCGATCTCCCACGTCTGACTGAGCCCGAAAAGCGAGATGGTCAGTGTTCCTTTCGCCTCGTCGATCTCGGCTCCACCCCCCTCTACCGATTTCCCGCCGATCTTGAATCCGGCCTTACCGTCGCTGTGCATATACATCGTTGAGCCATCTGAGCCGACCCAGTTTCCCTGATATTGCTTGGGAACCGGGTCCCCGCCGCCACAAGCCAGCACCAGTCCCATCATGACCACCAGCACCAAAAACAAGCTTCCAATGTTCTTCACTGATCTCCTCCAATTCCTATTCGTACGTTCAGCGCAGTTTTACAACCACCTATCCCACAGTCAAAACCCGGGTTTCATGCCGCCGAGGTTTCACTGAACCACCCTTCCATCACGGAATCCGCTATCAGAATGGTCTGTGCCCGCTCGGGGCCGGTTGATACAAGTCCAATTTCGACACCTACCATGTCCGACAAAAATTCGACATATCGGCGGGCGTTCTTGGGCAATTCGTCAAACCTCGTGATACCGAGCGTATCCGTTCTCCAGCCCGGAAGCGTCTCATATACCGCCTTTAGCTTACGCAGGTCTTTGGCGACGGCCGGAAAGGTGTCTGTTCTCACACCGTCTATCTCATAACCGACACAGACCTTTATCTCGTCGAGTTCGTCCAGAACATCGAGTTTTGTCAACGCGATCGAATCGAACCCGTTCAGTTCTGAGGCATATCGCGTGGAGACCGCGTCAAACCATCCGCAGCGGCGAGGCCTTCTGGTGACAGAGCCGTATTCGTTTCCGCGTTCGCGTATCAGATGCGCGATATCTTCTTCTGCATCGAGCATTTCGGTCGGAAAAGGCCCTTCGCCGACACGTGTTGCATAGGTGCGGACAATTCCCAGAACACCGGTGATGTGATGCGGAGGTATGCCCGCTCCGACCGAGGCCCCGCCAGCCGTCGGGTTTGACGACGTAACGTAGGGATAAGTTCCGTGATCCACATCCAGCAATGTTGCCTGTGCTCCTTCAAGCAGGATCTTTCGATCGGCTTTTTTTGCTTCGGCAAGGAAATGAGATGTCTCGCAGACAAATGGCCGGAGCCGTTCGACCAGCGGTGTTATCTCCTCTAATATCTCATCCGATCTGAGCGGCTGATTGCCGAAAAGCACAATTATCCGGTTTGCCTCTTCCAGGTTCCGCTCCACCCGCAGCTTTAATATCTCCGGCGACAGCGCGTCCGCAACACGAATTCCCCGCCGTCCGGCCTTGTCTTCGTATGCCGGGCCTATGCCGCGAAGCGTGGTGCCGATCTTTTCGTTGCCTAGCCGCTCTTCGGACGTGTGGTCGAGCGCCCTATGATAGGGCATTATCAGATGGGCACGACTTGAGACCTTTAGCCGTTCGGGCGTTACCTCGATGCCCTGTTGGGCTATCTGGTCGATCTCCTCGAAAAATGCCTTTGGGTCTATGACCATCCCGTTGCCAAGAACACAGGTCTTGTCCGGATGTATGATGCCCGACGGCAAAAGCCTGAGAACAAAGGCTTTATCGCCGACATATACACTGTGGCCGGCATTATGCCCGCCCTGATATCGCGAAACGATATCGAACCGGTCGGCCAAAAGATCAACGACCTTTCCCTTACCCTCGTCGCCCCACTGGGCACCGATTATTACGATTATCATAAATTATTAAGCCTGCCGCTCACTTTTCAGCAATCCATACACGACCCAATCGCGGAATTCCCCATTTACAAACTCGATCTTTCTAAGGGTCCCTTCTTCTGTAAATCCAAGCTTTCTCGGGATAGCGCGGCTGCGAACATTTTCAATGTTGCAGTTGATCTGCACGCGGTTAAGCCCAATCGTATCAAACAGATGATCGAGCATCATCTTACAACACCTGGTCACTATTCCTTTGCCTTGATAATGTCGGTCTATCCAGTATCCAATGGCTGCATGACGATTCACCTTGTCCATATGATGGACCCCGATAGTTCCGATCATGGTTTTGTCAAAGATTATCACACAGCCGAACGACCCATCGTCTTCAAATGAACGACGGCACATTTCTATCCACTCAAGCGCGTGTTTGGCTGAATAATCATCAACTGCCCACGGCATCCATGGCTTCAAATGGGCCAGATTTGCCTGAACGAGGCGGGCCAATTCTTCTGCCATTTCAGGCACTGGCTCCGTTAGACCAATATGTTGGTCAATTTGAAAAGACGGAATTTGAAGATCTATCAGGTCGAGATCGTCCATTTATAAAGCTCCACGTATTTCCGTGCGGCGTTTTCCCAGGAGTTATCCACGGCCATTCCGTTTAGTTGTATCTGTCGCCAGGCATCGTGATCGGCGTAGGCAAAAAGGGCCTCGTAGATGCTCTCAACAAAAGGCCCGGCCGAATACGGGCCAAATTTGAAGCCGTTGCCGCTTCTGTTTACTGGGTCCCAGTTCTCTACAGTATCGTCCAGCCCGCCGACAGCCCGGACTATCGGTATCGTGCCGTATCGCAGGCTGTACATCTGGTTAAGCCCGCACGGTTCGAACTTCGACGGCATCAGAAACATATCCGCACCGGCCTCTATCCGGTGGGCCAGGCTTTCGTTATAGCCTCGGTAGATCCCTACCTGTCGCGGTGCAAAATCGCGGAGACGCTGCCAGAAGTCCTCATAGTGCTTTTCGCCGGATCCAAGCGAGATCATATATGCCCCGGCATCGAGTATTGCCCCGGCGGCCTGCATCATTAGTTCGATGCCCTTTTGTGCCGTCAGCCTCGTTACACTGGCAAGTATCGGCCGTTCCGGATCGATCGGCAGCGAAAATTCTTCCAGCAATCGGCGTTTACATTCGGCCTTGCCGCTAAGATCGTTGATATCAAAATGTGCCGGCAGTTCAGGGTCGGTCGCCGGGTCCCACACCTCGAAATCAACTCCATTCGTAATTCCGACAAGCCGGTCCGACCGTCTTCTGGTCAGCCATTCCAGGCCATAGCCGTTTTCCGGGGTCTGTATCTCCAGCGAATATCTGCGAGAAACGGTAGAAAGCGTGTCCGAAACCTCAAGCCCTGCCTTCATCGCTGAGGCATAGCCCTCAAACGAAAAAGCATTACGGGCAAATTCGGAACCGAACCCCAGTTTCCAAAGCTCGCCCAGCCCAAAGCCACCCTGATAGGCCATATTGTGGATAGAAAAAACTGTTCGGGTGTTTTGCCAATAGCTGTCCCATCGGCGTGCTGCGGCAAGTTCGACCGCTGCAAAACCGCAATGCCAGTCGTTCAGGTGAACTATATCCGGAGCGGCCCCGATCCGTTTCAAAAGCACCAGCGCGGCATGATTGAAAAAGGCAAAACGTTCGTGGTCTTCCCTGTAGCCGTATATTGAATCTCGATGGAAGAGTGACGGGGCGTCGATAAGAAACGTAGGAGAACCGTTTGCCTCGCTGTAAAAAGCCTTTGCAGGATAGATGCCGCCGCGCCAATCGACATTCAGGTCGTCGATGGCGGTCTTCCACAGATGCTCGCCCTTTGTCTGCCAATAGCAGGGTGTTATCAGAACAGGATCCACCCCAACCGCCTTTAATGCCTTTGGCAGGGCACCGGCAACGTCGCCAAGCCCTCCCGTTTTGGAATATGGGACTGCTTCGGCAGAAATAACGGCAACACGCATAGAACTGAGAATGGAAAACTGAGAAATGAAAATGGAGAATCCGAAAGGCTCAGATCCTCCTTTTCGATGATTTGATCGAGGCGATCAGAATCGCCTTCAGCTCATTACAGTCATTGATAACTGATTCGCTTTGGATGACCGTCAAGTACTCGCTGTCACGAAGTAAAGATAGCCAATATTCAGTTTCAACTGTTTCCTTCAAAGCTATCGACAGCTTGCTTACAAACTCAGTTTTCGATTGGGCCTGATTCGCTTCTGCAACATTCGCCCCGATAGATGTTCCCGATCGAAGCAATTGTTTGGATAAAACGAATTCCTTATGCTCGCTTATTACAAATTTGTATACCTTTATTATGTATTATGCGTAAAGCGAAACTGAAGGATTTTTCTTTTTACGGATTCACTCTATCCGAGGCTCCGCTATTCTCCATTCTCAACTCTCAGTTCTCTATTCACTTAGGTCTGCATCGATGCAAGAAACTCGGCGTTGGTCTTTGTTTTGCCGAGACGCTCGAGCACTACTTCCATTTGCTCAACGGGCGAAAGCGGGTTGAGCACGCGGCGCATAACCCAGATCCGGTTAAGGTCTTCCTTGCCGAGCAAAAGCTCCTCTTTGCGGGTTCCAGACCTTTGCAGGTCGATCGACGGGAAGAGGCGCTTGTCCGAAAGCCTTCGGTCAAGGTGTATCTCGGAGTTGCCAGTTCCCTTAAATTCCTCAAAGATCACGTCGTCCATACGCGAGCCCGTGTCTATCAGCGCTGTTGCGATGATCGTCAGCGAACCGCCTTCTTCGATGTTTCTCGCCGCACCAAAGAAGCGTTTTGGCCGCTGCAGAGCATTTGAATCGATACCGCCCGACAAGATCTTGCCTGACGGAGGCACCACGGCGTTGTGTGCCCGCGCAAGCCTCGTGATCGAATCGAGCAGGATAACCACATCGCGCTTATGCTCGACCAGACGCTTTGCCTTTTCGATCACCATGTCCGAAACCTGTACGTGGCGGGTCGGCGGCTCGTCAAATGTCGATGAGATCACTTCTCCGTTAACCGAACGCTGCATATCCGTGACCTCTTCGGGCCGTTCGTCAATAAGCAGCACGATTAGCGTAACCTCCGGATGGTTCTGGGTGATCGAATTCGCGATCGTTTGAAGAAGAACTGTCTTACCCGTCCTGGGCGGAGCAACGATCAACGCGCGTTGTCCTTTTCCGATCGGGGTGACCAGATCCAGCACCCGCGCGGAGATGTTATCCGGCGTGGTCTCCATCTTGAGCTGTTCGTCAGGATAAAGCGGAGTCAGATTGTCAAAGAAGATCTTCTCGCGTGACGTCTCCGGAGCCTCAAAATTTATCGCCTCTACCTTGATGAGTGCAAAATATCGCTCGCCTTCTTTCGGCGGCCTGATCTGTCCGGAGACGGTGTCACCGGTCCGGAGGTCAAATTTCCGGATCTGCGACGGACTTACGTAGATGTCGTCAGGCCCGGGAAGATAGTTGTATTCAGGTGCTCTTAGAAACCCGAAACCATCCGGGAGCGTTTCCAGGACCCCCTCAGAGAAAATGAGTCCGCTTTTCTCCGTCTGGGCGGCGAGGACCTTAAATATAAGCTCCTGCTTCCTAAGCCCGGACGCTCCCTCGATGCCCATCTCTTTGGCGATGTGCGTCAGTTCACTGATGGACATCTCCTTTAGATCGGCAAGATTGAGAAGTTCGCCTTCCTGACCGCCGTTTGAGGTCGGTTTTTGGTCTGTTTTCTCAGTGGTCTCGTCGCCGTTTGCCGGGTTTTCGACCTCAGCATTGTTCTCGTCGGATTTCGCCGAACGACCTTTCCGGGTGGTAGTTGTCTTGGTAGCCATTTTGTGTAATCAATTTGGGATCACGCTATCGTGTTACAACGCTTTAACGTTCAGATATGGCCTGGCCTGGCGCCGCTCGGACATGTATCGAAAATTAAACGCGGAGTGGTTCGTATGGAATTATTAAGTAGTAATGCAAAAGAAATGAGCGAAACGCTCTTCCGCAAACCCTAGAGCTTTAAGGATTGTTCAATTATTACTACATTTATGCCGAGAAAGCAAATATTTTTTTCAAGATTTCAAATAAATTTTGCGATCCTTCCCCAGAGGCCTTCACGTCCCAAACCGGTCTTAGAGGAGAAAGCCAACACATCGCTTTCGGGCATCGCCCGCTCGATCTCCTTCATGCTTTTGATCAGATCTCGCTTAGAGGGCTTGTCAGACTTGGTTGCAACAACAATATGTTGTTTTTTATTGAAAACCAGCCACTCATGCAACTGGAGATCGAGCGGACCGGGCGGGTGCCGAGAATCAACCAAATGAACGGCGAGCACCAGCTCCTCCCTGCTTGAGAGGTATTCTTCGGCCATTTTTCCCCAGTCTGCCCGCATCGTTTTCGGCACGCGGGCATATCCATACCCCGGCAGGTCCACAAAATAGAATCGGCCGTTGATCAGGAAAAAGTTGATGCTCTGCGTTCGCCCCGGGGTATTTGAGGTCCGGGCAAGTCCCTTTCGACCAAGAAGCGCGTTAAGAAGCGAAGATTTTCCAACATTCGATCGGCCAAGGAACGCTATTTCCGGCAGTCCACCCTCGACCCAATGAGAACGTTCGAAGGCGCTCTTTATAAATTCGGCCGAGGTGATCTTCATCTGCGCAACCGTCTATTCGACCGACGTGGAGACGTTGCTCGATACCGCAGGGACGTCCCAAGGGCCGGGCAGCGTCGCAGGAGTATGGTTAGGCGACGAATCAAGGGCCACCTTAAGCACCTCGTCAATGGTCTCAACCTTGTGAATGGTCAGCTCGTCACGGACCTCTTCGGGAATGTCCGCCAGGTCCTTTTCATTCTCTGCGGACAAGATCACGGTCCGGAGACCGAACCGGTGTGCGGCAAGCAGCTTCTCCTTAACCCCCCCGATCGGAAGCACTTTGCCCCGGAGTGTGATCTCGCCTGTCATAGCGACATCGTGACGCGACAGACGCTTTGTAAGAGCAGAGACCATGGAGGTGGCAATTGTGATACCCGCACTCGGCCCGTCTTTTGGGATCGCACCCTCAGGCACATGAATGTGAAGGTCTTTCTCGCTGAATTCTTTCGGATCGATACCCAATTGCTCGGCACGGGACCGCACACATGTAAGAGCCGCCCGGGCAGATTCCTGCATCACCTCGCCAAGCTTACCCGTTAGCGTGACCTCGCCTTTACCGGCGACCAGTGTCGCCTCTACCTGCAGAACGTCTCCTCCGACCTCGGTCCACGCAAGTCCGTTTACAAGCCCGATCTCACTCTTGCGAGCAATGTCCTGCTTGCGAAACCGAATTGTACCCAAAAGCTCCCTGACCTTTTCGGCATCGATCACGACGCGAAAATCATCTTTCGATTCGGCCACAACGAATTTGCGGGCGATCTTTCTCAGACACGATCCGATCTCTCGTTCCAGATTTCTTACGCCCGCCTCCCGCGTGTAATGACGAATGGTCTCCAGGATCCCATCGTCGGTAAATCGAACTCTCTCACGGTCGATCCCGCAGTTTTCGCATTGTTTTTCGATCAAATGACGCTTGGCGATCTCGAGCTTCTCCCGCTCTGTGTAGCCGGACAAGCTGAGCACCTCTAGGCGGTCTTGTAGTGCAGGAGGGATCGTGTGCAAAACATTAGCTGTGGCGATAAAAAATACATTGGAAAGATCGTAATCAACGTCAAGATAGTGGTCACGAAAGGTATTGTTCTGTTCTGGGTCGAGAACTTCGAGCAAAGCCGCGCTTGGATCACCTCGAAAATCTCGGCCGAGCTTGTCAACCTCGTCGAGAAGTATCACGGGATTGATAGTCCCCGCACGTTTCATTAACTGTACGATCTGCCCGGGCAGCGCGCCGATATAGGTTCGGCGATGGCCGCGGATCTCCGCCTCGTCATGGACCCCGCCAAGCGCAAGCCGCATGAACTTTCTACCGGTTGCATTCGCGATCGATTTACCGAGCGATGTTTTCCCAACACCCGGGGCACCAACGAAACAAAGGATCGTTCCCTTAGGATTTCGAACAAGCTGTCTCACAGCAAGAAACTCGAGTATCCTTTCTTTGATCTTCTCAAGCCCATAATGGTCTTCATTTAGCGTCCTTTCAGCTTCCTGCAGGTCCTCGATCTCATCGGAACGCTTCGTCCACGGCACATTTATCAGCCAGTCGAGATAGGTACGGGATACCGTGCTCTCAGCGGACATCGGCGGCATTGCCTCCAATCTGGAAAGTTCCTGCAATGCTTTCTCGCGGGCCTCTTCCGTCATACCGGCCTCGTCGATCTTCTTCTTCAGATCTTCGAGTTCGGCCTTCTCATCCTTTCGCCCAAGCTCCTTGTGTATCGCCTTGATCTGTTCATTCAGGTAATACTCGCGCTGATGTTTGTCCATCTGCTTTTTGGTGCGAGCATGGATAGTTCGGTCAAGCTGGCGCTTTTCTATTTCCTGTTCGAGTATTTCGATGAGCTTTTGAAGTCTTTCCGAAACAGAGATCGTTTCGAGGAGTTGCTGTTTTTCCTCTACCCCGATCCTCAGATGCGATGCCATCGAATCAGCGATCTGGGCTGCGGAAATGCCCCTAAGACTTGCGTGAAGGGCATCGGTATAGGCATCCGGCGAAACGCGGAGAAACTGTTCCACGAGCGAATGTATCTTCTGCAGGAACCCATCGGTTCGGTATCCGGATTCGTCTACCGACTGCACACGTCGGACAAACGCGAAGAACATACCCTCGTCGTCCTGTTCGATTCGCACCGATTGTCCGCGTTCTCGCCCCTCCACAACGACCTTTATCTGGCCGTTCTCCTGTCGCTGGGCTTGCAGAATTCGCCCAAGGGTCCCAACCATATAGATCTGGTCTGCATTCGGCTCGTCAATGGTGGCGTCGTGTTGTGTCGCAAGAAATATGTCCCGCTCACCTGTCATCGCCTCTTCCAGTGCCTTTACACTGCTCGGACGGCCGATCTTGAAAGCAACCTTGGTGTAGGGAAAGATGACCACATCGCGAATCGGCACCATCGGGTAGCGTTTTATGTCCGAGGGCATTTGATCTGTAAATTCCTGCATACGTTACGGGGGCTGTTTTGTGAGAATCAGTATGAACCTTGGATCTTGCGTACTTTTCTATTTACGCAAAATTAACTTCGTTTTGCAACGAAACACCTTTCTGTCCTGCCGGTATAGAACAATGATTGAGTAAATGTGTATTTCGATTCAGATTCTAAAATTTTCTCCGGAGTTAGATTCTTCTGCCTTTGTCGCCGCACGTATCTGAGTCAATAGAAAAAGGCCGTCCTGGACAGACAGCCTATTTCCCGGGGGAAATCAATTGTTTGCGTCGCTATGACGGACCCAAAAGCTCAAACCTGTCGCCCACAGCGTATGCAACGGTTCGGCCCTTTTTGTTTAGAAGGTTCACACGTTTCAAACCACGTTTATCGGCAAAGGCTGCGGCCCGCTTGAGGAAATCCATCTTCTCCGCTTCGCTGAGCGTTTCCCAAGAGGGCTGCGTCATACCGTAAAGCGTTTGCTCGGTTGAACGAGCTCCGACAAGAAATTGCGCAAGGTCTGATCCATCGAGTTCGACCGTAGCCGCAACCTCTGCGGCAGTTGATTCATGGTCGTAACGATCGGCCCAGAAATAGATCCCCGCACTTATCATCACAACTATGATCGTCGCTGCCAAAAGCCATTTGTTCACACCAGCGATGTCAATCGAGATCCGGCTCCGTACGGGCTCCTCGATATTGTCGGTCGCTCGTCGATTGAACTCGCGCTCAGGCACCGCATCTTCGAGATCCAACTCGGCAGTGTCGAACAGTTCTGAAAAGAGGACCGTCTTGCCGGTGGTGTCAGATACCAGCTGATCCAGCGTGGTGCCGTATTTCTCCTCAAGTTTCGCCAGATTCACGTTGTATCGAACCTCATCCGCCAAATGCAGGAATCGATTACCGATACGGATATTGGTATCGATCGCCTCGGCCAGCACGTCCGATACGAAAAACATCTCGCCGAGTTCTTCCTTGTACTCCCGGATCCGGTCAAAGATCTTTGTCTTTAGTAACTCATCCAGGCCGGGAGCTGCCTCAGCCTCCTCAGCAAACTCTCGAAGTCTTGCGATCGCCTGTGCGAAATCGCTCTCGTTCTCGTCGGTGGAAAACAGACTTATGCTTGACCAGTTGTCATAAAGCGTCTTGATGTGGCCCACCATGTCCCTCCTCTCAAAGAGCAGCCGACGCTTTTCGTCGTCGATCTCGCGAGTGAAGAGACGAGTCATAACAAAATCGAATTTTCCTCGGATCGCTTCCGAAAACGGCGAGTTCCGATAGAAACGAGCCAACGCTATCAGTGCCTGAGAACTAAGGGCCGGCCGCGAGTTTTCGCAAAACCGGCGGATGTTGGCCGGGGAGATCGCCGAATCACGCTCCGCGAGCACGCTATACCACTTCTGTGTTTCCTGAAGAAGCTCAAATTCTGCGTCTGAGCACTCCTGTGACTTGGGGTTATCGGTCAATTGTAGGAATTTGTGGAGAGCCTTCTTCACCTCCAGATCGTCGAACGGTTCCGGAGCCTTGCGCATATGCTCACGCTCAACTCCGGACAAGACGTGCTCGACCATTTGAAGGCTCGTAACCTCTTCCATTGCGCGCTTCCTGAGAAACTCGCGTGGGCTCTGAGGTTTCTTTATCTCGGGAACGTCGGGGGCCGTCTCTGCCTGTTGGGGTTCGGCTTCGACATATGGGGTAGCTGATGTTTCGGAGGCCGTTTCGTGAGAGGCTTCGAGTATGGGCTCATTGAGTATGTCTTCTGCGGGATCGGGTAGCTGATGAAATGCTTGGCCGTTCTCAAATGTCGGCGGCGAAGATGTAAAAAGGTCGTCCTGCTCTGCCTCATTCGCAAGTTCCGTTATGGTCCTTTCGAGCAGGTTCTCTTCCTTTAGTTCTTCTATAAGGTCTTCAAATACGTTCATGGCTGACACCTGTTGTGGAAGGAGGGGGCATGGCGAAATGCCGGCGAATTGGGGGTAAAGGGGGGCGTCGCTCGGCAACTTAATTTCAGTCTGCAAACGGCAGTATCTGGCGGATGCGCCCTGACTGCGTTACCTCATAAGAGTAGACGACGTCGTCTGTCGCGGTCCGTGTGGCGGTGATCGTGTATTCGGTACGCAATTCCTCGTCTGTTGGCGTAACCGGTGTCATTTCAAAGACGTATTGGCCTTTGACAACCCGATCTCCAACGGTTGTTCCGAGAGAGGTGCCCAAGATCTGATTAAGTTCAGGAAGACGACCAAACCTGCTGTTTTGAGAGTAAAAGCCTACCTGCGTTGAGTTGATGGTACGAAGAGCCGCAAACGTGGTCCCATTCTCAGCTGCCCTCGCCGCGCGTCTGAGTGCCGGAACTGCCAACGCCGCAATGATCCCTACGATAACAACCACCAACAATAACTCTATTAAAGAAAACCCTTTTTCACTGTTCTTAAACATAATCGCTCATGCGCTCCTGAAATAGCTTTGAGTGACAAACTTTGACACCATTTTTTGACATTCTGCCGTTCAGCATTGACGTCGTTTCGTCTATATAACCAATGTTTTCAATATCTTGCCGCATTTCCAGTTTTCGCGGCGAACTATACGCTAGGTTCGGGAGCAAAGTCCGTGCCAAGGTTAATGCCAGGCACAATGAACTTATCTCGCATCTTTGCCCAAATTTCTCGGGATACCTCTTTTATTTTTTGTCGATTTTTATTACACTCTGTGTTTTCGCTTTTATGTAATATCTTTCGCGCCATACTGGGGTATTGTGAAGTGAGCACCGTCATAGAACAGACCGTTGAAACATACGGAATAGAAAATTGGGGAGCAGGATATTTTGGTGTGAACCGAAAGGGTAATCTTGTCGTCCGACACCCGGACAACGAGAACCTCGTCGCGGATGTCCGGGAGGTGATTGAAGACCTCAGAAAACGAGGCATAAATACCCCCGTTCTGCTTCGGTTTCCTCAGCTGCTTTTTGGCCAGGTGAGAAAGCTCCATAATGCCTTCAAGAAATCGATCCGGGAATTTGAGTATGAGGGTGAGCACCTTTGCGTTTACCCGATGAAGGTAAACCAGAACAGGGCCGTTATTGAGGAGTACCTTCGTGAAGGGTCGCGATACGATTTTGGTCTTGAGGCGGGCTCCAAGGCAGAGTTGTACGCCGCCTTAGCTCTTGACCAATCAAAGAACAGCCTTCTAGTTCTGAACGGATTCAAGGATCGTGATTTTGTAAAGCTGGCCTTCGCCGGTTCTGCAGCAGGCAAGAACGTGGTCATCGTGATCGAGAAAATGAGCGAACTCGACCACACACTCGCCTTCGCTGACAAAATGACCAAAGAGAATCCGCACGCCGATCTCCCGATGATCGGGGTCCGCGTCAAGCTGTATTCGAAAGGCTCCGGAAAATGGGAAAAATCGGGCGGTGAGGCGGCAAAATTTGGACTGACAACTACCGAAATACTCGACGTTATTCGTCAGCTGCAGGACGCCGGGCGTATTGACCTGCTAAAGCTGCTTCATTTCCACATCGGGTCGCAGTTGACGGATATAAAGCGGATAAAGAACGCCATGAAGGAGGCTGCCCGGACCTATTCGAAGATCCGACAGATGGGCATCGATGTCGAATACCTGGATGTTGGCGGCGGAATGGCGGTAGATTATGACGGCTCGCGAACCTCGTTCGAATCTTCTGCGAACTATAACGCACAAGAATTTGCCAACGACGTCATCTATGTGATCAAGACTGTCTGCGACGATGAGAACGTCCCACATCCAAATATTATTCAAGAATCGGGGCGCTACCTCGCCGCATATCACGCTTTGCTCGTGGCGAATGTTCACGAAGAGATCGAGACGGTCGTAGAAGACATCAGCCCGCTGACCATTGATGAAGATGATCCGCAGGTGGTCAAGGAGCTGTACGATCTTCGCGAATCGATCACCTCAAAAAATCATCGTGAGTATTATCACGACGCATTGGAGCACCGTGAGGAGCTCTTCACGATGTTCAATCTTGGTCTGATCACGCTGGAAGACAAAGGTAAGGGTGAGGTCCTTTTCTGGGATGTGTGCGAAAGGGCAGACCAATTTGCTCAGCAGAAAAAATATGTTTCTGAGGAGTTTGACGAACTGCGCCGGCTAATGTGCGCGAAATACCTTACAAATTTCTCGGTTTTTCGCTCAATGCCGGATAATTGGGCTCTCGAACAGCTTTTTCCGATAATTCCCATCCATAAACTCAACAAAAAGCCGACCGAATATGCTACGCTATGTGATATAACGTGCGATTCCGACGGAATTGTTGATAAATTCGTCGATCTCCACGATGTGAAAACCGTCCTCGAGCTTCACAAGCTTACCCCTGATGAGCCTTATTATATTGCAATGATGCTTGTCGGCGCCTATCAGGAGGTAATGGGTAACAACCATAATCTTTTTGGTGTTCCCCACGAAGCTCATATTTATATAGGCGAGGAAGGCCACATAATCAAAAAGGTTATTCCGGGAGCGACGCTCTCTGATGCGCTAAGCACGGCACGCTTCGATGCTACACAGCTTCGTGACCAGTTCAGGCGGGCCGTGATGAAAAGGATCAAGGATGGTGACCTCTCGGCAAAAGAGGGCAACAACCTGATAGAGTTTTACGAAAATCAGGCGGATAGCTACACCTATTTGTCGCCAAATGGCGGTGAATAGAGGCGCTGGTCTTTGCTAGTGATCTCTGCGGAACTTCCTCATGCCCCGCGGAGAGCCCTGTTGTGACCGGTATCCGTCTGGTTCAAATTTGGAATTGACAATTTTATATGGCAGCTCAAAAAAAATCTAAGTCTTCAAAGTTTCTAACCGTTCCCACTCGACCTGTGCCGATCGATCGCGACCGCTCTGTAGCGGGACTCTTGGAAAAAATGGAAGGTGCCGGCTTCGGAGCCAGACAGTTGGCCGAAGCCCATCGGATCTGGCTTGATATGCTGGATGACAACTCCACCGTCTTTGTGTGTGGATCGGGCAATCTAATACCTTCGGGTATGCGCCGGTTACTTTCTTACGTCATTAAGAATCGTTTCGTTGACGTGCTTGTCATGTCTGGAACGGTTCTTTTCCATGACATTCACGAAACGCTAGGCCGAAACCATTTTCAGGCCCATCCGAGCATGGGCGATGAAGAGCTTGACGCCGCTGATGTGATGCGGCTGGGTGATACGCTGGCTAATCGCGATGAATATCAGGAAGCGGACGAATGGATCGGCAGCGTGATCAATCAATTGGAAACGACCCGTGCTTACTCTGTTAGGGAGTTTCTCCACTTGACCGGACGAGAGTTGGCGGAGATCGCACACGAGGACGGAATAATGACCGCCGCCTACAAAGCGCGGATCCCTGTCTTTTGCCCGGATATCCTGAATTCGGAACTCGCTGTTGGCATTGCGCGGGCGAAATTCGACAAAAAGCTCCACCTCACGTTCGACACTACTCAGGACACGCTGGAGATGATGCAGATCGGCCAGAAGACAAGGAACTCGGGAGTTATTACTCTGGGCAGCATGTCTAGTCAATCTATCCTGAACGTAAACGAGATCGCATCTTATATAACCCGTTCAAAAGCGCGGGGACACAAATACGCTATCTCGATAACCACAGATGCGATCCCTCTCTCTTCGAGAACTCCGTCATTTGCAGGAAGCCATACCGAGATCTTCGGTAAACTGCAGAAAGGTGCCACTACCGCATATGTGCCCTGTGACCCGTCTATCGCGTTGCCGATGATCATTACCGCTCTATCGCAGACTGCGGCCAAGTTTATGAAAGGCCGCAAGCGACCGAATTTTACCTTCTCGGGAAAAGATATGACGATCGACGTTCCTTAGTCGTTGGTCTTCTTATTAGTATCCGTCACGACGATGCAGATAGGGGTGCCTGGCACCCCTATTTTGTTGTCTGCGAAAGGTTCAGGTAGGTTTGGCTCGGTTTAAGAGGCTGTGCGTTCAGACACGCCATCGCGACGTCTGCATCAGGCAAATGCCGAGCACGACTCAACGAGCGGCTCATCCGCTTCGATCATGCCATCGCCATATCGTTTGCCGGCAGCAAGTCTCGAAAAATAAATATCTATATTCTCGAGTATTTCAAGAGACGAATGAGAATGATAAAGTGTTTGGCGAAATTGAGCACCGCCAACCAACCCCTTGGTAAATTGACCTGCCAGTTGTTTCATTTTCCCCAACGCCACGATCTCCGGCATAACCTCAAGACACATCTCAAAAAACTCAAGCAGGACCTGTTTCTTTTCCTCGATGTCCGGTTCATACGGCACACGGCCGGCAAGCGAATCGGCGAACTGCCGAAAGATCCACGGATTTTGCATCGCTCCGCGACCGATCAGTATGCCGTCAACACCCGATTCTCTCCATTTGGTAAGTCCGTAATCAATGGAGGTGATGTCGCCATTACCTGACACGGGTATTGAAACTGCATCCTTTACTTGACGGATCAGATCCCAATTCGCCATCCCTCGATAGCCTTGCTCCCGTGTCCGGCCATGCACCTGTATATGTTCGACTCCGCACTGCTCAGCCATTTTTGCGACATCAACAACGTTTATTGTTGACTCCGAAAACCCTGTCCTCAATTTGAGCGTAAGAGGTATCGAGATCGTTCTTTTTATTTCACGGAGTATCTCTTCTAGCCGCATCGGCTCTCGCAGCAGCCCGGAGCCTCCACCGTTTTTGACAACTTTCGGTGCCGGGCATCCACAATTTACATCCAGAATGTCAGCACCGACCTCTTCAGCCATCTCGGCCCCCATCGCCATTCGTTCCGGCCGGCCGCCAAAGATCTGAACGGCAAAAGGCCGCTCCTCTTCGTCAAATTGCATTTGCCGTTTTGATTTTGGGTTTCCACGTGTCAGCCCCTCGACCGAGATAAACTCGGATACAACCAGCCCGACACCACCACGACGCTTGATTAGTCGCCGAAAGATGTGATCGGTAACACCCGCCATCGGTGAAAGTATCAACGGCGGGTCGATCAGAATGTCCCTAATATAGAACGGCTTCATTTTACTCGACCCCTTGGCCTTCCCGCCTAAGAAGAAATGTTACCAAAATCGGGATTGAAGCAACAAAACCTTTTGGCGAAATGGATGTAGACACCCAAACAAAACAAAAAAGCGGCCCGCGGAGGCCGCATTCATCGTAATGTCCGAAAAAGATGTCGTCAATAAATACTATTCGCCGATCGGAACTCCGCCGCTGATAACTATAACCCCGCCGATGCTAGACCACGCCATCCCATTGGTGTGATCGATATCGTCGGAGAATATAACTCCATTGGTCCCGATCAGAAAATCCCGTGTTCCTGTCTGCGTAACACCGGAACGGGTAACGGCGGCAGCGGACCCAACGAATGTCGGTGGATTCAGGACCGTTGCAGGTTCACCGAAGGTTTCGTACTCATAACCGCTCTTCACGCCCGACCCAAACGATGGGTCGATCAGGCCGTGAGCCGCAAGCGTCGGAAGTCCGCTAATGCCGGGTGCCGTTCCTGCATAATCACCACCTCCGATAGACGCGGCATAGGCTACCTGAGCGCCATGAATGATCCTAAGACCGGACACCGCCGACGCCTCGTTCGCGGCCCTGCGCGATGAGATAAGGTTCGGAACTGCTATCGCAGCAATGATCCCGATTATTACGACTACGATCAACAGCTCTATCAATGAAAATCCGTTTTGACGTTCCATCATATCTTGTCCTCCGGCATACTCGTGGGCACGAAGTGGCCTTTTGGGGAAAAGGCATTAGCGGGACAACCAATTGGATGAAACACAAAAACTGTGCCAAATAGCCGCCGCAAAACAAAACTCCTCTATTTGCATTATGTTAGCCATGCGGACTGAATTCGAAACGACCTTAAACGAAAGGCCGAAATTCGTCAAATTGACATGATTTGTCACCAAGGTGACCGTTTGTGGAGAAAAAAGCGAAGCGAAATGGAACTCGCTTCGCGATCGATTTCATCTGGGCGCCCTTCTTATGGCTTTGTCAAGACAACTCCTTTCGCATCAAATGACGTCTCGGTTACGGTGCCGTCCGGATTTCGATTCTCAAAAACGGCTCCATCATCATTGACCAGGTGGTCTACGTGTTCCTTACTTAGAACCTTAGTTCTAAAAACGCCCTGGGCTCTTACTTTAAGGCCCGCTGAGTTCAATGGGATGAAAAACGCATGATCACCGAAGGTAACCCGAACTGATCTGCCGCCTTCCTTATCTGCTATTTCCATCCAGCAGCCTTCCTTGAGACAAGATCGGACGATAACACCTTCGACCTCAACCGTTTTGTCCGCAAATTTGGCCGGATCGGAAAGAGCCCGTTCTATCTTCACACGCGAAACGCCTCTTACAAGATCATCTCCACGGGTTATCTTCTCGCCTTTCGAGAGCTCCACCGGCGCGTTCTGAACGCTTCGATGAACCGGCTCGCCTTTGCTATTGAGCTCGGTCTGCGATGCCACCGGCAATGCGGCCGCAACCATCACAAGCAATATCCTTATAACAACACTCATATGTACTCCTATCCTCTAATTCATATATACAACCCTACCATTCACGATCGTCGAGTAAACGGACGCACCATACCCTGCGGCTCCTCGACCATCAGGTATATCTTGCGACAAAATAACGATATCTGCTAGTTTGCCGGCAGCAATTTCTCCTTTTCGCTCTTCGCCAAACTCAGCAAACGCCGAACCAGCCGTGTATGAACGAAACAAGAATTCTTGGGCGGCCTCTTGTTCATTCTTGCTGCTAATGTCGGTAAAACTGAAAAAGGTGGTCGAACGTAAAGATCGAACCAGCGAAAACTCGGCCATCGGTGCGTCGGACCCCATCGCCAGAACAGCCCCATTCTCTTCAAGCCGGGAGTAATACTTGCTCTGCACACCTGCGCCGCCGCCGAACAAATACGGCTGGATGGAGGCTACGACACCAAGCGTGCCAAGACGTGGCATGTCTTCGGGCAGAATGCCCTCGGCGTGTTCCAGTCGAAACCGCCTGTCGCGTTTTCCGTTTAGTCTTGCGGCCTCCTCAAATATATCCAAAGCAACGCGGTTCGGTTTTGCTCCAATTGCGTGTATTGCCACCTGCCAACCGGCCTTGTCGGCGGCTATCACGTCGGCCTTCAGCTTTTGCGTCCAATCGTCGTCTCCGTCGAGAAATCCTTTCAGACACCCGGTTCGAACCATAGCTTCCGGATCGCTCTTCGTAAATTGCTGTTTTTCTTTCACCCAGTCCGGCAGCGAGATGCAATCGTAAACACGCGTTTTTAATTTACCCTGCCGTTCAAGCTCGCGATAAACCTCGGCCATATCGTCAGAGTGCGTGTCCTGAACGCTTGTTATACCAAGCGACGCGGCATAGTTCGAAGCTGTTTCGGCGATCTCGGCCCATCGGCGCGTGTGGTCAGATGGAATGGATCGGCGAATGAGTTCGAGATCCCTTTCCCGAACGATGCCCGGCCGGGCCTTATCTATGCTTGCTGCCTTGAAAGCCGCCGAATTTGCGATAGCCGAGCGTACATCGCTGCCGTATAGAAATACAGGGTTGTCGGGCGAACTCAAATCGAGTTTTTCAGCACGAATTTCCTTTAAAAGGTCATCATTACCCCCGCTGCCCAATATCCAACGGCCTTTAGGAAGAAATCTGGAAAAGTGCTGTAGCTTTTTATAGAGATCCTCGGCTTGAGAAATGTTCCGCAGATCAAGCGACGAGAACGTATTCCCGATCGCCATAAAATGTACATGTGCATCATTGAAACCGGGTAATACGATCCGCCCGTTGGCGTCGATCACCTTAGTTTCCGGGCCTATCAGCATTTTTATCTCGGATGTCGATCCAACGGCGGATATCCTGTTTCCGACTATCGCTACAGCTTCGGTTCGCGGTTGACGGGTGTTCATGGTCCACACATCACCGTTGACAATAACAAGATCGGCTGCCCGATCCTGTGCCAGGACCGAACAGCCCATGATTATCCCGGCGATTATTGCCGAGAGGTGTCTCATTTCGCCTCGTAAACAACCCTGCCGTCAACGACGGTCGTCATCACCTTTACGTCCCATATTTTTACAGGGTCGATAGTAAAAATATCATCGGACAATACTACAAAATCCGCCAGCATCCCGGGCATCAATGTGCCTTTCACAAGCTCCTGATACTCGGCGTAAGCCGAACCGACGGTAAAGGCCTTAATGGTCTCATAAACGCTGATCTTCTGTTCAGGGATCCAGCCATCCGGGTTCTTGTCGTCAAGCGTTCTCCGTGTAACAGCCGCATAGACTCCCCAAAGCGGGTTAAGCGGCGCAACCGGCGAATCCGACCCGAAGGCCAGTACACCCCCCGTATCGAGCAGCGTCCGAAACGCATATGTCCCTTTCAACCTAGGTTCGTCAAGCCGTTTCCATGCCCATCGCCCGTCGTCGATTATATGAAAAGGCTGCATCGAGGCGACCACCCGTTGAGGGCCGAAGCGCCTGATCTCCTCATCCCGAAGATGCTGGGCATGTTCAATACGGAAACGTCGATCGCGGTCACCGTTCTTCTTGGCCGTGCTCGCAAATATGTCCAGCACAGTCGCGTTTGCACGGTCGCCAATGGCGTGGATGTTTATCTGAAGTCCTGCATTGTCTGCCTGTTCCACCATTTCGGGCATTGTCGGGATCTCGTCCGACGCCAATCCTACCGAGTCCGGCGCGTCCAGATAGGGATTAAAAAACCATGCCGTGGTGGAGCCCAGGCTGCCGTCCGAATAGCCTTTCAGACACCCAACCCGCAGCATCGGGCTGCCGAAGGCAAAGCGTACTCCGGTATTTTCCCACCGCTTGTAATCGCCAAGCGGCGAACATCCATATATTCGCGTCTTTAGCTTGCCTTGCCTCATCAGTTCCTGAAAAACACCGATGTCCGTGCCCGACGACATATCCTGAACGCTTGTGATGCCGAGACTGGCGGCGTGCTCCGTGGCAGCTTGTGCGGCTTCGAGCTTTGCTTCCCAGTGTGCCGCGGGGATGACACGGTTTATGTAGCCCATCGCGGCGTCCTTGAACACACCGGCCGGGTTGCCCTGAGCGTCTCTCACGATCTCGCCGCCTTCGACTTCCTTCGTATCCTTGTCAACACCAGCCAGCCGCATCGCCAGGCTGTTTGCAAGGGCCATGTGGCCGTCAAGCCGGCTGATAAAGACCGGGTGATCCGGCGTAACGGCGTCTATCATGGCCGCTGTCGGAAGATCGTTCGGTGTCCAGTTCTCGTGGTCCCATTTCCCACCGAGTATCCAACGGCCTTTGGGCAGTTTTGCGGCAAATTCCTTAATTCGCTTGACAAATTCTTCCGGGGTCGGCGCATCCCTCAGATCGACCGAAGATAGTTGAAAACCCGTTTGCAAGAAATGCACGTGCGCATCATTAAATCCCGGTATTATCAGTCGTCCGCCGGCGTCGATCCGCCGAGTTTCCGCCCCTGCAAAACGCCTGATCTCGGCGTCCGTGCCAATTGCAATGATCTTACCGTCAAGAACGGCCATAGCCTGCGCCCGTGGCTGCTTCGCGTCCATCGTGTGAATGTTCGCATTCAACACGACCAGATCAGCCATATGCATCTGTCCGAAGGCCATCTGAGTAAACACCAATGTCAACAATATAGGTATGAGTTTTGTCATAGTGCATCTAGTAAATAGAAAACGTATACTCGACGTTCCGCGTGACATCGATCGGATTACCATTATCTACACGCGGCAGAAAGCTCATTCTCAACGCGGCAAAAAGAACCTGCTGGATCAAGCCTGCCGGAAGAGCCCTTCGAATTCTTATCTCAGGGACGAAGCCGTCTTTCGCAAACTGTACCCTCACAACAATTTTACCGGAAACTCCCAATTCTCTTGCCTCAGCTGTAAATCCTGGGCGCGGCTGGGCGATGATCCTTAAAGGCAGCCTTTGAGTTTCATCCCCAGTTTGCGGACTAGCGTCTTTCAGAGGTTTGATGGGCTCGTCCGCTTCGATCTCTATTCTTACCTTGGTCAATGGAAGCTTTGATATTGGCCGTACCTCGTCAGGCCCAAATTCTTTGCCGGATCTGTTAATATCGAGAGAGTCAAGAAAGCGCTTTATCTCTGGTGTTTCTCCGTTTCGGGACGCCGCCGTCAAAACAAAGACGCGTCCACCCACCGCAACAAAATAGGCCACGGAAAAGAAGTTCGTAGAAACTTGCCTGAGCTGACGAATCGTGTATCCGGTGCCCTTGATCTGCGGCCCTCTCCGCATTCGACTGTAGGTTGACGAGTCAAAGAACGCACGTGCAACACTGGCAGGGCCACGATATATTTCCAATCTGATCAAAGTGTCATTTTCGAATGAACTCAGGATCCGTATGTCACTTAGAGCATAACGGCTCTGCTCTCTATAGAAATCTATCGTCTCATCGAAATGCATCATCCTGAACTTCGAGGGCATCTCGACGGAAAACACACCATCATCGGTCGCCACCCTGATCCAGTCTTCGTTCGCCAATTCTTGATCGGTATTACTCTTTTGACCGTAGATCGGCAATGCACTAACGGTTAAAAGCGCAATTAAGATCCATGCAACCTCATTTTGAAGATACGAATCGAGATGTCTTTTTAGTTGCATGAGCTTTCTTGCAAGTATCAGCCGATACATCCCTGATGCTAGATCATTTATAAGGCAGGCTAACAATAGGGAATATGATCCCAACCTTTATAAATAGAGACATTAGTAAATGGTGAAAACATATTCCACGGCACGGGTCACCTCAATTGGCCCGGAGCCCGTTTCCATTGGAATAAATTTCATAAGCTTAGCCGCTCTTATCGAGCTTTCCAGCAGACCATAGCGAAGCTGTCTCAAAACCTCTATCCTGCCAATATGTCCGTTCTCTTTGAAAGTAACCCTTACAATCACCCTTCCCTGTTCGCTTCGGGACCGAGCTTGTTCGGTATAACCGGCTTTAAAGTGCTCAATAATAACCAAAGGCTTCGTGTTTTCATCCTCTGTTTTGTTTTTTTCAGCAGTTTCGGTTTCCTCTTTTGTGGTAGTGATCTGATCATTCCGGTCCTTTTTTCTCGATGGTCTTTGCATTGGGACCACCTCAACAGGCGTTTCAGTCATTTCTTCCAGATTATATGACTTAAGATCGCTGGCTATAAGATCACTTTCTGCTTCAAATATTCGTTCTCCCTTTATCAGAATGGATCCGACAAACCTTTTCATTCGAGGGTCGGTAATATCCCTTGCCCCGATCCCTACCAAATATATTCGGTCTGTCGTTCCAAATATGAAGATCATTCGTCGCGAATCGCTGCCAAATTCGATGATCCTTCCCTTTACCCCGTTTGATTCGAAGCTCTTCACCGATCCACCTGGATATCGGTAAAGCAATAGTTCCAGGCCGAGGTCCGTGTTCCGCACATCATATTTCTCTACATAGTAAAGGATCCCGGTCTCATAACTCCGAGCAGATACCAAATTGGTGTATTCAACGATGCGGTCACGTCTCTTAGGATGCCGCTGCGAAAACCCCAAGGTGTCGCGTACAACGAATATATCGCCCGGCATAACAAGCGAAAGCGCTCCGTCACCCGTCTCGACCCTAACCCACTCGGCGCTTCTGCTGCCTGTATCCTCTGGCGTCTGTGATAATATCCCTTTACCCGCCAATAAAGTAAGCACTCCTAGTACACAAAACAACCGAGAAAAGTTCTTGATAAACCTCTTGGATTTTCGGAAAGTCATGGCAAGCAGATGGTATAATCTCTAAAACTTGGCGTGATTATATCAGTGAAAGAAAAGTATATCCACATTTTTGGAATTATTCTGGTCGTGGTTTACGGCGGTTTTATTGTGTTTTTATATGCCGCGGAGCCGCGTTCGCTTGAGGAGGTTTCGGCAAAGGCGCGGACCACGGTAGAGAATTTAGCGACCAGGGGGTCGGTTGTGATCGGCACGTACGAGGTCGATCAGGTAAGATTCAACGAAGGGCTGACGGCATTTCGCCAGGACAATTTTATTGCCGCCAGGGATGCTTTTGAACGGGCCGATCCCGAACGCCGTGACCCAAAAACGCAGTATTACATCGCCTATAGCTTTTACCGTCAGGGTTGGGGGCGGCTTTCCAGTGACGATGCACTGTTCCGGCAGGCGCTCGATACGCTCGATCGTGTGAAAATGCTCGATCCTGACTTCCGTGCGAACGACCCCGATCTTAAACTTGCCCTTCCCGCCGAGCTTCGCAGCGAATTGGAGGAAGGGCTCAGGATCACCGCGGCCGACTTCAATCCCCTAAGGATGTTCCGAGAAAGAAAATAAGAACTTCAACGTCCGGTTCATTACCTTAAATGCAGAAGGAAATCGAACAAATCGCCTCTTCCGACGCCATCGACGAATCCGTTACCGGCGAGATGATCGAGTCTGAGACCATTGCGGCCATCTCTGCCGAGATAAGTGACGGCCAGTTAAACGAACGATCAATAGGGCGGCAGCAGGCTTATCTAATATACATTTATCTTCCGCTCATTTTTCTTACCGTCGCACTGTTCGGCGGGCTGCGACTTAGCGGAACAGACGGCTCGTTTGTTTTCCTGCGGCCCTCGCTTTCATGCCTCGTGTTTGCCGTTCTTCTGCTTGCCCTATTTTTTCGAGGGCGGCTGATCTCTGTCGATGGATGGTTCAACGAAAGCTATTCGACGACCGAGAACCTAGCAAATGGGGCGGTGCTGCTTACGCTCTTTGCCGCGTCCGTTCAGATCTTCAATTCGCTTATACCCGAACAAGGCTTGCCGTTTTGGGTCGTTGCGTTTTGTTTCCTGTGGGTTTTATGGAACAACCTTTTCGCCGATTTTGACACCAAACGCCTTTTACGCAGCCTCGGGGCATTGTTCGGATTGGCGTTTGTCGCGAAGTATATGTTGCTCGCAAATCTTACAGTTCAAGGTGGACGCGGGTGGCTGCGCTCAATGCTCGAAAACCCTGCTCAGCAGGCGTTCACATGGATGCTCGACCTCCCGCCTTTTGCCCCCGGAACAGGCTATATACAGTTTTTTGCCATATTGCTGTTTCTGCTTGGCCTTTTTCTGATGCCGACAGTGACAAGATCTCGAACATGAAGCTGCTCACATTCTTAGCATTATTATTGTTTCAGGTTGCAGGTGTGACCGCCCAACCACCTTCCCGTGTACTGAACAACGGCGAAAAAGCTCTAGGCGGTAAGCGAGCCCTGAAAAACGTCCGCTCGTGGGAGATGAGCGGAGCGATACGTCGTACGGTTGACGGTGTTTCGGGTCGGTTCGTGATGCGGGCCGCTGGGCCCAACCTCTTCAATTTCGCCTACGACCTTGACGGCTTTGAATACGAATGGGGCTACAATGGGCGATCTGGATGGGCTCGTGATTCCCGCACCGGGCTTCGTACGCTGACGGGCGATGAAAGCACCGGATCGCAGGCAGAGGCAAACTATCGCAATAATCTTTGGCTCAATAGAAAGCAAGACCGCACCCGGATCGTCGCAGCTGGAATCGCTCAAGTAAACGGGCAAAGTGCGGTTGCCGTCACAATTGGCTCCGCTCGAGGATCCAGCACTACGGTCTTTTTTGAGCGGACGCGGTGGCTGCCGATCAGAGAGGACTTTGTCCTGGGTGAAGCGGAAAAGACATTCGAGTATACCGACTATCGCCCGATCGAAGGAGTCATGCGTCCCTTTTCGATCACCCTCCGCAAAAACGACGAGGTCCTGGAACTCACCGTTGAGGAATTTCGAACAAACCCCGGGATAGCTCGGGCAGCATTCGATTTCCCGCAAAACTCGGGAGAACCGCTCCCGGATATCCCGAAACTGCTTGGTGAACTTCAGGAGAATGAGAACCGGGTGGACGCCCTTCTTGACACATATTCTTATAGACAAAAGAACACCCGCCGCGAACTCGGCAAAGACGGCGTGCTCCGGGAAACCGGCTCAGAAACGTATCAATTGTCATTTTACAAGGGCTATCGCATTCGCCGCCTGATCGAGAAGGACGGAAAGCCTCTCAGCGAACGCGAACAGGCCAACGAGGACAGAGAGGTAGAAAAACGGGTCAACGAGATCGAACGACGTATTGCACGCATTGAGCAGCGATCTGCATCCGGCCGACCATCGGAAAACGAGCAGCGGGTGTCGATCGCCGAGGTGCTTCGCGCTTCGCGCCTTATCAATCCGCGCCGAGAACGGTTTCGGAACCGCGATGTGATCGTTTTCGATTTCGAGCCGAACCCCGACTTTGATTTCAGGAATGCAAAGAGCATGCTCAGATTTTTTGGAAAAACCGCCGGAGTAATGTGGATAGACGAAAACGACAAACAGGTTGCCCGGCTCGAGGCCTATCTCGCAGACAGCTTCAATGTCGGCGGCGGATTTCTGGCAAAGCTGAGAAAGGGAGCGACATTTACGCTTGAGCAGGAACGGGTCAATGACGAGATCTGGCTGCCATCAGTCGCGGACATAGATCTCTCCGTCCGTGTGCTTCTTGTGCGAGGGATCAATGTTAATCAGGTCGTCAGGTCCTACGACTATAGTAAATTTGCGACGGAGGTCAAGGATGCCGCTGTCGAAGCTCCGGGTGAAGACCAATAGTTTAGTTTCCAGGAGCAACGGTCAACACGTCGTCACCTCGCCTGATTTGCAATGTTCGAATCGTTACTTTGCCTTTGAACACTGTGTCCCGACCTATCGGTACGCCGTCGATCGCTTCGATGATGTCGTCAACGAGGACGCGCGAACGCCGACCAGAGGCAAGCGTATCAACGCTGGTCACTCGCCACCCGTTCTCGCCAAACTCGGCTCGTATCCCCATTATTCGCAGGATGTCGGCGGGCTTGAACTCCCCGACCGTCTCAAAACCGGGAACCTCACGCGGGTCTAGTATCGCTCCGTCAAGATCCGGGGTTAAGATCATCGATTCCGGCGGCCTGGTTATGGTTCGATCGATAGAGCCTCCCTCATTTGCAGTCTCCGGAACGTTTGTTTCCGTCCGGGGTCCTGCTCTGCGCGCCTGCCTGGTGCCGGTTTCTATCCTTCTGCGGAAGGCGGATTCCTTTGCTGGACTGCCCTCAACAGGCAGAACTGAGTCAGATCGAGATTCAGACACGTCAACGTCGGCCGGAAACGGTTCTTCCTCCTTCGCCGCAGATTCGATCGAAGGCAGCTCAGCAGATCGCTCCGACTGAGCCGCAAGTGGACCTTGTTCGGATTCTGTATCAGGGCTTTGAACGAAGAGATAAGCTCCGACGAAGATCATTAGCAGCAACGGGATCGCCACCTTCATTGACGACAAGAACCAAAAGGGGCTCGTCGCCGATGGCCCGCCGGCAGCTATTCTCGCCATTACCTGCTTACCGAAACCGGGGGGAGCCTCAATTCTTGGCAAGCCCGATAGGAGGTCCGAGATCACCTCGTCAGCTTTGTTGTTTTTCTCGTTATTCATTCTCACTTACGCCTCTTAAGTGCTCCAGCTTTCCTCTCAGCAGGCCCCTAGCCCGGTTGATCCTTGATTTCGTAGTGCCAAGGCCGAGACCAAGGATATTTGAAATCTCTTCGTAGGCCAGTCCCTCGATCTCGCGCAATACAATCGGAGCACGATATTTTACCGGAAGGGCCGCTATCGCCGACGCTATTGCTCTGCCCGTTTCGCTGTCCTCAAAATGCGCGTCGGGAAGCCTGCTCTTGTCCGGCGGCTGAAACTCGGCCGAGTCGTCAGGATCATTGCTGAAGAGCCCAGTAAGCGAGATCAACCTTCGCCTTTTTCGTCTTCGTATCTCGCTGATCGCCAAATTGGTTGCGATACGATAAATGTAGGTAGAAAACGCATATGCCGTGTGATAGCGCTCGACCGCGAAATACACTCTGACAAATGTCTCCTGTGCAAGATCGATTGCTTCCTCCTGGTCGTTCAAAAATCTATATAGATAGTTAGTCAGCGGATTCTTATACCGCTCCACTATCTCTGCAAATGCCGATTCGTCTCCGTTCTTTGTTGCCTCGATCAATTGGTGATCGGACGGAACTTCACCCTGCAGCGCATGTTCGTTAAAGTCCGCATGTCTCTCATCGTCCCGTTCCGAAACCATATGTTCATAGGTTTTACAACACAAGACCGGGACAAACAAAAGCCGGCCTGCGCCTATTCTCACGCTTGCCGGCTGTTTTTGTTTCAAAATATCGACTCTGAAACAATTGGTCAGAAGGACTCTCGAACCTCCAGAACTACAAACATTACACGGCCGGGTTCAGACAATGCCACGGATCCGATCATTGTCGGCGTGGCCATCGCAAGAGTCAGCTGTGATATGTTCAATTGTAAATTCACCGTCGACCAAGTGGATTGATCTTTCCCTGTCTGCTCGTTCAAAACCGGTGAAGAAACTGGAACCAGCATATTCAGCCTAAACGCGCTTATACTCGCCTCAGGTTTTATTGGTGATTCACCGTCGGTCCGCAACGACTGGATACCCCAGTTGATCACGTTCGCCGCGGAGGCTCCTTTCGAGATACTCTGCATCATGCCCTTAGCTTCGATCGATCCGCCGTGGGATGTTCGCCCGCTGAAAGTCGCAGCAAGTTGAAGATTCCTGGCATCGTGGTCTTTCGCGACCTGTTTTGAGACAGGATCTAGCTTGGCAGGTATTTTGGCGTTAGAAGGGTTTTCTCCGGCGATCAAAATGTAAAGCGTGGCTTCGAGTCCCTTTTGTGTCGCTCCCGGGTCTTGGGCGAATATTGTGGTTGACAGGGAGAGGCAAACTACAGAAAGACAGATCAAAAAGGCTGCGGGATCTTTTTTCAACTTCATTTTCTTTTAACTCCTTGGTTTTTTCTTCGGGAAGATGCCCGTTTCACAACCAGAGAGTTAAAAAGTTGCAAATCCTTCGCGTTTAGCTTGCAATGAAAAGGCCCTCATCGACCTTTTGTCCGAAAGTTATCGTGCCGATATGGGTCTCTTCGATAATTGAGTCATCCGCCCAAAGAACGGTCCTGAACGGGACCAATGTATTCTGCGCGTAGCGATAATCGTAGAATCGGCGTTTATATTTAACACCGGCCTCCTCGTATTCAAGCATCATTACGCGGAACGTCCGCTGGCTGACGTAATATCTCGTCATGCGGCCCGCTTTGTCGGTCAGATCAACGACATAATAATCAACACCCATGATGCGTTCAGGCTCTGAGAGGGCTATCGCTGACTCGTTTTCCTTAAAACGTAACAGCGCATCGATGCTTCTCAGATTCTGGTTCTCAAAAGCTTTTGATGCATCTTCACGAGGCGAGAACCGTCGGTCGTTAAATATGCCAAATACCTGTTCCCCGTTGGAAACAAGCGAAAAGCGAGCGGTGGGGAAGTCCTGTTCCAATCTGATCCTGTCTTTCGTCGATGTTTCGCCTCGAATTATCCAGCGTTGATAGTTGGCATTTGCCATCCGTCCCTCGGCATTCAATGCGTGCGTTCTTCCACGTTCAAAGGTGGTCTTACGGATCTGGTCGAGTACTCCGCGGCCTCCGCCTCCACCGTAAATAAAAATGCTTGATTCGGCTATTTGGTCAGCGGTGAAGGTGCCGGGGCTATTTCTTGTGCCACCCGGTGTTGGTGTTGGTACCGGGGTTGGGGCTTCTACCGGCTCTTGTCCTGGTGCGTTTAACCCACAAAAAAGGACCGTGATCAATAGAATTGACGAAAAACGAAAAAACACTTGCCAGATCTCCCTATGAATGTCTGCAAACACAAAGCGGGATTGTAACATAAACCCTACGTTTCGGCATTTGCCAATGGCGTTAAGCCATATTCGTTGATGAAGATGCGGTTGAAAAGGATGCACATATCGGCTTTCCCGCACCCGCGATATTTATGCTAAATTTCTCTTCGGTAGCACGTAAATTTGCTCTTAAAGACCCTATCCCAGTTTATGCGACGCTGTAATGGTCACACTTAAGAAAACAGGACTATGCTCCATGTAGCTCTTTATGAACCGGAGATTCCGCCAAACACGGGAAATATTGCCCGTTTGTGTGCAGCGACTTCGACGGAACTTCATATCGTAGGCGCGACCGGTTTTCGGATGGACGACCGAACACTTAAGAGGGCCGGGCTCGACTATTGGGAGCACGTTACCATGCATCGGCACGTTGATATCAAGGCTCTCTATAATGCACTGCCCGAGTCCCGATTTCTCTTCTTTTCCACGAAAGCACGTCGCCGGTATACCGATTTTCAGTTCCAAGTGGGTGATTGCCTCGTTTTTGGGCCCGAAACGCGTGGTTTACCTGAGCCGATCCTCGCCGGCAATCCCGGGCGATGCCTGAACATCCCGATCTACGTTCCCGAGGTTCGCAGTCTTAACCTTGCAACTTGTGTAGGAATAGCAATTTATGAAGCTCTTAGACAGCTCGGCGATCCCGAGGGCTAAGCAGTTCTCCGCCCCATCAATACACGATTTCGTGCATCCTTTTTTTTTGCAATTGCGTCTCATTAGTGACGTTCTTAGAGCGTTGTACGTCGTTTCGGTACGGCGAGATTTTTTAAGGAGAAACTTGAGTTATGAAAAAGATCAGCAGGTTATTGGCATTATCGTTGTCCGTTTTGGCTATTTCATTCGTCAGCGTAAATGCTCAAGACTTCTCCGGTGAAATACCCGAGGCGGCTCTTGAGCGGGAGGTCGAACGTCAAATACTTCGGCTTCCTTATTACGAGTTGTTTGACTACATCACCTATAAGGTCGAAGGCAATACTGTCACCCTTAGCGGAAAGGTCCGTAACGGTGTGAACAGGTCCGATGCAGAAGGTGTTGTGAAACGCATTACAGGTGTAGAGAAGGTGGTGAATAATATCGAGATCCTGCCCCCCGGCAGGAATGATGAAGTTATTCGCCGGAATGTAGCTCGTTCGCTCGCGAACACGGGCAATCTTTCCAGATACCTTTGGCCGGTAAATCCGCCGGTCAGGATCGTCGTGGACCGCGGTCATGTAACACTCGAGGGAACGGTCTCGAGCCAGGCCGATTCCAACATGGCGAATATCGCGGCACGCAGCGTGCCGGGAGCATTCTCGGTAACGAACAATCTGGTTGTTGACAGCAAGCGGGCGGGTTAGCCCACCCGTTTTTCCTCCAATGGGCCGGACAGCAAACCGTTGTCCGGCCATTTTTGCGCCTCCGTCCCCGCCGCTTCCCAACAGGCAAGAATCCGCAGCAAGGATTGCCTTTCTGTCTGGATTCGTTCATCATTACGGTTTGCCTTGGATGGCAGAATGGTAACTATGACCGGCTCAGAGCTTATTCGCAACATCGCGATCATCGCCCACGTGGACCACGGAAAAACGACCCTTGTCGACGCGATGCTCAAACAATCGGGTACCTTTCGCGAGAACCAGGAAGTTGTGGAACGCGTGATGGACTCAATGGACCTGGAACGCGAACGCGGCATCACGATAATGGCCAAGAACACCTCGGTGAGGCATGGCGAATTTAAGATCAATATCGTAGATACCCCGGGCCACGCGGATTTCGGCGGCGAGGTCGAACGGGTATTAAAGATGGTGGACGGCATCGTTCTCCTGGTTGACGCTGCCGAAGGCTGCCTCCCGCAGACACGTTTCGTACTTAGAAAGGCTCTGGAATTGAAGCTTCCGGCGATCGCCGTCGTTAATAAAATGGATCGGCAGGACGCCCGCCCGGAAGAGGTTGTGAACGAGATCTACGATCTTTTTATCGATCTCGGCGCAACCGATGACCAGATCGAGTTCCCAATACTTTACGCGATCTCGCGCGATGGGATCGCGAAAGACTCTCCGGACGAGCCATCGACCAGCCTCAAGCCGCTTCTCGACCGGATCATCGAGACGATACCGGCCCCTATGGCCCTCCGGGAGGACGCGCTCCAACTGCTGGTCGCGAATATTGATTACAACCCCTTTGTCGGCAGGCTCGCGATCGGCCGCATTTTTTCCGGCGACATCGCAAAGGGCCAAGAAGTGATCGTAGCTAAGCGTGACGGTTCGACCCAGAAGACCCGCGTCAAAGAACTTTTCGTTTTTGAAGGCCTTGAGCGAACCAGTGTCGATTCCGCAGGAACCGGTGAGATCGTAGCACTTGCCGGATTTGACGATGTAGAGATCGGAGAGACCATTACGACGGTCGAAAATCCGCGCCCGCTTCCGGTCATCGCAGTGGACGAGCCTACGATCTCGATGATCTTTGGAGTGAATACTTCCCCCTTTTCGGGTATTGACGGCAAGTTTGTCACCTCCCGCCAGATCAAGGATCGTCTTGAGAAAGAACTTCTTGGAAACGTCGCGCTTCGGGTAAGCGAAACCGACGCGGCAGAACAGTTCAAGGTATCGGGACGCGGCGAACTCCAGCTCGCCATCCTGATCGAAATGATGCGTCGTGAGGGATATGAGGTCCAGGTCTCGAAACCCGAGGTGATCACAAAACTCGACGAATCCACCGGTGAAAAACTCGAACCGTTCGAGCAGGTTGTCATCGATGTACCCGAAGAATTTATCGGCGTTGTGACCGAAGCACTAGGCCGCCGTAAGGGCCAGATGACAAAAATGATCAACAACGGCTCGGGTCGCGTTCGGCTCGAGTACGAGATACCGTCCCGCGGCCTGATCGGATTTCGCGGCGAGTTCCTGACAGAAACTAAAGGTACCGGATTGCTCAATACTCTTTTCCTCCGTTTCGACAAATGGCAGGGCGAAATGAAGAACCGCTCGACGGGATCGCTCGTTTCCGACCGTATGGGCGAAGCAACCACTTACGCTCTCTATAATCTGCAGGAGCGCGGCACGCTCTTCATCAAGCCCGGTACGAAAGTTTACGAAGGAATGATAGTCGGTGAAAATGCACGGGCTGTCGATCTCGATGTAAACGCCATCAAGGAAAAGAAACTCACCAATATGCGCACCACATCCGCGGACGAGGCGATGAGGCTGGTCCCGGTTCGCGAAATGTCACTGGAACGCGCCCTCGAATTTATCGCCGATGACGAACTCATTGAGGTCACACCGAAAGCCATCCGGCTCCGCAAACGGGTCCTAAAGTCCAACGAACGTCCCAAAAAATAACCCTTCTTTTATCTTTTGACCGCCAAGAGCCCGTTTTTCCTTTGGACTCTTGACAGGCATTCTCATCTCTGATATTTTACCATTTAGTTACTTAACCACTTAGTTAATCACGACAGGAGCGATGATATGACAAACGTAAATCCATACATAAACTTTAGCGGCAATTGTGAAGAGGCAATGAACTTTTACCGGTCGGTTTTCGGTGGCGAGTTCATGGGCCCTGTAATGCGATGGGGCGAGGCTCCGGGCTGTGAGGAAGGCGAGTTCAAACTTCCCGATGGTGCAAAGGACAAAGTGATGCACATGGCACTTCCGATTTCTGACGGAAACGTGATAATGGCCTCGGACGCGATCGACGGCCTCGGACCGAAAATGACTCCAGGGAACAACATTACGATCGCGCTCGGCCCCGGAACTCGCGTAGAGGCAGACCGTCTATTCGCCGGGCTCTCAGAAGGCGGTCAGGTTCAAATGCCTTTGGCAGACGCCTTCTGGGGCGGCTATTTTGGGGCTTTTGAAGATAAGTTTGGCATCAACTGGCTTATCAATGTTGAAAACAAAGAGGAGAAGTGAAAAATGACTGACACAAAGATCAAAGAGATCGTAGATGAGATTAACGGGGCATTCGCCCGAAACGACACCGAGAGCTTTCTGAAGCATTGCACAGAATCGATCAGATGGAACATGGTCGGCCACAAGACGACTTCCGGCAAGGAGTCGATAAGAGCATTTCTTGAAGAAATGAAATGCCCCGAACCGCCTGTATTTTCTGTAGACAAGATGTTCTTGACCAGTTCATCCGCAGTTTGCTGCGGGGACATGACTATGAAAGATCCCGATGGAGCAGAGATGTCTTACTCATATTGTGACATTTACGAATTCACGGGAGACAAGGTGTCAGAGATGCTTTCATATGTCATTAGACATCAGGATGCCGGCACGACCGATGCGGTCGCCGCCTAGTCCTTGCCGTCATTAAAAGACGCCTGCACAATATTCGAACTTATGCAGTCAAGTACAGACAGGCTCAGCAGCACATTTGCGGCACTTGCCGACCCGACCCGCCGGGCCATTTTAGCTCGGCTGGCGTCGGGCGAGGCCACCGTCACGGAACTCGCAAAGCCGATGAAGATGACAATGCCGGCTGTTACCAAGCACCTCAAAGTGCTCGAACGTGCTCGGCTTATCCGCCGCGGCCGAAAGGCGCAATGGCGCCCGTGCTATCTTGACGCCGCACCGCTGAAAGAGGCAGCAGACTGGGTCGATCAATATAGAAAGTTTTGGGAAGAAAGCCTCGACCGACTTGATGCATATCTAAAGGTATTAAGGGCAAACGCCGCCAAGGACACTGAATCGGAGAAGAAGCAGAAGAACGGGAGACGTAAAAAGCGCGGTGAGGTGAGATCGTAGAGATCTATGACGCAACCATCACTGCAAAGGAGAAATTGTGAATGCTGCAGCGATCGAAGGTAAAGAAGTGATCATAGTGCGCGAGTTTGACGCTCCGCGCGATCTGGTTTGGGGCGTTTGGACCGAAAAGGAACACATAGAGAAATGGTTCGGACCCAAGGGTTTTGACACTCGCGTCGATCATCTTGAATTCATCGAGGGAGGCGAGATCCGCCATACGATGGTCGGCCCGGATGGCACGGAATATCCGTCAAAGGGCATCTTTCTTAAGATCGATGCTCCCAGGAAATTGGTCACTTCCGATGAATTCGGTGAGGGCATCGACCAGATCGAGGCATTCAAGAACGTAAGACTGCCGGAGGGAATGGTCACCACCGTCGAGCTTGAAGATATTGGGGAGCGTTGCCGGTTGAAGCTGACGATCTCGTACGCTACCGAAGAAGACCGCAAACGTCACGAGGAAATGGGCGTCGTCGAAGGCTGGAACTCAACCCTCGATTGCCTGTTCGAATATCTGGCCGCGGTCCACACTGGAGGCTAAAGAAAAATGCAAAAGATAACACCGTTTCTCTGGTTCGACGATCAGGCCGAAGAGGCGGCTCGGTTCTACACTTCCATATTCAAGGACTCATCTGTCGGCACCGTAACCCGCTATGACGAGGCTACAGCGGCGAATGCCGCCCGCCCCGCCGGCTCGGCGCTGACCGTTGATTTCGTCTTGAATGGCCAGCATTTCGTCGGCCTTAACGGCGGCCCGATGTTCAAGTTCACCGAGGCGGTCTCTTTTGCCATTTCGTGCGAATCGCAGGAAGAGGTCGATTATTATTGGGAACGACTCACCGCCGATGGCGGGCAGGAATCGATGTGCGGCTGGCTAAAAGACAAATACGGCCTCTCATGGCAAGTAATACCGAACCAACTGATCGAAATACTAAGATCCGGCGGCGAACGCTCACAAAAAGCGATGCAGGCCGTGATGACAATGAAGAAGATAGATCTGAAGATCGTACTTGAAGCGGCCGAGAGTTAGCTAGTCTAGCAGACATCTTCGAAAAGATGAGAGAATACAAGGCGATATGAATATGACACCCGAACAGAACGTCTCAGCCGAGATCACGGGCGACCGTGAGATAGTCATATCACGCATCTTTGACGCACCTCGAAAGCTGGTATGGAAGGCATGGACCGACCCGAATCATATTTCGCTTTGGTGGGGACCGCGTGGATTTGACGCGCCTCCCTGCGAGGTCGATCTTCGACCGGGCGGAAGCTTTCTCATTAATCTGAATGGCCCCGACGGGAACATATATCCATGCAAGGGCACGTTTCGCGAAATAACCGAACCCGAACGCATTGTTTACGACGGGCCGCCTAACGAACCGGCCGGATGCGGTGCGGGCATCCCGCCTGAAGCTACGGTAACCGTGACCTTCGCCGAGCTCGGCGAACAGACCGAACTCACGATCCACACGCTTCTGGCGTCTGAAGAGCATCGAGTTGCTGCACGAAATGAAGGCTTTATTGAAGGCTGGCAGCAAAGCCTGAACCGTCTGGCAGAAGAGCTGGAAAAAGGAGCGACAATACAAAATGACTGAAACGAACACCACAAAACGGCCATGGGCAGGATACATCATTACCGCACTTCCGACGTTGTTTCTCCTTATGGACGCGGTCATGAAATTCGTCAGGCCCGAACCCGTCGTTGAGACCACCGTCGGTCTCGGTTACGGCGAACATCAGATCGTAACGATCGGCGCAATTCTGCTCATTTGTCTCGTATTATATTTGATACCAAGAACCGCAGTTCTCGGTGCGGTCTTGCTCACCGGCTATCTCGGAGGAGCTGTGGCGACAAATTTTAGGGCTGAGACTCCTTTGTTCACTAATATTCTCTTTCCAGTCTATGTGGGTATCTTCGTTTGGCTGGGTTTATACCTGAGAGATGCAAAGCTGAGGGAGCTATTGCCTTTCAGGAATTAGCCTGACAAAGTTCATTTGCGTATGAACCACGTTGCAGCTATGCAGGAAAAGAGTGGTGCCGCTCTTGTTTTGAAGCGGGTCTTTGACGCCCCTCGTGACCTCCTTTTTGAGGTCTGGTCTCAGCCAAAGCACATCGTCAACTGGTGGGGGCCCAACGATTTCTCGCTGCCCTTTTGCGAGATGGATTTTCGCGTCGGCGGGGCGTATCGTTTTTGTATGCGTTCGCCCGAAGGCGAGGATCACTGGGTCACGGGCATCTATCGTGAGATCGACGAACCCGGCAGAATATCATTCACTTGGATACGTGAAGACACTTCCGGAAAGCCCCTCTGCGACACGGTCGTCACCGTCGAATTCACCGATCGCGAGGGCAGAACCGAATTCACACTTACTCACACTGGCTTCGAGTCGGCTGATTACAGGGATGAGCACATCGGCGGCTGGAGTCAATGCCTGGATCGCCTCGGGGATTACGTATCGACGCCTGACGGCTAAAAACAGAAATAGTCTCGTTTCAGTTTGGAGAACATTATGAAGATCGCAATGCTGATCGTTCGCACTCTCGTTGGGTTACTTTTCATCGTTTCTTCCGCTGTATATTTCCTTGACCTCGTCAAACCTCCTCCGATGACCGGGCCGATAAAGGAGTTCAATGAGGGGCTTGCCGCAGCGGGTTATTTCTTTCCGTTTTTGAAAGGAACAGAATTGATCTGCGGCATTGCATTGGTTTCGGGACGCTTCGTTCCTTTGGCGCTTGTGATCCTCGCGCCTGTCGTTATCCACATTTTCCTCGTACATCTATTCCTCGCGCAGGAGGGGCTCGGTATCGCGATCTTCCTCTTTCTTGCGATGTTGTTTCTCGCCTACTACTATAGGGACAGATACGTCGAACTCCTTAAACCGTAAATCTTTAATAACTGGGAGGTTTGCCGTTGCACCCGCTTATGGCGGGTGCGGCGCTTTTGAATGAAATGTCCAAATACGTTGATGTTTACCTGCTTCCGATTCCCGAAGAAAATGTCGCGGCCTATAAAAAGTTAGCCTCTAAGGCCGGCAAGGTCTTTATTAAACACGGGGCCCTTCGTTACCGCGAATATGTTGCATCAGATCTGAATGTCGAGGGCGGGATCTTGCCATTCACAAAGTCCGTCAAGTTGAAACCCGGGGAAACGATCGTTTACGCTTCAGTTGAATTTCGATCGGAAGCTCAGCGCAACAAAGCGATGAAAGCGATCTTCAGGGACAAGGAGCTTGAAGATATGATGGGCGATAAACCGGTCTTCGATTACAAGAGAATGGTCTACGGCGGGTTCAAGATCTTGGTTGACCTTTAGCCCTTTGTCCATTTAGGGCTTATAATCGCGTATACCTTTCGAGATCGATTCCCTTTCTATGACCGAAGCGTCGAACAGTAAGCCCGACCCTAAACAACAGGGGGATCCTGTCGAAGAGACGCCTGCTCCGACGCCGTCGCGATACGACCGCTCCATCGTCGAGGGCCCGCTAAGCCGTGCCGTCTGGAAGATAGCCTGGCCCACAATGCTGGCTAATATGATCGCCGGCCTGCAGTCGATCGTCGATCATGTCGTTGTCGGGCGCGTGGTCGGTTTTGAGGCTAATGCCGCCATCGGTGTCAGCTGGCAGATATTTCTGGTAGTCATCGTCTTTATATCTTCCCTTTTCACCGGAATGAGTATCCTGGTCGCCCGCTTTGCCGGTGCCGGAGAGGAGCTTAAGGTTGACCGCACCGTCTATCAGGCGTTTCTAACGGCCATTGTTATCTCCGTCGGGATCATGGCACCGGTAGGCTATTTCGCTTCTCCCTATTTGCTCGACCTGGTCAACGCACAACCCGGCGTGAAGGCCGAAGCTCTTCCCTATCTCAGGATCACATTTGTTTTCAGCCTTGGGCTTTTGGTCTATTTTATGCTCAGCGGGGCACTGCGTTCGGCGGGAGACGCTCGGACACCGATGGTCCTTGGCCTGGTGATGACCGTTCTCAATTTGGTATTGAACGTGATCCTGATCAGAGGGCTTGGGCCGATCCCGTCATTCGGCACCGCAGGCGCCGCAATGGGCACGAGCATCGCGAGCGGTGTTGTTGCCGCGTATGCCCTTTTCAAACTTGTGAACGGCGGCTGGGTCGTGTCCTTCCCAAAGGGTCTTGGTTATCGGCCGGACTGGGGCATTATTCGGCAGATATTCAAGTTTGGCCTTCCTACCGGCATTCAGGGGGTGGCAATGAATGTCGGCGGGGTGTTGCTGCTCGCCTTTATCGGCTCACTTGCTCAGAGTGCGGCCGCACAGGCGGCATTTGCCGTCGCATATGGCCAGATCTTCTCGCTGATCACGTGGACATCGGTTGGACTTATGGGAGCCGCCGCGGCAGTAGCCGGACAAAATCTCGGCGCGGGAAATCCGGACCGAGCGTTGAAGGCGGTGCACACAGCCGCGAAGTTCGGTATTGCCGGATCGGCGTTTCTCGGCCTCTTCTTCTTTTTCTTTCCTGAGGCCCTTCTCGGATTTTTCGGGATGGACAAGGAACCCGCGGTCATCGAACTTGGGAGTCAGCTGCTTCGTATATTGAGCATCTCCGGCCTGTTCATCTCCGCCGCACTTACCTATACTGGCGGCCTACAGGGAACGGGGGATACGAAAAGCCCACTATATATCTCTCTGATCTCGCAAGTGGCCATTCCGCTGGGCATCTGCTTTGTCCTGGACCAGACCATCGGCCTCGAACCGATCCACATATGGGCCGCCATACTCGCGGGCCACTTTACCCGCTTTGCACTAAGTTACTTGAAATTCCGCCAGGGCAAATGGCAGCATATTGCGGTTGATATTTCGGTAAGTCCAAATTGATCACTACTCGTTCCCGAAGTCGCGGCAAGGGTCGTCTCCATTACCGATATCATCGTCCGGTCCCGGGTCGTAGTCCTCATAGCCGTAGGCATCATCGTAATAATATCCCCGCTTTGCCTGGTCGTCGGCCAGAGTTCCGTCTTCAGGCTTCTGCTTCGTCGGGTCGGGCTGATTTTTTTTCTGCATAATTCAGCTTATAATCAGATGTAAACCATGAGAAAAACTATTTGTCTGAGCTTTCTAATCTTAACTGTTTTCTTGCTCGGCACATATTCGCAGACCCCCGAACGCCAGGCGGCGGACCTCGAATATCAGGTTGCTGCGGTGCTCTACCAACAGAAGGCTGCAGAATATCGTGCTCTTGCCTATCAGGCATTTAATCTGGCGAGGTTACGTCTGGATGCCGATCTTGACCGGAAGAGCGTTCGCAGGCTATCGAAAGCGGAGCGGGGACGTCCGCGAGCGATAATCGTCGATGTCGACGAAACTGTGCTTGATAACTCGCCCGCTCAAGCACACAGCATCAAGACCGGAACACCTTTCAATATGCCGGATTGGTATGCCTGGGGCGAGATGCGAAAGGCGCGAGCCATTCCCGGAGCAGTCGAGTTCTTAAATTATGCTGTGTCCAGAGGCGTCAAGGTATTTTACGTCTCAAACCGCGACGAGGTCCAGAAACAGGCCACTATAGACAACCTGCGGGCTGTTGGTTTCAGGGACATTGACGAATACAACGTTTTGCTGCGTCAAAAAGATGAGGCAGGCAACAACGTTTCGACGAAAACACCCCGGCGAGAATATGTCGGCCAAAAGTACCGGGTCGTTATGCTCTTGGGCGATAACCTAGATGACTTTTCCGACGTATTTGAACACAAGTCGGTCGCCGACCGGTTTGCAGAGACCGACCGCTACCGTGACGAATGGGGCAAACGCTGGATAGTGCTGCCCAACGCGATGTACGGCACCTGGGAAAACGCCATCTACGAATACGGCCGCCTAACCGAAGCGCAGAAAGCAGAAATTCGTGCGAAAGCTCTCGAAATGCCTTAAAATCAGACTATGGCAAGAACACCGGAAGAAAAACTCAGAAATCCACGGCCGGGCGGGTATATCGCGGAAGCCCGTGACTACGGAATCGACCTTACGCAACTGATCGAGAACTTGAGACTGACGCCGGCGCAACGTATAAAGAATAACGACGGAGCGGTCAACTCAGTTCGGAAGATCGCGGAAGCTGTAAAGCGAGCGAAACTGCTGGCAAAGCAAAAGAAATCGAATGTTCAATCTTTATGAAGTAGTTCGGATGCTTTCTGCCGCGAAGGTGGCTTTTGTGATCGTAGGCGGTATTGCCATTCGTGGTCACGGCGGAAACTATATCACCGAAGATCTGGACATCTGTTACTCTCGCTCCCGCGATAACCTGAAAAGGCTCGCTGACGTGCTTTCTCCGTTGAACCCTCGACCTCGAAACTTCGACGATGACCTTCCATTCGTTTTCGATTGGACGACTTTGCAGCATGGCACCAATTTCACTTTTTACACAGACCTCGGCGATGTAGACCTGCTCGGCGAAGTCAAAGGGGTAGGCAGCTACGATGACCTCTTGAAAGAGTCTCTGGAGATCGACCTTGACGGTTACAAAGTAAATATCCTTTCGATCCCGAGCTTGATCGTTTCTAAGAAGGCCGCCGGACGACCGAAAGATGAACCTGGCCTCAAAGTTTTATACGCTCTGTTGGAAGCAGAATCAGATGAAGAATAACCATCGCTTCGTTCGCAGCCTTTTCTTAGTTTTCCTCACTTTCATATTTGGTGCCTCCCTCTCGGCGCAAACCCTGACCGTTCGCCAGACAATGGCTGAGCCTTCGCTTGCGGGGCAGCGCGTTTCGGGTGAAAAGCTCTCGCCGGACGGGACGAAGGTCGTCTTCCTTTGGAATGCCGAGGGCAAGCCGCGGCGCGATCTTTATCTCGTATCGACCTCGGGCGGCACACCGGAAAAGATACTCAGCCCCGACCAGCTTCCCGCTCCGCAGCGACCGCCCGAGAGGCCAAATCCGTTGAATTACGGCGTCGAAATACGCGACCAGTTCGTCCGCGACCGCGAGAATCAGCTCGGCAATTTTGAATGGTCGCCGGATTCGAAAAAGCTGATCTTTACGCATGGCGGCGATGTTTTTGTGATGACGCTCGAGGACAGATCCATAAAACGATATACGCAAACGCAGGCACCCGAATTCGGTGCCCGTTTTCTGGACAACGACCGGATACTCTACTCGCAGAGTGGGAATGCATTCGTGCTCAATACAGCCGACGCGATCATCACACAGATCACACGCGAGGCCAACGCTCAACAGTTCATCTCCGTCGGCAATGTGGCAACAAGCAAGGACGGGCAGATGGCCGCCTATGTCGTGTCGAACAGCTCAAAGCAGCGGCAACTTATCGTGCCGAATTTCCTGCCCGAATTCGTCACCGGCGGTGGGCCGCGACGCGGCTGGACGGAGCAGAAGCTGATGTTCATGCCGACAGACGGCAGCCGCGACGCTCCGCACGAGATAAAGCTGCCCGCACCCGAGGGTGTTTCCAGCTTTCGCCGGATGGTCTGGGCCGCTGACAACCGCTCGCTGATAGTTGACCGGCTCGATAAAGACACAAAACGCCGCCACCTTTTCTATGTTTATAACGTCGGAGCAAAGGACGAGAAGATCATCCTCGTCACCGAAGAGACCGACGACAAATGGCAGGCTCCGAAATCAGCAATATTCGAACCGAACCCACGGAACCCCGCACAGCTTTTCTTCGCCTCCGAACGCGACGGCTATAATCATCTCTATCTCGCAACGCTCGAAACAGAAACGCGGTCCGCAGCGAGTGTTTCAAACACACAGGCGGAAACCCGACCGGTAGGGAGGGTGTCTGCAAAACCTACAGAAGAAGATCTAACCGGCACCACCCCAACTCCGACCGTAAAGATCGAGCAACTCACGAAAGGAAACTGGCAGGTCGAATGGGCGAAATGGAATATCGATGACGAGATCGCATTGCTGTCCACAGAGGCCGGATATACCGAACGAAATTTGTATTCACTGAACGTTCCTTCGAAAGCGAGAGTGCCCTTTCCAATTCGTGAAAAGGGAATGATCGGCTCCCCGCAACTGAACGACGGGCCCGAGGATCCGGTCTTCATTTTCGAGCTGTCCGGATGGAACCGCCCGGGCGAACTTTATGCACAATCGGCTCGGCCCTTGACCCGCGACCTGCGGCTTCCGACCAAGCTGACGAGCACTACCCCTCAGGCGTTCGGCAATGTTCGCTGGACCGTCCCGCAATTCATTGAGATCCCGTCGCGCGACGGCAAGCGGATACCGGCGAAGATCTATCTGCCCGCGGGGCATGACCCCAAGAAAAAATATCCGATGGTGATATTCGTCCACGGTGCCGGCTATCTGCAGAACGTCATCAACGGCTGGAACAATTATTACCGCGAATTCATGTTCAACGACATGCTTGCCAAGAAGGGCTATGTCGTGCTCGATATCGACTTCCGCGGCTCGGCGGGTTATGGCCGCGATTGGCGAACTGACGTCCATGACTTTCTCGGCGGAAAGGACTTCGATGACCACATCGACTCGATCGACCATATGGTCAAGAATTACGGCGTCGATCAGAAACGGATCGGAGTTTACGGCGGCAGCTACGGCGGATTTATGGCCGGGATGCTGGTTATGCGTGCTCCGGAACGGATCGCGGCTGCTGCGGCTCTTCGCTCGGTCTTTGACTGGAAGAATTACTACGCCGCGAACCCGTTTTACACAACTCAGCGGCTCGGCTTTCCCGAAAAAAATCCCGAGGCCTACAAACGCAGTTCGCCGATCGCCTATGCCGATAAGCTCGAGCGGCCGTTTCTGATACTTCACGGAATGGCCGACGACAACGTTCATGTGCAGGACTCGGTGCAAATGATCGAACAGCTCATCAGGCTCGGGAAAACGCAGTATTTTGAGGCAATGCTCTACCCCAGCGAAAATCACGCCTTCGTCCGCCCCGAAAGCTGGGCAGACGAATACGAGCGGATCCTCTGGTTCTTCGAAAAGCACCTGGCTCAAAAGTGATCTTAATGAACCGACGCCCGGAAAATGCCGGGTGAACGGCCTCTCAGAACTTAAACGGATCGGGGAGCGAATTGAGACGCCGGGTTGGGACGAGTGTTCCATTTTTCCCCACTTTTTGCAGGCGGATGCCAGGAATCGTTCCACTTTTTGCATTAAAATGTCCAAAGTGGAACGGGTTAAATGGTGACGCCACTTGGTTTGCGGCGAAAACTCGTTCCATTTTGCAAAATGAGCCACTTTTAAGCGTGACGGTGTTTCGTTTCCCGGAGGGGAAAGTGTTGCGGTGAAACACTTGAAACATTTGAAACATTTGAAACACTTTGATACCTGCCCAGCGCGGGCCGTGTGATAGATATCGCCCATGACGGGGTTTGGCCGCTTCGCGGGTGCTTTGGCGCTACAAACATCCTGCTCCTGACGGAGCCTGCCGATAAACCGATCTTCCTGCATTTCAGACATCCACATATTCGCGGCAGCACGGGCCGACGGTCGATGGTCTCACGGCACGCGGCGGGTTGGAAGGACGATCTGCGCGATATGCACGATATGCATGAAATGAAAAGTGGTAAATGATAAATGAGAATTGAGATCGTAATATCGAAGGCCAGACCCCATTCATCCCGAAGGCCAGACCCCGCTTTTTCTTAGACACCGGCCAACTCCCGCCCGCGACCGAATTTTCTTGCCATAACATCGGCATCGAGGCTATCCTAGAGCAACAAAACCGCATCGAACGGTTCAAACGGGTCGGCGGTCTTGAAACGATGCCACGAGCCGGCCGCGGCCCAGCAAAAATAAATGCAAAAATATCGCAGAATCGACGGCCTGGCACCAGTTTTTATATCGTTACTAATGTGCGTAATGCTGCCACGTGCGATTTTAGTCCAAGTGCGTGCCCGAGACCGGAGTAGGTTATGAATAATAATAGGACAACGATTTTCCTTTTTGCATTTTCTGTATCGACTGTTGGGTGCGAGAGCAAATCTCAGTCAGACGTTGTACTAAACGATCCTAATCAACCTGTTTGTGAAACAACTGAAACGCCATCTGCCTCGTTTGGGAAGTACTGGGACTTTGCAAGAGAAGGAAATTTTGACGAGATCGAAGCCTACATTGGCAATCCGCCAGATAGATTTCTCTTATGTCAATCAATCTCGCGAGAAGAGTGCAATAATAAACTCTTGGCTTCGACTTCTCATCAAAATGATAACGATAAAAGATTTGAACTTAAGATATCGCCAGATAGTTCATTAGTTCGCAATAATGTCCCAGTCGGTATCAAGAATAATTTCTGGAGATCTTATACGGTTATTCATGAGGAGACATTTGACGAAGAGGTCAGATTAAGGATTTCAGTGAAGGGTTCTGGATTTCTTCTTGATCGTGATGTGCTTATGTTTCGAGACTGTGACAAGTGGAAATTATTTGCATTTGTCGATCCTGGAGCTTATGAATCGTTCGCCCAACAATAGATCCGTTTACAAATGGAAATAAAAAGAGTCCGTGTCAAAAGTTGTGGAAACGAGATTTCGGGTTCATGTTAGCGATCATTGTTATCGACAGTTTCTCAGAACCGGTTTTTAGGATGGCGTAGGCGTTGCGATCTCCGGTTTATCCGGCAGTTTCACCTCCTTTAGTTTTTCTGGCGAAGCGAGTCTTTGCCAGTTTTTCTCGGCCCGCTGGAGCAGTTTGAACAGCAGGTACAGGGCCGATTGCGGCGAGCGGGATCTTCGGGCGGCGTTGGTTTTGAGTTTGACGCCGGCTAGCGGCGATGCGAGGGCAAACCTGTGCGTCGGATCTCGGCTAGAACCTACCTATCTGCGGTTCATTTACGCAACTCTTTGCGGGTAACGAGATAGCGGAGGATGACATCTCGCGAGATGATGCCGGCGAGCCGGCCGTCCGCGATCACAGGGAGCTGGTTTATATCGTGTTTCCCGAGCAGGTCGAGAGCTTCGGAGGCGGGCATATCGGGCCAAGCGGTGTGCAGCTGAGAGAGCGGCTTCATGGCGTCCGAAGCCAGCGTGAATGGCCACTTGCGCTCCTCGACGGCGGTGATCTCCGAAGGCGTGATCATCCCCACCGGTTCGCTGCTTTCGGTAACGATAAAACATCGGCGGCCGGTCCGCAGCATATGGTCGGAGACGACGGTCTGCAGATTGTCGCGGCCGTCTATGGTCGCACATTCGCGGCCCATCAGGTCACCAACGCGAACACCCTCAAGCCCGTCAGTTACCTCAGCCTGTACATAGGTCGCCTTTGCGGCATTTAGCAGGAACCACCCGATAAATGCGATCCAGAGCCCTCCAAAACCAAGCCCGCGGAAAAATCCGATCAGCCCGCCGATAATGAAGATGAACGCGATAACCTGGCCCGCGATCGAGGCTCCGCGCGTGGCTCGCCCGGGATTGCCGGTTATCCACCAGATGACGGCTCTGAGCACACGCCCGCCGTCCATCGGGAAGCCCGGGATCATGTTAAAGACCGCAAGAGCGATATTTATGTAACCCAGCCAGACCATCATGGCCATAAGCGGTGTCGCAGCGTCGGTGGCCGGCGTCCAACCCAAAAACGTAGCGAGCGTGAGAAAGCCGATTCCGATAACTGCGCTGGTTATCGGGCCGACGATCGCCATCCAGAATTCTACTTTTGCGCTCTGCGGCTCCTTTTCGATCTGTGCGACGCCGCCGAGTGCGAAGAGCGTGATGGCACGCACGGGCAGCCCGTTGCGCAGTGCGACCGCCGCATGAGAAAGCTCGTGAACAACGATGGCCGCGAAAAAGAGTATGGCCGTGGAAATGGCCATCAACCAGATTATGCCAAAGCCCCAATCGGGATTTTGCGCGCTGAAATGCGCGGCCAGCGACAGCGAGATGAGCACCGCAATGATAAGCCAGCTATAGTGCAGCCCTATCTGTATGCCAAGTATGCGTCCTAGTTTTATTTGAGCTTCCATGTAACTTAATTCGATTATAGACGCCTTACCGATGTCGACAAATGCAGAAAAGCCCCCGTGGCATGGATCAACCGGCCGGGGGAACAGCAAGATCGGAAATAGGATGGAGGCTTTTGGGGCCGTTTATCGCCGGGTGGCTTTACGCCGCCTGGTCGATCGGGGCCACGATGTCAAAGACGGGTACCTTTCGCTCTACCATTTCGCGGGTGATATAGAGCTCCTTTATGGTGCCGTCCGAGGGCAGGACATACATCGAATCGAGCAAGATCTCTTCCAATATCATCATCAGGCCTCGGGCGCCGACTTTCCGCTTGTGTGCCTGTTGGGCGATCGCTCGGATGGCGCCTTCGGAAAATTTAAGGCTGATATTGTCAAATTCGAACTTGCGCTGATATTGACGGAGAAGAGCGTTCTTCGGCTCGGTGAGTATCTTTATAAGAGCATCCTCGTCAAGCTCGCGAAGCACTCCGACCACCGGCAGACGGCCGACGAATTCAGGGATCAAGCCGTAGTGGATCAGGTCCTCGGGCTCGAGTTTTTCAAAGGCTTCGTTGCGACGCTGGAGCCCGGTGCGCACATCTGCCTGAAAACCGAGAGATTTGTTCCTGAGCCGCTTTTCGACGACCTTTTCCAATCCTATGAACGCCCCGCCGCAGATGAACAAGATGTTGGTCGTATCCAACTGTGTGAATTCCTGCTGCGGATGTTTGCGTCCGCCGCCCGTCGGTACATTTGCAACGGTCCCTTCGAGTATTTTGAGCAACGCCTGCTGGACGCCTTCGCCGGAAACATCGCGGGTGATCGAGGGGTTGTCGTCCTTGCGGCATATCTTGTCTATCTCGTCAATATAGATGATTCCCTGCTGTGCCCGTTCGACATCGTTTCCCGCCGCCTGAAGCAGCCTGAGCAGAATGTTCTCCACATCCTCGCCCACGTATCCCGCCTCGGTCAGGCTGGTGGCGTCAACAATACAGAAAGGTACGCTAAGTTGGCGGGCAAGCGTTTGGGCAAGCAGAGTTTTGCCGGTTCCCGTGGGGCCGATCAAAACGATGTTAGATTTCTGCAGCTCTATATCAGACCGGCGCTTGGCCAGCTCAAGCCGTTTGTAGTGCTGATAAACGGCCACGGCAAGCCGCTTTTTCGGTTCGTCCTGGCCGATGACATATTGATCGAGAAATCCTTTTATTTCGGCTGGTTTCGGCAGGTGGCTGCGGCCCACGACATTCTCATTCTGTTCGTCATCATTGATGATCTCATTGCAGATATCGATACACTCATTGCAGACGTAAACTCCGGGGCCCGCGATCAGTTTTTTTACGTCGTTCTGGGATTTGCCGCAGAATGAGCAATTGAGCAGTTCTTCCGATCTTCTGAAATTTGCCATAACTCGAATGCGAACTGAGGATCGCGGGGTCTTTTGGTCAAATGTTCCGCTTTCCCTCTTCCGGCCTATTTTTCCCGATGTTCTATCACCTCGTCGATCAGGCCGTATTCTTTTGCCTGTATCGGCGACAAGATGCGGTCGCGTTCAACGTCCACTTCCACCTTTTCAAAGGGCTGTCCGCTATGCAATGCAAGCAGCCTTGAGGTCATCTCGCGCATACGCAAGATCTCCTCGGCCATGATCCTGACGTCCGTCGCCTGTCCGGTAGCACCCCCGGAGGGCTGATGGATCAGGATCCGAGAATGAGGAAGAGCAAATCTCTTTCCCTTTGTCCCCGCAGTCAAAAGCAGAGCACCCATTGAGGCACACTGCCCGACACAGATGGTCGTCACATCGTTTTTGATGAACTGCATCGTGTCATAGATGGCCATTCCCGCGGTAATTGAGCCGCCCGGCGAATTTATGTAGAGATTTATGTCGCGTTCGGGGTCTTCTGCCTCGAGAAATAACAATTGGGCCACCAGCAAATTCGCGATCTGGTCGTCGATCGGCGTGCCGATGAATATGATGCTGTCCTTCAATAGCCTGGAGTAGATATCAAACGCACGCTCTCCGCGAGACGTTTGTTCCACAACCATCGGTACTAATGCCATAAATCCTCTTTCTTCGAAATTACTTTATGTAATGCTTGAATGTGGTGCAGTTAAAGTGTTGACAAGTGACCGATTGCCGATTTTACACACATTCGCGAAAATTGCAAGCAAATTGAGCTCGCTTCCCTTTAGTCAGCGGCCGCTTTCTTGGCCGGGGGCTTTTTTTGCCGAGCTTTCTTGGGCTTTGGCTCGTCCTCGGGTGATGCCGAGACCGACTCATCGACCCACGGCCCGTCCGTTATCTTTGCATGGGCGACGACCGCCTCGATGGTCTTCCGATTTTTTAGCGAATTTTCTATCGAGGCGGACTCGCCATGTTTGTCTAGAGATGCCCGAAGCTCTTCCGGGCCGACCCGATAATGCTCGGCCATTTTCCCGATCTCTTCTTCGAATTCCTCTTTAGAAACCGTTATTTTCTCAGCCTCAGCGATCTTCTCGAGCAGCATTGCACCGCGGACGTCGCGTTCGGCCTGTGTCCGCATCTGCGAGAATGCCATCTGGAGAAATTCATTCTCTACCTTATTAAGATCCACACCCTGCTGCTGCAGGTCTTGGGCAAAGTTATTGAGAAGATTCCGGGCCTGGTTGTCGATCAGAGCATTTGGCACCTCGAATACGTTCTTCTCGATAAGCTTCGCAATTGCGTTGTTCCTTATCCTCGCGTCGGCATCTGCCTCGGCATAGGTCTCAAGGTCCGCCCGCAATTTTTTCTTCAGGTCGTCAAGCGATTCGTATTCCTCATCAAGGCTCCTTGCCCATTCGTCGTCCGGCTCCGGTGTTTCCATTACTCCCACGGACTTGATCTTCGCCTTGTAGTGAACCGTTTTTCCGGCAAGCGCCTGCGAAGAGAAGTCCGCTGCATAGCTGACGGTGAATTCCTTTTCCTCATCCTCATTTACGCCGACAAGGTTTTCCGTGAAGCTGGGCTCGATCAGCTCGTCACCGAGCTTGATCTCAATTGCTTCGGCCTTTATCGGTTCGGCATCGGGTTCATTATCAAAAACGCCCTCCAGATCCGCCACCACGGTATCGCCGACCTGCGACGGGCGGTCTTCCACGGGGATGAGGGCGGCTTCGCGTCCAACCCGGGCGGCGATCATGTCGTCGATCTCGCCGTTCTCAACGGGTTTTACCCTCCGCACCAGTTCAATGCCCTTGTAGTCGGGCACCGGTATCTCGGGCATCACTTCGATATGAACATGCAGCTTGATCGGCTCCGAACCGTTTACCTTTACCTCTTCAACGTTCTCAATATGAAGTTCGGGTTCGGCGAGCGGCTGGAGGCCATGTTCCCTGATCGCCGAGGCGACCATGTCCGGAAGCAGGAGCTGCAGCACCTCTTGCTTTATCTCCTCCTTGTAACGCATTCGCACCACATCGAGTGGAGCAAAGCCCTTGCGGAAGCCGGGTATATTTGCACCCTTTGCGTAACGATTGCTTATCTTGCCGTACGCGTCCTTGATGGATGCAGCATCGACCTCAACATGAAGTTCACGCCGTGTCGGGGAGATCTCTTTTATTTCACTTGCCATTTATAGAAGAAAGGATAACGAAGCCACCCGAAAATGTCGAATTTGAAGATTGCACGGCCGAGTGATCGCCGGACGAAAAACGCGGGCCGATGTACCCGTGCCCGCGCCTGTTCGACACTGCTTGGAAATACCTTAGTTCCAACGCACTCGGATACGGTAATTATCTGCTCCGCCTTTGAGATCCTCGATCCGTATGATCGTCGTGTAGTTATTAGATCGGCTCGGCTGTTGAACTACTCGAACGCTTCCGCGTCCGCTCCGCTTGTTCACGCTAGCCCGGCCCGGCCGCCAATTTCCTCTTGGGTTCCCCGACCAATTTGCCGAGCCCTGACGATTTCGCTGGCCGGAGATAGTTCGGACCCGAACACTGCGGCCCCGAATCACAAGCTCTGCTCGGTCATCGATCCTCCCCTCCCAATTCAGCTCCATCCGCTGTGCATTTACTTCCTGCGTCCCAAAGATAAGAACCGCCGCAAATACCGCTCCGAGAATTCCAAGTGTCTTCCCAAGTCTCATTCGTTTTCCTCCAGGTTGTTTTAGTCGGTTGTTCGGAAAGCCGCCCTCTCCCTACGTTCACATTGGGGAAAGGGATAATGTGAAGATAAAAGATAATAAGTGGTGCCGAGGGCGAGACTCGAACTCGCACGTCTTTCAACGCCAGATCCTAAGTCTGGTGCGTCTGCCAATTTCGCCACCTCGGCCCAACGTTTTTAGATTTTGAATCCCGGGCACCGGATTGTCAAACCTGACACCGCCAGCGGCAAAACCGTCGATACACCGGCTATTTGTTAAGGTATTTCTTCTCGTATTCTTCCCAGGACATCGTGTAATCCCGGTCGGCGATCTCGCCCATCAGGTCGCCTTCGCCAAGTGCCTTTTTCTCAGCCTTTGTAAAAAGTTTGTAACCGCCGTACCCGACCGCGACCAGAAGCCCCAACACAACCGCGTACCAAAGAAGCGCCGAGACGATCCCGAGAACCCAGAAAAATAGATAGACACCAAGTATCAAACCCAATACCGCCAGAATGAACTTTATGATATTCATTTTGATCCCCTCCCTTCTCTTACTATACGATTTAAACGCACGCGAGTTCCGACTGCAGAAAAAAATCCTTGAAGTGAACGTCTTGCAACTGATAACATCTCTACGGTCTTGCCCCAATCTCGCAGGAGGTTCTGATGTTCTTTTCAAGACGAACTTTGAGATCCGCCGTGTTCCTTTCTTGTGTACTTGCGGTTTCGCTAGTGTTGGTCACATTTCGATCCGAACCCGCCAAAAGCATAACCGGCCTCGAAAAATTCAAGGACGATGTCCGCATGGGTCTCGCCGAGATCGATCTGCCGCAATCACCCGATGAAAGCGAGATCGACGCCGGTGTACGACGCTTCGCAGATTTTGTTTATTATCGATCGGGCCTGAAGATAGGCGATGCGAACCTTTCGCTCCTCGGTAAGCATGAGCTTGTCTCACAGATGTCATATACAGGAGTTTCAAGACGCAAGCTGAGCCGGCACATCGCAAGCAATGCACTCTCGCGGCTCCCAAAGCTCACTGACGCGGAGATCGACTACATAGCGGAAAATCTAAGAGGATTTTATTTTCCCGGTCTGCCCGAAGGATATAGAAAAGGGCGGTCAACGATAACTATGCGAGGGGACGGCCGCGGAAGGATGGATCTCGAAAATTTCAGATCCGAGTTCAGGGCTCTCCGCGATTCGGGTGTAGATCCGATCATGCGGCAAGTTATCGCCTACGAGATAGATAATGAATTTTCGAATAAACTAAGGTTTCTTGCCAGCGTCGATCCCGTTCTTTTCGGCAACGCCGAATCGAGATTGACACCGTTGCAGGCCCTTCTGGTGGTTTACTCGATCGCGGCCGAAGACCCTCTGGCCCATGATCGGAACGGGCTTGAACAGAGAATGAGATCATTAAAGGAAGGCCTTTACCGGATCTCAGGAACCTCATGGCCCGATCCTAAGAACTATCGTGCGTATGGTGAGAACGGATATCTTCGCGGCTCGCCCGTAAAACTTCTCCTGGACGACGCAACGATCGCAGGTATCCTGGAGCTTTTTGAACGATAGGCCGCCTTTTTGAACTCGGACAGCTTATCGAAACCCATAAGATCCATAACTTCCAGAGTCCTGCCTGTGCGGGACGCCTTTCCTTGTCCTATAATCTCATCGGATCGTAAATTTATCTGTAGTTTTCCTCGGAAAAATTATAATGGACAAAATTGGCACCGATATAGGCACGCTATCGCAGGTGGTCAATGGCATATTGCTCGGTGATCAAACCCTTCGCGTTTCGGATGTGACACACGACTCGCGGCAGGCCCGTGAAGGGACGCTGTTTGCGGCGATAAAGGGTGCGACCGTTGACGGGCATCGTTTTATTGATGACGTATTGCGGCGCGGCGCGGTTGGAATTATTTCGGAATACGATCCGCCAGCGGGTTTTTCGGGAGCGTGGCTAAAGGTGCCGGATGCCCGGGTCGCGCTGGCAAAGGCCGCGTCGGTCATCAACGGCAACCCCTCGCATCATCTTGATCTGGTCGGAATTACCGGCACGAACGGCAAGACCACGACCACATATCTTTGCTTTGCGCTGGCGGAAGCTGCCGGTGTAAAACCTGCGATGTTGACAACGGTCGAATACCGCATCGGCGATGAGAGCGAAGAAGCCGTAAGGACCACGCCGGAGGCTTCGGACACGAACCGCTTTCTTAGACGGGCCGTCGCTGCCGGCTGCGGCTTTGCTGCAATGGAAGCCTCGTCACAGGCGATCGACCTCCACCGCTGCGATTGGCTCTGGTTCCGCATTGCGATCTTTACAAATCTCACGCGCGACCACCTGGACTATCACGGAACGATGGAGAGCTATTTCGACGCCAAGAAGAAGCTTTTTGACGGACGGCTCGGCGACAAACCCGGCACCGCCGTGATCAATATCGATGATGAGTGGGGTGCGCGTTTGGCGGATGAGCTATCGGAAAAGGGGCAAAGAGTATTGACCTTTTCTCAGGAGCTCGATGCCGACCTGACTGCTGAAAACATCGAGGTATCGCTTCTAACCGGTACATCCTTCCTTTTGAAAACTAAAAAGGGCGAACGTGCAATAACCTCCCCGCTCGTCGGGCGTCCGCATGTTTACAACATGCTCGCAGCTTCCGCCGCCGCGCTCGAACTCGGATACGATCTCGACAGCGTAGCCGTTGGCCTTAGCAAATGCGTCGGAGCACCCGGGCGATTTGAACGAGTTCCGCACGATGGGAATTTTGCCGTCGTGGTCGATTATGCTCATACCGACGACGCATTGCTCAACACGCTCCGCACCGCCCGCCAATTGACCGACGGCCGTCTCATCACGGTTTTTGGCTGCGGCGGCGACCGCGACAAAACAAAACGCGCCCCGATGGGCCGCATCGCCGGCGAAAACAGTGACATTGCGATCATCACCTCGGACAACCCCCGAACAGAAAACCCGCTAACGATAATCAACGAAGTTGAGGTGGGACTAAAGGAAACAGGAACGGAATATCTAGCAATTTCAGACCGTCGCGAGGCCATCGGAAGGGCGGTCTCGCTCGCCGAGGAAGGCGACGTGGTCATAATCGCCGGAAAGGGCCACGAGACATATCAGATCGTCGGAGCAGAGAAGTTTCACTTTGACGACCGTGAGGTCGCCCTGGCCGCTCTTTCTGAAAAGTTGGAAAAATAAGCTTTTCCGGCGATCTCGTTCAGGGGTTTTCAATGTTCCCCTTTAGCTTATCAATAAGGCCCCTTAGTGTGTCGAGATCGGATCCGGACACATCTATGAACGTAGTCGCAAAGCCTATCTCGAACACGTGGTTTGTTATCTCGCCCGCCAACCGCAATTCCCCGCCTTCCGGCAAGGGGATGTATACAAACACCCTTTCGCCGTCCGCAAAATCACCGGCTGCCAGAACGAAACAACCGCGTTCGCTGATATCGCTCAGCGTGCCTGGGTAACGGCCGGCGTGGTTTTCCCACTCGATATCGACCGTTACCTTATAGCGTTCGACCTCACGACGCTCGTTTCCGCTACGCCTGTCCGTCATCCTGCTGTTCCTCGGCCGCTTCAGCTGGGGCCGCACCACGGTTCGTTTTGTTTAGATACCAGTAAACAGGCAATCCCAAAAGTATCATTCCGATACCTATGAACGACTGCACGGTCGCTGTCATAAGCGTATTTATCAGCAGCCAACCGGTAACCAACAGGAATATCACCGGCACAATGGGATAACCCCACGCACGATAAGGCCGCTCGGTGTCGGGCTCACGCTTTCTAAACACGAAGATCGAAAGCGTGATCATCGCGTAGAAGATCCACGATGCAAAGATCACGTAGTCGGTGAGCGTATCGAACGAGCCCGAAAGTGCAAGGACCGTAGCCCAAACGCCCTGGAATATCACAGCATTTACCGGAACTCTATGCACAGACAGCTTCGAAAATAGCTTGAACATCACGCCGTCCTGCGCCATAGCGTATGGAATGCGCGAATTGCTTAAGATCGAGGTGTGAAGCGTGCCTAGGGACGACAGCATCAGGCCCATAGTGAAGATCGCGATCGCCACGCCTGTTGCAAAAGTGGCAGGGTCACCGCCGAAAAACTTGCTGACCACGGCCATGCCAACCGAACCCGTCTCCGAGACCGAGGCAACCGAAACCGGGTCAAGTACATAGAAATATGCTATCTGGACGATCACGTAGAGCAGGATGATCAGCATGACACTGCCGATTATCGCGATCGGCAGGTTCCTTCCGGGTTCCTTCACCTCTCCGGCAACAAAGGACAGATTGTCCCAGCCGTCATAGCCCCAGAGGGCACCGAGCATTGCCGCAGCAAAACCGGCGAGGAACGTATATTCGAGCGAACCGTATCTGACGCTCTCAGCCACGCCTTCGCAAGAACCGCCGGTGCTCGCCATCGAGAAATGGTCAAAACTGCCGCCCGTCACCCACAGAAAGGCCCCCAGGCCGACGAATATCACCAACCCGATCTTTACACCGGTGAGTACGGTTGCGATATAGCCGCTTATAGAAACCGACAAACAATTCAGCGTCGTGAAGATGGCGATCACCATTATAGCGACAAGTTCAAGCGACGTGACCGTCCACGGCAGGCCGAAGATCGACGTTTCGATCAACACATGACGGAGCCCGCCACCGAGGTAATCGTTAAGTGCGATCGCGAATACAACTGCGACCGCGGCCTGCGACCCCGTCCTGATGATAAGCAACTGTGTCCAGCCGAACAGAAAGCTCCATATCCTGCCGAAGGCATCGCGTAGAAATACGTACGGGCCGCCGGCCTCGGGTTTCATCGCCGTCAATTCCGCATAGGTAAGAGCTCCGGCAAGCGACAACAATCCCGCCGCGATCCATGCCGCTATCACCCAGTTCGGATCCCCAACATTGCAGGTCATCACACGGGCCTTCAAGAACACACCGGTACCGATGACGTTCCCGATGATTACCGATGCAGCCGCGAGCAGACCCAAACCTCGAATAAGGGTATATTTGTCGTTCGTGCCGAGCGTCATATGTTTTCAGAGAAAAAAGGAAGAGATATTTTGGTCTGGTGTATATTACGCCAAAAAGCATCGTTTTGGAAATCGCGGGCGCTAGGCTGCCAGACACGCCACCTGCGATACTAGCTGTAGGTCCGTAAATGAATTTTGAAGCAACACCCGAAGAGATACTTTCAACGGCGCTTCGGCTCGCCTCCGACACCGAAGGGGTTTGCATTCTCGACAGCTGCGGTGTCGGCCGGCCGGGGTTGGGAAGATTGATCGCCGGTCTCGAACCTGTGAAGACCGTTCAATATTTTCAGTACGAAGACGATCTTCTGGGCTCTATAGAGCAACTCGTCCGATCAACGGGATTCGCGGCGGTATTCACGTTGTCCTATGATCTTGGCCGCGAAATTCTAAAGATCGGCGGACGAACTTCGGAGCGTGAACCGCTCGCCTTTGTGTCGTTGTTCGATTCGCTGCTGGTGCATGATTACGCCACGGGGAAAAGCCGGCTTGCGGGGGAACCTCGAAAACTCGGATCGACTAAAGATCTCGTTCGGCGACATTCGGCCCCGCTCCGCCCCGCCCAACCATCGAGCGCTCAGGCAGTCTCTAATTTCACAAAAGATGCCTACATTACAGCCATCGAGCAGATAGTTGAAGAGATCAGGAAGGGCAACACCTATCAAACGAATCTTACGCAGCAGATCACCGTCGAACTCCCTACTGGCATGTCTGCCGCAGATGTTTTTCTTCGGCTTCGGCGTGACCACCCGGCCCCCTTTGCTGCCTTTATACAACGCGGCGATTCAACCGTTGTCTCTGCTTCCCCTGAGCGTCTTGTCCGTGTTGAGAACGGCGCCATTTCCGCATCGCCCATAAAAGGCACCAGCCGACGAGGCGGCGACCCTGTCGAGGACGACAACCTTCGTCGTCGGCTTGCCGAAAGCGAAAAAGACCGTGCCGAGAACACGATGATAGTGGACCTTCTGCGAAACGATCTGGGCCGGATATGCGAATATGGCAGCGTGCGGGTCACCGATCTTTGCTCCATCGAGGAACACCCGACGCTTTTTCATATGGTCTCCACGATAGAAGGAAAGTTAAGGCCCGAGATCGGCTTTGGCGATATGCTTAGGTCTGTTTTTCCGTGCGGTTCCATCACCGGTGCTCCAAAGATAAGCACGATGAAGATAATCGACCGCATCGAGACTTTGCCGCGCGGCCTTTCGATGGGATCGATAGGGATCAGCATCCCCGACGGGTTTGCAGGCATCGGCCCTTTTACGGACCTCAACGTCGCGATCAGAACAATGGTCGTAACCGGCAAAAAAGCCGTTTTCAATGTCGGCGGCGGCATAGTCATAGACAGCGATCCGGAAAAGGAATACGACGAATCGCTTCTCAAGGCACGATCTCTGCTGACCGCACTCGGTGCCAAATTGAAATAAAGACCCATTGAACAGCCTCTCGTCTTTTTGGACAGCCTCTCGTCCTTGATCTCGATTGGATCTGCTTCACAACCATGCATTTCGTGCGAAACGTGCAAACTCCTATTGTCTGCCGTTCCTGCAAATAAGAAAATTACCTCGTGAAAACCTAAGATCGGGCCGCGGACACTCCTGCCATGCCGATTTGGGATTTGGGATTTGGGATTTCAGATTTCAAATTTCAGATTTGGGATTTCAGATCTGGGAACGGAGCGCGGACACTCCTGTCCGCCTCGCCGCTTGCGGCGAAAAGAAAATGCCGGCTCTACACCCTCCTGATCTTCAACACGGCACCACCAAAAAGCTAATAGCTGATAGCTGGGAACTGACAACTGGAAGCTGGTAACGGGAAACTGACAACTGGAAGCTGATAACTGGAAGCTGGAAACTGACAACTGGAAACTGGTATCCAGATCTCTTCTCGCCCAGACCGATTGACTGAACGCGGACACCCCTGCCATGCCGATTTGGGATTTTAGATTTCGGATTTTGGATTGCGGATTTGGCGGCTGTGCCGCATAGGCCCTCGCATTTCAACCAGATAACCTATCATCTATCAATTCTTAATTCTTAATTCTCACTTCTCACTTCTCACTTCTCATTTCGTGCAAATCGTGCAAATCGTGCAAATCGCGCAAATTGCCCTTGGCCGATGTTCTTAAATAAAGGAAAATAGCCCGCGTGAGGCTCAGTTCGATA
>CALMAH010000016.1 GCA_937859595.1 uncultured Acidobacteriota bacterium | reverse complement strand
ATAATTACCCGGCTTCCTCTATTTTAGTTTGGTATCTTTTTTCGGGAGGACGTCAGATGGAGGAAGAGAGATGAAGAGGTCGAGGTTTAGTTAGAAGCAGGTGGTGTCGATTTTGAAGGAAGGGGAAGCGGGGCTAGCGGTTGCGGCGATCTGCCGCGATTACGGTATCGGTAATACAATGTATTATCAGTGGAAGTCAAAGTACGAAGGGCTGGAAGCACCGGATTTGAAGAGGAGGCGGGAGCTTGAGGACGAGAACAACTATTTGAAGAGGATGTATGCGGATCTGGAGCTTGAGAACCGTGCGATCAAGGATCTGCTGGGAAAGCTCTGAGGCCGAGGATGCGGCGATGGGCGGTCGGTTTCTTGATAAGCGTGTGGGCTCTTTCGGTGGTGAAGGCATGCGATATCGCAGGGCTTTCGAGAAAGGCATGGTATCGGGGCGATCCGATCGAGAGGGAAGACAAGAAGGATGCCCCGGTGATCGAGGCTCTGACCTCTCAAGGCCCGATCTTACCGCGGCCGCTAGAAATATCGAAACATTCTCCTCGAAATCGCAAACACGGAACATGTCCGGCTCTCCCAAACACGGTGTGAATTGAACTACCACCTTACTAACTGCCTTTTCTGCTTTACCTTCAGACACTTATTAAGTTCGGTGCCCAGCGGGTCGATCTCGTTATCCAAACGGTTTGCCAGTTTAGATCAATTCGTTCCGCAGCTAAAACTAACGAATAGAGTGTTTTCTTCATTAAGGGCGACCATTCGGATCACCGGATCTGGCTTTTAGAGGGCGGGTACTGTCAAGCCCGGTTTCAGTGCAGCTGTTTTCCGAAGGGACCACACCCGGCCATCCGACGAACCAGAAATCACATTGGATTCTAGGCCGTAGGAAATTCATATTTTGCCACGATCATCAAATCCTCAAGATTTCCAATATCACCCGCCGCTACGGCTAGTGAAAACTGCGTGTCAATATCGATGTCCGCGTTATCGCCGCGGCATAACTTCCACGCATCGATTCTGCTCAGGTCGGTCGGTGCGGCGCCATCTACCGTCACCGCGAAGTTTGCCGGATTATTTTTTACCTTTGCAAGGAAGATCACATTCTCGATGGTTGTATCCAGAGATTGAACAAAATACGGCAACCTCATTTTGTCCAGTGTCAATTGCACAATGGCGTCCCGCTTGAACAGGTTCCATTCGTTTGGCATTTCGTGCTTCATGTTTATTGCAAGATGAAGCCCGGATTGTGAAAGCTGCTGCTTAATCTCAAGCAGTCTCGTCTTCAGCGAATCGGTAGCGGCATTTTTAAGCGAACTGCCGCCCTCTCTTGCCGTGTACTTTACGTGAACTATTGCATCGGCAATTGTCTCGTAGTCAAACTGTCGGACATCGGCGGGAAGTTCCAGACGCCAAGCTCCGATGGCTCCGCACCCTTCAAATGGCAAGTATCTTTCGTCCCTGAAATTGAGCTCGAACATGCCGCTGTCATTTTGCGAGTTGCTTGCGGCGATCGATTGAATTGATCCAACGTTGTATACAAATCTCTCGTCATTGCCTGGATCTTCCAAGTAACCTGTAGTTGCGGCATTGTCGGGGTTAGTATTCTTCCGGTACCTGTTGCTTACCAGCGAGAGTTTTGCACTGACGGAAGTGTAAGGCCCGGCGATACACGGCAGACTCAAACTCACGGATTTGACCCTGCGGAAATATTGTCCCGGATGGTCCATGTCGTAGATCGCCTCGGGTATCTCGAAATTACATGCTCCAGTGGCACGTAGTTGTGCCAACGCTAACGGATCAAGCATGGAAAGCGAAACGTGTTTGGTTACCTCATATTCCCGCTTGTTTTTATCGAGATAGCTTGTTTCCATTCGCTTTAGGTCATGGAAAAGTATGTCGGCGCTCTGTAGGCCCTTTTTCATGCTGTCCCAGTAACCGAATCCGATAAAAGTATCGTCGTTGCCAAGCTCAAACTTGTATGAGCGCTCAGCTTTCTTTGCCGTGTCGAAGGCAAGTTGGTAGGCGCGGAAATAAACCGAGCTTATTTGCCCGATCATCCAATCGTAAAGCTCCTTGTTAGTGAATTTCGAGTGCATTAACTCGTCGGTTTTTTCCGCATTCTCAATCTGGAGATCGTGGTTCTTGAGGTCGTTTTCCGCGATTTCCTTGCGGATCTCAGCAGCAACGATCTGTCTGTCGATTTGCACAAGTTCTTTCGTAGCGAGCCTCTCCTGGAATTTCCAGTCATCAAAGCGACGGTCGTATCCTCCGAGAATCGAAGCGCGATTCGCCTCAAACGAAGCAATCCCGCTCAGAATATTTAGGACATCGGCGCCGATTGATGTTGCTTTCGAAAGCTCAGATCCACCAAACTGAGCAGAAACCACAGGCGAACCTCCAAAGCCGCTGGCACCTAAGTTAAATTGGGGAATTAGAGCCAATGCTCCGGCAACCGTTCTGACAATTTGGGACTGGAACTGCAGGTCTTGCGCTTCGCTCAACTTGTCGAGATTTAGTTGCTCATTGGGAATTATCTTTTTAATGTTTTGATAGTATTTTTTTCGCTCCTCGGTGACCGCTTTTGTTTTGTTAAGGACGTTGATCTGCTCTTTGGCTTCTTTGATCTGGAGCGTTTTCATATCCCTCACTGCTTTCAGAACCTTCAGTTCAAGCTCGCTGCGCAGCAGCGCCATTGCCTCTGCATCTTTCTTCTCCAGTGCGGCAAGAAGTGCACTTCCCAAACTCCGGACTTCCTGGATCAACTCCGTAGCCTTTTGCGACAAAACGCTGAACCTGTAATACGGCGCAGGCGCGTTCAAGCCTCCCAACACGGACGAGAGGTCAAGGCCCGATGCGGCTGCCCGAACCAGCATCCCCGGGTCGATCGGCGGAGCAAACAGAGCTAAGCTACGCTCGATGCCGTCAATATTCTGGCAGTGTCTAATCTTAAATAATCTGTCTGCGATCCGATCCCAATACGCTAGCATCTGGTCATTTTGCGGTACACAGAAATAAAGCGTGTATAGGGTGATCGGAGCCGGCGGCAATTCTGCTCCGCCTTCAGGCAGTACGGTCAGATCTGGCAAGATGTTTTCCAGATCGATGAGCGCATTACCAAAGGCGTCGAGTTTTTGCTCGATCTGGTTATATGTTTCGTATGGCGGCTTCACCGCCGGCGGCACGATTCGGGGTTTTGGCCCTAGCAGTTTATCGGCCATGATATACATCTGCGTCGCCTGCGCGATAGATTCCATCGTGTCCTGCCGAAAAAGATAGTCGCCCCACTCGGTGAGCATATCGATGTACTTCATCAATACTGCCTTCTGATAGGCAACCGTTCGAAAGCGCGCCACAACATGCGGCCTGAAAGGTTTAGCACGCCATTGGTCAATGGCAAACTCGAGCTCGGTCTTTATTGCCGGAGTAGCAGGGTTGGAAACGTTATACAACAAGGTGTCTATTCGCTGATTTATGTAGTCGGAATCCTGGGTCAAAAAGAACGGCTTGGTTACCCAATATTTCTGAGGTGCATCACCGTCCAACGCTCCCGTGGGATTGAAAATATAATGAAACCAGGTCATCGCCTCTTCAAATCGCTGGTTTTTGGTCAATCGCGTAGCCAACAGGAATGGGACGTGGAAAAACAACTCCCAGTTGTAAGAGCTATAGCTGCCGTCGCTGTTAAAATCAATGTCCTCAATCGGCCGCGGTTCCGGTACCAGTGATGTGGGATTGTATTGGGCAATGGCTGTAAAATTAAAGGTCGATTTTTGAAGCTGGGTGTCGCGCTCCATCAGTTTTGGAATGCCGTCTTTGTATAGCGTAGTTTTTAGCGGACAAACCAGCGGATGATACATGTTCATGAACCTTTCGCCATAGGTCAGGTACCAAACTATAAGCTCAATCAATATCCCTAGAAAATCCCCGCTGTCCAGCGTGTCGAAAAAGTTATAGGCCGTGCGCTTTAGTGTAAATACACGTTCGCCGGTCGTGGCATCAACCTTGCTATCGTATGCGCCTGGAATGATGACATACGCGTGTCTGCTGTCTTCCATGAAATACGGAAGAAATGTACCGACCGGCCACTTAAAATATCGGTGACCGACGACAGAATTATTGTTAACGTTTGCAAAAATCAACTGCAGAATCAGCATTAAAAGATCGATCTCGGTAAATTGATGCGGGTATGTAATGCGGAAGTTACCTGGCGTGTTTTGAAGCAGAGGCTGGTAATTATAAAGGTGAAAACCGTTTCGCACTGCAAGGTCATTTAGAGTGTCTTTATTCTGCTCCTTGTATTTTTGAACCTTAAGGGAAGTGTCTCTAAAATCCGGATAGAAATCGTTTATATATGTTGCATTCCAAGGCTGCAATAACTCCGGATAGCCCTTACACCCCGCAACTTCAAAGATACCTGAGAGCCAGTACTGTTCGCCTTCTTTAGACGTGTTGTTTATCAACCATATTTGATCAAAGAACTGAACATAGGTAAAAGTATAATTATCAACCGGCAATGGATCTGGTGTGTAAGAGTCCGGAGTTTTGATAGCATCCTTTGACACCCTTTTGGGTTGCCAGACCCTGTTTGCTAATTCGCTGATGGCGATTTGTATCTTCAACTTTCGTTTTGGCTTGTCGGTTGGCTGTAAACCTGGAGCATTTATGTTAGGTACAGTAGCCTCGACGTTAGTATCGGGCTCTTCGGTGAAGACCGGCCACGCCAAGCAAAGCCGATTATTTCGCATAAACGCCAGCAAGTGGTCGCCGGAAATATCCAGATCAACCTTTTCCCAGGGGGTCCAGTATTGTTCCTTTTCAAATCGGCGATAGTAATAAATGGCCGGATCGCCGCCCTTCGTTCTCGCAAAAACGTGCATTGTACGGATTTCAACCTGATACCAGGTCGCCATTACTTCCAGAAAAGCAATGTCATCGAGTTTTTCCAGATAGCGTATCAGCGCCTGTTCAGAGTTGTAATCATTCAGCTCGTTTTGCAGCATCTCATTTTCGAGCTCTTTGAACAAAAATGATTTGTCGTCGCGCAATTCCGCCTCGATCCAATTTTCCGGATAAAGAAATACTTTGCGATTGGCCTCCCAGACGCGGTAATTCTTCATCCATTTCCATTGTTCCCATTGCGGATCGTCTTTGATATTGGCAGCAGATTCGGGCTCAAGGCCCATAAGGCAGCGCTGCGCAAATAGCTGAATCGTGCCATGAGCCTGTACGATCCTTGATGAAGGCATGCATGATTCCATTTCAACATCTACGAGGAAATGGTCAAACAACCCATTTTCATCTTTCAGGGCCGGATTAGTCGCCAGTAAGAAAGCGACCAGCGCGTCGCGCTTCTGCGGGCGGATAGCGTCCATTATCTCTTTCAATGTGCTGAGCCATGTGTCTTCGTCATACCGCGCCTTCAATGCCATCCGTGCGGCTGCGGCATCCGCGGCAATCAAAGCGGGCTTTACGAATTCCTTAGCCTGCGTCAACGAAACGCCCAGCATTCTCAAATGACGCGCGCACTTATCTAGCGATTCCCAGGTTTTCGGATTTCGGTAATTGTTTAGGCTAAACACCGCAAATAAATGCGCATCGATCGCGTCAATATCTGCTTTGTCATAGCCCGTGAGCAATGCATAGGCCTCGATCCATGCATTACGCAGAGTTGCCGTAAGCAGCATTTCCGCCAACGTATAAAATGTGATCGGATTCTCCGCATCTGCCGGATTGGGAACCGGCGTCAATTGCTTCGCGATGTCCAGAATCTTCTTAAAGTCTGTGTAAGTCGAAGATCCAACCGCCGCTTGTCCCGTTTTGTAGGGAATCTTGTCCATTTCAAACCATCCGAGAGCCTGATTGTTTTTCAGATGCCACTCGGCAGTCTCGGCGGTGAGCTTAAAAGATTTGATGAGCGGGAAAAGCTTGTGCAGTAAACGCAGAGAGTCATATTGCTGTGGCAATGCTGCCGGTGAAATTGGGCTTGCTGTCAAAACTACGTCTTTTAGCAGAATATCACCAATAACCTCCGTTCCCGGCGCGGGTTGCTTGAGCTTGGCATTGTTCAAAACGGCGGCCGTGGTCTCCGGATCCGCCTTGAAGCTTGCCGAGATCGTTTGCGTCAAAACAGAGGTAGTCTCCAATAGATAAAGGTAGGCTGAGATCGCGTCAAAGAACGCCTTGACCACGGCTATTTGTGTCACTTCGGACTGAGCGGCACCCAATGCAGTAATCCTTGCCTTGATGTCGGTAGTTGAAAAGAGGCCGACAAACTTCGCGTCAACCGATGCGCTTGCCGCCGTGGCGGTCGCCGGTGAAGTAACCGTTTCGACAAACCCGGCAAAGTTTTTTACATCTTCTTCGCTCATTCCGCTCAGCTTTGCAAGCGAATTTGCAAGCGTTTCCTTTTGCTCTACCGCCGGCATGTTAGGGTCAAACGGCGAGGCTTTCGCGGTTTGTGCTTTCTTATACGCAGCTTGAAGTTGTTCCAGTATCAGTTTTATTTTGTCGTCTTTTATCTCAAGATCGGCAACAAGTGGGACGTCGGACTCGTGTCGGATCATGAATCTCAAGTCGGCAATTTTCAGTGGAAACTTAATCGCATCCTTTGCCTTTTCGATAAACTCAAGCGTCTTTTCGGGCGAATCGGTGACATCGATCGCCGTTAGCTGAACGAGAATAATGAAATCTTCTGCCTTTAAGCGCAGTTTTTTGATCAATCTCGCCGCTGCAAATAGACGGCTCAAGTTCTCAAACGAAACGCTGCCGCTCGGCAGAAATACAACCGGAGGAAGGAGTTTGTCCAAGTCCTTTTCCGACATCTGCAAACAAACCGCGATCGATCTCTTGAGATTCACAAGTAGGAGCCCACCTGCATTAATACTCTCCACGGTCAGCCCCGGATCGATAAATCCGTTCTTTGCCTTGTTGAGAAAAACCTGATGATATAGAGGCTTCTTGCCGTCTTCGGACAACTCTATGCGCGGCAGGCTTCGATAGAAGCCGATCAATTCATCAATTTTGATACCGGTGATCTCCGAGATTTCTTGCAGCGTCGCCGCCTTGATCAGGCAGCTATCATCAAGCGTGCCGTTCCCCAGCCTTGGTTGAGAGACGATCTCGTCGAGAGTCTCAAAGCTCCATTTCGTTTTCTTCTGCAAGCGCAAAAACCGGTGAATTCGATCGAGCGCAGTATTATTAAGATTCGCGATCTCTTTTTGATCCGTATCGCAGGTCATATCAAGATGCTTGATAAACAGATCATTCAGTGGATCAATAAACTTCAGTTTCAACAGAAGCACAAGCTCTTTGTAAGTAAGTCCGGTTTTATCTAAGAACTTACTCACTATTTTGAGCTCATTGGCGGCATTGGCTGCTGCAGTGTTCCAATAATCTTGCTGATTTGCTGCGTCGGGCGTTACTATCAGCAATCGCTCCGCATTCGTTAAACCGAGTCGTTCGGCTGCGATCGCATTAGCGGCCGGCACTCCGGCGGACTGGAAATCCGCCATAAGTTCGTGCCGCTTTATGTCAAAGCGCGAGAAATATGCCTTTGCCTCAGTATGCGCAAGGTCAAGGGGCAGCTTAAACGCATACGAATTATTCACCAGCTCTGCATAAGCGGCGGTGTTGACATAAGCGGGCGCGGCGGCAAGCTCTTCGGCGGGCCAGAGCGTCTGTCGCAGGCGAAAGATTCGGTACTGATTAGGCCCGGTGCGTATCGCCTTGCAGACAGATTCTTTGTCGCGAATATAGTGCGGCAAGTTTGCTGGTGAGCCACTAGTTGTTTCAGTTTCGTGAACCAACGCATCCCGCGTTATGGGTATGCCCGCATTTTGTATCGACGTAAAAAGCCCGTTTGATATTTTTCCTAAAAGCGGGTTGGCTCCACCGGCGAGCGGGCCATTGTAGGCAAATCCAGGGTCGGGCGAAACCGCTTCCTCCAACAACTCGCAAACCAGATCGATGTAGGGCACGGGCGTATTCGCGTTCTCACAGCTAAGGTCTATGTCGCCAAGATCGGGGCGGCGGTCGAACAGCACATCCTTTGCATTTGAGACTCCGTGCGGCGTTACGGTGAGATCGCTGACGACTCGCTTGTCCAGGAATTGAAGCAGTTCAACCAAATACGCCGCTGGACTATAGACCGATCGGCAATGTTCGCATGCGCAGGTATCCGTCATCTTGAATAGCGACTTGAGGTCTGGGAAGTCTGCGCCGGCGGCAGCGAGCTTTAGACTCAGCGAGTCCATGCCCAGCGCAGAAACGTCTGCGCCGTTCAAAGCGTCCTGCAAATCGCCAGCGACAAGCATGGCCGCCGTATTTACCGTTTCCGCTTTCCTATAAATATCCTTTGCTTCTTTTTCGGTTAGTCCAACTGCCGGCGCGATCTCTTTTAGGAAGCGGCCTTGCCCCAAAGCGGCAATACCTTGCGCGGAATGGATGTTCTTATTGAGTAAGGCATTCGTTTTTCCATAGTGCGGCACGAGCTTGAAAATACGTTGAACGGACTTTAGTTCCCGGCGCATTCCCTCGTTCTTTTGTGTCGCAAGTTTCTTCTTTTTCAAAAAGAGGTCGATGTTCGTTTTTGCGAGATCAAAGTCAGCGTGTTTTGCAAACAACGATTTGAGCGCGGTTTGATTTTCAAATACTTTTTTCTTTTCCCTCTGTAGCTGAGCTGAAAATGCGACGCTTGGAAATTCGTTTTCCATCTTTCGCACTAGCGCGGACGCATGAAAATCCAACACTTCTCTATCGATCGCCTTGCCCGCGACCTTTGCTTTACCGGCAACCTTGGTCAGCAGTTTTTTCCAGTCGGCCTTGTTCATTGCCGCCAGTTTTTTCGTGTCTTCCGGCTTTTTGATGTTCTGTGATTGTTTGACCTCGACAAGCAGGCCTTCGTTAAAACCCAAAACCTGCACCAACCCGACGGTAATTTTGGCGTCTATCGCTTTTGTGCCGGGTTTGAGGAAACCCGGATTTGCAATCTTCTTGAACGAGGCCTCAAGATCCTGCTTGTTTTCGCTTAGGATCTTTCCGATCTGCGTCATTTTGTCTTTCTCAATAAAACTGCCAATGACCGTCAGCACTTTTTGCGGGTATTCGGTTCGGTAATAATTTTCAGCTTTTGATTTGAACTTACTAAGGCGTTCGAAATTCCTTTTCCAGTTCTTTGGCGTCCTGTCGGGCACCAGATATTCCTCATGAGCAGAGTCAATATCAGCCTTGACGACTTTCGGATCCAAAAGCGAAGCGTCAAAAAGCAATAAGTTTAGATCGGTGTTCAGATCTATAAAGAACCTGACATTAAATGCTTTTGTGATGTCATTCTTTAGCAGCGTATTTTTACGCAGCAGGGCATAAAAGAAATCGGCATCGGCTTTCGTAAGTGCACCAAGGCTGTGAGCAATCGAAATATGGCTGATCTTTTCCGCCGCTATACCGGTTTCGCGGGAAAGAAAGGTCACATCGCGGTTCTTTTCATTTTCTTTCAAACCAGTGAGAGGCACTTTATCAAGCAGCGGGATGACCTCGCCCAAAACAAGATCAAACTCATTCTCTTCCGCCGGCGTCGCGCCGTTAATGGTAATGTCGATAGTCTCGTTAGCGGCAGCGTTAAAGACCGTGCCGTCAATCCCTGACTCGAAGTACAGATTTTTACCACGCGGGCCGAAAACTTTAAGACTCAGATCGGCTCTCAGCTTTTCGGCGGACTTAAACTTTTCCGCCGCATACACGATCTTGTATTCGCCTTTCGAATCGGTCAGACATTCGCCCAGCAGCGTTAATGACCGCATATCGCGGTCAAAGGCTCGCACCAACAGCTTTGCCAACCGTCCGTCATTCCCGTCGGTAACTCGGCCTTGGACTACAAATTCTGTTTTGTTTGTCTTTCTCATGATCTAAACCTCTTAAAAAAAGAACGAACTATCCTTGAGAGAACCACCGGCGCGTGTGAATATTTCATGGTGCCTTAATAAAATCCAACAACGCTTGATTATCAAATTCTGTAGGGAAGTTTGGCATCGAGAAATCGGATTTCCTGTCTCTCAAATTTCCCTCTCCATGGCACATTGCATAAAAGGGATTTCGACCTTCAGCAGCTCTAGCTTCAGCGAATCCTTCAGGTACAGCAAAATGAGAAGCATCCATGGCCGACCGTTTGTATCGGTTACTTTACCGAGGACGGTGTTGGGATTTGGTTTTTTGATTACTGTTGCCATGAAAATAGATTTTATTCGGGCTATAGTAAATCAAAATTTATAATTTAAACCGGCACCAAATAGACCTTCTAGCTTTGGATCTGCAAAATCTGCTTTAAGTCCAATACCTAAGAAAGCTCCGAACCCATTATGTATAGGAAGATTTGCTCCCAGAAATGCTTTACCAGGTGCGGTAAATACTGTTTTCGGGTCTTGCTCGTCCTCTCTCTTATGCTTTGCCCCTATGCCTAATGAAACATCAAGTGAGAAGTTCAATGGAAGATCCCAGCGAGGGTTATATAGAAGCCCAGCATCTCCTGAGAATACGCCAGAAAAGTATTGCTTCGTTTCGTTATCAGCATAGCTTCCAGATAGACTTGCTCCGCCTGAAAGATAAAGTCCGGGAGCTAATCGTTGACTATATTGCCAACCAACTCCAAGGCTAACACCATGAAACCCATACTCTGTTTGAGCGATATAATCGTAACTTGCTTTGATCTTAAATTTGTGTTTACCTTCTTTAAAGTCAGTCAGCTCAGTATCTATATCGCTTAGTTCTTTCGGTATTTCGGCTTGTCTTTTTTCTAATCTTGATTGCTCTGCTTTTAGTAAAGACTGTTCTCCTTTTATTTTATCCTGCTCTTTAGCTAATGCAGATTGTCTTTCTTCCAAGCTGGACTGCTTTTCTGCTAGTTCATTAAGTAATAGAGTAAAATCCAGCTTTAGTATCGGTCCTAATATGCGTACTATTGCAATATTTATTTCTACTTCCAATTGTTCTTTGGTTAGTTCCTCTTGCTTTTGTTCTATATCTTTTTCTTTCGATACTAAACCCTCCTCATCTTTTTTCAACTTCTCTAGTTGGTCTGGTATTTTTCCTTGTTCTTCTGTTAATGCCTCTTGCTTTTGTTCTAGCTCTTCTATTTTTCTTTCAGTTTTTTCCTCTTTGGTTTGAGTTCCAATTTTATCAGTGGAAGCAATCGGATTCCCCCTACAATATCCATACACATTCACTCCATCCCCAATCCCAATCGGGTCTGCACTTAACCATCGTCCAAGCCAAGGCAAATAATATCTCGCAGAGTGATATTCCAGACCGGATTCCTCGTCGCGTTCCATGCCGGTGAAGCGGTAGCATTTGGCGGCTGATTTGATGGCGGTGTTTTTTGCTTGGTAAGCCGTGGTGCCGTAAGGGTGATATTCTTCGTAGCTGATGATCGCGGCGTTTGTATCTAGTTCGAGCGCGGCTGAGCCCAGGTGGTTGTGCATTTGGTAGCGCGTCAGTTGTTTCGCGGTCCCGTCGTCCACGTCGTTTCGAGTTTCGACCATGACAAAGCGGTGCCCCTCGTCCATCAGGCTCAGGCATTCACGCTCAAGCCCGGCATCGGCACCGCTATGCTGCCGGAAAAGCTCGTAACCTGCGACGTAGATTCGCTCTTCTTTGAGAGTAGGAGTTACGCCCGGATTTGCCGTATTCTCTGTGATCTTGCGGATGCGCTGGCCGCCGCCGTCATATTGGTAGTAGGTAGTTTCGGGCGTGCCGCCGTCAATGCGCCTCTGCCGGACGGTTTTCACGACCTCCTCTTTAAAGTTCCAGCCGATGTCCTCAAGATGCGGCATCTCGGTGATGAATCCATGCGGCCCGTGATGCTGATAGTTAAAGGTTCGGGCACCGATTTGCGTGCTCGCCAGTCGGTTATTGTTTGCCTGGTATGTGTAGTTTCTCGTCCAATTGTTGCCGATTGCTTGATGCCGCATCTGCAAAACATTGCCAACAGAATCGTATTCGTAATCCTGTGTATAATTGCGGATTGCCATCGCATCGCCGGGGTTCGTTGGGCGTAAATACGGCGCGTCGTTCCAGTTGTCCTGCGCACCAAATGCAAGGGAAGCGTCATTTTCCCTTCCCGATGCCCGGATCAGGCGATACAAAGCGTCGTATGTGTACTCGCAAAGACCTGTGATCTTGGCGTTGTCAAAAAACACAACCGGTACGTTTTTGTCTTCGATAAAGGTGATATTACCAGTTGGGTCGAAGGTGTAATGCCAATCCTGCAACGGATCGCCGTTCAGCCGTTTGCTCTCGAGACGGTTTAGCCGAAATGTCTCTTTGTCATAGTAGAACTTTGTTGAGACGTCGTTGCCGTAGGTAATCTGTTCGCGAAGCCCCTTTTCGTTGTAATCAATATTCTTAATGTAAGTCACGGCGGCGACCCCGCCGGGATGAAGCACGTTTTCGCTGTTCAGTAATCCGGCTTCGTTATAGAGGGGTGTGATCACGCTGCCGTCTGGGGCAGTCTGACTGGTCACTCTGCCCAAGGCGTCGGTTTCCGTTTGGTAAGTAAAATCGTCTGCTTCAAGATCAACAGCAAGATTGGCATCGGTCCAATTGCAAACTTCCTTATACTTACTGAATAGCCTCCGGGTTGTCTCTATGGGCTGCCCCTTGAAATCGTATTCCTCGCTTTCAAGAAGACCACCGGTGTCGTAGTGCCCGATCGGCTTGCCAAGAATGTTTTTTGCCTGCAAGGCGGCTTCGTTTGTCCGGTCGGGAAGCAAAAGGCTTTCTGCGTAGATCGTCCGATCAAAGATATTATCCAGAGGGGAACCTCCGTCGCCGCCTACTACCTTGGAGTGCGTCGGGCGATGAGCAAGATCGTCATAATAAAACTGAAATTCGTGGTTACGCTCGTCCCAGGTTCTCTGCGGCTGCCCGAGAATGTTCTGCAGCGTCCAGCGTTGCCCTGCGTCCAAACTCTGCTGGTAACGGGGGCTGCCCAGGATGTCGTATTTATATGCCATAACAACATTGCCGCGGGCGTCGGTAACGCTTCTGAGATTTCCTTCTATATCGAGTTTTGTCTTAGTCTGATAAAAAATATCGCCGCCCACCGCGTCTTTGTTGTGTTCGATCTGCAGCACCGGACGTCCTAAAGTGTCGGTGTGCAAAATCGTCGGCGTGTCGGCATGCTTTTCTGCTTTTTCGGCCGATAGCTTCTCTTTAGCCGGATCTTTCCCCTGCGCGGTCAGCTCGGCGTCGATCAAGCGGTTAACTCGTTCGTTATGCCAGGACGACTCAAGGATCGTATCGTTCTGATCGAAAACTCGCTGCGTCCAAGAATCAAATTCTATCCGGGCAATCGTCTTGTCGGGAAATTCCGTCTTGAAGACACGACCCAACGGGTCGTAATAGATCACGGGAGTGACTCCGGTCTCGACTAGTTCTTTCAGGTCTTCATATTTGTGGGTCGTTGAAAAATACGGCTCGTACTGTTTGACCGGATTTCCCTTGTTGTTCAATACCGTCCGTCCGTTTCCGATCCACCTGATCTGTGGCGGAACTGACGCGGCGGTGTCCACATCTGCAACCGTATAGGTTTGATCCGGGTTGACCGTAACCAGTTTCGCCTTGCCCGGTTCAGCCTGCGCTTTCTTCATTACTACCTGGCCTAGTCCGTTTGAATACTCAAACGAAATCTGAACCGGCGAATCTGGATTGTTACTAAAGTGTTCTTCACGCAATATCGAGCTGACAACCGTGGGTTCCACGCCACCGGAGTTTAGGTAGGCATCGAGGTCGTAAACGAATCTTGCCGTTGCGTGCTTTAACAGAGCTTTCCCGGCAGCGGTCACCTGGGCCGGTGATACGGCGGCAAAGAAATTTCCGATCGCTGTTTCGTCTGCCGGGGTTGAAAATTCCGAAAGGCCGGTGAGGTCGTCAGCCTCTGCTCCCTTACCAAAAACGGCTGTTGCCTTCAAAAAACCGAGCTCGTCGCTAATCGAGTCGGAAATATTTCCGTTCACATCACGAATCCTTTTTGGTGCGAGCGTGCGAAGGTTAAATTCCAAAACCCGCGACCTGTTTTCAAGCGCGTCTTCGATCTCTTCGACAAAAAGGAAGTAATTTGAAAAATAAGTGACCTTGGTTTTTGAGCCGTAAGGATCCGTATACGAAACCGGCATGAAAAAGCGGTTTTCGGCGTCGGTCAGCGTCTCGCCCGTTGAAAGGAATTGGACCGTGCCCGAACGGATCCACCAGTCATCATCTCCTTCGCTATGTGTAAACTTGCCTTCGAGCATGAGAGCCGCATTTACCTTGGTATCAAAAATATCTGTAAGTAGCGGCAGGGTGTACGCGAGTTGGTAGCTTTCAAATGTGATCCCTCTTTTTGCGAGTTGATGTAACGGCAGCGGCGAAGTCAGGCTGTCATCATAAAAGGTCGTCCTGACGTGTTCGACAAGGCGTTTTTCTGGCGACCCGGACGGCGGGTTTCGTTCAAAATCGTAATATTCGACATTCGTTGCGGCTCCGAAAATGTTTGTAAAATCGCTCAGGCTGTAAACGGACCCCGATTTTGCGACCCCTTTTAGTTCAAAGGTGTTAATCTCTGACGGCAATCGCAGACGATGGTGGTTTGCGGAAGAGACGTCGTTTGTAAACTTGTTTTCAGTGTACAGAATGAGGGTCGTATTTTGTGCCGCCTGAGTTTCGGCCGGAAGAGCGGCATCAGCCAACATCCGCGGATAAACAACAGACGCCGATTCGAGGATGTTTCCATACTCATCCAACTTCAGGTTCAAGCTGTGTGAAATGCGGGGATCGGCCGGGTCCCGTTCATAGCTGTAACTTATCGACTCGCTTTCTTTAACCGTGAAAACCGCATACTTGTTCTTCCCTTTGGGTTGCAGCAGTTCGATCACGCAATTGTGAGTTGCAACCGTGTACGGCGTCATTTCTCTCTTTATCTGGTCATCTGTAGCTTCGACAAGTGGAGCGTCTTTGGCGAACGTCTCGACGCGCAAACCCATGCCCTTGCATGCTCGAAACGCCTCACGCCATTCTTGCGGGCTTAACTCCGCGATAAAGGAAGGGTTGATTGCGGGAGCCGTGATCAGCCGCGCATCCGGCAAGCTGGTTTCAAAATGAACAATGGGAAACCCCTTCCTTTGTAACTCTTCGTACCAGTACTCCTCGGCATACTGTCCGAGAATAATGTCTTGTCGCAGGAAAGCACCGGTGTGAAACCACGATCGCGTCAAAACCGGGGGTTGATGCAGTTCCGCGTCAACAACATTACTTCCGCCGCCCTTAACCCAGTGCTCGAAGTACTCCGTGTCTATCTGCTCAACCGATCCGAAACCTCTGAACTCCCTTTCAGCATGATCGAAGTAACCGTGATGATATTTATATGATGTGACGAACCGATAACCCGAAACAGTATCCCTTGTTTCGGTTTGTTCAATACAATGAACGGGAAAATGAAGTTTGGTGATCCAGGGTCGTCCGGCGTTCTTGTCTTCAAGGTAGAATTTAGTCGAGGGCGCATATAGAAAAGACACCTCCTTACCCAGATTGTTTTTATATCCGGTCATCAAGTGGGGCTTTTTGCTGTTCATCAAGTCAACGTATCTCAGCGGAGTCAAAGAATGTTTGCTGAGATCGCTCGACCAAACTATGCAGGCGACACCATTGCCCAGCAGATCGGTGACCGTGACACTAGACCGATTGAAAATTTCAGGGAACGAATCAATTTCATACACGGGCGCGGTGAATGAGTTACCGCTTAGATTCATCCAGCATGTGACCTTATTTTTCCCTTGATAGATAATGTCCGCTGTCCCTGATCCGTCAATATCGGCAATCTGTATTTGGGCTGGATTGAAGGAGTCGGGGTTGTCGAAAATCGGGGCGTTGTCCATCGCAACCTTTGCGCCAAACTTGCCATAGCCCAGATTCGGCCAATAACAGACCTCTCCGTTCCTGATTCGCACGATGTCGGTCAGCCCATCGCCTTTCATATCAGCCAAAAAAATGCTTTGGGTCAGGTCGGAGAAAAGCATGTGTGGCCCGGTCTCTTCGTCAAAGGGTTTAACTGTCCTCCGCGCACCCGCAAAACCCTTCTTACCTTCGGACTTGTACCAGGTAAATGCCTGCTCCTCGCTAATCAGGGCATCGACCACACCATCGCCGTCAAGATCGAGCATCCTCGTGTTGGCATCGCGCAGATCAATATTTGGCAGACCGTTAAAAATACGAAAAGGCGTCCACTCGTTATCGTCGGTGATCTCAAAGTAACCTTTTGGTTCGCTCGCGTAATTGACCAATTGCTTTTGCCCGTCGGCATCCAGATCCGAGAGCTGCAACCCACCGCCAAGTCCGGCAAAAGATGGCTTTGGAGAGACCATCCTTGCACGCGCAAATTCGCCGTTTCCGAGATTATGCTTGTAGAACCAGCCGGCCGCTTGTTCAGAGAGAATACCGGAAAGCCCTTCGTTGAAAAGATCCGTAAACTGATACGAGGAGTCCGCAAGTCCGCTCGGCGAATGCACAATGTCATCCGACAGTATCGTTTTAACTTCTTTGCTCCATTCGTGCGCCTGATAAGTAAACTCGAACGGAGGCAGACTCTTGTTCGTGTATGTGCCGTTCGCCTTTTTGATATAACCCGTGCTCACGAAAGACGTAAGAAACGTGAAATCTCGTTGCGTGCTTGTATCAAATTCGAAATCGACAGATCTGACTAGTGCCGCACCGCCAGGGAGTTCATTAAAGAAGTGATAAAGCAAAACGCGTCTGCATAAACGCGTTGTCCTGATCTCAAAACCGGGCTTGTATTCCGAAAAGGCGTCGGGACGAAAGTCCCAGTCATTTATCGGTGCGCATGGAGCCGCCGCTGCATGCTCGCCGTAGTCAAGTGTGAGTTGAAATAAAAAATCCGGGTCGGCGTTGAAAGGGTCATTAAAGGTCTTGTAAGGAGTTTTGTTCCCATACAAAACGCTTTTCAAATACAAATTTGTGTAGGTGATATTTCCGGCAACGAAGCGGTTTCGATTGTGCAGAAGGGCTGGATCAAAACCCTTACTGTCTTCTCGCTTATAAACATACTTAATGCAATTGCCCTTGTCGTCAAAAGAAAATTCGGGCAGCCACTGATAAACCCGTTTACTATCATTCGGATCGAAAATTCTCGTTTTGGCTGTCCAGCCAAACAGTGTGGTGAAATTCTCTTTGGTTATCAAACGCCACTTCATTTCTGACGTGGCTTTATCCTGCCATCGCTCTATTCGAGCAAATAGACCCTCTATGCGAGGCTTGAAATATCGGATGCGAAAGTTGCCATCCGTGGAATCGGCTTCTTTGATAATGTAATCCCCGGCTGAGTCGACGCTAAAGCTACCGTCGGTTTCTTTTTGAAACTCGGGCACTAGGTCTTCTGCTTCGGAAAAAAGGAATATGTCGGACTCGATGGCGTCCGCGTATTGAGGAAGTTGTTTGTCGGTTTTTCGCTTAATCGACGGCAGATTCAGGCTCCACCCAAGGCCAAAGGCACCGTTGCCAGAACCCGAGTTATACGACAATCCTAAGCTGGGTGTCGCTCCTCTTGCTGGGGATAAAGGAAATGGAATCGAAAGCGCTGCTGTCCCGTTTACCGCGTTGACTGAGAACTTCTCGTCGATGCCTTTGATCGCCCCGCCGCCCTTTGGAAGGTTGATTGAGGGTATTTCAACAGCGTTTGTTTTCGTCCTGCCGCGGTCGTTTCGCAGGAAATCCGGAGTAGAGTTTTTTTCCTTTGATTCTTTTTCCATTTTCGGCGTACTTTTCTGTTCTTGTTAAACCCGCTCCGCTTTCAGCGGCGAATCACTCGATTGAGACATATTTCTTCGTAAACCCCGCCCCGCTTAGGTGCATCCGTACAACAGGCCATACTAAAAGGGCAGTCGGTGATACGAAACCGAAAAAACACACCCGTAAACAGCTTGGTAATCCAAATTTTGCCTATCTCTCTGAACGCTGTAGCCCCCTAGCTCTTTTAGGGGTTTCGGAGATTCAAGATAGAGAAAACGAGTGGACCTGAAATACCAGCCAGGCGTCTTCGTTAAAGCCGCCACGCTAGGCGACCTCTGTCCAAAACAAAAACCGGTACTCCAAACTCATGTCGGAGTAACCGGATCCACCTTTTCCTAATTGTCTGTTCTCTCCCGAGTCCGACGATCCAGTCAGTTACATTCACTCGCGGGAAGCTCGTGTGTTGAATCGCGATTTGGGAAAACAACGGCACCCAAGTCCTCTTGTAACAGTGAGGTTGCCGAAAAGTTGGTATGTCGAACCAACTAACCAGATTCCGCCAATGCAGGCGACCTTTAACGGGCCTACGATTGGGAGCCCACAAGAAACGTCATCAAAAGATGCAACAAAGCTAGCATGAGTGTCGGCAACCTGTCAACAAAAATTTCATTCGTTGTAGTTAGCACATCATATGTCCGTGTGTGTAGCAGATCAGATGTCCGCATTGCGTGTGGTATTGGAGATTCGGGGAATGACGAAACTCTACGGGAAGGCCGCGGTGGGGCAGGCTATGATGCGACAGTAGATTATATTTAGGGCGCATGCCGGGAAGATCATCTGGATCGAGGCAGCGGAGATATTGGGTTATAGTGCGAGGCACTTGAGGCGATTGCGGGAGAAGTATGAGGAAAATGGGTTTGAGGGGTTGTTCGAGGGGCGATTGGGAAAGGTGAGTCCGCGTCGGATACTGGTCGAGATGGTGGAGGAGGTATTGCGGCTGTATCGGGATGAGTATTTTTAACTTCATCGTGCTGCATTTTCACGAGAAGATCGTAGAAGAGCATCTGAGCGCGATAAGCTATACGTGGGCGCGGAACCTGCTGCAGGAGGCGGGGTTGGTGGTAAAAAAGGGGTCGCGAAAGAAGCACCACAAGCGACGGAAGAGGAAGCCTGTGCGAGGGATGATGCTGCATATCGACGGCTTGGAGCATTGGTGGTTTGCTGAGGACGGGCAGCTATACGATCTCATCGTGATGATGGACGATGTGACGAGCGAGATCTGTTACGCTCAACTTGTCGATGAAGATTCGACGGCGACGTGCCTGGAGGCGATACGGGAAGTAATAGAAAAGCACAGAGTATTTTGCAGCCTTTATTCTGATTGCGGAAGCCATTTTTGGACGACGCCAAAGGAGGGAGGGCCTGTGGACAAGCAGGCCTTGACGCAGTTCGGAAGAGCTTTGCGGGAGTTGGATATCAGGATGATCGCGGCATACTTACCGCAGGCCAGAGGAGCTTCCGCACCTGACAGGGACGCCTTCCGCAGGAACTGGGGATCAGAAACATCACCTCGCCTGAAGAGGCGAACCTCTTTCTCAAGAGACGCTATATCCGTGAGTTCAATCGAAAGTTCACTGTCGATGCGGCAGAGCCCGAAGCTTCGGCCTTCGTGCCATGCACCCGATCGGACCTCGACCGTGTCTTCTCGATCCAGACCGAACGGACCGTCAGACGCGAAAATACGGTGACGTTCAAGAATATGACCCTGTAGATCGAGCGGCAGGCCTGGCGACACTCAATGGAAGGCTGTCGTGTGATCGTTCACCAGCACCTCGACGACACCATCACGGTTACCTACGGCCCTCAGGTACTGGGACGCTTCACCTCATTAAGTCGGCCCAAAATTAAAGCTGTGGAAATGCCGCAGTTGAGGGAAACGGCTGAAAACGCCGTCTCCCTCAACCGATTGGAAAAGTCCCGCCAAAAATCGGCGAGACTTTCCCACATTCCCACAGCCCCGACTACTGCCAATGAAGAAACCGGACATCTTCATTTACTACGAACACTGATAAAAAAGTTCTTGACAATTTAATTCCGCTTCGTGTAGAGTGTTCGGCAATCGAAATAACCGCTGCGATCCGATGCAGCACCAATTGGCCGCTCTTACACCCGCGGCACCGACCGAAAAACAGAAAGCAACAGGCTTCGAACTCCCGGAAGCGATCTTCTGCCGCGAAGACCCCTCCAGAAGCTCCCAGCCAGCCTTTCAACACGACTCTAAACAGTCAGGAAGATAGAATGACTAAACAGGGTGCAAAAACTTCAAAAGTCAACAATAAAGTGATTTTAATGAGTAAAAGTCAATGCAGTCTTTTAAAACGATTGACTTCCATCTTGGTTATAGTGAGCATTTTATCAATTTCTGTTCCGGCTGCTCCTGAATCTGTTTCAAGCTCGGTTGGCTCATTTTCCCGTGAATTAAGATTTCGTTTTCTGTCAGCGTATTTTGGATCGGGATATTACAAGTGGTTGGGAGTTTTTGCTTCGCCCAGGCGTTCCAGTCCTACTACGCAAACCTTGAATCGCATTCAGATCTTTCCCGGAGATATGACGATCCAGAAGGGATCGCAGGCCGTACTATCTGCGGTTGGATATGATACGAATAATATTCCCATCAGCGGGTTAACGTTTAATTGGACACGAACAGACACCGCCGGAAGAATCCCTCAACGCACTTTTTTTGGTGGAATCTTTAATGGGTCTGTTTCCGGCACTTTCACGATAACGGCGGAGTCGGGAGGTCAACAGGCACAGGTAACAATAACGGTTACCCCCAGAGACCCCGAAGAGATCTCTCAATTGAACAATACCGAGCGATCAGGAACACGAATATCTTCACGTGAAGGAAATAGAAATGGAAAATCCAAAGAGAATCAGGTAGAACGCAGCAACCAAAATAATCTTGTTCTTCCCGAAGGCGATTGGAATGACGATAACTGGCCATCCTCTGTAGAACCTGGGAATCTTCCCGGCAACCCTCCCGGCGGTCCTATGGATGGCGGAGCTGGAAACGGCAACTTTCAACTTTCCGCTCCCGTTGTTTCATTGCCCGGTAGGGGTATAGATATTGCCCTGAACCTACACTATAACTCCCGATTATGGAACAAATCCGATACAGAATTGATCTATGACATCGATAAGGGATTTCCTGCACCCGGTTGGTCCCTGGGGTTTGGCAAGATAGTCTTCATGGGCGAACAAGGCGGTTGCATGCTGGTGGACGCAGACGGAACACGACACGGATACGCAGGCCAGATCAGCAACCATAATGGCAAAACTAACTTTAACGGCCACACGGCGGACGGAAGTTTTATTGACTATAGTTGTTATGTCGGTTATTCTGCGCCTTTCGCTTGGGGCAGTGGGTGGGCAAAGCTCCCAAATGGGACCACCATTATCTATTCTGCCGGAACAAGTGTGACTCGCCAGCTTTATCCTACCCTTATAACCGATGCCCAGGGTAATTTCATTTCTATAACTTACCGCAATAATCAGGGTCCCGAAATCGCAACCATAACGGATACGCTAGGCCGGGTAATCGCATTTAACTATGACGAATCTAACAGGCTGATCTCGGTCGAGGTGCCGCGAATGGATGATCAGGAAGAGATTTATGGAGAAGGCAAAACCCGCCTCGCTCTGCAGCTGCATTACAAACCTTTGACATTGAATTATTCCTTTGCAAGCGGGATCACCCCGGTCGTTCGACAATCCACTGTGGATGTGATCGATGCGATCTACTATCCGGGCACTCAAACCGGCTATTGGTTCGACGATACCGATTCCTATTCGACTTATGGAATGATAACCAAGGTTGTGGAACAGCGTGGCATGGACTGGCAAACGGGTACACAAACTCAGGGCGATGTAATTGCCGGGACAATGACAAAGCAGGCCATCTATAATTACCCGCTAACGACAACGAATGAATCCGGAAGAACAAATGGTGTTGGACTGACTGACGCCCCAACCTATACTACGCTCACAGAAAGCTGGGCAGGACGGGATGTTGAGGAAGATGCTGTAACCATATACTCGGTCAACAATAGCGACTGGAAAAACGGCACTCCGGCCAGAAGTATTACTATCACCCAACCTACGGGGGTTATTAGCAAACAGTACTCACATAGAACGCCAGGGCAATGGAATGATGGCTTAGTATTTACCGATGAAACCATTGTCATGGACGGCTCAACTCCTGTGGTGGTCGGATCTTCACAAGTCAGTTGGGATCAGGGTAATGGAACCAATAACATAAATTACGACTCCCCGCGCCCTGCCTGGGCCAAGGTGTTCGATGAAAACGGTCATTACGTAAAGACCGTTTATACCTACGGCACAAATAAATTCAATCAAATAACTAAGTCATGTGATTACGACAATTCAGATACGCTTCTGCGCTGTTCGACCGCAGAATATGAAAATTCCCTGGCTTATACCGGTCATTTTAATGGTTCTGGGCAGTTCACTGGTGGAAGACATGTATTCAACCTTGTTAAAAGCACAAGGATCGAAAACCCGGATAGCTCTATTGTCAGCCGCACCGATTATGAATATGACAACTACACGCAACAGCCATTCGTGGATGCTCCGGACGTAATACAACATAACCACAACCATAATCCATTCACTACGTTTACTCAGGAGGGGCCGTGCATTGACGGTGAGTGGAACCATTCCGAATGCGAATATGAGGGTCAGACAATTTGGGTTGGCGATCTTCAATTGATCTGCACATATGAGTGCTTTGAATACGACCAGATAAGCGTTTATGACTCTAATACTGAAAAACGCGGAAACATAACAAAAATTACAACCTATAGTGATGCTCAGAATCTTAATGGAGAAATTATCGAAACCCGTGCGTATGATATCACCGGTAATTTAGTTAAATCGTCCAGTGCTTGTTGCGAAGAGATAAGCATCATTTATGATGACCCAGATACACCTACTGAAAGAGAAAATCAATACGCCTATCCACTATTTCAAATCCGAGGCAGTTCCGACCCGCAATCGCCGCACAGGATCACGACAAGTGCTGTGTATTCCTACGAAACCGGCCTCGTGAAGGAATCGACCGATGCAAACGGACTGACATCCGTTACATGGTATAACCCGGACACTCTTCGCCCGGTAAGATCGGTTTCGTCAACAGGTGCCTATACCACGATAGCCTATGACGATGAGGAAATGACCGTTGAGGAAGAAGTGCGCGAACCGGATGGTTGGGGCCAGGGGCCGCTTGCCGGAAAGTCGAAAAAATATCTCAATGGCATAGGGCTGATTCGGAAGGAGGAATCGTTTGCTCCGAACGACATCGTAGATATTGTCGAGATAAAATACACAAAATTTGGCGAGGAGTGGAAACAGTCGCGGCCATATCGTTCAGGACAAACGGTATATTGGTCGGAGAAATTCTATGACGACCAGAGGCGGTTGATAAAGGTGGTCGAGCCGGACGGAAGCACGACCGAGGCCTTCTACAATGAATCGACTCTGCCCGATTCCGTGACGGCGATGCCGGGCAATACGATTCGAGTGGTTGACGCCTGGGGACGCGAACGTTGGGGGCGATATGACCAGCAGGGCCGCCTTGTACATGTTGTAGAACCCAACCCCGACAAAAGCACTAATCCGGGCGGAAAGATCATCTCCGGCGGCAATCCGGTTTCGGGGAGCCTTCTGACAAAGTATAAATACGACACGCTTGGACGCCTTGTAGAAACAGAACAGGGATCTCAGATACGAAAATTCAAATACGATTCTCTCGGGCGGCTAACCCGACAGAAACTTGCCGAGCAGACGGCAACGCTCAACAACTCTGGGACATTTGTCGGTATCGGACATCAGGATGCTGTCTGGGCTGAGGCATTTGTTTACGACAACCGCTCGAACCTTGTCCAAAAAACGGACGCTCGCGGCGTAAGGACGAATTTTTCATTCCAGTCCGGGGGTAATGACGACCCTCTCAATCGAATTCAATCCCGAAGCTACGACATTTCAGGTCCGCTGCAATCGGGGATCACGATCCACGCGGCGCCATCCGTAGCGTATGAATACATGACGACGGGTGACAAGACCCGTATCAAGAAGATCGTTACAAACGGGATAGTGACCGAGGATTTTACCTATGACGGTGAATCGCGAGTAAGCGAATATAAGCAGACGGTGGATTATCGCGAAAACTACCCGATGACGACCAACTATATTTATGATCCGCTTGACAGGGTGACGGAGGTACTCTACCCGGCCCACTATGGGCTTTCGGGCAATCCCCGGAGATCAGTAGTACACGACTATGACACGGCAAGCCGTTTGACCCAATTGACCTATAACAGCACGGTTCAGGCTTACGATATAGTTTACAATGCCTCCGATCAGACGACTTCGATCAAGATCGGGCCATCGGGGACAAATCAGGTAACCGAAGAATACACATTCGACCCGCAGACGGGTCTGCTGACGAATCAAAAGGCGATCCGAAACTCTCAGGATCTGCTGGATCTCAGCTATGAATACAACCGATTGGGGAGTGCGGGGAATCTAAGCGGGAAAACGGGTCATCTGACTAAGATCATTGACCATCGTGACACGAACCGGAACCGCGAGTATGAATTTGATGCTCTGGGGCGTCTGACGAAAGCTAAGGGTGGGCATAACGGTGGTTTATGGGATCAAAACTACACGTATGACCGATACGGCAACCGTACGAATGTTACGGCAAGTGGGCATGCGGCTGACAAATCGCCGATACCGCTCGACGGCATACCAAATCTGAGCTACGACAACACGTCGAACCGGATCACCACCACGGGGTTTGAGTATGACGTTGCGGGGAATCAGATCCGTGCTTTGGCAGCAAACGGGACGGACTGGCTGCTTTACGAATACGACGCGGCGAACCGACTGAAGGTCGTAAAACAGGACGGCACTACGCCGACCGATATTCAGTCGTTTGAATACGGCTCGACAAATGCCCGGCTGATGGTGCTCGACTATGCCTCGAACCAGTGGACGATCTATGCCTCGACCGGCGGCACGACGCTGGCCGAATACACCGAGTTCACCGAGCATACCCCCACTTGGACAAAGAGCTACACGTATCTCGGCGACCGCTTGCTTTCGACCGTAACGCCAAACGGAACGGGTGGGGAGTTTACTGAGTTCAATCACCCCGACCGCCTGGGAACGAAGCTGATAACAAACTCTGCCGGCAGTTACGAACAGGCTCATCTTCCGTTTGGAACAGCGCTGAATGCAGAATCCACCGGAAGCATAAGCCGGAGATTTACATCCTATGATAGAAGTAACTCCACCGGTCTGGATTATGCGATAAACAGAACCTACGACTCGAAACAGGGCAGATTCACTCAAGTCGATCCGATGGGGATCTCCTCGGGCAATCTTGAGGTTCCGCAGACATTAAATCTGTTCAGTTATTGCGGAAATGATCCGATCAACCGGACAGATCCTGATGGTCTCTTTTGGAGCGCCGTAGGCCGGTTCTTTAAGAAAGTTGGAAGATGGATCAGCAAAGTTGCTGCTGCGGTTGCAACTGTTCTGAACAATAGATGGGTCAGGCTTGGATTCTTTGTCTTGGATTTTGTTTTGCCGGGACTACGCCTTTTGAGCGGCCTTGTTGCTAGAATTGCTGAAATAGCCCTTAAGATTTACACCAAGGTCACAGATATTGTCGGAATGATTCAATTGGCCGAGTTGGCAGTAAGAGGCAAGTTTAAGCAACTGGTGATCTCATTGGGAATTGCGGCAGCAGCCGCACCGCTTACCGCACTGACAAACGGGATCAAGAAAGGGATGCAGGACGCGATCTTTAGAGGAAGAGGTTTCCCGGACCTGGCCTCCTTCTTCAAACATGCCGGAATCGGATTCTACAAAGGATTTAAGGTCGGGTGGAATCAGATGATGGATGGATTCAGAAGAAAGGGTCTAGAAGCCCTCATTCCGCTTTACGGGAACTACTGCGGCCCGGGGTATCCGTCTGGAGGTGATCAAGGTATGCCTGGCATTAACGATTTAGACAACAAGGGTTGTAGGCCTCATGACGCAGATATGGCTTTCAGTAACGACCCGGACAATTTTATTGACAAGCCCGGTTCTCGGCTTTGGTTCCGAATAAAATCGGATCTGAAACTCATCGGTCGAGCATTCATTTTTGGGACGAGCGTTCATTCGATTGATATTGCATTTGGGGGAAGACCAGGACTTGGTGCCAGCTATAAGTTCATGCTAGTTCCGTCATTTCTGTTTGGGCGAATTGTTCCGATGAGCGGGCGATTAGCGGGGCATCAGATTGCAACCACCATTCGAGGAGGTCATTAAGGATGAAGTTCCATGTTTCGAGAAACGTATTCGCGGTAACTTTCGTCTTAGTCGTCGGAACAGTGTCTTCCGCGCAGTTGGTGGAAAGGAGCTTCCGATTTGGTGATAGCACATTTAGTTTGCAGAAGCTCGCTGATTTGAAACTAAATGAAAGGGAGAAAAGATACGGCCCAGGCATACGAACGGCTAGCGCGGGGGATTTTGTGGTCGGCGCAGCAAACGGAGGCGTCAAGCTCTGGAACACTCGAACCGGGCAAAGTAAGCTCTGTCCTGGCGAAGCGAACAGGACCTATAACCACATCGCGCTAAGCAAGAACGGCAAATTCTTGGCCGGATACAGAAACAAGAGAATCTATATCTGGGAGACCTCGACTTGCCGTACATTGAAGTTCTTGGAAGTTGCTAAGGACCTTAATCTATATGGTCTGGCGATCAGTTCAGACGGAAAATATCTTTTCTTCGCACATGACGATTCCCGATTACTTCGCAAGCGAGAGAAAGTTGTTCTTTGGGATATTGAGCTTGGAAAAGAGATCGCCGACCTTCAGCCTGAGCGGCTGCCGGTCTTTGGTAGCGGGTACGATCCGCTCTTCGACAAGGAAGCTCTTCGCCCTGCAAACGGGGCCTTCAGTCCCGATAGCCGGATTCTGGCGGTTCAGTATTCATACCGGATTTATCTCTGGAATGTGGAAACTGGAACAATGATCCGAAGATTGGTCGACGGATCTCTCGACTATGAGGCAAGCCAGGGTGGGATATACCGTGTCAACTTTAGTCATGACGGGTCTTTGTTGCTCTCACAAGCGGCTGACGGAACAGTAAAAATTTGGGATGTTCAAAGAGGTGATCTAAAACAAACTCTCCGCATCAATGACAGGGTACACGGCAGGGCTTCATTCAGCAGGGACAATCGATACGTCGCCGCCGGCGATCGTAAGGGAGAGATAAGCATTTGGGAGGCCTCGACCGGGGAGATGCTCTGGAAGCAGAGACTTAGAAGCTACCTTCCCTCGTTCAGTTCTCCTGAGGTATCATTGTTGAGCGTTGAGAGCGGAGACATCTTCGATGTTAGAAGCGGCGAAAAAATTGATGGAATCCGCGGCGAATTTCTTTCCGACGGCAAGCTCTTAGTGAAAGAAAAAGACGGAAATATGTCGATCTGGTCAGTTGAACGAAAATGATCGAGAGTCTTTGTGGCCAAGATGAAGGACGAAAGTGATCATGGTAATGTTCAGCGCTTTAAATGCGGCTCGACAAATGCCCGGCTGATGGCACTCGACTATGCCTCGAACCAGTGGACGATCTACGCCTCGACCGGTGGTACCACGCTTGCCGAATATACCGAGTTCACGGAGCATACCCCCACCTGGACAAAGACTTACACGTATCTCGGCAGTTCGCATCTTGCGACCATCACACCGAATGGAACGGGTGGCGAATACGTTGAGTTCAATCATCCCGACCGATTGGGAACGCGGCTTGTTACAAACCAGCAGGGCGATGCAAGCTATGAACAAGTACATCTCCCCTTCGGGACGGCCCTCGGAGCCGAAAGTAGTGGATTTTCGAATCAGGTTTTCACCTCATACGACCCTTCAACCTTCCTTCGACGTTGGGAAATGGATAGCGATCGCTCTATTTCTTGCTCTCCAGTATCCTCCGCATAGGTCCTTTGACTTTGCATCAGCGTCGCTGTGAAGCCATCCGCGAACCTGTAAAAACAAGCTGCAGACAGTTCATAGGGATACGAAAAAGGTCAGGAATGATAGGTATCGGATACAAGAGGGTCTCAAGAAAACGCCCGTGCGGCATTTGCGGAAAGCCCGACTGGTGCAGCACGACGGCGACGGAAACGATCTCATTCTGTGCACGCTCAACCCTGAACGCAGATCGGATCAGCCGGGATGGATGGGGCGTCTATTATAATCTGAATTCCGACGTCAGTTTTAATCGACCTTTTTATCGTTCTCCCAATCAGAAGAAATCCACCGTTTCAAGAATCATCCTTGCGTCTGCCATCTTAAGGGACCGGATTTACCGTAAGCTAATTGAACTTTCGCCTGCGACTCATAATTACGAGATCGTGAATGGGCGTGGCGGTTTACGCGAACGAGGGATTGGTGACTATTCCCAATACGGAAGCCTTTCCAAGACAGTAGTTGGAAGGACCGCGTTGGTCGAGAGGCTGGTCAAAGAGGTCACGAAAGATTTTGGCAGGGAGACCGCATCGTTCGCAGGAATACCCGGCTTCTGGAAGGATGCTGCCGGCGAATGGCGTCTTTGGAGCAGATTCGATTCGAATGACGATCTAATGCTCATCCCGTTTGTCGGACGGGATGGTTTGATCCAGGCTTGCCAGATCAGGTTCATGCGATATGTGGAAAACAGATCGGGGAATTATTTATGGCTATCCTCTGCGCGGGAACCTATGGGCTGCGGTCCCGGCTCGCCTTTGCATCATGCTAACCCCGATTCTTATTCAGGCAAACCGGTTCTCGTCACCGAAGGTGCATTGAAAGCAGCTACGGTGCAAAAGTTCCTGACTGAAAGATATGTCGTTGGGAACGGCGGCGTTGCAACGTCTCATAGGGAGATCGTCGAGACCGCCAGGCGAAGGCAACTCGATATCGCATTCGACAATGACAGTTTTACAAATCCGCACGTCGCACGAGCAATGGCTGCCCTAATACGACTCCGACATTCGGATCAGAATTCCTTTGCTTATAACGAAGAGGTCCGAATCATAACCTGGGACGGGTCTCTTAAGGGCATAGATGATGCGCTTTTAGCCGGCGTTCGACTAAAGCACCTTACAGTTGCCGAATGGCTTAAGTGTCTTCGCCCCGAGTGTCTGGAACATGCGAATCAACAATTGTCCTCGATAGGCAGGAAAGAAGCGGCAGGCAATTGGCGTCATGGGCCAGGCTAATGAACCAAAGCACTATCTTAAGACCGTTGTCGAAGAGATTGCCGCGATCATCGATGAAGACAAAAGACAGATCACAAATCGGGGACTTCTTATACTGATCGGTGCGTATGGAATCGAAAGCCTATCGACTGATCCGCATCTTTGTCACGAGTTGGCGGAAACTGCACTCAATCAACTTATTCGTACCAGGTACGGAATAGCGCTTCTGGATTCAGCCGACCCTGCAGCCGCATGTTCGGAAATACTTCGCCCGCTGCAGGCACGTCTTCCGACACAAACTTGGCGAAGTTCCACGCAGATAACCTATCAGCAGTTCTCCACGCCTTCGCCCATCGCCTATCTTGCCGCATATCTATTGAACCTCAGGAGTAATGACATCGCAATTGAACCGTCATGCGGCACCGGCAGCTTGGCTGTCTGGGCACACGCTGCCGGAGCCACGGTCATAACCAACGAGATTGATCGCAGAAGAAGAGGACTTGCGACGTATCTGGGGCTTGACCCGACCGGTCATGATGCCGAGTTCATTGACGATCTGCTGCCTAAGAATGTTATCCCGAATGTAATCCTGGCCAATCCGCCCTTTTCATCCAGCGGCGGGAGGACCGAGCGCAACCAAAGGAAGTTCGGATTCCGTCATGTCGAATCGGCACTCCGGCGTCTTTGCGCAGGCGGGCGGTTCGCAGTCATTCTCGGCGAAAGCGGTTCGCTTCGATCAGGCTCAGGAAAAATATTCTGGGAATCGCAATCGCCGGATATTCGTGTGACCGCCTCAATAGAACTACCAGGCAAGGAGTATTACCGCAACGGCACGACTGTCGGCGTGACGCTTGTCCTCGGATACAAGCTTGGCAAGGAGGACTACAACGCACCGGCTTCGGTAGAAAACTCCTTCATTATCAGTGCTTCGTCAGTTGAGGACGCATTTGAAAAAGCTCTCTCGGCGGGCCTAAGGTTCAAACCTTCTTCTTAAGAAAAACAAAATGTTATCAGGTCAGGAAAATACAACGCCGGGCATAGCTGCGCCCGTAATCGGCAATCAACCTTTCGGTGCCGAAGGGGCTGCCTCTGGAACAGCGATAGTTAAGGAAGGCGTTAGAGATACATCCGTTCCGCCGCAGGCATATGTCCCGCACCACTTAGTCGGCGGTGCTCGGCACCCCGGCGTCATTGTCGAAACTCCGGGCCTTGCGAATGTGGAGCCTCCGACGATCTCCTATCGCCCTCATCTTCCAAAAGAACTTTGTACGAGCGGAAAGCTCTCCGCTATGCAGCTTGAGAGAATAATCTACGCCGGACAGGCTCATGAACAAAAATTGGCCGACGGTTCACGTGCCGGCATCAGTATCGGGGACGGAACCGGCACCGGAAAAACGGCAACGCTCGCGGGAATAATCCTCGACAACTGGTTTCAGGGGAGAAGGCGTTCGGTATGGTTCTCGGTTAAGGCCGATCTGATCGAAGCAGTGTCCGACGAGTTCGCCAGGCTTGGTCTAATCCCGCCCATAAAGCTGATAAACGACTTTCCAACGGACGGCGAGATTTCCTTTGGCGACGGTATCGTTTTTTGTACGTACCGTTCGCTGATCGCTCGCTCTAAGTCCGGCAATCGCCGTACCGATCAACTGATTCGATGGCTCGGTAGCGATGGAATAGTGATTTTTGACGAGGGTCATAAGGCGAAGTACGCATTTGCGGACGATCGCGGAAAATCAACACAGACCGGAGCGGCAGTTCTTGAGATACAGGAACCCGAGAAATATCCCGATTACAGAGTTATTTATTCATCGGCAACGTCGGCGGGTGAGGTGAGACATCTCGCCTACATGTCGAGGCTTGGCCTTTGGGGCGAGGGGACGAACTTTCCTTTGGGGTTTGAGCAGTTCTCCGAGGAGATCGAATCGGGTGGCGTCGGTGCGCTTGAAATGGTCTGCCGGGACCTGAAAGCGATGGGCCGGTATCTTTGCGGAAACCTGAGCATGGGAACCGATCCCGAATCCGGTCTTGCGGTCGAGTTCCGAGAAGTGACCCATTGGCTTACTCCGGCACAAAGGCAGATGTATGACAACATGGCCCAGGGCTGGCAGGAAGTCTTTCGGAACATCCATCAGGCATTGGACCTGACCAATTCGGGCAAGTCGACACGAAGCCAGGCCGTAAATCAGTTCTGGGCGGAGCATCAGCGATGCTTCAGAAACCTGATTACTGCATTCAAGGTTCCGACACTGATCCGCGAGATAGAGGATGCTCTAGGAAGAAAGGAGTCGATAGTTGTTTCGATCACCGGAACTGGTGAAAGCCAGACAAAGAAACTGATCGAAAGGGCCGCGGATCAGGACGAGGCGATCGACAGCCTCGATTTCAGTCCACGCGAAACTCTCACAAGGCTTGTTGCCCGCTGTTTTCCGACTGCCTGTTTTCAGGAGCAAACAAACCCATATTCCGGGACAACGGAGTATATTCCGGTGCTCGATCAAGACGGGAATCAGGTTGAGAGCCGCGCGGCACTACAGCTTCGAACCGAACTGCTTGATAAACTTTCGGTCCTTGAAGTTCCCGAGCATCCTCTCGATCAGCTTGTCAACTATTTCGGAGTTGAGAATGTCGCAGAGATGACTGGCCGAAAGAAGCGGTTGATCCGAACAACTTCCGGAACACTTGAATATCGTCCACGGCAGCTTCCGGGAGTCCCGTCAAAGCTTATCAACCTTCACGAGAAAAACGCTTTCCAGAATGGCGACAAAAGGATAGCGATCATGTCCGAGGTCGCCTCGACCGGCGACAGCCTACATGCAGGCCAATACGTCGGCAACCGGCAGCGGAGGCTTCATATTGCCGCAGAGCTGAAATGGTCAGCCGACAAACAGATCCAGGACTTTGGCCGGACCCACAGAACAGGACAGGTAGCGCCGCCCGTTTACCTCCTTGCATTTACAGAACTGGGAGGTGAGAAGAGATTCTCGGCGACGATTGCCCGCCGACTTGGAAACATGGGGGCACTGACAAAGGGTGACAGACGGGCGGAGAAGGCAGGCAATCTCGATAAATACAACCTCGAATCCAAAGAAGGCCGTTCTGCACTGAATGTTGTCTTGACAAGCATAATGCGGGGCTGCGAGATCGCTGGGCTCGACGATCCGAAAAAAGCCTTGCGAGATATGGGGCTCGTCAGAAAGACCGATGCTGGCGAGGCAGTGCCGGACAGCGAGAAGACGAACATCCCAAGATTCCTGAACCGGCTCCTTTCACTTGAAGTAGATCGGCAGAATGCGTTGTTCGACTACTTCTACGAAACCTTCCTTGAAACGCTCGAATATCTGAAACAAAAGGGCAAACTGGATGACGGGATGGAGGACCTGAAAGCTGCGTCGGTCGAGATCGCCGAAACGCCGCAAGTCTTGCATGCTGATGCTCTCACCGGAGCGAAAACGGTTTACTACAAATTGGATCTTAAGGTCGCATCGACACCGGCCAGGTTCCGTGACCTTTCCGCAAGCGACCAATATCGGTTCTTTCAGCACCGAAGGGATAGCTCTTTCGTTGCTGTTCGACGGACGCTCTCGCATACTGATCCCGAAACGGGTGAAAGATATCAAATGTTTTCGATCTCAAGACCGAGAGGAAGGAACTTGTCTTATGTACGAGAAAGCGAATTGAACCAGAAGTATCGGGTTGTGCCAAAGGGCAGAGCCGAAAAATGGTGGATCGAGGAAGAGGCCAGGATCCCGCCGTTCGAGCAAAGGACCGTTCATCTGCTGAGCGGGGCCTTGCTGCCAATATGGAAGTATCTAAAGACGCTTAGCCATGACGCCTTGAACATTGTCAGAACGACAACCGATGACGGGACGCGGCTTGTCGGCGTCAGTATCGCATCTGAATGGATCGGCGATATAAGGCGTCACTTCGGACTGCGATCCGAGCTTCCGACAACCGCGTCCGAGATATTACGGGTTGTTGACTTTGAGAACAACACCGTAAATCTGACAGGTGACATCCGGATTCGGACAACGAGGTTTCAGGGGCAGCTTCTGACCGAGGTCTGTCCCTCTACATTTGAGCAGATCCAGGAGCTTCGCGGGATGGGCCTCGTGAATATCGTTCAGCATGGTAAGCAGCGATTCTTTCTACCCGAATGCTCTCCCCAGATCTGTCTTGAACCTATCCTTGCCTTATATCCGCCGGAATCCACCGATATTAGTTTTCTGCCTGAACTACAGCGTGAGTTCCAAACTTTTGAAAAGGGAGAGCCGATAGAACTTCCCGGGTGGATGATTGAACCTGATCCCGGGTATCTCCAAGTATGCGAAAAGACGTTAACTCTTAGTTGAGATGAGGCAGACGGAGCTACCTTTCCTCGATGTCTTCCTGCAGAAGATCCATATAACGCTTGTAAACGAACAGGCGATCCCGCAGTTTGCCGGTTGTTTCTTGGACCATGCCCATTTCCTCAAGAGTACTGATCGCGCTCCGGACAGTGGGAGGGGTTAATTGAAGATCCTCGGCCGCAACAGGGATCGAAATGATGGGTTTTCGCTGAAGCAGTGAATGGACTCTCAATATATTTCCTGAGGACCGTCCCAGGCTCTCAATTTTCGAGCGGTCTTCTTCGAATATGTTCAGTATGCCGAGAGCCGTTTTTACCGCTTCGTCCGCGGTAAACTCCACGCCTTCGAGAAAGAACTGCAGCCATTCCTCCCAGGCCCCTTCGGTTCGAACCTTTTGAAGGAGTTCGTAGTAAATCTCCCGGTGGCGCTTAAAATATAGGCTTAAGTAAAGCGTCGGTTCCGAAATGGCTCCTTCTGAAACGAGCAATAAAGTTATCAGTAGACGCCCGATGCGGCCGTTGCCGTCAAGGAAAGGGTGTATCGTTTCGAACTGCACGTGTGAAAGGCCGGCCTTGATCAGCGCCGGGGTTCGAACTTGAGTATCGTGAAGAAACTTTTCCAGATCGCCCAGGCACTCGATCAGGCTTTCGGGCGGAGGCGGGATGAAACGGGCATTTCCTGGCCGCGTTCCCCCGATCCAGTTTTGCGATCTTCGAAATTCTCCGGGCTGCTTCGTGCTCCCGCGTCCGGTTTTCAGCAGGACCTCATGTACTTCGCGGAGCAGCCGCAGACTCAAAGGGAACCCTTCTCGAAGCCGGTCGATGCCATGTCTTACGGCCGCAACATAATGAGAGACTTCCTGTACATCCTCGACCGGAACTCCTGGGGCCTCGGACTGCTCATAAAGCAGAAGATCGGACAATGAACTCTGCGTTCCTTCGATCTGTGACGAAAGCACCGCCTCCTTTCGAACATACCAGTATACGAATAGGGAGACATCGGGCAGGAATCTAGATAAGCCATCGAGTTTGCCCAGGGCCCTGTTAGCTCGCTCAAGCCGGTCGAAATGTTCAACCTTCAAATCAAGCGGCGGATCGGGCGGGAGCGGATTCGGCACAAATGCCTTGAATGCTTCACCGGCGGTGGCGCGGTTAACAAAATGTCCGGTCGCTTTTTTTCTCAGCTTCATCGAAAGAGAAAGAACTTTTCTTAGTGAGATCCTCTAAGAAAAGATAGCACTTATTTCTTTCCTAGTGAACGGAGCAGCATTGCTTTTTTACTTAGTCGATTTTTAAGGAATTGTGACCGCGGTTTAACCTTGCCCCATTTGATGGCGTAAATACTGAAGGACAGAGAGCCGTTCCTTACAAAATAAATCATAGAAAATTGGTTTTAAAGGTAACTTCTCCGACTAATGCGGGTTTTTAGTAATGTAGGTTGAATATCGGATTGGTATACCAGGTTCGTCCAGCAGGGACGAGTCAGCGGGAATCTACTATTTAAAATAGCCTATCGACGTTTTTACGAGGAGAATTAACCTTGATGCAGAATCAGAATGCCCTTGCCAGCCCGGATCCGGGATCGTCGATCTTGGAGGAAAAGATAGCTCTATATGCCCGAGTTCCGCACTACGTGCTTATCACAGGCGAGAGAGGGACTGGAAAGACGACTATCGCCCGGAAGCTTCACGAGCAAAGCCCGAGATCGAAACGGGAGTTCGTAAGCGTCAACTGTGCCAGTTTTACTTCCGAATTGCTTGAATCCGAACTATTCGGTTACGAGAAAGGTGCATTTACGGGAGCCGCTTCTGCTAAGGCCGGTCTCTTTGAAACATCCGGAGGAGGGACCCTTTTTCTTGACGAGATAGGAGAGCTTACGCTTAGTCTTCAGGCGAAGCTACTAAAGGCGGTGGAAGAAAAACGGATACGGAGAGTCGGCGGCACTTACGAGCGGGAGATAGATGTTCGGATCGTAGCCGCCACCTCCCGGAACCTGAAGAAAATGGTAAGAGACGGTTCGTTCCGTCCCGACCTCTTCGATCGTCTTAATATACTTCAACTCGAAACGATCCCGCTTCGTTGCCAAAAGGAAAAGATCCGCTATCTATTCCTCAGTCAGATGGAAGTCGAGCGATCTTCCGTCGGGAGAGTCTTACCATTTGTGATAGACGAGGCCGCATTGTGCGAGATCGAACGAAGCGAATGGAAAGGCAACTACCGTGAGCTGCGAAACTTCGCCGCTCGTCTCGCAGTCGAGTCGATGGACCTTTCGGCCATCACCCTCGACATTGTTAGAAAGTTTCTGGCGCCGAAGTCTTCAACGGGTCCCGCGGGGGCAGCAATGCCCTTGTCCGAGAAAAATTCCCACCATGAAGCATTTGGTGAGGAATTCGCTGAACGCAACTTCGTAACAGTTTTGCTTGATCCTGAATCGGACGATCTCGACAGCATTTACGTGAAGGCCGCAGCTACATTCATCGAGCACGCCTTGACCAAGAGCAACGGAAGTCTTCGACATGCTGCAAGGTCGATGAATACGACACATTCAACACTTTCAAGGATACTGCGGAAGCACAAAGAGCGGTCGGCCAATGCGTCAACCGACTCGCAGTTAAGGGCTCTAACCTACTCGGCCGCGGCCTGAGACTTTTTCCATGATGTGAGGTACGCGGCAGTAATGGTTTATGATCTATCAACTGTTATGGGCGGATAGGGATCGACAGACCATAGACCGTCCGCGGATCTCTTAAACATGCGTCGTTCCGATTCGGTACCAGGTTGCTCTTGCCCTTCCGCGTCGAACGATTCGTCCGGATGCTACAAGTTCTCTAAGCCGAACTTTCATTGTGTTTTGGTTTGCCCCAGTCAATTCCACGAGCTCAGAGATCGTCAGTCTCTCATGATCTCTGAGAAGATCGAGCACTTTTATCGAAAGGAGCGGGAGATCCCGGATCTCCGGTTCTATTTCTGTTCCTATCTTGTCCGAGAGGTTGCTCTTCTGCTTTCTTAGACACCGAAGAAAGAAACCGATCCAGGGGTCCCAGTCGGGTTCGTTCGTCTTGAAACTGACCTGCGTTCGTCGCAGCGATCGGTAGTAAAGGTCCTTGTTATCCTCTATAACGCTTTCAAGAGAGGCATACGGTACATATCCGTATCCTGCTCTGAGGAGCATAAGCGTCGTTAGAATGCGGGACAATCTGCCGTTGCCGTCCTGAAATGGATGTATGGCTAGAAAACGGACAACAAAGACCGCCGTGATCAAAAGAGGATGCAGGCTCTTTTCTGCGATGGACTTGTTTACCCATTTAACCAGGTCTTCCATTTCGAGCGGTGTGTCAAAAGGAGCAGTGGTCTCGAACACGATACCGATCTCATTGCCTTTTTCGTCACGTGCAACCACATGGTTTGGCAGCTTTTTGTAACTGCCGCGGTGGCGCTCATCTTTGGTGCTGTGACGGAGGAGCATTTGGTGAAGCTGGCGTATGTGGTTTTCCGTGACCGGCATTTCCTCGTATGCCTGAAAAACCATGTCCATCGTTTCGGCATACCCCGCTACTTCCTCTTCGTCACGCGTTCTGAACGAGGTCATCCTGACGGCAGAAAGCAACTCTTCCACCTGCTGATCCGTTAGTTTTGCCCCTTCGATCCGGGTCGAGGAACCGATGCTTTCGATCGTGGCGACATGGCGAAGTTTGACGAGCCGTTCGGGAGACAGATTCTTTAATGCTTCCCATTGTCCTTTGAATTCATCGATCTCCGCGATGATGCTAAGGAATTCCGGCGTAATTACTATATTTGGTTCCAGCACACTGTTTAACACCATATCCGATCCCTACCCGATCATACCCGATAATATCCGATTACTCAATGGAGTAAATGGCTACCTATACCCGATTCCGTACCCGATAATACCCGATAGATATATTTAGCGAAGGTAGCGAATATTTGCAAAGAAGTTAGTTAGAGGCATCTCCCGATTCAGATCAGGAACAAAAAAACAGGCGGAAGGCAGGGAAGTGGAGTGAGAATAAACATGGACATTCTGAACAGCGGTTCCTTCGTACCGCTCGATAACAAGGAAAGAATGGAGCAACTTGCCTTCACCGCCAAAACGCTCGCGATCGAGGTCAGCCGAGCCGAAGGGTTTCAAAGCAACGGCCCGACAAATCATCAGCTTGGGCTTGAGATGTGGAAGGGGGCCGAGTATTTGTGCCGGGCACACGAGGAAGCTACGATCAGGAATCTCTTTCTGAGCAAGTTTCTCGAAACGCTTCGCGAGATCGAAAGACAATGTGTCGTTCAGCCGAAACCGCCGCAAACGCAGATCGTGAATACGCCGACGGTGAACCAGCCTGAACCCATGCCCGTTCTCGTGCAGCCGCCTTCGACGCAAGTCGTGGCTGATGCGCGGCCCCAGGAGGTTGATTACGACGAATATCTCGGGGTTGTTCAGCAGGATATCGGAATCGAGACCGAACGGCCGTCGTATGCTGACGAATGCGTGCCGGAAGGCGAGGCCGAGATCGCCGCGTTGAACGACAACGCGGAGAGGGACGAACTCATTCCCAAGGCAGAGTCGTCGCGTGAGGATGAACCGAAAGAGTCTACGTCTTTGGAGGTTCAGGAGCCGGAGGAACCGGTGGCTAAAGACGCCGGTAAACCTGATGTCTCCGAGATCAGAAAGTCCGAGGACAGAGCAGCCGCAATCGAGATCGCGAGCAAAGATACTGCCGAGGTCGAGAGACCAGGCTCGCCGGATGAACCAATAGCCCCAATAGCTGAGGATGCGGATATAGCCGGATCGCCGGTCCCCGACGCCGCTCCCGCAATCGGTTCGATAGAACTTCCTGATAGGGAGCCGTTCGATTTCAACGCTTGCACGGTCACAGCAGTGATACAACTTTTGCCAGAGAAGGAAGGGGGTCGCAAATGTGTCGTGAGTGTTCGTTCACACGACTTCGCACCACAGATCTCGATCTCGGAGCTGAGCAGCGGCGGTCTTAACGACGGGTTAAAGGATTGCCTTGAAACCTCTCTGGGACAATATAAAGCGAATCTGCCTGTGCTTTCTGCTGAAAAGCTTAAAAAGCAGAAAGCTGCGTCAAAGAAACGTACTTCCAAGACAGACGCAAAAAGCGCGAAATCCGGCCCAAGTTCCAAAAGCGAGGCAGCAGCCGCCACTACGCCTCCCGCAACCCAGAACGCTGAAACAGCCAAGGATCAACAGGGTCTCTTTGCATCATAAGAACTATGGAAAACGAAACCAAATCCACCCAGCCCGAGACCAAAGCTGAAGATGCTGCTACAGCAGCTGCACCGGCAGAGCAGAAGTCGGAGACTCCTGCTAAGGACAGTCCTCAAGTCACCGATCCGAAGGCAACGATAAAGATCGAGGGTCAGAACTTTGACCTCGACGCCGCATTGGCTCAGGAAGACGCGACATTGAAAAAGGTCCTGCAGCCGCACTTCGCTTCTATCGAGAACGCGAATATTACGCGCGAGGTAAAAGACGGAAAGCTTACGGTGACGATCGTAAAACGCGCACAGCACAAGGGTGTCCGATGAAGGATGAGTCTCCACGGGAATTACTCGCTGCGGAGAACGAGCAGGTGAATCCGGCAGTCCTTCTGGCCGAGGAATTTATGCGGAGGGATGCGGCAGACCTCCTTGGTGTTGAGGATATAAAACGAGCGGAAGAGATCCTGAATATCGGGAGGATGGAGATAGAGACGCTGCAAAGGCATTTGGCAGCATTTGGCGGGCTGCCGGCGACTCCGTCCGATAATATCCCTACCGGATTCTGATGATGAGGCTTGATATGGCTGCGGGTGGCGCTCAGCGTGTTTCGTTCACCGGCCATTTCGCCGAACGGCTATCAAAGTCGATCGAGTATCTCAGCTTCAAGGCACAAAGCCATAACGCTCTTGCGGCTCACGACCATGTTTCGGCTGTTATCTCCGAGCAGAAGAAATATGCGCTTTATCGCGACCTATTTCCGGCGGAATGGGCGACCTCGCAGGCGAGTTTCTATCGTCGGGGGTACTTCGTCAAGTACAGCGAGCGAGCCAACGAGCTATTTCGTCTTGTGAACGACAAGTGCTTTCCGCTGCTGGAATACTGGCACGACGATCCTGAAAGCGAGTTCGAACACTTTGCGATCCCACCGCTTAACGTCGATCTATGCTGCGAGGAGATATATTTCGAGGAGCTGAGACTCAGTTATGCCGCAGGGCTTCTCTTTTACGTTAGGGATGATGCCTGGGGTTTCTTCAAACGAAAGTTCGGAGTATCCGCAAGTGATTTCCCAACTATTGAAGAAAGTCCGCACAAGAGCATCTGGGATAAGGACGGATGCATTTTCGGCGATCTCTTGAGACTGGTTGACCATTCGACCGGCAATCCCTGGCTTGACAGCGATTACTGCCAGATGGCGGATTGGTACGAATTCAACCGCGAAACGATAGAAGAGTTGACTCGCGAATACAAAGCCGCCCGGGACGCTTTCGACCGACTTGACACTCTCGACGCAATGATCGAGGCCGACCCGAAAAAGATGCTGTCGGCACTGATCGACTTTTGGAACAATGGCAATGCGCCGGACGACACGACTCTGACCCTGACGAACGGGAGCAAAACTCAATGAACAAGAGCGAAAGCATCTGTGATCTCGCAAAGGCCCTCATGCTGGTGCAGGCCGGCCTGACGCCTGCAAAGCGCGATTCGACAAACCCGTATTTCAACTCTACCTATGCGGATCTCAGTTCTGTTTGGGATAGTTGCCGAGAGCTTCTCGCAAAGAACGGGCTGTGCGTGATCCAGGGCAATAGTGTCGGGGCCGAGAATACTCTCATAGTCGAGACTCTCCTCATCCACGAATCCGGCCAGTGGATCCAGAGCGAGTTGTGTCTGCCTCTCTCCAAGAACGATCCGCAAGGCGTAGGCTCGGCGATGACCTATGGCAGGAGATACGGCCTTGCCGCCATTGTCGGGATCGTGGCGGATGCCGATGATGACGGCAATGCTGCCTCGGCAAAGAACGGAAACGCCAGACCCTGGATGCAAAATGGGAGGCGTGTCGCATCGAATCAGCCAAGCCGCAGTGCAGTAAACATTCGTTAACGGACCCTTTATTGCCTGCTGAACAAGAACGAGTGTGCAAATGGAAAACACTGTCATCCCTCCGGATGCCTCGGCCGCGCTATATTTTCTTCCCGGGCAATATCTGTTTGAGACGTTTGGCGAGAACCGGCACGGCCTGAAGGCTTTGTCGAGTGTGCAGGTGACACGTGCATTTCGGGATCTGCAAACCGATACCGGATGGCTTGATAGAAGAGTGCTTAGATATCGCGAAGCTGCGGACGGAAATGCGATCCTCTCTTATCTCCCGGCGGGCAAGCGGAACATTACAGTTGCATTTTCGGATGGGGTCGTAAAAAACATCACGGTTCCTCTGCCCACCCTGATCCTTGTCGGCAAGGGCCGAGACTACTATCTCTGGGCAACGTCCGCAAAGAACATTTCCGAGAAGACCCGGCTTGCCGTTGCACCGCTCCCGAATATCGGTGCAGGGAAGATCTGCTTTGGGAAGAACGAGGTTCCCGAGACGCATCCATCGACTCTTCAGCGGGTGTGGAACCTAATTTTTGATGCCCCGTTCAATGGAGATCACTCAGCAAACAGGTGCCTGACTGAGCCTAGGGATGTGCGCAGCCTCCTGGCAAAACTGGCGGCTGACAAGGCTAGAAAGTTCCCGATGCCCCAACTAATTGTTTCTAACAACACTGTTCAGGACGCATGGGAGTCTGTCGTCGAGCAGCGGCGATACGGCAACCATTTCCCGCTTTGATTTCTTTATATGTCATCACACCTTAACGCATTGACGAAACTCGTCGGGCATTGCATTGCTGCGAGTGAATCCGACCCGGTCGTAGCGGCCCTTTACGAGTATCTGCTTGCCGGGAATGGTCTTTTTGTTCGTGCAAAACGGCGTGAGTTCTCAGTCTCATTGCCGCTAAGCGTGAAAAAGATATGGGGACTGCCGATTGCTTCCATAGGTATCTCATGGAACAAACCACGTATTCCAAATATGCTATGGCGGGAGATCCTTTTAGATGCCCAACAAACATATCCATCTTCAAGCTTTAAGGAAGAAGTCTATTTGATCTACTGGGACGATACTCGCAAGGAGTGGCAATGGAAGCCTGCCGGCCGCCTTTCGAGTCCGGTCGCGACGATAGCCGACGACAGCTTGCCCGAATACACCGAGGCATGTATCGAGCTTCATACGCATCCGCCCGGAGCACTCAACTTTAGCTCGGCAGATGAGAAGGATGAACTGGGCAAGTTCAGAATATTCGCCATCCTGATCGATGTTCACGACAAGCCGAAGATACGGTTCCGTTTTGGCGTTTACGATCACCTTGTTCCGATCCCGGCCGCGTGGGTCGGAGAGATGCCCGAAGGGATCATTGATCTGAATGAGATAGACGCGCTTGTGGAGATGTTGCCCTAATGAAGATCGATCTTAGTTTTTCTCAGGCCGCTGTAGTGATGCCGAGAGAGTACAGCAGTTTACGACTTGTCGTTGTTGGAGCGGGCGGAACAGGGTCTTTTGCGATCCCGGCTATCGCAAGGCTGATGTTTGAACTAAATAATCAGCAGAACAAGCCTGTCGAGATGCTGATCGTCGATCCGGATATCGTCGAAAGCGCCAACATTCCGCGAGGTAATTTCTGTGCGGCCGAGGTTGGAAGGTTAAAGGCTCAAACCCTGGCAGCGCGGATAGCTCTTGCGTGGGGAATCGAGTGCCACTACGCGGTCGAGCCCTTTGACGCCGAGAAGCATCTTAAACCGTCAATGAGCGATTATCGCTCACTGACAGTGATCGTGGGCTGCGTCGATAACCATTTCGCCCGCCGTGATATTCATAACGCGATCAATAGGAATCGGAAATACGGTTCATCGGATGCTCCAACCTTGTGGTGGATAGATGGAGGCAATGGCCGATCATCGGGACAAGTGCTTCTCGGTTCGAATACAAAGCGAACGAAACCGGATCGGTATTTTACGGGAACGAGTCTGTGTCATTCTCTTCCCGCTCCTTCCCTTGTGTATCCCGATCTTCTTGAAGCAGAGAAGACTCTTACGTCAAAGGATGCTGATAGGCTTTCCTGCCCTGATCGAGTTCGCCTCGGCGAGCAAAGCCTGAATATAAATCAGCGTGTCGCCGTCGAAATCGCCGAAATGCTGACCGAGATGTTTCTTATCAGGTCTCTAAAGCGATTCGCGAGCTACTTCGATCTTGAAACCGGTACCAGCCGGTCACTGTACTGCACGCCGGATCAGATCGCAGCCGCAGTTCCAAAGAAGAAATAGCAATATGCCAAGACTTCTCGATGACGCTCTCAGGAGTGCATTGCCTAGATTGCGCCAGCAGGCAGACCTTTCTGATCCGATAGTGTTTGCAAAGTTTTTCTTTCAGGCTTCCGGATGGACCTGGTTCGTCACCGAAGGCGGGCCGGAAGGAGATGACTACTTGTTCTATGGCCATGTAGTCGGTTTCGAGCGTGAATGGGGGTATTTTGCGCTGAGCGAACTCGAAGAGGTTGAAGTAAGCGGTTTCAGGGTCGAGCGGGATATATATTTCAAACCGATGCCGTTTAGCAAATGCCAACCCTGGTCCTTTGCGTGCTATCAACAAACAGGCGGCTGGCAAAAGGTGTGAAGATGGAAACTCAGCTACACAACCGGAGTACCAACAGTCCGGGTGCGGTTCCAGACCCGAATTCGCTGGCCTCTTCGGTCTTGCAGAATATCTTTGGCGGGAGCGGACGTGTTGAGCCGAATAAACAACCGAATTCCACGCCATCCCACAGTCCTGAAGTGCCGGATGTTACGGAGACTCCGGAAAGCATACCGTCCGTTCATGTACCTTTACGATCGGACATCGTTCACGATGTCCTTAGCCGTCTTGATGAAAGAAAGGAAAGAGCGGCGGTAGAACTTGGGATCGACGCGAGTGATGTCGAATCGCTTCCTTTCGATCTCTCCACGCTTGAGAGCGAAGGGATATTCATGAATATCGACTGCCGGGGTTTTGGGAGTCTCGTGCGGCAGCTTGAATGGAAAACGCTGGGCGTAAAGCTTTCCGAAAATGCTGCCGTTCGTGTCAGTCCGCCCCGGGCTGGTTTGCTTCCGGACGTTTATCGAAACAAACTGATGCGAGGCGCAGCACAAGCCCACAACGCTCTCAATAGATACGGCTTTCGTTTCACGCTCTGCGAAACGGTCTGGGGCACAAGCGAGTACAAATGGATCCCGTGGACAGCATTCGAGCAGTTCGAACAGGCTTACTTCCATGCTTGCGAGACGCTTTCTGCTGCTAAAGCCGAAGTCCTCAAAAAATACGATGAGATCATTGAGCTTCTAACAGACAGTTTTCGTGAACTTGCCGAAGACTCGGCAGGCAGGCTGCAGGCAACTACTGAGGAACCATTCAACAGAGATGAGTTTGTCGAAGCCGTGATCGCACAGGCGCTTGGAATGGTGCCGACGAGAGAAATGATCCGAGACGGTCTTGTGATAACGATGAAGCCGAAAGTGATCGTACTCGGCTCGGAAATGATCGCAGAACGAAACCTCACACGCACTCTCGCTCTTGAAACTGCAAAAACAGATGCCGAAAGAACAAACCTCGAACTGGAACTCGACGCGAAACGCCGGATCGAGCAGATGAAAGTCATCGAAGCGGCCGAAGAAACAAAACGAGAGCGTGAAGTAAAGGAACGCATCCGCAGTATGAAGATCGAGGCCGCACGCCGCGAGGCTGAAGAGGCCGTGTCTCCCGTAAAGGAAGGTTTTGCACAGATCACTGCGAAGCTTTTCGAGGCGGCCACGGAAATGGCCGAAAGGATGAAAGACGCGAAATTCGTTCCGGGATCTCTGGCGAAGCGAGCAAGACAAATGTGCGAGTGGTATCAGTTGATGAATTTTACCGGCGACACCTCCCTCGAAGAAGTGCTGGGCAAACTCGAAAATGCGGCCGGACGTGAAGTAAAGCAAAGATCTCCCGAAGAGATGCGAACCGCTTTGAATGACATACTGCGTCTAACCTCGGTTCAATCGAAAAAACTTCTGGACGAAGATCGCCTGTCGGCGCTGGAGCTTTGAGTCAAACAATTTGGGAAAGCTCTTTCACCGCTCGGCATAAGAAATATTTTTGCCGAAACACATATTCCAATGGCATCCCGAATAGTCGAAGCAGCGTATCTGCACTACTGCGACCCAGGCAATAACAGTGACAAGGTTTTCAATATTTTTCTTGTCAAATATGCCAAAAGTTGCTGATCCCGCTTAAACACAAAAATAAGCGGCAGATAGAATAATGAGGGTCAATGGGATTCTCAATCAAGGACAGATCGACTCTTTGGAGTTCTGAATTTTACTAATATTCCTTTATGGCCGACCAAACTTCCGATGCGAAAAGCATCGAGAGATTTCTGCGCGAACTCGATATTCGCATACGGGCACGTTACCCATTGATCGCGATCAACACCTACGAGGAAGATCGTGTCCGTGAAGCTCTGCTCGATCTTGTATTCCAGGAAAGGCACAAGGAAAAGCCTCTCTATTTCTGGAGCCGACCCACAGGACTCCAAAAGGTCGTCGATCCGAAAGAGGGACTGCAGCAGAATCCGACTACGATCGGAGATACTGAGGATCCCGAGAGCGTGCTTGGGTTTATCGCCGAGCAGAAGGCGGGCATCTTTCTACTCTGTGATTATGCTCCATATATCTCGCCTTATGGACAGGAAGACGCCGTGCTGGTACGGAGACTCCGGGAGATCGCCTGGAAGCTGAAATCGACAAAGGCGACTGTCCTTTTCGTCGGCCCGAGCTTTCCAGATCTGAAAACTCTCGAAAAGGAGATCACTCAGATCGAACTTGAACTACCAAAGGAAACCGAGATCGAAGACTCAATTGAACTTCAGCTTGAGAACCTCCGATCCAGCGGACTGGCGATCGATCTTACAAAGGAGACGCAGACCGCTTTGCTGCAATCACTCCTCGGGTTGTCCGCCGGTGAGATCAGCAACGTCATCGCCAAGGCAGTCATCAGCTGCAACGGCCTCAATCAGGATTCGATAAAGGTCATTCTCGAAGAGAAAAAGAATGTGATCCGTGGCAGCGGATCGCTGACTTACGTTCATCCGGAACCGGCGAGCAATCTCGGCGGTTATCAGTCATTGCGAGCGATCCTTGAACGAGCCGCCTATACCTTCAGTCCAAGAGCAAAGGCCCGGCACGTCGAGCCGTGCAAAGGGATCCTGCTTGTCGGCCTACCGGGATGCGGCAAGGACCTTTGCAAACGCGTAGCTTCGAGCATCACAAACCGGGCCCTTCTCGATCTCGATTTCGGTTCGATCATGGGCGAGGGAGGCGGCGTGATCGGTTCCTCCGCAATGTCGATAAAGCGAGCTCTGTCGATCGCGGGAACCATAAAGGGGATTCTCGGGATAAGCGAGTTCGAGAAAGCGGTTTCAGGGATGAAGTCTTCAAACAAGACCGACGGAGGAGAAACAGCAAGAACCATCTCTTATCTGCTTAACTGGATGCAGGACAATAAGGATGTTCTTGTGTTTGCTACCGCCAACGACGTTCGGGAGCTTGAGTCCGAGCAGTTCCGTATCGGACGGTTTTCCTACATACACTTCGTTGATCTGCCAGCTTCGGAGGATAGGGCAGAGATCTTCAAAGTCCACTTCAAGAAACGACAGCTCGATCCCGACCGATTCGATATTGAAAGGCTGGTAGAGAAGAGCAAGGACTTTTCAGGTTCGGAGATCGAGGAAACAGTAAAAGACGGTGTCCTCGAAGCGTTCATCGATGGAGACCGCGAGGCCGAAACACGCGATGTTCTTAAAGCCGCCGAAAAGCTCACCCCCACAGCCCAGATGATGAGCGAGAAGATCGAGGAGATCCGCAAATGGGCTCGGAACAATATAAAAGGGGTTGGAACGCGTTTAGACAACTCAGGGATTGCTGGGAACCGAGGGGATCGGATCTACGAATTCTAAACTGCAGGGAGGATAAAAACCGCTTGTGAGTAAGTACATGACATTTGAGTCGCAGTCTTTTGCGAACGGAGAGTTGCTGTTAGAAGCCCTGTCGGATATCGGCTTCACGACTGTAACTCAAGGGAAAGATTTGCTTCTAGACGGATGGGATAAACGAAGCGCCCGCAGAGCGGATATTATCATCCGTCGTCGGGATGTTAAGACGCACCATCTGTTGGCCGATATAGGCTTTCAGAAAACGTCGTCGGGTTATGTTGCCGTCATCGACGATATGGACCTTGATCACCGCCTTGGCAAGGACTTTGTTGTTCGGCTTCAGAATCACTATCACGAGGCAGCAGCAAGAAAGATGGCAAAGAAGCTCGGCGGGACACTTATCAAAGAGCGTGTCGGGAAGACGATCAAGATACGAGTCAAATATTGAAGGAGTGATATGGCTGAGATTGAATTCACGATCGATACCGAGACGGGAAATTGCGAAACGAAGATCAACGGTATTCAAGGCCCGGCGTGCGAGCAAACCGCGAAGCAGCTTAAACGGGTTCTCGGAACACCGACAACTGATCGGAAAACCGTCGAGTACCACGTGAGACCGACGACAAAGAAAAGGGTTGGCCATGAATAAGGACTTAGTATTCGTACTCGAACCGGATGTCGGTCGCGTTACGGTCGAGATCTCACAGGTGGATAAACAAGCCGTAGATGGGATTGCCGGTGACCTTGGGACACAAGTAGATTTGAACTGTGCAAAACCGACCGAAAAAGAAAGATACTTACCTGTTTTGCAATCCAGATCAACAGATTTCAATAAACCCGAGTCAGATCCTTTTTCGATCTGGCTTTACCGCCTTTATCACAACTCGGTTGTTGACGGCCCCGGCCGTCGCAGTGTAATTCAAACCGCGGGGTGTTCAATTCGTTGCGTCGGGTGTTTCGTTCCCCAGACGCACGAACGTGAGAACGGAACTCTCGTTTCGATCACGTCAATCGTTGATGAAGTACTTTCGAAACGCATGCATCACGACGGTGTTACTATCTTGGGCGGTGAACCGTTCGATCAACCTGGAGCTGTTGCAGAACTCCTGTCCAGATTAAAGAAGCATGCTCTTCATATCACGGTATATTCGGGCTACACAAGGGAGCATCTGATACAACGAAAACTGCCGAGTATCGACTATATACTTACCCATATCGACTTGCTTATCGATGGCCCATTCATTAGCGAAATGCGTAATGGATCTGGTGAGTACCGGGGATCGCAAAATCAGCGCCTAATTGGCGGATAAAACTATAACGAAAGAATGCCACTGAGTTATTTATGTTCCAGTGCTCCCGAATCCCATCACTCCTCGCTCCGTTACCGGCAATTCCTCACTCCAAATCGGTTCCCTGATTGCCACCTTTTCGATTATCAACTGAGCAATCCGGTCGCCCGCCCTTATCTGAAAGGCATCCTCACCGAGGTTAATGAGAAGGCACAGAACCTCTCCTCTGTAATCGGCGTCAATAACTCCGGCCATAACATCGATTCCGAATTTCAGGGCTAGACCGGATCGGGGGGCCATTCTTCCATAAAATCCACCGGGAACGGCAACCGCGAATCCTGTTCGGACCGCTTTCCTGGCGGCCGGTTCGATCACAGTATCCTCCAAGGAATAAACATCCAACCCGCATGCGTCACCACTGCCTCTGGTGGGTAGAGTCGCTTTCGGGTGAACTTTCTTAAATAAGAGTTTTTCCATTGAAAAGATTCCTTCAGAGTTTACCAATAAGCTTTTGGATGGCCTCTGCCTGCCGTTGCATTAGACCCTTCTCGATTGTCATAGCATTCTGAATCAATTCCACCGCTAGCTTTTGTTTCCTTGCAATTTCGTGAACGATCTGTTCAAAATCACGGTTCAGCGGCATACTCAAAGCTGCCGCTTGCATATCATAGGTCTCAACGATCATCTCAAGCCCCCGCTTAGTGAAGCCTAGGGCATCGTTGGCCAGATCCCGAACTGTTTTCTCAGACATATATTAAATCTTTCTAAATGTTCCCATTGGACGATCAGTAGAGTTTTTCGAACTCGAGAGTTTGCTGATCCAGGTCAGCGATGACCCTTCCACCATGATGATCTCGTATCCGGCGCCAAACTTTATAACCAGTAAGAACTGCGCGTTCCCAATCACCCGTGGAACAAATGTTTACTTCCAGGCGATTGGTTAAGTATCCTATGGTCTTTAATAAACTGTAGTCCAACTCGGACACATTTTCGAAAAAGCCGTGAGCCTCCGCGTACGAGAATACCAAAGCGGATACGCCCTCTTCAATGGCATTCGCTCTTCCACCGTCTTCGACCTCATCGATTTGCGGCCGGCTTTTTCGCTTTCGTCCCAGTATCTTTCTCGTTACCGGAGACCAACCGAGCACAGCCGCATATCCAAGGTGGAAAACGTCGTGAAATCTGTATCCGTCGGGATCATGAGCGTTATCCGTCAAATCATTACCAACCTGTTTCCCTTCGTAGAAGGCTTGCACACGATACGATGCATTCTCCTTAAGCTCTTTTATCTCGATCATAAACTGGCGGGGCAGGGTTTCGTTCTCTGGAAAATCTCTATCAAATATGTAACACGTTGCTCCGGCGGTTTTATGTACGAATCGCTCCTGTACCTTCTCAATATTGTCCTTTGCTATTGTCTCGAGATCTAGATCAAATTTTGACGCGACATTCGAAATATACCAGAGTAGATCCCCAAGCTCTTCCGAGATTCTTTCTTTGAACAATTTGTGTGCAGGACCATCACGGAGGTGCTTCTTGTATTCGCTCAGCAGCCCACCGGCCTCGCCAGCGAGTCCCAGCAAGGGAACTATCTTTTCGATCAGATCTTCCCGATATTTTTCTGTCGGCACCTGATCGGATTCAAGAGCCTTCAATTGATATTCTTTGAAATCCATTGGCTATCGCCCCCTACCCATTTTACGTGCTTTACGAGCAACGGCATCTTCCGCGGCTATAGCTTCGTTTATTTCCCATTTTGGCGGGTACCAAAAATCAATCAACTGATGGTTTGGTCTATGCGTCTGTTTGATTCTGGTTCGACCAGTGATTCCCGATATCTCCGGATGCATAACTCTGGCATATTTATCCACTTCGCAGAAGAGGTTCTGGCAATCGATCAGTTGCAAGGGTCTGCCCCATAGGTCTCGGAACTCTAATCCGAGTCTCTCGAATTCTTGTTCCTGTATGTCCGCTACAAATTTGATTAGTTCGCCTTCGTTCAATCCACCCCGATCGGTAAAGCATTTTCGAATCCCATCGAGGGCTCCAGGTCCGGGCACGACAAAATCACTTTCACGATAATTGGTTAACTCACTGTAGTTAATGTCTACTATGAACTGGTAGGCGAGAAAATCGCCGATCGATGGATAGGCTCGAAGCATCTCAAAGCCGTACTGCATCTTTTTAGAATCGGCAATCTTCTTATACAGCTCATCTTTCATCATCATATCGAGTAGCTTAAGGTGAGTTCGGTGCTTCATATCCAGACCGAAGTTCTTACCGCCCGAAGGCATGATATACGCCCCGGAATAAATGGCATTGCCCAGCGACATAGCATCCGTGAGAATGCGGTCGTAAACCTCAGCATCAAAATCTTTATACGATATTTCACCGAGCTTATATCGAAGCAAGTTCCACGTTTCGATCTTATTGAAGAGTTTGAATAATACGATTCGAAAGAAAATTTCCTGCCCATCATTTGATAGTTCCGAGTTGTAAATGACATCTCGGATCAGAAACTGACTTACGCGGTCGGATGCTCGATAAGCATTCGTAAACTTGTACTTTCCTAGCACGGGATCCTGCGTCCATGGTGCCGGTTCACCTTTCTGTCTCTTAAAGAAAATATTCTGTCGTTCGACCGCAAACTTCCAGTACGTGTCGAATACGATTGTTGGCTTGGCAGGACGGATATGCGAGGTAATGACCGTCGGAGCGGCAATGCTGACCTTGAGAATGGTCGGTTTTTCAAAGTCCATTGAGAGCTGCGTAAGCACTCGCCGTGATGTCTGCTTAGACCTGGACCTTGCTTTTTCCGATCGCAGCACGGTCGATATTGTCTCGATAACCGCCGAAGAAAGTTCCGCGAAAGAACCTTCATTCGGAGTCCAGAAAATCTGTTGCTTTTCTTTTTCTCTTTCCGCAAGAACATCATATTCATGACTCAAAGCCGACCATTCTCTAGAATCGACATTTCGGTCTATCGGATTGTCTCGTGTAATAAGAAAGATCGCGGTTGGCGAATAATTTTTCCAAAAACTACGCTCGAGATCGATCAGTTTTTTTAAGCGAGGTCGATTGAGTCCACAGACAACTCCATAAACCCAAGCGGACCACCAATACCTGTCGACTAGGACATTCTTTCCGGCATCCAGTGCAGGACCAATAATTTTTTCAATACTGTCGATATGTGCGGCTATATGGAGGATCTGTTTGCTGAATTCCGTGATTTCTTCAACGCCGTGCTTAGAACTATCATGATGGATATCATAGACAAGTTTTCCCAACGTGCCGGAGGCGCGACCGGGAAAAGACAAGGAAAGAAATGCTTCCGGACCTTCCCGGAAGTGATCTTCGATCGCCTGAGATAAACTGGTCTTGCCAACCCCGTCTGGCCCCTCCAAAACAACGAGAGTCCCTCGGGTTGAGATTTTTTTTCGCATAAAACTATTAATTTATTAGTCCCGTCAAATGGTGAACGGACGCACCACATCGACTAAATCAGCAACTTCTGCCTTCGTAGCACCGAGCTTTTCCACTCCTACTACACATGTCAGATTTTTGAGCCTAAGTCCCATTTCGCCTGCCATAAATTCACCGAGCCGCCATAAACCCAAGCAATTGCCATATCCCTTCCTAAAGAGGTCCTGCGTTGCGTAGAATGCGTTCATGCTTAGTTCGGATGTTTTTCTTTTAGGCACGAAGCTTACATGCTGCAGGCAAGGGAAACCGGTTCGTGCAGCCAGAACGTGATCCCTCTCAGGATCAAAGATCGAAGCCTGAAACTTCGACCTTATAACTCCTTTTCTCGAATCATTAAGATCCAATATGAAATCAAGTTGATTGCCATTATTCGGACCACGACCAAACGCTATTAATCTTTCAAAATATAGACCGCGATTGTTTAAATGCGGTTCGAGTTTAAGGATCCGAGGAAGGCACTTCATATACTGCGAAAAAAGCATCTTTCGATCTCCATTCGATATCCGCCACAATGAAATAGGGAAGATCGTATTTGCGACAGTTTGCACACTGTCGTGTCCATAATTTTTCAAGGTCATATCGAGAGCTATGCGGATTTCAGGCATTTCTACCATTCCGTCGGCGTTACTCTGAATATTGAGAACCAGCGGTGAAATCTCATTACCTCTTACGTCATACGCCTCTAGCAGTGCTTTGCCCCATGCAAGCGAAATATTTGGTTCATCTACAGTGAACATACTTAATCGTCCTCGTCAGCTTCCAAATGGCGGTACCTTGCGAGTCCCTGAAATTGAAACGGCATGATTCGAACAAAAATTCCCCAAGAGTTGTCACGCGTGCTCACGCGTACCACTCCCGTACGAATTGCCCGGAACAGCGTTGGAAATGGCGAATCGTCAACTTGAATCAGTGTATCGTTTGACGGCAACGCGTCAGACGGGAGCAATAGCGTAGTGCCGACTTCGACATCCGCAGTGGGAGCAAGCCAATGCCGATCGACAATTATTAACGGATCGGAGCTCGGATGATCAAGTATTCCTTCGCGGATGGTTTGCGGAGATGATCTCAGAAGCTTCTTTGCTTGCGTTCGACTAATCTGGTTGAGCGAATAGGTCAGATGGTTGACGAGAGTCGCATACCCGACGCCAAAGTTACATGCGACAGTGTAGATCTGGACGGGAGATGCCGATGCCGCATTCCAAGACCGAGAAGCGAAAGCCTTTCTCACACCAAGTGCAGGTAGAAGTAAGAAACTGGAAAAGCTGTCGGCGAGAAACTCTTCGGGAGAATCGTAGTTCTCGTCTTCACGATCCTTTATTAGCAAATCAAGGTTCGAGCTGTGCCCGAAGACATGGTGACCCAGTTCGTGTCCACAGGTGAAATTCCGCCTAGCAAGCGGTCGGAGAGCGGAGATCACTATCCTTGGCTTCGGCTCCCTCACATAAACACCTTCCATATTGACATCCACAAACTTCACAGAAATATCCAACTCCTGGCAGATGTCGTACGGACACACCGGGCTAACAAGATCCGCTTTTGCTCGACTGCGGACTTTCAAGGCTGCGGTTAAGGCCTGAGCCGCCAACTTTTTATAGTTCATTCTCAGATCAGTTCCCCCTATTCGCGAATCGACGCCAGTAATGTGAGGAGGCGATCAAGGTCATCCTTTTTGAGTTTCTTTAGTTCTCTTGCCGCCAACTGCAGTTTTGTATCATGCAGGTCAACCTTGTCTTCTCCTTCCCCGAGTAACCAATTAGCCTCGACGTCAAATACTTCCGCAAGCTGCGCGATCTCTTCAGCCGTCACCTTCCGGTTTCCAGCTTCGATCTCGGAGACGGTAGGGCGGTGAACTCCCAGGATCGACGCTACTTGCGATTGCGAAAGGCCGGCCATTTTCCTTGCTTCACGAATTCGGCCTGCGATGATCACACGTTTCGTTTCCATTCTTATTTTTTGCCCCCTTTTTTCTCCAAATTGCGGACAATTCTCTCGGCAATTTCCCCGACCCGAAGGAGCGACTTTCCGTCTTCCGAAACAAAGATATTCACGTTATCCGGTATTGAATCTTCGATCTCTTCGCCCAGCATTGTATTAGCCACAACCCATAGCTGGCTGTCGAATTCGGTAAGCTCTTGGCCGGGACATGAGTCGGTGGTGATCTCCACCTTCTGAAACTCACCAGCGTCTTGAATCTGGTTCAGAACATCGATTATCTTTTTTGCAACGATTGCTTTGTCGATCATAAGCTCATCTCCGACTGTCTGTTAGGTATTCTTACCAATAGTATGATATTATTACATTTACTTCTGCTCGTCAACCAAAAGCGCTCGATTGTTAAAGTAATTGTTTGCGACAAGTACCGAAAAGTGGTACTTTGTGCAAACGATTACTTTTATGAGATCCCAAAGCTCACAACATAGAGTCGAAGAATGGATAGATAAGCAAATTGCTTACGGCAGAAATGCGTTCTCTCTAGATAGAGTTGAGAGTGAGTTACCGCAGTATTCTGAAACCGCGATCAAGCGTTCTCTGAACCGTTTATCACGAAAGGGCAAGATAGTTTCAGCGCACAAGGGCTATTACGTTATTGTCACGCCTCAATACTCTTCACGCGGGATTCTTCCGCCGGCACTATTTATTGACGGGCTAATGCGGTTTTTGGAGCGGCCATATTACATAGGGCTGCTAAACGCTGCCGCATTTTATGGAGCGGCACATCAAGTGCCTCAAGAGTTTTTTGTTTTCACGAGTTTTCCGCCGATGAGGCCGACTGTGAAGAAGGGGATAAAGGTAAATTACATAACTAGAAAAGAGATTCCAGAGAATCTTCTCGAAGAACGAAAGACCGAAACAGGGACCATTAAAATTTCCTCGCCGGAACTTACCGCCGCAGACTTAGTACAGCATACTAAACGCGTCGGCGGTCTGAACCGTGTGGTTGAAGTACTCGCGGAACTGACCGATGCCATCCGCACCGAGAAAATGAACAAGGAGTTTATTCAATTCGTTCCAACTGCCGTGATTCAGAGACTCGGTTATCTCCTTGAAACAGCAATTGGAGCGGGGGCTCTCGCGGAAGAGTTATACAGATCTGCGAACCTATACGAAGAAAAGTTTTTTCCGGTGCCATTAAACTCGACTGGACGGAAACGCGGATTTCCCTTGGAAACAAGATGGAACATTATTGTTAATGAATCGATAGATAGCGAGCAGTGATACCCAGCGCGTATATCACACAATGGGCAAACTTCGTCCCATGGCAGACAAATGAACAGGTCGAGCAGGACCTTGTGATCACACGCGCCCTTGTGAAAATATTCTCGGATCAATTCTTACGCGAGCGGCTGGCATTTCGCGGCGGGACAGCTCTTCATAAACTTTACTTGAATCCGCAACCTCGGTATTCCGAAGACATCGATCTTGTTCAGATCAAACCCGAACCGATCAAGGAAACGCTCGCCCGCCTTCAAAGTAGTCTTGAATTCCTCGGGCCGGCATCTGTTGCCCAGAAGAAAGACAATAATACACTGCGTTTTCGATTCGAATCGGAAATCCCTCCGGTCCAACCGTTGAAACTAAAAGTCGAAATAAACTGCCGCGAGCATTTTAACGTGATGGGCTTGCAGGAGTTTCCCTTTGCGATGGAATCTGACTGGTTTAACGGGAATGTGGATATCGTAACTTACGAGATCGAAGAGCTTCTTGGAACGAAGCTTAGAGCTTTGTATCAACGACGTAAAGGGCGTGACCTTTACGATCTTTACAAGGCATACGAAATCCAGAAGCCCGATTCCGCAAAGATCGTCGAAATCTACAAACAGTACATAGAGTATTCTGTGGATATTCCACCAAGTCGAAAACAATTTCTCAGGAATCTAGAAGCGAAAATGATCGACGCCGAATTTCTCGGCGATACCAAAGCATTATTAAGGCCGACCGAGCAATATGATGCGGAAGACGCGTTCGAAATAATAAAATCCTCACTTATCGAAAGAATATAACCTGCCTCGACATGGAACCAAGCGATTCAGAATACGTGGCTTACACTCCTAAAGGAAGGTCAGAATTTAATGGCGAATATGTCAGGGGGGGGGATGACATATCTGCTATTAAGTTATCGGTTATTCGTGGTTTGAGAAGGCTTCACGTGAGGTATATTTTTACAGGCGGTAGAAAAGCAAAATTAGAGCGGTTGGCAGATTGTTTGTAGTCGACAATAGGAGTATTGTTGATTCAAGAACTGCACGGCTTGTCTTGGGAAGAACGGTTGAAAGATGGTGGCAAGATGGTGGCAGTTTCCTGAATCAAAGCGAATCTTAGAGGTGCCCGGGATCCTTGTAAAGTATTGATGTTAAGGTGTTTTGATTGGTTTTGATAAGGTATGAAAATCTTCTAAAATCGCTTGGGGTGCGAGAGGTCGTGAGTTCAAATCTCGCCGTCCCGACCAATAAGTAAGGGGCTTTCGATGAATTTCGGAAGTCCCTTTTACGTTTATGCACTTGATATGCGACCTAGCCGTTCTCTGAAGTGAAATGATGGCCGGGTTGAACGCAGATGGCCGGGATCGCCCGGCGGCAGGTTGGCGAACGCGAGAGATCGCCGAAGACACTAGCGAAGCGTAACGTAGAAAGCGTCGCCGCCTGCACGCAGGTCCCTTCCATACGAAAATGTCACACGCTGTCCGAGCACTCTGAGCTTGGCCTGCACGCCGAGGTCCCAGAGCCATTTTTGCGAGCCGAGTCCGCTTGAGGGGTCCGTGATCCTGCCGATATCCAGGAAGGGGCCCAGTTTGACGTTGATGAACGATCTGCTGTAGATGTTCTTGTCGAACTCCCAATTCGAAAGGAAGAAATTCCGGCCCATCGGGGCGTTGCCTTTTCGGCCGTTTCGGGTCCCGACATGGCCGCGGAGCCAGAGATCGTTGTCGCGTTCGATACCAAGAAAGAAAAGTTCGTCGAACGGGACCTCGCCAAACGTACGCCCAATGCGGATCTTTCCGAGCATCTCAAGGTCGTCGCCTTCCGATCGCGGGAACCAATGTGTCTCGATGGATCCCTGCAACTTAGCAAAAACCTGCGACGGTTGCGACCAAGTGCGGCCAAGTTGGGCAGCGACGCCGCTGTTGATGGTCAACCTACGCTCGGGGATCCGGGCAAGGGCATAATTCATCTGGGCCGTGTACTTCAGCTGGAATCCTTCGGCCAAGAGACCGGGGGCCAGGGGGGTGCCGGGATCAACGTCGAGAAATTTGCGATGCGAGAGTTCAACGCCGGAGGCCCAATTCCAACGACCGTTCTCAAAAGACGTGAGGCCCGCTGAAAATGCCTGTTTGCGTAGTTTCAATCCGGCAAGCAGCTCAGTGTTCCGGGCAGGGTCGCGAACGTCCCAGTTCTCGTCGCGGAGATCTAGGTCGAGGTGAAATCGCCACTTCGGGTTATTTGAGAAAGGGCCGGAGAGGTTGGTCCAGATGCGTCGTTTTTGGGCGTCCCAACGATAAAGCGAAACGGAGTTTATTGCCCGGCCGCGAATATTGTAAAACTCGGGATGGACGGTCTGGAAAGGCAGGCCGAGCAACAGGGAGATCAGCCCCTGCATCTTGTTTGCTCCCCATCCGTTTCGCTCGCGAGCACGAAAGACCATATCAAATCGTCCGTCGGGACGGGCCTCCAGGTCGAACTTTGAATCGGGAAAGATTCCCAGTCCGCTTACTCTTGCCTGGGTCGTACGCAACTCCGGAAGCTCGATCACCGAAGCCGGAGCGAACGCAAATGCGCGGTCGAGCAGGATCGGGTCGACGCGGGGAGCAGGTTCTGACCGGATCCCTTCGATGCGGGGTTTGGAGACCCGGTTCCAGTATTTCAAAGCGGCCTCGAGATTGCCCAGCAAGAAATATACGCTGCCTAAAAAATCGTTGGCATACTCGTCGTCAGGATCGATCCGCAGAGCTCGCTGAAGATGTTTGGCGGCCTCAGGATATTTCTTTTGCCTGAATCGGATACCGGCAAGTTGGATCGGGAACCGTTTGTCGCGAGGTTGTTGAAGGCGGCCGCGTTCGAAAGCGGTCTCGGCATCGTTAAGGCGTTCGAGGCGAGCCAGCGCTATCCCATAATAATAATTAAGGTCGGCAGAGGGATGAGGCTCAGATTCAGCGATCTGAATTATTTCCTGCCAGCGTTCTTCGGCTAACAGAAGTTTGATCTGAGAGAGGCTGTCGGGGTCAGATATCTGTGCCCGAAGCGGAAACGAGAGAACAGTAAAGATTAGGAAAAAAGCTGCGGTTTTCATACGCTGCCGGCGGGCTAAGGCACGGCCAACAGTGTCCATTCGCCAGTGGCGTTCCATTGCTTTTCAAAATCAGATCGGCTATGTCTGAGAAGTTTTCGCTGAGCAGGGTCATTTAGCAAGACGTGATCCTGTACTTTGTCTATGCCGACAACGACCACATAGTGCAAGGTATTGTCAGAGGCTGAAGGCTTTAGAGCTACGATCAGTGGGCGTCCTTTTTGCAAGTGCTGCTGCACCATTTCCAAGTCGCCCCGAAATGAGAACGCGCGGAATCCATGCTCTTGAAAGTAGCGTTCCATCGCCGACGCATAAATGCCATCAGCGTCAGGCTCGAACAAGGCTGCGTGAATTTGATCCGCGTCAGCACTTTCAGTCACCAGACGGCCTTGTTGTTCAAGCCAATATTGCATCACCATAGCGATACTGGCCGAACCGCAGCCCTTTTTCACCTGCTTTACAAATGGAACATCCAGCCAAACGTCCACCGACTGCTGTGCGGAAACGATGCCGAAAAAGCAGATCACGAGGACCGTCGATCTGGCAAGATCATAAAACATGGAGTTACCACGTGAGGGCATCCGGCGGGTGGCGTGGCCGAAGCCACGATCCACCGTTTTCAGTTCTTTTCCGATCGAAGAGCGCCCCGCCCGGGGGAAAACCGGGGCACGCTATAACGACACTAGGTAGCGACGATGATCAAAACGACAGCAGCCAGCACCAGGATGATGATGAGCAATTCGCGATTGCTCAACCTGCCGGCGGCGAAGTCAGCCTGAAGCCTTTCCGACCGGGCCGCTAGCTGTGCGAGTTCCGCATCGCTCAATGTCGCGACAGCGGTCCTGACCTGTCCGGGGTCCATCCCGGCTCCCCGAAGCGCCCTTTCGGCCTCTTCCGAAGAAAACAGATCATTTACTTTCCGGCGATCTTGGATCCGCCTGTCAGTGGCGTTAACCAGTTCTTTATGGATATCGGTGGGGCTTACGACGTGTTGCTGTGCCCGAAGGCTTGGAGGAACAGCAAAGGAAATAATCAATAAACAGCTAACGAACAATCCGGCTCTCAGTTTGAGACTCATACACTAAATAACCTCCCCCTAAAATCAAGAATTGATGTGTCGTTTTGCCGACACATTGTAAAAGACCCGTCTAACTTTAATAGCGGCGACGGGCCCTGAATTCCAAGTCGACCGAACCCGGAATCCTTGATCCTCTGAAGGTGTCAAGGACGCCGAACTGTCTTCCGGCCGATCTCTGCCGCCAAAACGATCAGAATAAGTACAACTTCTCTGATACTTTAGAATGCCGTGAAAAAAGGCGGTTGTCAACAGATAGCGGGGCGAAAACGACAAGGTGGTTGTGCCGTAAACTGTTGCTAACGCACGACTTTAGTGGTGATCGATAAGCGGTGGACTGCGGGTCGCGTTCGGCTTCGGAATTGCGGATCAAGGTTTGGTATAGGATCTGGTTTGCCCCTCTCCCCTTTTTTCAAGTCATTTATGATGTCCGGACTGGCGAAAATAAGGACCGCGATCACTCGGAGTTAAACCGTCATTCCCGGCTGCCGACACAGATCTAGACATCGTCTTGCGTATCCCCGGTTGAAGCTTTTTCATTCATGGACTTTTCGTTCTCCCGGCTTTTGGCAGGGGACGGGTATATGCGTTCGCTCAGCCGCACGGCGAGGAAGTGGTTCGCGAAAATGAGGCCTCCAACAAAAACGAAGAGGAAAACGGCCACGAACGGCCCGATCAGCGTGCCGGCCTGTTCAATATTATTCGACTGGCGAAAATCAAACTCGGCGAGCGCAAGCCAAAAGTATTTCAGGATGACGAAAAAGCAAAAGTAGGCGAAGGTTGCCCAAAAGAACCATGGGCGGTTCTGTTTTGCAAAGGCGATGTTTGCGTGGACAAGCAGGATGAGCGCTGATATCCAAAGCGAGGTCCAGGCGAGATCGGAATAGTAGGCGTAGCCTTCAAGCGCTGCAAGCGGCGATCCGATGCTCTGAAGCCAACTCCATGCGTAAAAGTCAAAAAAACCGACGATCAGAGAGAAGATGATCAACGTAATGATGAACGAACGGCTCCATTGCATAGGTTGAGTTTTAGCACAGTGTGGGGCCAGACGAAAGAGCGGCCCCGGTGGACCGCCATCTTCTACGGTGCACGACTGGCTAGCGCACTCGGACTGTCAAAAACATTGTCGAGCCCTTTCGAGTGACCAGCAGCAAGATCGGCCGCTGTCCGGCGGTCCTGATCGCAGATTCGATCTCGTCGACACTTGCAACCGGTTTACGGTTAACCTCAAGAATAATGTCCCCGACGGCGATGCCCGCGTCGGCCGCCGCGCCGCTCTCATCGACCTCCATCACGACCAGCCCCTGTTTTTCAGTTCCCGAGCCGTATTGTTTTGAAAGCTGGGGTGTGACCGGAACCAGGCTTACTCCAAGCCGTCCGCTGTCCGTCGGCCGTGCCGCATCGTCGCCTTCAGCCGGCTTCGGGTTCGCCGATGCCGTTTCAGTATCGTATTCGTCCAGGGTGGCGGTGAGCTCCTGACTTGCCCCTTCGCGGTTTACGGTAAGTTTCACAACCGAACCCGGCAGGGTCCCGGCTATCTTGTTACGAAGCACGTTTCCGTCGTCCACACTTTCGCCATTAATGGCCGTGATTATATCGCCAACGCGGACACCAGCTTTTTCAGCGGAGCTTCCGGGCCGCACATTGCTGACCACAACGCCGCGGGTGTCCTCCAATTCGAGCGCCTGTGCCATCTCCGGAGTAATGTTCTGAATAACGACGCCGAGCATACCGCGCCGCACACGGCCATCGGCAAGCAATTGCTCCAAGACGGTCTTTGCCATATTTGAAGGGATGGCGAAGCCGATGCCGATGTTTCCGCTTCCCCCGGCAGAAAGTATCTGCGAATTGATGCCTACAAGTTCGCCGTTCAAATTAACAAGAGCTCCGCCGGAGTTTCCGCGGTTGATCGATGCATCGGTCTGGAGGAAATCCTCGAATGAATCGCTGCCGCCATAGGACAGCCCCGTCCGCCGGCCCTTGGCAGATATGATCCCGGCGGTGACGGACTGGCCGATCCCGAGCGGGTTCCCGATGGCGAGCACTATGTCGCCGACGCGGACGGAATCCGAATTCCCAAAACCGAGATATGGCATGCCCTGGCCCTCGATCTTGAGCACGGCCAGGTCGCTCGGTTTGTCGATGCCGACGAGTTTTGCTTCAAATTCCTTGTTGTCGGCGGTGGTGACCATGATCTTTTCCGCGCCGTCGACCACATGGGCATTGGTAAGCACCGAGCCATCAGCGCTGACGATAACGCCCGAACCGACCCCCCTTTCGACCGGCGGCCTTTGATCGCCGCGCGGCGGCGGTATCTGGCGGAAGAAATCTTCGAGCGGGGAACGGCCCGATTGAGGCTGCCGAGCGGAGGACCTTACCTCGGCCATTATCTGCACCACTGCGGGGGAAGAACGCTCAACCACATCGGCGTAAGAGGTGCGCACCCCATCGACGACCAGCGGCCCAGGCGGCGGGGCAGGTTCTATGGGGACGGGAACTTCTCCATTGGAAAAAAGGCCCGTCGCGCAAGCGGAAACGAGCAGCAGGGAAGCCAAGATCGCAGTCGTGAAAAAAATTCTGAACGTCATCACATTACTCCATTCGAACGCCAAAAAGTAAATTTTAACGCACTTCGGGCGTCAATTAAAGAGCCTTGGATACTATACGTTCGCAGGGCATTTCAGGTTCTGACAAAGACGTTCCCGACGGCGTCATGCGGGGCCGGCCGAAGACGAGACCTTGGGCGTGTCCTCGCGAAAGATATAGGCAAGAGATTTGTAAATGAGCTTTGCACAGAGAAAGGCCGGTGCGTCAAAGGTCGGAACATAAGAATATTCGACCAGATCCATTCCGACCACCTTTTTCGATTCGGCAAGTTTTCTGATCAACGTCAATGTCTCGTACCAGCCAAGTCCACCGGGTTCGGGAGTGCCGGTGGTCGGGACGATGCTCGGGTCTAGCCCGTCAATGTCAATGGTCAGATAGACGGAATCGGTAAGGCCGGCAATGGCTTCGTCGATCCAGTCAGTGCGCCCGACAATGTCGCGGGCCCAGAAGATCTTGGTCGGGATGCCGGTGTCGATCAGCCGGATCTCTTCGGCAGAAACGGAGCGGATACCGACCTGGACGGCCGGGATGCGGAGGTCCTTTACCACGCGGGCCATTATCGAAGCATGCGAATGGGGCGTGTCATCGTAGGTGTCGCGAAGATCGGCGTGGGCATCTATCTGGAGCACGCTGAGGTCATGATAGCGTTCGGCGTGTGCCTTTATCACGGGCCCCGAAACCGAATGCTCCCCGCCTATCATGCAGACAAATTTGCCGGTATCGACGAGTTCCTTTGTCAGATCGTATAGGTCGGACATCATTTTTTCCGGGGTCGGACGGGGCTTGAATTTCTCAAGGGTATGGATGCCGATCCGATAGACCTCGGAATCGGTCTCGTCATCGTATAGCTCCATATTGCGCGAGGCGTCGATGATCGCCATTGCCCCGTCGCCTGTTCCGGTACCGTATGAGACCGTGCCTTCGTAAGCAACGGGGAGCATCAATACGCGGGAACTCTCAAACGAAGAGAGCTCCTTATCGTCTATTCCGCCGAAATTCATTGGCAGGCTTGCAGATTCGCTCATGATCGTAGTTTCGCGATTGGGCCGATGATTTTCAAGCGCAGCGGATGGCCGATGGCTGTGATGCGGCTTCGGAATTTAGCCGGCGAGTTCCGAATAGAGCCATGCCTTGGCCATTTTCCAGTGGCGGTTCACGGTTGGCACGCTAACGCCAAGAACCTCAGCAGTCTCCTCGATCGAAAGCCCGCCAAAGTAACGAAGTTCGACCACGCGGGCCTTTGGCGGGTCTATCTCCGAAAGCCGCTCAAGCGCATCGTCCAGCGCGAGCAGCTCGGCCGACCTGTCGTGTGAGACGACAAGTATCTCTTCTTCCAGGGGCAGGACCTCAGCGTCACCGCCGCGTTTGTTTGCGAGGTGTTTGCGGGCGTGGTCCATCAGGAGGCGGCGCATCACCTGGGCAGCGATACCGAAAAAATGTGCCCGGTTCTGCCATTGGACCTTCTTTTGGTCGATCAGCTTCATATAGGCCTCGTGAACGAGGGCAGTTGGCTGAAGGGTATGATCGGGGCGTTCGCGACGAAGATAACTGCCGGCAAGACGGCGAAGCTCGTCATAAATGAAAGGCAGAATGCGATCGACAACCTCCTGGTTTCCTTCGGTAAGCTCGATCAGCATTGCGGTTATCTCGCCGGATGGTTCATTGCTCATAAGATCAAGTTCGTCAGACGTCGTCGAGATTATAAGTAAAGGAAGAGCAGGGCGCAATTTCGAAACGCCAGGTGATAGATTTTCGTTCGCCGCTTCGCGTTAGGGAATGACAGGCAGATACAGCAGTCATAAAAATACGGAGAGCGAAAGATGAAAAGACTATATTCAGCAATGATCCTGACAATTGCCGTCCTGACGGGCTTCGGGTCGGCAAATGCGGACATCAGGATCAAGTCGCGGCAGAGCATGGGCGGCCAAACCTACGATAATCTGACAATGATAAAGGGCAAACGCCAGCGCAGCGAGATGATGGACGGCGCGATGGTCAACATAACGCAATGCGACCTGAGACGTGCGATCCAACTGAACCCGGCGGCAAAGACATTTGTCGTGAGCGAATTTGGCGACATAGATCCGGTGTCACCGAACGCCAACGCGAGAGCCGTATCCCGCCCGGAGGTGAAGGGAGGAAAGGTGGTGACCACCATCGACGTAAAAGATACCGGCGAGCGAAAGCAGATGTTCGGGATGCAGGCCCGCCGGCTGATAATCACAATGGACACACGGTCGTCGCCGGAAGCCTGCAACAAGACAAGTTCGCGGATGGAGATCGACGGCTGGTACACGGATCTTACAGTCGGCTTCGATTGCGACCCCAAACTCAGTCCTACCAGAACGGCACCGAGGGCCGCCAGCGGAGGCTGTGTCGATCAATACGAGATGAAGCAGACCGGTTCCGGCAAGCGAGGATATCCGCTCTACGAGAAAACGACAATGTTCGACGAGAACGGAAGAGAGACGATGTCGATGGTCAACGAAGTGGTCGAACTCTCAAAGGCGTCGCTCGATGCGGGGCTCTTTGATGTGCCCGAAGGATATCGCGAGGTGAAGGATGTCTCTGAGATGTACGCGGCCTCGCTGCCGCAGATAAGTTCGACAGGCGGTCCCGATCTGACCTCAGGTGCCGCGATGCCGCTACCCAACCTTAATTCCAAAAATGGAAGCGAAACGCCCGCGAAAAAGGAGGGGGCGGTCAGGATCGGCCTAGTTGGGGTAAAAGTGACAGCCGTCGGCCCGGGCATTGAGGCCGGAGACCTTTCGGAGGCGATAAAGAATACGCTCTTGGAATATCTGAGGGTGCCAGACGTAGAAGTCGTAGTGCTCGAAGGAAAGCTTCCCTCGGCGATCGATGCCGAAGCCAGCAGCAAGGAATGTGACCTGATACTCTACACGACAGCAGCTCACAAAAAAGGCGGCGGCGGTGGCTTTGGCGGAATGTTCGGCTCGGCACTTGGTTCGACGATCGCCCGGACGGGCATCGGCCATACGGGGAGCGTTGCCGGAAACATCGCGGGGCAGATAATCACGCAGGCAGTTGTCTCGGCCGCGACGGTCTCGTCGCAGATGAAAGCAAAGGACGAGATAACGCTGGAAATAAGGCTAAACCGAGCGGCCGGGCAACAGGCGGCGGCAAAACAGTTCAAAGCAAGGGCGAAAGCCGATGGCGAGAACATCTTGACGCCGATCATAGAACAGGCCGCACAGACGATAATCGATGCGATCGGGCGGTAGGCCGCCGGATCTTTAGTTCAAATGGCTGTCCGGCAGAGATAACGGGCAGCTTTTTACCTGGGCCGTGAAATGGCTCGAAGATCTTCGATGGAACGAGGGAGGGTATTGAGGGCCGCGTCGATGTCTTCCTCAGTGTTCATCCGGCCCAGGCTGAAGCGGATGGCGCTGCGAGCCCGCTGATCGTCAGCTCCCAAGGCACGTATGACCGGCGACGGTTCAAGCGAACCGGAGGAACATGCGGAACCGGTGGATACGGCGATGCCCTGCATATCCAGGTTGATCAGCAGAGCCTCGCCTTCGATCCCCTCAAACGAAATGTTCGAGATGTTCGGCAGCCTTAGCGAGCGATCGCCGTTCAGGCGGGAACCGTCGATGCGTTCGAGAATGTTGTCCTCAAACCTGTTGCGAAGTGCGGCCAGCCGCTCATTTTCGCCCGCGAGTTCGGTTCCGGCTATCTCTGCGGCAGCTCCCATTCCGGCGATCAGCGGCACGGGCTCGGTGCCGCCGCGAAGGCCCCGCTCCTGTCGACCGCCGATGTTCTGTGCATGGAGCCGGGTGCCACGACGCACGTAAAGTGCACCTACGCCCTTCGGAGCATGGAACTTGTGTGCAGACAACGAAAGCAGATCACATCCGATCTCTTCGACATCGATGGGTACTTTGCCGACAGCCTGAACCGCGTCGGTATGGAAATAGATCTTTCGGCCCGCCCGGCGTTGATCGCGGACGAATCTGCCTATCTCGCTGACGGGCTGAAGAGTGCCTATCTCATTATTGGCGGTCATTATCGAGATAAGAACGGTGCTGTCGGTGATGGCATTCTCGACATCCGCAATGCGGATCACACCATTTTCTGCGACAGGCAGAAAGGTTACGGAGACACCTTCATTTTCAAGGTCTTCGCAGGCCATCTTTACTGCCGGATGCTCGATCTGTGTGGTGATGATGTGCGGCGGGACGCTGACATCTGATCTGAGGGCGATAATGGATTCGATCAGGCCCTTGATGGCGAGATTATTCGATTCGGTCCCACCCGACGTGAACACTATTTCGGCGGGGCGGGCATTCAGCAGGCCGGCCACCTGATGTCTGGCCTTGTCAACGGCGGCGCGGGTCTCCTGGCCGTAAAAGTGAATGCTTGATGCGTTCCCAAATTTATCGGTAAGAAACGGCATCATCGCGTCGAGAACGCGAGGATCGACGGGAGTGGTGGCAGAATTGTCCAGATAAACTCTCCTGAACATATGAACATTCTAGTTCTCTGGAATTGCGAAGTCTAAACCGTTGTGTCAGGAGTTAGCGTTCAGAAGATCAACTCACCCCAAAAGTGGATGTCGCTGCGGTCTTTATGAACCTCGATCAGATAGGAGGGCGTGGCGAACATATAGCGGCGGTGTTCGATGAAAATGAAGTAAAGATCGCCCGTCGGGACATCAGTAAATCGGAAAAAGCCGAATCCGGAAGTGGTTGTGCGCCGGATCTCGCCTGTCTCATCCATCAAAAATACGCGTGCGTTTGAGATCGGAACGTTGAAAGCGGTGCGGGCAGTGCCGGAAACGTTCACGAGGGCCGGCGTTGTTCCGCGGATGCCGGCCTTTCTTAGCTTGTCCGGACGATCGTCAGATCTAAGAGCGTCAATTCCTGCGACTTCTGGGGCAGTACCGAAAGCAGTTGTCAGAAAAATGGCAAATGCCCCAGCTAGAAATGCGGTTTTGCGGAGAAGATGCTTGGAACTGAACATATGGCTTATTGCTGTTCGCTTATACGGAACCTTCAGGTCTTGCCGAAGCCGAGTGCTCCAGATGGAATTCCCGAAAAAGTATCAATTCTTCGGTTTTCCCTCAAAAATGGCCGTGCCAAAACAGAAAACAGAGGCATCGTAGCATTTTTTAAGCAAATTTCAAGCGTTTTATTTCAACGAAGCTCTTTGGCGTCTCCGGTTAGGTTCCAAAATCGTCCCGGATACGATACATTTTAAGTTTGCGGAATAGTATTTCCGCCGGGGACGTTCATTGTCCTCAAGGTGAGTGAAAATGGATCTGATGGATTTTGCAACGAGGGAGATCTTCAAACGGTACGCAAGCATTGTCGTTGGCCGGCCGATCTCACCCATCTTTTTGAATATCTTGGTGACCAGCGTTTGCGACATGCGGTGCACCCACTGTTTCTTTACTGAGGAATTGGACGACCGGCCCCGCAAAAAGCTCCAGATGAAGACAGACGAGATAGCCCGGATCTCGGAAACGCTTGGTGGAAACCTCGGGGTCCTGGTTCTGGCCGGCGGCGAACCGTTCACGCGGAAGGACCTGCCGGAGATCGTTAGGGCGTTTTACGAGAACAACAAGCTCGATTCGGTTTATCTGATGTCGAACGGGCAGATCCATCCGCGGATCTTTCCGGACGTTACGCGGATATTGGAGGAATGTCCGAAGCTGAATGTGTCGGTCGCTCTTGGCATCGATGGGATGAAAGATGCGCATGAGAAGATCCGAGGCAAAGAAGGCAGCTGGGACAAGGCGATCCATACGGCCCGTACGCTACAGCAGATGAAACGCGAGCAGTATCCACAGTTGGACATCCAGACCTGTACCTGTGTGATGCGATCGAACCAGGACACGATCTTTGATTGGTACGATTTTCTCAAGTACGACCTGAAGCCGGACAAGGTGAATATAAATTACATCCGTCCGCCTTCGGCCGACCCCACTGAGCTTGAGTTTGACCACACGAGATATGCTCGGCTTTCGCAGATGATCCTTGAAGATACAAAGAATGCTGCCCTGAAGAACAACTATGGCGGTAAATCGGGCTTTTTCAAGGCTGCCGTAGATATCTACATGCATGACCTGATCGCGAAGACGAAAGAGGAAAACAAGGCGCAGTTGAAATGCTATGCAGGCAGTGCCGGTGCGGTCATTTATGACAATGGCGTACTATCATCCTGCGAGAATAAGCCCGATGTGCTCAATCTGAGAGATTACGATTGGGATTTCCAGGCCGCATGGAACACCGACCTGATGAAGGCCCGGCGCAAAGAGGCGGGCAGCGGATGTTTCTGCACGCACGAATCCAATTGCTATTATCCGTCGCTGCCGTTCAACGCCGGCCACCTTATAAAGATAAAGAAATTGGAAGGCGAGATGAAAAAAGCTTCGGCCAAACTCGGGTTTGACCGGGCAAGGGAGGTTGCCTTAAAGGCCTAACATAAACCACTCAACACCGACATTCGCAATGCAGCCGAGCAACCCAAAGATCCTGATCATCTCATCTGACACCGGCGGCGGCCACCGATCGGCGGCGCAGGCGATCGCTGTCGGACTGCAGAGATTTTGGCACGGCGAATCGGTCGTAGTTAGGATAATGCGAGCCGTCGAAGAGTCGCATCACATAACCGAGAGGCTTGTTAATGTCTATAACTGGATGCTTCGAAACAAGCAGGGATGGATGAAGTATCTCTACTGGGTGGTCAACAGGTTTCGGCCCGAGACCCGCGAATTCTTTCATAAGCGGTGCATGGTCTTTATAAGGGACTCGTTCGAAAAATGGTGTCCCCACATTGTGGTCAGCGTCCACCCACTTACCCAGCATATATTCGGAAGGATATTGCGGGAACTCGACCTCCAGGATCAAATTCCGCTCGTTACGGTTGTCACTGATCCCTGCTATGGATTTTGGAAGGGCTGGGCATGTGATGATGTATCGCTCTATCTGGTGGCCAACGAAGACGCTCAGCAGCAACTTATTGACTACGGTGTCAGCCCCTCCAAGATAAAGATATCGGGCCTGCCGCTGCACCCGAAGTTTCGGGCCGCGGATGAGAATGACGCCCGTGAGGCGCGGTCGGCATATGGCCTCGATCCGGATAAATTCACCGTTTTCGTTAATGCGGGCTGGATAGGCGGCGGGAACATCCCGCGTATCTTCAAAGAGCTGGTCCGAGGCGAACTGGACGTACAGGCCATCTTCCTTGCCGGCAGGAACGAAGAACTTCGTGCGGAGGCGGAGGAGTTGGCAAGGAATGCGAAATTCCCGGTAAAGGTGATCGGCTATTCGGACGAGATCGAAAAGCTGATGCATTCCGCGAACGTGATGATCTCAAAACTCGGCGGGCTTACGACCTTTGAGGCGATAACGTGCCGTGTACCGATCATTGCAGATGTGACCACGCCACCAATGCCGCAGGAGGCGGGTACGCTGAAATTGATCGCCGGACGCGGTGCGGGCTTGATGTTGGAAAAGGCGGCGGACATTGTTCCGATGATCCGTTCGCTGCAGACGGACGAGCAGCGGTACAACGATATGAAGGCCGCCACGATCGCCCTGGCACGCCCCAACGCTACCGAAGATATTGTCCGCGAGATCGCGGCACTTCTGCCGCCCCCTATTGCCGATAACCGGTCGATCGCCGCATAGCGAAAAAAGTGCTATGCCAGGCTTGTCACGGCCACTTCCTTTCATTAACCTTTACGTTTGGATCATTTATCCCCTTTGCAAGGAGTCGCCTTAATTGAGTCTTTTACTTGAAGATAAACGTGTGTTCGTTTCCGGCGGGACCCGCGGCATCGGAGCCGCGATCTGCGAGGTTTTTGCCCGTGAAGGGGCTGATGTGGCCTTTAATTACAACACCAGCGACGAGCTTGCTGATAAGATGAGGTCGATCATCGAAGGCTACGGCCGGCGGGCTCTGTCGTTCAAGGTGTCGGTCACGGACCGCTATGGAATGAAGCACATCGCCCGCGAGATACTTGATGAGTGGGGGGCGATAAACGTCCTTGTAAACAACGCCGCGGTCAACAAACCCGACAATTTTGCGACGACAACCGACAAGAGTTGGGATTGGGTTGTGGACACGAACGTTAACAGCCTCTTTGCGGTAACCAAACCTTTCTACAAGCAGATGATCCGCGAACGTGCCGGGACCATTTTGAACATAACAAGCATAGGCGCGCTCCGAGCCCTTCCGACATCGGTACACTACGCTACCTCAAAGGCTGCGATGATAGGCTTTACCAAATGCCTGTCTCGCGAAGCTGCCAATTTCGGCATAACCGTAAATGCCATCGCCGCCGGCATCTTTGACACCGATCTCGGCAACACACTGCCCGAGCATCTGCTTACCGCTCACGAAAACTGGGTCTCGGTAAAAAGGCTCGGCCAACCCAGCGAACTGGCCGAATTTGCCGCCTTTATCGTTAGCCCGCGGAATTCCTACATGAACGGTGAGGTCATCACCGTTGACGGCGGAACCATTACTTGAACGATCACCTCGGCCACCAGATAACGCGGGCCGTCCTCAGCGGCCCGTTTTTGCGCCCAGACTGGGAGAACACACTTATTGAAAATGATATTCACAACTATCTGTTGAAATATAAGGGGTTAGCTTGACAGGAACTGGCCTGGTTGCTAGGATTTTCAATAACGCTCCTCGGAGAAAGGGGGAAATAATATGGGAAGAGCAGAGCTTGTAGAAAATTTGAATAGTGCGTTGAGCTGGGAATTAGCGGGTGTTATCCAATATTCCCAGCATAGTTTTCTGGTGACCGGTAAATATCGAGAGGTATATAAGGACTGGTTCCGCGACCAGGCCGAGGAAGCCCAGGACCATGCTGAGGCTCTGGGTGACAAGATAGTTGCATTGGGCGGCGTGCCGACCGTAGAACCGGCGATGATACGCCAGTCCGTTGATCTGGACGAAATGCTAAAACAGGATCTCGAACTCGAACGCGAGGCGATGGCAGCCTATATGGCTGCATGGGCGGCATGTGACGACAACGACCTGCCTCAGAAGTTCTGGCTTGAAGAACAGATCGCAGCCGAACAGATGCACATAGAGGAACTGGAGAAGCTTACGAACGAACGCACGGCAAAGGCCGGCTCAGAGAAGATAATTCTCAGGGAAGTCAGTTAGACGAAACTTATAATTTGATTGAGCCAGTTGGCCGTCTGACGATTCAGGCGGCCATTTTTGCTTTGACGAACATGCGGGAATGCCGGATAGAACATGTTTGGATCAACCTAATTTACCTCACGTATGCATTTGGCACGGCCATGTCGCCCGGGGAGCCGAAGTTGACTATCTGGAGGCCTTCGGTGGAGCGGAGAATGAACCAGATGCCTGTCGAGGGACGGAAGACGGCCGGGTCTGTCTGCCCGTCGCCGTCGTAGTCGCCGGGGACGGGTGAATCCGCCGCGTTGCCGAACGGGAAGGCAAAGTAGGAATTGTCCTCGCTGCGGAGCACGTACCATTCGCCGGTCGAGGGGCGGAAGAAAGCCACGTCGGCGACGCCATCGCCAGTGTAGTCGGCCGGCAGTGCCTTATCGGTCGGCTGGCCAAAAGCGAATGCACGAGCGGTGCCGTCAGAGCTTCTGATATACCACCATTCGCCGCCACCGGTCTCTCCAAGCGGCCGGTAAATGGCGATGTCAGCCTTGCCGTCGCCGTCAAAGTCGGCCGGAACCGGCCGGTCGGTCGCAGAACCGAACGAGACAATCGAAACGCCCTGATCCGAAGAGCGGAGAATGAACCAAGTTCCCGTAGAAGGCCGGAACACCGCAGCGTCTGTGATGCCGTCGCCATCGTAGTCGGCAGGGGCCGGGATGTCGCCCGCACCGCCGAACGGGAACGCAAAGAACGAACCGTCCTCGCTGCGAAGCACGAACCATTCGCCGGTAGAGGGCCTGAAGAACGCAATGTCGGCCTTTCCGTCGCCCGTAATGTCTGCAGGTGTGATCATATCGGTCGAATGCCCGAATTGCGTTATGGACAATCCTTCGGTGGAACGACTCACATACCAACTATTGTCTGACCCTCGAAATATGGAAATGTCAGCCCTGTGGTCCCCATCAAAGTCATAGTCGGTATTCGAAGCGATATTTAGATACTTTGTCAGCCCGAGCCGTGCGTAATAGTCTGCTCCGGCTGTGCTTCCGGCCGCGATCAATGTGCCGTCCTTTTGGAGTTCCATGGCGAGTATGGACGTCATGTCGCTCGTATCGAAAGGTGTTTGAATTATTCCATTGGTGCCAAAACTTGTGTCAAACGAGCCGTTTGCATTCAGCCGTAACAGTGAGAATGCCTGATCATCCATCCCACCGAGTAAGATCTTGCCGGTAGGAAGCACGATCATCGCTGAGGCCGGCCCGCGAGTTTCGCTTGAGACCAAACTTATCGCTCCGCCGTAACCAAAGGTGGGATCGTATGAGCCGTCATTTTTCAGCTTTGCGACGGTTAGATATGAGTCTCCCCCCCACCATTCCAGTGCGGTTCCGGTTACAAAAATTGAACCGTTCGCTTGTGATGATATACCGAAGCTGAAGGCATCATACGCATATGAGGGCACGGGAATGCCTATGGAAGCGACACCTGCCTTGCCGAACGAAGTATCGATCGAGCCATCCGGGTCCAAACGGCCAATATAAAAGAAGTTGTCCCATTCCCGGCCGTAGCCGAAAAGGATCTTTCCATCCGGCTGGATCACTATGTCGCCCGTCTTGTCTATGACCCACGAAGGAAAAAGGTAATACGAGAAATCGTCCCCGCTTGCGGACGCCATGCCGGAATTGCCGAACGAGTGGTCAAGGGCACCGTCCGGAAGCAAACGGGCGAAAAGGCTTGTAGCAGAACCGGTCGCTGCGACCACAACTATCCGCCCGTCGCTCTGCAGCTTGATCCGCCGTGCTTCGAACCGGCTTCCAGTGGTGATGTTGGTACATCCATTGGTGCCGAACGTGGGATCCGCATTTCCATTGCTCGTCCATCTGCAAACTCGTCCATAGGCATGGGAGCTGAAATTGGTTGCAACGGTCAAGATCCTTCCGTCCGGATGGATCTCAAAGTCCCGCAAGCCGCCAAGGCTAAGACTACCGCTTTGAGCAAAAGTGGTGTCAAAATTTCCATCCGGAAAAAACCGATGAACCGTGCCGGTCGTCGGAACATTAATCACGGGATTCCTGGCAGTTGTAGAAAGCACCAATATCTTGCCATCGGGTTGAACGCGGAGACGGCGTGTATGATCGGTTGCCGTGACCAACGTCGTAGAGACGATGCCATTAGAACCAAATCGCCGGTCGAGATCTCCGGGGCGTCCGTCTGCTGAGCCTCCAATGCAGGCGAGTAAGGTCAAGAAGGGAATAGTCAATCTACCAATGGTTCTCAAACGCTCAGTGAGAGCAAACGCGGACCTGAAGTATTGTCGTCGTGTAGAAAATTGGTTCATTTCTTTTCCTCCGAGATCGGCGAACCGGTTGTTCCAACCCCGAGAACGGGTTGCGTGCGTTGGGTTTAGGGACAACGTGAACCTATCTATCGCCTTCTGATCACGGTCACCGAGTTATTGTCTTCGGCCGCGTACGGGAGTGCGTCCAAAAACACTTCTACTGGCTGCCATCGTCCCTTTGTCGGTGAGCCTTCTCCATGTATCTCAATTGTCACGCGGTTGTTTGCGCCCGGTGACCCGATCGACTCCGGTTCGGAGCGGGCACCGATGCCCAAGAGGTCATAGGTGTTATTCTCACCCATCCTGCATCCCCAAAGCCTTACGTTCACAGTATTGTTGTTCGTACCGTAGGGTATCGAGATGTTCTCGCCGCCCAACACGATGAGCCCGCCGATATCAAAGATCGTAGGGCCCGTGTTGTCCACGAAATGATCACCATGGGCCTCGAAGTTGATGGTGTTACCGTTCGCAGTCGTGACGTTAGAGCTTAATCCGCCGACAATGATCGTTCCCGCGCCGTTGGCGAAGAACCGGTTTCCGGCCGAGAAGACGTTCACGGTGGAGTTTATCGCGCGGTTATTCACGATCAGCCGACCCTGCTGCTGGCCCCATGAGCGGTTTCCCACCATTCGGGCGTTAACCGTTGCATTGACGGCACCCTGAAAATTACCGACACGGACACCTTCAGAAAGCCCAAACGTGTTGTTAAAGAAATAGTTGTCCTCAATTTCGGCCTCTATGGTCTCGTTAGATGAAGCCGGGCCAAAATTTAGAACGTTGAGCCCTCGCGTGGAGCCGCTGGATGCGACGTGAGCTATACGGACAAATGCCGTTCCAGGATGTATGAGCCCGGAATCGATATTCGCCTGTCCATTGCGGGCGTCGCGAACAGTTAGCCACTCGACCGAGTTTGTCCCTCGGCCAAGTCTGACGGCGGCGTGGGGGCCCGGACTACCCGTATAAGAGCTCGGCGGTAGTTCGAAGGCGTCGATGATGACCGCTGAGCGGTCGCCTTTGACACCGACCAGTGACATGTTCAACTGCAGGTCCAAACGGCCGCCATTCGGACGCGGGACATTGTTCGCATCTAATGCTGTGAGTCTGTAGATGCCGGGAGCGAGAGCTATCGTTGCGCCCGCATTTCCAGGATCATTGACGGCAGCGTAGAGTTCTTCGATCCCTGTGACGTGGACGGTCTGGCCGGAGATCGACTGAGCAGAGAGAAGCGTGCCGAAAAAGAACAAGCCGAGAAGAATATGCAGATCTTTTGTCTTTCGTGTGTACATAACGGGCCTCCAAAAAATTTAGTTTCTTTTGAACTTAGGTTGGCGTATAATGCACGAAAAAAGCAGGCAGCTTTTTCTGGCACACGGCCTAACCGACAACTGTTTTTTGCAGGGGGTAAAATAGCTGTCATCGGTCGCTGATGTCCTTGGAAAAAGTTCGTATTTTTATCCAATTTTTATTGGAGGCTGAAAATGCCCGGCGACGACCGCAGATATTTCCGGTTCTGTTCATTCCAACTTGATACGGTGGAGAGGGAACTTCGCTATGAGGGTACGCTCATTCCGCTGACGCCCAAGGCATTTGACACTCTCGCCCATCTCGTAAGTAACAGCGGCCATCTGGTCTCAAAGGACGAACTGCTGTCCGCCGTATGGCCCGATACCTTTGTTGAAGAAGCAAACCTGGTACGAATAGTCCACACACTTCGTAAGACCCTCAGCCAGTTCGAGAGCAAACAGACATTCATCAAGACGGTACCGACCAGGGGCTATCGATTTGTAGCTGATGTGGTATCTGCTAATGAAGAAGTGGAGAGATCCAAGCCCATTGTTCCCGTGTTGATACCGGCCAATGGGACGCGAACAAACCCAATAGACGACGTGCAGACGTTTGGGCCCCCGGCACCGCTCGGACGGGGGCGAAAGCTGAGGCAGTCGATCAAGGCATTGGTTGCTATTGCGGTAGGAGCGTTCCTGGTAATGCTACTCGTTTCAAGAAGCGGCGAGTTTAGAGACAGGTCTAACGGCAAGTCCCGCGGAGCCGGAACCGAGAATAACGAAGCCTACCTTAGTTTTCGAGAAGGCAGGTTACAACTGGAGAAGGCTCGCACTCAGGATAGCGAAAAGCTTCTCGGCTACTTTGATCGGGCGATCGAGCTAGACCCCGAATTTGCGGACGCATACGCAGGCCGGGCAGCGGTGAAAATGTTTGGCAGACGCACACCGGACAATATTGCTCAGGCCCGCTGGTCAATAAACAAGGCCCTTGAACTCGATCCGAACAGCTCTCTCGCGCACCTTATGCAATGCCGCCTGATGGTAACGTTTGATTGGGATTTTGAGGGCGCGAGCCGGGCATGCCAAAGATCGATCAAGCTTGACCCGACGAGCCACGAGGCGCATTTCGAGATGGCAATGATGCATTCAATGTTCGGCCGGGTTGAGGAGGCATTGGCCGGGATCGATACTGCGATCGCCCTTGCGCCAAACTCGTTCAACCTCAGGTCGCGTGCATGGATCCTCTTCTTTGCCAGACGGTATGATGAGGCGATCGCTCAGGCAGAGGTCATTTCAGAGGATGATGGTGAGTTCAAGGTGGCCTGTTCGATCATTGCAAAGTCGGCGGCTATGAAAGGCGACCATGACAAGGCGGCCCGATCTTATCTTCGTCTATACGAAGCAGACGGGTTGGGGTCCAAAGAATTAAATGCTCTACGAACCCGGTATCTTACCGGCGGTTGGCGGTCGTTCGTGGAAGGCCTGGTTAAGGAGATCGGCCGCGGGAAACGATTTGGGTCCGGCGGGGTATCAATGGCGATCCACTATTTGGACCTCGGCGAGATGGAGCAAGTCTATGAGAATCTTGAAACCGCGATAAAAGAGAGGCAGGTGTGGATGATCCATATCGGACGCTGGCCCCAGTTTGACCCCATTCGCGGTGATCCGCGTTTCGAAAGTCTGGTCGCACGTGTTGGCTTGGACCGCTGAATCGTTACGGCATACTGCTAAGTCTAACTGCATTTTAGTATTGGATGTCTCGGCCCGAGACTGGATGCGAAGACGGGGGTAGAAATGAGTGGCCATTTAGTTTCCTCTTAAGGTTATCTGTTCGATAAAAAAAACCGCAGGCTCTATTTGAGCAGGCGGCTTTTTTACTTGAACAAGGAGGATAAACTAGGCGAATTTAGGAAAATCGAGCACATTCCCATGGTTAACGGTGTCTAGGGCGTTCCCATTGTGTTTCAGTTTCAAACGCGCAGCGGAGACGACGCGATGGAGTTCATCGAGGAGTTCGGCGTCGAGTTTCATTGTCTTTTGGGTACACCAGCCGAGGCCTTCGGTCCAGGTAGAGAGGCTGATCTCGGTCTCGCCGGAGTCCATTGAAACGTCTATCCGACGCTCGTCGGAGTAAACCGGTGCAAATTTTGTTGCTGTGCTGCTTTTCATCGGACGATAGAAATTGAAAGCCAATTTCAATTAGGATGATATAGCAAAAAGATCATCCCGTCAATCTAAAAGACGCATAGATCGACGGGATCCGGAAAAAAGTTTGCGAAGTTCTAATTTGAGCCCCGCCACTGTTTCATTTGATTTTCAAGAGCGGTTATGGCGTTGGCGCTTGCGGGTGGCGTAGAAGACCGCCCGAGAGAAAGAGCCGATTCGCCGGCCGCGATGGCATCCGAGTTACGTCCCATGGCCGCAAGGAGGCGTGCTTTTAAGGAAAGCACAGCGAACGTTCTGTTCGTTCTCTCGGCGTCCTCGACCCACACGAGCGCGTCCGGGTAGCTGGCGGCCAACTGTTGAGACAGAATGTAATTGGCAAGCGTCATCCGCTCGCTCATCGTCCGCCTTCGGTGTTCATTAACGAATCGGGCATTGAAATCGCCGACGTCCACCGTAAACGGGACCGCGAGGTTTTCCCACCGGATCGAGACCTCCGCGGTGTTGCCGACGACCTTGTCAAATTCGATGGTCATCGTCTCGTGAAACTCCGACTTTCGCGGCGTCACCTGGATCTTAAGGACGTCGTCATTCGGCTGATGTGTAAAAGCACCCCACTGGTTCCAATTCTTGTTGAAGATCACGGTCCAGTCGCCCTCGGTAGGCAGGGTAAAAAGAGCATATTTACCGGCGGGGAGCTTTTGCCCGTTTACGAGGAGGTCTATCGGGGTCTCAAATACCGTGGCATTGTTGGCCCCGGTCCGCCAAACCTCGTTGTAGGGCACCAGCCCGCCCCAGATCTTTCGCCCCTTTACGTTGGGCCGGTGATAGGAGACCGAGATCTTTGTGTCACCGATCATCTGCGATTTTTCCTGCATGTTGCTCTCGCGCGGAATGGTCACCTGCCCGAGAGCGGCAACGCCAAAGATCGCCGTAATTATCAATGTCAATATGGCTTTTTTCATGTTTCTAACCTCTCCTTTGCTCGTTGGATGAATGTTTTGATCATGTCCGAGACCTTTCGCGTCATCTCGGCGCTGATAAGGCTCTCGCCCGCGAGCCCCGCGAGCATATGAAGCTCACGTGCGGAACGCCGACGCAGTTCGACCATCTGGGAAAACCTAACCTCCGTCACGTTCTTTGCCTTTTCGATAAAATCCGCAGAGAAACGGAGGAAATTTTGCGTTTCGGCTCGGAGCGGGAACCATTCGATACGTTCGTCGCTATTTTCGGCAAGCTCGACTGCAAAATTTTGCCGCATGGAGCCTACCACCGGGATATCAGCCTCTATCCGCCAATGAGCAATTCCGCTATTGTCAACGTGGATGGATGCAACGCCGGGCATAAGATCCGCGATATTCTTCAGGTCGGCAAAGAAATCGCGTGCCGCGTCGATGCTGGTCTCAACCTCTATCTGTTCGCTAAAACCTGCCTTTACAGTGAACATATATCGTCTTGTTTCGGATCAACATTAAAGGACGAAAGCCCGCAATGGCTCATCCGCCGATGCTTTACGGTTGACCAAACAGGTAATTCCGAGTATCCCTATTATTGGCCGCCAAAGGCGATCGAGTTAAAGAAGGGCCTCGACGCCGAACGAAAGATCCCTCGATAAAATGGCTCTTCGGCAAAGAGCGTTACGCGGCCTCCGCCGTGCGATTCATCGATGACATAGGCGGTTCCACGGAGCAGCCTTTCCGTATTGCCTTCCCAAACAAAGCCGGAAATGGTCAGCGGCCGGTTACCTTTCGCGTCGAATATCAAGGCATTTGTACCTTCCTTAGAATACCTGAAAAAATACCCGCTCGCCAAAAGAACTGGAAGTTCGTTGCGGTTCAATCCATAGTTAAGGAACGTAGTGCGGTCAACCGTCGCACGCATTATCGAGCCGGGGAGAGCAACGGGCACCTTGTTCGCATCAGCCGAAGGCGAGGCGATCGGCGGAAGCTCAGGGGCTATGCCGTCGTCCTTGTCGGTTCGCCAATCGGCCGGATTCATTGCGGGTTCGACGTCTTTTGTTTCCGCGTCCTTTCCTTTTTCCTCATCATCTTCGCTTCCGACCATTTTTGAGGTCGTGAGTCCGACGTCCTTTAGGGTCGCGAACACCGAAGCCCCGGAAACCGTTACGATGGTCCCGCCTCCGGACGCGAAACTTTTCAGCGTCGAGACGCCGCCTTCGCCAAATGAGCCGAAATACCTGCCGGGAGACCCGTTTGGCATTACCAGGACATTATAGTTTCTCAGCGCGCCGCCGCGGATCGCTGCGATCGACAATGGGGTGAACTTGATCCCATACCTGTCGAACGTCCACCAGATCGAACCGTAGGATGTGATATCGACCGCTTCGTCGGCCACCATTGCGATCTTTGGCTCACTTAGCGGCAACACCGCCTCGCCGCCAATGCCTGTGTCGCCTTCGTCGGGAAAGCCACTGTTCGCCGGATATACGTTAACGCCGAGCTCGCCAGCGAGCCGATTGACGGCCTCGTGAATGGTGTCAAGGTTGCGGGTCACTCGAACAACGACCGTCCCTTCAGGCCAGTTTCGCCCGGCTGCGTTCAGTCTACGAGTGGCAATATTGACCCTAAAGCCCTCCTGGAGCAGACGGATGACCATCGGCATCGTTGAATCTGTCTCATAAGGGATGATGTAGGCGATCTGCGCACGGCCACCGAACTGCCCGCGTTTCATCCTGGCGATGTATTCATCGGTCACGGGCGTTCCCGGCGGGCTGCCGGTGTCGCTGGTCCAGTGTGCTTCAAGCCCGAATGCCAACGGAAGTGACCACGCCGTGATGTCGTAAAAGCCGTATTGTTCCTTCGGCTGCCCCTTTCCACGCATCTGGTTTCGGCGGAAGCGGGCCATGTTGTCGTCGACAAAAGCCTTGTCCTGCGGCGTATCAGGTTCGAGAATTGTCTTGATCAAGGTTCGCTGCGGCTGGTTGAGGTCGATTATGTAGGTTCCCGCGGGGAACGTCCGCGTTGCCGGCCTGGCGTCCTTTTCCATGTAGGTGCGGGCGGACTGTGATGTAAATGGTGACTGGGCGACATTTACCTCTATCTTTGAACGACGGAGCACTTCGATCAGTTCGGCTGCCTTTACACGGTCATGTTCAGAGGAGATCATTATCCGTTTCAGCGGTGCCCGGACGTGTTCGTTCATTGAACGGGCACGAAAATCGTATAGCTCGCGAACACGCTGTTGCCGGTTGGCAGCCGTGGTCTCGAGCGTGGTCATCGACGCCACGTAATGTTTTGCAATGGCCGATCGGAGAGTTGCGATGGTGCCGTCATCGCGTGTCCAGCGAAGCCCCTTAAAGCCCCCGCCGTCCGTTTCGTACGTCATAGCGATAGCGCCGTTCAGCGCAGGGTACATGTCCCAATAGCCCGGATAAAAAGCGTCGAAAATATCGCGGACGTAATATTCCCAGCGATTCGCATCGAACGCACGTGCGTTCGCACGGCCGAATATCTCCTGCCACTTGTTGGTCTCTGGCTGGGGAAGATTCGGATTTATCGGAAGTGCAACGGGCGGGAAAAAGAACTGCGACGTTTGTCCGTGATGGTCAACGGCAACCTGGGGGTTCCATTCCAGATAGGCCTTGGCCATGTTCTTTGTCTCCAATTGTGTCATCGCGAGCGTGTCGCGATTGAGATCGAAGCGGTAATGATTGAAGCGGCCGAAAATGCTCCAGGGTTCGCGATGTTCGATGGCGTTTCGATCGGCATTGCCTGTGGCGACGGAGTTGTACCAGGTGACGAAACGCTCGTGGCCGTCGGGATTCTCGCTAGCGACGATGAGCGTAAGGGTGTTTCTCAGGATCTCGAGCGTAGCCGGTTCTTCGGAAGCCGCAAGCTGATACATTACCTGCATCATCGCTTCGAACGAGGCGGATTCATTCCCGTGTATGGCGTATGCCATCCATGCGGTCGCGGGCGTGTTTTGAGCGATGGCGTTCGCTTCGGCGGAACTTAGGCTGCGCGGGTCTGTCAGGCGGGCGGTATTCGCACGTATCTCGTCGATGCGGGCTATATTTTCCGGCGACGAGATCGCCATGACATATTGCATCCGGTGTTCTTTGGTCAGTCCGATCTCATAGATCTTTACGCGATCGGGGGCGGCCCGCTGGATCGCGTACATCACGTTTTCCATCTGAGCGTAGGTGGTGTGATGGTCGCCTACGTCAAACCGCAGAATGCTCTGCGGGCGGGGTACATTCTCGCGATATGGCCCGCGAGTGTAAAAATCGAACCTCTCTTCGGGCAATGCCTGCGCGGAAAACGAAGAGACGAGAACGTAGAAAGCGATAAAAGGAATTGCAAAGTTTTTCATGATCGGAATATTGAGAGCGTAAGATGGACCGTTCATAAGCTCAATAGAAGTAGGGTAAAATAGTCACAATCGCTCTTCTTCATTTTGCGAACTCCTTGCGAGCCTTGCGACTTGGCGTGAAATCCACGCAAGGAAATCAAGAACGCAAAGGAAGAAGATCGCGATCGAACCCTCCTTTCGCGGAATCCGCTATTAATGTCTCGGCCGCTCCTGTCCCGCCGGACAGACGCGCGTGATGGGAAGGCCGTCCGCACCTTGTCAGTGAGAATGCTCTAAGATATTAAACCGAAACGAGATATCCGCAAAACGGTGTCGTCGAACAAAAGGAAAAGCCGCCGGACGAGAAAGGCTTTCACGACCGACGGCTCGACTGGGTCATATACTGCTATTTGACACCGAGGCTCTTCATAATGAACGCATAGACATCTGCCTGGGCCTCGATCTGTTTCGAGGTTGGCGTTCCGGCACCGTGCCCGGCATCGGTCTCGATGCGTATCAGCACCGGAGCATCGCCGCCCTGTGCCGCCTGCATCGCCGCTGCGTATTTAAAGCTGTGGGCAGGGAACACGCGGTCGTCGGTGTCCGCTGTTGTCACAAGCGTAGGCGGATATTTCGTGCCTTTCTTTATGTTGTGCAGAGGCGAATAGGCAAAGAGGGCCTTGAATTCGTCTTCCTTGTCCGGTGAGCCATAATCGGAGGTCCATGCCCAGCCGATGGTAAACTTCGTGAACCTAACCATGTCCATTACCCCAACTGCCGGAACGGCGGCACCGAAGAGATCGGGACGCTGATTGAGCACAGCACCGACGAGCAAACCGCCGTTCGAACCGCCCTGGATAGCGAGTTTGCTGCTCGATGTGTGTTTGCTGGAGATAAGGTATTCGCCCGCGGCGATGAAATCGTCGAAAACGTTCTGTTTATTAAGCACGGCACCGGCCGCCCACCATTCCTTTCCATATTCGCTGCCGCCACGGATACACGCGACCGCATAGATGCCGCCCATTTCGAGCCACGGCACGCGGGCGACCGAAAAGCCGGGTGTCTGAGGGATGTTAAATCCGCCATAGCCGTAAAGGATAGTCGGGTTCGTTCCGTCCAACTTGATACCTTTCTTGTGGGTGATGAACATCGGGACGCGTGTTCCGTCTTTACTCGTATAAAAGACCTGCTTGACCTCAAAATCATCCGGGTTGAACTTTACGGGAGCCCGCCTGAAGAGTTCGCTCTTTCCCGACTCCATATCATAGCGATAGATCGTGGGCGGAGCATTGTAGCTTGAATAGGTATAGAACGTTTCCGTGTCGTTCCGCCGGCCACCGAATCCTCCCGCAGATCCGATGCCGGGAAGTTCGACGTTGCGGATGTGTTTGCCATCGGTGTCAACTATCCTTATCTGTGTGTAGGCATCTTTAAGATAATTCAGCACGAACCAGTTGTTGATAAAGTTCACACCGCGAAGCGTCTCCTTTGCTTCCGGAACGATCTCTTTCCAAACGTGCTGCCGTGCGAGAACATTTACCGACACCACCTTGCCAAGCGGAGCGACCCTGTCCGTTTGGAAATAGAAGACCGGGCCGTCATTTCCAAGAAAGCCATAGGCCGCAGCAAAATCCGTGACTAGCGGCAGTATCGGAGCATTGTCCTTGGTCAGATCCTTGAAATAGACCATGTTCATCCGCCGGGTCCCCTGGCCGACGTTGATCACCAGCCATTTGCCGTCCTCAGAAACACGCCCGTTTATGAAATATTCCTTGTTGTCCGGACGCTCATAGACGACCTTGTCTTCATCCTGGGAGGTGCCGAGCTTGTGGAAATAGAGCTTTTGATAGAAGTTCTGGCTTCTTAGCTCCTGGCCTTCCTGGGCATCGGGGAACCGGCTGTAGAAAAATCCGGAACCGTCCTTTAGCCAGGAAACACCGCCCTGTCGGTTTGGCCGGAGCGTGTCTGAAAGGTGTTCGCCGGTCTCGACGTTCATCACCCGCCACTCGGTACGGTCGCTGCCGGCCCGGGCAATGCCGTATGCCCAGAGCTTCCCATCTTCGGTAAAAGATGATCCGCTCAGTGCGGCCGTCCCATCCGCCGAAAGCTTGTTCGGATCAAAGAACACACGGCCCGGATCTCCTATGCTGTCCGTGATATATAAAACGCTCTGGTTCTGGAGGCCATCGTTGCGAGAATAGATGTAGCGATCCCCGATCTTTGACGGCGCCGAGAGCCTTTCATAATTCCAAAGCTCCGTCAGCCTTTCGCGGAGCGCCTCTCTGTGCGGAAGCGAACGCAGATAGCCAAAGGTCAGTTCGTTCTGTGCCCTGATCCATTTCTGCGTTTCTTCGGAATCTGTTTCCTCAAGCCAACGATAGGGGTCGTAAACCTTGGTTCCGTGAAAGACGTCAACCTGATCGGACTTGCGAGCCTCGGGATAGCGAAAATTTGTCTGAGCCGGAAGGGAGACGGAAAAGAGAGAAATTGCGAAAAGAAAAACAATCGATCGTTTGACCATGAACGCTATACACCTCACTGAAAATAGTTATTCAGTGATTATAGGTCGCGGCTATACGGAAACAAAACGCCGTTATTCGATTAGAAGACCGGCAATCCGGCATCTTCGTTAAGTTCTTCGGAGGGATGATATTCTTCGTCGAGGTCAGTCGGGATCAGGTTTTGTCGTTCGTAGAGAAGTTTTTCAGTCTCGTCCTTGCCCTTTGGTTTAGCAAAAAGATATCCCTGAGCAAACTCGCATCCCAGATTTCTCAGCACCGCCATCTGGGTTTCCGTTTCGATCCCCTCTGCCACAGCGCGCATGTTCAGATTCTTCGCCAGCGATACGATGGTTTGCAGAATACCCGAATTTTCGCCTTTTTCTCCGACATTGTTTACGAAAGACCTGTCGATCTTGAGCGTGTCGAATGGCAGCCGGTGGAGATAGCTTAACGAGGAATATCCGGTGCCGAAATCGTCGATGCTCAGCTGGACGCCGATATTCTTCAACCTGCGGAGAATGTTTATCGTGTGCTCCGCGTTTTCCATCGCTGTGCTTTCGGTTATCTCCAACTTAAGCGTAAACGGGTCAATACCGGATGCTTCCAGTGCGGCCTCGACATCCTCTATGAGGTCATCATTCCGTAAATGACGGCCTGAGATATTGACGCTGACAACCAGATCGGCATAGTCCGGGTAGATCTTTTGCCATTCGGCGATCTGCCGCGTTGTTTCGCGCAGGATCCAAACCGTGATCGGCTGGATCAGGTCAGATGCTTCGGCGATAGGGATGAACTTGTGCGGCGGGACCATTCCGTATTCGCTGTGCTGCCAGCGTAAAAGGGCTTCGAAGCCCATGATTCGGCCGTCGGCAAGCGTTATTATAGGCTGATAGTGCAGCGAAAGTTCCTTTCGGTCTATCGCCTGTCTCAGATCCATCTCCAACCGGACACGTTCGAGAAATCTCGTCCTCAACTCCTTTGTAAATACCGCGGGGCCGTCATTGCGTTCCTTGGCATAGTGCATCGCGATGTCGGCGTCGCGAAGTATCTCTTCGGGCGTCGAGTACTCCATGTCGCACGGGGCGATGCCGATGTTCACATCGATGGAGATCTTGTTGCCGCCGAGAGAGAACGGCTGAGTGATGCTGCGGTAAATGCGCCGCGCAACTTTTTGCGCCTTGCTTGTGGTTGCCAGTCCGCGAAGAATGATCGCAAATTCGTCTCCTCCGATCCGGGCGACAGTGTCGTTCGGGTTGAGGACACGTTCGAACCGCTTTGCTGCGATCTGCAGAACCTTGTCGCCGACCGAATGGCCCAGCGAGTCGTTGATGTTCTTAAAGCCGCGGATGTCGAGGAAAAGGACCTGAAAGCTTGTGCCCGGATCGGTCTGATGCTGGTCCAAAAGGCTGGAGAGAAGATCGCCGAGATATTTTCTGTTTGCCAGCCCCGTAAGCGAATCGTGAAGCGCGGCATACTGGAAATCCTGTTCGCTTTTTCTCAATGCGGCGTTCGCCTGTGCTTCTTTCGCGAGCGACTTAGCGAGTTCGCCGGCATAGCTTTCTGCCTCACGTCGCCGCTTCCGCTCTGCCTCGGCACGTTCGCGTTCGGCCTCGGCTTTTTGGCGTTCAGCCTCTTCTACTTTGTCGAAGGCCTTGTTGATGTCGGATATCGACTGGCGGTAAGTAAACAAAATGACAAATAGAGTGGCCGCGGCAACAAGCGCGGTCACCAGATCTCCATAATTGAGAAGCTTGAACGAGAGGCCAGCCAATCCGGCGCCGACGAGGTTCGACATCAGACTTGAGAAATAGTTTCGGGTCAATTCCCGCAGCGGGCCAGCACCCTCCTTCAGGTATGAGAACAAGAAGGTAAGAGAGAGACTAAAGACAAATTGCGAGAACGCCAGCATCCCGACCAGTGAGATCAGCTTTGGCGTGGCAGATAGATTTCCCGCTCCGCCCATACCCGACATTGCGAGGCTGACAACCCAGCAGGTCGCCGCGGTCGCAATGGCATTCATCGAGACATTGACGGGGATCATGTGGCGGGCGAACGGAAAGCCCCTCGATCGCAGATAGAGGCAATGTGCAAAAGTCTCTATCACCGCGATAACGATCGCCGCCGGAACGCCGAACAGCAGAAAAGCGAGAAAGATCGGGAAATCAGAGAAGTTGATGGCCAGTCCGGAACGCGGGACCGTGAGGCTAAGCCGCGGGATGATAAAGGCCGACGCAATTACGATCAAGAGGCCCTTCCAACCGATGAGCTCAGGCGGCAAATATGCAAGGCCAAAAAGCAGACACAATGCGCCAACCGCCACAATTGCGGTCTTGAAAGCTCTTAAAAGAAAAGGTTGTTCGGCGGCCATCGAGTAGAGGGAAAAATAGGGAATAGAGGGATGAGGCGGGTCGGAGCAACCGCACCTTCTAAGATTAGCACAGAGTCACGTTATTTCCTAGGAAAAACTGGCTTTGAAACCCGAGTGTATACCGATGTAACAGCGTGAAGCTTGGATACTTGATATACAAAACCTGCAACCCGTTGTGAAACAATATGTTACGATCCGCGGACGGCAATAAAGGATACTTGATATACAATTCGACTCAGATCCTATATTGACGATCCCGACTCTCCATGTTTCGTCTAACCTTAGTCACTTCAATAAGATACGGCCACTGATGGTTTACGGCACGGCTTTGGCACAAGCCTTGTTTATTGATGGGTAGCGAGAAGCTAAGAACTTCCGATCAAACCTAAAGGAGAAAAGAGATGACAAAACTTAGAGGCTATATCCCGACAATGACAATGATGGCAGTTATGCTGCTTGGAACCACTTTCGCAACCGCATCGGTGAACAGGACCGAAACAAGGACCCCGCAGCCGTGCGTCGAGACCACCAAGGAAAAAGTGAACTGGGGTGTTATCATCGCCGGATTGATGGGCCGAGTTAACTGGGGCGTTATCATCGCCGGAATGACCAGTGACAAAACGACGGTCAACTGCGGTGTCATAATCGCTGGTAAGGAAGGCGGCTAGTAACAGATTTAACCCTTCCACACCTTTACGACTCCCACGATTCCTCCCATAAAGATCAGCCCCGGCAATTTTGCCGGGGCTTTTCTAACTTTTCTTGCTCGTTCACGACGGCCTCTCAAATTGAATAATCGCAAAATTCGCACCGCAAGGGTCGGAGGCAAGCGCGATGCGTCCGACGCCGGGGGCGTCGAATGGGCCGTGGCGGATGGTGCCGCCATTTGCGGTTATCTTTTCGGCAGTCTCGTCCGCACTATCGACAGCGACGTATGCCGTCCAATGTGAAGGCGGCGGTTCGGGCCCCCAGTTCTCATCTATCGCCATCATCCCGCCGACGGCCTTTCCGTCAATGTGTATCTCGGAATATTGCATATTGGTGACCTTGCTCTGCTCGAGATGCCAGCCGAACATCTCGTGATAGAAATCCTCGGCGTCGGACAGGTTTTGCGTGGCAAGCTCACGCCAGCAGATAGTCCCATTCTTTGGTATGGTGAATTCAGCCATGTTGCCTCCTATTGCCGTGTGAACTCGGTTTCCACGGCCCACGTTTCTTCGCCTTCGGGCGATACATTGAACATCAGATATTTGAATTTGTCGCCGCCGGGGACTATTTCGGTTCGCCAGCCCCAGTCGGGATGGTCCGGGACGGAGTAGGTGCCTTTGATATTGACGACGCCGTTCTCATTTACCGTGCCCTCGCAGTTCATCAGCGTGTGAGCCGAATGCCAGGAATCGGTCCATGCGGCGCTGACCGCGTCTGAATCTTTTGCCCCGACCAGCAGAAGCACACCTTCCTGCGACCTGCTTTCGTATTCCCATGTGTAGGCGATGCCCAGCCCCTGGCCGGCAGCACGCAGGGCTACGATGGCGGTCGATTCGGATTCGAAGATCGGGTCGGGAAGCCAGGCGAGATTGAGCCGGTTAGTGCCTTTCCAGGTACCTTCGAGTGCAGCAAGTTTTTCGTGAAGGCTCATTGGGCGTGCCCTCCCTCTGCCAGCGTGATCATCGAAATGGCCGCACCGGTCGGATCGGCGACAACGGCAAAACGCCCGACATTAGGTATGTCCATCGGGCCGAACACAAGGCTGCCGCCAAGCCCCTTCGCTTTTTCGGCCGCGGCATCTACGTCGTCAGCCGAAACGTACAATGCAATGTGAGCCGGCGGTATCTCGCCGCCAAACATCTCCGGGGTCATCTGATAGAGTGCACCGTCCGGATATGCTTCGCCGGCGGAGGAAAATTCGAGATACTCCATCTCGTCGCCGGTCGCTTTACTCTTGCTGAATTCCCAGCCAAATACGTTCGAATAAAAGCTCTTGCACTTTTCGAGATCGGTGCTGGCTATTTCGGCCCAGCAAAATTCGCCGTGAGCAGGCAAAGTGGACTGTCCTTCTGCAGCTTCAGCCATAAAAAATGTCCTCCGACTTATGATTGGATCGCGGCGAGAGGATATCACCGTTTGGAGGTAAAGTAAACGGACTTTTGAACTTGGGGAGGGGGTTTTGAGTTGTGATTGAGGTGGTTGGCGGCCCTTGTTTAGCAGGAAGGGCCGATCACAACTCAAAACTATTGGCTGCGGGAGTAAAGAGCTTCAGCTTGCCTTTTTGAGCTCCGCCGGCTCCGGTATCGAGTTCAGATGGTCGATCAGTGCCGAGGCGGCTCGTCGGGAGAGCTCGTTTACGCGGCAGTTCATCATTGACATGCACTCCGCGTCGGCATCGACGCCGCGTTCGCGGGCCACGGCGCGGATCATCCCCATCTGCTTTGTGGTGATAAGGTCGCCGATAGAGCGGGCCACCGCATCGTTTTTAACATCTTCGATGAGCTTGGCGGGTGCGGCCGCCGGTTTCGGGGCACGGTCAAATTCGCGCTGCTTGTAAAGCCCGCGTGCCACGCCGAATTTTACGGCCGCGCGTTTCAGCGCGTCATGCTCTGCTTTCTTGATGCCGGTCTCGCTGCGGGCGGAACCGGTACCGACGCCCTCGCGGGTGACGCCGTCGATGGTGATCGCCACGGTGACGATAACGATGTCGCCGATCGCGCGGATGTCCTTGATGGCGTGTGCCCAATTGGGGGCGGCCTCGTCGAGGATGTCGGCAACCGAGTGCCATTCGACGTATTCAATAGTGCGGATATTGCCGCTTCGATCGCGCCAGCCCTCGCGGTGGCGGAGAACCTCGGGGCCGAGGTCCTTTTTCAATTCCTTTAGCGTTGAAGTGAAGTTATATACATTGTCCCGGTCTATGCCGGTCTCAAAGATCTCAGGTTGGTTAATGGTTCCGTTCGTATTTTCCGTTGTCTGCAGCATATTCGTTTCTCCTATTCGTTTCTGAAACGGAGAGCGGCAAGTGATCGTTCCGATGCCTGTTTTCGAAACTGTCTTACCGATCTCCGATCCCTGTACGCCGCGATCAGGCTAATCGCGACTCAGTGTTGGTTACTTCGCTTTTTCAACCAGCTAATGGCAGGGAAGCGGCCCCTATGTGCCATCTGTGAAACAGCGTATCATATCGAAATAAATGTTGCAAGTCTGAAACGCAGTGTTGCAATTAAAATTTTCTTGTGTTATGTTTTATGCGTGAAATGGTAATCGCATCTGTGATACTCACCATTTATGGAGGTGGAACCGAATATGGCTTATGCAAAAAACAACTATATAAACACAGCGGAATTGGGCCGTGCGATAAAGCGTCGGCGTGAGGAACTTGGGCTTAGCCTGCGAGATGTGGCCGATGTGACGGAAGTTTCGGCATCGACCCTTTCGCGGATAGAGAACGGGACCGGGAAACCGGACGCGGACAATATCGCAAGGCTTACAAGCTGGCTGGATATGCCGATCGACCGCGTGATGAATCGGAATGCGGAGGACGATGTGGAAGCGGTGGTTTACTATCCGCACGAAGCCACGCCGGAAATAGTGGAAGCCCACCTTAGGGCAGACAAGAACCTGACGCCGGAGACGGCGAAAGCACTTTCGGAACTTTTCCGTGTCGCATACAAACAGTTCAGCGTGCCGGGAAAGAAGAAATAGGCGGTCCGAGATCTAGGGCAGGAGAGCAAGGGGCCGAAAGAGCCGGAGAGCAAAGATATGCAAAACCAACTGACACTTCCTAATTCTATCTGCCGGAGCGAACCGGCTCCGATGTTTGTTGTGGACACCACGTTCGTACTTTTCTTTTTGGCTGTCGAAATGGGGTCGACGCTCGGCAGGCTGGATTTCGGTACGGCGCTTTCGGCCGTTACGCTGATGGCATTTGTCGCTGTCCCTTATCTTCTGCCCTCAGAAACTGAGAAGCCCTCGTTTTTGCCCTGGGTAGCGGGAAGGGCGGCGGTCGCGGCCTTGGCGCTATTGCTCGGCGTGGCGTTCAGTTTTGCGGTGGGGACCGCTCTGCCCGAATCGTTCAGATTCCTGCCGATGAGCCTTCTGATAGTGGCCGCGGCTGTCAGCAGCATTGTTCAGGCTTATGTTATTATAAGGAACCGTTTGGCGAGATAGGCAAAAGGCGTCAAGCGTGAACTGAAAGATCCGCATGTGTTTCGGGAATGCATGCGGATCTTCTTTTTTAATGAAAAGGCGGAACCGTTACGGTCTGATAGGGGCGGTCATTTCGACCTTCACGATGCGACCGTTGCGGCAAGGCTCATTGCGTCGTGAACCCGCATTACTTGTTCTACGACCTCAACATACTGATCGGGCCTCAGAGCTTGGGCGCCGTCGCAGAGGGCTTCTTCGGGGCAGGGGTGCACCTCAATGATAAGGCCGTCGGCACCGACCGCGACACCGGCGAGAGCCATTGGCTCGACCATATAGTTGTGGCCCGTTCCGTGTGAGGGGTCGACGATGATCGGCAGGTGCGAAAGCCGCCGAACTGCGGGGACGATCGAGAGGTCAATCGTGTTTCGCGCGTGGTCGGCAAAGGTCCGGATGCCGCGTTCGCAGAGGATCACATCATAATTACCCTCGGCCATAATGTATTCCGCAGCGAGAAGCAGTTCATCCAAAGTGGCGGAAAGCCCGCGTTTGAGGAGTACGGGTTTTTTTGCGCGGCCGGCGTATTTCAGGAGTGAGAAATTCTGCATGTTTCGGGCGCCTATTTGGATACAGTCGCCGTATTTTTCGACCATATCGATGCCATGTTCGTCCATCGCCTCGGTGACGATATTCAGGCCAAATTGGCTGCGAACCTCAGAAAGTATCTTCAGGCCGTCTTCGCCCATGCCCTGAAAGGCATACGGCGAGGTGCGCGGCTTAAAAGCCCCGCCGCGAAAGAACCTGGCTCCGCTTGCCGCAACGGCCTCGGCTACGGCAAAGACCTGTTCGGAGGATTCGACCGCGCAAGGGCCGGCGATCATCGCGAGTCCACCGCCGCCAATAGAGGCATTTCCGACCCTGACGACAGAACGGCCGGGTTTTAGGTCATTAGAGATCAGCTTATAGGGTTTTGTGACGCGGATGGCCTCTGCGACCCCAGGCAGATTCTCAAAGTGGGCCGGGTCTACCGAGCCGCGATTGCCGGTAATGCCGATAGCGGTTCGGTTCTCGCCGGGCATGGGATGGCCTTTAAAGCCAAGTTTTTCGATCACTTCAACGACCCGATCGATTTCGGCACGGGTCGCATCCGGTTTCATTACAATTAGCATCTTTCTATCTTGGGAAGAGCCGGCAATCTGACCGGCCCCGGCCCTTGGTGTAAACTTAGAACTTTAGGGTTCCGCGGCACGATTTGCAAACGGCGGCAGCAGCCCTCGAACAAAGTTGCGCACGCGATCGAGCGTGTCGCCCTCAGCAATTGAGCGCTCGATCTCAGCGACGATCGCCGATCCAACGACCGCCGCATCGGCATATTTCCATACATCTTCTATTTGTTCACGCGTCGAGATGCCGAAACCGACCGCTATAGGGAGATCGGTAAACCGGCGGGCACGGCGAACAAGCAGCTCGGCAGCATCGGCGGTCTCGGTTTGTGCTCCGGTGACGCCCGCGCGGGAAACAGCATAGATAAATCCCATTGCACTTGCAGCTATTTTTTCGAGCCGTTCATCGGTGGTCGTCGGTGCTATCAGTGAGATCAGGTCGATGCCATATTGGCTTAGCATATTCGAGATCTCAACGGCTTCGGTATCGACAGCGTCCGTTATCAGCACACCGTCCACACCCGCCGCGGCTGCATCTTTCGCGAGGTCCTCGATGCCGTAGCGGTGGAGCGGGTTTAGATAGCTAAAAAGAACGATGGGTACATCCGCCTCAGACCGAATCTCGCGGACCATCTGCAAAACATCATCCAGAAAAACACCATTTTCCAACGCACGCATCGACGATGCCTGGATGGTCGGCCCGTCAGCCATCGGGTCGGTGAACGGGACGCCAAGCTCGATGATGTCCGCACCGTTGTTTGCCAATGTCAGAACGATCTCCTTTGACGTGACGATGTCCGGATCGCCGGCCGATAAAAAGGGAATAAAGCCCTTTCGTTCATCCGCTGCCAATGATGCAAATTTCTCGGGGATCCTTTTCATTCGCTTTTGTTCGATCGATATCCAGTTCAAACCGCCAGTTTTCAGCGACTAGCGCTTTGTAACCGAAATAGTTGAACTTATCCTTAGAAAGTCTTTGCGTACTTTGCGATCTCTGCGTTAGATCTTTCACGCCAAGCCCGCCAAGATCGCAAAGGAAGACAAAAAGTTTCACATAGTTATTTAAGTTACAGAGCTCTATTTTCCAGTTCACTTTCTGGCCGTAAACTGTATTAAGCCAAATACCCGCGCTCAAAGATATTCGGCCGCGGTATTAACATCCTTATCGCCACGGCCCGATAGGTTGACCACGATTATCGAATCGCGAGGCATATTGCCTGTTATCTTGATAACGTGGGCGACGGCATGTGCAGATTCGAGCGCCGGTATGATGCCTTCGGTTTCCGAAAGGGCCTTAAATGCCGCAAGTGCTTCATCGTCCGAAGCGGATACATATTCGACACGACCCTCATCGTGAAGAAAAGCATGTTCGGGGCCGATGGACGCATAGTCCAAACCGGCCGAAACGGAATGGGTCGGTGCGATCTGGCCGTTTGCGTCCTGAAGCAGATAGCTCTTTGTGCCCTGAAGGACGCCAACCGAGGCACCGGCGAGAAAACGAGCGGCATGCCCCCCCAGGGCCGGGCCGGTTCCCCCGGCCTCAACCCCGATCATCCGCACGGCCGGATCATCAAGAAACGCGTGAAACAATCCGATAGCGTTCGAACCGCCGCCAACACAGGCGACAAGCAGATCAGGCAAACGGCCTTCTTTTTCAAGTATCTGCTCATAGGCCTCGCGGCCGATAACGCTCTGAAAATCTCGTACCATCAGCGGATACGGATGCGGGCCGAGAGCCGAGCCGAGCAGGTAATAGGTCGTCTCAACGTTGGTTACCCAATCGCGCAATGCTTCGTTTATTGCGTCTTTGAGGGTTTTCGAGCCGGAATCGACACCACGGACCTCCGCGCCAAGGAGCCGCATCCTGAATACGTTCAGCTCCTGCCGCCGCATATCTTCAGTGCCCATATAGATGACACATTCAAGCCCAAATCTGGCGCAGACGGTTGCGGTCGCGACCCCGTGCTGTCCGGCTCCGGTCTCGGCGATGATCCGGCTTTTGCCCATTTGCCTCGCCAGAAGCACCTGACCGATGCAGTTATTTATTTTGTGAGCGCCGGTGTGGGCAAGGTCCTCGCGTTTGAGATAGATCTTTGCCCCGCCAAGCTGATCGGTCAGTCTTTCGGCATAATAAAGCGGTGTCGGCCTTCCGACAAAATCTCGCAAAAGAGCGTCGAACTCCGCCCGAAACCCCGCGTCGTCGCGGCACGAGAAATACGCTTCGGTCAGTTCATCCAGCGGCGCAACCAGCGTCTCAGGCACAAAACGCCCGCCATATTCGCCCCAATAGCCTCTCTCGTTTGGTTCGTAATTGTTCATGCGCTCTTTGCGTTTCGGATGAACGCCTCAACCTTTTTCGGATCCTTTTTTCCGGGCGACGATTCCACACCGCTTGCGACATCGACGGCATAAGGCCCGACGGTTCGAACCGCTTCGGCCACATTCTCCGGCCTAAGGCCACCGGCCAAGATCAGGCTTGGCACCAATGTCCAAACATCTTTTGCTATCTGCCAGTCGAAACTTTGTCCGGTTCCTCCGTACTCTCCCTTCTGAAAGGTGTCGAGCAGGATGATGGAGTCGAAATTCACTGTCTCGTAAATGTCAAAACCCTCATGCACTCTTACCGCCTTTATTGTTTCCAGTTCTGTTCTTGCCCTCAACTCGGCCTCGTAGGACACCGACTCATCGCCGTGAAGCTGTATCACGTCGAGCGGCACGGCAGAACAAACGCTAAGAATGCCGTCGATATCAGCGTTCACAAAGACTCCAACCTTCTTCATTTGGTCCGGCAATCGGCTACAAATTTCGCTAGCTGTATCTCGTGAAACGTATCTGGGACTCCTCTCAAAAAAGTTAAGTCCCAGCATATCCGCTCCAAGACTTTCTACGAGCAGAGCATCTTCCAGATCTGTAATTCCGCATATCTTAACCTTTGTCATTGAGCCTCCGTAATGCCGCGGCGGGATCGCCGCTTCGCATAAGGCCTTCGCCAACCAGGAACGCATCGTATCCGAGCGAGTGGAGTTCGGCAATCTCCTGAGCACTTGAAATTCCGCTTTCGGCGATCATTATTGAGCCTTTCGGACTATGTTTTATCAATTCGCGGGAAACATCGAGCGAGACTTCGAACGTTTTCAGGTTTCGGTTGTTCACGCCTATGATCCCTGCTCCGATATCGGAGGCTTTTCTGAGTTCATCGCGGTTGTGGACCTCGACGATGGCGTCCAGCCCCAACGATGCCGCTAACCTCTGAAAGTTTTCCAAACTTTCAGAGGTTAGCGTGGAGGCGATGAGCAGCACCGCATCTGCTCCCGCCACGGCAGATTCATATATCTGATATGCGTCAACGATAAAATCCTTTCTCAGAATTGGGAGTTCCACTGCCTTCCTTATTTTTTTTAGCTCATTGAGCGAGCCTTTGAAAAAATCTTCTTCGGTCAGGACCGATATCGCGGCGGCCCCGCCGGCCTGGTATGACAGCGCCGTTTTCACAGGGTCGAGACTGTTGTTTATAATGCCTTTTGAAGGCGAAGCCCGTTTGAACTCGGCAATTATCTTCGGCTCGCCGGCTTGAGAAAGGGCGGTTCGGAGCCTATTTGGCGTGACGCCTCGCCGCACATCTTCCGCCAGTTGGATCATCTCGGAAAGGCCTGTCTCGCGCTTCAGAGCTTCGAGCCTGGGGCGTTTTGCATCGATGATCTTATCGAGTATCGTTCCCGTCATTTTCGAACCGCCTCCGACAGTTGCTCAAGTTTCTTTATGGCGGAACCGCTTCTTATGCTGTCCGCAGCGAGGGCATAACCGTCATCGATGTTTGCTGCGCAACCGGCCAGATAAAATGCTGCCGCTGCGTTTGTCAAAACGATGGACTCGGCCGGAGTTTCGCGGCACCCTCCGCTGAGCACTTCGCGGATCAACGAGGCACTTTCCATTGGCGTGCGGGCTTGAATACCCTCGGAATTTCCCGTAGCGATGTTGAATTCATCAGGCGTTATCTCGACGCTGCTTACCTTTCCGTCCTCGATCTCTGCCACATATGTCCTGCCTGTTATGGATATTTCGTCCAGGCCGTCCTCGCCGTGCACCATCCACGATCGCTTAGTGCCGAGGCGGGCGAGGGCATTGGCCATCTTTGGCATGAGTTCTTTGTCCCAGACGCCGATCAACTGATGCGGGGCCGATGCAGGATTACATAGCGGCCCGACGCAGTTGAAGATCGTTGGAAAACCGAGGCCGCGGCGCACCTTGCCGAGCGTCGGCGAAAGGCGATGGTGATTCGGCGCAAACATAAAGCAGAGGCCGATCTCATTAAGGCAGCGTTCGGCGGTATGCGGATCGACTGCCGGATCGACACCGAGTTCGGCGAGCACGTCGGCACTGCCTGAGCTGCTTGTGGCTGCCTTATTGCCGTGTTTTGCAACGGGCACGCCAGCTCCTGCGACTACAAACGCCGCCGCGGTCGAGACGTTAAAAGACTTCGCTTTACTGCCGCCTGTGCCGACAATATCAACAAAGACATCATGGCGAGACCGCACGCGCTTCATTCTCGATCGCATTATCTTGGCCGTCTCGAATATCTCTTCTTCGGCTATTCCTTTTGCGTTCCATGCCCGCAGCGTATCGGCGAGCAGCAGTTCATCGGTTTCCGAGATCATTGCGTCCAGCAGCGGTTCCGCTTCGTCCCGAGACACATCTAGTCCCGAGCGGAGCTTGCCGACCATCATTTTCAGAAAAGAGCTGTTCATTGTTCTTCCGCGATCTCTATTGCCTTCAACAAAGCTGCGGCCTTGTTCACGGTTTCCTGGTATTCCGCTGCCGGGTCGGAGTCGGCGACGATACCTGCTCCGGCCTGTATTTTTGCCACGCCGTCACTTACTTCCATCGTTCTGATCGCAATGCAAGTGTCCATATTTCCCGAATAATCAAAGTAACCGACAGCCCCGGAATAGATGCCGCGCGGCGTTGGTTCAAGCTCACTGATGATCTCGATCGCACGAATCTTCGGCGCACCCGAGACGGTCCCCGCAGGGAAGCAGGCAGCCAGGGCGTCGAACCTGTCCAGGCCTTTCTTTAACTTCGCTGAAAGATAGGTAACAAGATGCTGCACATGCGAATATTTTTCGACGCTCATCAAACCCGATACTTTGACGCTCCCAAATTCGGCGACCCGGCCGAGGTCATTGCGGCCAAGATCGACGAGCATCATGTGTTCTGCCACCTCCTTTTCGTCTGCAAGCATTTCTTCTGCAAGCCGGGTGTCTTCCTCGTCGGTTTTGCCGCGCGGCCGCGTCCCGGCGATCGGCCGGTATTCCAGATCTTCTCCCCGGCAGCGGACAAGCATTTCCGGCGACGCTCCGATAAGCGAACGCCCGTCCATTCGGATCAAAAACATATATGGCGACGGGTTGAGAGAGCGCATCGCACGATAAATGGCTACCGGCGACGCCGATGTCCTACGCGAAAAGCATTGCGACAGCACCACCTGATACGCATCGCCCGCAGCGATGGACTCTTTCACCCGTCGGACGTCATGCTCAAAAACGTCACGTTCATAATTAGAAACGATCTCCTCAGGTTCGCCCGGCATGTCATCGTCGGGCAGGCGGATCGGTTCGTTTTCCAACCGATCGGCTGTGTTTTTGTTTATATTCTCTGCCTTGCGGATCAACTCTTCCAGCTTCTGTCTGTCTCCCGCCGCCTCGTCCGCAAAGACCAGCGTAATGATCCTTATTACTTGCTTTGCGTGATCAAATGCGACGACGGTCCGGCAAAACATGAAAGCGGCTTCCTCCTCGACGTTTTTCATCGAATGTTTGAGTACAGGTTCGAACCACGCTGCACACGAAAATCCCATTATGCCGATCGCCCCGCCGACAAAACTCGGCAGGTCATCCGCCGGCACGAGACGTTTTCCCGCGAAATGTCCGCGAAGAAATGAGAGCACAGAGCGATCGAGCCGGCGGGTGCCGCTGTTGTCCCTGATTTCGGTTCGTTTGTCGTTTCCGGTGGCCGTCAGATACGGGTCGGTTCCAATGAACGAATAGCGGGCCAGAGCTTCACCGCCCTCGACCGATTCGAGCAGGAACGATTCCGTGCCGTCCGCTGCGAGCTTGAGATAAACCGCCAGCGGCGTGATCAGGTCCGCCGACATCGTCCGCACCACGGGGATGACCGAACCGGCGTCAATTCTCGACTGGTTATCTAAGTTCATAAACAAAAAAACCGCCAACCTTTCGGTTAAGCGGTTCTACCTGGAAATGGAGATCCTGTATCAGACGTTGAAGTTCAATGCAGCAAGATCGCACCCGGGCAAGACCGCGTATAGACGCCAGCTATGCCAGGTTGCCGATCGAAATTCGAAACTGATAGGTTCTCTCATCTAGGAAATAAGTAACAGATGATCAAGCCGATTGTCAATCACATCCGATCGGGGACCTCGATGCCCATCAGATCGAGTGCGGCGGTCAGCGAACGGCGGACCGTGTCCGCAGTGGAGATAAGCAACGCACGCCGAACCGGATCAGGCTCCGGCAGGATCTTGTGATTGTGGTAGAAAAGATTGAATGACTTTGCCAGATTGAAGGTATATTTCGCCAGTATTGCCGGCTCATTTGCCCGGGCTGCCTGTTCGACCGATTCTTCCAGCCGCGAAGCAAGTGTAAGAAGTGCCCATATCTCGTTTGAACCTTCCGTTGCGAAGAGCTCCCGCAGCTTAGCGGTCTCCGACAGCGAGGACCTTATCTCCGCGACATCCTCGCCCCGCTCTTCCAGCTTTCTGAAGATCGAATTTGCACGAACGGCGGAATACTGGCAGAAACATCCCGTTTCGCCCTCGAACGAAAGCGCTTCCTTGAAATCGAAAACTATGACGGTATTTCTCGTAAACTTAAGCAGAAAATACCGTAAAGCCCCGACGGCGATCTGATGTGCGATATGCCTTTTCTCATTGCTGTCCGCATCGGGATGGCGCGTTTCCACTTCGGCAAACGCATTTGCCTCTAACCGGTCGAGAAGGTCGTCCGCCTTTACGCCCAGCCCCTTGCGTCCACTCATTTCTATAAAGGCCCTATTTCGGTCATCATCCGAAAGCGAAAACCCAAGTTCTTCTGCGGCAGCCGGCGAGAGCGCCACCATCTCGTACGAGAGATGAACGCTTGCAGCCTCGCCCCGTTCTGGATAGATCGCCGCGACGCCTTTCTTTACTATTTCCTGCGGATACGATTGACGCGTGTCGATCACGTTATAAACGGTTTCGCCGTGGCCGAAATCAGGAGCATTGGCGGCGATCTCCTCCTCATTCGGCGTCGTGATCCAGGCCGTCTGCCCATTTTCGTACGTGTAAAACGGCTTGTAATGAAAGTCGAGGCCAAGGATACCAAGTTTCCACATCTGGTAGGCGATGTCCTTACCGGTGTAGGTCACCGTACCGTTCGACCGGACAAGGATCTTGTCGGCTTCGTGCTCATCGGTGCCTTCATGCGATTCAAACGGCATTACCCAGCAGCCGGAGTTCTTTCCTTCCGCCTCATAGTGGATCACCCCGAGTTTTTTCATCTGCTCAAAGGCCCGGTCCCAAAAATGGAGATGCAGGATCTCAGACTCACGGGGAAGTAAGTCATAGCGTATGCCAAAGCGCTCCATCGTCTTGAGGATGCACTCGACGTTACGGGTCGCAACATAGTCCGCAAGCTCCGCGGTCTCGTTTTCTCCTTCTTCGATCCGGTGAAGGACCTCGGCGCGATGTTTTTTCAGATCTTCGTTCTCGTGATATGCCTGGCCCACCCGGGCATAAAGGTCCCAGCAATAGTAATCGAACGATCCCCCGGAGGCAGTAAGTTCTTTTTCCAGAGTCTTTATCGCCTCTAACTTCATGTTCTCGATGAACATAAACCCAACCACGACATCTGCCACCTGAACGCCGGTATTGTCAATGTAGTTTTGTACCTCTACACGCTTTCCGGTCGCCTTCAGAATTCTCTGAAAGGTGTCGCCAAGAACAGAGTTTCGAACATGGCCGATATGGGCTGCCTTGTTGGGGTTGACCGACGTGTGTTCGACGCAGACCTTGTTTTGTGCCCCGGATCTGGCCGGCAAGGATCTTGCTTCGAGATTGTCGATCAGAAACCCTGCACGTTCATAGAAAATATTCAGATATCCGGGCCCAGCGATCTCAACACGGTCCACGTAATCAAGCCCTTCGACGGCCTCTTTAAGTTTCTCGGCAATCGCGCGCGGATTTTGTTTCTCGCCGGTTTGCTGCTTGATCAGTTTTGCGAGTTCAAACGCGACAGGAAAGGCAAGATCGCCCAGTTCGGTTTTCGGCGGCACCTCAACCGCGATGTGGTCCGGCACCATATTGAAGTGTTTCTTCGAGGCATCAGCGATGGCATTTCGAAGGGATGTTTGTAGTTCGAGCAGCGTCATTCAGGTTTTCCCACGAGAGCGTAGATAAAACAGTGATTATACGTTCTGCCGAACGCGATAGGCAAAAAGGCCGCTATCGTATTGAAACCGAGAGCGAAAATGTGGTCGCCCGCGAAAGGTTGTCCACACAGATCGATTGATCGCCGCTTTGCTCTATCTCGTATGTGTATGCGGTCCCGCCGCTTTCGAATATGCGGACCCGTCCTGAGCGCGAGCTGACAGTGGCTGTAAGGGCCTGGCCGCGACGAGCTCCCGCTGCATAGCAGATCCTTCCACCGGCAGGGATGGTCCCCTTGACCGTGGCCGAAGTGCGGCCTTTTGCGAACCGGATCCGGCGGTCAGCCTGTCCAAACGCGGCGTAGCTTTGTAGCAGAATGGCAAGAGTAAGTATGGATAGCGTTATTCTTCGCATAAGATCATTCCCTCCGGATAGTTACGCGAAACCGCCGTGCGAGATGTATCAGCACTAACTTCCCGTTTCTCATTCGCTAAATTGCGTTCTCGCGCGATAAACTTGGTCTGTTAGCCAAAGCAGGAAAAAAAAACCGAGGTCCGATAAATTGGTTTCGAACCTGAATCGCAGGATAAGGCAGCGGCAAACAGATCGGGAACGTTTATGAAAGCAAAGGCAAAAAGGAAGCTCGATAAAAAGAAGGTTGCTGATGGGATCAGGCTCGTGCTGGAGGGTATTGGTGAGGACCCGGACAGAGAAGGGCTGCGGAAAACCCCCGAGCGTGTAGCCGATTTCTATGCCGAGCTGACCGAGGGTATATGGCAGGATCCAAAAGAGCACATCGTTCCACTGCCCGGCGACTCTCACGACGAAATGGTCCTGGTAAAGGACATTTCGATAGCCTCGGTCTGCGAGCACCATCTGGCGCCTTTTGTAGGAAAATGTCATATTGCTTACATCCCGAAAGGCGGCCGCATCGTCGGATTATCAAAGCTTGCACGCATTGCCGAGATATTCTCGCGACGGCTGCAGGTTCAGGAACGTCTTACTCAGGAGATCGCAAACACGCTGTTCGAGGGGCTAAAGCCGATCGGTGTGATGGTGGTGATAGAGGCCGAACACACGTGCATGACGCTTCGCGGAGTAAAGAAACCGGGGGCGATCACGATAACGTCGGCGGTGCTCGGCGGCTTCCGACGCGACCCGCGGACACGCTCCGAGGCGATGGCATTGATAAAAGGCTAGCGTAATGCCTGAAAAAACCTAATAGACCGCATTAGATGTCGGGACCCGACATCTAAGCAGCAACTTTAACTATGAAAAGATCATTTTCCGTAATTCTAGTCATTCTCTCCGTTGCGCTACTTGCCCCTGCTCAGAATTTCGAGAGCAGGTTCAGTGAAACGAAGATCCGGGAGCGCGTCAAACGCATCTCGGCAGACGAATTTGAGGGCCGTGGACCCGGCTCGCCGGGCAGCGTGAAGGCCGCCGATTATATCGCGGCCGAGATGCGTGCCGCCGGGATCAAGCCGGGAAATGGCAGCAGCTATTTCCAAAACGTGAAGCTCGTGGGGATAAGGGTCGATCCCGCAACCCAACTTGTCGTTAGCGGCCGGAGGCCGGAGGCTCAGAAGTTTGCTTTCGGCGATGATTTCGTCGCGACAACCGGGGCACAGAAGGCAAATGTATCCGTTAGCGGCGAGTTGGTCTTTATGGGTTACGGCATCGAGTCCTCGCTTTACAACTGGAACGATTACAGCGGTCCGGCCGAGGATTACAAGGGCAAGATCTTGATGATCATGGTCAATGACCCTCCCGCGACCGCCGACGAACCCGACCTTTTTGGAGGCAAAGCTCTAACCTACTACGGCCGCTGGACCTACAAATACGAAGAGGCTGCGAGACGCGGGGCGGCGGGGGTAATTCTCATCCACACGACAGAATCGGCCGGTTACGGATGGAACGTAGTGCGGACATCTTTCGGTGGCCCGAGATCTGAGATAGCGCGGGACGCAAACGACAAGACACCCTACCTCGATCTGATGTCGTGGGTGACCGATGATACCGCTAAGGCAATAATGAAGCAGGCGGGTGTTGACTTTGAAGGCCTTAGGGCCAAGGCTGCGACCCGGCAATTTCGGCCTGTCAAGACCGGCCTCGAGGTCAAGATCGATCTGAAGGCGGAAAAGACAGAGTTCGAATCGCCAAATATCGTCGGCGTCATAGAAGGAAGCGACCGCAAGATGAGAGATGAATATGTTCTCTATACCGCCCACTGGGACCACCTTGGCATCGGCGAGCCGGATGCTGCAGGCGACCGCATCTACAATGGCGCATACGACAATGCCTCAGGCGTTGCGGCCGTGATAGGTATCGGTGAGGTGATCAACCGGCTTCCTCGTGCACAGCGTCCAAAACGTTCGGTCTATTTCTTTTTCCCGACCGCGGAGGAGCAGGGACTGCTCGGGGCGGAGTATTTTGCCCAAAACCCGCTTATTCCGCTCAATAAGATAGCGGGGAATGTGAATATCGACGGGGTTAATTTCTTCGGCCGGACGGTCAATTTTTCAGCTCTTGGGTCTGAGAGGTCGAGCCTGGGGCCGATCGTAGAAGAGGTGGCACGCGAACGCAAGCTGCGGTTGGATGGCGACAATCGGCCGGAACAGGGTTTCTTTTTCAGGTCAGACCATTTTCCGTTCGCCAAGGTGGGGGTGCCGGCCGTCTCGCTTCGGCACGGGGATGAATTCGCTCCGCCGCTCAAGGGCGAGGCACTCAGTTTTTTCAGCAACTACAACGCGCGACACTATCACCAGCCATCCGATCAATATTACGATTGGTGGGACGCATCTGCGATGGTGCAGAACGCCGAGATCGGCCTCGCTATCGGACTAAAGATCGCAAATGCACCCGTCTGGCCCCGATATTACGACACCGACGAATTTGCGGCTGCGGACAAGAAGCGCATGGGTAAATAATCTTAATGAGCTTGCTCGATCTGGTGTGGCGTGTAGATAAAATAATGTTTACACGCTACACTTTTTCTTTTCGCAGATGAACGCATTTTACGTCACAACTCCTATTTACTACGCCAACAGCCTGCCGCATCTTGGCCATCTCTATACGACCATAGTTGCCGATGTGGTCCATCGCTACAAAGAGCAGCGCGGCTTTGATGTTTATCTTCTGACCGGTACGGACGAACACGGGATCAACATACAGCGGGCGGCGGAAAGGGCGGGCCGGACACCAAAGGAGCAGGTCGACCATATTTCTAGTGAGCTGAAACGGATGTTCGCCGATTTTGGACTAGATCCGGAAAACGGCGGTTACGACATCTTCATGCGTACCTCGGAATCGTTTCATTATGACGGTGTCCAGCATTTTTGGCAGCAGATCGCGAAAAACAAGACCCCAAAAGGCAACGACACCATCTTTAAAGGACATTACGAAGGTTGGTTCTGTGCTCCTTGCGCGACATATAAGACGGAAGACGAATATTACATGTCCGAAGGCTCGGATGTCCCTAATTGTTCGATCCATGAAAGGCCGCTCGACAGAGTGTCGGAAGAAAGTTACTTTTTCCGGCTTTCGGATTACGACGAATTTCTTCTTGAAACCATAGAGGGTGATCCTGAGATACTTAAACCGGAGTCTCGGCGTAATGAAGTTATCTCCTTCATAAAAGGAGGGTTACAAGACCTGTCGATCAGTCGCGAAAAGCGTTCTGTTTCATGGGGGGTGCCCGTTCCGGGCGATGACGATCATGTTATGTACGTCTGGCTAGACGCGCTATCGAACTATATCACCGCGCTGGGCTTTGGAAATGCCCGCGCGGAAGCTCCGGGGTTCGAGAAGTATTGGCAGAATGTAGTGCATCTGGTCGGCAAAGACATCCTTCGCTTTCATACGGTATATTGGTTCTCATTTCTCCACGCTGCCGGGTTGCGGCTGCCGAAGACGGTTTATGCACACGGGATGTGGCTTGACGCTGAGGGCCGTAAGATGGGTAAAACCATAGGTAACGTAGTCGAAGTTGATGTGTTACATCAGCATTTCCAAGTGGACGCAGTGCGGTATTTCTGTCTTCGCGAGATGGTTTTCGGTCAGGACGGTAAGTTTGGCTATGAAAACCTGATAGACCGTGCAAATGCCGATCTTGCCAGTGGGTTGGGCAATCTGCTGAGCCGGACCGTTTCAATGATCCACAAATACCGCGACGGAAAGGTCCCACGCGGTAAGATCAGCGAAGAAAACTACATACACGCCCGAAGGGCCGGTTTAGACCCGGACGGCGGTGAAATAGTTTCAGTTCTTGAACACGCACGGGACGAGTTCATCAGGCGATTCGAGAATTTTGAATTTAGCCACGCGCTGGAGATCCTGTGGGCTGTGATCGCACGAATAGACAAGATGATCTCGGACGCAAAGCCGTGGGAATTGGCAAAGGACGAAAAGCAGGCGGAGACACTAAACGCCGTTCTTTATCGTTCGGCCGAGACGCTTCGGTGGCTGGCCGTGATGCTCTATCCGGTGATGCCGGCATCGGCTGCAAAAATTTACGGCCAATTGGGTTTGGGTGAACGTGTTGCTACCCTCGACCCGTCGAATTTGGAATGGGGTGGATTAGGATCAGGGATAGCCATTGGGGCAAGCGAAGGAATATTTCCAAGAATTGAGAAAAACAAGATCATGAGTGAGATCAAGAACGAAACGGCGGCCGGTAACATCAAAGATGGAATGGCGGAACTTAACAAGTCAAAACCGGGTGACATGGCAAAAGCATTTTCAGCTGCTGCCGAAGCTATGGCGGGCCAGACAAAGGACTCAAATGAAGTGTCGGCAGAAGAAAGCTATATAACGATCGATGATTTTCTGAAAGTCGATCTGCGGGTTGGAGAGGTCAAGGTTGCCGAACGGGTCCCAAACGCCGACAAGCTCCTGCGTCTGGAGGTCGATCTCGGCGAAGAAAACCCGCGTCAGCTTCTTGCCGGCCTTGCAGAATACTATGAGCCAGAAAAGCTCATCGGTCGCAAGGTGGTCGTAGTTGCAAACCTCAAACCCCGAAAGATGCGCGGCCTCGAATCGCAGGGAATGATCTGCGCCGCATCGCTCGAAGACGGCACCGGGGAAAAGCCCGCCATTGCTACTTTCCTAGAAAATGTGGATATAGGAGCCAGATTGAAATGATGCTTTCACGAACCCTATTTATTACGCTCACCTGTTGCCTTCTTATTTCCGGGGTTTTCGCTCAGGATAGGCCGCCGGACCCGCCGCGTCCGATCTCATCGGAAGTGCTGAAATCCAGGGCTTCCGCAATTGATATCTACGGCGAACTTGCCGGACACGAATACAGAAACAAGTTTTTCGGTTTCACATTTGTGCTGCCCGAGCATTTCAGCATATTGAACCGGACCGAGTTGGAGTTATATTCAAAAGCTGGAGCCGAAATCGTCGGCGGAGATGAAAGCTCGCGTTCGCAGAGATTTGAACAGGGCGTGAAAGACACCATTGTCCTGTTCGCTGCCACCTATACGCCGGAGGAGCCGGCCAAGCTCGCCGCTGTGGAGATTGTTGCCGTCAAACAACCTGATAATGCAACGGCGAACCTGGCTCTTGCAGCATCAGTAAGATTGATGACGGAAACCGGGAAATACACCGTAACGGAAAGTCTTAACCCGAAGATGATCGGAGGACGTGAATTTGTCGGTGTCGAATATGAAACGACGGCATTTGGTATTTCGATGCGCCAGCGAACCTACGCAACCATGCGAAACGGCTATTCGCTATTTGTTTCATTTGTGTATCTTTCGCCCGAAGGCTTGGCGACGCTGGAAAACGCCGTCGAAGGGTTTCAGTTCAACTAGCCAACTCTGGACTGGCCTGATTCTAACCGCCCGCGAGAAATATACGATTCGAATGGGATAATGAGAAAGCGGAGTCGAATCTGAAGAAACATGGCGTCAGCTTTGAAGAGGCTCAAACAGTGGTTGGCGACAGGCTTGCCGTAGCCACTTTTGCAGCAAATAAAATGTAGAGATAGGAGCGAGGGTGAAATGATATTGAAGCAGATTATTTTCTTTGCGTTTATTTCACTTATATATGCAAATCCGGGATTCTCTCAAGGACCGCCCCCGCCTCCGCCTCCACCGGCCTACATATACTCTTCACCTGCTGAATCCTCATTGATCCGTTTCTCTCCTGAGGACAAGAGTTTTAGGGCAATATTTCCGGGCAAACCGGAACTGATCTCTTCTCAGGCGGATGGTATGCAAATTTCGACGTATCGAGCGAAGACCGGAGGCGCAACCTGGATAGTTGGCTCTGTTGAAACCGGAAGGGAATGGAAGGGAAATGAGAATGCCGCATATTTAATACTCGAAGGCAATTTATCGAATAGACCTGGTGCAAAGATAATCGAAAAAAGAGATGTCGAAACCGGATCCTTTAAGGGAGTCGAATTCGATGTCGATTATAAACTTGAATTCGCAAAGAACAGGTTTTTTGCGGTCGGCACTCAGCTATGGATCATCGAATGTAGGGTTTCAAATTGGCATATTTTTTCAGATTTGGTTAAAGAAGCATGGCGAGAAGATGTCAGTAAGTTCTTTGACTCGGTCGTATTCCCGGAATGAACCTTGTTGATTCCCATTGCCATATTGACGGTTCGCAGTTTGATGGGGACCGGGATGAGGTTATAGAAAGGGCGCGGGAGGCGGGCGTTGCGGCGATGTTGAATGTCGGGACGGGCGATCCGCGTTCGGATGATTTTCGACGTGCAGTAGCGGTGGCTGAGAAGTACGAGAATGTCTATGCGAGCGTTGGGGTTCATCCGCATGATGCAGAGCTTTACGACGAAGGGGCTGAGGAACACTTGATCGAGTTGGCCAAGTCGTCGGAAAAGGTGATCGCTTGGGGCGAGATCGGGCTGGACTATTATTATGATCATAGCCCGCGTGATGTGCAGATGGATGTTTTCAGACGGCAGATACGCGTCGCAAAAGGGTTGGGACTTCCGATAATCGTCCATAGTCGCGACGCAAATGACGATACCGTCCAGATACTGACCGAAGAATATTCCGAGAAATCTGAAGACTCAAAACAAGAAGCTGAAAATAGCTTGGGCATCATGCACTGTTTCGGCGGGACGGCGGAGATGGCAAAGGCGTTGATTCCGTTGGGGTTTCTTATTTCGTTTGCCGGGAATGTGACGTTCAAGAAAGCCGAAGAATTGCGGGGTGCGGCACGTGCGGTGCCTTTGGAGAAATTGTTAGTAGAAACGGACTGTCCCTATTTGACCCCGGTGCCGTTTCGGGGGAAACGAAATGAACCCGCAATGGTTGTTCACACGGCAAAGTTTCTCGCCGAGTTTTACGGGATCAACTTAGAAACGCTCACACATCAAACTACAAAAAATTTCCTTGATCTATTTAAGTTGGATCTATCTTCATAAAATATGAGTGCCTCGGTCTAGCTGCCAATTGGTGTAATCTGGCTGATTCGTGGCAGAATTTGAACTATGGCAAAGGAAAATTCATTCGATATCGTTTCAAAGACCGATTACGCCGAGGTCACGAACGCGATAAACCAAACGACAAAAGAGGTCTCGCAGCGGTTCGACTTCAAGGGCAGCAAGGCAACGGTCGAACTTCAGGACAAGGACTTGCTGCTGTCGGCGGAGGACGAGACAAAGCTCCGCAATATGAACGACATCCTGCAGAGCAAGCTTGTCAAACGCGGCATCTCGCTGAAGGCGCTTGACTATCAAAAGATCGAACCGGCCGCCGGCGGGACCGTGCGACAGACGGTAAAGATACAGCAGGGCATCCCGATCGATAAGGCAAAAGAGGTCGTAAAATTCATCAAGGATGCAAAGCTGAAAGTGCAGGCTTCGATCCAGGGCGAGACGGTAAGAGTCTCAGGGAAGGATCGAGACACGCTCCAGGACGTGATCGCTCGATTGAAGGCACACGATTTTGCCATCGACATGCAGTTCGATAATTACCGGAGTAATTAGGCTACGGCCGCAATGCAGACATTTGCCACAGCAAAGAAAGATCTTTTCCCCGATGCCACATCGCGGAGGATTTTCTCGCTTATCAAAGGTGAGATGTCGCTTGTCGAGCAGGAGTTCGAACGGCAGGCGTCTTCAAATATCCAGGTCATCAATTATCTGGGAGATTATCTCCGTTCGTCGGGGGGAAAGCGGGTCCGCCCGGCACTGTTGATATTATCCGGCTATGCCGTCGGCGGCCGCGGCGATGCGGAAAATGTGATCCGCCTGGCGACCGTTATGGAGATGCTTCATACGGCCACGCTCGTCCATGACGACATTATCGACAATGCCGACCTCCGACGAAACCGTCCTTCGGTCAATTCGCGTTTTGGTAATCAGACGGCCGTTCTGATGGGCGATTGGCTCTATATGACGGCGTTCGAGTCGTCGCTCCGAGAGCGTTCGCTCGAGATACTCGACATACTCACGCGGCTGACGCGGAAAATGACCGAAGGCGAGCTGATACAACTGACGATGCTCGGCAATTCAGAGATCACCGAGGAAGAATATTTCGATATCCTGAAACGCAAGACCGCATTTCTCTTTTCAGGCTGTTGCGAGATAGGAGCGATACTCGGCGGAGCTCCGCCGGCCGTTCAGATTGCGATGCGTGAATTCGGAATGAATCTCGGTATTGCATTCCAGCTTGCCGATGATCTGCTCGACATTACCTCGGATGACCGGTCTCTCGGGAAGGCGGCGGGAGCCGACCTGCTGGAAGGAAAGCTTACTCTGCCGCTTATCCGGCTCGTGGCTTCTGAGCCGGAGATCTGCGATATTCTTGACCGCATAATGCTTGAGGGCGAATATTCCGAGGGGTCTCGGACGCGGATTCGGCAAGGGCTGGAACGCCATGAAATATATGCGAGCATTCGGGATACGGCCCGCAGCTATGCCGACGGAGCAATAAAAAATCTTGATATTTTACCCGTTTCAGAGTATCGTGATGCATTGGGCGAGATTCCCCGGTATGTCGTCGAACGCAGTAAATGACCGCCAGGGAAGATAAGAAATGCCCGTTTCCTCCTTTTTTTCTCGGCGCTCAGGAAAGCGGTTTAAAATGTGGGACGAAAATCTGATCGCAACACTTGAACAGAGCCTTCGCCAGACGCGGAACGCTCAAAACAGGCTGATGGCTCGTCTGCGAGACGTGGAGACTGAGGCCGAAAGGCTGCGCGAAGAGATCGACGCTCTCGAAAAGAGCGCCCAGCAGACCGAATCCGCCATTGACAGCCTGCTCGTAAGCCTACGTTCCGATAGTCGTGCGCGCTCGGTCCGGTCTATAAGATTTGAGGACGACCATTCGCCGGAGAGGTCCGTTCCAGAACCGGCGGCGTATCCAGCCACTCAGGATAAGGCACCGTCGAGACAGCCGCAGCAAGAGAAACGGGGTTCGGTAACTTATTTGAACCAAGCGAGAGGCGTTCCGAGCAGGGCGCATAATATTGAAGCGATAAGCCATCGATTTGCCGACCGGACCATCACCCAAGCCTGTACGCTGCTGCTCAGAGAGGCGGGCAAACCGCTTCACGTAAACGAGCTATATAATTTGCTTGTGGCCGGTGGGATGAAGTTCAAAGGTAATAATCCGACGATCTCCGTCGCAGTTTCGCTCAATCGCAATCGGCGTTTTCGCAAGGTCGAACCCGGCACATTTGACCTAGTAATGCGGGACGCTCAGCAGATCGCGTCCTGAACAGGGGGCCGCAAACAGGTTTTCTCTATCGCCGCCGCTAGTTTGCAAGGGCCGCTTCTGAACATTTACGTATTCCGCGAACGTCATGTATTTAAGGGCTTTCTTTCTTCTCGCACTGATCTCACTCTTCTTCGCCGTTTCGGCCGATGCCCAAAAGGTTAGGCTTCGGGCGCAGATAACGCCAAATTGCGGCAGCTCTTCGCAGCTCAAATTTGCCGATATCTACGCAGAGGGCAACATTGCGGTAATGGGCAGCTTCTCGTGTCGAGGGGTGTTCATTTTTGACATCACGGATCCGGACGCTCCTGTGCTTGCCTCGTGGTATAACCCGTCACCGAACCAGCAGTTTCTCGAGGCGATCATACTAAACGGTAAAGGGTATTTTGGCAGCGGTACGACCAATGGCGAGGGTGTTCACATCGTCGATCTCAGCAACCCTTATCAGCCGACGCTCCTTGGCAAGGTCAATTCCACCTCCGGCAACGGATTTAACTTTATCCACGAGATGATGGTCCATGAGCAGAACGGCGGGACCTATCTGATCACAAATTCCAATTCGACGTCGAACAAGATCATCAAGTTCATCAACGTGACCAACCCGGCAAACCCCGTTTGGATACGCGATCTTAACCCGGGCGAACCGCAATGGGTCCATGCAATGCATATCCGCGGAAACAGGATGTTCACGTCCGGGTGGGGTAATTCGCAGAACCGAGCGAGGACCGAGATCTGGGATATTTCTAACATCGCGACCACGGCGCCCACGCTGCTTGGCACCATTACCGACCCCAATCCGTCCATTACTGCCGGAAACAATATGCACAGCAGTTGGACGAGCGAAGACGGCAATTATCTCTATAGCGCACGTGAGACGTCCGGAAGCAACGGCCCAAATGCAGGCGACTTAAGGGTTTACAACATAACGAACCCCGCCGAACCGCTTCTCGTGAATCGGCTGACAATGGCCGATCTCGGTCTTAATGCGGTTACCCCGCACAACCCGGTCGTCAAAGGCGATCGGCTCTATGTTTCCTGGTATCAGGCCGGGCTGCAGGTGTTCGACATCTCAAAGCCGGACGAGCCGAAACGGATCGGGCAGTACGACACCTATCCGCAGGCATTTGTGTCAGATCAAGCTCCGCCGGCTAACTATGATCCCTGGGATACGATGTGCGGCAGCGACCCGTTCGGAAATCCGCTTCCGACCACGTATAACGGAGCATGGGCCGTGTTCCCGTTTCTCGACGATGACCGTGTCCTTATCGGCGATCTCGCGTCGGGGCTGATCGTCGTGGATGTGACGGGCCTTTCGCAACCCGCAAAAAATCCGGTCTCGGATTTTGACGGCGACGGCAAAACGGACCTATCGACATTTTCTCCGTCAACCGGCCTCTGGACCTATGCGAACAGTTCTGACGGATCGGTGAACGCTGCGTTCTTTGGCAATTCGAACGACATAATAGTTCCCGGAGATTATGATGGGGACGGGAAGTCGGACATTGCTGTGTGGAGGCCTTCGAACGGTGTCTGGTATGTGCTCGGGAGCAGCAGCGGCTTTTTCGCCGCCCAGTTCGGCAGTCAGGGAGATGTCCCGGTTCCGGGCGATTATGACGCGGACGGCAGGACCGATCTCGCCGTGTGGCGGCCCTCGGGCGGCATCTGGTATGTGAATCAGAGCACGCTCGGCGTTCGGATACTGCAATGGGGCTCTCCGGGGGACAAGCCGCTGGCGGGCGATTTCGACGGTGACGGCAAGTCTGATCTTGGTATCTGGCGGCCGTCAAACGGCGTATGGTACATCCTAAAAAGCAGTTCAACGCTTCCGATGTATATTCAATTCGGTTCTGACGGCGACAAGCCGCTGGTCGCCGATCTCAACGGCGACGGCCTAACCGACTTCACTATCTTCCGGCCGTCCACCGGCTTCTGGTACATTCTCACGAACGGGACATTTGAATTTACAGGCGGGCCCTTTGGAAGGTCCACCGATATTCCGGTCCCGGGCGATTACGACGGCGACGGGCGTACAGATATAGCCGTGTTCCGTCCGGAGGGAAGTATCTGGTACCGCATCAACAGCTCTGACGGCAGCATCGTTGTCGAGGTTTTTGGCGCCGATGGCGATCGTCCGTCGCCGGCTTCCGTACATCCAGAATAGATAGGGTAATTTAGCCCTATTTGGCCCAAAGTCAGGCATCTCGCTTGACTTTGGGTCTTTTGTTTTTATGATTGCTGTATGAAATTGACGCTGAGGATCACCAGCGGCGGGCTGGCTGGTCGTGAATTTGAACTGGAGACCGGTTTTCTGACCATCGGACGCAGCGAGAATTGCAGTGTGCGTTTCGATCCCGTTGGCGAGCGGATCGCCTCAAAACAACATGCCTTTATTGAGGCCACCCCGGACGGATTCTTCATACAAGACAATCAAAGCACAAATGGAACGCTGGTCAACGGAAATAAGATCGACCGTCAGAAGCTTGTGTCCGGCGATACCGTCCAGTTCGGCAAGAACGGCGTAACGGCATCGGTCGCGATCGAGGGTGATTACTCCGCGTCGCCGCCGGACATTTACCGCCAGCAGGAGATGGACAATTTCCAGGCGGCCGCCGCCAGCGTCCCTACAGGCGTGTTCCAGTCGATGGCGAATATCGGGCTAGGTGGAGTAGAGGCTGTGCCGCCGCCTCCACCTCCGCCGGCTACGTCGGCGATTCAGATCGTCCGTTACATCTTTGTCGCGGCCGCCTATTTCTTTCTGATCATCGGAGTTCCGTTGGTCGCACTAGTGTTGTTTTCGCAGGTGGGCGTCGTATTTGCGGCAATGGCGGCCGTTATTGCCTTCGTTCCTGTAGTTCTCTACCTGACCCCGCTTTTCTGGCTGGACCGGTTTGATCCTGAGCCATTATGGCTGCTCTTTCTGACCTTTTTATGGGGCGGAGTAGCTGCGGTGCTGGCTTCGATCATTCTGAATACCCTGCTCGCCGGTATTGTTTTTGAAATGACCGGCGTACCGCAGCTTGCCGACCTTGCCGGAGCGGTGATCGCTGCGCCGGTCTTTGAGGAGGCAACAAAGGGTATCTGGCTATTGATCTTGCTGATGCTTTTTCGGCGTCACTTCGATGACGTGCTCGACGGGATCGTTTTTGCCGGCGTGGTCGCTCTCGGTTTCGCCACTGTTGAGAACGTTCTCTACTACGGCCGCGGCCTGGGCAGTGCGGTTTATCAGTTCGGTTTCACATATGAGGCGATCTCCGATTTCTTCCTTCTATTCTCCCTTCGCGGCATCCTGTCGCCCTGGGCACACGTGACCTTTACCGCAATGATCGGTATCGGCTGCGGCATTTCCCGCGAGTCGCACAACTGGATCGTCAGGATCGGTGCACCAATGGCCGGTTATGCTCTTGCAGTGCTGCTCCATGCTATCTGGAATGGTATGGGCATTGTCGTAACGCTGGCGATCATTAGTTTCGGACTTGATCCCGTTTGCGATTTCTTCGGACTGGGAGGGCCTATGATCTCGCTTTGCGGCTTCTTTGCTCTCTATATAGTCTTCGAGATCCCGTTCTTTATCATTTTTATCTCGTTTGCTTTCTGGCTGACGCGGAGACAGCGGCGGATACTCGACGAGATGCTCGCGCTCGATATAGCGCGTGGGCTGATAACGCAGGAAGACCTCGACCGGACCTGCAAATTCTTCAAGAGCGGTTTTTGGATACTTGGCGGAATGGGAAGCGGAAAGGCTATTGCCCGATACAGATTCACGCGGGCGATCTCGAAACTCGGTCTCAGTTATTGGCACATCCACCGTGCAACAAAAGCCCAGGGGCACACTGCGAGTTTTCAGCAAAATCCGCTGCTTCGCGATGAAGTTATCCGATGGCGCGACAAGGTCTGAACTGAAAGTCCGGCCGGCCACTCGGCAACAAGGGATTGTAGGCCTTGAAGGGAAAAAGAAAAGCGGTCCTGCGGGGGCATTACTGCCACTGCAGGCCGCCTTTTCTCGGAACTGGTAGGCCGTGCAGGGATCGAACCTGCGACCCGCGGATTAAGAGTCCGCTGCTCTACCAACTGAGCTAACGACCCGAGAACCCAAAGTATAGCAAGCACGGTTCGAAGCTGTAAAGTAATCTCCAAGCCGCAATGGGTGATCGCTCGTTCGATGCGGCGGCACAATTTCAATATTTTCCGCAATTCCCGTAAAATCAAGATTTGCGGGCCGGTTCCCGCGGTGACCCCCGGCATTACCCCCTTATGAAAGAGTGCCCGAAATGTGAACAGTGCTATCCGGATGAGGTGGTGAAGTGTCCCGCTGACGAGACTCCGACGCGCTTTGCCCTCCCGGGAACACAATTGCTGGCTGGCCGGTATCTGCTGACCCGTCGGCTCGGCAAGGGTGCGATGGGCCAGGTCTATCTTGCCAACGACAACAAGTTCTCATCTCGAAAAGTGGCCGTCAAGACCGTAAGGCAGGACATTTTGAACAGCGATGACCTGCAGGAAGGCGAGGCCATCGCACGCTTCGAACGAGAGGCACAGGCCGCGGCATCCATTCAACATCCGAATACCGTCAGCGTTACGGATTTTGGCGAATCCGAAGACGGCGTCTTTTACCTTGTAATGGAATATGTCGAGGGCGAAACGCTCCATCGCCTGCTTCGCCGCGAGGGAACGCTGCCGATAAAAAGGACCGTCCGGCTGCTGCGGCAAATATCGGACGGGGTAGAGGCCGCTCACGAGATCGGTATCCTGCATCGCGACCTTAAACCGGCGAACATTTTCATAATGCAAAAGGGTAAGGGCGACGGCTTTATCAAGGTCGGCGATTTCGGACTCGCAAAGATCGTCAGCCATACCGTCACCGACATCAGCTCAAACGCTACCCCATCATCCCGCGGTATCATCGGCACGCCCGAATTCATGGCGCCCGAACAGATGCAGCCGGAGATCGGCGTCGATTCGCGGGCCGACATCTATGCCCTGAGCACGATCGCCTATCTGATGCTCGGCGGAAAGACCCCGTTCGTTGGCGACATGATGCAGCTCGTAATGCAAAAGATAATGCACAAGCCGCCACCGCTTTCGTCCATCCGCAGCGACCTGCCGGCGGCGGTCGAGGCGGTTATAATGCGGTCGCTGGCGATCGAGGCATCGGAACGACACGCCACCGCCGCCGAATGGATCGAAGATCTCGAGGATGCGGTCCTAAACCTCGGTGAGGAGGCCCGCATCGGCAGTTCTCGGCTTGTCATAATGGCTCCGGCCGGTGCCGAGGTCTATGTCGACGACGAACGCAAGGGGAGCGTTGGGCGTTCCGGCCGGGTCGTTCTGACGGACATCCCGCCGGGGCGCCATGTGCTTAGGGTCGGAAATCTCGGTGGCCGCGACGACGAACGAGTTATAGAGATCCGCGAAGGTGCCGACGAACAGGTCATCCAGGCTAACGTCAGGGCTTCCCGCGAAACCGGCAGCCAGCCGTCACCCTCACAGGGATCCAGCAGCAGCGGTGTCCGATCCAGCCTGATGCCGGGTGTAGTCGCATGCGTCAACTGCGGCTCCCGGTTTGCCGAGGGGGTCAAATTCTGCGGGCGTTGCGGTGGGCGTTCGTTCTCGATGGTTTCAGCCGGCGACGACTCAGGGGCATTTCCGTGCCCAAGATGCTCGGACATGCTGCTCGAAGGTTCGCGCTTCTGCGGCCGCTGTGGGCTAAGCATAGGCCAGGGAATGGGCGCTCCGTCAATGTACTCGACAGGATTTCTCGGCGGACAGCCAACACAGGCCGAACGCATTTGTCCGAAATGCCGAAGCGTCTATCCGCCTCACATAAAGTTCTGCGGCCGGTGCGGCATGTCTATGGTCTAGGCACCGGGATCTTCCGCGGTCGATGCTCGTTAATCGTGTTCGCGACCGATCGATCTTGCCGCCTCGTTCGGGTCGAATACCGTTTTTCGGACAAAATGTTTATAATGAGCGGGTAATTTTTGTCAGATGTGCGGTTCTCATCTAAAAATCTGGAATAAAAATGAAAATCTGCCCTACATGCCGAAGAACGTATGACGACGATGGACTGAATTTTTGTCTCGAGGACGGCACAGTTCTGTCGGTCGCCTCTTCCGAGCCGCCGCCGACGGTGATGATGCACCAGCCGCCGCCGACGACACCGGCCGCGGCACTTGGACAGACGCAGGATGAGGTCAGGACCAGCTGGGACCAAAAGCCTCAGTACACGATGCAGCCGCAAAAGTCCTCAAAGACCTGGCTCTTTGTCGTCGGACTATTGGGAATCGGCCTGCTTATCTGCGGTGGTGGAGTTGTCGGTTTTATCGCTTTAATGGCAATGCAGTCAGACGACCCGCCCACTGAGGTGGTCACGAGCAAGAGTCCGGTTTCGGACGTCAAAGAGGCAGAAAAAGAATATGCCAATGTTCAGAAAATAGATCTCTCGAGATGGGTGGATCCCAAAGGGAAATGGGGTAAGACGGAATACATAGGAGACGAGTTTTCGATGACCTCGACTCGCCCAGACTATTTCTTCGTGCTTGTGACCACCAAGGACTACTCGACCGAAGGGGCTTCGGCACGAGTTACCGTCAGAAATCGGCGAAATATGGATTCGCGGCTTGGCTATGGGCTTGTCTTTCACAGCGACCCGAGTCCGCTGCAGCAGGGATATGCATTTCTGATAGATTCAAAACGAAAGCGATACCGTGTGGTTCGCCACGATAAGACCAAAGAGGTCACGGTCATAGAATGGACCAACAGCAATGCGATCAAAGACGGGACACAGCTGAACGTGCTCGAGGTAAAGCATAATGACGACCTTTTCGACATCCTGATAAACGGCGAAAAGGTGACAACCGTGCGCAACACCCATGGATTCAAGGGCGGTGTCGCGGGGCTCTACTCGGGAGGGGCCGCCGTGGTCGGCTTCAGGAATTTCGAGATCAGAAAATAAGTTATAGATTCAGTCGATATGAAAAAATGCCCGCGTTGCGGCCAGGTCTACAGTGATGCTGATATCAACTTTTGCCTCAACGACGGTGAGCTTTTGTCGCGCTCGGTCGATGGGGCAGACGCGGGCCCGGCATCTTCTGACGATCCGCCGCCTACGATCTTCATGGACCAGCCCCGGCAGACGACCCAGCTAGACTGGCAAACCGGTCAGCCGCCGGCTCCGTATCAGCGTCCGATGGCCTATCCCGCAGGCCAGGCCGGTCCGGTGGTGCCGTTGAGAAGGAGCCAGGACATGACGCTGGCAATCGTCTCGCTGTCATTCGGGCTGGCAAGCATCACGATCGGCTGGTGCTGTTCCATGGGCCTATTGTTCAGTCCGATCGCACTGGTCACTGGCGGTATTGCTTTGTATTTCAACCGCAATGACCCGGAGAAATATGGCGGAAAGGGCTTTGCCATCGCTGGGGTCGCTACCAGTTCGATCTTCTTGGTGCTATACATCCTGCTTATGTTACTTTACGGGTTGGCGTTGTTTTTGCCGCGTTAATGAATCGAATTCAATGGCGGGATGTTAGAATTCAGTTAAGTTTTTGTTTTGACCTTTTCTAGATGCGCGTAACCTTAAATGTCGTCGCTGGTCCTCAGACCGGACGAAAGTTCACGTTTGACCAGCACGATACCTTTATGATCGGCCGGAGCGAGGACGCGCAATTTTGCCTGCCTCACGACCGGTTCTTTTCGCGTCACCATTGCCTGCTTGAGATTGCTCCGCCGCAATGTTTTCTTCGCGATCTCGGCTCGACAAACGGCACGTTCGTCAATGGCATCAGGGTAGAGACCGCGTACCTTAAACACGGCGACCGTATCCAGGGCGGTGAGACGGTGCTTGAGGTGGAGGTCACGTCTGATGCGGTCGCTCCGGTGGTCAGCGGGCCGCGTACAGGAGAGATCACGGAGCCTTCGCTGGTTACGGTCGCATGCCTGAATTGCGGTGTCCCGGCAAAAGCGGAGGCGTCCCGTCCTGACGCAAAGCTTTCCTACGTCTGCGACGGTTGTCGCGAGAAGCTGAAAAAGAATCCGCAGCCGATACCCAACTATCAAATGCTGCGTGTTCTGGGCCAGGGCGGTATGGGGAGCGTGATGCTTGCCCGCTCGGTCAAGGATGGGCGTCCGGTCGCCATCAAGACGCTGCTCCCCGAGGTTGCCGTCAGCGAACAATCGCTAAAGCGATTCATGCGGGAGATCGAGGTCGCCTCGTCGCTCCAACATCCTAATATTGTCAGCTATATTGAACACGGCACCCACAACGGCATAGTCTTTTTGGTGACCGAATACGTTGCCGGGATGGACGCTTCGCGGCTCGCAAAGAAGCGTGGAGGCAAGCTGAACCACAAAGAGGTGGTCAAGATCATCGAGCAAACGCTTGCGGCTCTCGATTTCGCCCATGCGAAGGGCTTCGTCCATCGAGACATCAAGGAACAGAATATCCTCGTTGATGGCTCGTTCCCGAAATATGTTGCGAAATTGACCGATTTCGGCCTATCTAAGAGCTATAAACAGTCGGGCATGAGCGGCGTTACGATGGTCGGCGACGTAGCGGGAACGATAGCCTATATGCCGCCCGAACAGGTGAGAGATTTCAAGGAAGTCCGGCCGCCTTCAGATATTTACGCCATCGGGATGACCGCCTACAGCCTGCTGACCGGTGCTCATGCCCTAGACATCAGCCCGAAGGCCGGCATTTCCGAAACCGTAAAAGCGATCTTCGAGAAACCCATCATCCCGATCGTCCAGAGGGTCCCGGATATCCCGCTGCGTATCTCAGCCGTTTTCGAAACTGCACTTGCGAAGCAGGTTGACCTACGCTGGCGGTCCGCCGGAGAGATGCGTGAAGCCCTGCTTCGTGCCGCATCCGAGATCTCCTGAGCGGCACGATCCAAAACGGCATTTCAGCGGTCATATCAAAACGAAATACCGGCGCTCGTCTGATTACGGGCGCCGGTATTCGATCTAGTCCTTTCTTTTCCTACTTTACGAATGCACCGGGAACGGGCATGTCCGTCTCGTTGCCGAAATCGGCGATCAGCATTCCCTCGCTTGAACGGTTAATGAACCAAGTGCCCGTCGATGGCCGGAACACCGCAGGATCGATCATGCCGTCGCCGTCATAGTCTCCGGGAACCACGAGATCGGTACCTGTTCCGAACGGGAAAGCGTAGAAAGAATTATCCTCACTTCGCAACACGAACCACGTGCCGGTGGACGGACGGAAAAAAGCGACGTCGGCCTTTCCGTCGCCGGTGTAATCGGCCGGTATAGCGAGATCGGTCTCGGTACCGAACGAGAACGCTCGATTGTCGCCGTCCGAACTTCGCAGATACCACCATTCACCTGCACCTGTGCCTCCTACCGGGCGAAAGATCGCAACATCTGCCTTGCCGTCGCCGTCAAAATCCGCGGGGACGGGTCGGTCGTCCGCTCCGCCGAACGACGTAAAGGAAACCTGGCCGTCAGAAGAGCGGAGCACGTACCAGACACCGTCCGAAGGGCGAAATACCGCCGGGTCAACGTGTCCGTCGCCGTCATAGTCGGCAGGCACGGGAATGTCGTTCACCGCCCCGAACGGGAAAGCAAAGAAAGTCGAATCTTCAGAGCGAAGGATGTACCACATGCCTTCCGACGGCCGATAGAAAGCGATGTCGGCACGTCCGTCGCCGGTATAGTCTCCTGGCACGATAGTATCTGTCTCGGTGCCGAACTGCACCGCACGGTCATGTCCGTCGATGCTCCGCAGATACCACCATTCGCCTGCCGCCGGCCTGTAGATCGAGATATCGGCGCGACCGTCACCGTCAAAATCGAACGCGGTTCGCGGCGGCGGAGCCATCTCCAACGAACCCTTGGCCAGTTCGCCGACAAACGAAATGGCAAGGCGGGTAAACTTCAATGCATGGTCCGCTCTGTTGTTGCTCCGAGCAAGCGTATCGTTCCCCGTGTGAAGTTGAGTGTTGTACTGTGCAGGGATCCCGTCCAATGACGATCCGGAATACTTCGCTTCGAAAGGCATCGAAGCGGGATACTGCCGATTGTGCCAGGAAGCATGGTCAGAACAGCCATAGCCGCACTGGTCGTTCTTAACTACGAGCGTCGGCTGGTATTCCGTCACCAGGTCTCTAACAAACTGATTCTGTGCTGCGTTGGTAAAATCCGTCATCAGCACAATATCGGCCCAGTTACCGCCGTAGTTCGTCATATCAAGCTGAAGCACGCCTATGACGTTCCTGTTCTCCTCGCGATAGATGCGGGCAATGTCATTAGAACCAACAAGCCCCACTTCTTCAGCGGCGTACGCCATAAATTGGACAGTGCGTGCGGGTCGAAAACCTTTGTTCACGATGGTCCTGATGACTTCCGTCATACTGGCGATCCCGGACGCGTCGTCGTCCGCACCGGGAGCGGCCCCAGTAGTCTGCCCGCTCCGTATCGAATCCTGATGCCCGCCAACAACGACGATCTCGTTAGGAAACTCGGTTCCCGTTATGGTCAATACGACCGACGGCTGCGGCGTTAGCATAACCATCGGATTTGTCGGATTGTAATGAGCGAATGGCTGAACTGTGATATCAGACCGGCCCTGGGCAAGCTGGGTCCACTTGTTGAATATCATGTTAAAGCCGTCCATCCCGCCCTGCTGATCGTGGCGTCGTGTGTGAAGCGACGAAAGGTCGATGATGGTCTGCCGGATATTCGGTTCGGCTGCTTCTTCGATCATTGGAGTCACGGCGGCCTGGTTGTTAATGCTGTAATTAACAAGCTGGAGATCGGACGAAGCGGCAAGAGTCTGCTCGATCGAACGCCGGGCCTCGTCGAGCGACACGTGTCGAATAAAGCCGGCGCATTTGTGAAAATGATCGTGCATACGGCCGCTCAAATCCTGTGACTCCAGTTCGTCCACAGAGATAATGGCAATGCCGCCTTTGGTTTCGATCAGTTCGTAGGCCGACCCTGCGGCCTGTTCCTTGATCTTTTGGTTCACGTATTCAAGCTCAGAGGCATCTATCGTGACCCAATACATGGGGCGGTCGGCCCGGGCGTTGTCTCCCCAACCGGCAAAAAACAAAGCTGCGGCCAAAACGGCCGCCACGCACAGAACCACCGATAACGCACGCAAAACGAGTTTCACAGAGTCTCCAAAATTATGCATAAGAATTGAATGAAAAAGACAACGTAGAATACAGCAATGACGGCAGGTTTTCAATCGGCCGGGTATCAATCCGAGCGGTGGGTGGCGGCGAGCATTAATCCGATCAGCAGCCAAAGATGGCGGGCGTTCTCAAACGAACCAACCATCCCTTGAATAATAAACGACGATACGAATGCGATTCCCAGTCCTGCCCGTATCACGGACATCGGATCGCCTCCGAACGTCAGGGGCCACAGGCGCCGAACGGGCACAATAGTGAGCAGCAAGATCGCGGCTAACCCCGCCAGCCCGGTACTCCCGGCAACGTTGAGCCACGTGTTATGCGCGTCCGTTAGCATCTGTCTCTGGCCGGACGGTGCAAGGAATTCCACACGGGCAACACCAAGCCCCAGCCCTTTGCCAAAGACCGGATACTCGAGAGCGGTCGCTGCGGCCCCCTGCCAGGTGAGCAGTCGCTGAGAAGGGAAGACCTCGGTACCGAGGACGTTAAAGCTGTATGGCGCGGTCTCGGTCGGCCGAAGCGTGAAAAGCGAGACGGCAAGGAATGCAGCGGCGGCCACGAAACCCGCGCTCAGCCAAAGAGCGGAGGCAGTTTTGCGGCCCTCCGCCATTGCGGCCAGAGCGAACCAGGCAGAGACCGCGAACAACAGACCGCCAAGCCCCGGCGTGATCGTAAACGCCGCCGCGCTCAGGTGCAGGCCGGTCGCCGCCAATATCGCAGACCGACCCATCCACCCCAATCTCCCGGCAACGAACAGCATCATCAGGCTGACCGTGAGATAGTTGCAAAGCATACCGGGATAAATATACGTGCTCTGAATCCGAGGATAGTTGCCCGGCGGTAACGAACCGTAATGATGGAGGAACCAGTCGAGCCAGATGTTGGTGCGGTCGACGTAGAAAACGGCCACTGTAATAACTCCTATCAAACAGACGATCGTGCTAGCCGCGATCCACGTCAGAAATATTTTGCGAAACATCGTCTCGCTCCGCACAAGCTGGCCCGCTATGATCGCGAGGCCGATCAGGTAGGCCTCGCCGGCAAGTTTGAAGAAACTCCTATCGGGTTCTGCGGAAAATATTGCCGAGAGCATCAGTGCCGCAAAGTAAGCGGCCAGGACAAGGTAAAACCGGTCCATACGCAGAGGTAGTGACCGGTTGAGGACCGCTACGGCGGTCGCCACAAGAAGTAGGACGAACAGGGCGTCCGTAAACTGGATGGCCATCCGGGAGACGCGGATGTTCGGCTGCATGAACCCGAGCGAGAAGACGACCGCCGCCAAGATCATCGCCGATGCGCGCAGCGGAAATGCTCTTTCGTTAACTAATTCTTTTTCGCCGGCCATCCTAAATTCTTCATTTGCGAGCTATGTTTCTCCGCAAGTACCTTCCCGAAGACCAAAGACGAGTCTCACGAAAAGCCGCAGAGACCGAAAAGAAGATCTCATTTGCCGGATCGCCGGAATTTCATTGCCGCACAGTTATAGCGTCTTTGTCACCTTTGCCAGCGAACGCGGGGCGTCGGGGTCAAGCCCCTTTGCCTCTGCAAGCAAGGCCGCAAAGATCTGGGCCGGAATGATAAAGGGGATCGGCGTCAAAAACTCATCGACCTGTTCGGCGAAAACGATCGAGCGAGACGACAGCTTTGCAATTTCCGGATCGTTCGTAATGCTTAACGAATCGGCATGAAGATCGCCGAGCCTCTGGAGAAGGGAAAGGCTGCTTTCTTTGGTGACGCCCGCCGGACCAAACATTACAACGGGAAATCGACGTTCCACGATCGCAAGCGGACCGTGAAAGAAATCGGCGGATGAGAACCTCTCGGCGACCACATAGCACGTTTCCATAAGCTTAAGCGCAAGCTCATAGGAATTGCCGTAATTCACTCCTCGCCCGACGACCACGCAGTTTTCCATAAATGCGTACCGGCCAACGACCTCTTCAACCTTCGGGCGCAGTTCGAGCGCAGCGGCGGCAAGCTCCGGCAGCCGAAAATACTCCAGACGTTTATCGCCGATGGCGGAAGCGAGTAAGTAAAAATGGAGCATCTGTCCCGTATAGGTCTTGGTCGCGGCGATCGAACGCTCGCGGCCGGCGTGGATCAGCAGCGTCTCGTCGGCAAGCCTGGCCATCGTCGAGCCAGCCTCATTGGTGATGGCGAGTGTCAGGGCACCGGCCTCCTTCGCTCGTTCTAGCACGAGATTAATGTCCGTACCCTCGCCTGACTGGGACACGCCGATGACAATAGCTCGGTTTAGGCGCAGCTTCGCGCCGTAGAGAGTGAAAACCGACGGGGCACACAACGAGACCGGTATCCCGGTCGTCAGTTCGAAAAGGTATCGCCCAAAAAGGGCCGCATTATCCGAACTGCCGCGTGCAACCAGAATTATCAGATCGCGGTCGCTCTGCCTTATATGGTCGCCAAGCCGCGTTACTTTGTCCTGTTCGGCGGCTATTGTCCGCTCCAGCACGGCCGGTTGTTCGGCTATCTCCTGCAACATCAATGACATAGGTTCTAATCGGCTATTCGAGCATCATTATCACGGCCTCGCCGGAACAGGTTATCTGCCCATCCTGATTCGTACAAGTGGTCAAGAGAAATACGATACCTTTCTCCGTGCGTACCCGATCAACACGGGCAGTCGCCGTTATCGTATCGCCGATAAACACAGGAGCGGTAAATTTCAGCGTCTGCGAAAGATAGACGATCTTGCGCTCGCGAAATTCATCTCCGAGCACAGCGGAAATGAACGCTCCGCTGAGCATCCCGTGGGCTATCCGCCGCCCGAACCGCGTTTTCGCGGCAAATTCGTCGCTCAGATGGATCGGGTTGTGGTCGCCCGAGACCTTAGCAAAATCGCGAATGACCTCGTCGGTCACGATGCGCGTCCGGGTAAACTCGTCTCCGATTTTGAGGTTATCGATCGGTCTCGTCATCTTCGTTGGGGGCGGTCACGTCTTTCCATACCGAATTAATGGCCGCACCTATCATAAGCACAGCGGCCGTCAGATACAGCCACAACATCAGGATTATGACCGCGCCGAGCGAACCGTATGTTCGATTGTAAGTGTTAAAGTAGCCCAAATAAAGCCGGAACCCGTTTGTTAGCAATATCCATACAAATATCGCGACTATCGAGCCGGGTGTGACCCAGATCCAGCGGAGCTTCTCAAAATTTGGGAGAAGATTATAGACGATCTCACAGGCCAGCAGCATCACAACAATGATCGCGAACCACTGTATCAGCACCAGAACAAGCGGGGAAGTTACAGAAATGCCAAGCGACTCAAGCCCGATCTGTATTAGCTGCCAACCAAAGAAGACGATCGAAACCGCCGTAGCGAGCAGAACTATGGAGAGGAACGTCAATACCAGCGATTCAAGTTTTGTACGCCAGTATGGACGCGTTTCGCGAAGCCCGTAGATCGAGTTGAGTGCATTACGGAGGCTGTCCAGTCCGATTGAGGCGGACCAGAGCGTGACCGCCAGTCCGAGCGTCAACTTTCCCGTGGTGCTGCCGTCCACGATCTCGTCAACGGTCTGCGTTACCAGCATGTAGGCACTCTCCGGCATCATCTGATAAAGGTAACCGAACAACTCGGCTTTGAGCCTGTCGGCAGATTCGAGAACAATGCCGAACAAGGTGATCGAAAAATACAAGAGAGGGAAGATCGAGAATGCGAAATAGAAGGCGACCTGTGCGGCACGGTCAAGCAGGTCGCCATAGGCCACCTTCGAGTAAATTCTAGAAAAAAGAAGATTCCACTTTAAGTCAAGTAAGCCCATTACGCACTGTGAATTGTAGACATATCATGAACATAAACATTAAGAAATATTAAAGTAATTTCTTGGGATCCGAGTACCAATTCCGCACGTTATTTCATACGAGATCGTATTGGCCCAACTGGCCAGGTCCTCCGCAAGCACCGCTTTATCGCCCGATGTTCCGATCACGGTAACTTCTGTTCCGATCCTCGCCTCCGGCACGTCGGTTACATCGATGATCGTCCAGTCCATCGAAATTCGGCCGCAAACGGGAACTTTTCTTTCATGGACCAAAACGGCCGCCCGATTCGACAGAGCCCTCGGGTAGCCATCATTGTAGCCTATCGGGATAGTCGCAATCCGCGAGGGGCGTTCCGTAATGAACGAACGGCCATAGCCAAGCGGAGTTCCGGGGGGCACCTCCTTCAAAAATGCGATCCTGCTTTTTATTGACATTACAGGCTTTAATTCGGGTGCGGGAATGCCTGCCGGCAGCACATCACCGCCCAAACCATAGAGTATCCCGCCGATCCTCACCAGATCGCCTCTCGACTCCGGGAACGCGACCGCGCCCGGCGAATTTGCCATGTCCAGGAATTTTGGATCGTGGCCTCTGGCCCGGACCTTCTCGACCGCCAGGTTGAAACGGCTGATCTGCGAGCGGGTGAGATCAACGGCGGCGGGGTCGTCAGCGGTTGCGAAATGGGTCATCACGCCATCGATCTTTAGCCTTTTCGATCTGGCCAACCCATCTAGAAATTCGTCGAGATGCTCCAGGGCCGTTCCCACTCGGCCCATTCCGGTATCGATCTTAATGTGAACCCCGACGTCGCATCCGTGCCGTTCGGCGGCGTCGTTGAGAAGCTCAGCCATCTCGATCGTTAAGATCACCGGCGTGACCCCACTTTCAATTACGACCTCTTCCTGGCCGGGCCATAATCCGCCGAAACAAAGGATGGGCAGGGAAATGCCGTTTTGCCGAAGTTCAAGTGCTTCTTCAACTATAGCAACGCCAAACCAGTCTACGCCGGCATTTTCCAACGCTTCGGCGCACTTAACGGCACCGTGGCCATAGGCATTTGCCTTGACAACGGCCATAAACGCGATCTCTGTTCCGACAAAATCGCGGATCGACCGGAAATTGAACACGAGGGCCGACAGGTCTATCTCGGCGACTGTCGGCCGTCCAGGATGTGGCTCGATCTCCGTTGTATTCGGTGATAACATTAGGTATTGCCGGTAAATGTTGTAAATAGGGATGATGTCAAATGTTTTAATGTTAAGCGTTAAATGTCGCGATCTGACAATTAAAGTGCTTCTTAAAGCGGGATATTCCCATGTTTTTTGGGCGGATTCGTATCCCGTTTATCACGGAGCATATGCAAGGCGCGGGTCAATTTTGCCCTTGTGTGTGCCGGCCGAATGACCTCGTCGATAAATCCTCGTTCCGCGGCCACATAAGGATTAGCAAATTTGTCCTGAAACTCCGCGACCTTTTCCCCACGCACTTTTTCGGGGTTCGTCGCAGAGGATAGCTCCTTTCTGTAGAGCAGCCCGACCGCGCCTTCAGCGCCCATAACCGCTATTTCGGCAGTCGGGTATGCAAAATTCACGTCGGTGCGTATGTGTTTCGAGGCCATCACACAATAGGCCCCGCCATATGCTTTTCGCGTTATGACCGTTATTTTGGGTACAGTCGCTTCGGCAAACGCGTACAGGAGTTTGGCTCCGTGGCGGATTATCCCATAGTGTTCCTGGTCCACGCCCGGCAAAAATCCCGGTACGTCCTCAAATGTGATCAGCGGGATATTGAAACAATCGCAGAACCGAACAAATCTCGCGGCTTTCACCGAAGCATTAATGTCCAGCACTCCGGCCAAGAACGCGGGCTGATTTGCCACGATTCCCACCGAATACCCGCCAAGCCGTGCAAACCCGACCACAATGTTCTTTGCAAAATGCTCCTGGATCTCAAAGAAATAGCCGTCGTCCACCACCTTTTCGACGATCGACCGGATATCGTAAGGCTGATTTGACGACTCGGGAACGATGCTGTCCAATTCTGGTTCTTCGCGGTCCGCCGGGTCGTCTGTCGGCACGAAAGGCGGCGATTCCATGTTGTTGGAGGGGATGAAAGAGAGCAGTTCCCGCGTAAGTTGAAGTGCATGTTCGTCCGAATCGGCAGCGAAATGTGCGACTCCCGAACGTTCGTTGTGCGTCATTGCCCCGCCCAGCTTATCCTTCGTCACATCTTCATGCGTTACGGTCTTTATTACGTCCGGCCCGGTGATAAACATGTACGACGTGTCCCGAACCATCACGTTAAAGTCCGTAATTGCCGGCGAATAGACCGCTCCGCCCGCACACGGCCCCATAATGCAGCTGATCTGTGGAATGACGCCGCTTGCCAGCGTATTTCGTAGGAAGATGTCGGCATATCCGCCCAGCGATACCACGCCCTCTTGAATACGTGCGCCACCCGAATCGTTCAGCCCTATCACCGGACGGCCGACCTTCATCGCAAAGTCCATCACTTTACAGATCTTCTCGGCGTGGGTCTCCGAGAGCGAGCCGCCAAAAACCGTGAAATCCTGTGCAAAAACAAAAACTTCGCGTCCGTTCACCATCCCGTGTCCGGTTACCACGCCGTCGCCCAGGATCCGCTGCTTGTCCATTCCGAAGTCGTTTGAACGGTGGACCACGAACTTGTCAAACTCTTCGAATGTTCCTTCGTCCAACAGCAGATCTATGCGTTCGCGAGCGGTCATTTTGCCGGCCTCGCGTTGTTTTTGCAGCCGTCCGTGTCCGCCGCCCGCTTCGGCCTTTTGCGATAGCTCATTCAGCTTTTCGATGTTTGACAATGCTCTTGATCCAGGTTTCATATTTATTTCGGCAGGGTCAGCGGCCGTCCCTTTTGGCTTGAATGTTACGCTAACTTAGGCATCTACGCCATTTTAACTTAAAATCCTTGTCGTTCAACGTTTCCGCAGATCTCCGTTGGTGATGATCAAGAGCCGCAGCAATGAAAAGCTGAAATTCGTCCGTGCGATAAGAGACGGCCGCCGAGACTCGTTCATCTTTGTAGAGGGTGAAAAGCTTGTCGGCGAGCTCGCGGCGGCCGGGCTCCCGGTGTCGTCGGTCTTTGCCTCTGCATCTTTTGCTGAAAAGCCTGAGAATCGGGGATTGCTTGACCGATGTTGTGGGAGCTCAGAGATCTTCATTGTTGCGGATCAGGTATTTTCGTCAATTGCGGATACCCGAACACCGCAGGGTATTGTCGCCGTTGCCGAACGGCCGGCCGATTCGCTCGAAACGATCGCGGAGCGCTTGCTCGACCGGAAATCAGTTTTGCCGCTCGCCGTTTTTCTGGACCGGGTGAATGATCCGGTAAATCTCGGAGCGATTGTCCGTACGGCTGAGGCTGCGGGGGCCGCCGGTGTCATTACGTCTATCGGGTCTGCTGATGCATTTTCGCCAAAGTCTTTGCGAGGTTCGATGGGCTCTCTGTTCAGGCTGCCGGTCGCCGAGGGTATTGCTGTTGACGATCTCGTCGCCTTTGCTCGCGGGGTGAATGCCGCGATCTCAGCCACCGGGCCGGGCAAAGGGACGCCGCATACTGACCTCGACTGGACGAAGCCACGTGTGCTTGCTTTCGGTTCAGAATCACACGGGGTCTCGGACGAGTTGTTGTCGGTGAGCGGAGAGACCATAACGATAGATATCTGCTCGCCGGTTGAAAGCCTTAATCTGGCGGTTTCCTGCGGTGTAATACTGTTCCATGCCCGCTCCGTTCGACTGCATCGAAGGCTCTGATGCAGCCCTTCACTGGCTGGCCGCGTTCGAATTAGCCGCGATTGAGTTAGCGGCCGGCTCACTGTCTTTCTTCACAGCTTCCCTCATTGCGTCGAGTTCCTTTTTCATTGCTTCGCCGACGGCCGAGTTCTTTGCGAGTGCTTGTCCTATCGCGATGTCAGCTTTTAGAGTCGGGACATCCTTTTGGTCCGCCTCCGCCATTTCGCCTAGTTTCGCTTTTGCCAGGTCAAACTGTTTGTCCGCATCCCACAGCCGGCCCATTAGCAGCATTGCACGCCCCAGAAGGTAATGGTCGATAGCGTCCTGCGGGCTTGCGGCCTTTGCCTTCAGATAGGCCTCGGGGTCGGAGTCCACGATCCGTCGGCTTTCTGCAAATGCAGAGAGCTGGATATCTTGTGTCTTTTCAACTAGTTGCGGTGGCGGCTCGTGTTCGATCGGGTTGTTTTGATGCCACAAATAGTAACCGGTTATCCCCAGCAAACTGCCGAGTACCAGCCAGATCAGCGAAGACAATATCGTGCCGATCAAGGATCCGGATGCGATCGGCGGAGCCGTCTTTGCTGCGACCGTGTTGCCAAACATCTGCAGGTCGCGGTCGGCTGCCTGCTGGCGGCCCGCCGGTACGACAACGCTGGAAGAGACGTACTCCGTTTCGGCAGGTGACGATCCCTCGGTCTGAGCCGTTTCTGCGACAGGCTCGTTCGCTGGAATCTCTTCGTTCAATTCGACCATTTCGATCTCGCGTTCCTCCGCAAGATCGGAATCGTGGGCTTCAAACGTCTCCGTTTCGGACTCGGACGCGTCAAAGGCGTCGTCGCTTTCGAACACTATCTCATCCCGGGCCTGTTCCTCAAAAGCCGGCCGTGCGGTCGCAACGGTTTCCGTTTCCATCTCGTCAGCGGCCGCCCTTACTGGCTCTTCCGCCGCTGTCTGCTGGGTTTCGGCCCTTACCAGGATCGCTGTAAGATTGTCTTCCGCACCTCGTTCATAGCAGATGTCCTTTATTTGCTGACACACCATTTCCGGGCTCATACCCGTGGTCAGCAGATGCTCCAACTCGTCATCGCTGATATGCCTCGTAACACCGTCGGTGCAGACCAGGAAGGTCGAGCCCGGGTCCGTCATAATGGTCTTTATCTCGACATCAACCGTCGGTTCGGCGCCTACGGCCCGGCTGATGATGTTGCGCCCCGGGTGGTTAAGGGCTTGTTCCGGCGTCATCCGGCCTGCCCTAACTTCTTCTTCGACCATCGAATGGTCATCCGTTTCCCGGTGGAGCCGTCCATCCGGATCCAGCCTGTAAACCCTCGAATCACCAACGTGAGCTATGGTCACGATGTCACCCGAGACCTGGATCGCCGCCACGGTTGTCGCCATTGACGAAAGTTGCGGGAGCTCGGTCGCCATCTGGTGGATGGCTTCATTCGCCCGTTCCATTGAAACGCGCAATATCTCTTCCGGGTCAACCGTGTCGCCGTAGTGGAGAAACGCCTCGCCGATTATCTCCATTGCCATCTGCGAGGCAACGTCGCCCGCCTGAGCTCCGCCGACGCCGTCAGCAACGGCAAAAACGCCAAATTGCTCCAGCGACAGCATTGAATCTTCATTTACAGGCCTCTTATCGCTGAGCCCCCGGTCGCTTATGCTAGCCGTGCTCCAGTCCGTTGCGTTATTCATTTACTATTCCCCCAATAGCTGCGTATCCGGCTCGCCAGTTTCATAATTCATTTACTTACAGCTAATTATCAGCAGATAGCTAAGGCAGTACCTGAGCATCCTTTGCCTGTCGGTCGAGTGCGTTTCGGTGAGAAAATGCCATCAGCATCCCCAACATCACAAAACTGGTAATCAGAGAGAAGCCGCCGTGGCTTACAAATGGAAGTGTGATGCCCGTCATCGGCAGTGCCCTTGTGATGCCGCCCATGTTCACCAATGCCTGAAATCCGATAAAGGCCGCCAGCCCGATACAGCAGAGCTTGGCGAACATATCTCTTGAATCCAAAGCAGTTCTGACGGCGGCGCTGACAAATACGATCAGCGCAAAGGTTACCAACAAACCCCCAAAAAGTCCAAGTTCTTCCGCCAGGGCCGCGAATATATAATCCGAGTCCGCCACCGGGATCAGCTCAGGATATCCGAGGCCCAGTCCGCGTCCTGTGGTCCCTCCGGAGGCAAGTCCGAATGTGGCCTGCGCCGGCTGAAAGGCCAATATGTCGAACCATGCATCGACGTTTATCGTCCGTTGGAGTCCCGGATCGCGTTCCAATAGCTGCGGAAGTTCGGGGTCTTTGGCTACTAGGCGCTTGAAATAGTTGTCGTAGTCCGACTTCCACCAGGTCGTGTCGGGACTCGGCGGATTGAACCCATCGAGCCAGAGATGAAACCGCTGCTGAATGCGGTCCGGCAGCACCGTTTTTACGGGCTTTGCCGCCATTGGCAATAAAGGTATCTTTTCCTGCGTGTTTTCCGGCAGGGCGCTTACAACCAGGATACCTATTGCGAGAAGTACACTCCCGACGAACACAAAGCGTTGGGCAAAACGCCTGATGGCAATGATATAAAGCGTGGCGTAAACCCCGCCGAACACCATCATCTGCCCAAAGTCCTTTAATATAAAGAAAGGGAAAAAGGGAAGTGCCGCCATAAAGAGAAGAGGAACAACGTCCCTAGCCCTCGGCAATCCCCAATATGTACGAGCAAGGTTTTTGTAGAGAGCCGCAAGAATAGCCGCGAATCCGATCAAGAAAGGAATTTTCGACGGCTCCCACGGCGTCATATTGCCGATCGATTTTCCGGCGCTTGATGTGATCGCCGCCACGATCAACGGCCCCAGCGTCAGCAGAACTATCGCAAATCCGTTCCGCTGCATCAGGTCGAGCAGCTTTTCACTTCGCAGCAATAACAGGACAATGATCAGCCCGATCATGCCCAAGACCGGGTTTATCGTCTTTCCGGAAAACGCGACTGCCGAGAGAGTCTCCTCCGAGGGTCGAAGCTCGCGATCGGAAAGATCTACCGGGGAGGGCGGCGTCGCCGGCAGCCCCATCATCTGCTTTTTCTCCGCCGAGTAGTTCTCCTGAATAAAGTTCATCTGGAGCGTTCGGATCTTTGCCTGTCTGGCCTCGGCCTTGTCACGACGAGAAATGTACTCGGGGTCGCTGAAGAGACGATACTGCACCGTCAGGCCTACCGAGAAAAGCAGAATGGCCGTGGTGTAAAGCGTCCAATTGCCGCCGAATTTGAATACATGCTTTAAAAAGATGGGAAGGACGGCCAGCCCCGTCAGGAGCAAAATGTTCCGCACGCCGGAATAATAGGAGGTCTCATAACCGCGTATCATCCCCCCGTAATAGATAGCGTAGTGCGCGATCGCGGTCAGTGCCACGATCAGCACAAGAATGAAAAAATGTGATGAGGTCCTGTTTCTCAACGTGTCTTCCCGAGTGCCCGGTGCCGCGTCATCTGCGTCGCTGTTGGGGCTTTTGCGGAGCGGCCTTCGGTTTGTACTGGTCGCCGAGCAGCCCGAGTTCCCGCGCCTTCAATATCACATTCGCTGCGATCGGAGCCGCCGTCCGCGATCCGTAGCCGCCGCCCTCAACTACCACCGCGATCGCCAGCCGCGGCCGCTCAAGCGGTGCGATCGTGATGAACCAACTGTCCGAGCGCGTAAACATCACCGGAGCGTCATATTCTTCCCATTCGCCCGAGGCGTTCCTTCTCTTCTTCTTTACGGTTCTGAGCTGTCCGGTTTTTTCGTCGTAGAGCGGAGTCTCCTTTTCCGCCGTTCCTGTCTTGCCGCCGGTCCTTATTCCCGTACCCGCCAATCGGCCCGCGATCACGGTGCCCGTGCCGCCGGGTTCTTCGGTAACGGTGGCCATTATCTGTCGGACGGCAGCGGCCTGTTGAGGTGAGAGCACCTGTGAGAACATGGCCGGCGGCTGATCTGCCTCGATCCGGGGCTTCATCAGTTTGCCTTCCATATTTCCTGCCACCGCCGTGATCATCGCCATCTGCAGCGGGGTCATCTGGCCCGCATAACCCTGTCCCATACCCTCTAGCCCGATGTCGAACGCCGAGATGTCCTTGCCCGTGACGATGGTGGACCGCTGCGGGGCGAGCGCGTTCGCGATGGCCGGAGTGCTGGTGTTCAGGATCGACGGAAAGAACCGCGACATCAGAGCCTCGCCCGGCGTCTCCACCCCGGCGATCCCCATCAATTCTGCCGTTTCGTGGATCCTCTCCCTGCCGAGAGCGATGGCAAGCTGTGCAAAATACTGATTGCTCGAGACCTTGAAAGCCGTCGTGATGTCCTTAGGCTGACAGCCGCCGCTGCACGCCCCGCTCACGTTCATCCCAACCCGCTTCTGGGTCGCATCCACTATAGGCAGCGAACCGCGCGTCGGCCTGAATCCATCCGGATAGCTTGGGAAGACGGCGTTCTGCCGGGCCGCACGAAACGCGGCGATCACCGTGAACAGTTTGAACGTCGAGCCGGGAATATAGAATTCACGGGTCGAACGGTTCAACAGCGGTTTGTCGCGCCGGTTCGCCTCCAGTTTCAGATAGCTATCCAGATCATTCGCCTCGGCAAGGTTGTAAGACGGGTTTGAGAACATCGCTAGGATGTCGCCATTCTGCGGATCGAGCACAACGATCGAGCCTTTTCGTCCGTCCAGTTGTGCGGCGATGTAGGCCTGCAGGTCGCGGTCGATGGTAATACGGACGTCGCGGTCTTCTTGTGTGTCCTTTATTGTCGTCAGCACGTCCCATGCCTCGGGCATAGGATCGGCATTTCTGAGGAAGAGTGTTCGTTCAAGGCCCGGCGTCCCTCTTTCTGTACCCAGCAGATGTGCGAGTTCCTTTTCGAGAGCATAGGCCCGCTGAATGTCGCCGCTCTTTCCGGCGCGGTAGTATGCAAGCGAACTTCCGAGTTGTCCGCTCCGGTCGAACATCCATCCGCGGAGGTTCGCAGCGGTTGTCCGCCTAGCTCTAAGGTCCTTGTAGGCGAGCGATTGGAACTGTTCATTCACATCGCCGGCGAAATAGGTCCAATAGGCCTGAAAGCCGAACACGCTTAGCGCCAGCAATATGAACACGCACTGCCACTGGCGGATGCTGCGGTTCGCAAGCGTTTGGGTGAGACGCTTTCTGACGTCTTTCGGCAGATCGAACTCGAACAGGAAACGGGTCTTGCGAAAGTTGTCCAAAAAGGTGAGTGTGAGAAAGCCCAGCAGTATACCGACACCAACGATGTAGAGCAATGAAAGCCCGGCCGGCACGCGCTCCAGAACCTGGCCGCCGAACAGCGAGTCGGGGCTCAATTTGCTCCAGTCTATTTGCAGCAGGAAAAAAAGCTTCACCTTACCTCCGGTTCTCGTTCGCCGTCCTCCCGGGGATCCACGCTGATCGCGGGCATAGTTGGAGCCGGCTGTTCGGCGGGGATCGACTTCGTCGGCCGCGCGTCGTGCGCAAGCACTTCGGTCTTCTGCCCCGTTTCTATCGGAGACAGGTTTACAGGCTCCCGCTTTTTGAATTCAAATCCGCCCACCGTTTCCGAATGGCTGAATTCCACCGTCACATCCGGCGTCTTGGGCTCTTCTGGCAGTGGGGCCACGTTTATCGCCACGTCGATCGCACCGAACTTAAGCTTATCGCCGGGGCCTACCGTAGCTGCCTTTCCGTAAGAGATACGCACACCGTTTATGAATGTTCCGTTGGTCGAGCCCGTGTCCGCGATCACCAGCCGCCCCTCGGTGTCCAGAAGCAGGGAGGCGTGATATTTCGACACGCTGATGTCGTCTATCGCCAGGTCATTCTCCTTTGTGCGGCCTACGCTCAGCCTTCCACCCGGGACAAAGGTGAGATCCTTTTCGATCAAACGCTGATCTAGCGTGAACCTGGCAAACGCGGCCCGCCTCTCCGCTGCCACTTCGACCTCCGCGCTCTCGGGCGGTTCGTCCGTGTCGCCCGGCAATGATACGTTGATCTGGGCCTCTTGATGATCGTCTGGAAATGCCTCGAAGCTGGCAAAAAGCCGGACACCCTCGGTGAAATAATCGGGCTTGACCTCTATTGCTATCGGAGCACGTGTATAGTAGCGGCGATCGTTTATATGGTCTATTGCCGCAACAAGAAATTCGTTCCTGATCATCGTCAGTGCCTCTTCCGAATCGGCAGCAAACTTGTCCCACTGCATTTTCAGCTTTATGTTGTGGGGTACGTATTTTCTCCCGCCCTCACCGTCAACGGCCTCCGAATCTAGCAGAAACTTGAGCCTTTCGATCAATTGGCTGGTCGCGAGCGAACTCGAAGGCTTCCAGCGGCGGCCGGTCAGACTGTCAAAGATGTCCCCGATCTTGGTCAGTACTCCCTGTATCAACCAGTCGGGTGAGGCCTTTTTGTTGTGTGCCTGAGTCATTTGCCGTGTCAGGTGGGCCGAGAGCAAAACTTTTGTCCTTCTCGAATTCTAAATTATACCCGCATTTATTGAAAGGTAGGATTTTGGTTGCCTTACGCTGTTCAACTGTGTAAAATACTTTTGGAAAGTGTTGAACTTTCTTCCTTTCTTATCATTGTGGGCTCCTACTCGACCGTGGCGACGGTTCGCTGCGTAGAGTTTCATTCAACAAGCTTCCTTCCGAGCCCTCTAGAATTTGGATCAAACCGCTATGTTCAAATATTGTCCGCAATCAATGTCGCCTGCTCCGTCGACGCTATTAAGTCGAACATCTTCGGGGTTCTCCGTGGTGGAACTGCTGACGGTCCTGCTCGTGATCGGTGTACTTGCGGCGATCTCGGTACCGTATTTCTTTAGCTATACAAAGCTCTATCGTTCCGATGATCAGTCGCTGCTTGTTATTGATGCGATGCAGGAGGCAAGCCAGCGGGCTCTCTCGCGTCGGTCGACAGTGCGCTTTGAGGTCGATCTTACCGCCAATTCACTTAACCTCATCGACGAGGACCCCACCGGTCCGGATCAGTTGTTCAAGAGCATGCCCCTGCTTGCACCGGAGCTTGTAAGAATAGACGCGCCGCCACCGGCGGTTGCGCCGCCAAATCCGCCTAACTATGCAACGGCGGTCTTCGCGAACGACAACATCGGCCATGAGCGCGACGGCGTTTCCGTTACCGGGAACAGGGTTTGGGCGGCGCGGTTTCGAAGTGATGGCTCGGTCGTCGGCGCAAACGGCGTTCCGCTCAATTCAAGCCTCTTCATCTGGTCGCCGAGGCCGGACGATGTAAATGCACCTAACAGTATCGGCGAGATCCGGGCACTGACAATGTTTGCCGGCAGCGGTGCAGTTCGTTATTGGCGGTACGACGGGACCGAGTTCAAGCCCTATTGATGTTAACGGGACAAAAGATTATGAAGACTTTCGATAAACGCTCACAGTCCGGCTTCACATACATCGATGTGATGGTCGCTATCGTGATCCTGCTCGTCGGCATCCTCGCGTTGCTTGCGGCGATCTCTGCGTCAGTGGTACGCGGACGCGGCCAGGAACAGCAGGTGATGGCGAAACAGATCGCGACCTCCACGATGGAATCTATAATGTCGGTCAAAGAAACATCCGACGCTTCGCGTCTCGGTTGGAGGCGTGTCGGCAATGTCGGCAGCAATCCCGATCCCGACACGGGAATTCCGCAAGGGATCTTCGTTACCGGTGTTAACAATGTCTTCACTGATCCGGGCCCCGATCAGGTTTTGGGAACAGCGGACGACGAGGGGATCGTGCTGAACGGTTTTCAGCGCGAGATCATCATCACGGATATCTGCGATCCGGATCGCCCCTCGCCGAATTGTCCGACCCCGGGCACAGCACCGGTGAGGATGCGCTCCGTTCAGGTTATCGTCACTTACTTTATCGGTACGGCAGAGTTCCGGGAGGTCCTGACTACCGCTTTGACCGATTACGAAATAGAGGACGGCGGCATTTAAGGGTTGAGCTATGAAAGATCAAACGTTTGTTCGTAAATCAACGGCGATCAGCGAAAGGGCCGATGAGCGGGGATTCTCGCTCGTCGAACTTCTCGTTTCGATCGTAATTTTTCTTATCGTTACGGCCGCAATATTTGGCGTTATGCAGGTAGCACAGGCTGGCCGCTCAATGGTCAACCAACAGGTGCCCCTAAACAAGTCCGTGCGATTGTCGCTGAATCTTTTGGGACGCGATACCTACAACGCAGGTTTCGGCTACCCGCTCGAAAGCGCAGTGGTCGTACCTGATTCCAGGCTCTATCCGCTGCTTGGCCTGCCGCCTGATCCCGACCCTTCGCGTGACGACGTGCCGCCGATCATCTCCGGCAACGACCTACACCCGAACAATCTTAACCCGGACCCGGGTGTCCGCACTGACCAGGTTACCTTCCTTTTTAAGGACCCGAGCTTTAATCTCGTCGGCGACCCCGGGCGCGAGGTCTCAATGCCGCTTCGGATAAACGCTGCGACCACCATTGACGGAATTGACGAGATCGTTCCGATAGCGGGCAGCAACTCCGAATGTCGCGTAAATGACCTTTTCCTCGTCACCGGGAATACCGGTTCGACGCTTAGCGTTGTGACCGGACTTTCGGGAACAGACCGAGTTCAGTTTGCCAATGGCGATATCCTTGGCATGAATCTTACTGGAACCGGCGGAACGCTTACGAACATCACGACGCCCGCCAGTATGCAGCGTGTCCGGATGGTGACCTATTTCGTGACGCCGAACGGTGAGCTGACCCGCCGCGACTTTGCCAATCGCCCGCCGCCGGCGACCCCGGCCGCTTTTGTCGATGAGGTGCTCGTTTACGGTGTTGAGGACTTTCAGATCGAATATGTTATGGACGACGGCTCCATCACTCCGAACCCGGAGCTCGAACGCCTGATCGCGGTCCGCCAGGTCCGTTTTACGATCACCGTTCGCGGAACTGAGGTAGTAGCTGACCCGAACGAGGTCTTGAGAATAACGATGACCTCGACCTTCAGCACGAGAAATCTTGGATACGACGCCAGCTAGGAATGACGAATTAAGAGGAAACGGATATGAGAAGTACTGAGAAGATCGAACTAGGGAACAGAAGCAGTGAACAGGGCTCGGCTCTTGTCATCGCGTTGTTCGTGCTTGTACTCATTAGCGGCTTTGTCGTCCTGGCGACAACCAGGACCGCCACAGAAGCAGCCGCCGTCGGCAACGAGGTCGCCGAAGGGCGTGCACTCTATGCGGCACAGGGCGCTCTTGAGGTGATGACCCGAAACTTCAACAAGGTCTATGAGGTCAAGCTTAATCCGACCGCGGCCGACCGCGCGACCGTTGTTGACGAGGCCAGGATCAGGGCCATACCCGGTTTCGACAATTTTACTTTTCAGCCTGAACTCGATCCGACAGACACCGGCCTGACCAACGAGGAACGCACCGTCGTGCTGCCGGGCGGGCCGTTCGCCGGCCTTTACGCTATCAGAAGCAACTGGCGGCTGCGCACGACCGTGACCGATCCGCAGGGAATTCAGGTCCAGTTGACGCGAAATATTCTTAATAACCAGATCCCCATTTTCCAGTTCGGTATATTTTATGATGACGACCTGGAACTTTACCGTCCTCCGCTTTTCAGCTTTGGCGGACGTGTCCACTCGAACAGGCATTTCTTTATGTCTCCCGGCCCGGATGGGGTCTATTTTGACTCTCGGGTCACCGCCGCAGGGCATATCGTAACTCAGACCTGGAGAAACGGCCATACGGGTGACAACTACAACGGTACATGGATAAAGGATGCATCTGGTGTTTTTCGCCAGCTTCATCGCGACAACGGAAGCGTCCTGAACGGAACTCCGAATGTCTTCGCCAGCGATCCTGATCTTCCGCCCAGCCGGTTAAATGCGGGCTGGAGAACCTCCAGCACCATATTTGACGGAAACCTGCAGGCCGAGACCAAACAGCTAAGGCTCCCGCTAAAGGTCGGAGCAGACGCCGATCAGAACAGTCTTATTGAAATGATCAAACGGCCGAAGGAACAGGCAACGGCCGCGGGCGGAGACCTTGCATCCGACGGCAACTCAGCTGTTCCTGTTACAGCGGCAACGGCGGACAACGACATTCTCAGGGCCGAACGGTTTGCGAACAAGCCCGGCATTCGCGTAAGCCTTTCAGACAGCAAGGCAAAGCTTCCCGGTTGTGCCACTTCGCTTGGCTCGGCCGTGGCCACCCCTTGTGGCGTTCGATTGGACGGCCACATATCGGGCTCGATCCTTGGAACCGATCCGACAGCTCCGCTAACCGTCGCAGCGGCCACGGCAGCAGGAAATCTTGGGCTCGCATCACGCGGGTACAATCCGATGTTGCATCCGATGACAGATGGTTATCAGGCCACCCGCGTAAATGGCGAACGGCTCAACGCCGGTTCGGGCAATGCCCGGGAGGTCTGGATCAAGATAGAGACGGTCGCGATCAATGAAGCGACCGGTGCCGTTATCACTCAAGATATCACCGCCGACATACTTAGCCTTGGCGTTACGGAACAGGCACCCACATTCGGCGGAAACCTCTCCATCACAGGCTATAACCACACCGTACCGGGGAGTTCTCTGATCGCCACGACGCCTCAAACGCCTTCAACCGGAACCGACAGCCGCTCGATCATCAAGTTACAGCGGTTTGCGATCCCCGGGCCGGCTATCACCGGCGGCAGCAGCGTACTTAACAACTACACGGCATCCGGCGGCTACAACGCCGTGGTCCGCTATTCGAATGCAAACGCCACACGCATCGGCCAAGGGTGCGTTGGAGCAACTCCCTGCACTTTGGTAAACGTAGATCCGAACTCCAGTACGGAGAACTATGGCCACCTCAAGCTTGCAACCGTCAACAGTACGAGCGGGCTCGCCGTCGTCCCATTCCCGATCAAGATGTTTGATATGCGCGAGGGGCTTTATTATGACGAGCGAAGCACCACATACTATCCTACCGGCAGTTTTGGGACGATGGGCGGCACAAACCAGCGACTGCCGGTAAACGGCATTATGAGCGTCGTCGATATCGACGTTGCCAATCTTCGCCGATTTCTGCGTGGTGATTTCGACGGCCGCCTGCCTGTCACCACCCCTTACGCTCTTGCGAATAGCGGCAGCCTTCGAAGCACTGATATTCCTGAGAATGGCGGATGGGTGTTCTATGTTTCCGATCGTCGCGGTGATTTCGATTTCGACGGCGAGTTCGACATGGAAGACGTATATGTCAACGGCGACCAGACCACCACACTCCTTCAACTCGGCGAAGACGTCAATTTCAACAACCAGCTCGATACCCGTTTCTGTGTTTCCCTTGCCGATCACAACTGTGAAGCGGAACGCTATCGAATTAGAACGATTGCGACGGACACTGCCGCGGTCAACGACCATAGATACTATCGGCGAGGCGTCCGGCTGATCAATGGCACCACCATTCCCGGCATTTATGACTCGGCGAATTCCTCAAATACGAAAGGGTTTACTGTCGCTTCGGAGAACGGGATGTATGTGCAGGGTAATTATAATGCGACCCACGTTGTAAGCGTACCGACCACCGGCAACACGCCCTACAACGACTACAGGCCGCTGAACACTGCCACGCACATCCCGGCATCTGTCGTTGCAGACGGTGTCACGATCCTGTCCAATAACTGGAACGACGCCAGGAGCTTTGTTTTTCCTTATGACCGTCCGCAGCGACCTGCGACGGAGACCACCATTCGCTTTGCGATGATCTCCGGCGATACCCTCTCAACCCGAGAGGCGACTCCTCATCAGGGCGGCATCGGCCCGCGCATGAACGGCGGTGTGCACAACTTCAAGCGGTTCCTCGAAATGTGGACAAACCCCGCAAACTCCGCGTTCCGGATCAATCTTAACTATTCGGGCTCGCTCATCAATCTTTACAATTCGCGAAATGCGAACGGTTCATTCAAGTGCTGTAACCTGGTATATAACCCCCCGGTTCGTAACTGGGTGTTTGACAGCACATTCCTCGATCCCGGGCGGCTTCCTCCCGGAACACCGTTCTTCCAATATGTTCAAACCACAGGATTTATGCGGACGAACGACTAGTAACGATACATGTCTTTAGAGCACTTGCGGGCCGAATATCCACCGGCCCGCTTTTTTGTTTTCTCCCGCCTCGGTTCCGCTGAACCGGATCTGCGTCGCGGGTCGTCATCCTTTGCTTTTCATTGCGTATTTGGCATCCTTGCGTGAACCTGAGGTTTCTTATCACGCCTGGCCGAAATGGTAGCCAGGAAACTGAACAGCCCCGACGCAACAGGTCAGCTATTCGTCCGATGGCTTTACCGTGTTTATTTGCAACTCGGAAAACGTGAAATTCGTTCTTTCAACATACGGCGTAAAGAAGGATTATGCGAAGCTGCGGCTCTCAAACTATAATTTAATCGAAAGAGGTTGAGCCGCCGGACGCCTCGGCGGTGTAAGGATGCGGGAATTAGCTCTGAAAAATTCAAGGCTCGACAAGCGTTACGACATCGTTCGTGAGCTTGGCAGGGGGAGCTATGCCGAGATCTTTCTTGCTCGCGACACCATCGCTTCGCCTACATCCGCCCACGCCGAGGTCGTGATCAAAGCTCTTAACGTTTTTCTACAGGACGATCTCGACCCAGATCTCGAACGCACTTTGGTCGAAAATTTTCAGAATGAGGCGATCGCACTTGACCGCGTCCGCCACCCGAATATCATCAGTCGGCTCGGCCACGGGACTGCCCGAGACCTGAACGGCACGGTCTTTCACTATCTGGTTCTCGAATATCTCGAGGGCGGTGACCTCCAGCGTGCCTGTCGCGAGGGCTCGTTGTCGCTTCGGAACGCCTTTGATTATATCGAGCAGGTCTGCGCAGGGCTTCGCCACGCCCACAAACACGGCATCATCCACCGCGACATAAAGCCACAGAATCTGCTTCTCACAAAGGATCGTTCCATTGTCAAGATCGCTGATTTCGGCGTCGCTCGCGTCCACCAATCCGACGCACCTATCACGCGGGTAGGCACGAACATCTATGCACCGCCTGAACATAGTCCGCTTTCGGTCGGGATGGAGAATGTGGTAGCAGTGCCAAGCCTGACACCTTCGTCCGACATTTATTCGCTTGCCAAGACGATCTATACGCTCGTTTCCGGAGAAGCTCCCCGATTCTATGCTAACCAGCCTGTCGCCGATCTACCGATCGTGGTCCGAAATGAGGACTGGGCACCGGAACTGAAACGGGTACTCGCCCGTGCGACCGCCGGTGACCCTGCACTTCGGCAGCAGTCGATAGATGATTTCTGGGAAGATCTTCGCGAGGTCCGGCGAATAGTTGCCGAGGCGGAGACCGCTACCCACGTCCGTCCAAAGCTTCACACGCTGCCCCAGCCGCACGTCTCAAAAGGCTATTCGCCGCTTGCTCCGCAAAAGCCAAAGTTCGATACCTCACGCGATCTCAGGATGCGCCATCCGTTGGTAGTTGAAAAGGCTTTCGTAAAGAGCGAGCCGATAGTCCCGGTTGGCAGGGCGGCAATTCAGCCGACGCCGCGTGTCGAGGACTACTGGCCGAACGCAGAGGAAGGGCGAGCGGCCAACAGCGACCCAAGGATCCACATACCGGTTGATGGCCACGCTGGCCGGGTGCGGCCTTCAAAGCTGCGTTCGATACTTCCGAGATTGGCAGCCGGAGTGCTTACGCTTGCATTGTTCGGCGGTGTGCTTTACGGTACATCTGTCTACCTGCGGAGCCAGGGCTGGCTTCCCGCGATCACGAACCCCTTTGCTGCCGCGAAGTTCGCACGTGCCACCACTGATGTAAATCTCCGGTCCGGGCCGAACGCAAATTCACAGCAGATAGGGCTTGTGACAAGAAATTCGAGGGTGCGCATTTTGCGGACCGAGGGCAGTTGGCATCTTGTCGATGTCATTGAACAGGGAAGGCAGCGTCCCGAACAGCTCGGTACAGATCGTGGTTGGCTTAACGGGCGCTTTGTCGAATTGGAATAGCATTTTGTTGGTTATGTCTGAAAGGTCATTTCATTACCGTTTTGTGGGCGGTCCGTTAAGCAGATGGGAGCTTCCTGAACTCCGTGTAAGTCATTGTGGCCATTATGTTCATGGCATTTTATTTAACAAGAAGGACACTAAGTTCTTCACAAAGATGACGAAGTAATTCCCAATTTTACTTATCAGCCAACCTGGTGCAGGAGAAAGGATTTGAGCATTCTCAATAAGGTACGCAACTGGATAGACGGCGACAGCGCGGAACTCGTGCTCGAACAGGCGGCGCGCGATGCACAGGTCAAGCCTCGGAGTGAGGCAGAGGAGTTCATCGTAAAGATCGCGCGTGCCATCGAGGCCGTAATGCAGAAAGAGATGCTGCCTCTGCCGCAGGGAACGGCCATAATTCCTACCGAATACACGATATTCTTAAGCGATGCCGACGACAAGGAATGGCAGGGCGTGAAGCGTCGCGGCCTGGAACAGGGGCTGTATCACATCCTGGCGGAACGAGCCCGCGAGATCGCCGGAAAAAAGAAGCTCGAGACCCGTTCGTTCGTGATCGAACTTAGGGTTGACGGAACAATGGAAAAGGGCGATGTCCGCGTTCAGCACAGCTGGGAGGATACTTCTTCAAATAAGACAGGTGTCCTCTCAAGGCCAAAATCGGCCGCACCGCCACAGCAGAGGCCCGCAGCGGCAAAGCCGACCCCGGCATCCGGGCGTCCGTCAAACCCCTATGCTCCTCCGTCCCATCAGCAGCCGCCCAACTTCACCGCACAGCCGCGTCCGACCGAAGGTTCCGCACCGCCAAGGCCGCCAGAACCGCGGAGCGTTACACCGGTGGTCTCCGGCGAAGGCGAGGTGATGACAAATGTCCGCCCGCGTGCTGCCGAGCTTTATAAACTTGAGATCTGGCAGAACGGTGTCCGGCAGAATGTGATCCCGATCTTTAACAAGGAGGTGGTTGTCGGCAGGGGATCGCGGTCGAAACCGGTGGATATCACCTTGGCCGGTGATGTCGAGATCAGCCGTCGCCACTTGCGGTTGGTTACCGACGGGGCCGGAAATTTCTGGGCGATAAACGAGGGCCGCAATCCGGCAATGATCGCCAGCTACGAACTTCCCGAAGGCCAGCGCGTCCCGCTTGCTCCAGGCACCGGGCTTATTGTCTGCAGTTATATCCTCCGTATCCAGCCCCGCATGCCTTAAACCTGGGGACAAAGCAGGTCCCGCTATATCTCCGACAGAAAGATTCTCCAACACATAGAGCAATTTCCGAGAGTCATGTTCACTAGCGAAACCGGCTCAGGTCTAAAATTATCCCCGGCAGATCTGTAGGTCATAGGCTTCTTGTTCCGAACATTCTTATTGATTCGTGGTTAGAATTTACAATCTATGCCGGATCGAATGGAAAACGTCGGTTTTCTATCATCGACAGCAGTTCCGCGACCGCCTTTTCCACGTTCTGAGAAATTTCCAGAGGGTAGGTAAACGTTTGCGCATTTTCCTCGAATTCGTCCCGGTCCAATATTGCGAAGCTCATATCCGGCCAGACCACAATGTCGATATCGAGGTCGACATAGTCGAGCGTGCCGTTAATAAAGCTCGGCGGCATATTCACGTTGCAGTACCAATTGCGAAGATCGCCTTGAGGAGTGTGAAATTTGAAGATATTGTACCAACGGTTGGGCCAGAAATATTCTACCGAGCGAGTGCCGCGTTCGATATTTCCAAGCTGCGGGTGGCTGACGTCGCGTTCGAAGACGCCTTCGAGAATGATCAGTCCGTCGTCATTCGCCACCAGCTCACATGTCCACGTCCGCCTGATCTCGCCGTCGTATTTGCGAGAGTTGACGACGACGCTCTGCCGCTCCATTCCTATTCCGCCCTCTGGCGGACGACCAGCACGGAACACGGTGCGTGATGCACGACAGACTGCGAGACCGACCCGAGCAGAAGCCTCTCCCATCTACTGTAGCCGTGCGACCCTACAACTATAAGATCGGCACCGATATCTTCGGCGGTCTCAACTATACGGCTTTCGGGCGAACCGAAAAGAACCTCGCTCGTGACCGTCAGATCGTTGCAGATGCCCTCGAGCTTTTCACAGGTCTCGCTCAATATCTTCGCGGCGTGCTCGCGAGCTGTTTTTTCCATCTCGGTCGTGTCCGGCAGATAACCGCCGTAGATGTCTATCGCCAACGGCACGGCCATATCCACTACGCTGATTATCTTTATCTCGTCACCTTTATCAAAACGGAATGACTTCAATATATCGATCGCGGCTTCGCTCTGAACAGAGCCGTCGGTTGCCAATAGGATCTTCATTTCCGGCCTCCTTGGAACGTCTCGGGGAATTGGTCTCTATATGCGGATTTTAACTCTAAATGGTTCCAAAGCCAAAAGTTATTCTTCCTCGGGATCTGTTCCGAAATAAAAATGCTTCAGCTTTGTCAGTAAGTCGAATAGTACAAGACGTTCGGTTTCGGTAAGTTCGGTAAGTATCTCCTCTTCTATCTCAAGCCACTCGGCCTCGACCTCCGTCCGGATCCGCCGTCCGGCATCGGTCAGGAAGATGCGTGTCGCGCGGGCGTCGTCTTCGAGCCGTTCGCGAGTTACCAGCCCTACGTCGATCATCCCGTTTAGCGTCTTGTTGACCGTAGGCGGTGCTAGGCCAAGTTCGGCTGCCAGATCGACCTGGCGACGCCCGTCCTGCTTCCAAAGCTCGAAGAGCATAGCGAGCTGTCCTGAGTGGAGCCCGATCTCGCCGAGCCGACGCTCCATATGCGTCTTGTGTGCCGTGGCGACCCGGGAAAGAAGAAAGCTTACGGTTTCGTTGAATTTCATAAGCACCTCATAACTGCTTATGCTTAAATGCTTTAAGTAAACAATTAGCAGGCGAATCAGAAATGATTAGCGAGCTAATAATATATGATTAGCAGGCTAATAATCAAAGATTAGCACGGTACGGAAAATTTACAAACTAGGTTAGAATTTGTTTATGCAGCGATCTGATCAATTGCGGAACGCCCGAAACGCGCTCCTCCGGCTCCACAAGAACCTGCTCGACCATGAGCGTCGGATATATGAAGGGATCAACGGCCCCGCCTCTTCCGGGCAGTTCTTGAACCTGCTTTTGGAATCACCGGAATTCGCTTGGCTTAGAAAATTTTCGACGCTTATCGTGGATATCGACGAGATGTTTGCACAGAAGGACGGCTTTAGCGAAGAGGCCGTTGAGGCACACATCGTATCTCTCCGGCGGCTTGTGCTGATGGAGGACGAAGACGAGACCTTTCGGGCAAAATACCAAGCCGCACTCCAACAGGACCTCGACGCCGCCGCACAACACGGCGAACTCCGCGAATTACTGTCAGAACCGCCTGCGTGAGCGGGTGGGTACTCGAGTCGGGGCTCAATCTCTCCCGCTCTTTTTCCAATCTTCAAGAAACGCGTCGAGGCCTTTGTCGGTCAGGGGGTGTTTTACAAGCTGTTTGATCACCTTGAAGGGGACCGTTGCGACATCGGCGCCGACCAGGGCCGATTCGACGATATGCATCGGATGACGGATGGAGGCGGCCAGCACCTGGGTGTCGAAATCGTAATTCTCATAGATCTGTACGATATCGGCTATCAGCTGCATCCCGTTGGTAGCGATGTCGTCCAGCCGGCCGATAAACGGCGAAATATATCTGGCGCCTGCCTTTGCAGCGAGAATGGCCTGAGCGGCATTAAAACAAAGCGTTACGTTGACGCCCGTGCCTTCGTCCGTGAGTATGCGGGTGGCTTTCAGGCCGTCCAGCGTCAGCGGGCATTTTACGACCACATTCGAAGCGATCTTTGCCAGTTCGCGGCCCTGTTCGAGCATTCCTTCGGTGTCCAGGGCGGTCACCTCGGCCGAAACGTCGCCCTTTACCATCTCGCATATCTTTGCGATGTGCTCTTTGAAATCGACATCGCCCTCTTTTGCCACCAGCGAGGGGTTTGTCGTAACGCCGTCGATCATGCCAAGCTCGTTCGCCTCGCGTATCTCGTCCAGATTTGCCGTATCAACAAAAAATTTCATTATGTGTTTTCTTTATCCTGAATAGAGTTTTCAACCATTCTAAGCCACGCCGCTCCGGCGTTCAAAGGATGGTTCGCTTTTCGGCCATCAGGCCGACCCGATCGGATTTCGCAGGGTCCCGATACCTTCGATCGAAACCTCACAGACGTCTCCAGGTTCGAGTTTCGACACTCCTGAGGGTGTCCCCGTGGCTATCACATCGCCGGGCATCAGCGTCATCTGACGCGAAATGTATCGGACGAGAAATTCGACAGGGAAGACCATCTGCGATGTCCGGCCGTCCTGCTTGATCTCGCCGTTTACCGCGCAGGTCACGCGAAGATCGGAAACATCAAGCTCTGTCTCAATATATGGCCCGATCGGACAAAACGTATCAAACGATTTCCCGCGTGTGAATTGTACGTCCGCACGCTGTATATCCCGTGCTGTTACATCATTTAGACACGTAAAGCCGAGAACATACTTTAAGCTGTCCTCATCGTCATCGATGTTCTTTGCCCGGTGTCCGATAATGACCGCGAGCTCGCCTTCGTGTTCAACATGCGCCGATTGCGTCGGGATCGCTATCGTATCGCCGTCCCCGATCACTGCCGATGGTGCCTTTAGAAATAATAGCGGGGAAGACGGGACCTCATTGCCTAACTCTGCCGCATGCTCTGCGTAATTCCGCCCAACGCAGACGATCTTTGACGGATTTGCCGGTGCCAGCATTTCAACTTCATCTCGGTACCAGAGCACGCCCGTGCGTTCCAGATCTATACCGCATTCCCATATCTCATCGCCTTCGATAAGCCCAATACCCAACGAATCTCCATGACGGAATCTGCAGATCTTCATTTTATTTCGCCGCTAAGGCACGGTTTCATTGACAACCTCGCTTGGAGGGCTGACATTCTTGAAAATATCCGTCGCGGTTACGTAGTAATAGTATGTTTTGCCGGATTCCACGTTGTTGTCCTGGAAGGTGGTAACCGTCGACAATTCGGGCGTCAGCAGCTCCCAATCCTCAAGTGGCAGGTCCGGGTCGGTCGAGCGATAAATGCTATACCCGGCAACGTCCGGCTCGGGATTGGCAGGGAAAAATATCGAAACCGTGTTCGGGGAGGCTGCTATCGTTATCGCAACTGGAGCGCTCGGTGGGAAGGTATCCACCGGCGAGACCTCGATTATGTTGGATTCCGAGCTTTCTACTTGCTCCCCGTCGGGCCCCAGTGAAACTGCCCGGACAAAATAGAAATATTCGTTTTCGAATTCAAACGTTTCATCGCGATATTCGGCCCGCTGGACCGGTTCGCGGTTCAGCATCCGCCCGGCCTCGGTTGCCGATGAACTCCTGTAAACGTTATAGCCTAACAGGTTAACCGGTTTCGTGCCGTCCACGTTCTCGGTCGGTTCCGTCCAGAACAAGGCCACAGCTTCCTGTGAGACCTCATGTGAAAGGGAAGTCGGGGCATTTGCGACGCTTGCCGCCACCTCGATCAGAAAAAAGTTTGAAAAAGCCGCGCGCTGTCCTGCGGCGTTCACATATCTCACCGCGTACCGAAGTCTTACGGCCTGTCCGGCGAACTGCAGCCGGTCGCGAAAGGTCAGCGGCTTTAGCCCAAAATCCGATTCTTCCGTCTTTATTGCAGCGATGACGATCCCTCTTGAGGCAAATTCTTCTTCGGTCATCGCCTGGGGTGCCGTTAACGGTTCGGCCAGCCGGTAAACGTCAACGCGGTCGATATTAAGAACGCTGTCTGGCGGAGCATTCTGTGCCGGCATCTTCCAGGAAAGTATGACCTCGCCGCCGCGCTGAAATCCCGTTAACTCCGCACGCTGGACCACGCGTTCTCGGGGCGGTCGCGGTGCCCCACGCTTGCCGCAGCTTAAGCCCATAAGCAGGCCGACGGCGACCAGCGCTATAGGCGCTTTCTTTATTAACTGCTTAAACCTATTCTTGTTTCTCATTCAGCAGAGAGTCAAATGCGGGCTCCGGTGCTTAAACTAAAGAATATACTGCCGCAGATCGCGGTCCTCTATCAGATCGTTAAGTTTTGCTTCAACGTATTCAGCCGTTATTATCTGCTTCTTTTCTTCCAGTTCCGAACCCAGGAAACTGATCTCTTCAAGTAATTTCTCAAGTAACGTATGCAGCCGTCGGGCACCGATATTCTCCGTCGATCTGTTAAGCTCCGCGGTCATCTCGGCAATTTTTGCGACAGCGTCTTCACTTACCTCCAGCTCGATTCCCTCTGTGCTTAAAAGCGCCTGATACTGCTTAATCAGCGAATTCTTCGGCTGCGTCAGTATGCGCTTAAGGTCATCGATGGTCAGCGCTTCCAGTTCCACTCTTATTGGAAAACGTCCCTGCAGCTCAGGTATCAGGTCCGACGGTTTCGAAACGTGAAACGCACCGGCGGCGATAAAAAGAATGTGCTCGGTGCTCACCATTCCGTATCGCGTGTTGACCGTCGTGCCCTCGACTATCGGCAGCAGGTCGCGCTGCACTCCCTCGCGAGAAACGTCCGGGTTGCCCGTCGATTCACGGCCTGCGATCTTGTCTATCTCGTCGAGAAAGATAATGCCCGAATTCTGGGTTCGGTCGATCGCCGTCCGTGTGATCTGCTCCATATCGACCAGGTTTTCCTGCTGTTCACGCAGCAGATAGCTGTAGGCGTCCGCCACCCTCAACTTTCGCCTGACTGTCTTTGTCGGAAAGAGATTGCCGAACATATCGCGGAGATTTACGCCCATCTCCTCCATTCCCTGTCCGCCGACAAAATCTATCGTCGCCGGAGATCGGTCCTGGGTGTCGAGTTCGATCATACGATCGTCCAGTTCTCCTCGGCGAAGCTGTTCCCGCAACTTTTCGCGGGTCCGCTCGTGCGACGACCGCTGCTCATCCTCGCCATTACCGTCCGGCATGGAAAAACTCGATGCCGCGAGCGGCGGCAGCAAGATATCGAGGATCGAGTTCTCGGCGTTCTGTGAGGCCTGCGATCGCACCTCCTCGTAGCCCGCCTGTTTGGTCATATCGATCGCCACGTCGGTCAGCTCGCGGATCATGCTCTCAACGTCACGGCCGACGTAACCGACCTCCGTAAATTTCGACGCCTCGATCTTTATGAACGGCGAATCCGCAATCCTCGCCAACCGTCGGGCGATCTCCGTCTTTCCAACACCGGTGGAGCCGATCATCAGGATATTCTTCGGCAGAACGTCCTGGGCGATCTCCTCGGGCAGCCGTTGTCGCCGGATCCGGTTTCTGACGGCCACCGCCACCGCCCGTTTTGCGTCTTTTTGCCCGACGACATATTTGTCCAACTCCTCGACAATTTGCCGCGGCGTCATTTCGTCCAGTTTTGGTTTTGCGGCGGCTTCTTTCGTTTCCCCGCCAAGATAGATCGGCATTTCAAATTATCTCAAAGCTCTTCGATATTAATTTGTGAATTGGTATATATACATATCTCGCCGGCTAAGCGAAGCGATTCTGCGGCGATCTCAGCGGCGCTCATCTGGGTGTGTTTCATCAATGCGCGTGCGGCCGAAAGTGCATACATGCTGCCGGACCCTACGGCAAGCAGCCCGTCGTCCGAGGCTATAACGTCGCCTTTTCCCGAGATCAGGAACGCATCTTTTGCGTCGGCCACAATCAGAAGCGCCTCCAGGTGGCGCAGATAGCGATCCGTCCGCCAATCTTTGCTCAGCTCGATAGCAGCCCGCTCAAGCTGCCCCTGAAACTCTCCAAGTTTCGTCTCGAAACGGGTCAGCAGCGTAAAGGCGTCGGCGGTCGCCCCCGCAAATCCGGCAAGTATCTGGCCGTTCGAAAGCCGCCTCACCTTGCGTGCGCTCCCCTTTATCACGGTCTCGCCCAACGTCACCTGGCCATCCCCGGCCATTGCAACCTTCCCGTCGCGCTGGACCAGCAGCACGGTCGTCGAGCGGATAACGCTTTCTTCCACAACCTTTGGCATAAAACTAAATCATAGGTCTTTAATTTCAAATGCTCAAATTGACAGTGCATCGAAATTATTTGAACATAAGCACGAGTATGCAGCATCGCCCGCCACGCCGCCCGAAGATAGGTATAACGACACGGCTCGACGTTGAGACCGGGCGTTTTTATCTCGGCCGCGATTATTCCGATGCGGTCGTTGCTGCCGGCGGCATCCCGGTCCACATTCCGCTGATAACGGACCGCGAGGTAATCGAGAGTTTGGTGGGCGGGATCGACGGCGTATTATTGCCGGGCAGCGACACCGACCCGGACCCGGCGTATTACGGCGAAGACCCGCATCCGTCGCTCAAGAAGGTTGTGCCGGAAAAGGACGAGACCGACCTCGCGGTGCTTGCAGCCGCAGAAGAGAGGTCGCTGCCGGTGTTCGCGATCTGCTATGGGATGCAGATCCTCAATGTATCGCGCGGTGGCAGCCTCTTTCAGGACATCGGGTCGCAGATCTCGGGTGCGCTGAAACACGAGCAGGGTATCCCGCTTGCTCGGCCATCTCATTCGATACGGGTTGCGTCAGGTTCGCCGATCGATCTTGTTGATGGCAATGGCTCGAGGCGGGTAAATTCACATCATCACCAGTCGGTCAAGGATGTCGGACGGGGTCTGGAGCCTATCGCATGGGCCAACGACGGTGTGATCGAGGCGATAAGCGACACGCGTAAGGGGCGATTCGTTGTCGGCGTCCAGTGGCATCCCGAACTTTCGTTCCGTACGGACGAACTTTCGCGGCGGCTGTTCGCACGATTCGTCAATGAGTGTTCGATCAATGACGAGACTTAAAGTTTTGAATGAGCCGATCTGGCCGTTCACGCTTTGAGATGGTTTAGTCCTGTTAGTAGAATAAGATACACACCGCGATCTAAGCGGATTTTTTAATGTCAGAGTTCGACACTTTAAGCAGAACCTGAATAGTTACGATTAGGTCTTCGAAATGAACAATCCTTTTCTTATCGCGATCGCCGCCTGGTTCCTGCCCGGAGCCGGACATGTGATGCAGGGTCGTCTGAATCGGGGCGTTATTGTTGGCGCGGCGATCTGGATAATGTTCCTAATTGCTGTCGTCAGCGGCGGTGCCTATTTTCCCGGCTTCGATTTTCGAGACGGCCAGTTGCTTTATTTGCTCAATGTTTTTGCAAAATCGGGCAATGGCCTCGGCGTCGTTCTGAGCTATCTCCTGTCGATGGAGCCCAACCCAGATGTCGCCGCACGAGCGACCTTTGAATACGGCGGCAAACTGCTCGAAACAGCGGGCCTGCTGAATTATTTGGCGGTGATCGACGCTATGGACATTCATCTAAGGAGGAAGAAATGAGCCATTTTCTTTACCTCATCGTATTTGCTCTGTTTGTTTCGGTCGCGTTCTCTGTTTTTTCCGACGGGACGCCTCGCGAACGAGCCCTTTACGGCGTAAAACTCTTTCTCCAGTTCGTCGGTATCAGCCTGGCCATCGCGTGGCTGCTCTATTTCATCCCTTGGTAGCCCCGGGCCACCGCGAGGTGCTGTATCCAGATGCCGTTATTCCGTTCAGAGAGCATCATCCTGCGGTCGTATTCGCTGTCTGAGGCCGACAAGATCGTTGTATTGTTCACGCGAGACCGTGGCATCGTGCGTGGTGTGGCAAAAGGCGCAAAGCGGCTCAAGAGCCGATTTGGCAGTTCGCTGGAACCCTTCTCAGTCGCAAACGTCGAATACTTTGAAAAAGAACACAGCGAGCTCGCCACGATCCGCTCCGCTGAGATCGAGCGGTCACATTTTCTCGAGGCGGCCGTGCCGGACCACCTTGCGGTTTTCTCGAACATCGCCGAATTGCTGATCGCCTTTTCGCCGCCTCACGATCCGAATGAGATGCTCTATCGTATGCTGAAAGCATGTCTCGCGTCCGGGGCCGATTCACCCGGATCGCTGGCGGCAGTCAGCGTCTATTTCAAGCTCTGGCTCCTGCGTCTGGGGGGCTATCTGCCGGATTGGAGCAAGTGTCATGCCTGCGGCCGTGAATTTGCGACAAATGAACCTGCAAACCTGACCGGCGGCTGGCATCTTATATGTACAACGTGTTCGCGGCCGGGGGTCGGCCTGCGCGTGGAACCGAAGGTCCGGGAAACGTTCTTCTCGATACAGAAGCTGCCGCCGGCTGAATTTGCCGTCGCGAAAAGGCCAGATGCCGGATCGCTCGCCGAGCTTTCCGCCATACTCGAACGGCTCGTAACGTCTGTTCTTGGCATCGAGCGGGCACCCGCATATAGTTACGAAAAATCGTGAAGATGACGTTCAGCCCCACAATCTCAAGATACGTTCTGGCCACCGTCGCCCCTTATTTCCTTATCTCCTGGCTGCTGCTGAGCGTCGTTCTTTTCATTCAACAGGGGAGCCGCTTTAGCGATATTTTCTTTAGTGCCAATCTCCCTTCGTCCCTGGTCTGGCAACTGGCCATCGCCCTAGTCCCAAACGTGATCGCTTTCACATGCCCGATGGCGGTGCTTGTCGGGGTCGTTATCGGGTTATCAAAGATGCAGGGCGACAGCGAGCTCGTGGCCATCAGGTCTTCGGGCATTGGCAATCTCCAGGTCAGTTCGCCTCTGATAGCGGCGGGCATTCTTTTGTCGGCTTTTACGATCATCGTAAATACGGTAGGCGTACCGATGGCGGCTGCGATAGTCCGGGACGTCGCCATTCGCGCGGCAATCTTCAGATTAGAGTCCCCCGTTGAACCCGGCACTTTTAACACAGAGATCGCTGATTTTACCGTTTACGTCAGGTCCGGCGACATCGGCACCGGACGCTGGCGAGGCATTTTTATTTACAACGAAGACAAGAGTGTCGGACTTGTGCGTCTGATAACGGGCGAGACCGGCCGGGTGGATTCTGACGATGAAAATTCTGAGCTAGTGCTCGAAAACGCGGCTGTAACGAGCTATTCCATCGGCTCAGGGCCGGAAAAATATATCTCGGAACGCGTTGGCGAGACGCGGATCGCTGTAAAGACTCGGCGCGGCGAGTTGGTTGAAAGGCTTGCCTCGGCCGAACCGGTTCCCGAAGAGATGGGAATGTTCGAACTTGCCGCCTTCGCCGCAACTAGGGAAGGTAAGGAGCGGCTGGACGCCGAGATACTTTGGCAGAGAAGGGCATTGCTCTCCGTCGCGCCGCTGCTTTTTGTCTTTCTGGGGGTCTCGCTGGTGCTTCGCTACAATCGAGGTGGGAAGGGCTTCGGCATCCTCATCGCACTTGCCGGGCTGATCGGATTTTACCTATTGGCATTTCTCGGCGAACAGCTTGCACGCATCAATGTATTTCCGGTCTTTATATCCTCACTTCTCCCAATAGTTGGAGTCCTCATCTTCACATTATGGTTTAACTTATCAGGGCGTCTATCCCTCTCGTTTTCGACTCCCTGGACTTCGCTTCGGGGCAGCATCTCGTCTCGTGAAAAGGGAAAGCTTCAGCGCCGAAACCTGTTGGTCGATGTGACCACCGGTTTGCGCGATTTTGACCTAGCGGCGACGCTGGCTGCATATTTTGCACTCACACTCGTCTTTTTGGGCTCGGTTTTCCTTATATTCACGGCTTTCGAACTGTGGCGGTTCGCTGGAGCGATCGACGGCGGAATTTGGCTTCTTTTTCGATATCTCGTTTTTCTATTGCCGTTCGTTTATCTCCAACTAGCGCCATCGGCGGCAATGATCGCTGTACTTGCCACCTATGTGATCAAATCCCGTCAGAACGAGATAGTCACGTGGACCGCCGCCGGCCAGAGCATTTACAGGCTTCTCGTGCCCGGGCTTGTGTTCGCACTCTTGATCGGCGTTGCTAACTGGCAATTAGAAGAGCGAATCGCCCCGTTGACGAATACCGTACAGGATTCGCTACGAAACCAGATCCGAGGCCGGGCGTCATCCGAAACGCTCAACGGCAGGAGATGGATAGCCGATGGGGATCGGATCATAACGTTTGAACAGACGTCTGCGTCTGATAACGAGCGGCCCGACCCCGAGATCTGCGTTGCCGGCTGTCCCGTCTCCGATGTCCAGATATTTGAGCTAAGCAATAAGGGGGCGAATTTGCAAAAAGTGTACCGCTCTCGGACCGCGTTCCTTGACGCCAGCGGCCTCACTGCAGAGAGCGGTTTTCGCGAGATCCGCCTCGAAAATGGCGGCATCGTAGCGACGCGGGAAGGGGAAGTAACGAACGTTCCCGTTACGCTCCCGACGCTCGCCGTCAGCGGCAAACCGTCGCAAATGAACATCGCCGCCGCCCGTGCTCGGGCCGCTTCCAGCCGGTCTCCGGTCGAACAGCGCGTCTTCTCGATGGCTGTCGAAAAGAAATACAGCAGCATCATTCTGCCATTCGTGATCGCTCTATTTACTGCACCGTTTGCGCTTTCGCTCAGTAGAAAAGGCAAGGTGGTCACGATCAGCTATGCCGTCGGTCTGTGGTTCCTCTTTGTCGGCGTCAGCTCTGTTTTCGAACAGCTTGGCCAGGCAGGCACGCTTGGGCCCAAGTTGGCCGTCTGGGCTCCGCTCTGTTTCTTCACTCTTCTTGGCCTTTTCTTAATGTCCCGCGTTCGGACCTGATCTTGTTTTCGTCGAGAGCCTTTGCTCACGGGTTGATTCGGCATTGGGAGTGGGCTCTTGGCGAGATGCGGACCCGTTCGGCGTCGAGGACGAGATAGTGGGTAAAGCGGCTCGTCACTAACGAACCCTGTCGGTTCATCTTCACATAAAGCCCCGGCGAATGCGGCGCCAGATCGCCTTTCGGCAGCACCGCCCAGTCCACCTCCATCATTCGTCCGTTTCCTATCCATGCAACAAACATATCCCGGATGCAACACCATTGCAAGCAAGGTATTTATCATATGTGATGCAGGTTTTGGATTCTGGATTCTCTATTTTGCGGCTTGCCGAAATGATGAGCGGAAGGACTTGCACTTCCGATAGCAGTACAAAGCTCGAGGTGAGCTTTAATTCAACGCAAATTTTAACGCGGATCGAGCGGATCAAGCGGATATTCTTAAAACATCCGTGTTTATCCGCCAAATCTGCCTGATCCGCGTTCAATAATAGCCTGGCTAACTGCGATGATTAGCTTTTGAGACAATCGCTGAGTACAAACAAAAAGCCCGGCGAAATGCCGAGCTTTTTTCATATATCAATTATCATCTCTCAATTAATTACGTTCCTGTTTCCCAGCTAGACATATACTCGATCATTTCCGGCGTGAGTTCGTCTATCGAGACGCCCATTGCGCGGAGCTTGAGGCTGGCGATCTCCTGATCGACCTCCTTCGGCAGGACGTGGACGCCGTTTTCGAGCTTACCTTGTTGCTTCACAAGATATTCGGCAGAGAGAGCCTGATTTGCGAATGACATATCCATCACCGAAGCCGGGTGGCCCTCGGCGGCCGCCAGGTTTATCAGCCGGCCTTCGCCGAGCACGATCACGCTGCGGCTGTCGTCCTTGCGGCGATATTCTTCTACAAACGGGCGGCGGGTAACTGCCGGCTGCGACATTTCACGAAGAGCGTCGAGATTTAATTCAAGGTCAAAGTGGCCCGAATTACACACGATCGCACCGTCTTTCATCGCCTCAAAGTGTTCTCTGTCAATAACATGCCGGTTTCCGGTGACGGTGATAAAGAAATCGCCGATCTTTGCGGCCTCTGTTATTGGAAGCACACGCATGCCGTCCATTACGGCTTCGATAGCCTTGATCGGGTCGATCTCGGTAACGACAACGTTCGCACCCATACCGCGTGCGCGCATCGCCACGCCTTTTCCGCACCAGCCGTAGCCGACGACAACGACCGTTTTTCCAGCGAGAAGGATATTCGTCGCGCGGATAACGCCGTCAAGCGTCGATTGGCCCGTGCCGTAGCGGTTGTCAAAGAAATGCTTTGTCTGGGCATCGTTTACCGCGATGGAAGGGAAGTTGAGGACACCGGCCTTTTGCATCGCCTTAAGGCGGACAATACCGGTGGTCGTCTCCTCGGTCGTGCCGATCAGATTGTCGATGATCTCTTTTTTCTCTTTGAGCATCGTCGCCACAACATCCGAACCGTCATCGATTATCATGTTCGGGTTCGTATCGAGCGCCGCCCTTACGTGGCTCACATAGGTCTCGATCGACTCGCCCTTGATGGCCATCACCGGGATGCCCCAGTCAGCTACCAGCGAAGCGGCAACATCGTCCTGCGTCGAAAGGGGATTCGAAGCGATAAGGATCGATTCGGCACCGCCCGCCTGTAGCGTACGAGCGAGGTTCGCCGTCTCGGTCGTGATGTGAGCACAAGCAACAAGACGTACGCCCTCGAGCGGCCTTTCGGCCTCGAACCGCTCACGAATAAGCCGGAGAACGGGCATTTCGCGGTCGGCCCATTCGATCCGCTGCTTGCCCTGCGGGGCTAAATTGATATCTTTAATGTCGTGTTCCACAGAGGTTACCGGGTTAGCCATTTGATGCAACTCCTTTTTCCGCGGCCAGCCTAAGGGCCTCCGCCTTGTCCGTTACTTCCCAAGAAAATTCGCCGTTCGCACGGCCAAAATGCCCGAAACGGGCAGTAGCTTTATAGATCGGCCGTCTCAGATCAAGCGTTTCGATGATCGCCTTCGGCGTAAGTGTGAAGTTCTCACGAACAATGTCCGCGATCCTTTCGTCGTCTATTTTGCCGGTCCCGTGTGTATCTATCAGCACCGATACCGGTTCTGCTACGCCGATCGCATATGCGAGTTGAAGCGTGCATTTTGACGCGAGCCCTGCGGCGACAACATTCTTGGCGATATAGCGCGCCATATACGCCGCGGAACGGTCAACCTTCGTTGGGTCCTTGCCGGAGAACGCACCGCCGCCGTGGGGAGCGTAGCCGCCATAGGTGTCGACGATGATCTTGCGGCCCGTAAGCCCGGCATCGCCCATCGGACCCCCGATGACAAATTTGCCTGTCGGGTTGATGTGATACTTCGTGTTCTCGTCGAGCAATTCCGCAGGAATCACCGGCTTGATAACGTGTTCTTTTATGTCGCGCCGGATATCTTCGATCTCAAGATCTGCGGTCTGGGTTGAGATAACGACCGCTTCGACACGGAACGGGCGACCATCGCGGTATTCGATCGAGACCTGCGATTTGCCATCCGGACGAAGATAGGGGATCGTCCCATCCCTGCGCACTTCAGAAAGCCGCCGCGTCAGGTTGTGGGCCATCTGAATGGGCATCGGCATAAGTTCCGGCGTCTCATCGCACGCAAATCCGAACATTAGGCCTTGATCGCCCGCCCCGCCCGTGTCCACACCCTGTGCGATGTCCGGCGACTGCTTGCCGATCGCGTCGATCACTGCACAGGTATTCGAATCAAAGCCGAACTCCGCGTCGTTGTACCCGATCTCGTGTATCGTATCGCGGATGATTTTCTTGTAATCAACGTCCGCATCTGTGGTGATCTCACCGGCAATAACCGCAAGTCCTGTGGTTACAAGCGTTTCACACGCTACCCGAGCGGAGGGGTCCTTCTCGAGGATCGAATCAAGTATCGCATCCGAAATATTATCCGCAATCTTATCCGGATGACCCTCGGTTACAGACTCCGATGTAAACAAATAATTTCCGTTACTCAATTTATAGCTCCTTATAAGGTGATCAGAGTGCGCTCTATCCAGCAAATAACAAAACGATAATGATAGCTTTATTCCAAAGCGCTGTCAAAGTAATCTTGAGAGAAGTCTCAGACGGTAGTGTCCTAAAGTTGTGGTGCTAGGGTCTATCCTTGGTTTACGCGAAATGATAAAATGGTTTTGTGGCAAAACCTAACCCCAAAAAAGACCGCGATGAGATCACGGTGGCTAAGTCTATCTTTGATGAGATCGTGGAGTTCTCCGAGTCGGACCCGGAAAAGGAACCAGTAGCAATCCGTCGCGCTCGCCGGGGCGGTGAAGCTCGTGCTGCCAAGTTATCACCCGCTAAACGAAAAGCCATAGCCAAGAAAGCCGCAGAAAGCCGTTGGGGGCCGTCTGACCGTTAATGCTTCGTTTCGTCTGTCTCAAAGGCGTCTAAGGGCAACCGATTTGTTGCGAACGCTTGAATAACCACGAACGGCTGTAAGAGTGGGTCAACAAATCGGTATCGCCGTCTTCGTTCTTCTCCGACAACTTGCAGCACGGCACCGCGTTTAGGTTCTGCAAACTCCTTTAAGTAATGGATGTAAGATGGAACCTCTACGGGCTTGCCTAATAAGGCAGACATCGCTTTTCCTACTGAAGAAGCACTAAAAAATCCCATATCATCTGGTTGCGTTAGAGCGCAAGCGAGCAAAGCTATGTCGTGCTTACTGTTGCTTTGGGGGCTAAATGTGGCGGTGTGATACGAGCTCTTAACACTGTGGGAATTGCGTAGAATGTCCAGCGTGGCGCTCGCTACGTCTATCTGAGTAATTTCGCGCCTGAAGTCATCCACTGCCTTTAAGCCAGAATATAGACCGAATGAGTGGGCGTAAAAGGGGAGATTTTGTGAAAAACTTGCTATGAGAGTTTTAGCTTTAGGCTCAATCGTCATTCCTAGTTTCGTAAGACCTAGGTCAATCAAATCCCCGATTTCGTCGCGCGACATTCGAGGCATTTGAACCTGTACTAAAGCCCTTGCAATGGAAGGATGTTCTTCGATAACGGCGTCAACGGTATCACCAATACCGATCAAAATAAGTGTCGTATCGATGGAATGATCCGACAAATTCTTAATTGTCGCTACAAGTAAATTTCGAGCATTTTGATCCACCAACTGATCGACTTCATCAAAGATAATAATTGTAGGTCGTTTAATGTGACTGAGACAATACTGTATATCGTCAGGAACAACGGTGTCAGGAAGCAGCGAGTCTAGATATTCGGGGTGTCTTTTCTCGTTGGTCGTATAGGGAAGCACTCGGAAGGCTTTATGCCAGAGGATCGAGAAAGTATCTGATTCGTCACAATTGATAGTTTGTGTATCAAGTGTCTGAAAATCGTCTCCAATCACATCTAACAGCGTTTTAGCCAGCGAGGTTTTTCCCACTCCGCGTTCACCGTATATAATGGCGTGTCTGCCTGGCTGTTGCACAGCCCCAACTGCAAGACTCATTTGATCTTGGCGTCCCGAAAACAAGTCGTACTTACTGATTGGAGTGCCGGGTGAAAAAACGCGTTGTACCTGTACTCGCAACTTAAGACGAGTTTCTGGAGTCATCCCCATAGTAAATAGGCTAGGTTGTCTAGTAGTATCCCCCAAACTATAACAAGACTTCTAGTAAATAGCCAAAAGCTTCAAGTAGTTTACCATTAATATCCAGAAGCCTAGTAGAAAGCTTCAAGTATGTGGTGTTTTTGATTGACAAATGCTTACTTAGCAAGCATAATAATCACAGAAAACACCACAGGGGTTATTATGAACTGCCCAAAATGTGACAGCCTTTCAAAGAAAGACGGAAAAGATCGTAAAGGCGATCAGCGTTTCAAATGTACGGAATGCGGAAAGCGTTTCACGCTCAAGAAAGACAAACTGCTTGGCTCGATGATCTTGGATACCGACAAGGCTTTGCTTTGCCTGAACCTTTTGGTTGAAGGAAACTCGGTAAGATCGACTGAACGGATAACGGGCGTTCACCGCGATACTATTCTTTCCTTGCTCGAAACCGTTGGCAAGAAGTGCATCTGGTTGCAGGAAACACTTGTTCGCAATGTAAGAGTCGGACTCGTTCAAGCGGATGAAATCTGGTCTTACGTCGCGATGAAAGATAAGACAAAGCACGTTAAGGAAATCGAGAGCGACAAGATCGGGTCGGCTTACACCTTTACAGCAATCGACGCGGAATCGAAATTGATCGTAGCTTGGCATCTTGGAACCCGAACCGAAGAACACGCTGTAAACTTTCTGCGAAAGCTACGCAATGCGGTCGATGAAGAAACGATCTTTCAACTCTCGACAGATGCGTTTCCCGGCTATAATCAAACCGTTCCGGCGATCTTGGGCAGACAGGCTCATTACGGACAGATAATCAAGACTTACGGAGCGACAGTGGCCGGAGCCGGTCGATACAGTCCGGCAGAATGTACCAGCGTCAGAAAGAAAAAGGTACTTGGCAATCCTGTTAAAAAGAATATCTCGACTTCGATGGTTGAACGCCAGAACCTGACAATGAGAATGTCAATGCGAAGGTTTACAAGACTCACAAACGGTTTCTCGAAAAAGTGGGAAAATCTAAATTATATGCTTGCGATCTACTTCACGTATTACAACTTCTGCCGGAGCCACAAGACACTTAACGATGCTACTCCGGCAATGGCCGCGAACCTAACGAAAACCATCTGGAGCCTGAAAGACTTACTGAATGCTGCAAAGGATGTGAGGTCTCCGATTTAAAATAAAGAAAGGCCCAGCTAAGGGCCTTTCTTCTATTGATAGTAAGTAGATGTTAGCGACCACCCCGTAACAACAATGCTAAAGATCTAATTTGATCGTAACTATATTCATTGCGACGAGCGGCAAGCAGAAATATATTTGCAAACAATGAGACAACAAGTCCACCCAAAAAAATCATGAACGTCTGGAAGTCGGTAGCGTTTTGTAAATTTAAATCAACTAATCGTTGTGAAAGAGCTAAGCCGTTCTGCGAGAAAGCAAATATTAGACCTACAAGAAGCAAGGAATTAATCACTGCTACTGACAAAAATCTATATTTAAAACTCATTTCTCTTTTCCTCCTGCGATCGAGTGAATCATTCGGATGAATCCGTTCAAATCCATTTCTCGATCTCGACCGTTAACAAGTACGCCGCTAACGATCAGAATACTAATTATACCTAAAACTGATGCCACAGGTAAAGGTACAAACAAAAGAGCGACCAAATTAAACGGTAATAACGCTATTAATGCTACATACTGTATTCGTCTAAAGTTTTGTGATTTTCGCCCTTCAATAGCATCTGGATGTAACGTTGCATGTTCCCGATTTAATTCCTGCTGTCGAGCGACGAAGTTATTCACGGATTGCAAAAAGCGCTCAAAGTCCTCATGATCTCTATCTCGCTCCGCAAACTTCTCAATCGTTTGGGGGCTAACTAATTGTCGATCCACAAATTCCCCGATAATTACATCATCATCGGATTCTTTCTTGCCAGGAGGTAAAGATTTATTCTGTCTTGGTTCTCTTTGTCTTGCCATTTGGGATTTCCTTGATAATCAAAGTTCAGGAATCATACAATATTTAGCAAGAATTAGGAACACCACAGGATTGGGACACTACCTCTCAGACGAGCCGGACATCTGGAAAGGTTAGCCGTTCTCGCACATTTCCTGCGTCTGATAATAGAGATTATGTAATGTAAATGCGTGGGCTGACGGATCGCTCCATCGGCCCACGCATATAAAAACACTGGCAGTACTATTGGTTCAGTCGCTCACCTATCAATTGCAAATCACCTATTTCGTCATCAACTGTGATCAGACGAGGTTCAAAGATGTGATTTTTCGAAGTTGCGCTGATCAGATAAGAGCTGCCTGCAGAGACATCAGCGAATCGAAAGTATCCGAAGTGATTACTCATTGCAGTTCGGCGCTCGCCGTTCCCGACGGTCAACTCAACAAGAGTGCGTGGGATACCTCGGCCGGCAGGATCCACCACTCGCCCGGTTATTGAAACCGAAGCCGATGTCGGCGAATAGATCTGCAGCGTAAAGGACCGACTGGCTCCGCAGCCGTTCGGAGATGAGCCGGGTGTCATCGGTGTTCCGAGAACAAAAGTGAATGTGCCGCTTTCGGTCGGCGATCCGGTCAAGACCCCATCCACGATGGACATTCCTGCAGGTAAACTACCGCTCAAATGAACTGTATTTGCCGGAGTCAGCGGAACGTTATAGCCAACTGAGACAATGCCGTCCGGAAGCGAGGCTGGAGCGATATCGCCGAAGGGCCCACAGTTGTATCTTGATATCAAATTGTTTTCGGTAATGGCTAGTTCACAAAGCGGCCCGAAAAGATATGTAGCTCGTGGCTGAGTTGTGTTTCCCGTTTCATCTACGAATTGTGCTCGCGTTCCGTTGCCTGACGCCGGTGTCGCATTTAGCGGCAGCCTTTGTCCGCTGGACGATGGGGTCAGGTTAAGGTCATACACCAGGACCTGAGTTGATCCAGCAGGGACGCTTCCCGGATCCCAGACAATATTCCCGGTGCCGCCAACCGAAGGCTGCGAAACCAAGGTGCCCTGCGAGACCATGGCGTTTCCCGCGTATACAACACCTGAACCCGGTACTCGTGTAGTGATGACATTCGCCGGTGCAGAAAACGTGATCGGGTGAGCAGTCGGATTAACCAATCTGACAACCATCCGCACGGAAGATGTTTGACCCGCCAGCGCAGGATTAGGCCCGGCAGAATATACAAAGTCCTGTTCGAGATAGGGTTTTGTCGGCGCCGCTCCGGAGTCCGATGGCAAATATATCCGGAAAGTGTTTGCGGTCGGATTAGTCGCCGGCGGGTTAGACGCTGCGGCAAAATCATTAAAGTAAAAGTTAGCGTAGTTTCCATTCGGGGTACCGGAAACCACGTAGGAAGTCACCGTGTTTGCAGAATGCCAAATCCCATAATCACCTGCCTTTGAATCACTTGTCCAGTTGCTTATTCCGATCCGTGCCCAGACATTATTCGCTGACAGCGAGGAGGACGAAATACTCTGGCTATAACCGCCCGTTCGGCTTGTAAGCTGAACATTGCCTACATTTCCCGCATTGCTGTCATAGTCAAAATCGTTATATGCGCACGAACATCCCGACGTAATATATGGATAAACGTCATAGGCTCTGCTGTTCGTTCCGCTCGCCGGTGGATTGGCTCCGATAGAGTAAAAAGATTCCGCGTAGATCGGAAGTTCGATACCACCCGCTCCTGGCGTGCCGTCGTGGGCGCGAATACCAAAAGCATTAAGGTCATCGCCGGTGGTAACGGATGAGGACATGTCGACCCTTACTTCCCAATGGCCCGCTTCAACAGTGTTGCTTTGGATATTAACGTTATCGACAAAGAACGACTCAGTGCCCGAATAACCGGCTACATGAATGAAACGTATTCGTGTATTAGCGGCTTTATATGCGGTTATATCAAATGAGCTTGTACCGGAGGCAATGGTTCCAGTGAATGTCTGAAGAGTTGTCCAAGTACTTCCGCCATTGGATGAAATATCGACGCGCATCTGGTCGCCAGAGCCAACGGTTGAGCTACGCCGATCAAACGAAAGAGTTACAGTACCAGGAAATCCCGGTCCCGAGAGATCGACCTGCCGCTCGATGCTCGAAAGTGGAGCACTGTTGCCGTTGTCTCTGATCCTCAACTCTCCGCCGGTTATCTGTATCAGACCGGTTCCGGGATTATCGTTATCCCCGCCTTCGATCCAATTTCCGCTCCAGTTGACCTGGCCATCATTATTAGCGTAACTAGCCGATGAAAATTCATCCCTTACGTTGTCGCCGGTCACGTCATAGAGACTTAGCCACGCATTATCTGCCCCGACAGGCAGTGTTGTATTTCCGGTGGTAAATTGCGTTGTGCGGGTTTGCCCTCTTGGGTTTCTGATCGAGTACGCGACAGAAGAGTTAAAGACTCCTCGCGCCCGGTCCCGTCCGGCCGTCGCTTCTGGTGTTCCTCCGGCGCCGACGTCTGCGTCGAATATCTCGACATTTAACCGCCCCAGGTTGGGCGGCGCTTCGACGAAGAAGCTGTAAGATGAGTTTACGCCGCTTGCGTCAGAAATATAATCACCGTTGGCGGTGCCCGCCCCGCTGCCGCCTATAACGAACAACTGCGTCGCTCCGGTGGAGGCAAAGAACGGAACACCGGAAACGGCTGAAACTGAGACCTTGTCCGCTGTATAGAGTGTCAGGATAGACACAACCCCAGCGATCAAAAGAACCAAAAGAGATCGGTTTTTCATCGTTGAAAAAAAAGGACTGTCTAAATTGTTGGGAAATTTTTTAAGGGAGGTAAATCCTGTGGAAGGATCGACCCATTTCGAGATCGATTTAGAGATTATAGCCCGTCGCAGACGAACAAATCAACAGAATAATTAGCGAAAGGAATTGGATGAAGTTACACACTAGACACGATCATCCTTAACATCCTGGAAAACCTTCTTCAAGGCTTTTAGAATAAGCGCTCGGGATGGTTTTTCCGATCTGTCGAAAGTGATCTGAAGTTGAAAACCAAGATCTTCGGAACGATATTGAAATGCGGCGCCTTCCTCACTCGGTTTCTTATCCACTTCAGAGGCCGATGACGCGACCGTGGGCTTCGGCTTTCGTCCTTTTTCGGCAGATCGGGGCCGGTTTCCACCAATTATTCCGTCGACGAAGGTGTGCATCGCATCATCGTCAAATTGACGTGCGACCTCGAGAAGAACGGATTTTGCATTTATCTTTGCCTGATGACATCGTTGTCTGATCTCATCCGGTAGGCCCGCTATGGTCAACAATTCAGTGACGGTCGTTCTACTTTTACTGATCTTTTGAGAGATCTGTTCCTGGGTATAGCCAAATTTGTCTACAAGTGCGGCCAGGCCGTCTGCCTCTTCCCAGACCGTAAGATCTTTTCTCTGAAGATTCTCGACAAGTGCGATCTCGGCAACGCTATGCTCGTCAAGGTCCATCTCGATGCACGGCACTTCGGTAAGCCCAGCCAATTTAGCTGACCGCCATCGCCTCTCGCCCGCTATGATCATCCATTTTCCCGTCGCAGCATTTGGCTTGACCAGAAGCGGTTCCAGCACGCCTTTTTCCTTGATAGATGCCGTCAGCTCAGACAGATCGCCAAACTCGGACCTCGGCTGCTCCGGATTTGGTTCGATCAGGTCGATGGATATAGTCCGACCTATTGTGGAGATGGGGGCCGCGAGCGTTTCTACATAATGCTCGTCATGCCGCATTTGCACGCCTAGTGGCAACCCTCTTTTCGACACGTTTAAGCACCTCCTTTGCGAGATTCTGATATTCCTCGGCTCCCGAAGAACGAGGAGCATAATCAAAGATAGGGAGTTTATGGGCCGGAGCTTCCTCAAGCCTCACGCTCCTTGTGATAATTGTCTTAAAGGTCTTGTCGCCAAAGACTTTTCGAATATGGGCATCTACGTCTTTTGACAGCGCCGTTCGCCGGTCGAAAAGAGTGATCAGCACGCCCAACAATTCGAGTTCAGGGTTTGGCCTGGACCGAACCTTTTCGATCGTTTCGAGCAAGTCATCAGTCCCCTCAAGAGCAAAATAAGACGATTGAATGGGTATCAGCACATATTTTGCCGCCACCAGCGAATTTACCGTGATCATTCCCAATGTAGGCGGAGTATCGATAATTATAAGGTCGTAGTGGTCTTTAATGTCTGCCAGACGGTCACGTAACCGGAACGCTGCGTCAAAATCTCCGAGTAATTTTGCCTCGAGTTTCGCAAGGTTGATCCTGGCGGGGATCAGGTCAAGATCTGGGATATTCGTTTCATAGATGAGCTCACTTAAAGGCAAGTCCGCTTCGACAAACATCTCATAAGAGCCCGCGGAAACCCGAAGCGGATCAAGGAATGACAACGACGTATTGCTTTGGGGATCAAGGTCTATCAAGAGGACACGCCTTCGGCGAGAGGCACAGGCTGCGGCAAGGTTGATCGCGGTGGTCGTCTTTCCTACCCCGCCCTTCTGATTGGCTATGGTGATGATCATTAGTGCTTCTGCGAATACCGCATCCTATCCAATTACTTCAGGCCATTCTTCGGGAGACTGATCCACATCGTCGTCTGATCCACCATCAGGCTGGTTCGCGGCAGAGAGGTCCAGGACCTTTTGATCGACAAAGATGGGGCAGTCAAGCCGTAGAGCGAGAGCGATCGCATCGGAAGGCCGAGCGTCAAATGCGATGGGATCTCCGTTCGGATCACTTAGTTCAATGGATGCGTAGAATGTGTTGTCGAGGAGATCGGTTACAACTACTCGCACCGCACTAAGGCCGCATTCCAGAATCACGGTCTTAAGCAGATCGTGTGTCATGGGGCGTTGTGGGACGATCTTTTCTATCTCCAGAGCGATCGCATTTGCTTCAAAGGCCCCTACCCAGATCGGCAGCACGGACTCCGAATCAATTCCCTTAAGCACAACGATCGGTGAATTGGTGTTCGGGTCCATTATCAGGGCCCCGATACGCATTTCGACCAGTTGTGTTTCTTCGCTCACGTTAGTTACAAACCTCTCCGTAAAGTGAGTTAGCCTTGATCTCTGTGATCCGGACGTTGACGATGTTTCCAAGCATATCATTAGTTCCGGGAAAATTCACAACCCGATGACATGTTGAGTGTCCCGTCAGATCAGAGTCGGATTTTGCCGAGCCACGTTCTGCCAAAACCTTAAGCGATTGATTAAGATATCTCCGCAAACTTTTCTGCTGAATAGACTTCTGGACCCGCTCCAGTTCTCGAAAACGAGCGGTTTTCTCTTTCGCAGGAACATCGTCTTCCAATTCAAATGCAGGCGTGCCCGGCCTCGGCGAGTATTTGAAGATATAAGCAGAATCGAACTCGCAATAATCGACCATCTTGACCGTGTCCATAAAGTCGGCTTCTGTCTCGCCCGGGAAACCCACTATGATGTCGGTAGTAAGAGACATATTCCGATGCGAGCCCTTTATCTTGTCGATCCGTTTGAAGTAGCTGTCGATCGTGTGCAGCCGCCTCATTGCCTTTAACACGCGGTCGCTGCCCGATTGCACCGGCAGATGCACCCAATTGCATAGATTTTCGTGTTCATCCATTGCATCGACGATATCCGGGTGAAAATCTCTTGGGAAAGAAGTATTGTATTTGATCCTTTCGATCCCGGTCTTGGCAACGGCACGCAGCAGGCGCGAAAAATAGGTCGCGCCCTTTATATCCTCAAGCCCCGAATCGGTTGCCGGTCGATAGCTGTTGACGTTCTGGCCGATCAGATGGATCTCTTTTACGCCCTTTCGTCTAAGCTCAAGTGTCTGACGGATGATCTCAGAGGCGGGGAGGCTGACTTCCCTGCCGCGTGAAAAGGGAACTATGCAGTATGTGCAAAATTTATTGCATCCTTCGATGATCGGTATAAATGCTACGTAGGGAGAATGCCGCTGAGCATCCGCCACCTTCCAGTCATAGTCCGCTTCCCTTTCGCCCAGGTCCGAGAATCCGGGCCCGTCTGCCAAAACATTTCTTATCGCTTGCGATACCCTGCCGACGGCCCTCGTACCGACTACCAGATCGACGCCTTTTATCTTTTCGAAAAGGGTTTCTCCCTCGAGCTGGGCCACGCAGCCCATCACTCCAACGACGGGCTTTTCTCGCTTCCCTGCCCTGATCTCGCCCACGCGGGTATAGAGCTTTTGCTCGGCCTTTTCACGGACCGAGCATGTGTTTATAAGGATGATATCGGCATTTTCCTCGGAATCCGTCAGTTCGAACCCGTTTCCGGCCAGCGACGTGGCTACGCGTTCAGAATCCGAAACATTCATTTGACAGCCAAAAGTTTCAAGGTAGACTTTCAACATAACCGCATACCGAAAATGGAACCGCCGACGTCAAAAAAACACGACTTTGTTCATCTTCATTTGCATTCGGATTATAGCCTTTTGCAGAGCTCGATCCAACTTAAGCCGCTTGTAGATAGGTTAAAAAAGCTAGAACAAAGAGCCTGTGCGATAACGGACTACGGCAATATGTTTGGGGCGATCAGTTTTTACCTCGCTATGAGGAAAGCCGGTATTCACCCGATCCTCGGTTATGAGGCGTATCTGGCAAGCGGGAACCGTGCCGACAGGTCTTCTTCGATAAGGGTTGGTGAACTGCCGTTCTACAACTTGGTGCTGTTGGCTGCGGATCTGGAGGGATATCACAATCTGGTTCTGCTCGCTTCCAGGGCCTTTACAGAAGGGTTTCACCATAAACCCCGCGTCGATATGGAACTGCTCGAACAGCATTCCGGCGGGCTGATCGCTCTTTCCGGAGGGCCGCGCGGGCCGATAGACCATTTCCTTCGCAGTTCCAATACCGAAAAAGCCGAAGAATACGCTGCGAAGTTTGCGGACTTTTTTGGCAAAGAAAATTTTTATATCGAGATACAGCCAAACTGGCGTGAGGAAGATGAAGATCTTAACCCGCGGCTGGCGCACCTTGCCGAGCGGGTCGGCTGCGGTATTGTGGCGACGAACGACGCCCACTATCTCGAACCCGCAGACGCGCGTGCCCGCCAGATCCTGCTATGCATTGCCGAAGGCAGGACGATAAGCGAAAACGGCGGCCCCGATTTCACAGGGAAACGCTACGTTCGCTCGGCTGAGGAGATGTGGGAGATATTTGGCAAGGATCTTCCCGAAGCTCTCGAAAATACGCTAAAAATAGCCGAGAGATGCCAGCTTGAGATCGAGATCGGCCCGGATAATCTCACTCTGCCGAGTTTTCCGATACCGGCTGATTCGGGGTGTGAGACGCTTGACGAATATTTCGAAAAGGTCGTCCGTGAAGGCCTGGAGGATCTAAAGGCGGAAGTGCTGCGGCCAATGGCTGAGGCTGGAACACTTAAATATCCGCTGGAGGATTACGACCGCCGGCTCAAGCTTGAGATCGAGACCATCGAGCGAATGGGCTATTCCGGCTACTTCCTTATCGTATGGGAGTTCATAAAATATGCCGTCGAAAGCGGAATACCGGTGGGACCGGGACGCGGTTCGGCGGCAGGCTCACTGGTCGCTTATTCGCTCGGTATTACGGGCATCGACCCGCTGCAATACGAGTTATTTTTCGAGCGTTTTCTCAATCCCGAACGTATTTCGATGCCCGATATCGATATCGATTTCTGTATTCGCGGCCGCGGCGAGGTGATAAACCACGTATCTGAGCTTTATGGACGCGATTCCGTCTGTCAGATCATTACATTCGGGACGATGGCCTCAAGGGCAGCGATCAAGGACGTGGGCCGGGCACTAAATATGCCATATGGCGAAGTCGAAAAGATCGCAAAGCTGATCCCACCACCTTACCGTGGCCGGAACATCAGCATCACGGAGGCTTTGAAAAAAGAACAGCAGCTTGGCGAGATGATGAATGCCAACCCTCGGGTAAAGGAGCTTATCGAACTTGCCCTTCGCGTTGAGGGCTGTTCGCGGCATACGTCCGTCCATGCGGCCGGTGTTGTTATATCTCCAAAGCCGCTTCACGAAATAGTCCCGGTTGCCATCTCGGCAAAGAATGAATTCACGAGCCAATACCCCATGGGCGATCTGGAAAAGGTCGGGATGCTTAAGATGGATTTCCTCGGCCTGACCACCCTGACCATCATTGCCGATTGCCTCGCCAGCCTAAGAGAAAAAACCGGTATCGAGATAGACTGGAGTGATATTCCGCTGGACGACGAAAAGACGATGGGGATCTTTTCCGAAGGCAAGACGGATGCCGTTTTTCAGTTCGAATCGTCAGGAATGCAGGACATCTGCCGTCGCCTAAAGCCAAAGGAACTTGAAGACCTTGCAGCCTTGAATGCGCTCTATCGCCCCGGCCCGCTAGATGGAGGCATGATCGAAGAATTTATCCTCCGGCATCGAGGGGAAAAAGAGGTTGAATACATCGTTCCCGAAATGGAGGAGATCCTTCGGAACACTTATGGTGTTTTGGTTTACCAGGAACAGATAATGCAGATCGCCCAAAAGCTCGGCGGTTATAGCCTTGGCGATGCCGATCTGATGCGTCGGGCGATGGGCAAAAAGAAGCCCGAAGAGATGGCCCCGCACGAGGAGAAATTCATCAATGGAGCCGTCGAGCGAGGCATCAGCAAAAAGACCGCCAAAGAGATCTTCGACCTGATGGCAAAATTTGCCGACTACGGTTTTAACCGCAGCCACAGCATTGCCTATGCATATCTCGCATTTCAGACGGGATATCTAAAAGCTCATTACCCGTCGTATTTCTATTCTGCCGTGCTTTCACACGAAGCTTCAGATAGTGCAAAGGTCTATAAGTATTCCAACGAGCTTCGTTCGATGGGGCTCGATCTGCTTCCGCCGGACGTCAACGAGAGCGATGAGGGCTTTACGCCGACCGAGAACTCCGTCCGATTTGGGCTCTCAGCAATAAAGGGAATGGGCTCCGCGGCTTCCCGGGCAATAATCCAGGCACGAAAAGACGGCAGGTTCACTTCCCTTTTCGATCTTGTTTCCCGGGTCGATCAGGGGGCTTTGAACCGCCGTGGGCTGGAAAGTTTAATTTGCGCCGGCGCCCTTGACTCGATAATGCCGGATGGAAAGACAAGAAACCTGTGGCGGGCGACGCTGTTCAACTCGATCGACGATGCGATCTCGTTCGGCCAGAGAGCTTGGATAAACAAGAATGCCGGCCAGAGCGGTTTGTTTGGTGATTCGCCGCCAACCGCGTTTGACGAAGGGCCTTCCGAAGCCCCCCTGCCGTGGAGTCAGGCCCAACTTGCAAGCCGCGAGAAATCAGCCGTCGGATTTTATCTTTCAGCTCACCCGCTCGAAGATCATGGAGAAGCACTCTCACGCTTGAACATTCGCAATCTTGCTGATCTTGGCGAACTGCGTCACGGGCAGATAGTAAGGATCGCCGGTGTAGTGTCGGGATTGCAGGTTCGCTGGTCCAAGAATGGAAATCGATATGCTCAGTTTCGCGTCGAGGACCGATCGACTGGGATAAAATGCATGATGTGGAGCGACAACTATGGCAAGAATTCCGCTAAAATTTCCGACGATGCCTTACTGGTAGTGGAGGGAAAGTTGGAAATGTCCGAAGGCCAGGAGGCAACGCTGATACTGAACGAGGTCAATGTCCTTAGCGAACTGGTTTCCCGAAATGCCCGCTCAGTTACCATCGGCCTTCCCGATGGTGAACCGAGTGAAGAATTTGTCCAAGACCTGTACTCAGTACTTAGTGAAAGCCATGGAACGTGTGAGGTGTTTCTCGATCTTAATGCGGGAGGTGTAAAATTATCACTTCGCTCGCTTCCGCTTCGTATTGAAGGGACCGGTACGCTTGAGAACGTATTACGTGAACGTGGTTGCAGCGTTACCTGGAAGTTTTAGAAGGATTCATTTATGACGGCAACTATCGGAACAGCTTTTGAACGAGTACAAAACGCGCGGCATCCGCTCCGTCCCTATTCCATTGATATCTTCAATACGATCTTCAGTGATTTCGTAGAGCTTCATGGGGATCGAAGGTATGCTGACGATTCGGCAATGGTATGTGGCTTTGCACGCCTTGACGGCCGAGAGGTTGTAGTGATCGGCCAGCAGAAAGGCCGCGACACGAAACAGCGGCAGCAGCGAAATTTCGGGATGCCAAAGCCGGAGGGTTACCGTAAGGCTCTGCGGATCATGAAAATGGCTGAGAAATTTGGTCGTCCGATCATAACCTTTATTGACACGCCGGGAGCCTATCCGGGGATAGATGCAGAAGAACGCGGACAGGCGGAAGCGATCGCCTACAATCTCAGGGAGATGGCGGGGCTTCGCGTGCCGATAGTTGTTGTCGTAGTTGGCGAAGGCGGCTCGGGCGGGGCGCTCGCGATCGGCATTGGCGATCGGATAATAATGCTGGAAAATGCTGTTTATTCGGTCATCTCGCCTGAGGGGTGCGCTGCAATCCTATGGAAAGATTCTGCCGAGGCTCCCGCGGCTGCCGAAGGGCTGCGGTTGACCGCAGATCATCTGAATTCTTTTGGCCTGATCGATGAAATAATTCCCGAGCCCGAATCCTGGGCGGTGGCAGAGAACGAGAAGGACGAAGGAGCTGAGACGGGTGGGCCGGTTTTCGAGCCCGTCGCAAAAGCACTTTCTGAGAGCCTGAGACGACATCTCAACGAACTGGACAAAATTTCGGGCGACGACCTACGTCTCGCCCGGTTCAAAAAATTTCGCAAAATGGGCGTATGGGTCTGACCGATCTACTTGCTATGAGCAATGAGTTTTAGGATCGATAGTCCGCTAGCTGAAAAAACTTCGGCCTATCCCGAGTATCACTCCCCTTAAAACGGTATATCATCATCCTTCGCCGGCACTGCGGTCGCAGCTCCTGAAGAGGACGGAGGGGTGGGGGCCGAAGCCGGACCGGCAAATTCGGGTTCATCTGATCGCGAACCATCGGCAACAGCGTCACCGCGTGTCCCGATGAAACGCATATCTGTTCCGGTTACCTGTAGTGTCTGTCGAGTATTGCCGTCGCGGTCGGTCCATTCCTCAAGGCTCAAACGCCCTTCAATGTAAACCTGCTTTCCCTTTGCAAGATATTTTGAGGCGTTTTCAGCCTGTTTTCCCCACAGAGTAACCCGAAACCAGGTCGGTACATCCTGGTACTCACCTGACTTATCTCTTTTCCTATCATTGGTTGCCATCGAGAAATCGCAAACCGCATCACCTTGCGGTGTATATCTCAGTTCCGGGTCCCGGCCCAAATTGCCGACAAGTATTATTTTGTTGAAAGACATATCGATAATCGTCTCCGTTGGTTTGATAAATTGGCAGCGAACTGTACCGGATGTTACATTCATCAATGAACAACGGTCAAGTCTCGCCCGATATTTTATCGCGGAGCGAGCCGACCTCGACGATCTCGATGAAGTTTTTCATGCCTTTTCCTGCAAAAAAGTCAGCCATAATGCTCGGATGTTTGCTCGTACTGACCGGAACGGTGGCAGGTTGCCTTGGCCAGGGTGTTGACACTAACGGCGTACACTATGCATTGTGCGGTAGTTACCGGATAGAGAAATTTTCCAGGCAAAACCCCGCCATCGATAACGGACTTTTCATTACTCTGGAAGAAGATGGATCGCTCAGGGCAACCGATCTAGGCTCAATGAGGACGGAATGGACCGCCGAGATCGGCGGCACGGCCGTATCCGGTGTGATAGCAAGAAATGGGACAATTTACCTGGTAGCCAATCCGTTTGCGGACACAGCTGATAAGCAGGCCTCGTCTTCGCTCCGCTCGTTCAGTCTGAAAACAGGGCTTCCTGTAGGAAACATCGGACTCACCTTTTCCGATGGGTTTTACATCGGATCTGCGAAAGGTGTGTTGATAACAGCGAACAGAAGCGGTGTATTGACTGCGATCGACCCGTCGCTAAATAGCGTGATCTGGACACGGGATGTCCACGTTCAGATGACGATCCCACCTGTGATCTCGGACATCGGTGTATTGGTCGCGGCTAAGGGCGGTCGAATCGTGGTGATCGATCCTGTTACTGGGGAAATAATTTCTGATTCTCACTTCGATAGATCTATCGCTACTGCGGCCTCATTAGCAGGCGGAGGGCTCCTGTTTGCCGACGAACGAGGAAATCTGGAACGCTCTGATAGCGGGCGGACACTACCACTATGGAGGTTCAAGGCAGGCGCCGGGATATACGGCGTCGAGATCGATGGTCGTGACGTCTATGCGGCGTCCCTGGACAACTTCATTTACCGATTGTCGGCGGATTCCGGAAGCGTCGTGTGGCGGCGACGCATGCCGAACCGGTTGATAGCTGCTCCTTTGGTTTTGGGGAAGAGGATCTACGCGGCAGGTGTGGGGGACAACGAGGTCTTTGTTCTTGACAGCTCTAACGGGCGCTTTTTGAACCGGATTTCCATGGGCAATGGTGTTGTCGCGACCGGCTCCAGGATCATCTCGGACGGAAATTCATTCGCCGTTCCTGTTTCAGGCGGTTATGCACTATTTTCTCGAAACGCATGCAGGTCGGATTGAAAAAGCCGCCTTTTTTGAAAAGCGGCTCCTTCTGGACTTCGGTGTTTAAGGTCAATGTGAGACCTGATAATCATGCATCATTGCATAGATCTCATCCTTTATCATCAATTTCTTTTTCTTTAGCGTGGATTCTTCGAGCTGTTCGTCGTCGTTTGGGTATGTAAGGCCGGAAAGTTCGTTCAGACGTTCTTCGTAGCTCTGATGCTGATGAACCAGGTCGCGGAACGTCGGATTGATCCTGAGCAGTTCATCCCTGACAGGATCAGGAGTTGACATGTCCATAAAGTTTATTCCCTCACTTTTCAAAGTTTCTTCACCTTTACCGTCGGTTCCAATACCAAGCGGGTGTAAACTGAATATTAACCAAAAAAAACATAAAGTTCAAGCATTTATCTCATAGGCTTCTTCTATACTTATTTCAGTTCCAAACGCATCAGAACAGCGTCCTCAGTGGGATCGGAATAGAAGTTTTTTCGTGCTCCGTCCGCGTAAAATCCGAATTTAGAATAAAATGAAAGTGCCGGATGATTTGATGCTCTGACGTCTAGCCAGATGTTGTGTGCTCCCTTTAGACCGCATTCTGTGATAAAGCGTTCGAGAAGGAGGGTCCCGCCCCCTTTTCGTCTGAAGGAGTCGACGATCCCAATATTATAGAGCTCAGCATCAAGATCTCGTATAAAACCTGGAACGATGCGTCCGATGACAAACCCGAGACATTCTGACGACGCGTCAGAGAGCTTGAACGCGATCGACTCGACCAACAATAGCTCTTCAAGCAGGTCCTTTTCCGACCACCTGCTTAGATTTGCTTGCTCGGCTATAGACATCACGGCCGGAATATCACTCTTTGTAAGATCTTCCACGGTGAAAATAACCATCCTTTACTCCGGGTAAGGCCTCTGTTTGGCCGGGTTGAACAGATAAATGGGTTCGAGCCCTCCGCCCCATCTGTCGATCGCCTCACGACTGGCGAGAAGCCGCGACAGATTTGTCCCAGCATCAACAATTCGGATTTCATTAGTCTGAGGACCTCTGATCTCCGACATAATTTCCACCAAGGCCGGGTGAAGGACAGCGCAGTGGACATCACCATTGCTGATTATCTCGCTCAGTTGGGCCTTATACGCGGCGACAGGTTCCAAACCATTTATCCGATCGGAGCCCGACGGACGTTCAAAAACTTGATAGCCGATGTCTGCCTTCCCGATAGGCACAGCGCAGATCCACCGGTTCGCGTCGCTCACAAGTAGTGACATCGCCGAAAGCACGGACACACCTATCGTATCAACCCCTAAAGACGCCTTAAGGCCAAGGGCGGTGGCCAAACCGATACGAATGCCGGTAAAACTTCCGGGCCCCGTGGACACAACAACCTGCTTTATATCGGATTTGCCGAGCGAATTTTCAGCCAGCAGTTTCTGAACATTGGGCAATAGAGCTTCGGCCCGTGAGATGCTTTCATCCCCGCAGATCGAACCAACTTCGCTGCCGTACTCATATAAACCGATGCTGCCACCTGCCACGGCGGGCTCGATAGCGAGGGTGACTCCATCTCTACGGGGCTTGTCGCTCATACTTGATCGCTGGGGCTATCTGCCGAAGGCTCGCGCTATTGATATTCTTGACCGGCGTAAAAGACCTCGCATTTGGACAGGAAGAAGGAACTGCCGCTTTACCGAGCTTTCGGTGTCCACGATCGACTGGATCGGATTTGGCGGAAACCGTTTTCTGATCTGTCCGACCAAAAGCCGAGGCCTTTTAGCGGCAAGCCGCAAAGGGATCAGTCGAGTTGTCCTTTTCCATTCGGTTTCAAGGAACTTCGTCAACCAGCCGGGCAGATACTGTGCCTCGTCCTTGAACGGAAGGTCGTTGATAGAAAGGCCCAGATATTTGTGAGCCAGGCCGATGCATGTTATGACCCACTCTCTGCGTATCTCTGACACGCAACCCAGACATTTATCCCAATCAAAGTCTGGCGGTCGGTTCGCGACCGCATAATAGATATCCCAGAGCCGTTCGCGATATTCGCCCCCGTCCGAAAGCCAATGAACACATAGAATTCTGAGGTGATCCTCTGGGCACGGCACACGGATCTCTACACCCTGAACGCCCCTTATCTCACATCTATCGAAAAATTTATCCCAGGGAAGTGTATCGAGGTGACGAAGGCCTGAATGGAGATCGATCGGTATCTTTTTGCGAAACAACTCCGGGAGCTGCTTCAGAGCTATTCCGAATTCAGAGGGTGAAACGGCGATGTCCAGATCGGCATACTGACGGCGATGCCCGTCAGGATAGTTGCTTGCGGCGAGCCATCCTTTGAACATTACCGGCTCAACGCCAAGTTCGCGAAACAGTGAAAAACACTCCGCGATCCTGGTCTCAAAGACGGCACGTTCAAGAACCAGGAATTTCCCAACATCGTTCCTTCCCAAATTGCCGACCTCCAAACAATTAGGAGCAGACAGCATGGCCATCTGCTCCCTAAAAGATTGTCAAAACGCCTAAATGCAGACGCCTTCGCCAGAACACCCGGCAGTTGGGCAGCTCACACCGGGGCCGCTGCAATCAGCTACCGTAGTACATGCACACGAAAGATTTGCCAAGGCGCTCTGTGGTGCGGCAAGCGACGCGACTATAGGGAGCGCGACCATCGACGCGAGCCCGATCTTCTTAAGGGCTTCGCGGCGAGAACGTCCAAATGTCTCGAGCCTGTGTTCTCTTTCGAGAAGGTCAGTTTTGCTTAACTGATCGAGAGCCAGCCAAACGATCTCGTCCGAGATCTCCTCACCCGCTTGATCCCCAACGATCTTTGCCAACTCCGAAACAGAGGTCTTTCCGTCGCAAGACCTCCAAACCAAGGCAGCCGTTCTATTCAAGCAGTGGGCTTTATTTTTCTCAGTGTCATAGACCAAAACCTCGTCCGGCACATCCTGGACCACCAGGCCTGCACTACGAGCAATAGGGAATTGCGGGTTATTCATTATCTCCTCCAAAAAATGACTCTACGGTGCGGTCGGCCATACCCGAGTCTAACTGATAGTCAAAAAAAGATATAACGGAACGAGCGAACTGCTTGGCGTCACCTCGCATACCTTTCAGGATTATGGCACGACTTAACGCCGTTTTCAACACTTTTAATGAATTTTCGGGTGAAACTGCGAACGGGATCGTATGATTCACTGTTTCAAGAATGCCGGAACCGATCGAAAGTCTCCCGATAGTGAGCGGGATCTCCGGCTTGTATTCAGTCAAAACCACCAGGCCTACAGGCAACCGAACCGTGCCAACGGTAGCTTGTAAATCCGCAGGTTCGACGTCAATTTGCCTCATTTCGCCGGCATCCGTAACTCTCATCGAAAGCGGGCGAGCAAATGGGTGATTCATTCCCTCGATATCAAGTACGGCGTATTCATCCGAATAGTAATCTGCGCCAAGCTGGATTAGTTCGGATACGAGTGTGGTCTTGCCCATGCCGCTGCGAGCCGGTATGAGTATGGCATTCCCCTTCCATCCGACTGCCCCGGCGTGGACGAAAACCAGGTCTTTTGCTTTTTCTGTGACCCGCGAGCGGACCATGCTGTCGAAATATTTTAGAAAGACCGTTTCGTCTGACCCAGAGCTTAAGGACTCGCCGTCGCGACAGATCTCATATCGACCATCTTCGTAATTAATGCTGAAACTATAAGGAGCTTGTACTGCATCACTAAGCATAGTCATTTGTCCGATCAAGGCCTTTGCGGCGACATTTTTGGCGATCGCAAGGGTCTCAGGACTATTGCTTTCGATCCTTAACACAACGCCGTAGGATTCGAAATTGAAATGATATTGAGACCGAGGGGATTTCATTTGATTCACACCCTAAATCGAGCTGGCCCGGCTATGATCGATCGGATCACGCTTACCGGTACCGCGGCTCACAATATATGTGATCAGAATGGCGACTGTTGTAGCTGCCAAAGAAAATTGCAATACCAAAGGTCCGATGCCCGGCCAGATCAAAGCCGATACCGCCATGACGGACAAAAGTAGTGACAACAAAGCATATCCGAGAGCGACAAGATCATGGGATCTTCCCGAAGCCACCGCAAGCTGATAAATATGTGTTCTATGCGGTTCGAACACACTAAGACCGACTGAAATGACCCTTCGAGCAAATGTAAATAAAGTATCTACAATGAACGGCCAGATCACTGATGCTGCGAACAGGAATATTAAGCCCCGATGGACCCGAGACTCGTGAATTGCAATGAGCGGGAGCGCTGCAAACGCAAAACCTAGGTATGTGCTGCCGATATCGCCGGAAAACACACGAGCCGGATGCCAATTGTAAAATAAGAATGCAAAGCTGGAACCTGCGACAAGCAGTGATACGGTTGTGATCGTAGGACTTTGGGTTACCAGTCCGAAGGCGGCCCATGCAAGCGAGGCGACAAATGCCTGAGTCCCGGCTATTCCGTCTATACCATCCATCAGGTTGAAGGTGTTGATAACGCCGACAACCCACAGCAGCGTCAGAACTAACCCGAAGAGCCAAAGAAATACGACATACGGCCCTACAACAAAGTAGTCGAAAAAGCCAAGGCTAAAGACAAGGAAGATCGCGGCTATTATGTGTGCGGAAAATTTTAATGTTTTTGGCAAGGAGTACAGATCATCCAACCATCCGACGAGGCCTAGCCCGGCTCCACCCGCGACCATGATCACAAAGGGAAACTCGCCTGTGACGAAATAGGCGACCAAACCGCCCGTCAAACAGACAAGAACAACCACCGATCCTGCCCCTCGCAGGGTAGGCACAATATGTGAACTCCGCTCATTTGGCATATCGAGGAGCCGCCCCGTTGACCATTCGCGATAACGCCTGACGCCAAAATAGGTGACAATTGAGCTCGCCAGAAATATAAGGGCTTCAGTCATTCTCGTATCTTAAGGAGCTCAACGAACTTCTGTAGCGAGAGATCGCGAGTTCAAGCGAATACTTATTTGCGGCCGCCCTTCTCGCCCTCTTTCCCATCTCGGCAAGCTGGTCACCAAGATCACGGAGTTCTTCTACCGCATCGATGAAACCACTGATATCGTTTGGCCTCACGGTTTTACCGACATGTTCCTCATGTATCACATGAGATATCTCGGAACCCTCTTCGGTCAATGCAAGTATGGGTTTGCCTGCGGCTAGAATATTGTAAGTTCTGCTCGGCATCGAAACGCCGAGCATACCTTCGACCAAAGAAACCAACGCAACGTCACACGCATTCAGGAAGATCACCTGGTCCGCACGGGGTCTTGGTTCAAGGATCGTAACGTTGTCGAGCTTCTGGTTCTCCACTTCGTCTTCCAGCCATCGCTTCTTTGCCCCGCTGCCAAGAAAAATGAAGTGAATTTGTGTTTTCGATCTCAACTGTATTGCTGCCTCGACTATGGTTTCCAGATCGTTCGGACGGCCCATGTTTCCTGCATAAAGCAGCACGAACTTATCAACCAGTCCTAGTTCCTTGAGCAGAGCGTTCCCGGATCTCGGGGCCGGTACGACGGTTTCAAGTTCCGCCCAGTTCGGTATCGCAACGATCGGGATATCCAATCCTCGCGTCTTTTTTTCCAGGAGCACCTTCATATCGCGCCCAACCACAATTATCCGAGACGCATACTTGTATAGCCACCGATTAGCGTGGCCGACGAGCGACACGAGCATCGATCGCTTTTTTATCGTTCCTACAGCGATGGCCAGTTCGGGATAGTTGTCGTGGATCAACAAGGTGTATTCGCATCCTCGGACAAGTGACGCCGCGGCGACAGCAAACGGGAGCATCGGCGGAGTGGTGACAACCAAAACCTTGTCGCCTGCACGAAATCGCCGCAGTCCGGTCAAGAAAACCGAAGCACAAAGGGTGACCATGTTCAGAAGTCGTAAAAGGATGATGTTCTTGTCAAATGTCGTGCTGGTTACACGATATATTTCAACATCCTTGTGAATTTCCCGCCGAGGCGCTCGAGTCCCCCGTCGAAAATAGTTCGGCTGTCCGCAGATCACTTTGATCTCGAACTGGTTTACCAATCCTTCTGCTATTTTGGTCAGATAGTAACCGGTTGACGTCTCTTCCGGATAGTAAAGTTCAGAGACCACCCAAAGGCGGCCTCTTGCACGTGGTTCAGAAGGTTCTTCGATCTCGTCTTTCACACTTCGCGATCACTTTCTTGAATTCAAGGCGAATTCAAGAACAGATGCAGTCGCCTCCTCAATTTTTGGGTCCGAAAGCCAGGCATCGGCTCTTTCCCTAGCCTTAATTGACATTGCGGAAAACTGATCCGCATCCATTGCACAACATGACCGAATTCGATCAGACCATATTTCGGGCTCGTCGAGCGGCAGATTCCAACCCGTCCCAGTCGGTTCGAGGTCGTTCCAGATCGTGGTTCCCTCGCTAACCAGCAGCGGACACCCTGCAGACATTGCTTCAATGAAAACATAGCCAAAGTTCTCGTTCAAAGTCGGCAGGACCATAAAGTGGGAATTGACAAGATATTGTAAACCCTCCTGGTACGGTACCCCGCCGACGACGTTTACTTTTATGTTTTCTGGCAGCTGGTCAATGATGGATCGGCATTGTTCCCAATACCGTTTCTCCTCAAGAGGTCCGACGATATCAAGTGTTATGTTGCCCTCGGTCAAGGGAAGAAGTGAGGTGAGCAAAAGGTCCAAATTCTTTTTCTTGACAACCCTCGATATGAAAATAAGCCTGACGTTTCCCTTCTCTTTCCGGGGTTTCTGCTCAACTGATAGGTCTGGGAGTATCGAGAGCGGCGGCAGGTCCGGGGCCACCAGGAAAGCAGCTTGTTTGCCCATCGCAGCTTCGATCTCCTTGACCTCCAGGTCCGACGTTGCCTTCCATATCACACCTTTTTGCAGGCCGAGCAGTCGTGATAAGAAAATGAAAGACCGCTTTTTGAGCGGTTTTAGTCCGATCGAACGCTCAGATAGATTGCCGCAAGGTGCGAGGATCAGCGGAATATCCCGATCTATTCCCAAAAACCGCAAAAAATACAAAATGACCGAAGGTGTGGCAAAATAAGAGTTTAGAAATATAGCATCAGGAGCCACCTCGCGGATCAACCGTTGTATCGCCCGCATACCTAACATTTCGTCCGAGATATAATATACTCTGGCGTTCCCTACCGTGTTCCAGTCCGCTGTTTTGACCTCTGTGTAAGGGGTTGGGTCTTCGCGGCCGTCGTAGTTCCTTGCGACAACAAAAAAGTCGTATCGGTCGCAAAAGCGATCAACCAGGTTCACAACGGTCCACATACCCCCACCGCTTCGGAAACCGGGGAGATAATAATCGCAAAGGACTAAGATCTTAGGCTTATTTGACACTACTTGACCGGGAGACCCGACATCACGATCCGTATCTGCGCAGGTTCGTAAATCCAAGGACTATCTTGCTTACCGTCTGCGATACATTGGTTACCATATACTCAGCGGGAGGCGTCCAATTAGCGGGTTGTGAGATAGCGAGTTCGACTGATTTAAGTATGGACTCGGTGGAGGAGCCGCTAACGATATTGCTTCCACATTCGATCGTTTCCGGCCTTTCCGTCACGTCCCTGATGGTGACGTTAGGTATCTGAAATATCGCGCATTCTTCCTGCACCGTACCACTGTCCGTAAGAACAGCAAGAGAATTCTTTTCCAGTTTTACAAAATCGAAGAAACCCATAGCATCAAGCAAGATCAACGCCCCTTCGTCATGCATTATAGAATACTCTTTCAGCTTGGCCGCCGTGCGGGGGTGAACGCTTACCAGTATCTTTTTCTCAAATTGTTTTGAGACTTCGGCAAGGCTAGCGATTATGTTCCTTAATCGGTCGGCAATGTCAACATTCTCAGCCCGATGAAGCGTAACGAGAAAATATTCGAACGGACGTACTTTCAGCGATTCCAGCACCTTGCTTTTCTCGATATTCTCAGAGAAATGCTCGAGTACTTCGCGAATCGGATTTCCGATAACAAAGATCCGTTCGCGTTCAATGCCTTCGCGTACAAGATTGTCCTTGCTGCGTTGTGTATATGGCATCAGTACCTGGCTTGAGTGGTCAATTATTCGTCGGTTTACCTCCTCCGGTACCCTATCGTCGTAACACCGGTTTCCCGCCTCCATATGGAAGACAGGAATTCCCCGCCTGGCCGCCGGGATCGCCGAAAGAGCGCTGTTGGTGTCACCTAGAATCAACACTTTATCCGGTCGGTGCTGTTCCAAAAACGCGTCCGCCTTTGCGATTATTTGTCCTGCCTGTTCTCCGAACGACGAAGACCGGACGCCGAGTTCGACATCCGGAGTCCGGACATCCAATTCCTTGATGAATATGTCGCTCAGATTCTCGTGAAAGTTCTGACCGGTATGAACGGTTATGTGTTCACAATGTTGGTCCAAAACCCGAAGAATAAGTGAAAGGCGGATTATCTCAGGCCGTGTTCCGAAAATCGTAGCTACCTTCATGTAAATTCCGGGAGTTCTTAATTTTTCGCAGCAATGAAATTTGCGATCTCGCCGCTTCCTTCTTTGATCAACTCTTTGATCTCACCGACGCTAATATTGTTATCTTTTGATGAGTATTCTGAAGAGAGTACGGGTTCGATCGGATCCGAGGGCCGCAACTCCGGCAAAACCGGCAAAATTACGTAATGGTCGCCCCTTTCGATAGTTCGAAAACACTCTTCCTCAGAGACCATGATCTCGTGGATCTTTTCTCCGGGACGTATTCCGCTATATTCTATCGGCGGGTCGTCGTCACCGGCGAGTGCCCGCGCTACATCCTCAATGCGGGCGGCCTTCACTTTTGGCACGTAGGTCTCACCTCGGATGCCCTCGGCATAGGCGGCAATAACGGTATCTACCGCCCTTTCGAGACTCAGCAGAAACCTGGTCATCTCCGGCAAGGTGACCGTAAGCGGCCTACCCTGCCGCAGCTGTTCAACGAAAAGCGGAATTATCGAGCCTCGCGAGGCGATCACGTTACCGTATCGAACGCAAAGAAATCGCGTATTCGCACGCTCTCGGTTGGCCTCGATCAAAATGCGTTCCTGCAATGCCTTTGTCATTCCCATAACGTTTATTGGCTTGCAGGCCTTATCGGTAGATATGCCTATAACGGTTTCGATCGGGAGATCGCTCTCACAAATTGCGGAAACAAGGTTTTGAGCCCCTAGAATATTGGTCTTTACGGCCTCAAACGGAAAATATTCGCATGAGGGCACCTGTTTCAGAGCCGCTGCGTGAAACACTACGTCAATGTCCTTCAATGCGGAGACGAGTGTAGACCGATCACGGACATCACCAATCTGAAAGCTCAGGCGGTCCTGCGAGTTTGTGTAGATGATATCGTCGGTGGCGGCATTCTGATGAAGGAATTCCAGCCGCATATAGTGCTGCTTCGCCTCATCACGGGAGAAAACGGTTACCCGCTCAGGAAGCCCCCCAGTGCCCCCCAGAAGCCGTTTGACAAGTGTCTGTCCGAGCGAACCGGTACCACCGGTGACCAACACACGTTTGCCTTCGAGTGTCCTTAATTTCTCCATTTATCGTAAGGGGTCGGGTCCGAGGCCATGGTCGCCATCATCTCCGGCCAAGGACGAGGTCGAATACCGGTGGCCATGCGAAACTTGTGCGAATTGAGGCTGCGATCGATCGTGACCTTATCCGAACGAACGACTTGAATTCCCGCATCGAAATGTTCGTTGGCTAGGCAGAGCAAGTCAAATTTGCTGATCGGATCGCTCGAAACGTGGTAAACCCCTGATATATCCTTGTGTTCAGTGATCAAACGCTTGATTATATCTGCAAAGACGACGGTTGGAAAGCCGGAAAAGATCGCAGATGCATAACCCGATACGGAATTGCCTCGGTTTGATAGAAACCACTCGATCAGTCCGCGGGTGCTCCAAAGCTCACGTCCAATTATTGACGTTCGAAGCGTCAGGCAATTTTCGCCAACAACCTCGCCCCAGTGTTTTGTCTGGCCATAGAGATCTTCTGCGTCCGGGTCGTCTACTTCTGAGTAATCTCCCTTCTTTCCGCTAAAAACACAGTCAGTGCTTACTGTTATGAATCTAAAACCATAGTCCGACGCAAGTTTTGCGCACATGTGGGGAAGGATCGTGTTTAGGGTGACGGCTTGCACGATGTCGTCAGACTCGGGCCGCTGTTTGACCATTCCAATGGCGTTGATCACAACGTCCGGGGAACAGGCCTCGATCGCTTTTCTGATCGGGCCCTCGCGCATTGCATCAAACCCCGTGATCGTGCTTTCCTCATCGAAGATCTTGTACTCCAAAAGCTCGCTAAACGATGACCTTGTGGTCGAGTACACCGCAAATTCCTCGCCTAGCACTTGAACTAATTTGTGGCCAAGCATCCCGCTTCCGCCCAGTATAAGCACTCGCATAGTTAAACGATCAGTTTATCTGTCGAACTTCGACTCCTGATGAATTACGTGAACCGGTTCAAGCCTCGGGCACCGGCGATGCCGGAGCTTTCGTTGCCCCGCTCATTATTGACTCGCAAGCCTCCAACACCGCGGAGACTTCGATAAGCTCAAGACATTTATTGAAATTAAAACAATCTGGCGTGTGACAATGCTGACATTCCACAGTGGATCGAAATATGCGGTGGCCTTCGCCTATCGGATACCACCGTCCTTCAAGATCGATCGCGGCAAACACGGCCACACATCTTGTTCCGACGGCGGCGGCCAGATGCATCGTCCCCGTGTCGTTACCAAGATACAGAGCGCATCGCTCGATCAGAGCTGCCGATTGCCGAACGGTGAGTTTACCACAGGCGTTCGCTCCCCTGCCCCATTTTGCAATTAGCCGTTCTCCCTTTTCACGGTCCTCTTCGCCCCCAAATACGACTGGAAATGCGTTCACCCTTTCCATTAGGCGAGCCACGACTTCAGAATACCTTTTCTCGTTCCAAATCTTTGACTCCCACTTGCTTCCGGGTGCTACAGCGATCAAACGAAGATCGTTTTCAGCCAGATCCACTGATGAGGCGAGCCATTCGAATGCCGCCTTTCTTTCCGTCTCGGTAATAAGAAGCTCGCTCTTTGATTCTCGCGACAATTCTGGAATTCCTTCTGATACACATTCCAAAAGGTATTCCGACTCTGAAATGACGGCCGAAGCCTCAGGGGGACTTTGGATCGGCAGCCGCCGAGCTTCCAGTGTCCGATCGCCAAATACCTTCCGAATCCCGGCTAACTTGAAAAATCGTATATCACGGACGGCCTGGACCGCGGTTCGTGAACGAGGCGGCAAATAGAAGACGGCGTCAAACCGTTGCCTTCGCAGCCGAAACAGGAATCTAATGATCTCTGGCCCCGATGTTAAGACGCGTTCCGCTGGAGGGTACGACATCAGGGCATCAAACAGCCCTGATTCGGGAAGAACATCCTTCGGGGACAACAAACGCGGATCATCCGGATCAAAATTCGTCAGCAACGTAATGTGTGCATCGGGGAAAGAGTCGCGGATCCTCCAAAATGCGGGCAATGAGACCAGCGTATCTCCTAGATGTCCGATCCTGAATACTAGAATTTTCTTCAACTTGCCTTTTTCCGGACCGAAATGCCCGCGTCCATTAAAGCGGAACTCAATTCGTCAAATTTGATCGACGTCGTGCCTATCTGAGCAACGACCACCCCGGCAGCAAGATTAGCCAGCCGGGCAGCTTCCTCAAGGTCGAAGCCAGCGGCTACCGACGCACCCATCGTGGCGATCACGGTGTCCCCGGCTCCTGTGACGTCATAAACTTCTCTTGCGTGCGCGGGCATGTGGGTTGGGTCGAAGTCGCGCCTGAACAACGTCATTCCGTCACTTCCCTGTGTGACAAGGACAGCCTGAAATCCCCCTGTTTCCATTAGTCTCGTTCCTGCTGCCGTAGCCACATTTCTGGACCTGCTGTCGATCCCGGCAGCGTCGGCGGCTTCACGAAGGTTCGGCGTTATCAATGTTGCGCCATGGAATCGAGCATAATCCCTCCCTTTCGGATCGACCAATACAGGAATGTTTCTAGCAGATGCCCCTGAGAAAAGTTCTCGAAGCATAACATCGGAAACAAAACCCTTCGCATAGTCGGAGACGATCACGGCATCAACGTTATCAAGATGAGAAAGGGCCGATTCGGTTTCCCGTTCCAGAGCAAACGCAGGGTCTTCAGCATCCGACTCCTGGTCGACCCGTACCACGTGTTGTCCGTGGGCAACGATGCGGGTCTTAACGGTGGTCGGGGCACCGTCTCGTGTAACTAGATCAGCTGGGTCGATCCCTTCTTTCTCAAGCACTCGGCGGACAACCGACGCTTCCTCATCGTTACCAACTGCTCCCACAAGGAACGTTCTAGCTCCCAGCCCCGCGGCGTTTACCGCCACATTTCCCGCTCCCCCTGCGGCGACACTGCTACGCCGGAGCCTGACCACTGGAACCGGAGCCTCCGGAGAGATACGATCTACGTCCCCCCACCAATAGCGGTCGAGCATAACGTCACCGACAATTAGCAATCGGGCCGATTTCAGATTTTCGATCATACATTCGAAGAGCCGGCGGCATCGAACGCCTCTTGATAGTCAGCGAAATGATGGTCCACCATCTCGCACCAAATATGTGCAATGGTTATATGGGCTTCCTGGATCCTCGCCGTACGTTCAGAGGGCACCATTACACAGGCGTCCGAAAGGGAGGCCAGCTTTTTTCCCCTTGCTCCGGTCATCCCGAGTATCTTACATCCCTTCTTTCGCGCGGCCATCACTGCTGCGACTACATTTGGCGATGTGCCGCTGGTCGATATGGCGATCAGGCAATCACCGGGGACGGCAAGCGCATCCACTTGCCGCGCAAAAACCCTTTCGAAGTCGTAGTCGTTAGAAAGCGCTGTCAATGCCGACGTGTCGGTCGTTAGCGCTATGGCAGGAAGGGCTATTCTCTCCCTTTCATACCGTCCAACGAACTCTGCGGCGATATGCTGAGCATCAGCTGCACTCCCCCCATTGCCGCATATCAATATTTTGTTGCCTGAGTCGAGCGTCTCTGTCAATATCGCCGCTCCGGACTCGACCGACTCTTGGCAATCGTTTGCAAGGCTATCGAAGACAGACTGATGTTCCGCAAGCGAACGGCGGTATATCGAACCTACGCTGATTCCGGCGTCACTCGTTGTCTTTGGTTCTTCTTTCCTCATCGTCTTCATTACCGCTGATGAAGAAAAGCCTTCAAGTAACGGCAACGAGTGGACCTCCCCACCGCGTTCCAGCACAAAATTCGCTCCGATGATCTCATTGGTTGGCCAATCACCACCTTTAACAAGCACATTTGGATTAATGTGACAGATTAACTTCTCAGGTGTAAGTTCTTCAAATATATGGACTTCATCCACTGGTGCCAGCGCAAGCAGCATCCTCTTTCGATGTTCTTGCGAAAAAACGGGTCGTTCCGGACCCTTTATTGATGCAACTGACCTGTCGCTGTTTATGCCGACAACCAGTTTTGTCCCAAGAGCCTTGGCCCTTTCGAGAAGACTCAGATGGCCGGGATGCAAAACGTCAAAACATCCGTTTGTAAAGACTACTTTTTCTTTCGTGTCCTCGCTCATGCGGCACCACCCGTGCTAGTCATTGGCCCCTGAGGCTTAGGGAGTAGAAAACGTATGATGCACAATCCGATCACGATCACAAAAGACACCCGAACGATCGACGGGAAGAGGGTCGCATAGAAGGCCTCATACGAGACTACCGTAAGCAGCACATAGTAGCAGGTCTTCCGCCAAATGGATGAAAAGGGAGTTTCGATAAGGAACGAGTAGATGAACCGAAGATAAAACCCAAGCAGCATCATCCCGAAGGGAATGCCGATCGGTCCAAAATTACGAAGAAGGTCTCCAAAAGGCGTTACTGCAAACGAATTATCACCGAAATTAAAATAAAGGTCGCTGTAACTCCGAGCATCAGAAGTCGGAGGTTTGTTTGTCCAAAGAAATCGTGGAATGAGAGCCCCGAAAAGGTCGTTGATAATGTTGTTCTCGAGTCCATACGCAGCTTCGTAAGGGGCCAATTTTTCGTAGTTCGATACGACAACGGCAACGGAAGTCAGATTTTCGACCCGCGCGATCAATGCATTTGACGTTTCCGTTAATATCACGCCGGGATCGGCCTCGAGCATGTGATCGAACGTGTCAAGCACCATTCCGCTATAACTTTCAACGGCTACGCTTGCTTCGGTGCCTTTTATATTGCGGAAAATGGTTCCGTAGGCACTTCCGACGACCAGTGCGACCGATGCAAGAGCTGCAAAAACCAGCGTTGACTTCAGTTTTACTTTTCTGCCGGAATGATAATAAGCAAAAACGATCGGCAGAAGCCCAACGATCAGTCCACCGCGGCTTCCCATGAATGCCATCCGCAAGGGAATGAACAGGATAAGCAGCATCAAAATGATGTAGAACATCCCCGTCCGCTGCTTCGTCGAAAATACCGACAACCAGAGTAGGACAGTTCCCATTGTCAGCAGAGTCAACAGAAAATAAAGTGCGGCGTCAAAGGAACCGATATCAATGTTTCGCTGAAAACCGAGAATACCCTGAAGGAACCCAAGTATGTTTACCCCAGAGCCGATGGCAAGCAAGACCAGTCCGGCGATCCAAAATCGCTCCGGTCTCCATTCCCATTTTGGCGCCCGTTTTTCGGCTATATTTGAAAGCCATCGCCCCACCGGCATAAAGTAGCCAGCGGTGAGGCCCGCGAAACCGATGGTAATGTACACCAGCGAAAGCGGAAGAGTGTAGCGCGGGTCTTCGATGAACGAGAGGAAATACCATTCTACGAGGTCAAATGCAACGATCAAACCTCCAATAACGAACGCAGGAAAAATATAAGACCAGGTGGCAAATACCAGCGGATGAAAGAAATCGAACCGGCCCTTATAGATCAACCATGCACTTGGTGCGAGTATCACCGCACCCGCGAGAAACACCCACGGCAGAAGGAAAAAATTCGGAAAGATCCCGGAAATGTCTGTCGTGAGCCAAAGGAGGACAATGACGGCAAGCAATCCCACGCCCCAAAGCGCCAGAGCAGGCCCAAGCATGCTCCCGCGGAGAGGGCGAACGGGATGGATACTTTGAATTCGTGCTACCATCGAAATAAATTTTAACTCAAATTAGCGTTAGCGGGCATCCCCGGCTCGCAAAAAGTCACATAGAATGGGCCTCGTTGCGTTTCCTGCAAACGGCAATAACACCGTCGCTCAACTGAGGAAAAAGGGCCACAGAAATGTCGTTAACGACGTTGTATATCCACCGATTCGTCGGCCTGTGCTCCGTCCCTATATCGTAGAAACAAAAATCGTCAATTTCGTATCCGGCAAGATCCAATGATCTGCTAAGGGTCTTGAATGAATAATACGCAACGTGGTCCGGATGCACGGGTTCGTTGACCCCACGTTTCCCGCTTACTGTATAGATCAAGAATCGAAAGACCGAATATGCGTTCGGAGTCGTCAATATCATCACAGAATCGTCACGCAAGAAGCGTTTGACCCCTCTCAGGAAAAGCCCGGGATTGAGTAAGTGTTCGATCATCTCTCCGGCAACGATCACGTCAAATGTCTGGTCTAACTCTATATTTCCAAGGTTTTCCAGATCTGCAAGGAAAAGATTCTCATAACCTTTGGACTTGAGAAGTTCGATGCCCCGCTCATCAGAGTCGAATCCATAAACCTCTCTTGCCGCATCCGCGATCTTACTATGTAGAAAGGTGCCGGCCTTGATCGAGTCTTCAGTATAAGGATAGTTTGTGCATCCCAAATGCAACACCGACCGCCCCGTGACGGCGTCTAAAATAAATGGCACCCTCTGCAATGATCTCATATCGTTCTTGCCGCTTTTCCTAGCGTTTGAAGATCGCAAGTGCAAACCTTCGTTCCTCGTCGTCAATAGCACGGAATAAAACGAGAGCGGTTCCATATATCCCGCCGCTAATTGCTACCGCGAAAAGCATGGTCAGCCAGTTTCTTGGAAACAGGGACAAAAGGTAGATATTCGCCGCCCCTGCCGCTGCCGTTGCCCCAGCTACTGCAAGCAATAGTCCGGCCCAGTACCTGATCGCGACCTTTCCAAAAAGCCATCTTTCGAACTGGAAAATAAAAGCCGCCATAAACATACATCCTACGAGTCGAGCCATTGCTACTCCCAACGTCTCCCAGTAGATCGTGAACAGATACATCAAGCCGAGTGTGAGCGCGAAATAGACCGCGGTGATCCAAAGATTGTGTGAAGGAAACCCGAGTCCCTCCCGCATTTGCCAAGATACTACGACTATCGAAAATAATCCGAACGAGATCAAATGTACCGCCATAAGATCGGATGCGCGGTCTGCAAAATCCGGGCCGATCCAAAGTGATAAAAAGACATGTCTTCCCGTAATAAGTGCCATTACCAAGAACCCTACGATCATCACGATGAACTTCGTCGATCTCAAATAGACCGACCTTAGCCGTTCTTTGTCTGCCTGGGTCTCGCTGGTAAGCGGCGCAATCACAAGAGCGAGACTGTTAGAAAACCCAAGAATATATAATCCGAGAGACATTGCGACTACATAGTAAGATAGTTCTGAGCTTCCGAACGTTCGGGTTATCCATCCTCGCTCAATCAAAAGCAGCGCATTTCCCAACAGTTGATATCCCACAATGCCCGTTGTAAAACCCATGATACGCGGCAGGGCAGAAACTCCGTCCGTTAACCCAAAACCGATGCCGGGGACTGTGCGCATGGCAGCTGATCCAGAAATGACAGTCATCAGTGTTAGGCTTGCGAGGTTCCACCAAAGAAGCGTTGCCAAGCCAAAACCAAAATAGGCCAGCAGGAGGTTACCTGAAAGCAGGAGTACGCTGTTCGCGTTGAACAGCTTTGAGTAGATATCAAATCGCTGTGCACCCTGCAGTACGGACCAGAATGCCTGCGCAATTCCGGAGATAAATATGACCGCCCCGGCGATCCTGATCCCTGTTGTGGCTGACTCCTGGAGCGATTCTTCGATCCGCAGCAGATCTTTTACCAGCCAGTTCGCAAGTACGAAGATCAAAAGCAGCCCGATCATTCCCACGGCAACGCTCAATATCATTGTTGCCGAGAAGATATTTCGTATTTCGCCGGTTTTGCCCGAGATCAGATATTCGGCAATGTACTTTACCGCAGCTCGTCCGAGACCAAACGAGAACGAATAGGAAATCAGTCCCAAAATGAGAACATAAACACCATAGGTCTCTATGCTGAGTGACTCTATCAACAACGGGGTCGCCAGCAGACTCAGAAAAACAGGCAGCACCCAGGTCAGCGATCCGTATAGTACGTTTCTGACGACGTTCGCGGATGTTTGAGCAGCGCGGGGCCGTGCGGTCATTTTGCTCCAATAGCTTTATTGTATTCGGCGATCACCGTTCCAGCCGATGTGCCTTCGTCGAATGTGCTCAATACTCGACGGCTTCCCTCCCTTGCCAGCGAGCGGCAAAGGTTCTCATCGTTCAGGAGTTTGAGAATTGCCTCAGACAACTGGTCGGGTCGGCGAGGCTCCACCAAAAGCCCCGTGCTACCGTCGATTATCGCTTCCGGAATGGCATAAATATTGGTCGAAATGGAAGGTATTTCAAGGGCCATCGCTTCGAGCAGAGCAATGGGCAGGCCTTCAAGATGGCTGGGTAGAACGAAGATGTCGGCGACGCAAAAGAATTCCAGAATTCGTTGCCTGCTCCCGCCGGCCTCTGCCGAGGTTATCGGCCGAAAGCGCTCTCCGAGCCAGTATTCCTCGACCCGCCGGGCCGCCTCCTCGTCCATAGCGTCCTGCATCAGCCATACGAAAACAACGTCGTCGCGTATGCTAATAACATCCGCTGCCGCGTCCAACAAGTCCCATCTGCCCTTAAGATCGACAAATTGGCCGACGGTCAAAACTACCTTATCCACGTTCGAGATTTCGAACTGCTCCCGCAAACGGCCACGAGCGTTCGCCGCAGCCGCTTCGGCGATATGTTCCGGGTCAACGGCAGTATAGGTCACCTTTACATTCGATGCGAACGTGCGGGCGAACCAGTCACGATAGCGTTCTTTTGCATACACATTTGAGGCGAACGCATGAAACCTTGGAAGTCGCGAAACGAACTGCATCCGAGCCTTCCACACCAACTTTCTGATGATGGAGCCTTCTAGTCTAAAGGTGTGTAAGGTGACGAAGACGTGAGCCCCCAAAAGAACCAGCATCGTGATAAGCTGCCATGATTGCCAGGGCGCGGCTTCGATATGTACGATCTCTCCCTTGATACCCGCGCTCCTCAGCAAATTGAATATCGCAATTTCTGAACGAATTCGAAGCAACTGTCGAGATAATATCTGCCTGACCCCTTGTGCGGGCTCAAGGTCGATGGCTTCTTCAAGAAAAATGCACTTGGCACCGAGTTCCTTCAGGAATCCGAGAAACTCCTTTGACGAATCCTTAGGGAGGATCACAACAACATTCCAATCGTGACAGGTGCGTTTTATGACAGATAAAAAATAAACCTGCGCCCCTCCCCAGCGAAGATAGTTCCAGACAAAATAGATGGTTCGTTCCTTTGGCTTCATCTTTGTCGTCCTCCGACTCGAAAAAGCTTTCTAAGGCCGAAACTCAAGGACTTGCCTACGATCTTGAGAATATACACAGAAAATGCTGCAACCGCAGCGCCCCGATTCGGAGCAGAATGCCATCGAGCCTGGAACTGGCGTTTGAAATTGCTTGGATGGCGTTGGTCAAGGAAGAGTACGCTAAATACCCTGCGAATGCCCTGTTCGTGAAGCGGCGCCGGGTATGTGTTCGGTTCGCACCAAACATATGCCCGAGGCTCGATGAGAAGCGTCCATCCCGCTTTCCTGAGCCTCATAAAATACTGAGCATCTCCCCAGCCCATTGGAAAGTTTGCGGCGTCCAGAACGCCGCATTCCTTGACAGCGGCCGCCGGAACCAAGGTGCAGTTCCCGACAAGGCATTCGACTGTGAATGCTTCTTTTGGAACGTTGAACGCAGTCAGATCGTCAGGGATCTGCCACCCGTCCCGGAACGTACGCCATACCTGACCTACCTGAAAGACCTTGTGAGGCGCGTCCCAAAGGAGCAATAGTGCGCCGACCACTGATCTCGGATTTTTCTCGGCGGTTTCAACCAGACGAACAAGAAACGACTCGTGAAAAACGGAATCGTCGTTCATGAGCAGGAAGTGATCCGGCTCCCACTCGGCGGCGGCCTCGATGCCTAGGTTCGTTCCCCCGGCATAGTGAAGAGTACCGTCACCTTTCACGATCGTTACATCCCGAAATAGCTTGGCGATCGCTTCAGAAGTACCATCTGACGAACCATCGTCAACGACAAAGATCCTGACCGCAATTCCTGACCTGTCGATCCGGGAAAGGCTTCTGAGTGCCTGAAGGGTGGTTTCGCGGCGGTTATGGACCGGGATCACGAGGGCTACTTTCAGCGGATCAGACACTTTCGGCGGTCCCGGCTGCTGCTGTGCCGGATCTGATGTTCGTTCCAATTCTTTCGGCCACTTGCTTTTCGATCCAGGCATAAGTCGTTGCGAGTCCATCCTCCAGCGACACCTCCGGTTCCCAGTCGAGGACTTTGCGGAGAAGGCTGTTATCGGAGTTCCGCCCTCTCACTCCCTGCGGCCCTTCGACATATCTCTTTTCAACCTCGACACCGGCGATCTTCGCGATAATATCGGCCAGCTCATTGATCGAGACCATTCGGTCCTGGCCCAGGTTTATCGGGTCGCTGAAATCTGACCGCATCAGCCGATAGATGCCCTCGACACAATCGCTGATATAACAGAACGACCTGGTCTGCTCGCCGTCGCCCCAGATCTCCACCTCGCGATCGCCGGTCAGTTTTGCATGTGCGATCTTTCGGCAAAGGGCCGCGGGAGCCTTTTCCCGGCCGCCTTCCCATGTTCCTTTCTCTCCGAAAATGTTGTGAAAACGAACCGTACGTGTCTCCATGCCGTAGTCTTCACGATAGTGCATACAAAGCCTTTCTGAGATCAGCTTCTCCCACCCATAGGCGTCTTGAGGGAGCGCAGGATAGGCGTCTTCTTCCTTCAGCGGTACGACGTCGGCTTCTTCCTGTAGATATTCGGGGTAAATGCAAGCAGAGCTTGTGTAGAGATACCGCGAAACACGGTTTTCCCTTGCCGCCTCAAGTGTATGCAGATTGATGAGCGAATTATTATATAGGATCGGAGCGTGATTTGATGAGATAAAACCCATGCCGCCCATATCGGCCGCGAGGGCATACACCTCGTCGACCCCTTCGGTGGCTTGAAGACAATTTTCCCACCGACGGAGGTCGAGCAATTCGAACTCGTCTGCGTCTGTCTCGGCAAATTCCGGCCGTTTGATATCGACACCGCGCACCCAGTAGCCAAGTTCCTTTAATCTTGTTACCAAATGGCTTCCGATAAAGCCGCCGGCGCCCGTGACAAGGACTCTCGTTTTAGTTGGCATATTTGATCAGTTCAGGCCCAGGACCTATTCCCTCTCGTCTGAGGAGAAATAGGAGTTTCGGTCATAGTAACTTTGGTAATAATAATAGTTGTCGTGTGAGTTCAAGTCGATGTTGTTCAAAACAACTCCGAATATCCGCGCTCCGATGTCCTGCAGCAGCTGTTTTGCCCTCCTGACAACCTGCCGTGAGCTCTTGCCGGAGTGAACAACCAGGATCACGCCGTCTACCATTGAGGCGATTAGCACGCCATCAGTGAAAGAATTGATCGGCGGCGAATCGACGACGACGTGGGTAAAATAGCCCTGAACCATCTTCAAAAGATTCGACATTTGCTCCGAACCGATCAATTCTGCGGGATTTGGAGGGATCGGTCCCGATGTTAGCACACTCAGATTTGCAGCTTCGTCACGTTTTATCGTACTGAATACCTCATTTTGATCCAGTGCGCTCGACAACAGCGTACTAAGACCCGCTCCATTTTCGATGCCAAATACTGAGTGCAGCCGGGGCCTGCGCATATCGGCATCGATGACAAGGACGCTTGCTCCGGTCTGCGCCAATGTGATCGCGGTGTTGGCCGCCGTTGTGGTCTTACCCTCTGAAGGCAGGCTGGACGTTACAAGCAGCGACTTCGGAGCGTGCCCCGCGGTCGAAAGCAGTATCGATGTTCGCAACTGGCGGTAGGCTTCCGCGAGTGACGATTTCGGGTCGGAATGGATCAAGAGCTCTGATCTTGCCAGTTCATCCTCATCAGGCTTTTCAGTCCCTCCAACAAGCAACAATTTGCGTTTGGACCCGGATTCGATAGATGGGATGGCGGCCAGCGCAGGAAGCTGCAAATAGCTCTCGATCTCTTCAGTCGTACGGATCGTATCGTCGAGATATTCGAGGAAAAGAGCCAAACCCATTCCAAATAGAGTCGAAAGAAATAGAACCGAAGTTACGGTAAGCAAACGACGCGGCGAGACCGGCTCTTTAGGCGGGATAGCATACTCCGCAACGCGGATGTTGTTGTCCGATCCCTGCGAAGCGACGTCGGTCGAGCTTAATTGCTTTCGAAGGTTTTCAAGGAAACCTCTGTTGGTGTCGATATTCTGCCGAAGCAGCCTAAGCATCACCTCTCCGACATTCTGCCCCTGGGCCTCATTGAACTGAAGATTAAAAGCGGCCCTTATCTTATCCTCTTTCTCCTTAGCCCGACGAAATCTGGTTTCAAGAACGTCCAAAAGATTTTTCGCGGTCCGGTCTCGGTATGATCTGATCTCTGTGTTTGCCTTTTCAGTCTCTTTTGCAAGAGAGTTTTCCAAACTTGCAACTTGAGAATCGATCTCCTTGATCTCCGGAGCAGATTCCCGGAATTCTTCAAGCAGCCTGGCTTTGTTGGCATTGAGCGCTGCTATATTTTTCTGTGTCTCATTGCGGAATGCGATGAGCATATTCTCACGCTCAGTAATAAACCTCATACTTTCGGCATCGGCGACGGATCGAAGCCTTTCCGGTGAATTCCTGACCGAGTTGTATTCGGCCTCAGCGGTCTTGCGTTCGTTCTCCGCTGTCAATAGGTCCTTGTTCAATCCCGCAAGCCTTTCGAGCACGATGGTTTGGTCACCCGGCGTCTTAAGGATGTTCTCGTTCCTTTCCAGTTCGACAAGTTTTAGTTCATCCGCCCGAATATCCGACTGGAGATCCGCGATCCGCTTTTGCAGAAAGTCGCTGGTCTTCCGAGAGGTTCCAGTTCGCTGTTCCTGGTTTGCATTTGCAAAGGTTTCACCGAGGCTATTGACAACAAATGCTGCTACGTCCGGATTCGTGTGCCGGAACGAAACATCGATAAGGCGAGTGTCTTTCAAAGTTGTGCGCGGCTCTCTGACCGGCTCAACATTCAGGTTTCGTTTGAGTGCGGTAACGTAAGGGGCAAGCCTTATCGCCTCAGCGATCTCATCTGCCGACAACAGGCTCGAATTGATAGAGCTATTGAACTGATCCAGCGAACCTTCGTCTACTGCTGATCTGTCCGAAACAAGCCCGATCGAACGGAACACAGAGCGAAGTAACGAGGTCGAGCCATTCATCGCCTCGTCTTGAAAGGCTTTATTGGAGTCAAGGCTGTGCTCCTTGATCACCCGTCGCAGGATCGTATCGCTGCTTAACAGTTGTAGTTGCGTATTAAAATATGTCGGATCCGGATTTGAGATAGGCCTTTGCCTGTCGGGGGTAACAAGATCGGGATTTGTCTGCTCCAGGTCGACCTGTACCTTTGCAGCAGCCATGAAAATATCAGGCTTTCGCGCCATATAGATCGCCGAGAGGGTCGTCGCCAGGACGGCGACGCCTACGACCAGCCAGAGCCGCTTTCTGATCGCCCTCCAGTAATCGATCAGCTGAAAGCCGTCTTGTTCATAGACTTCCCGGTAGGCGGGATAACGGCCTACACCCGCCCCGATCTGCTGATCGAATGGCCGCTCCAAATCTACAACCGGCTCGACCGGCCGGGGCATAAGATCTCTGGTTTCTTTCATGAAGCTTTTTTACGGGAACCTATAAAGTACCGACGGGATACCATTCGTAAGCGATCTGCCGATACTGTTCAGAATGCTCTTCGTACGATCCTCTCCGACCGCAACAATATCGTTCGGCTCCAAATAGGGGTCAGGAACCCGTCTGCGGTCAATATCTCTCAGGTCGTAAACGAATTCTTTCCGTTCCAATGATCCTTGAACTTGTCGGAGGATCCTTACATCATTCTTGCTCGCCGCCGGCCGGAGTCCTTCAGCAGATGCAATTGCCTGTGTCAGAGTGAGCGGCTCCCGCATCGTCACCTGACCCTGTTTGTTTACATTGCCATAAACAAAGACAATGTCGGCGTCCATCACATTGACTATGTCGCCGGGCTGCATCACAATGCTCTGCCGTGCTTCCAAAACGTCGCGAAGCTTGAAGTTTATTACCGTGATGTCATCCTCTACGTCGTTTTGGTTTTGCAAAGCGTCCGGACGACAATTCGCCGTACTCCCCGTCCTCGCTACGACGATCTGTGAACCCGCCTTGTCCGTTTGCCCACCCGCCATCGCGAGCAGTTCGAGCAGCCTGATCGGCCGATTAACGAAGTAGTAGCCCGGTTTGTCCACAGCACCCAACACACCGAAGGCTTGCGACCGCTGCTCAACGGCGACCACGCTGACCTCAGGATTTCGAAGATAGTCCCGCTGATATGCCTCGGTGATATCATTAGCCAACTCGCGTTCGGTCTTGCACACGGCAATGATAGGTTCCGGTATACGGAAAAGATTGATCGTGCCATTCGGCGCTACACTGACCCGCTGGGTCAATTCCGGCCGACGAAATACCTGGATCTCAAGCGTGTCCTGAAATCCGATGCGGTACCTTTCATCCTGTCCTGGTGCGGAGCGGGTTGGCGAGATACCGTTCGTCCCCTCGGTTTGAGCTATCAATAGCGACGGTAAAGCAAATAAAACAACTGCTACTGGTATGAATAACTTTCTCATCCCCAAAACTCCTTCGGATGTACTGCAATTGGCCAAATCGATCATGGTCCCAACTCAAAACGTATGAGCTTCGATAGCGGAACTCTGCTCGAAGTTGTTCGCAAATAAATATTTAGGCAAATTTTGCCTGCGGGCAATAAAGGATAAGTTTAACAAAATGTGCTTCCATTGGAAACCAGACTTTTGATTCATCCGGGCGTTTTGGTTAAACTCACTTTCGACCGTACGCACAGGCTCTATGGGAAACGTCACTCCAATGCTCCGCCAGTATCTGGAGATCAAATCACAATATCCGGGCACCATATTGTTCTTTCGTCTCGGTGATTTTTACGAGATGTTCAACGAGGATGCGGTGGTCGGTGCCCGGGAGCTTGATATCACCCTAACGGCCCGTCAGAAAGATTCGCCAAATCCGATCCCGATGTGCGGGGTACCACACCATGCCGCCGCCACATATATTTCGCGGCTTGTTCGTAAGGGCTATCGTGTCGCCATCTGTGAACAGGCGGAACCCGCTGACAAGTCCACGAAATTGGTCCGGCGCGAGGTCGTCAGGGTCATATCGCCGGGGACCGCAGTCGACCCCCAGCTAAATGAACCGCGAGACAGTAACTTTCTGGCCGCCGTTTTCGCAAGCGAGGGTTCAGTCGGCATGGCTCTCCTGGATCTTTCTTCGGGCGAGTTCACTGCGACGCAATTTGACGGGAACGATGCATGGCCGCAGGTCGCCGATACCCTAAAGGCCTATCCGGTAAGGGAGATGCTGGTGCCGGAGGACGCAGAGGCCCGCTATAAAAAGCACCTGAATCTCGAAGGTTCCGGCTCAAGCTTGTTCGCGAAGGAACACAGATCGAATCAGAACGACCTCGTAGATAGCGGGTTTGTCATTACAAATACAGACTCAGGGTCATTCGAACCGGAAAGAGCATCGGAATTATTGAGGAAACACTTTAAGTTACATAACCTAAAAGGTGTAGGACTTGAGGAAAAGATACTCGCTGTATCGGCAGCAGGTGCCTGCCTTTTGTATGCCAGGGAGACTCAACGTTCAACCGCAGATCACGTCTCGGCGATCAGCTATTTTGAGCGTTCCGACTCGCTGGTTCTTGACGCCGTAACGATCACCAATTTGGAGATCTTCGAATCGCGAGCGGGCGATGCCGGGCGCAGTCTGCTCGGCGTTATTGACACTTGTGTAACCTCCATGGGCTCGCGTCTTCTTCGCTCGTGGCTGCTCCGACCTTCTATAAAGCGGAGTGAGGTCGAAACTCGGCTCGCCGCAGTGCAAGAGCTTGGCGATTCAATGCTGAGAGAGCGAGTCCGTCATTTGCTCAAGAATATCTCGGACATCGAACGACTGGTTGGCAGGCTGAACCTGGCCTCTGCCTCACCAAGAGACCTGATCGCGATCGGCCGCTCGCTGGAACAGGTCCCGTTTTTGCAGGCTGCCCTGAACGATGCGGATTCACTGCTGCTTCAGGTACTCTCGGAGAACATATTCGATCTGCCGGAGATTCGGGAACTCATTTCCAACGCCATCACAGACGAACCTCCCGTCAATCTTTCCGAAGGCGGTATTATTCGCGGCGGCTTTAATGAAGAACTCGATGAGTTGCGCCACGTCGCCGGCTCTGTTAAACAGACGATAGCGGCATTTGAGGAAAAGGAACGTGAGCGAACGAACATACCAACGCTCAAAGTTAGATTTAATAATGTCTTCGGATATTACATCGAGGTTTCCAAGGCCAATCTTGCCAAAGTGCCGGACGACTATCAGCGGCGTCAGACCTTGGCAAATGCCGAGCGTTACACCACAGATCAATTGAAGGAGTGGGAGCAAAAGGTTCTGGGAGCCGAGGAAATGATTCTGCAGATTGAGCAAGAAGTATTTGCTCAAGTAAAGGAACGGGTTCGAAGCGAGACACGAAGGCTCCAGACCACGGCCCGTGCCCTCGCAACACTTGACGTGCTTGCCGGATTTTCGGAGACCGCTGCTCGTTCAAATTTCGTCCGGCCCGTCTTGCACGATGGCGATGAGATCGAGATAAAGGGTGGGCGGCATCCCGTTGTGGAGCCGTTCATCAGCAGCTCCTTTGTTCCTAACGACGTATATCTGAATAACTCTACGGATCGCCTGCTGATCGTTACCGGTGCAAACATGGGTGGAAAATCCACGATCCTTCGCCAGGTCGCACTTATTCAACTGCTCGCGCAGATCGGCTCGTTCGTTCCGGCGGCGGCTGCAAGGCTTCCGATCGCGGACCGGATATTCACCCGAGTAGGAGCGTCGGATGATCTGTCGTCAGGACGCTCAACCTTTATGGTTGAAATGACTGAAACTGCCGCGATCCTGCATAGCGCTACTCCCCGCAGCCTTGTTCTTCTGGACGAGATCGGGCGCGGCACGTCGACATTTGACGGTCTTTCTATTGCGTGGGCGGTTGCAGAATATATCCACGATTCCGTAGAACATTCGGCAAAGACGATGTTCGCGACACATTATCATGAGCTGACGGAACTTGCCGAACTGCTACCCGGGGCTAAGAATTATCAGATCTCTGCAACTGAAAAGGACGGAGAGGTTGTATTTCTCCATAAACTGGTCAAAGGAAAGGCGTCAAAGTCCTATGGGATCGCCGTCGCTCGTTTGGCCGGTCTTCCGCCAAAGGTCATCGAGAGAGCAAAGGACGTCTTGGCAAGACTGGAAAAATATGAGCTCGCCGTGTTCTCCGAAGGAAGTGAACACGGGATGGCGGCTGTTGCCGGACGTTCCGTTGCCGCACAGGCGACTTTGTTCTCGATCGGAAACGATGCCGTGGTGGATGAGATCCGCGAAGCCGACGTCAGCAAGCTGTCTCCGGAGGAATGTAAAGATCTCTTGCAGCACTTGAAGAAAAAGTTAATGTAAATTTGCTTTCTTGAAGCAACGGTTTAATTGTCGCAAACCGACATTTAAGAAATGGCTTTAACGAATATTGGCCGACTGGTTAAATAGTGACCGCCAGAACAACTGCATCAGCCGAAATGGACCATCCCGGACAACATCTTCTTATTGGGCTTCCCGGCCCGGAACTAGACGACTCCACAGAAGCTCTATTAAAGGAGATAATGCCCGGCGGTATCTGTCTTTTCTCCAGGAATATTCGTGAGGCCCGCCAGACACGGGACCTCGTGGATGGCATTCGGGAACTTCTTCCCTATGAACCCATTTTGTGTATCGATCAGGAGGGCGGCCGCGTAGATCGCCTACGAAAGATCTTTACGCCGATGCCGGAGCCGGGACGGATCAGATCGGTGGCTGATGTTGTCGAGCTTGCGTCGATCATTGCCCGATCGATCCGTCTATTGGGATTGAATATGACGCTGGCCCCAGTAGTTGACATTCTTGAGCATCCCCGCGACAACCTTAATAACGGATTGGTCGGACGAAGTTTTGGTTCTACTAAAGTCGAGACAACCCAACTTGCCGGTCGATTCCTGCGAACGCTGAACGAGAACGGCTGCCAGGGCTGCATAAAGCATTTTCCGGGCCTGGGGGCCTCCCGTGTTGATTCACACGAAGAGCTGCCGGTGGTAGATCTTGGTAACGACGAGTTCAATGATGTCGACCTTTACCCGTATCGCAAGCTGATGTCCACGGGGGAGGTTCACGCCATAATGATCGCTCACGCCGCCTTTCCGGACCTTAGCTTGCAGGAGAACGACCAAAATGGCAGACTTCTACCATCATCTCTTAGCCGGAGCATGGTCAACGGCCTGCTTCGCGGCGAGATGGGCTTCACCGGCCTTGTGTTGTCCGACGATCTTGAAATGGGAGCAATTCTTAAGAATTTTGGCATTCACGAGGCGTCGGTTATGTCACTAAATGCCGGAGTCGATATGGTTGCCATCTGCGCGGACCCGGACAACATCAGAAGAGCATGCGATGCCGTCGCTTCTGATCTAGCGTCGGGTAAGTTAGACAATGCCGGGTCGGCTGCAAGGATCGCGGAGTTTCGTTCACGTTTGGCTTCACCGGTTGATTTTGACACTTTCGAAATTGATTCGCTCTCCTCGCGCGTTGACTCGCTGTGTGCCCGTCTTGATTAAAATGATTTGGAGGTTCTCGATTTGCTGAGATCGCTTGTAGCTATACTATTTTTATCCTTGATCGTCGGTTCCGCCTGCCAGCGACGCAGTTCCGGCTTCGTTACGGTTGCCTTGCCGGAGACGTTCTCGTCGCTTGATACACTTACATCAACGTCGTCTGATGCAGCGGCCGAACGCGTTCGCAATTTGATGTTCAATTCGCTTGTGCGGAAGAACGAGTCCTTCGACTATGTCGGCGAGCTTGCATCCGAGATCCAGACCTCGGACGACGGTTTAAGCCTGATCTTCAAGCTCAGGTCGGGTGTTAAATTTCACAACGGTAAAGATTTCACCTCTGCCGACGTAAAATATACCTTCGACAAGCTGTTCGACAGTAAGGGCTATAAATCCGGTGCTTTTTTTGATACTGCCCCGTTGGCTCCCGGAGAGAAGTCTGCCGGGCCTGCGAAAACAAAGCAGGTCGCGCATATAACTCGAATAGAGACACCAGACGCTGCAACGGTCATCTTTGGTCTTGATCGTGCGGGCCTCAAAAATCAATTGCTCTCAAACCTTGTTGCCATTCCGATAATCCCCGAAGGCACATCGGGAGAGCAGAGCACTTCGCCCGTCGGGTCGGGCCCTTTCAAGTTCGTTAATTTCGATCAGTCGCAGAACACTGTGGACCTCGAGGCTAATGAAGACTACTGGGAAGGGGCTCCTTCGATCGCGAAGCTTCGAGTCAAGACGATCACTGATGCCAGCGCATTGCAGGCGGAACTTCAAACCGGCGCCGTCGATATCGCTCCCGTTCCTTCGAATCTGCCACCCGATTCGCTAAAGGTTATCTCGTCGTTACCGGGGCTGCGCGTGGAGCAGTTTGATGGTTCAAACATCCAGTACATAGGCCTGAATACCGCGTCGCCGCCGCTCGATAAGGTAAAGGTCAGGCAGGCCATCGGCTACGCAATTGACCGAGAGAAGATCATAAAAGAGTTGTTGTCCGGACAGGCCAGGCTCGCAAATTCAATACTTCCGGAAAGTTCGTGGGCATTTACCCCCGGTACCGTTTACAACTACGACCCGGAGAAGGCGCGAGAACTTCTCAAGGAATCTGGTTATAAGAACGAACCGATAAAGTTCAAGTTTTCAGCCGGAAACGCGGCATTTAGCAGTTACGCCCAGGCTATCCACAGCACTTTGCTGGATGTCGGCCTCAACGTACAGATCGAAACGCTCGACCCGACCACGCTAAGACAGCAGCTTGCCCAGGGCCAGTTTCAGCTCAACACTGGTGTTTGGATCGGTGGAAACCAGGATCCGTTGTTCCTTAAGGACCTGTTCACCACCGGACGGATTCCCGGCGAAGGTGTTTCGTGCTGTAATCGGAGTCGGTACAGCAACGTCGAGGTTGACCGCATGGTCGACTCTGCGATCAACGAACCTGATAAAGAAAAAGCAAAGGCACTTTATCAGAATGCCTGGGAAATGATCAGCCGCGATGCTCCGCTTCTTCCGCTCTGGTATCCGGCAAATATGGTGGTCGCGCGAGATCGTGTTCAGAATATAAGGATCGGGCCGAGCGGCGATTGGAGCTTTATTAAGGACATAACTGTCAGCAATTAGCAGATATACTTTAATGTGATACATTAACGATTGGCCGTTTGGTGTCTGTCGATAACTTGCGGATCTTGTTTGTTGCCGGCAAGGCTCTTCGTTATTTCTTGCTTGACAACCTTGCTCCGAACGTTAAAATCAAGATTTGCCACAAGCGGGAGTAGCTCAGTGGTAGAGCGCAACCTTGCCAAGGTTGAAGTCGCGAGTTCGACCCTCGTCTCCCGCTCCAGTTTTTGAAAGGAGAAGGGATAAGTGATATCGGATAAAGTTTCTGGCTTTTCCTTTATCCACTTTCCTTTCTCCTTTATACTTTACAGATCGGCGGCGTAGCCAAGTGGTAAGGCAGAGGTCTGCAAAACCTTTATTCATCGGTTCGATTCCGATCGCCGCCTCCATCTCTTCCGTCCTGTTCCCGGTTTTTCTGTTGCTTTGTTGATTTCCAGACTTTTTTGATTAGCGGAAGTTGTGTGATACCACGTCGGCCGTAAATCCGCCGATCGGGCTAAAATGTAGCGCCTTTATCATCCCCCGTTCCTCAAATTGTCCTTTGATGATCAGATAGTGGCTCTGATTTATTACGGCCCGAAATCTTTCAAATATATTGGGCATCACGACGAAATTCGAGTGGCCTGTTTCGTCTTCCAGCGTAATGAAGACCACATTTTTCGCGGTCATCGGGCGCTGGCGGATCACCACGGCCCCGGCCACGCTTACTATCTCGTTCTTTCTCAGGCTGCGGGTCTCGTGGGCCGAGAGAATTCCCCGCTTGCTCAGTTCCCTGCGGATAAAGGCCATTGGGTGTTTACCTATCGAGATGCCGGTCTTTTTCAGGTCGGCCTCGACCAATTGAAGGCCCTCCATTCGTTTTAGGAATGATGCTTCGCCATATGGCTCGTTGTTGTCGGCGAAAAGATCGCCTCTGTCCCTAATTGCCAATTCCGATATCCAAAGGGCTTCACGGCGATGGATGGTACCGTCAAAATTGAGGACACCTGCAAGGCTAAGCGCCCGTATCTCTTTTTTATTTATGTCCGGAACACGGCGAACCAGATCGTCAATGTTCTGATAGGGCACATCTCTTTCGGCGACGATCCGCCTGCCGATCTCCTCCCTAAGGCCGCGGACGTATTTCAGGCCAAGCCGGACATCGTCTTCCTCGACGGTAAATTCATATTGCGAACGGTTTATATCAAGCGGGCGGAAATGGAGGCCGTGACGCTGTGCGTCTTTTACGAGCGTGGCGGCGGAATAGAACCCCAGCGGATAATTGTTGAACATCGCCGCCATAAAACACGCCCGGTAATGCAGAATAAAATAGGCTGACGCATAGGCAAGCAGCGCAAAACTGAAGGCGTGAGACTCCGGAAAGCCATAGTTCGCAAAAGCTTTTACATAATCCACCACTTGTTCCTGCACATCGGGCGGGATGTTGTTTCTGGTCATACCCTCCCGTAGCTTTTGCCCAACGAACTCCATCCTTTTGTCAGGACGCTTGAAACCCATTGCCCTGCGCAGCTCTTCGGCCTCTGATCCAGAAAAATCCGCGATCTCCATCGACATTTTCAGAAGCTGCTCCTGAAATAGCGGCACCCCCATGGTCCGTTCAAGTATCGGTTTGAGCGAAGGATGCGGATATGTCACCTCTTCAAGCCCTTGGCGACGCTTGATATAAGAATGAAGCATATTTCCGACGACCGGGCCGGGCCGGATGATGGCGACCTGAACGACTATGTCGTAGAAGTTCTGCGGACGGGATTTAGGCAGAAAGGCTATCTGGGCCCGGCTTTCTACCTGGAACATCCCGACCGTATCGCCCTTTTGCAAGGCTTCATACACCTTCGGATCATCGCTGGGAACCCGGTACAGGTCCAGATCAACGCCGTGATGTTCACGTATCAACTCGATCGAATCCCGCAGAACGGCCATCATCCCGAGGCCGAGCAGATCGACCTTTACTATCTTTAGCTGCTCGCAATCGTCCTTGTCCCATTGAATGATGGTGCGGCCTTCCATCGATGCGGGCTCGATCGGGACGATGGCGTCCAGTCGGTTCATCGACACCACCATTCCTCCGGAGTGCTGGCCCAGATGCCGGGGATAGTCGAGAATGCGCTGGTACATCTCAGCGAATTTGTGAAGGCACAGGCTCTGGCTGGGTTCAAAACCCTCTTCCCGGAGCTTTTCGTCGAGTTCCGCCCCGGTAAATGTCTCGTAGTGTGAGTTTATTTTCGAAAGCCTGCCGAGAACGTCCGGGCCAAATCCAAAAACCTTTCCCACCTCGCGCAGGGCAGATCTTCCGCGGTAGGAGATGACATTCGCGGTCATGCCCGAACCGCGGCGGCCATATTTTTCATATACGTGCTGGATGACCTGCTCGCGGTCATCCCCGGAGGGAAGATCGATATCGATATCAGGATAGCGGTCGTATTTCTCGGAAAGAAAACGCTCGAAAAGGAGCTGATGTTCGATGGGATCGACCGCGGTTATTCCCAGCGAATAACAAACAACTGAGTTTGCCGCCGACCCCCGTCCCTGCGAAAGGATCCCCTTATCTTTGCAAAAGTCAGAGATATCGCCGACGACGAGGAAATATCCTGCCAGCTTTTTCATCTCTATTATCTTCAGCTCCTTATCCAGCCGTGAGCTTATCTGGAACCGGGTGGCCTTTTTGCTGTTTTGATAGCGTTCTATGGCCCGCTGTTGTGCTTTTTGCCTCAGAACAGAATCCATTGTCTCTCCGGGCGGGACGGGATAGTCCGGAAAACTGTAGGAGAGCTCATCCATCGAAAAATTTATACGTGAGGCGATCTCGGCGGTTGCTGCCACGGCTTCGGGGAGGTCTTCAAAGAGCCTTGCCATCTGCGGCTCTGATTTCACATGACGCTCGCTGTTCTCCGAAAGCAGTTTTCCCGCATCATTTATCGTGCAGTGGTTCTTTATACACGTAAAGACATCAAACAGCTCACGGTCGCCACGGTCGGCATAATATGGCCCATTACTGGCAAAATAGGGGAGCTTCAGCTTGTGAGCATAGCCGAGCAGGACCTGGTTTATGTGCTCTTCATGACGGAGGTGATGGCGTTGAAGCTCCACGTAGAGACCATCTCCAAAGACATACTTGAGCCATGCAAGATCGGCAAGGCCCCGGCCGCTGCGTATGCTGTTATGCATAAAGCCGTCGGCTCCGCCCGTAAAGCAAAGCAGGCCGACCGAGTGGTTCTCGATGTCTTTTCGGGTAGCAAAATGCTCGCCTTTTCTACTGCGGAGCTTAATGGTCGAGATCAGACGGCTAAGATGTTGATATCCCGCCAGGTGCAGCGGGACAAGCGGGAGCAGGCTGCCGTCTTCCATCGTGATCTCGGCACCGACGATCGGCTTTATGCCTCTCCGGCGGGCCTCGAAATGAAACCGGACGGCTCCGGCCACGGTGTCGCGGTCGAGCAAGGCAACGGCGGGAATGCCGAGGTCTGCCGCACGGGCGGCCATATCCTGCGGCTGTGAACCGGAGGAGAGAAAGCTGAAGGCGGAACGTGTGTGCAATTCGCAAAACATAAAGGCTGTTAGTCATATTCGCCGGCGATGAACCATTGATCGCCGGTCCTGCATAGGCGATAGACACCGCCGTTGTCTATCTCAACATCCCATTCCTGGGTTCTCCACGGGCTTTCCCACCATCTGGAATCCGACCGCCAGACGCCGCTGTATTCGGTCACATATCCGTTGAAATATCCGGTTTTTATGAACACCAGCCTTTTGTTGCGGACAAGCACCTCTGCCCTGATCGGCGGACGAAAATATGAGAATGCGATGACCGGATGCCCTTTGGCGGCAGCGGAACTTTCGCGGCCTTCCGGAATGGCTTCAACATCTATCTCAAATGGCTCGGGAAGGCGTTGGTTCAGGATCACCGGCACTCCGACATTTTCCTCCCCTGTCAGCTTTTTGAGCTTGTTGATGGTAAGAAGCAGATCTTCGGGTTCGGGGCGGGAAACAGCATAGAGGCCACGCTGGGCAGGGCGCGGTTTTGTAAAATAGCATGCGATATCAACGGAGACGATCTCAGACCCGGGCGGATCAAGCGAGATGCGCAGATTGGCCAGCTTGAGCCAGAATGCCCGCTCAAGCGTCGGAAACGAAGTGCTGATCTCATAAGACTTTTCCGAACTGTCACGCAACCTGAGGCAGAGTCCGATACGCTCGGTGCTCAATCCCCGATGCGAGACCTGTTCAAATAACCTTTCAAGGCCGTGATTAAGCAAAAAGACCAGTTGTGCAAAATCTTCGACCGGCGAATCGAGCGAATAGCTCCACGAGACATGGTCCTCATCGACATTGGGCGAGAGCAGGCCCTTTCCATTTTGCTCCGCCAGGTCTATGATCTTTCGGAACTCCTGCCCATAGCGGGACAGCAGATCTTCGTGGGGAAGCCTGAGCATATCTTCGATCTTGTTTATGTCGAGTTCGTTAAGGACGTTCAGCGTGTCCTGCTCTATGGGGAGACTGCTGAGCGGGGCCTGCCGAAAGCGGTCGTCGGGGCGGACAATGGAGGAGAGCCCCCTATTCTGCCTCGCCAGCAGCATGGCGGTCTCGATCGTGCCGGCGACCGCAATGCTACCCGGCACTTTCTGCCCCTGGATCTCTTCAACTATCTTTTGGGCTATCTTTTCGTGACCGCCGATCAGCCGTTCCAGTCCGCTCACGTCAAACAATATCCCGTCATCCAGCACCTCTATCAGATAAGCAAACCGCCGCGCAACGGAAAGCAGGGCCTCGCGGTTCTGTTTCATATCGGCAGAGATGATGCAGGCAAATGATCTAGACATGGGTATGATCGGCTTTGAGTTGTACTATCAGAGGGTCTCTGTTGAACTGTTTCCGCGAACGGATGCCGATATGAAACTCTCGAAGAAGCTTAAAACGCCCGCTGCCGGACCATACGGAGCGTTCGCGGGACAATTGGAGCGGCTTCTGCGAGGCAGTTCCCGCCACCGTGTTCTCGGCAGTCACCAGGAACAGCGTCGGAGTCTCCTTGATCCTTGTCCGGTAACGATACCAATAGGCCCTTGGCACCATGTCGAGTTGCCTCTGCGGAAGGCCGTTCAGGCTGAGCCATACCGCCCCAAAGCCTTTTGCCTGAACCAGATAGTCGGCAGCCATGAACGATCTTTCCATCTCTCCGCCGCATTTCACCCAAAGCATATTGCCGAGTTCGACCCCTGCTCGGGCCGCAGAACCCGGGTCAAAACTGTTCGAAGCATCGACCACCGCACATATCTCGCCCACCCGGGTCATCTCGGCCAGCAGCATCAGAGAAAGGCTTGTTTTTCCGGAACCTGCCCCTCCGGAAAGTTCTGTTATCGAGCCTCTGGTAAAAGCAATACCGACAGCCGCAAGTTCTATCTCGTCGGAGTGGCGTTGCTCTTCCTGCAGATGGGATAGTGTTTTTATAAGGCTTAGCCGGGCCATTGACGTATTCTACTGACAAGAAGATGTTGCATAGCTGCAACATAGTGATAATAAAGGCTGGCCTGCTGAAATGCAATGTTTGGGTGGATAGAAAACCGGGGCGATGTGACGAAAATTAAATGACCGATGATGCCGATTTCTTTGACTGAAGCCCCTGATCTCCCTAGCGCCGTTGTCGCAATTATGGTAATTTGAGCCTAAGATGTTCGTGATAATGCACTTGCAGGACAACGGTGATCCCGTCCAATTGCAAAAGCGAAGCCGGCGGTGTTCAGGAGGTTACATCTTCGTTGCCGCATGTGCTGTACTTCTCGGCACAATTATTTTGCCGGCAGTGGCAGAGGCGCAAACCGATCCGGAGGACCGGCCTCCCGTTGTCGTCCAACCTGGGGCCCCCGGACAGCCATCACGCATCTTGCCTCCTTCGACCCGTGGTAAGGTCACCCCGATCTCCCGCAAGGACGTTGAATTCATGCAGGGCATGATACTTCACCACGCTCAGGCGGTTGAGATGACGGACCTCATCGAAGCACGGACTGAGAACAAGGACATCCGACTGCTCGGTGCTAGAATAAGCCGTTCACAGCAAGACGAGATCGAGTTTATGAGGCGATGGCTTCGCATAAGGGGTGAGTCCTTGACCCCCTCGTCCTCCGGATCGCACGGACGGCACAGCCACGGGGCACATGGGCGGTCGGGTGACGGAATGATGCCGGGAATGTTGACTCCAGAGCAGATGACGAAAATGAGCAGGGCAAAAGGCTCCGAATTTGACAGGCTCTTTCTCGAAGGGATGATCCAGCACCATATCGGTGCCATTGATATGGTAAGAGATCTCTTTAACACCCCCGGGGCCGGCCAGGATGCGGAGATCTTTAATTTCGCGACCGACGTGGACAATAGCCAAAGGGCCGAGATAAAAACAATGCAAACTTTACTTTCGGATAAGCCGTAATACAAAAATTATGAAACATGTCCTACCTGTCACTATATTTTCGATCGCTCTCATAACAATTGCCATTATCGGCGGAACGGCTCATGCACAGGACAGCCCATTTCTTGAAAAGGCTCCTCCCCTGCCCGCCGGGATGACCGGGTCTGATCCGAACGATCCGCGTTCGAAGCTTGCTCCGGGAATGTATGATGCCGGCGAAGTGGCAAAAGGGATGCGTCACCTTCTTCTAGTCAAGAAGCCTGAAGCGTTTCAGCTTGGCACCGACGACCCCGAAAGTCCTTTGATCAGACGGACCCTCGAGCTGATGGGGGCGGGTGGTGAATTGATGGCGCCAAAGCCTATCCAGCTTGTGCTGGCCCAGTTGGCGTTCTCCAATTCTGATATTGCTTTTCAAGGTGACCGTCTCTTCCTCGGTAATTTCTACGGCATCAACATCTATGACATCTCGGACCCGTTGAACACACGGTTGTTGACCTCGCTTGTGTGTCCGGGCGGCCAGGGCGACGTTTCTGTTTATGGGGATCTTCTATTTATGTCAGTTGAGATGCCTAATGGACGGATCGACTGTGGAACGGGCGGCTTTCCGGTCGCTGCCGGTCCGGGTGGAACGCCTGGCCCTGAAATGTTCATTCCCGCCGCACGGAAGGAACGTTTTCGCGGCGTACGCATTTTTGACATTTCGGACATCAGGACACCTAAGCAGGTGGCTGCCGTTCAAACATGCCGTGGCTCGCATACTCACACGCTGGTAACCGACCCGAAAGACAAGAAGAATGTTTACATTTATGTTTCCGGCACCTCATTTGTACGTCAAAGTGAGGAATTGGAGGGCTGTTCCGATGGCCCGCCGGACAAGGACCCCAACACGGCACGATTCCGGATAGAGGTCATAAAAGTTCCGGTCGCTTCGCCCCAGGATGCAAAGATCGTGGCTACGCCGCGCATTTTTAAGGATACAGAGACGGGTGCCATCAGCGGCCTCGATAACAGCGGTACTCACGAAGGCAACCGTTGGGACAGCCCGACCGCCACCGATCAATGTCACGACATTACCGTCTATTCTGAGATCGGTCTTGCCGCCGGGGCCTGTGCCGGAAACGGTATCCTCTTGGATATCAGCAACCCTGTCGATCCTAAACGTATCGACGATGTCAATGACAAGAATTTCGCATATTGGCACTCGGCGACGTTCTCTAACGACGGGAGATCGGTCGTGTTCACTGACGAATGGGGCGGCGGTATGGGTGCACGCTGTCGCGAGAACGATCCGAATATCTGGGGGGCAAACGCTCTGTTTCGATTAAATGACCGGAAGCTCGAGTTTGCCAGTTACTACAAGATGCCTGCGGCTCAGACCGACAGTGAGAATTGTGTCGCCCACAATGGCTCGCTCGTACCGGTCCCCGGTCGCGACATAAAGGTCCAGGCATGGTATCAGGGCGGTATTTCGGTGATGGACTTCACGGATCCGCAAAGACCCTTTGAGATCGCCTATTTTGACCGTGGCCCGCTCGATGCGAAACTGCTCTTCCTCGGCGGCTCATGGTCGGCTTATTGGTACAACGGTTATGTCTATTCCTCTGAGATCGCCCGCGGGCTCGACGTGCTTGAGCTTACCCCAACAGAGTTTCTCACACAGAACGAGATAGATGCGGCGAGAGCCGTTCGTGTTCGCGAATTCAACCCACAGAACCAGGAGCGGATCGCGTGGCCGAATTCGCTGACGGTGGCGAAAGCCTACGTTGACCAACTTGAACGATCGGGAGCTTTGCCTACTGCAAGAATAACGGAGCTTCGCCAGGCCATCGCGAATGCGGAATCGTCCCGTCTTGACCGAAGATCCTCATCGCGGCTGAGGAGCCTTGCCGGAAGCCTGGAACGAACCAGCCGTGGCGTTTCCGAGCAGACAGATCGTAGCCGGATGGTATCATTGGTCGGGGTTCTCCGCCGGCCTTCCCTTTAGAGCGGAGTGATCATTAGAGGCGCCGGCGGCTGTCCATCGGCCGCCGGCTTTTCTAATAAGCGAAGTTTCCTGTTAGACTTTTTTCGATCTGAATTTGGGCCTTTGCTTTCGCGGCCGACTCGTTTGTTCAAAAGATGTTCATCCCAAACGCAATACAGACGTTCGAAACCTATACCGGTGCACCCGATTGGATCGCCTATGTCGCTCTCTTTGTCCTCGGTGCGGCGGTCGGGAGTTTTTTGAATGTGGTGATCCACAGGGTCCCACGAGAAGAATCTATAGTTTTCCCGAATTCCGCGTGTCCAAAGTGCGGAACGGCGATCCGGCCCTATGACAACATCCCAATATTGAGTTGGCTTATCCTTAGGGGCAAGTGCCGGGTGTGTAAGGCGGGGATATCGATCCGATATCCGGCAGTTGAGCTGCTAAATGCCCTGCTTTGGGTTGCGGTCTATTTCTTCTTTGGCATCGCTCCGATGCTCGCGGTAGGCCTTGTTTTTTGTTCGGTGACGATCGCATTGATGTTCATCGACGCCGAGCATATGATATTGCCCAACGCGATCACTTATCCATTTGCCGTCGGAGCATTTGTTGTCCGCCTTGCTTTTCCGCTCTTGTTTCTAGGTCCTCAGTTCAGCGATCTTACCCATGGGCCGCTTGTCGGACTGACTCAATATCCCGAATGGCTCGTATCGGTCACCGGTGGTGTTCTTGGAGCTCTTGCCGGTGGCGGCTCTCTATGGGCGATCGGAGAATTGTGGAAGCGACTTCGAGGGGTCGAGGCCATGGGCCTTGGCGACGTTAAGATGATGGTCGGTTTTGGAGCTATTCTCGGCTGGCGTCTTTCAATTCTTGCAATATTCCTTGCGGCATTCGCCGGAGCCCTTATCGGCATGGCCATCATTGCGACCAAGATGGACAAGAACCTTCAAACACAGATCCCGTTCGGGATCTTCCTTGGTATCGGATCCGTCATCGCTCTATTGGTAGGCGACAAGATGATCGATTGGTACCTCGGATATTTCGGCTGATCCCTCAGCGATCACACAGAGTCTTCTACGCATTTCGAACTGCAATACGCGGACGCTCCGAGGGTTATTGCCGACGATCGCGGTTTCCATATTCCACACCGATGGCATTTCACGAGCCGCTCACCCGGCTTTGGCGCCGTCTTACGAATTTCTGTGTGCCCTCCTGTTTCCCTAGCTGCCTTCAGCGTTTTCCAGATCTGGTATCCAACGACCAGTTGCCGTCGGTACCTGATAGCGGTCAGAGCGAGCAGCACGGCGATAACGCCAAGAATCAAAAAGACTTCCCTCATTTGGATGGCGGGGGCTGCATCAGCATTGCTGTGAGTTCGCGGACTGATGGACTGTTCGGGCTGATCTCTTTTAGCTGCGTCAGATATTTGGCGGCGATCTCGGGCCTGTTCATTCGCCAATGGGCCTGGATGATGAATTGAAGCGATTTTTCGTGCTTACTGTTTAGCTCTAATGCGTCCTCGAACGATCCGATTGCCTTGTCGTTATCTGCCGGCGACTGAAGAAAGTATGTCAAGCCGATGTCGGCGATTAGTTCAGCATTGTCCGGCTTTTTTCCTAGGGCCTTTTCGTAGTATTGCCGCGCTTTAGGAAATCGTTCTGGTTCGTTGCCGAAGTAACCGATATCAAAATGAGTGTTTCCAAGAGCGACGGCTATCTCAGGGTCGCCGGAACTCAACTTCAGCGCTCGTTCCAGCAGGGGTACGGCCCTGTCGAGTAATCGGGTGTCTTGCTTAAGCGACGCGTATCGGTAAAGAGCAAGCCCCAAGTTACGCTGAAACTTCAGATCGTCTGGATTTGCATCAGCCTCTTCTATTCGAGCGCGTATCTCCTCTTCTGAAAGCGTGAGATTCTCAGGGCCACTCTGTTTCTCGACATCTCGCAGCCGTTCGTTGTCGGATCTAAGCTTGTCCAGCTCTGACCGGTTGAACGCATTTGCAAGCAAAAAGCCGCCGAGAAAGCTCAGCGTCACGGCGACCAACGAGATCAGAATATATCCTCGTCCCATTAGGAGTTAATATATCAAATCGCCGATACCAAAACTAAAACGCTGCCTCGAAAGACAGCGTTTTTCATAAAACGAGCTTCGGCCTATACCTATTTTTTCTTCGGGTCGGTAGGCGGAATGAACGGAAGGTCCTCGGCTCGACGACGGATCGGGGGGTCGGTCGAACGGCGGCGCGGTGTAGCGGTGGTGGTCCTTCGGTCCACGCTGCCCGGAGGCAGTCCCTTTCCGTGGACAGCTTCGACGAGTATCCTTGTGATCTCCTGCGAGAGCGTCCGATGTTCGGCCGCTGCTCTTCTGCGCAGCGATTCCTTCAATTCATTCGGGACGTACGCTCCGATAAAGACACCTTTACGGTTTGCCATAAAAATTCCAATTTCTCCCGGCGAAATAGGGTAGAACGCCGTGTAGAGCAAGACAGGCCGATAAGCCGAATTTTGTTCCCGCTCCGAAAGAGCGGGTGACGATCATTCATCTGGGCCGGATGTTGCCATCAGGCTCAAGCGACCTACCCGAAAGCGTCATCAGTAAACTGAAAATTGGACGGACAGCCCATATCCGCTTTCCTATTTGGTCTTGCACCGCGAGGAGTTTGCCTGGCCATGCGTGTCGCCACGCATGCCGGTGGGCTCTTACCCCACCGTTTCACCCGTGACCTCTTTCGAGGCCGGTCTATTCTCTGTTGCACTTGTCGTCATCCGATCTGTGCCGGATGCCCGGACGTTATCCGGCTCGCCGCCCTGTGGTGTTCGGACTTTCCTCTGTCTTTCTCAGACAGCGACCGTCCGGCCTGTCTTGCTACAAGGCCTAAAAAGTATAACAAAAATTGTTCAACATTAAAATGATATTAACAAAATGTTCGATAGTTTCTGGTTCGGGCCCTGGTTGCCGGATTTGAACCAAAATTTCATCGGATGAGGTCGTCCGGAAAGAGGTGGGGCCAGCTTCGAGCAATTGTCGCCCGGACCTCCCTTTCCACCTCGTCGGCGGTTTTCAAAGAAAGGATGCGGCCCATCAGCTCGGCCGTTTCTCCAAACGCAATGCCCCTGATCATCGCGGCCACACGAGCTATAGAATTCGCGTTCATACTTAGATATTCCGCGCCCGCGCCGATCAGGACGGGCAAATAGAACGGCGAGCCGGCCATTTCGCCGCAAACAATTACGTTCTTTTTGTGTTTCCGGCCCGCAGATAGTACCGAGAGGATCGCCTTTATCACGGCCGGATGCAGGGTTCGGAACCAATCGGCAATGGTCTCGTTGTCACGGTCCGCGGCTAGGATATATTGCGTTAGATCATTTGTTCCCAGGCAAACGAAATCTACTTCCTCCAGCACATCGTCGATCACCAACACGGTGGCGGGGATCTCGATCATCGCACCGATCTGCGGTTCTCCGGTCTCTACACCTTTGCTTCTTAGTTCTTCGTGCTCTGCTTCGATCAACTCTCTGCATGCCCGGATGTCCGAAACGCCCGACACCATCGGAAGTACGATATCGATCGGCCTTCGCGCCGCGGCCCGGAGGATCGCACGCACCTGAACCGCGAGTTCACGCGGATATGTCAAGCCAAGCCGAATCGCCCTCAGGCCAAGGGCGGGATTCGCTTCGCGGTCTTCTGTCTTATCAACAAGCTGCCCTACGTCAATGTCAAATGTTCTTATCCGTACCCGTCCTTTATTTGCCTTTTCTGCCAATGCCCGATATGCATCGTACTGTTGTTCCTCGGAAGGAAAGCCACCGAACCGGTTGAATAGATATTCGGTTCTAAACAGGCCGATCGAGAATTCCGAGCCGGACTGGTGTTCTGCCGGCAATAATGGAAGGTCGGCATTAACCATGATCTCGACTCTGCGTCCGTCCAGTGTCTCAATAACGTTTTCTATCGGTATGGTGGAAACCGCTTGCGAACCAACTCCTAGCGGCGGTTGGGCTAGGTTCTCTTCGGTCTCACTGGTCGGATTGAGAATGACGTTGCCCTCAAACCCGTCAACGATAACCCTATCCCCGGAACGAAGCCGCCTTAAAGCCTTTCTGAGTCCGGTAACTGCAGGGATATTGAGTTCTCGCGCCAAAATGAACGAATGTGAGGTCCATCCGCCATGTTCGGTTATAAGAGCACGTGGATTGTATCTATGAAGCTCGACAACGGTTGACGGCCGCAACTCTCGGGCGACGATCACCGAACCTTCCTCCAGCCCCAACGAATCGTTGCCGCGGCCGAGCAATGACATGATCCGCTCCGAGATGTCCTCGATATCAAGGTATTTCTCACGAATGTGCTCGTCGTCAATGCCCTTATATTGTGTGACGTGTTCGTCGAAAACTACCTGAACGGCCCATTCAGCATTGATCTGTTCTGTCTGGATCATTTCCGCTATTTTTGGAAGGAGGCTGGAGCCCTCGAGCATCAGTAGGTGGGTCTCAAAGATGGTTGCACCAATGGTCTGCCCTTTACCAGACAACGGCTTCGCGAGTCGCGCCAACTGTTCTTGTGCTAACCGAAAGGCGTTTTCTACTCGCTGGATCTCGCGAGACACGCCATCTGCCTTAATATGGTGCCGAAAATACTGCCGGTTGCGTCCGGCTAGGCATACAACATGCCCGGCGGCTCGCCCTCGGGATACTGCTTTTGCCTTCAGCCGGATCTCCGGTCGCGGCTTGTCTTCATTGTTTTTCGAGCCGTTTGTCTCGTTAGGCATTTCTTAATGCGATCTGCCGTGAAAGTGGCTTGTGACTATCCCTGCGACGGGAAAAATGGCTTGAGAAGCCCGGCAAACTCAGCAAGATTACGTGTCTGGATCAATATCTCGCCGGGCCCTGAAAACTCCGCGACCAACCCCTCACCGCTCAACATACTTCGCAGATAGCCGCTTCGAGCAGCCTTTCTGAGGTTATATTGCATATGGCCCTCCCAAGCGACCAGATGGCCCGTATCCACCACATATCGTTCGCCGGGCCTTAGAACGCGGCGATGAATTGCACCGAATGAGGATACCAGCAGGAGGCCCGTGCCGGAGATATCAAGGACAAATAGCCCTTCGCCGCCAAAAAACGTCTTTGCACCGCCAAATTTGGTTTCGACAACCAGACTGGTGTCTCCGGCAAGGTAGGAGCTTGATTGGACCCTAAAGTTCTGGTTCATCATTTCAATGCCGGCGACGGCTCCGGGCATACCGGGAGCAAGTGTGACCTCGCCGGTGCCGCCTTGAGCCGTGAAGGTGGAAACGAACATTGTCTCGCCTCCGACCGCTCGCTTTAGTGCACCAAAAACTCCGCCCTTCATTTCCGAATGAAGTTCAACATTGCCTGACATCGAAACCATTGCTCCGGCTTCGGCGGCGATCGACTGGCCGTTTTCCAACGTGATCACCGCCAGGGCAAACGAGCCGGGATACTGGATCTCCCAGTTATACCCTCTCCCCTTACCTCGCCCGTCAGCGTCGAAATGGAATATTTCTCCGGCATATGGCGGCGGTGTTCCGGCCGGTTGGCCTGTCACGATTGGCGGTGGGTTCACGCCCGTAGCTGCCGGTACAGGCTCCAAAACGGGGTCGGCCGCCGCGATCGTTGTCCCGCATGAGCCGCAAAACCTGGCATTCGGTAAAAGCTGCACTGTACATGTCGGGCAGTTCATATTACGGAGCCTCCCGTTCTTTCTAAGATCAATTGGCTTGCGGCGTCGGCATCGGCGGCAAAGTCGATCAGTGTCAGATCGTTGTCCGAAACTTCGAGATTACGACGCCAGACATCGACGACCTCCTTCCAGCAGTCGCCCACAAGAACCAGGGGACGGCGTTCAAGAACACCTGTTTGCAGTTTGTTCCAAACAAGGGATACCTCCGTCACGGTGCCCATCCCACCTCTCAATGCGACGAACCCGACCGACCGTGTGATCAGGTTCTGGAGCCTCTCGTAGAAGTGGTTCGTTGCCACCTTGTCGGTCAGATAGCGGTTCGGCTCAGATTTGAACTGATTCATCACGATCCCGAAAACCCTTCCGCCGGCGTCTCGAGCGCCTCGCGATGCGGCCTCCATCACACCGAGATATCCTCCGGTGCAGATCGTGAATCCCGCTGATGCCAGAAGAAAACCGATCTTTTCAGCGTCTTTGTACTCCTGCGACTCATGCCCGCAGCGTGAGCCCCCGAATATTGTAACTATCCTTTCTTCGGTATTTTCGATCACTATCTTTCAGATCCTTTTGATTGGTCTAGATTTCTATCGTTTTTGCGAACAAACTCAATTATATCCATGTGACATCAATGCACAAATCGCTCATTTCGACGCCGCTTCTTCGGGCGTCAAGTTTCCGGCGGCGTGTATCGCTTTGGTGGTGTTCGTAAACAGCAATATCACAAAGCCGACAACAAAAAACACGATCAATGCCAATATCGCGTGACGAAATGAACCTGTAGTTCCGACTACTACTGCGAAAACGAGATTGCCGACCCAGGAGGTGCCTTTCTCGGAGATCTCGTAAAGTCCAAAAAACGCCGATTCCCGCTCTTTCGGTATCATTTGCGAGTAGAGCGACCTGGACAGTGCCTGGGTACTCCCGAGAACGAGTCCTATAAAGATCGCCATCACAAATGCCTGAGCTGTCGATTGCAGGAAAGCGTATGCATGTATGACAATGCAGCACCAGATAGCAACGCAAACTAATATCGTCCGTTTTGTACCAAGGAAACGCGAGATCCACTCAAATATTAGCGAACCGAAGAGAGCTGCCACCTGGGCGACAACAAAAATTCCCAAGAGAAAGGACTGGCTGATCTCGAGGCCCCTGGCAACGAATAATTCCTGCGAAAGAAAGACAGACGAATTCAAGATAACGGTCTGTATCCCGTCGTTGTAGAACAAGTAGGCTATCAGGAACAGACAGGTATATCTTAGCCCGTAGAGTTCACGAAGCGTCTTGAACACTTCCTTGAACCCTACTGTTACGAGCTTTCGCTTCGGCACATTTTCTTTTATAGCACCGCGATTCTTGATTAGCTTGAACGTGACGATCGCAAACACTCCCCACCAAAGCGATGCCGATAACATCGAGATCCGGACGGCGAGGCCCTCGCTCATTCCCAGCGTCGAGGCATTACTGATCAGCCCAAGGTTGAGTAACAGCATAATAACGCCGCCAAAATAGCCGAGAGCGTAGCCGTGGCTCGATACACGGTCGCGTTTGTCTTCGGTGGTAATGTCGATAAGGAACGCGTTGTAAAAGACGTTTGCGGCGGCGAAGGAAATGTTTGCCACCATCAGGAGCGCACATCCCCATAGATAAGAATCGCCGCTTATGAAGAAGAGAAGACAGCTCGCCATCACGCCCGTATAGCAAAATGCAGCCATCAACCTTTTTTTCAGATTGGTATAGTCCGCGATCGACCCAAGTACCGGGAGCAGAAAGATCTGAATAAAGACCGAGAATCCGAGCGTCGCTGGAAAAAGATTATCGGAAGTTATCGAGCCGAACGGGCCAAGTCCCAGCACCACACCGCCCCGGCCAACATCTGCCTGTGCCAGCGCGGTTAGGTATGGACCGACCAGGACGCTAACGACTGTGGTGTAAAAGGCTGAATTGGCCCAGTCGTACATTATCCAGCCGAAAACTTCCTTTCGGTCATTCTTAGGGTGGCTATTGTCGGTCGGCATCGAGTAATCGTAGCAAAATAACGCAAATTCGGCACCATCCGCAAGCCCAACTTAAGAAACCTGAAATATTTACGGGAACGGGCGAACCTTGACAATTAACAGGAAACGATGTAATTTGCAGTCACATTTCTGTTTAGTTGAACATTCGCAAAAGTATTTGCTGGCATTGGCCGCGATTCACGGAAAACACCGTGTTATCGGTCTTTTGTATGAAAAACCTGAGGAGGGAGTAGTAGTATGACGTGGAAGAATAGGGCAAGGTCCCCTAGATCTGCATTTTTTGTTTTGGCGATTGTCGCCGTTTTCGCAATAACTTTCATTCTTTCCGGTGGAGAGACCTTGGCTGAGTCCAAGATCGAGTTAGGACGCACCGTCTCCAACGCCGGTGGAAGCCCCGTTTCTTTTCCTGCGAACGGAGCGACCCTCGGAGGTATACCGGATCGCGGTGCCGCCGGCTGCGGACCTCCGTCCGGCCCGGCGAGGGATGTTACGTTCACCGTATCCGGGATCACTGCACCGCTTACCACGGTCCAGCTCGGAATGACCATCAGCCACACGTGGGTCGGGGACGTGGGTGCTACGCTGATCGCCCCTAACGGAACGTCTCATGTTGTCTTTTTCCGAACCGAAGCGACATCGGCAACAAGTTGCGGCGATAGCTCTGACCTTGCCGGCCCGTATCTCTTTACAGATACACCAAGCTGCCCGGCGGCTTGTGTTAATTGGTGGGATGAAGCATTCTTCCGAACTGCTACACAACCACTCACGGCGGGTGACTATCAAACTACCGCACCGGGCCCTGATGCAAATCCGCCTGCTCCGGAAACACTGATGACACCTGCATTTGCGGGAGTTCCTGACCCGAACGGCACCTGGACGCTTCGTCTGGTTGACTTTGGTGGCGGCGACGTCGGTACTATCACTGCTGCCAACCTTATTTTGGCAGGAGGCGGAGGTGGCCCGGCTCCGAACGGACCCGTGGACTACGACGGGGACGGGATCTCTGATTATGCGTTCATTCGAAATGAAGGCGGAGGCCCGACGACACAGCTAACGTGGTACTGGTATGAAAGCTCGACCGGAAATCTGCTTGCGGCCCTCTGGGGCTGGGGCCTTGATTTCATTCTCTCTGGCGACTTTGATGGCGACGGAAAGGATGACATAGCCGTTTGGCGGCCCGGTGCAGAAGCTCATTTCTATATTCTGAACAGCAGCGACTTTACCGCCCGCGTCGAACAGTTCGGCACTACGGGCGATGACCCGTCCGTAGTAGCCGACTATAACGGCGACGGAGTTACCGATATCGCGGTCTATCGTGAAGGATTGAATCCGGGTGACCAAAGTACCTGGTTCTATCGAACTGTTCCGGAGGGTCCCACTACATTCGTGCCTTGGGGTCGTAACGGCGATTTTGCGGCACCCGGAGACTACGATGGCGACGGCAGTGCTGATTTCGTTGTCCAGCGTGGCGAAGGCGGGGCAGGCGTCTTCTGGCTTCTTTATGCGAACGGCTCATCGGGAGCGGTACAGTTTGGCACGGAGAACGACATCATTGTCCCCGGCGACTATGATGGTGATGGTGCTACTGACATTGCCGTTATCCGCACGACCGGCGGTATCTTCACATGGTGGATATTGCCAAGCGGAAATCCGGCTGGGGCCTTTGCGGTCCAGTGGGGTTCGCTCGCGACGGATGACCCGGCCCAGGGAGACTATGACGGTGACGGCAGGACCGACATCGCCATCTTCCGAGATGGTGCCTTCTGGGTGCTTAATTCCTCGGATGGAAGCGCCACCATCGCCCCCGTCGGTGCACCGGGCGATATCGCAGTGGCGTCATACAACTTCCGTTAGGACAAACCGTCCTTTGGGATTGGAGAGGGGGCCTCTGTGGCCCCCTTTTCGCATTCATACCTCAAAACTCGATCAGTACGATTAGGCGATCCGGCCCCACTTCCGTTTTCTCGTCTATTCCTGTAACTTGAATCTGTCACGTTTTTTGAGCCTTCCCGGCTTCTTTATATGAAAGCAATGATCCTTGCAGCCGGTTTCGGCACCCGGCTGTTTCCGCTTACCATTGATCGAACGAAACCTGCGGTCCCCTTTCTGGGTAAACCGCTGGTCGGTTATGTCGCTGAATATCTGTCGCGGTTCGGTTTTGATGAGATCGTGGTAAACCTTCATCATCAGCCGGAGTCCGTCAAAAAGGCGTTGGGCGATGGGAAGGCATTTGGCGTCCGGATAGATTATTCCATTGAGCAGCCAGCGATCCTCGGGACAGCGGGTGCTCTAGCCAATGCCCGTTCATTTCTGGGCGATAGCACATTCCTGATCGTAAATGGGAAGATAATTACGGATATTGATATCACCGCGGCATTGGAGACCCATCGTTCGACGGGAGCAATCGCCACGATGGTGCTTAAACCCAATATCAAACGCGAGCGATTCACTATCGTGGAAACGGAGAACGGTCTGGTAAAAGGCTTTGGCGAAATGGCAGAGCCGCTTACCGAGGACGAGATCCGCAGTCCGCGATCCGCAGTCCGCGATCCTTTGATGTTTACAGGCATTCATATCTTTGAGCCAAAGGTTTTCGACTACATACCGGCGAAGGGATATTCTGATATTGTTCCTTCGTTTTACCGTCCTGCGTTGGAAAAGGGCGAAATGATCGCCGCCCACGTAACAGATGCCGATTGGTATGAGCTTTCAACGATTCCTCGTTACCTGGATATTTCGCTTGCGATGATGGGCGAACGTCGCGTCCTGACCGGAACCGGCTGCGAGATCGCCCCCGGATCTCGGATTCGCGATTCGATACTTTGGGACAACATTACCGTTGGGCGCGAAGTTCAACTCTACCGGACGGTCATTGCAGACGGCGTCACCATTCCGGAGGGCTCGCATTTTGAGAATGCTGCAGTAGTGCGAGCCGAAATGGTAAGGATGTGCAGCGAGATCCCTGAAAAGGCTCTCACCGGCTATATCCAAGGTGAGAACTATATCGTTCCTCTGGCATAAAGCTGATGTCTGATTTCAACGAACGTCTGGTTAGCTTTCTAAAGTCGCGGGGCGAAAGCGGACTCGTATCGCAGCTGACCCCTGATGCCTCGACGCGTGAATATTTTCGGATCGGATGGCGCGGTGCGACGGCCATTGCATGCGTTTATCCGGAGTCGTTTTCAGCTGCCGAACAAAACTATCTGGACGTGACCCGTCTATTTCGGCTCTGCGAGCTTCCGGTTGCGGAGGTGCTGGATCTCGACGAGGCATTCGGCGTGATCATTCTGGAGGACCTTGGCGACACGATTCTGCGTGATGTGCTGGAACGATCAGATAAAAAGGCCCGCGACAACCTCATCAACCAGGCTATCGATCTGATCCCTCGCATTCAGGCAGCGACCACGACCGCCTTCGAGACCGGATCAATATCGTCAAAACTAAGATTCGATAAAGAAAAACTGGTCTGGGAGCTTGGTTTCTTTAACACCCACTATTTTCAGACCCTTCGTCGTTCGCCACTGGATAAAACGATCGAAAAGGCGATCGAACTGGAATTTGAAGAACTCGCGGAAGATCTTGAGGATAGGGCCTCGGTACTTTGCCATCGCGATTTTCACGCCGCAAACCTGATGATCGCGGCGGATGGGTGCTTGCGGATCATCGACCATCAGGATGCACGGATAGGTTCCGTTAGCTATGATCTCGTCTCTCTGCTTCTTGACCGTGTGACCCAACCGCCGCACGAGGAGTGGTTGGCAGAAAAGCGACGCCGGTTTCTTTCCGGACGAGAAGCCCTCGGTCTTGGTCAAATCGAAGAGGAGGCTTTCGTAGCTGAATTTCACCTTCAAACTATCCAGCGATGCTTAAAAGCCGTCGGCACATTCTCATTTCAGGCATCAAACAGAGGGAAGGCACACTTTTTGGATTATATTGTTCCGATGTTCAGGATCGTCTCCGACGCATTACAGAATATTGGACGTTTTCCCGCTCTTCGTGAGATATTGCTGAAGGAGATCGATGTATAAGAGTAATCAGTTGGTTTTCGCAATTGTCCTCACCTTTGCGGTAGGGGTCGCGATCTTTGCACAGGTAAGAATGGATCCCCATTCGGTCGAGCTCTCGCCATTGACCGATCGGCTCCTGGAGATCAAACGAGATACCCCCGACCTACCACCCGAACGCTTTGCGGAAATGGCCGACGAATTGTTGCAGAAATTAGGCATTAATTTTCAGTTTTCACTTGATCAAACCACTTGTGCCAAGCTCCTTGCCGAGAAACACAAGCAGAAAGACCCCGATACTCCGGTGAAACTAACCGGAAGCCTGAAGTCCATAGGCGGTGAGAGGGCAAGCCTTGAATTTCCCGAACCGTCGTTTCATCCTACGGAATGCGGGGGCTGTTACATTACGCTTCCGGTGCTTGAAGCTCGCAGAATCGATTTCGTTTCTGTAGTCAGAGGACGCAACATCCGGTTTGAAATGCCCTCAAACTTTTTTGCTGAGCGTATCTTCCTGGTGGATGCGGCCGATCTAAATGGGGTCAAACAGGAGTGGCGCGTCCCGCAACGAATGGAACCGATCGGGGTAACATATGACGAGACTGTTGTCTTCCTGAGCTTCGTAGAACCTGAATTGGCCGATCTTTCATTGTTGGTTTATGACACAGGAAACTTTCGTATAGGGACCCGGGCCGATGCCGAAGAAGGCGGCATCGGAAAGATCTTCAAACCGGAAACCGGGATTTCGACCGCGTTCGAATACAGAATGTTTGAGAGATGGACGAAAAAGTATGTTGTACTTTCGAAACCGCCTTGTAACGGTCAGACCCGGAAATGATCCGCTCTCCAATCTTTGATCGCACTTTTTATCTCACTTGGCTCTGTTAAGTTCCCCGCCGCAATATGTTCTGCCAACTCCGGGAGTTCCTTGTCGGATGCAAATCGAAGAGCAATAACCTGCCTTGCGCGAAACTCAGACGCCTTACGCGCAAGTTCCGGTGCCAGTAACTCTTTGTATCGAAGCCGTTCCTCTAGCCTTATCACTCGATCCTGGGCCTTCAGGGCCTGGAGCCGGGCCGCGAAACTAACAAGCAAAACGGTGACGGTCAGTATAAAGAACTGAAGCGATTGAGCATTGAAATTGCGAACAATATCGACAACCGACCAAATTATCAAGATCAGCAAGATCGGTGTTATGACAAAATGTACGAGCGGGAACCACCGGACGTGATTCGAGTAGTTTTGTGTTTCTTTCATAGCTTAGGGCAGATACTGTGAGTCTTGCTAACCCGTAGTTGACAGCCTGTCTTCCTGCGGCGAAGTAAAATCCTCTCCGGGATTTATGAACAGGTTCTGTTCAAATCGATACTGTTTATCATAAAGCTGTTTATAGCGTCCGTCGAGCCGGATAAGCTCGTCGTGCGTTCCGCGTTCGACGATCTCACCCGCCTCGACCACCAATATCTGGTCCGCGCTTCGTATGGTCGAAAGCCGGTGGGCGATCACAAATGTCGTGCGTCCCGCACGCAAACGGTTAAGGCCTTCCTGGATCAGGGCCTCCGATTCGCTGTCGAGACTTGACGTGGCTTCGTCAAGTATCAATATCTTCGGATCGGCAAGAAGCGCGCGGGCGATCGCGATCCGCTGCCGTTGGCCGCCCGAGAGCTTTACGCCGCGTTCGCCGACAACGGTCTCGTAAGAATTGGGAAATTTTTCGATGAATTCGTCCGCATTGGCTATCCGGCAGACTTCCCTGATCTGTTCCAGACCGGCCTCCGGGTTTGCGAATCTGATATTGTCCAGGATCGTTCCGTCAAATAAGAAATTGTCTTGCAGGACAACCCCGAGATTTCGTCTATAGTCGCCTAACTTGATCTGCTGCAGATCTCGTCCGTCTATGCTCACCACACCCTTCACAGGCCGCACGAAATTTAGAACGAGGTTCAATATCGTCGATTTACCCGAACCGCTCGAACCGACCAGCGCCGTCGTCGTACCGGCCTCGGCCGTGAAAGAGATGCCTTTCAATACGGGAAGGCCTTCTTCATATTCAAACTCGACATCCCTGAACTCAACGGTGCCTTTGATCACACGGAGCGATTCTCGCCCTTCGTCCTCATTATTCTCTGTCGGCATCGACATTACCTCGCGGATGCGATCCAATCCGGCCAGAGCCTCGGTGATCTGGGTCCCTATTGAGGTCAATTCGATTATCGGAAGAGCAAGAAGGAACGTAAAGGAGATGTACATCAAGAAATCTCCAAGGGTCATAGTTCCTGCCTGGACGGCATTGCCGCCTATAACGATCATCACCACTGCGATCGCACCGATAACGATCGACGAAAACGATGAGACCGCCGAGACTCCCGTCACCGTTTTCGCAACGTTTCGGAAAAGCCGATGGGCACCTCGTGCAAAGCTGAGGTCCTCACGACGTTCGGCCGTATAGGCCTTAACCACACGGATCCCGCTCAGGCTTTCGCCCAGCCGCCCGGTAACTTCGGCCGTTATCTGCCCACGTTCCCTGAACACGGGCCGAAGCACCTTGAACGCATAAAGTAATGCTCCGCCGAAAACAAGCAGAACCGCCATCGTAGCCATTGTCAGCTGCCAGTTCAGCCAGAGCAGCACCCCGATGGCGATGGTCGCGGTGACCAGGCTTCCGAGTATCTGCCCGAGACCGGTTCCTACAAGGTTTCTTATACCTTCGGCATCGTTCATTATGCGGGAGATCAATTGCCCGCTCTGTGTGGAATCGAAATAGGAGATCGGAAGCCGTTCTACATGTGCCTGCACACGCTTTCGCATCTCTGTGATCGCCCGCTGAGCGGCCACTCCCAATATCTGTGAAAGTGCGAAAGACGTGGTTCCCTGCACAAGTGTCGAAACACCTATCGCCAATGCGATCCATTTGATCAGATCGTATCTCTGGTTAACAAAGACCTCGTCTCCGATGAACTTGGTAGAGGCGGGCAACACCATTCCAGCCAATCGTGAGATCAACAGCAAGACACTTCCAAGGAGTAACCTCCATCTGGCGTTCCAGACGATCTTTCTCGCCTCGGCCCAGGCACCGGAATAATCGGTCTTTTTTTTCTCGCTGTCCATAGAAACAAATTGCGGTCGACCGGCTGCAATGTCAAGCGGCACAACACTGAGGATTGTCTGAAGATGGTGTGTTATTATTGTTTTTCTCTGAAATTCGTGCAGTAAACCGCATTTTATGAACAGAATTGTTTACACGTTAATTCTTTTGTTCCTTGCCGTTACCGTGGCTAGTGCACAAACCCCGGAGACTGGCCGCCCGCGAGTCTTATCGTCGACGCTGATCACCGATGTGTTGGCAAAGAAGGAACAAAACCCGGAAATTACGCCGTCCGAGCTGGCCCGGTTCGCAAATGAGCGTCTTAAAATTGTCGGATTAGACCATCATGTAGATCCGTGTGATGTGGGATCTGTCAAAACCGAACTAGGCTTTCCCGGAGCTGAGTATGGCGAGGTCTTTCATGTCTATAGGTTTGCAGACACCACGGGAGCGTCAAAGGAATTTCTTGCACGGGAGCCAGGCGATGCCCCCTGCGGCTGCTGGTTGAATCTGCCGCTGGTAAAGGCCTCAACCAAATTCCTCGAGATCGTCACTGACAAGGGACCGATCCAGATCAAAACTACTGATAAATTATTGCTAGAACGCGTCGAGCTCATGGATAATACGTTAATGCGGACCATAAGGGAATGGATCGTTATCAATGGCGGCGAACCGGCAGGCATCTCGTCCGACGGCAAAAAGGTGTATATGAGTACCGAGATCGACGAACTATTTATCGAAACGGCCGAGGATGGGTCTATAGCCATGGTTCCGAGAGATCAGCCGGACATAATAACGAATTACACCGATCTCAAAAAGTTTCCCAAAGACCCGAATAACGACTACGTTGGCTTTAGGAAGTTTACGAAAGGAAAAACAACCTACACATTGAAATTCTCTCATGTCTGTACATAACAATTCATGACGCAAATATATATCGATCAACTAAACGGCCATATCGGAAAAGAGGTCAAGCTAAAGGGCTGGCTTTATAACTCGCGGTCGAGCGGCAAGCTTGTTTTCCTGCAATTGCGGGACGGCACAGGCATCGTGCAGTGTGTGGTCTTTAAGGGCAACGACGAGGCAGTCTTTGAAACCGCAAAGGGCCTGGGCCAGGAATCGGCGATCATTGTTCACGGCACGGTAAAGGAGGATGCTCGCTCGCCCATCGGGGTTGAGCTGGATGTTACGGGGCTTGAGGTCCTGCAGAACGTCCACGATTATCCGATCACGCCAAAGGAACACGGCACAGAGTTCCTGATGGACCACCGCCATCTTTGGATCCGTTCGAAAAGGCAGCATGCGATCCTCCGCATTCGTCATACGGTCATCAAAGCTGCACGCGATTACTTTGACGATCTTGGATTCACACTCGCTGACACGCCGATATTTACGCCGGCCGCGTGCGAAGGCACGACGACGCTATTTGAAGTAGATTATTTTGGCGATGATACGGCTTATCTTACCCAGTCCGGCCAGCTCTACAATGAGGCGACCGCGGCAGCATTCGGCAAGTCATACGCCTTTGGGCCGACATTTCGTGCTGAGAAGTCGAAGACGCGCCGCCACCTGACCGAGTTTTGGATGATCGAACCGGAGGTTGCCTATGCGACCTACGAGGACATGATGGACCTCGGCGAGGGCCTGATCCTGGCCATAGTAGGGCGTGTGCTGAAAGACCGGCAGCAGGAACTCGCCGCACTTGAGCGCGACACCACTGTTCTCGAAGCCATCAAAGGGCCGTTCCCGCGATTGCATTACGACGATGCGGTGAAACTCTTGCAGGAAGGGCATGCCAAAGGCGAGCTCGAGAACAATTTTGAATGGGGCGGCGATTTCGGCGCTCCTGACGAAACATACCTTTCCAAGCAATTTGGCTTGCCCGTATTCGTGCACCACTTCCCTACCGCTATCAAAGGATTTTATTTCGAGGTAGATAAGGACCGCCCCGAATGCGCACTCGGCATCGATCTGCTGGCCCCCGAGGGCTACGGCGAGATAATCGGCGGCGGCGAACGAGCGGCGGATCTCGATTACCTTATCGAACAGCTAAAGGCCCATAACCTGCCGCAGGAAACCTTTGAATGGTATCTCGACCTCCGCCGCTACGGCAGCGTCCCACACGCCGGCTTCGGTATGGGCATAGAGCGCACCGTCGCCTGGATGTGCGGCATTGAACACGTCCGCGAGACCATCCCGTTTCCGCGAATGCTTTACAGGCTGCGGCCGTAAAAATGCTTTGTTCTTTTAACTAAAGCAAGTAAAATTCCATTGAGGGAAATAAATGCTGGAAACAGTTGAAGCTACTATAGATCAGATCGGACAGGTGACATTGAATGAGAAAATTCGCCTTGATAAAAAACGCAAGGCTTTGGTGACGATTCTCGACGAAGAACCTGTGAGACAAGAACATGCCGATTGGCCGCTTGTCGGATCAGTTGAGATCCTGACCGAAGATCTTGAAGCGGCCAGCAGAGAGATCGCGGAGGAGATGAATCGTGCAATTGAACGTTCGGCACAAGAGTTTGCAAATGCAGAAGATCACGTTGAGCCCGAATAATGTACGTTACGGACACCCATGCATTGCTTTGGTATTTGAACGGAAATCACAGATTCCTTTCACCAAAAACCATCTCTGTTTTTGATGAAGCTCAGAAAGGCAATTCAGCTATATATGTGCCGTCAATCGTGTTGCTCGAAATCGCAATGCTCAATGCAAAAAGCAGGATCAAACTGAATGAGCCATTTGAAAGGTGGGCTGATAAATTAAGAAAGCTCAACGGGCTTAGCGTTTTCGAGTTAAATAATTCAATAATTGCACAATCCGTCGGATACAGTTTTAACGACGATATTTTAGACAAAGTCATTGTCGCAACTGCTGTCGAACTTGACGTGCCGCTTATCACAAAAGATGCTGCGATAATGGGATCGAATCTGGTCGAGGTGTTTTGGTAAACACCATCGAACACATCTTTGGAAACCATTCCGTTTCCGAGGTTGTTGTATTGGCTGAAACCGTAGTGTGATATTTTGACGCTGTGGAGGTGACATATGAAGCCACTGTACTTGTTTCTGGTTGTTCTGCTCTTGACGTTGGATTCCCACGGCCAGACCGAAAAGGTTATCGATTGGACCTTTTATACTAAGAGTGCTTCATTCAATGACACTCCCGAGGCATCTAACCTGAAGGCGTTGGAGATCGTTGAAATTACGGTTGACGGAAAGGCGGTCATGCCTGGACAGCCATTTGCGGCGGAAGGAGAATGGCTTAAGACGTTCGCTATAAAACTAAGAAATACTTCGGGAAAACCCATCTCATCTATCCGCATGCATTTTGGTTTGCCCGAAGCGAAGGTCAGCGATACCGTTTCGGCAGGATTTTCGCTTGAATACGGCAAAGAGCTGAGTACTGGGATCGATTACGGTACGCAACATCCAATCCAACCCGGACAGGAAGTCGAACTGATCCGTAACGAGCGCCACTACCTGAGAGACCGGCACGGTATAGCCGAACGGACGAACGTCACCGACTTCAATTCAGTCGTGATCGGAGCGACGGTGGTTAAGTTCGAGGACGGATCGGTTTGGATCTCATATAAATTACCGTTCCCGGCTTCCGTGCTTTCCAACTGATCGATCGCCCGATACCAGCTAATTGATCGCTCGATGCCCGACGTAATCATCATCGCCGGACCAAATGGAGCAGGAAAGTCTACTCTCGCTCCGGCGTTGCTGCGAGGGTAGAACTTGGCGCACACTCGATCCCGGAAGAAACCATCCGCCGAAGGTTTGAAAGAGGCAAAAACAATTTCTTCGAACTCTATTTGCCTATCGCCGACGCGTGGAGAATGTTCAACGCAGGCACGACACCGCCCGCAGAGATCGCGCGATATACCAGAAAGGGCCGAAGGTAATCTTCAATCAACCATTATGGAATACGATAAGAAAATAGAACCAAAAGAAGATCTTTTCGTGCGTTACAGCGAGGAAATAACTCCTGCATATCACCGTGCAGTTCGCGAGGCCCTGCTAAAACACAAGCGCGCGGGCAATCCTGTTCCTATCGAACGCGACGGTAAGATCGTTTACCTTAAGCCCGAAGACATCGAGGCGTAACAGGTCATGTCAACGAGCACAGCAAAAATAAGTTGAAGATCGGATGCGTCGGAGATGTTTACGGAGAACAGATATTTTCGATCAGATGGAAGATCATACTGAAAAGTAAACAAACGAACTCGGGAGGGAAAACATGTTCAGCAAAAGCAGAATCATCAGATCCAGTCTGGCCTCGGCCTTTATTCTGGCCGCCCTTTGTCTTGCGTCGGCTCAGCAGCTTGTTTCGAGCGAGGCGAACGGCCGGATGTCCGCCGCCGAGCTTAATGAGCGGATGGCCAAGGCGTATGGACGATACGCCGTTGCCGAGACCGAAGCGGACGTCGAACTCTTCAAGGTCACCTACCGCTCGCTTGATGCTAACGGAAAGCCTGCGGAGCTTACCGGGCTCGTGGCCTGGCCCGCGGGCGGCGCACCGAAGGGCCTCGTGGTCTATTGCCACGGCACCACGGTCGATCGCGGCCGCTCACCGTCACGATTTACGGGCACGGGCGAGGCCCCGGAGACCATCGAGGCGATAACGGGCTTTGCTACCGGAGGTTATGCCGTGGTGCTGCCGGACTATATCGGGCTCGGCGACCACAAAGCGGCGCACCCATATCCCTTGAATAAGGTGAACGCGCGTTCCGGCGTCGATATCATCCCCGCCGCACGCGAACTCGCCCGGCAAAAGAACTACGAGATCGGAACAAACCTCTACATCACCGGCTATTCCGAGGGCGGCGGCATTGCGATGGCTCTGACCCAGGCATTGCAGGCTCTCACCGGCCCGGAATATAACGTCACCGCGTCCGCGCCTGCCTCCGGGCCGTACGATCTTTCGGGGACCACACGCCTTTCGATGCTTGAGGACACCGGCGAACAGGTCCCCTTCATCCTCCGCATCTATCTCACGTCCTACGCTGTCAATTATCTCGTTGCGGAAAAGAAACTCCGCTGGCGCGATTTCTACAAGCCGGCTCTCGCAAACGCACTGGCCATCAACTATCTGAACAACCCCACAGATGACGGCTTGATCAAGAACATCGGCATCACTACTGCCCTGATGCGTTCGCAGAATCGGCTCTCAAACGTGCTCCAGCCCCGCTTCCTGACCGCGATGCGAAACAACGACCAGCGAAACGAGTTTGTCCGTATGCTAAAAGAGAACGACGTTCATGATTGGTCGCCGCGCGTCCCGATGCTGCTTATCGCAATTGACGGCGACACCGTCGTCAGCCAGGAGAACACGAACGTCGCCTATAACGCGATGCGTCGCCGCGGCCTAACCGACAGCACACTACGCCGGCTGATAATAAAGGACGCCGAACTCAACCATCTGAACGGCATCGCTCCGGCGATGTCCTTTGCCCGGGCGTTCTTTGACGGCGGCTTTTCGGCAGTGAGAGAGGCACGATAGAAAATGTGCGGACGCTACAAATTGAGCGCGAAACGTTCCGATCTCGAACGCGCGTTCCCTTGGCTCGACGATGAAGAATATTTCGACATCCACGGCCCCTACGACCGCCGCGAGATATTTCCGGGCACAAACATACTCGCGCTCAACAATCATCGCCGGCCGGAAGAGGTCTGGTGGACGATACGCGACCGGACGTGGGACGACAAGATGGCCAGCGCGATAAACGCAAAGGCCGAGACCATTCAAAAGGTCGGGATGTTTCGCGAGGCGTTCAAGAGCGACCGCGTGCTCATCCCCGCCACCGCACTCTACGAATGGCAGGAACAGCCGGACAAGAGCAAAAAGAAGTTCGAGATATGGTTTGACGAGGCGGTCTTTGCCTTTGCCGGCGTCGCCCGCGACTGTGAGATAAAGGGCGAGACAAAACGCTGTGCGGTGATAATCACTACCTCGCCAAACGACGTCTTCCGCGAGATACACAACACAAAAATGCGGCAGGCCGTGGTGATCCGCGGCGAGGACCACGAGCGGTGGCTCGATCCGAAGACGCCGGTCGATGAGCTGAAACGCCTGATGCAGCCGCTGCCGAGCGAGATGACCCACGCCAAACCCGCTGAGGGCTGAGCGGCCGTATTACGGGACCGTCGAGATCGTCTCTATCTCGGAATATTGCCCCGCCGGTCTGTTATCCAGAAGATATCTGGCGCGGAGCTTTACCGAGCGGGCGGTCGCCTGGGCGTTTTGCGGGATCGCTATCTCGCCCGGCGACTTGTAAAATCTGGCTGCGGGCTCCCATGTGCCTGTATTGTCCACGTCCATCTCCACACTTATGCCCTCGGTCCGGCCGCGTTTGAACGCGATCTTTACAACATTGCCCGGCAGAGTGGTCGAGCGTATATTCGGCCTCGTTTCGCTTGTGACAAGGCCCTCCGGTTTTGCGGGGACTATGCCGAGGGCGCTTGCTTCCTCCTCTGAATACGACGGTGCGGCCCGGATGCGCTTTACCAGATCGGACAGGCGTTCGAAGATGCCCGGATCGACCTCCGGCACAGCGCCAAAGACCGGAGGAGTGGGCAGCGTCGCCGCCGGCGCTCCGTTCTTTGCCGTCAAAACGTGGTTCCGATAGGCGACCATCGCCCTGTCAAACGACCGCATCGCCCCCGCGTTCCTCGCCATCCACTGTATCGCCGCGTTGTCCGCCTGAACGGCCGCTACGTCCGCCGGCGTAAACCCCAGACTGGGGGCCAACACCGCAAATTGGTTGGAAAAATTCTGAAACCACCCCGCCTGTTCGGCCAACGAGGCCGGGAACCACTTTCTTGATGGGATCATATCGCATGCTCCTGTCTTGTGTTTTCGGGCCCGCGAAGCGACGCTCGCGTCCGTCCCGTTCAGGACAGGAAAATTATAGGAAAGTCACGGTTCGAATATCAATATATTTTTTGATCGAGGCCAAAGTGTTTGGGTCTGTCGTCACCGACCAGCGGTATGTCGCGTCCGACCGACGGTATGTCACGTTCGACCGGCGGTATATTGCGTCCAACCAGCGGTATGTCACGTCCGACCGACGGTCTGTCGCGTCCGACCAACGGTATGTCACGTCCGACCAGCGGTATGTCAGGTCAGACCAACGGTATATCGCGTCCGACCAGCGGTATGTCACGTCCGACCAGCGGTATATCGCATCCGACCAGCGGTATATCGCGTCCGACCAGCAGTACCTCGCGTCAGACCAACGGTATATTGCGTCCGACCAGCGGTATGTCGTGTCCCACCAGCGGTATGTCGTGTCCCACCAGCGGTATGTCATCTCCGACCAGCGGTATGGTGTCTCCAACCAGCGGTATATCACGTCCGACCAGCGGTATGCAGCGTCCGACCAACGGTATATGATCTCCAACCAGCGGTATATCGTGATATACCGCCAACTCTTCGGCGTCCCAAATCAAATATTGGCCAATGTTTATCGGTCTCTCGGCCGATTCAGCCTTGATCCGCCGTCTGTCCGGATGTTTTTAGGTACCCGAACCGCACAGCCCGCTCAACGAAGCCTCCTACCCCCCGACTTCCCCCGCCAAATCGTATCCAGATCTTGTAATCATACCCACGACACGAGGCAGGAATCGACTCTCAAGATCATTTCGACAAACAAAACACCCCGCCCGAGCGGAATCCGTTTTACAAGGGTTACGCGCCCCGTAACGTAGCCGATGCCGATGTGCTGATGTTGGGTTCTACGAACATTTGGCGCCTACCGAGCCACTCACACTGCGGTTGAGGATAGGGCCGCCCGCAATGTCTTTTCCATCCCGTGTGGCCTCACTCCCAGCCGGACCGCTTGATCTAAACACGCATTCCTGAAATGCTCTCCCGTTACGTGCAGCCGACCCGCAAGTGCGCGTAACAAGCGGTCACCAGGGAACTTGGTCAGAAAGTCGTCGGACAAAGTGGCCTCGCGTAGCCGATTACATGCGGCGTCAAATTCTTTCTCGATTCGATCGTGGGAGACGTCTACCTCTGAAATGGCCCGTGCCGACGTTTCGGCGGAGGCGATAAGGCCAGGAACTGGATTTTCAGGTGCGCCCCCAATTGAAAGGCGCGAGACAAATTCCTCGTTCAAGGAGTACTGCACTTCGATGAGAGCTAGTTGACCGACAAGGCTCGTAGCGAGTTCGCGCAGACATTGCACGACATCCTCATCACTGTCGAATGGGTCGTCTCGAAGGAGAGCGGACGCCGCGGCTCGAAGAATCCTGGGTTCCAACAGGAAGTTCTCGATCTCATAGGCGGGCCAGAGGTACTGTCCTTCTCCCAAGGTCTCTGTGCAAAGCCCAAGATCACCATCGCAGATACTGACTGCACGTCCGGTGAGGCCGGACTGCTGGAGGACCTCCCGTAGGCGTGTGTTGATACCTACGGTCATGCGGCGATTGCCAGTGGCAATGAAGTTTCCGCGTTCTGCCATGTCCGGAAACAGCCGCCGTATCATATCGACATCGAAGCGCGTTTCTTTGTGGCCTTCAACCAAAACAATTCTTGCATGGGGGCGGTATGCAGCCAGATCGCCAATCAGATCCAAGACTGCGGCCTCAACTGCATCCTGCCTATCGATCCTTAGGCACTGATCTGTACCGTCCCCCAGCGCTCGAGCCATATGAAAAACTGCCATATCCCGCGCACGGACGGCTTGGCGAAGGATCGCATCCGAGTGAGTGACGATCCACACCTGAGCGTCAAGCGCGTCTGCAAGGTGAGTCTTGTAGAAAGCAGTTAGGCCTTGGACCAACGCGGGATTCAAGTGAAGCTCGGGCTCGTCGACAAGAATCACGGAACGATGGGGTGTCCCGGTCCGCAACCAAAGGTACCCATAGACGATCTCTTTCTCGCCGGACGAGAGCTCGTCGATGTCGTGCTGCTCCCCTGTGCTCAGGATAACAGGAAACTGGAGCGCGTTGTCCTCGCCGAAAGTGACACCTGCGAACTCTTTCCCGGGGAAAAAAGTGCGGAAGAGCTCTTTGATCGAGGTCTGGAGTGGAGCTGAATCTGGGTCCTCATTCCTCAGCACCGCCGCGACGTACTCCTCGCCCAATTGTGTCTTAACGTTCTTATATTTGTTCTCCCAGTCATAGAGAAATCGGTTCCTCCGTTCCTCAGACCGGTCGCCAACCCTTAGTCGGATATTGCTTACGGACTCCCTCGTATAGACCCGACGAGACCCATGGAATTCAATCTCACCTAGAGCTTGAGGATTGAAGCAGCTGAACGCAGCCGTCGCGATGGGCGAGGGAAGCAGATCAACCGCAGGTTCAGACGTGAAGTTCACGCTAACATGGAACGTAAAACCACGGAGCAACTCGTTCCGTATTGCGTTGGCGAGCTCGTCTCCGCTTTTATGGAGTTCCTTAAGTTTCGAGCCCGACATCGTTGGTGGAATGATTGGAGGTTCCCCAGTTACAGGAATTCTAGTTCGATCAGTCGTCATAACGATGGCCAATGCAATTGAGGACGCCCGTTCCGACAGGAATTTATGCTCCTCGGACGACAGCTCGAAGACAGCACTCAGAATAGCCGGGCGGCTAGCATCGCGAAAAAACGACTTGAAGTTCGTCCCTTGGTCCACATTAATGCCAAATTCGCTCATCCAGCGCTTCCACTCGTCATATACGTAGAGGGATTTGAGAAGACGAAGAGCGTCTAGGACGGTGCTTTTTCCACAACCGTTGGGTCCGGCGATCACGACAAAGTCCGACAGGCCGGTGGCTGAGAATTTCTCGATAGCCCGAAAGTTTTCGATTTCTACTGATCTAACTCGCATTCGTGCCTTTTGGGTCTATGCGCGCGTGGCTAGGTACCACGTAACAATTGATCAACACCAATGCCGTCGATAATACAGTCTCTCCTGGCTATTGACAAGGAATTATCTTGGGAGGGCGCGGTGTAATACGGTGAGGCGAGAGGTCACGGGCGTGTGTTGGTAGGGTTTCGTTGACCGCAGGCAAGGAGTCGCGAAGCGTCCTCCGATGCAACCGGTGATCAGGCGGCCGACAAGATGCCGGCGTCGCTGCTTTAGCCATACCTACGTTTTGTTTGCGCAATTGATTCGCGTACGAGTTCTTCGAGAACGGATGTGTCGAGGTCGTCAAGGCGTTTGAAATACAGACAGCTCTTGCCCATCTTATGTTTGCCCAGTCTCGAAAGCAGCGAACTTTGCTCAGTGCCTTCGCAGTCAAGGTAGACGACAAGTTGTCGACCTCTGATCGCAAACGCGGCCAAGGGCATCTCACCGGATCGCCCGCTTTCATATGTGTAGCGATAGGTGCCGTAACCAACGATGCTCGGCCCCCACATCTTTGGCCGCTCCTTCGTGAGGTTACGAAAGATGGCCATCAGCCTCTTACAGTCCGCCTTCTGCTCGTCGTTAGCTCGCGATGCGATGTATTCCTCAACGCTGGAATCGGTTGGCTTGGTTTTGTTGTCCGTCATGGCAAAGTGCTTCAATGGCGATGCGTCGGTCGCCGAACTATAGATCAACACCAACGCCGTCGATATTACAGCCTCTTCTGGGTATTTACAAAGGAATTAGCTTGAGAGGGCGTGGCGCAATACGGCGAGGCGAGGGTTCGCGGGTGGGTGCGGACCGAGTTTTTTTAAGGGCAGGCTAAGAAGCCTCAACGGCTTTGCCGCGTAGTCAGATCGCCGCGACAAATGGCGGCAGTGGATAGGCGGACGCCGCACACATGCCGGCAGCGTGGGGCAGGCGACGCGCAACCGACATTACAAAGGCCGTTCACTGCAATGTGAGGCGTTATTCGATCAGATCAGGTGCTCTACGCGAAAGCGCTCGGGTCAAACTCTTCTACGAATTGGACCGCGCCGCTCGTCGTAAGTTCAGTTTTTCGCAGTTCCCTAAATGGCAGATATTCTTCCGATTCGTACCAGTTGGTCGCGATCTCCAAACTTGGAAATCGAATAAGTACGGTCCTGTTGACGTCCTGGTCGCCTTCAAGGATCTGTGGCGGGGCTGCGGCGAGAACTTCGGCACCTGCTTTTTGCATTTGACCGGATACGCCGAATACGTACCGCTGCATAAAATCGTCCAGATCTTTGACCGCAAGCTGGGCCACCAAATACACAGGCCTGTCAGAACTACTCATATTTCGCCTCCTCCTAAGTGTCGAATATCCTGTTGAGGCCAAATTCACCATGTCTTCGGCCAACTATTGATCAAAAGCAGTGGCGTCGATATTACAGGCTCGTATAGTAATTAGCAAGAAACTCTTTTGACGCGATGGTGTGTAATAGGGCGAGGCGAGTTGGCGGGGGTGTTCAATCGTCGCTATGTGACGGGGGGAAGGAGTTTAAGCGCGAAACTCACCATAACAGAGCATTCTTAGAATGGGCCTGGGGCGCAAATACCAACTGGCCCAACTTAGCGGAGAATCTCCGTTCATGTCTTTTGCTTCAACGTCCGCCCCTGCATCCAACAGCATCTGGATGGTTTCTTCCGTCCCAAATGCAGCGGCCCTATGAAGCGGTGTTTCGCCTTTCGTCCTGCAATCACGCATAAAACTACCGGTTTCGACACCGGGCGTGGTCGCACGGTTGGGATCGGCACCATTGTCGAGAAGCACCTTGAGGACGGGATCAAATCTTACTCGATCGGTTTTGGAGAGCGCGGCGTGCAGCGGCGTCTCGCCTGTATCCGCAAGCGGCTGATCAACATCTGCTCCTTCTTCGATCAGAAACTGGCATAGGTGCGCATGCCCATGAAATGCGGCACCGTTCAGGTCATAGTTTTCTCCCAGTGACCGGAGCGACTCGCCGTTAGCCAGCAGAAACTTGATGGCGCTGACATCGCCGTGGTAGGCGCACCATTCGATCAGGGACGCTCCGCGATTGCCTGTCGAGGTCGCCGCGTGGCCCGCAGCGACGTGATCGAACACCAGGTCCGTCCGCCCGTCTTCAATTTGATCGAGTATGTTTGTGTTCATATAACGATGCCTCAACGAAACGTTAGATGGTCTAATTTCTCAGACGACGCTGGATCTGGCCCGCTGCCAAGCCTGCTTAGGTTAAATGGACAAGAAAAAAAGGTAGCGCTTTCGGGTTGCGTCAAAGATCTCGCTATTTTCGCCGCTATTATCGAAGATCAGGCTCTTTCGTTTCGAGCTTTGGAAAAGGCAACTCGGTTGTTACCAGATCTTTAAAGCTTACAAATGCCTCTCTGTCGCCGCAAATGCTTCTGATGCCGGTTCCGGGCAGCGTCACGTTACAGCAGTGAAAGCAAACGTCGGTCACAAGCAAGAGTTTGTCGTTCTGGTAGAAGCGCAAGACGTAGGCCGCGGCAAAGCAGGCAGCACCGTTTCCGTTTCTAAGGTCGCGCCACAGATCGGCAATTTTGTTTGCGTCTTCGCCCGACAACGTTTTCGACGCAAGAATTTTGCCCGAGATCATGCTGCAAACTATATCCGGCTGGGTACAGTCAATATCTTTGCGATTGGTCCTGATCCCCTCGACAGCAAAGATCTCGACCTTGTCAACGGCGGGCAGATCTGTAACGCTTTGCGAAAACAGTGTACGTTCGTCGGGTTGTTTTGTTTGAGCATAAACTGCTGAACAACTTGCCAGGAAAGACAATATCAACAATGTAAAGAACAGAGATCTCATACGTTCACAAAAGAGAGGACATAACGACTGTGTTGACTTGTAGCGAAACCACTACGGAAAAGTTTAGGGAAACAAACAACGTCATAATAAAGTCGCTGTTTCCGCCTCAGGCCCAATAACTTGTTTGGCGTGTCGATGTTTTCACTCAACTTCAATTATTAGACCTTGAGAGTCATAGTAACCTTCGGCATCTGCCTGCATCAAACCTTTGTAATTTGCAAATAACCACTCCCATAAGGGGTCAATTCTCTCAAGCGTTTCTTCACTGCTGGCGCGTCCTTGTTGCAAGACTTGAAGCGCGATGATTGCTTTTGCGTCGCTTAGAACTTGCAACACTTCCGGTTTTCGTTCGCCTCCGGCATCTTCAAGAAACTCTTTTAGCTCATCAATCTCCTCATCAAAAAGCCCATCGCCGGGACGATTTATTTCTAGCGCACCGTAAATGTCTCCACGAAAAGTTAAGTCGCCCACGTCGTCTGCGTCGTTGTCATACTCGATTGAATAGGCGGGATCGATTTGCTTGAGTCCAGAGTTGATTTTGCTTAAGAAAATGTCTTTGTCATCGACAACGATGAAACGCATATAATATCCCATAATTTGTCAGTTTGTGAGAAGCCAAGAAACACCTAACTTTTGACTAGCACCGGCGCCGTCGATAATACAGTCTCTCTTGTGTATTTACAAGGGAATTATCTTGAGAGGGCGGTGCGTAATGCGGTGAGGCGAGAGATCGCGGGCGTGTGTTTTCGAGTTTCTTCGACCGCGGGCTAAGCGGCTGCGAAGCATTGGCCGCCGTTGCTGCGGTCAAGCCTAACCCGCACCCTGATTGTCGCGAAAAAAGGCAGGAGTGCTCTATTTCTTGGTGTCGGCACGCGACGGGCCGTCGGTGGAGGCCTGTTCGACCGTGTTTCCCTGTCCGTTATCGGTGATGCGGGGGCGGCGGCCGTTTGCAAATTTCGAATAGCGGACGGTGTTTTCGTGGCCGTTCAGCATTACCTCCATCGTAGCGTCGATGGTCAGGTCGTTGCGGTCGCCGTTTATCATTATCTGCATACACGCCCCGCGGACAGTGGCCTTTTGCGAATCTATATTGACCATCACGCGGTTATATTTGTCGCAGTTTAGCGTGGCCGGAGCCCCCGAACGGTCCACGCTCAACGTTGGGCCGACAAATGAGGTGTCCACCTGGACGATGTCTTTCGGATCGACCGGTTCTTCGGGTGTGGGCGTAACGGCAGGGGTCGGTGTAGGCGTGTTCACATATTTATCGACGCTGCGTTTGGTTATCCCGCTCTGCACCTCACACGAGGCTAGGAAAAGAGCGGCAGCGGCGGCGGCCAAAACCAGCATTTTCTTCATCGTTTTCTCCATTGGCACCGGGGCGATCGGCTTTCCGGGCCGAAAAGCTCACTCTGTCCCCGCACCCGCCGACAGCGTTATCGTTATTCTCTCTTGTCGGATGGTTCGAAGCTTTTGCGCCATTTGACGTTGGTTCAATTCGACGGCGCCAAGCCGGACGGCGATCTCGCGGCCTTCTTCCGTCAGATCGAAATGCGGCGAGCTCTTTGGCTGGAACCACTCCGGCCTGAGCCCCATCCGTGCCGCAAACTCCATCAATTCGCTAACCGAATCGGCTATCAAATGACACGACGGCCCGTGTCTCCAACCGTAATCGCGAAGTCTGTCAACATAAACTGCCATATATCCTTTACACGATCCGCCAAGTTCTCTTCGTTACACGACTATACGCTTGCCGGATGGATTACCATGACATTCATCAAAAAGCTAATATGCCCGAGCGAAAACGACGCGTCGCGCCGAATCTTTCCCGCTAAAGACGCATTTGCCGGCCTCGTCCGCCGAGACCAGTGGGATACAGCGGATGGTGGCCTTTGTTTCGTTCTTTATCTTTTCCTCGGTATCGGCGGTGCCGTCCCAATGGGCCATTACGAAGCCGCCTTTTTCGATCTGCCGCGTAAAATCGTCCCAGTTGTCCACGCTGAACGTGTTCTCTTCGCGGAACCTGAGGGCCTTCTGATAGATCGCCTGCTGTATCTGTTCGAGCATCACATTGACGGTCTCGATCACGCCTTCTATCGGCACGCTGGTTTTTGTAAGCGTGTCGCGCCGGGCTACTTCGATCGTTCCGTTCTCTACGTCGCGCATACCGATCCCGAGCCTGATGGGCACGCCCTTTAGCTCATATTCCGCAAATTTCCATCCCGACCGCTGATTGTCGCTGTCGTCATACTTGACCGAAATACCGGCGTTCCTGAGATCCGCGACGATGCCCTCGACCGTTTCGCTGATCTTTGCCAGGTCTTCCTCGCTCTTGTAGATCGGCACGATCACTACCTGTATCGGCGCCAGCTTCGGCGGCAGCACAAGTCCGTTGTCGTCCGAATGAGCCATTATCAGCGCACCCATCAGCCGCGTCGATACGCCCCAACTCGTCGCCCATGCATATTCGAGCTGGTTCTCCTTGTTGACGAATTTCACGTCAAAGACCTTGGCGAAATTTTGCCCGAGAAAATGGGACGTCCCGGCCTGCAACGCCCGCCCGTCCTGCATCAACGCCTCGATGCAATAGGTCTCGACCGCACCCGCAAAACGCTCGCTCGGTGTTTTCAGTCCCTGTATCACCGGCATCGCCATCCAGTTCTCGGCAAAATCGGCGTAGAGGCCGAGTATCTTCTCGGTCTCCTCGATGGCCTCCGGTTCGGTGGCGTGGGCCGTGTGGCCTTCCTGCCAGAGAAATTCCGCCGTACGCAGAAAGAGCCTTGTCCGCATCTCCCACCGCACGACATTCGCCCACTGGTTTATCAGTATCGGCAGGTCGCGCCACGACTGTATCCAGTTCTTGTAGGCGTTCCAGATAACGGTCTCAGAGGTGGGGCGGATAATGAGCTCCTCTTCGAGCTTGGCGTTCGGGTCCACCATCAGGCCCTTGCCGTCCGGGTCAGCCTTTAGGCGATAGTGGGTCACCACGGCACATTCCTTTGCAAAACCCTCGGCGTGTTCCTCCTCCTTTTCAAGGAACGAACGTGGGACGAACAGCGGGAAATAGGCGTTTTCGTGCCCTGTCGCCTTGAACATATCGTCGAGCGCACGCTGCATCTTCTCCCAGATGGCAAAACCATACGGCTTTATCACCATGCACCCGCGAACGGGCGAATTCTCAGCCAGCCCGGCCCGTTTTACTATCTCGTTGTACCATTCGGAATAATTTTCCGACCGTTTTGGAAGTCCTTTACCCATAATCTGTAACGGGCCGTCGCGAGCCCGGAGTTAAAATACCGATGATAAGCGATTGGCCGCCGACAAACAATTCAACGGCCCGGTTTGCGGCCGTTTCGTCTCTGTTTTCTGCAGGTTCTCTGTGGTAAACTTTCGCCTTTATGAGCGAATTCAACCTTGATTTTTCCGACACCGCGACCGCCTTTGGGGACAAGAGCGACAAAGAACTTCTTGAAAAGAACAAGCTGTTCAAAATGCTCAATTCCCCGCTCCTGAATTCGCTCGGAACCGGTGCTGCGAAATTTGCGCTTTCGCTCGGGCTTCCCGTCGAGGGGATCATCAAACGAACCATCTTCGAACAGTTCTGCGGCGGTGAGACCATCGAAGAATGTCAGCCGACGGTAGAACGGCTTTCGAAGGCGGGGATCGGGGCGATACTCGATTACTCCGTTGAGGGCAAGACAAAAGAGGCAGAGTTTGATGCTACCTGCGAAGAGATCAAGAAGACGATCCGTCGTGCAAAAGGAGATCCGAATATCCCCTTTGCCGTTTTTAAGGTGACCGGAATTGCACCGCTCGGAACACTTGAGCGAATGAGTTCCCGGAAACAGCTAGACGCCAAGAGCCAGATGAAATGCGCTGCTCTGACCGAAAGGGTCAACGATATCTGCCATCTTGCACATAGCCTCGAACAACCCGTTTTTATCGACGCGGAGGAATCGTGGATACAGGACGCCATCGACCGCCTCGCGGACGATATGATGAAGCGATACAACAGCGAGCGGGTCATCGTCTTTAACACATTCCAGCTTTACCGGACCGATCGTCTCCAGTTTCTCCGAGATTCGCGAAAGCGTGCCGCAGCCGAGGGCTATCTTCTCGGGGCAAAGCTTGTTCGCGGGGCCTATATGGAAAAGGAACGCGAGCGGGCAAGCGAAATGGGTTACCCGTCGCCGATCCAGCCTGACCGCGAGTCAACCGATGCCGACTTTGATGCTGCGATAGACTATTGTTTGAACCATCTGGACGAGATCGCCTTCGTTGCCGGTACCCATAATGAGAAAAGCACCTTCCGCCTTGCAAAGAGGATGTATGACGAGGAGATCTCTTCGTCCCATCCTCATATCTACTTTTCACAACTATACGGAATGAGTGACAACCTTAGTTACGTTCTCGCCAAACACGGCTACAACGTCTCGAAATATGTCCCTTATGGCCCGGTAAAAGACGCCGTCCCCTATCTGATCCGCCGTGCAGAGGAAAACACCTCGGTAATGGGCCAAATGGGACGCGAACTGTCTCTAATAAGAACGGAATTGAAGCGGCGGGGTCTCGCGTGAACTATTTCGCGCGGCCGCTCGTTTAATTACAAGCTATGTTCTGTCCAAAGTGCGGCAACCCCGAACAGGTTCCCGAGACATATTGCCGAAGTTGCGGCGTATTTCTCCCCGATCTCGACAAATTGAAGAAAAGGGAAGCCCCGTTGGAAGAACACATAAAGATCAATTCGTTCTTTACCTTTTCCACCGCGGTCGTAAGTCTTGCGCTCGCCGCAGCACTTTTCGTTGTCTTCATTAGCAAGGGCGCGGCCCCATTGGTTATCTATCCTGTATTCGGGTTCCTGATCGCGATAACCGCATGGCAGGTCCAAACCTATGTACGGATGCGATTGCTGAAAGGGCAGATCGAAAGGCTGCGGCCGCCTTCTTCGAGCGAATTTGACGAGATCGGGAAGAGCGGGCCGGACCTGTTGCCGGAGGCGGCACTTGAGGGAAAGAAACCCGCAAGCGTTACCGAACGAACCACGCGAGGCCTTTCAAAGTTCTCCGGATGATCGTCTCAACGCAGCCCCATGAGAAGGCGGATCGACCTGTCAAATACTCTTTTCTCCGCGTTGGACTTCCAGTCCGAGATCAAAGAACGCTCTTCCTCGCTCGAAGGCTGGTTCAGCAAGTGTGCCACGGGCGTACTTTCAAATGCCCTGTTCGTCAATGCGGCGTGTTCAATGGATACTGAGAGCGTATCCAGCGTAGCCGCGGCCTTTTCGGCAGCGTCTGTTTCGAGAAAAAGATCTTCATAGACCCGAAGATGCCAGACAGGGTCGTCGTCCGGTCCTTCCTTGGACAGCACCTTCATCAGCCCATATCCGCTTTCGAGTTGAAAAACCAATATATCGCCCGTTTCGAACATTGCTTAAGAATAAGCATTGCGTCGTTCCAAAATCAACGCAGCTAATTGCGACTTTGATTTACACGCAGTGGCGGCAAAGGTAAAACTACCCCTATGAGTGAATATTTCAGCGATCTTCACCTTGTCCACTTCCTGCCGGTTTTGACCACTGTGGTCGCGGCATTTTTTCTGTATCACATCTTCCGACGCTATTTACAAAAGGGCGGCACACATCTCCTATGGTGGTCAATAGGTGTATTTACCTACGGACTGGGAACTTTCCTTGAGTCTATGGTCAGCATCCTGGGCAACGGGCCGCTGCTTAATAAGACCTGGTATGTCGCGGGAGCCATCTTGGGAGGATATCCTCTTGCTCAGGGTTCAGTTTATTTACATTTCTCAAAGCGAACCGCCGATCTGATGACGGCTGTGACGTTACCGTTTGTGGCACTTGCATCCGTTTTCGTGCTCCTAAGCCCTACCGATCTCACAAGGCTCGAAATGTTTCGGCCAGGGGGCGGTGCCTTGGCCTGGCAATGGGTTCGAGGACTGACACCGATAGTGAATGGCTACGCGGCGATCTTCTTGGTCGGGTCGGCCGTGTTGAGCGCAGTTAGATTCGCACGCTCAAACGATGGCTTCTACCGGGCTCTCGGAAATGCGTTAATTGCGTCGGGCGCGATACTCCCGGGCATTGGCGGAGGGATGGCGAAGGGCGGCTTCGTTGAGGCTCTTTACATTGGCGAATTTGTCGGGATAATCCTGATCTTTGCCGGCTATCTGGTTTGTAGAAAAGACCCGCTGACCGTAGATCAGCAAACCGAGGTCGGGGTCCGATCGCGTCGGAAAACGCTCGACGGACCCACCGGATGAAGGGGCCGGCTATCCAACGACGCCATGTTTCCGCATCTTCTCCCACATCCAAACCTTTGACCCGGCATCGTCAATGCCGTCTCCGGCTCCGGCAATGCCGCCATGTGTCGTATCAAAATCTTTTGCTACGAGGTTGACGCCGTTCTCGGCCCGCTTACCACATGTCGGAAAGATCTGCCTGTCGAGCCAGTTCTTTCGGGTCGCGATCGCGTGAAAAACGTTCTTTGCGCTGTCCGGGATCACCTTGAGGTCGCTATTCGTAGAGGTGTCCTGGTCAACCGCGTCAAACAGGAACATTGCCTCGATGCTCCTTCCTTTTGCCTTTAGGTTATAGGCCACCTGGATACACGCCGCCGCGCCACGGCTCCAGCCGATAAGATAAACATCATCCCGGCTTGCTTCAATGAACGCACATGCCCAATCTGCCATTTTCCGGATGTTGATCTTGCTTCCGGACATCGATATCGCCGCCGGGCCCGGAATATACCGAGCACGCGGCCGTTTCGTGATCAGATATGCCTCCCAGACGTAATACTTGTAATTGTTCTCGCCGAATATGGTTGGTGAACTTCCCTCTAAAGCAACAAGCACAGTATTTGTCTCCTTTTCAGATGTTTTCGGTATAGATCGGATCGGCCGCGTTTATTGGTCTGACGGGGTGACAGCAAACTTAAAACCTGGGTCGGTTTCCGATGTTGTGTCCGCTAGGATAACATAACTTTTCGATGCTCAAAAAATCACTCCAACATACCCTTGGTTTATGAGGTCTTTTGTTAGCGCGGACGAAGCGGCAAAGGTGATCAGCTCAGGCGATCGTGTGTTCGTTCATGGTGTTGCGGCGACTCCTCGCCTACTGGTCGAGGCGATGACCGCCCGTGCCGGCGAACTCCGCGACGTCGAGATAGTCCATCTCCATACGGAAGGCAAGGCCCCCTATGCCGATCCCGAATTCGAATCGTCATTTCGTGTCAATGCCTTTTTCGTTGGGGCAAATGTTCGGGATGCCGTTAACTCCGGTAGGGGTGACTACATTCCCGTATTCCTGTCGGAGATCCCGGCCCTGTTTCGTAGAGGCGTCTTGCCGATAGATGTTGCCCTCGTTAATGTTTCTCCCCCGGACAAACACGGGTTTTGCTCGCTTGGTGTCTCGGTCGATATTGCACGGGCGGCCGTGGAAACGGCGAGGATTGTCGTAGCACAGTTCAACCGTTCGATGCCTCGCACCATCGGGGACTCTCTCGTACATGTTGACGATATCGATGTTGCCGTCGAGGCGGACGATCAGCTTCCGCAGGTCCCGCCGCCTGAGCTGACGCCGAATGACCTCGCGATCGGCCGTGCCGTCGCCGGCCTCATCGACGACGGCGCCACGCTGCAGATGGGTATCGGATCCATACCCAACGCGGTGCTCGCGTCGCTCGGAAATCACAAAGATCTCGGGATACACACCGAAATGTTCTCCGATGGACTCATCGATCTCGTTGAACGCGGCGTGGTCACCGGCCGGCGAAAGGCAAAACATCCTGGAAAGATCGTCGCCGGATTTGTGATGGGCACTCAGCGCCTTTATGATTTCGTCGACGACAATCCCCAGGTACTTATGCTTGACATCGCCTACGTGAACGACACGGGAAACATCCGGCGAAATCCGAAGGCGACCGCGATAAACAGTGCGATCGAAGTTGACCTTACCGGCCAGGTCTGCGCCGATTCTATCGGGACACGCCACTATTCAGGCGTCGGAGGTCAGATGGATTTCATTCGCGGAGCTTCGCTCTCTGACGGAGGCAAGCCGATCATCGCCTTTTCGTCCGTCACTTCCCGCGGCGAAAGCAAGATCGTCCCTGCTCTACGTGAAGGTGCAGGGGTCGTCACCACCAGAGCCCACGTGCATTACATCGTGACCGAGTTCGGCGTTGCTGATCTCTATGGCAAAAATCTTCGCCAGCGTGCACGTGACCTGATCCGGATAGCCCATCCTGAACACCGGCCATCACTGGAGAAAGCCGCCTTCGAACGGTTCGGCAGGCTTCCCCGATAGCCGCGCGCGTGTCTGGGTGATAAAATAACTTCTATACAAAAACACACTTTTGAACATATCTATATGACAGAAATAAGAGATGCGGTAATAATTAGTGCGGCGAGAACGCCAACGGGTAGGTTTCAAGGCCTCTTGAAGGGCTTTTCAGCTCCGGAGCTGGGGGCTATAGCGATTAAGGAAGCAGTAACACGAGCGGGTATCGAAGCCGCTGCGGTGGACGAGGTCATTATGGGATGTGTCGTCCAGGCCGGTATCGGGCAAGCCCCCGCCCGTCAGGCAGCTCTAAAGGCGGGATTGCCCCCTGAAGTCTCGGCCCTGACGGTAAATATGGTATGCGGTTCCGGGCTGCGGGCCGTTGCCCTTGCTTCTCAGGCTGTAAAGCTCGGCGACGCCGAATTGGTTGTCGCAGGCGGAATGGAGTCAATGTCGAACATCCCTTACGCAATGCCCGGTGCCCGCGAAGGCTATCGGATGGGCAACCAGTCGGTCACCGATCTGATGATACACGATGGGCTCTGGTGCCCGTTCGAGAATTGGCACATGGGCAACACCGGCGAAGTGGTCGCGGAAAAATACGAGATCGGACGGGAACAGCAGGATGACTTTGCCTTTAATTCACATAGGAAAGCAAGCGAGGCACAGGCAGCGGGACGTTTCGCGGACGAGATAGTTCCGATCGAGATACTGCAAAAAAAGGGTGACCCGATCGTACTCGACTATGATGAGCCTGTGCGTCCGGACACATCTGTAGAATCGCTCTCCAAGCTCCGGCCCGCGTTCAAAAAGGATGGCGGGACCGTAACCGCTGGTAATGCACCCGGCGTCAACGACGGAGCTTCCGCTCTTGTCGTAACATCGGCAGAAAAGGCAGCCGAACTCGGGATCGAACCGCTAGGCCGAGTTGTTGCGTCCGCCACTTCAGGGATCGAACCAAAACTCATAATGATGGCACCGGTTCAGGGCGTTCTTAACGTTATAAAGAAGGCGGGCTGGGAGATGGCGGATGTCGATCTTTTTGAACTGAACGAAGCTTTCTCGGTCCAGGCACTTGGAGTAATGAAACAGCTTGGCCTCGACACCGAAAAAGTCAATGTCAACGGCGGCGCCGTTGCTCTTGGGCATGCTATCGGAAATTCCGGCGGCCGTATCCTGACCACCCTGCTTTATGAGATGCGGCGGAGGGGTGCAAAAAGGGGCGTAGCAGCTCTTTGCCTCGGAGGCGGCAATTCGGTCGCCCTTGCCGTTGAGCGGGGGTGAACTCCCGGTTGAGGATGGTTAAAGTCGATCATGAATGCTGAAGAACATAACCGTATCATCGGATATCTGTTCCTCGCCTATCTTGGCTTGCAAGTGCTAAGTTTGATCATCGCGGTCGTGGCATTCGTCTTTTTCTTCCGCATTTTCCGAACCATGCCGCTCCCGGATCCGAACTTTTTCTTATGGTTCGGCATCGTGATGGCTGCGACGTTGGTATTTTCCGTAGTGCTCCTGATCCCGATTGCCATCGCCGCCTACCAGATGCTCAAGCAACAGCCGACAGCTCGTCCGTGGGGTATCGCGGCGTCCATCATCTCCCTCCTGGGCGTTCCACTTGGGACCATCATCGGTGTTTATGGCCTTTGGTATTTCTTTAGCGAAGAGGGGAAGGCTTATTATTTGGGCGGTCAAATTGGTTTTATACCGCCGCCGCCGCCACCAGAAAGCTGGAGATAGACCACGGATCGGGGTTTGATCCGATCGAGTTCCTCTGACCATCCTGCTTGTTTCGTGGGCCTTACTCCGCGAGTTGAACTTTCTCGATCCGCTGTGGTTGCCTTCCGGCGGATTTCGTGTTTTCCTATCTTACAAAATAGAGTTCTTACGGGCTTCCCTATAGCCGTCCTGAAAGACATTTAGTGTTTTCCGGAGTTTACGCTCCAACGTGCGTATTCCCTCAACGTGCGCCGGGCGCATGGCTCGGAGACCGGTGGAAACACACTATCTATCTTTCTGGCAATAAGGGAGATCCGATGCCAGATATCCCACTAATCTTAGATCCAAAACAGGAGGAATTTAATGGCGGGTGTAACCGATGAACAGATCGAAAAGGACAAACAGGCGGTAGTCAATTATTTGCGAACTGAGTATCTGAAAAAAATGACGCAGGATCAAGCAAAGGATCGCCTCGAAAAATTCGGGAAAAAGATGGCGAAGCGCCTGGGCATGGGCTCGCACTTTAACGTACTGACGGGCAATCTGCCCGGAGCAAAACTGGCAAATTTCACCGCCAGCTATCTGAAGTATTTCTATTTTGAGGGATATTTCTCAGCCAATCCCGGCCTTAATCCATATGATCCGATCACCAAGGAGAGCGAGTATATCGAGTACCTGTTGTACTCTTGGGCCCGGGGAAAACCGGCCTACAAATATAATGATCTGAAGGCCTACTTCTGATTGACACTCTATTCGTCACCAACTGTTTCTAACGGCCGTCGAGTCTTCGGCGGCCTTCTTGTTTCAAGTTTTGATGTTTTGGCGATATTTGAGAAAATTGTGGAAACCTACTATTTGAGAACTTTATACTTCAAGGAAAAAATAAATAGATGAACAAGATAATTGGTGTAATCGGAGCTGGAACGATGGGAAACGGCATCGCTCAGACCGCTGCTGCGTCGGGCTTCAGTGTCGTTCTGCATGATATCTCGACGGATATCATCGACCGCGGGCTGCAGAACATCGGCAAGAGCCTCGACCGCTTTGTTAAGAAAGAGACGATCACGGATGACCAAAAGGAGGAGATACTCGGCCGCATCCGTACGACCAGCTCGCTCGACGAAATGAAAGGCTGTTCACTTGTCGTCGAGGCCGCAAGCGAGAACTTCGATATCAAGCAGCAGATCTTCCAACAGCTTGACCATATCTGTTCGCCCGAGACGATACTCTCTTCGAACACCTCGTCGATCTCCATTACAAAGATAGCCGCCGCCACAAAACGTCCGGACAAGGTCATCGGGATGCATTTTTTCAATCCCGTTCCACTGATGAAGCTCGTTGAGGTTATCCGCGGAATAGCAACCTCAGACGAAACCTACGCAAAAGTTAGGGACCTTTCCGAAAAATTTGGGAAAACTCCGGTCGAATGTAATGACTTCCCCGGATTCGTCTCTAATCGGGTGCTTATGCCGATGATCAACGAGGCGATCTACGCATTGCACGAGGGCGTCGCCACGAAGGAAGCCATCGACGAGATAATGAAGCTCGGAATGAATCACCCGATGGGCCCTCTTACGCTCGCGGATTTCATCGGACTTGACGTCTGTCTCGCGATCCTCAACGTACTTCACGATGGGCTGGGCGATCCGAAATACCGTCCCTGTCCGCTACTCAAAAAGTACGTCGATGCAGGATGGCTCGGCCGCAAGTCCGGCAAGGGGTTTTTCGATTATCAGTAAAGAGCAAGTTTCAGTTTACTTCCCCGCTCTCGAAACGAACGTTTCAGATAGAACTTTCATTGGAATTCGACCGTAATAACGATCGGTATTCTTCAATAGGAAACAAAATGTACAAGATATTTTTCGTCCTGTTAGTATTTCTGGTCCTTGGGGGCCCGTTAAAAGCCAGCGCCCAGCTAAGGGTCCCACCGCTTGAGATCAAGGAGCGCACACTAGCGAACGGGTTGCGCGTTATCACCCATCGCGACGCTTCCAGCCCGACGGTGGCCGTGAGGGTTCTTTACGATGTAGGGGGGAAGAACGATCCGCCCGGTCGTTCGGGCTTTGCCCATATGTTCGAGCATATGATGTTCAAATCTACGAAGAACATGCCGAACGAAAAGATGGACCGGCTGACCGAGGATGTTGGGGGATATAACAATGCTTCAACTTGGCCAGATTTTACCAATTACTATCAGGTCGTTCCGTCGAATTATCTCGAGTCCATTCTCTGGGCAGAGTCGGACCGAATGGTAGATCTCAACGTTGACGAAGAGAATTTCGCATCTGAACGCGATGTCGTAAAGGAAGAATATCGCCAGGGCGTCCTTGCAAATCCGTATGGACGTTTCTTTCAGATGCTCGACGGGCTGTCGTTTCAGAAACACCCCTATCGGCGCGGAGTTATCGGCAATCTCGAAGAGCTTGACGCTGCGTCCCGCGAAGACGCAGAGCGGTTTTATCGCGAGTTTTACAGGCCGGACAATGCGGTGCTCTTTGTTGTGGGCGATTTCGAACCGGCACAGCTCGACCGCTGGGTCGATCATTATTTTGCACCTATAAAAAGACCCGAGGGCACAATTCCCCGTGTGACAACAACCGAACCGGATTGGACGGAAGAGAGGCGATTTGAGGAAACCGGGCCGATAGTCCCGTTCCCGGCGGTCGCCATTACTTTTCTTGCCCCGCCTTCTCGTCATCCCGATGTTCCGGCTCTGCAGATAGCCGAGAGTATTCTCTCAGACGGCGAAAGCTCGCGGCTCTATCAGGCGCTGGTTCGCGAACTGCAGATCGCCCAGCAGGCGCAGTTCAGTGCAGACATCCGGGTGGATAAAGGGCTGCTGTACTTTATTGGCGTTGCATCTGAAAAGGGCACGTCCGAATCAATGGAGCGGGCATTGCTCGCTGAGATCAATAAGATGCAAGAGGCACCCGTTTCGGCAAAGGAGCTCGAAAAGGCAAAGAACCAGCTGATCACACGAGCTATCCGCCAACGTGAGAACAATGACGGACGAGCGGCGATCATCGAACGGGCTGTCGCATACCTTGGCGATCCAAATGCCGTAAATGAACAGGTTGCCCGGCTCCAGGCTGTGACGGCCGAGGACGTGCAGCGTGTGATGAAAGTCTATTTCAGGGACAACAACCGTGTAGTTATCTACTACAACCAGGCCAGGTCGGCGGAGGGCAACAATGAACAGTAAGGGAATCTACAGATTATTACCATCATGTCGCTTTTTCACGCCCGGCCATTTGGGATTTTCTCTCGTTGTCGGTGTCATGCTCCTTCTGGGGTCCTATTCGCCCGCTGTGGCTCAGGAACCAAAACCGGGACCGCCTCGCGAGGCTTCGATACCGGCGGTAAAAGAGTCGAGATTAAGGAACGGCCTCACAGTTGCCGTGATCGAAAGACGAAATGTCCCGCTTGTTACGGTCCACCTGTTAGTAAAAGCAGGTTCAGAGCTTGAAAATATGAGTAATGCCGGGCTGGCGAACGTTACCGCGTCGATGCTTACAAAAGGCGCAGGTAAGCGTACCGCGGCCCAGATCTCAGAAGATATAGAGTTCCTCGGCGGGACCATTTTTTCGCTCTCTCATTGGGACAGTTCGGCGATAAGGGTCTCGGTCACTTCGGACAAGATCGATCAGGCAGTGGAAATACTTGCCGATGTAGTTCTTAGGCCCTCGTTTCCGAGCAGCGAGCTTGAACTTTTGCGGTCACAGTCGATCGATGGGCTTACCTATGAACTTACGCAACCCGGCCCGCTTACAAATTATGTTTCCACCGTCTTTTCGTTTGACGAGCACCCCTCTGGCGGGACGCCGAACAGCCTCAAAAGCATAACAAGGAACGACGTGCAGCGTTTCTATCGGCAAAACTACCGCCCCGCAGATTCCGTTCTAATTTTTGCAGGTGACATCTCACAGGAGAACGCGAACAGGCTGGCACAGCGTCTGTTTGGGGCGTGGAGGCAAAGCGGACGCCGATCGAACAACCGGACGAGGGCTGTCGCGGCCGTCACGGAGGCCCGGCCCGAAGGTGCCCCGCAGCCGCCGGTCGCCAAACGCCTCCTTGTGGTCGATCTTCCCGACTCCGGGCAGGCCTCCGTCAGCCTTTCGATAAAGGGATTCGATGGCCGCGGCGGTGATATCAGACGGCTTGGCGGTAGCGAAGGGCCGTTCTACCGAGCCTCCGTTCTCAATTCCCTGCTCGGCGGCGGCTACTCCTCGCGCTTGAATCAGGAGATCAGGATAAGGCGAGGATTGAGCTATGGCGCCGGGAGCACATTTAACTGGCGTCATTCAAGTTTCAATTTTTCGACCCGCACGCAGACGAAAAATGAGTCCGCCGCTGAGGTGGCCCAAATCGTCATGGATGAGGTGAAACGCCTGTTTACCGAAGACATAGCCGCGGGCGATCTTGTGCCCCGCAAGGCCGTTTTGACAGGTGGATTCAGCCGCAATATCGAGACCACGTCGGGACTAGTGAACGCCGTTGCCGATCTATACAGGTTTTCGGTGCCTGTCTCGGAGCTGAACAGATACATGCAGAAGGTGAACTCGATTTCAGGTGATGAGATCCGTGAATTCGCGGCCGAGAATCTGATCGATGGAGACATAATCATCGTCGGAGAATATGCAAAGTTCAAGGACGACCTTGCGAAGCGATTTCCTGATATAAGACCCGTGGTCGTTCCCGCTTCTCAACTCGATATCACGCAAAAAGACCTGAGGAAGCGATAACTAAGGTTCCGGGGACAAAGTGTGCCGCCCTGCGTCGCAGAAACGGGTGAAATCTCCCTTTGCGGTTCAACAACCTTGCGACGGCTTCCGTTTTGATGCATCCCCTCGCCCGTATATCGCGTCTTATCAGATATTTGCAGAGATCCCCAAGCGTCTTTGTGTCGTGTTATACGATATAATGGAGGAAATATGTTTCGTAATAGATTTTTGCCGGTACTAGCGCTGCTATTGCTGGCCGTGCCTGTGTTCGCACAAGAAGCGCCGGCAGATGATCCAAATGAAGATGTGAGAACAGCCCGCCAGAGAGCCGACAGGGCCTCCAAGGTGTTTAGCGATATGATGAGTAAACCGGACAGTATGATACCGGAGACGATCTTCGAAAAGGCAGAGGCCGTCATCATTATACCGGGAGCGGTTCAGGCAGCTTTCGGCATTGGCGGGCGCGGGGGACGCGGTGTGGTCAGTCGACGAACATCGAACGGATGGAGCGAACCGGCATTTGTAAAGATCGGCGGTGGTAGCTTTGGTGCCCAGATCGGCGTAACGAGCACCGATTATATCCTGCTGGTTATGAACGAAAATGGACTCAAGGGCCTGATGCGAGACGGATTTGAACTTGGCGGCGAGGTCGGTGCGGTAGCTGGGCCGATCGGCCGTGAGGCAGGTGCTTCTACGAATCCCACGATGAGCGCGGAGATTCTGTCCTATTCGAAAGCACGCGGCCTCTATGCGGGCGTTGCACTAAAGGGGATGAGGATCTATGCCGATAACAACCTAAATCAAAAAGTTTACGGGAAAGACGGTAATGCGATCTTGTCGGATGGTACCGGCAAACCCATAAACCAAATGAATACGAACGTAAGGACAGTTCCGCAAACACTTGGCCGTTTTTCAAGGTAAACATCCCGTTTTCCTTGACCTATTCTTTAACGATTCAAAGGAGGCTGGCTGCCTCCTTTTTTCGTTGGTTTGCGAATAACAGTGGGTTCTGATTGAATTGTATTTTCGACAGATCCGGTTATAGAGACCCATCTTTGATGCACACAGATCTACGAAGCTTCACTGAACTTCTCCGGCGCGAGGATGATCTCGTTGAGATCTCAGCCCGGGTCGACCCGTATCTTGAAATAGCAGAGATCCATCGTCGCGTCATTGATGAGCAGGGCCCGGCGCTGCTCTTCACTAATGTAAAAGGCTCAGCCTTTCCAATAGTTACTAACCTTTTCGGCACAGCAAGACGGATCGAACTCGCCTTTGGCACGAGGCCGCTCGAGTTTGTCCGCCGGGCTGTGGAAATGGTGGACATTTTGATCCCGCCGAAGATAGGCAAGCTCTGGCGGTATCGGGACATGGGCCTGACAGCGTTAAAGCTCGGAACGCGGAAGACAGCAAATGCTCCGGTTCTTGAACGTCGGCAGCCATCACCAAACCTAGATGAGTTGCCGATGCTGCAACTTTGGCACGAAGACGGCGGCCATTTCATCACGCTTCCGCTGGTCTACACCGAAAGCCCGGTTTCCGGAAAGCCCAACCTGGGTATGTATCGCATCCAGCGATACGACAAGACGACGACCGGCATCCATTGGCAGATAGGCAAGGGAGGCGGGTTTCATTATTTCGAGGCAGAGGAACGTAACCGTCCTCTGAACGCAACGATCTTCCTCGGCGGTCCTCCGGCGATCATCTTGTCGGCCATCGCTCCGCTGCCGGAAGATGTTCCGGAAATTATGCTGGCTTCGTTGCTTGCCGGGTCTAAGATCGGGCTTGCCGAGAACCCCTTGGCCGGACATCATCGGCTGATCGCAGATGCCGAGTTTGCCATTTGTGGCCATGTGCCGCCTTTCGAACGACGTCCTGAAGGGCCGTTTGGCGATCATTACGGTTACTACTCGCTCGCTCACGACTATCCTGTCTTCAACGCCGACGCCGTCTTTCACCGCAGAGATGCGATCTTTCCGGCGACGGTGGTCGGTAAACCCAGACAAGAGGATTTCTTCATCGGGGATTATCTGCAGGAACTTCTGTCGCCACTTTTTCCTCTGGTGATGCCCGCCGTTCGCGACCTGTGGAGTTATGGCGAAACAGGATTTCACTCGCTTGCTGCCGCCGTTGTACGAGAAAGGTATGGTCGCGAAGCCCTCTCGGCCGGTTTCCGGATCTTAGGCGAGGGCCAATTAGCGCTTACGAAATTCCTTCTTCTTACCGATACGCCACGCGACCTTCGTGATTTTCGATCGCTGTTCGAACACATCCTGGCGAGGGTTGAGTGGGAGCGCGATCTCTTCGTCTTTTCTCAAACGGCCTTTGATACACTCGATTACGCCAGCGGGAAGATCAACCACGGAAGCAAGGCGATCCTCATGGGCCTTGGAGACGAAAAGCGGGCATTGGCAAAAGAATTTAGCGGAGAACTGCCAACTACTGTTCGGCGAGCGGAGCCATTTTGTGGCGGCTGTCTCGTGGTAGAAGCTTCTTCTTATGATGAGGAGCCCGGGTTGGCCGAACGTCTCGCGGCGACCGGTACATTCAAAGACTGGCAGGTCGTCGTCATTCACGACAACGTCGAATTCGCCCGTTCGGCAGATAAGTTCCTGTGGGCAACGTGGACGCGGTTCGATCCTGCAAAGGACATCTCGGCTTCGAAAGTCGAAATGAAGAATAACCACATTGGCTATCAACCGCCGATCTTTATCGACGCACGGATGAAACCTTGGTACCCGAACGAGGTAGAGGTCAGAGACGACATTGCGAAACTGGTAGACGGCCGATGGGGGGAATACTTTGGAAGATAGGTCCGTGTATCCAAACATTTGAACCTATTGCGCTGTCCGCGTCATCGAAACCCCGAATTAGCACCTAATAATATGCGAAAATGGATAAAAAGGATCGGTCTGATATTCGGGGCTTTTGGGCTGCTGATCGCGGTCTTCCTATCGTACGCCTACTTTATCGAGCCGCGACGTTTCGTAGTGATCGAGGAAACCATTGAAGTCCCCAATTGGGACCCGCGGCTTAATGGCCTTCGTGTTCTTACCATTGCCGACATGCACACAGGGTCAAATTATGCTCCGCCGGAGCGAATACAATATGTGGTCGAACAGGCCAACGCACAACAGCCGGATATAATTGTGCTGCTAGGTGATTACGTGAGCGAATCGAAATGGGACCGCGAGGCGCTGAAGGGGCCCGAGGGCACCGACCGGACCGAACTTAAAGTGCCCGTTGAAACGATCGCCTCCATTCTTGGAGGCCTTCGGGCAAAGTACGGGGTCTTTGCGATCATCGGCAATCACGATTGGTATCATAACGAAGAAAAGATCGCACGGCAGTTTCGCGAAGCCGGATTGGATGTCCTGCAGAATGAGATCCGCGAGATCGCCGTTAACGATGCTACGCTTCGCATCTGGGGCATCGAAGACCTCTGGCGCAACCGCATCGTACCGGTGGAGCCCTACAACGCTCTCGACGAAAAGCGGAACATCATCGCGATCACACACAATCCCGACTCGCTGTTTCACGCCCCTGACGAAGTTTCGATCATGTTCGCGGGCCACACGCACGGCGGGCAGTTGAACTGGCCCATCGTCGGGCCGTTGGCTGTGTTCAACGATCCGCTGTTTATGGATGGGCTTGCGGAAGTGGAAGGAAAGTATGTTTACGTCTCGAGCGGTGTCGGGACAAGCGTCCTGCCGCTCCGTTTTCGCGTGCCGCCAGAGATCAATGTGATCACGCTTGTGTCAAAGTAGTCACCTATTGTCCGGATTCTATCTGATCGCTGGAGATAAATGAAAATAGTTTCTCGCATTTCCATTGCGACGCTAATTGTCGGTCTTTTGGCTCTGGCGTGGGGATATTTCATTGAACCATACAGGTTGGTGATAAACGAGCAGGATCTTGCCATCGAGGGTCTCGACCCCGAATTCGACGGCTTGCGGATCGCACTCCTGGCAGACATCCATGCCGGCTCACACGGAGTAGATCACGAACGGCTTCGTAAGATCGTAGAAACGCTCAATGTGCTTGATGCGGATGTGATAGCCATTATCGGTGATTTTGTTTCCAATTACGGGGACCGCTCCGGGATCAAAATGTCCGCCGAAGAGATCGCCGACGGCCTTCAAGGGCTATATGCGAAAGATGCGGTCATCGCAGTGTTGGGGAATCACGATGGATGGTTCGGAAATGTTTTGGTGGCGGGTCCGCTTCGAACGGCAGGTATTCAGGTGCTTGATAACGAGGTCGCATTTGTTGAACGCAATGGAAAAAACCTCAGATTCTTTGGGATGCGCGACCATCTCCACATGGGCTCGTGGCGGACATTTGACCGCGATATGCAGCGTGCCGTCGCCGAATATGAGCAGTCAGGCGGCCTGATCGTCCTCCAGCACAGCCCCGATGTATTCTCCGCGGTCAACGCCCATAACACCTTCGGTGATAGCTTTAAGCTGATGTTGTCCGGCCATACACACGGCGGGCAGATCTGGTTCCCGATCCTCGGAAGCCCTATTGTGCCGTCGTCGTTCGGACAGCGTTACGCAGCCGGTCATATCCGCGAAAATGGAAAACACCTATTTGTCACGACCGGGATAGGCACCAGCATACTTCCCTTTCGATTTCTTGTGCCTCCGGAGATCGCCGTCCTTACCCTGCGTGCTAAATAGGCCTTACCGAAGTACTCCCTTTATTCGTCTGAACTTCCCGTCGTTCTTTGCAGGCTTGAGCCGGAGGATGTAACACATAAGGTTGTAAACATCGACCGCTTCGAAAGGATCCGCCAGATAGCCCTCTTTGAAGGCCGGACCGTGAGCAAGGAACATTGCCCTCATCGATACCAGCGCGTTGTCATATCCATGTGCACCGCGAATATTGTCGAGCGTCCCGTTTCGTTCATAACCTTCGTATCGGGCCCGGTTGGTGATGGTCGTCCCTTCGCCGGGCACCACCACTATAGGTGCCACACGTTTGTTCTTTCCAAACTTGAACCGCGAGGGAAATCGGCCGTTTCGATAGATGAACCCATTTTTCGGTAATTTCCCGCTGATCGAGTCGTAGATCTTTTTTCCACGGCCCGGCTTCGGAAATATCTGGGTGAATTCACCTACCCAAAAGATACGTTCAGCGTCCTCGACGTCGAACATATCATCTAAAACGATGGAATCACCCACTCGGTATGCCGCCATACCGTGGTCTGAAACGATGATCATATTCAGCTTGTCACGCATTTCTCGTTCTTCAAGCCCGTCAAGCAGTCGCTTTATAGCCCTATCCACCTTTTGCACGGCATCGCGTGTTTGCCGGGCATCGGGGCCAAAACCGTGGCCTGCGTCATCGACATCAGAGAAATACATTGTGATCACGGTCGGGCGCTCGCTTTCGGGCAGATCGAGCCAACCAAGCACCGTATCTACCCGTGTCTCATGCGGAGTATCATGTTCATAGGGCTTCCAAAATTTTGGCTGCATCCCGCCGATCGCCGCCTCTGTACCCGGCCAGAAGAATGCTGCTGCAGTAGATCCGGCCTTCATCGCCGTGTTCCAGATCGGCTCACCGCCCCACCATCGCGGATTCATCACCTCTTCCCGGCGGGATAGGCCGAACACAGCGTTAAAATGGGCGTCGTACATATTATTCTCGATCATCCCGTGATTGTCCGGATAGAGTCCGGTAGCGATAGTGTAGTGGTTCGGAAAGGTCTTTGTCGGATATGCCGGCTTCATCCACCGCGCCCGTGTTCCTTCTTTCGCAAGCAAGTTCAGCGTTTCGGGGCCGTGTTTCTCAAAATAATCGTAACGAAAACCGTCGATCGAGATAAGTATCAGCGGGACCGGATGCGGCTTGGCGGCGCCCTGTGAGAATGCCGAAATGCTGATAACCAGTACGAAAACGATGCTGGCAAAAAGGCGCGCGCGCGTGGTGCAGCTCTCAACGATGTTCATTCCCATAGAGATATTTTCCATAATATGTGTGAACGGCGAGTTAAAGCAACGAAGCAGAGGCCGAAAAACACCCGGTGATTTGTCGAATAATTCCGACCTTTTACCTCGTTTCTACGTCTAAACCTATGAATGCCGCATTTGCTTTGCGGACATTTTGACATTACGATCGCAGCGTTTTACAAGTGCCTATAGATGCATAAGGAGCTGTCCGACGAAAAACTCATATCTCTGGCCGCCGGCGAAGACCCCGAGGCATTTGGAGAGATAGTCCGGAGATGGGAGCGAAAGATATTCGCCCTATGCTTTGGTATGCTCGGCCGCGAGGACGAAGCGCGCGATGCCGCGCAGGAAACGTTCATCGCTGCATTTCGCAACGTAGAGCGTTTTCGCGGCGAAGCTAAAGTGTCGTCCTGGCTCCACCGCATAGCGGTCAATCAGTGTTTGACGACCAAGCGGCGAACCCGTACACGGTCCGAAGAGTTTCTTGACGAAGAAACGAACGAGGAAGAACGGGTCTTTGTCGCACCGGCCCACGCTATGCCATCGGTCAAGACCGAACAGGGCGAACGGCTTTACCTTGTCAGACAAGCGGTTGTCTCCTTGCCGGGAGATCTTCGGCAGGTGGTTGTTATGAAAGAGTTCGAGGAAATGACATTTCAGCAGATCTCCGACACGCTTGAGATACCGCTAAGTACGGTAAAGAGCCGGCTCTATACGGCGCTCAAACAGCTTAGGGGCAAGCTGGAGAGGCTGCCGATCGAGGTGACTTAAGAATATGAAGACATTTTCCCAGACCAGAACATGCAGCAGGGGCGAGGCTCTCTTGGCCTATCTCTATCGCGAGATGTCGCCCTCTGAGCGAAGTGGTTTCGAGATACACCTTGCCGATTGTTCGTCCTGTATTGACGAGTTCGCAGAGCTGGCGAATTCCCGTTTTGAGGTTTACGAATGGCGGCGGCTCGCATTCGACCCGCTGGAAACACCGGATTTCGTGGTCCCGTTCAACGAAAGGGCTCCTCAGAGAACAGGACTGAGCGAATGGCTTACATCTCTTCGTGAGGTGTTCGCATTTCGTCCGGCGTTTGCCGTCGGTGGTTTGGCCGGCATAGCTCTAATGCTTGTGTTCGGCTACCTTGTGGTCTTGAATATAGGAAATTCCGGCATGATCGCCGACCTCAATGCCGGTGAACCTGCGGGCCTCATTTCTCCGGTCTCAGAAACGGTACTTCCTGTAACACAGAATGAGCACTCAGAAATTACCGCTGGTACTGAGGGAAACGAAGCTACGGCTGAAGTCCCGGCACCGGCCAGGCCGGAGTCGGCATCTCGGCCGCGGATAAATCGTCGCGAGACGGACGTCCGGGCCATACCAGCGAGAATGTCCGATAGTCGTGCCTTAGACGAACTTCCCGCAAGGCAAACGGCTTTGAGACTGAACGATTTTGACGACAATGACGACGACGGCCTCCGGCTTGTCGATCTTTTCGAGGATATAGAAACAAGTGATTAGCTCTCTCTTTGATTCGCGAACCTTTGTCAATGTGGCCTTCGGGCTGGCATTGTCCTTTTTCATTTCCCTTTCCGTGTATGCTCAAGGGGAACCGTCACAACCCGCTCCGAGGGACGATCCTGAAAGGCAACGTCCCATGATCCTACGCCAGCTTGGGCTAAGTGATGAACAGATCCGACAGTTTAGAGCGGTCAATGCCGAATGGCGGCCGGTGAGGATGGAGGCCCAGCGCCGTTTCCGTGAGGCGAACCGCGACCTCGATATCGCCATCTATGCCGATGTTGTGGACGATGCTCTCGTCGCTGAACGCCTTCAAGCCTACCAGGAAGCCCAGGCAGAACTTACCCGTGTTCGTTACGCTGAAGAGATCGCGGTGAGAAAGATCCTAACGCCGGACCAACTCGTCCGCTTTCGCGAGGCCCGGCGGCGGTTTGCCCAGGCGCGTGAGAGCATTCAACGGCAAAGAGGAGGGCAGCCGCCCGTTCGTCAGCCTGTCAGGCCGCAGGTTCGCCAGCCGGATCGTCAGAACACACAGCAGCGGCCGCCGGAAAGGCCATTACAAAGGTCGCAAGAACCGCCCCGTTGATCGGCCCCGCGACCGCATCGGTAACGAAGCCGGAGGCTGTCCGCCTGCCGGCTTCTTTATTTGTGGTTTCCGTGTTCTTCGTTGTAACCTTTAGCGAATACGCTTTCGGCGCATTGCTCTGCACGGCACCCAATGAACCCCATTTTCAAATTCCTCGCGGAACTTCAGGACGTGACCCTCATCATATGGCGGTCATTCGTCAGCCTTTTTAGCTCGCCGCGTTACTATTCAGAAACGATCCGTCAAATGGACATGATCGGCGTCGGGTCGCTACCGATCGTCTTGTTGACCGGCTTCTTTACCGGCGGGGTGCTCGTGCTTCAGACATTTCCCACGCTCGAGTATTACAGCATCCAGAATGAATCCGGACGTTCCGTCGCGACGTCGCTTATACGGGAACTCGGGCCGGTTCTTTCGGCACTGATGGTCTCCGGGCGGATCGGATCGGCCATATCTGCCGAACTTGGTTCGATGGTCGTTTCTCAGCAGATCGACGCTATGCGAGCGCTCGGCACGGATCCGATCCGGAAGCTGGTCTTGCCGCGTATTGTTGCCCTGATAGTCATGCTGCCGCTTTTGACCGTTGGTGCCGACATATTCGGTCTGATCGGCGGCGCCGTTGTGGCGAACACGATCTACAATCAGGAGATCCCCGTGTTCGTTGAATCGGTCAAGAATGGCATCTCAACCTCCGATATTATCGGCGGTATCATAAAGCCGCTCTTTTTCGGCCTTATCATAGGAAGCGTGGCCTGTCATAAGGGGCTCAGCACCAAAGGCGGCACTGTCGGCGTAGGTCGTTCCGTGACAAATTCGGTCGTTACGGCGTCGATTTGGGTCATTATTTTTGACTTCTTCCTTTCGAAGGCATTGCAGTACCTTCTCGACATAGGCCGCTTTTAACATCTATAATTCCAACATCTTTTATGCTGTCTGCAAACGACGCAGAGATACAAGCAGTTCCGGCCGACAAACTGCAGCCGATGGATATTTCGGATGCTATCGACCAGCCTCATCGAAGCCAGCCGGCCATCGAGTTTCGGGACGTGTATCTCGCATTCGATGATAATGTCATTCTTGACGGGATCAGCTTTTCGGTTCGCAGGGGCGAAACGAAGATCGTCCTCGGCCGCAGCGGCGGTGGCAAATCGACGCTTATAAGGTTGATCCTCGGCCTGCTGAAACCCGACGCGGGGCAGATCTTAATTGACGGCGAGGAGATCACCGGTTACGACGAACCTGAGATGATGGACGTTCGTCATAAGATCGGGATGGTCTTTCAGGAGGGTGCCCTCTTCGATTCCCTTTCAGTCTATCAGAACGTAGCCTACCGACTTTTGGAACGCGGAGAGGACGACGAAGAGGTAGAGGCAGAGGTTCGGCGAATGCTCCGGTTCGTTGATCTCGAGGACGCCATCGACAAGATGCCGAACGAGCTTTCCGGCGGCATGCGCCGTCGTGTCGGCATCGCCCGGGCACTTGTCGGCGACCCTCAGATCGTGTTGTACGATGAGCCCACGGCCGGACTCGATCCGCCGACCGCAAGAACTATCTGCGAGTTGGCCATCAAGCTTCGCGACCTTCAGGACGTCTCGTCCATTTTTGTAACGCACGAGATGAACAATGTTCGCTATTTATCGTCCGAATATGCCACTGTAAACGATGCCGGCGAGGTTATCTACGAAAAAGAAGGCGAGAGGCTTTGCCTGATAAATACAGAAATAATAATGCTTCGCGACGGCAAGATCGGGTTCCAGGGCAAAGACGAAGAGTTGATGCGAAGCAAAGACCCGTACATAATGGGATTTATCCACGGTAAGCTGGGACCGTAAACAACATGGTACAGACAAGAAATGCAACGACCTTAAGTCAGCTACGCGTCGGCATATTCGCGCTGGCCGGGCTGCTTGTGCTCGCTTTCCTGATACTCAACTCGACCGGGGATTTCAATCCCTTTTCGACGAAGCTAAGGTTAAAGGCTCGTTTCGCCGCGGCGGACGGACTTCGCAACGGCTCCGAAGTGCAGCTAGCCGGTGTACGTATCGGAAAGGTCCAGGAAGTGATCCTCTTGCCCCCGGATTCGCCCGAAGAGGCAAAGGTCGAGGCCATCATGCTCGTGGACAACGAACTCGGCGGACGTCCCATTAATGAACGGATCCGGACCGATTCTACAGCCCAACTCATTGCCGTCTCCGTGCTTGCTAACGATAAGGTCATAAACATAATGCCCGGAACCGCCAAAGGTACACCGGTAAATGAAGACCATATTCTTGAATCCAGCGAGGCTATCTCGATCAATCAGCTGACCAAGACCGGTAACGATCTTCTTCAGCAAATAAACCGGCTCGCGGTACCCGCCAACGAGATCCTGAACAAGGCAAACCAGGGCGAAGGAACCATCGGGCGCATCGTCAACGACGAATCGCTTTACCGAAATCTCGATGCGACCGTTGCCGAGACCAGGCTAACGATGGTCAAGCTCCAGACCACCATCGAAAAGTTGAACAGGGGGGACGGAACGGCCGGACAATTTATTAACAATCCGGACCTGTATAACAATCTTAACCGTACCGTCGCACAGCTTGAGGCTATTTCCAGTGATATTCGACAGGGCCGAGGCACAGCAGGCAAGTTTGTCACCGACGATGCGCTCTATAACGAAACGCGAGCGGCGGTCATAGATCTTCGTACAACTACATCAAAGATCAATGCGATCGCCGATGATCTGAAGATAATCACCGGCGATATGGCCGTAGGCAGCGGTTCGCTCGGTAAACTGCTAAAAGACGAAAAACTCTACGAAGATACCCGCGACACCATAGCTCGCTTCAATTCCACAGCCACGAGGCTGGAAAATCTCCTCGCGGATGCCCAGGCCGGTAAAGGGACGATCGGTAGGCTCGTAACCGACGAAACGCTTTATAACAGCATCAATCAGACCGCATCGAACGTAAACCAACTCTCCAGCGAGGGCACAAAGCTTCTCTACGATTTTCGACAAAACCCAAGGAAATACCTCCGCATTCGAGTGTCGATATTCTAGATCCGCCTACCGGACCACTTGAAAGGCAGTAAACACAGGATTCGTTGCATCTGAGTTGCATAATATGCATCACTAGTGCATATTATGCACTTGATATGAACAGATCTGCCCGGCATAGAAAGATTTTGCAGTTGGTCACACGCACATCGATCAAAGATCAGTCCGCGCTGGTGAGATTGCTGGAACGCAATGGCTTTGCTGCAACGCAGGCCAGCGTGTCGCGTGACCTAAACGAACTTGGCATAGAAAAGATCGACGGAAAATACATAGTCGGACGAAATTCAACCCCTGGCAGAGAGTTCGACACTCTCAGCCTGTCGCCTGCGGGCAACAATCTTATTGTCGCAAGGTGCCGCCCCGGCCTCGCATCAGCCCTCGCTGTCGAGATCGATGAAAGGCAATACTCCGGGATCGTCGGGACCATTGCCGGTGACGATACCGTATTCATTGCTGTGAACAGCAAGAAGGACCAGGCGGACGTCATTCAAAGGCTAAGGGAGGATCTGAATGTCTGAATCAGAAAAGATAAGGGTCGGCATCTTTGGCGGCTCTGGTTACGGCGGGAGCGAGCTGCTCCGGATCTTGTTGTTTCACCCGAACGCCGAGATCGCGTTCGTGACCGCTAGCGCACATGCAGGAAAGGCTGTAACCGACGTTCACCGAAATCTTCTAGGCCTTACAGACCTTAGGTTTATCGAGAGTCCGGATGATATGACCGTGATTGAGGATATCGACATCGCTTTCTTCGCTATGCCACACGGACAGGCGTTGGATCTGATCCCCAAATTACCCTCGCACGTAAAAGCCATCGATCTTTCGGGCGATTTCCGTTTAGACGACCCTAAGACATTCGAACGCTTCTATAGGCAGAAACACGCCGGGGAAATTCAAGGCCAATTCGTCTATGGACTCACGGAAACGAACCGCGAGTCCATCAAAAAGGCACGCTTGATCGCAAATCCGGGCTGCTTTGCGACGGCAACGCTCCTTGCGCTCGCCCCGATGGTCAAAAGCGGGCTGCTGAACGGAAAGGTGATCGTCGATGCAAAAACGGGCTCGTCCGGTTCCGGAGCGAAGCCGGCGGCGAATACGCACCATCCCCAGCGGACGAATTCGTTCTATGCCTACAAGCCGTTCACACATCAGCACGTCCCGGAAATAGAGCAGCATCTTGAACAGCTTGCGAGTTTTGACAATGAGCTCGTCTTCATGACCCATAGCCTGCCGGTTTCTCGCGGCATTTTCGCCTCGTGTTACATGGAAACGACGGTTGAACTGACGAATGAAGATGCTCGCAACCTTTACGAACATTTCTATGCCGATTCGTTCTTCGTCAGGATTGTAGAAGTGTCGCCCGATATAAATTGGGTAAAGACTACAAATTTCTGTGACCTTTCAATTAATGTCTCTGGCCGCAATTTGGCCGTTTTCGCGGCGATCGACAATCTTGTAAAAGGGGCCGCCGGCCAGGCTGTCCAGAACATGAACCTGATGTTTGGGCTGGAGGAGAGTACCGGGCTGATGTTTACCGGAAGCAATCCCTGATATGAAGTTTAACGAGATCAAAGCGACGGAAGACGCCTTTCAGGTCGAGACTTACGCCAAGATGCCGATAGCCGTCGAGCACGGTAAAGGCGAGTGGGTGTGGACCAGCGAAGGCGAAAAGTACTTGGACCTTTACGGCGGTCATGCCGTCTGCTCTGCCGGCCATTCGCACCCCCATCTGATAAATGCGATCAAGGAACAGGCCGAGAAGGTGTTTTTTTATTCAAATTTGGTCTACTCCGAGATCCGAGGCCGAGCGGCAGAAAAACTCGTTTCGGTCGCACCCGTTCAATTGACAAAGGCATTCTTTTGCAATTCCGGAACGGAAGCAAATGAAAATGCGATGCGAATGGCTAGAATGGCTACGGGTCGCGAAAAGGTCGTCTCTTTCTCCGGCGGGTTTCACGGCCGTACTGCCGATTCGATCTCGGCAAGCTTTCTCGGTCAATACCGTAGGCTCGGCGAACCCAATGTTCCATTTCACGTCGAGGCGATATTTGGAGATATAGACAGCGCACAGAAAACGATCGACGCGGAAACGGCAGGTGTAATTCTGGAACCGATACAGTCAATGGCCGGTGTTGTCGAGGCCGATCCATTATTTTTCGTCCGGCTTCGCGAGATCTGTGATGAGGCCGGTGCAATGCTGATCTTCGATGAAGTTCAAACGGGGATCGGGCGCACCTGCAATTGGTTTTTCGCGGGGAGCGATCTTGCGGGGGGAGTTGTTCCGGATATCGTTACGCTGGCGAAATCGCTCGGCAGCGGCATTCCCGTCGGTGCCTGTCTTGTAACAGAAGCCATATCGTCCCAAATAGAGATAAACGACCTTGGAAGCACGTTCGGCGGCGGGATGATGGCGATGGCCGCAGTGATCGCGACGCTTGAAGCGATTGAAGAAGACAAGATGATGGAAAACGCCCGTGTTGTCGAAAGTGCGGTACGCAGGAGGCTCTCCGGTGCACCTGGCATTGTCGGGGTCCGTGGGAAAGGATGTCTTCTCGGTATAGAATTCGAGGGGCCGTGCAGACCAGCTTACGATAAATTGCTCGGTAATAAGATCATTACGGGAACATCGAGCGACCCAAATGTCCTTCGCCTCCTGCCACCCATGTCTGTGGCCATTGACGAAATAGAGCGAGCCTGCGAGGTATTGTCGGAATGAGTAACTTTCTTTCAACATCCGAGTTTTCGTTGGATCAGTTGACCGCGATCATCAACTTAGCGACGCAGATCAAGCGAGGAGATCTGACCGAAAAGCCGCTTGCCGGCAAGTCGGTCGCTCTTGTTTTTTTCAATCCCAGTTTGCGGACGAGAGCCTCGATGCAGGTTGGGATATATGAGCTGGGCGGAAACCCGGTAATTCTCGAACCGGGCAGCACATCGTGGACCTTGGAGTATCGCGAAGGGGTTGTAATGGATGGTGACAAGACCGAACATCTGAAGGAATTTGTCCGTGTCCTTGAAAGATATGTCAGCGCGATAGGCGTCAGGACATTTGCGGAATTAAAGGATTGGGAAACCGAACGCACCGATCCGGTCCTGAATGCTTTTGCCAAATATGCTTCGGTGCCCATCATCAATCTGGAATCGGCGATGCATCACCCCTGCCAGTCGATGGCCGATATGATGACTATCCGCGAAAAGCTCGGAAACAAGAAAAAGAAAGTCCTCCTAACCTGGGCATGGCACCCGAAACCGCTGCCCATGGCCGTCCCGAACAGCTTTGCTCTCGCCACGGCCCAATTTGGCCACGACCTTAGGATCGCTCATCCAAAGGGTTATGAGCTGGACGAGGAACTCATCCACGATGCAGAACATCATGCGGCAGCATCCGGCGGAAGTATAGAGATCACGCATGACCTTGAAGCGGCATACGAAGAAATTGAGGTCGTTTACGCCAAGAGTTGGGGCGGTAAAGAGTTTTACGGGAATGCAGACGCGGACGTCGCCCATCGGCGTCAGTTTCGAGACGAATGGATAGTAGATGAACACAAAATGTCACTTACGAACGAAGCCATCTTTATGCACTGCCTCCCCGTTCGGCGGAACGTCATCGTGACGGATCAAGTTATTGACGGAGATCGCTCCTGTGTCATCGATCAGGCCGAAAATCGACTTCATATGCAGAAGGCAATCATAAGCCATTTATTCGCATCTATTCCCAGTTAGGAGGTGAACAGGACTATGTTTCTTAGGTGGATTGCTATTCTCGGAATCACACTTGTTGTAGTCTCCGGGTTCGCTATTAATTTGAACGGTCAACAGTGTGGGCATTCAACAAAGACCTATTCGGTCTTTGTCCGAAACGGTACCGTTGCAGAGGATCTACGATATCGCGTCTATCCATTAGGACGCAATAATTCAGAGACACTGAGAAACTCATTAAAGAAGCTGTTCCCATATGCTGAATTTACAGAAACCTATATGTATGACAAGTTCTTCCCAAATTTGCAGAAAGAACACGCTGTTGCTTTTGTACGAGGTTATCGAAGTACTGACTTTCCGACACCTGATCTTGAAAATCGCGGCGGAAGGAACTATCTAGCCGGAACCGTGGTTGACGGATATATTATGTTTCATACGCTGGAAACGGACACCACGCCGTATTTGTTGGAGATAACGGCAGATAACAAAGAATCGTTTTACGCAGTTAGCAACCTTTTTGGAGGGTGTTTTGGAGGACGCAATGTCCTGCTTTATGAGAGGATCAACCCATAAATGGAGATTCACACTTTAGATTTACTGCGCGAGGCCCTGCCGTACATACAACGATTCCAGGGCAAGACCTTTGTCGTAAAGTTTTCCGGCAAAGTGACTGAGGATCGAGAAAATCTGGCGTCTTTGGCTGAAGAGCTGGCACTGCTCCATCAGGTTGGGATACGGGTTTGCGTGATCCACGGCGGCGGCAAACAGCTTACCGAGCTCGCACAGAAGCTCGGTGTGGTACAGACCATTATCGAGGGTCGCCGAGTAACGGACGACGATACGCTCGACCTGGCGAAAATGATCTTTCGCGGAAAGATAAATACCGAGATACTTTCAGAGCTTCGTGGCCATGGTGTAGATGCGGTTGGGCTTTCCGGCGTTGATGGCGGAGTGATTAGGGCCGAACGACGCCCGCCAAAGGAGATATTGAATAGGGAGACCGGCGAAATGCGGTCTGTCGACTTTGGCAATGTGGGAGATGTTGTCGCGGTTGACACTCATCTTCTCGAATTACTTTTGCAGGGAGGTTACCTCCCCGTGGTCTCATCTCTTGGAGCAGACGATAAGGGTAAGGTCTTCAACATCAATGCAGATACCATTGCATCGGAGATCGCCGTAAGCCTCTCGGCTGAAAAGCTGATATTGATGTCGGACGTTAATGGCATTTACCTCGAACCCGGCAATGAGCTTTCGAAGCTGGATCGGCTGACGGTTCAAGAGGCAAGGGAGATGATCGACACCGGAAAGGCGACCGGCGGAATGATACCAAAGCTGGAAAACCTGATTTCGGTTATTGGTCGGGGGGTGCCGTCCTGCCATGTCATCGGCGGAAACACCCGGAACGCGCTTCTGTCTGAGGTGTTCACCGATGAGGGTACCGGAACCATGATGGTCAAATGAATTCTCCGGCGTTTCGACAGAAAAGAAAAACAGGCCGTAAAGCCTGCTTGATGTTTGGTGCTGAGGGCGGGACTCGAACCCGCACGGATTTCTCCACACGCCCCTCAAACGTGCGCGGCTACCAATTACGCCACCTCAGCAAAGATCTCAAATAACTAACTAGCCGGCGATGCCTCTGGCGTCGCCTCCGGTGTTTCTACGTTACTCGGCGGTTCCGTGGTCGGTGTTTCGACACCCTGTTCATCGGCGTTCGCGGGCGGAGCATCTTCGGCCGGAGCGTTCTCCGCCGGTTGTTCACCTTCCAGAACCACAGGCGATGCGGCTTCTCCCGGGTCGCCTATCCGTTGCAGCATTGAACCTCCGCCCTGAAACGCAGGCAATGAGATCATAAAAGCCGAGACCATAAAGATCGATGCCGCGACGATAGTGATCTTGGCCAGGATCGATGCCGAACCCCGCGGCCCAAACGAGGTGCTCGAAACATTACTGGTGAAAAGAGCCCCGGCACTCGTCTTCCCGGGCTGGAGCAGCACGGCGACCACCAACACAATGCAGGAAAGAAAGAATAATGTGTATAGAACGTAGATCAAGGCCTTACAACTCCGATTTCATTTTCGCCGGCGAGCAATTGCCTACCGGTAGTTTACTATCTTCGCAAAGCTCTCAGCTTCGAGGCTTGCACCGCCGACCAAAGCACCGTCGATATCCGGTTGTTCCATCAACTCGGCAATGTTTTCCGGTTTTACCGAGCCGCCGTAAAGTATCCTCGTTTGCTCGGAAACCGCCTTGCCGTGCTGTCCGTCAATAACTGACCGGATATGGGCGTGCATTTCTTGAGCCTGTTCCGGCGAGGCGGTTTTACCCGTACCTATCGCCCAAACAGGCTCGTAAGCGATAATGATACGTCCCATATCATCGGCTGTCAAACCATCGAGACCCCCGGAAAGCTGGGTTGATACGACCGATCCTGCCTTGCCCGCTTCCCTTTCGTTGAGATGCTCGCCAACACACACAATGGCCGTCAGGCTTGCCGATAAGGCTGCCTTTGTCTTGCGACTTACACCCTCATCGGTTTCCCCGTAATACTGTCGCCGTTCGCTATGGCCGATTATCACATGCGAACAGCCGGCGTCTTTCAGCATTCCGGCAGTCACTTCTCCTGTATGCGCCCCAAAATCATTCTGCACGGCACAATCCTGCGCCGCTACCCTGATATTCGATCCTTCAAGCCGATCTGCAACCGTTTTAAGGGCTGTAAATACCGGAGCGATAACCACCTCGCAATGATTTGCATTGGCCACAAGCGGTTTTAACGCTACAGCAGTATCAACCGCTTCGCCGAGCAGCTTATACATCTTCCAATTTCCCGCGATAACAGGTTTTCTCATTTATTTGTCATCCAAAGCCGCTACACCCGGTAATTCCACCCCGGCAAGAAACTCGAGAGTTGCACCGCCGCCGGTGGATATGTGACTTATCTTATCCGCAAGTCCGGCCTGGTTCACAGCCGCTACCGAATCGCCTCCGCCGACGATGGATGTTGCTCCTTTTGCTGTAGCTTCGGCGACGGCCTGTGCAATGGCAAGCGTGCCTTCGTCAAACGGCTTTTCCTCGAACATTCCCATCGGGCCGTTCCAGACAATGGTCTTCGCGCCTTCAAGTGCATTTGCAAATATCACAGCGGTTTCCGGGCCGATATCCAGCCCAACGAGGCCAGCGTTGGTAAATTCTATCTGGATCGCCTTGCGTGAGTTGATAGGATCGTAGGAATCGACGACCTGATGATCGGTCGGCAGCAGGAGTTCGACCCCTGCATCTTTGGCCTTCTGTTCGATCTCGAGCGCGGTCGGCATCATATCGTCCTCGACCAGCGATTTTCCGACCGTGTAGCCCTGGGCCTTAAAAAAGGTGTACGCCATCGCGCCGCCGATCAAAAGCTTATCGACCTTTCGTTCGATCAGCGATTCGATGACAGGGATCTTGTCTGAAACCTTCGCTCCGCCGAGTATGGCTACGAATGGCCTTTCGGGATCGTGCAGGGCCTTGCCGAGAAACGCCAATTCCTTTTCCATCAGCAGCCCAGCCACACAGGTGTCAACGTGATGCGTGATCCCCTCTGTCGAGGCATGTGCGCGATGCGCCGTTCCAAAAGCGTCGTTTACATAAATGTCGATTCCCTCGGCAAGCTGCATTGCAAACTCTTGATCGTTCTTTTCTTCGCCGGGGTCGAGCCTCAGGTTCTCGCGCATTAGTACCGAACCGGATGAAAGCCCTGTGATCTGTGCTTTAACATCTGCACCTTCAAATTCCACCGGCCTGCCTAGCAATTCCGATAGGTCGTGCGCAACCGGCCGCAGCGTGTATTTGCCTTCGTCATAGGGCAGGCCCTTCTCTTCCGCCTTTTTCTTGTCCTTCAACGGACGCCCAAGATGCGACGCAAGGATAACCCTTGCCCCTTTTTCGACCGCATATTTTATCGTCGGCAAGGCCCCGCGGATCCGCGTATCGTCCTCGATCTTCCCGTCCTTGATCGGGACGTTGAAATCAACGCGTATGAAGACCGTCTTCCCTTTGATATCTATATCCTTGATGCTCTTTTTATTCATTGATGAAAAACAGCTTATAGCTATCGGCCGATAGCTATAAGCTTTGGCTTTGAAAACCTACTCTAGAGCCCCTTCGCGGCTATGAATTTTACAAGATCCCGAACGCGGCAGGAATAGCCCCATTCGTTGTCATACCACGAAAGGATCTTGATGCACGTGCCGTCGATCACCTTCGTATTCTCGGCATCAACGATCGATGAATTCGGATTTCCGCGGAAGTCAATCGATACGAGCGGCTCTTCCGAGAAGGCGAGAATTCCTTTAAGCTCCTCGTTCGCAGCGTCCTTGAGTACTTGATTCACTTCCTCGGTCGAAGTTTCTTTCTCCACGTTCATCACCACGTCAACGAGAGATACATTCGGCGTCGGGACACGTACCGAAATGCCGTCAAACTTCCCTTTGAGTTCCGGAATGACAAGTGCGACCGCTTTGGCGGCACCTGTCGATGTCGGGATCATCGAGACCGCTGCGGCGCGGGCACGCCTGAGATCCTTATGGGGAAGATCGAGCAGCTGCTGGTCGTTCGTGTAACTGTGGATGGTGTTCATCAGCGCATTTTTGATGCCGAATTTTTCATGAATGACCTTTGCTACCGGTGCCAGACAGTTCGTCGTACACGACGCATTCGAGATGATGTGATGATCGGCGGCAACATACATATCGTCATTGACACCTAATACGATCGTCACGTCTTCGCCTTTTGCCGGAGCGGAAATGATGACCTTTTTCACCGGCCCGCGAAGGTGCTTTCCGGCGTCCTCGGCCTTTGTGAATCGTCCGGTCGATTCGATAACGATCTCTGCCCCGACCGATTCCCAGTCGATCAACGACGGGTCCTTTTCGGAAAAGACCTTGAACGAGTCCCCATCCACGGTTATCGTATCGCCTTCCGCAGCGATCTCGTTGTCGAGATTTCCCATTACCGAATCGTATTTCAAGAGATGAGCAAGCGTTTTCGTATCCGTTAGGTCATTTACCGCAACAAAATCAATATCCCTATCGCCCAGGCAAGACCGCAAAACGTTGCGCCCGATACGGCCAAATCCATTGATACCAACTTTTATACCCATTATTTCAATAGTGCTCCTCTATTTTAGTTGTGTTGTTAAAGCCTCGAATTTATCCCACTTTCACAGTTTTTTCAATCCGGCGATCTTCGCCTCGGCCCTCGACCCCGTCTGGCGAGGGGGCCGAAAATGTTGAAACTAAGAAAGATGCGGTGTCGTAGTAGGCGTTTGGGTTTACTAAGCCGTTCTTAATTCCCTGTTCATCGTTTTGGAGCAAAGCTTTGATGAGAAGACATCTAAACAATTTTCCCAGCGTGGCATTGGTAACTGTCCTGTTGTGCGGAGGCGGCTTTGCCGTATCGGCACAGACAGACCAGCTTGCATCTATACGAAAACCTGTGGCCGTGTCGACCGAGGCAAACGGATCAAAACCGGAAGCTGCGGGCAGTCCATCGGCCCCGCCGGCTCGCAGCGTTGAGTTCCACGACACAATGGTTCGGGTAGGAGTGCAGACCTCCGAGCCGATCACGCTTTCGTTGGACGAAGCCATTCGAAGAGCCCTGACCAGCAATACGAATATCTCGTTGGCACGCGATGACGTTCGGCTGCAGGAAACGCAGATCCGTTCGCTCCAGGGCCTCTATGATCCCGTATTCTCGGTTACGCCGACTTATCGAAGGAACAATACGACCGGGTCTCAGGCGACGAACGACGTTACGGTCGATTCCAACGTCTTCCAGCAACTGGCAACTGGCGGCAATTTCACTGCGTTCTTCAATAATTCCCGTACCGAGAACGCATTCACACAGGCCCAGGTAAGTTCCGGTTCGCTCGGCACCGGCGGGAACGCGATCTATTCATCAAGCTACGGCATCCGCTACACACAGCCGCTATTCAGAGACCGGAAGATCGACAATACGCGCCGCAATCTAAAGATAGCCAGGGCCCGCCTCGAACAGACCGACGCCGATTTTCGGCGACAAGCCATCGAAACGATCACGCAGGTGCAGAGGGCCTACTGGGACCTGGTATTCGCTCTTCGAGACCAGCAGAACCGGGTGGCGAATCTCGAATTGGCGCGTGAAAATCTGCGGCAGGTCGAGGCTCGTATCAACGCTGGGGCCGCGGCCCCGATCGCCCGGGCGGAGATCGAAACGGAGCTTGCCAATCGTGAAAGCGAGGTCTTGCTCGCCACCCAACAGGTATCCGTTGTTGAGAACACATTGAAGCAATTGCTGCTCGCCGATCCGTTGGCGCCGGAATGGGCCCGGACCCTGGTGCCCACCGATCAACCTGCGTTCACCCTCGACCCGGTCAGCATGGATGACGCAATGAAAGACGCGATGGAAAACCGGTTTGAACTACGGCGGCTAAAGCTCGCGCAGGATATAAACGAGGTAGATATCCAGTATTTCCGAAACCAGATCAAGCCCCAGATCGACCTCAATACGAGTTTCTTCTTGAGTGGTTTTGCACGAAGCGGCCGTGCCGAGGCCATAACGACACCGTTGTTCACATCCTTGACCGACCAGGTGCTCCTTCTCGCAATTAACGATACCCGTGCTGCGATCCCCGGCCTCGAGCCTATACCGAATCCAGACATCACCTTCCCGGCCGGTCCCGAGTATCTTTTTGGAGGCTTTGGCCGTTCTCTCGCGAACACATTCCGCAGCGATGCTCCGAATTTTTCGATCGGTGTTACGATCTCGTTCCCTCTTCGCAACCGGACCGCCAAGGCCAATCTTGCCGGTGCACGCATCCAGGAACAGCAGTTGGACACGCAAATGCGCAGCCAGGAACAGGTGATAATCGTCGAGGTGCGTAACGCTGTCCAGGCGGTCGAGACAACCCGGCAGCGGGTTATCGCGGCTCGCCGTGGACGTGAGAACGCCGAAATTCAGCTAGAAGGAGAGCGGCGTCTTTTAGAGTCTGGCCGCTCTACCACCTTCCTGCTGTTTCAGCGGGAAAATCAGCTCCTTGCCGCTCGAAACGCGGAGATCCGTGCCGAAACCGATTACAACAAGGCACTAGCCGATCTCCAGCGGGCGACGTCGACCACATTTGCGGTCAATAACATCACGGTAACTTCGCCGACGGACGGAAACTAGCTCCACGTTTGCTGGCCGGCACATCAACGGGACCCGCTTGGGTCCCTCAATTTTGCGTTCGTGCTTTGTTATCCGGCGGGACTCTGCGAAAATCTCCGTGTGAAGATCTCTGCCAGCATTATCGTTTTCAACGAAGAATCGAACATTCGCGAACTTTGCGAATCGCTAAGCTGGGTGGACGAGATCGTAATGGTTGATTCTGATTCGTCCGATCGCACCAAGGAGATCGCCCGAGAGTTCACCGACAAGATCTTTGACCGCGAATTCCTCGGCTATAAGGATAAACACCAATTTGCCGATTCGATGACGACCGGCGACTGGATCTTCTGGATCGATGCCGATGAACGTGTCACCCCCGAACTGCGTGACGAGATCGAGTCCCTTCGGGGCTTGGCCGAGACCGAACTGCCCGACGGATTTGAGATGGCTCGCAAGACGTGGTTCGCAGGCCGTTGGATAAAACACAGCGGCTGGTATCCGGACTATCAAATGCGGCTTTACCGTAAAGATAAGAGCTATTGGGACGGTGTTGCCCCCCACGAGACCGCCCGCGTAACCGGAAAGATCGGACGCCTCAAGGGCGAGCTTCTCCACTACACAAAGCGTGATCTGAGCGAGTACCATCGGACGATCGATTCCTATACGACGCTTGCTGCTCGATACCACGCATCGAAAGGAAAAACCGCCGGCGCCGGCTCTATGTTGATTGGCGCCATTGCCGCCTTTTTGCGAACATTCATCCTTAAACAAGGGTTTCGCGACGGCGTTCAGGGTCTGATGATCGCGTTCTTTACTTCGTATGGCGTTTTCCTGAAAAAGGCAAAGATATGGGAGGCAGGCAGGACTGAAGAATAGATGAAAACGGTTGTACTCTGCGGCGGAAGGGGCACTCGGCTAAACGAACTTGGAAGATCGGTTCCTAAGGCCCTTGTGCCCATCGGCGGAAAGCCGATACTCTGGCACCTCTTAAAGGCATACGCCAGCCATGGACACACCAGTTTTGTCCTCTGTCTAGGATATCTTGGCGATATGATCCGCGAATATATTCAGCAGATCGACGAGGCGTGGGAGATCGAGGCGGTCGACACCGGGCTGGATAGGAATACCGGCGGGAGGCTCCATTTCGTACGCTCGCATCTTCCCGATGATGAGCCGTTCTTTGTCACCTATGGCGACGGCCTGTCGGATGTTGACCTCGGCAAGCTCGAACGATTTCATCGACAGCACGGGAAGGTCGGAACACTCACCGCCGTTCACCCCGTGTCGTCCTTCGGGATACTCGACATCGATGAGCAGCAAGGGGTAAGGGAATTTCGGGAAAAGCCGAAGCTTAGGGACTGGATCAATGGAGGCTTCTTCGTCTTTGATCCGCGCATTTTCGGTCATCTGGACGAAAATTCAATACTTGAAAAGGAACCTCTTTCTCAACTCGCTGAATCCGGCCAGTTAATGGCATTTTTGCACGACGGGTTCTGGAAATGCATGGACACTTACAAGGACAATCTTGAGTTTCAGGAGTTGTGGGACGATCGCCCGCCCTGGAAGATCTGGAAATAAACTATGTCGGAGTTTTGGAAAGATAGGCCGGTTTTCGTGACCGGTGCAACCGGCTTTGTCGGGGCCAATTTGGTTCGCATTCTTGTCGACCTCGGCTCAAAGCCCGTTTGCCTTGAACGCGACGCTGCTCAGCCGAATTCGCTCGATATTCTCGGTTTGAGGGACCGTGTCACGGTCGTTCAGGGAGACATTCTGGACGATAGGTTGATCGAGCGCATACTGAACGAATACGAGATCGAAACCGTATTTCACCTTGCCGCACAGGCTATAGTCGGCGCCGCCAACCGCTCGCCGATCTCTACCTTTGAGACAAATATCCGCGGCACGTATCTTCTCCTGGACGTTTGTCGCAGAAGTCCGCTTGTGAAACGCATCGTGGTCGCCTCCAGCGACAAGGCTTACGGGTCCCACGAACAGCTTCCATACACAGAGGATCTCGCCCTGAACGCTATCTTTCCCTACGATGTCTCAAAAGCCTGCGCCGATATTATCTCGCTTTCATTTGCAAAGACCTATGAACTCCACGTAACTATCACGCGCTCGGCAAACATCTACGGCCGGGCAGATCTGAATCTTTCGAGGATAATCCCCGGTACGATACTTTCTGTTCTGCAGGACCAACCTCCGATAATTCGAAGCGACGGCACGCCGCTCCGTGAGTTCATCCACGTAGATGACGTCGCCGCCGGATATTTGGTGCTGGCCGAGAACATCGACCGATCCGCCGGTGAGGCCTTTAATTTTGGCACGGACGCGCCGGTCCGGGTGCTCGAGTTGGCGGAAACGATAATCGAGCTATGCGGTAAGAAAGGGATGATCGAGCCAAATGTACTGCTTGACCGAAAGATCGATCATGAGATAGACGCTCAGTATCTATCCGGTGAAAAGATGGAGGCCACCTTCGGTTGGAAGCCCGCGATCGATCTTAGAAGCGGGCTTGTGGACACGATTGAATGGTATATGGCGTCTCTAGAGGCGCTGCAAAAGAAAAATTAGGACGGCTTTTTGCAACGTTGGCGGGCCTTGTAACATCTAGGAGTAAGGTATTACCATTGACTTATGACTTGTCTATCCGGGCTCGATCCACGTTTTGGCAGATCGCTGGTTACGGCCGCATTTCTTCTTGCGGTCGTCCCGCTCGCGGCTTTTTCGCAGAAGGGGGTGGACCCCCAAACACAGCGTGTCCGCGAGGACGCCTCAAAAACTACGTCTCGCGGTTCCGATGCGACACGTTCGTTCGACTGGGGCAAAGGCAAGACGCGGACTCGCGAACGTCTTCCGAACCCATACATCTTGAACGGCCGAAGGGACACTCTTGTTGAGATCGTTCAGGAGGTCCTCAGGGAAAAGCGGCTTGTTCTCGATGAAGCCTCCTCTCGGCTTTCCGATGGACTGATCGTTACCCAGCCGTTCCAGGTCGGCCGTGGGCCGGTGATCGCCACCGCCGAGCTTCGACGCTATGGCGTCCTTGAGTTTGCGGACACGGCGTGGTCCCGTGGACAGTACAGTCTTATTATAGAGATACAGCCGATCGACGGCATCAGAAGCAATGTTTCTGTAACAGCAAAGGTCGAGGGCCGTTCCGGACAGGGACTAATGACTGAGTGGGTGACCGTACCAAGCTCCGGGCTTGCAGAGGAAGAATTCCTTGTAAAACTCGTTGAGATGGTAACGGGTATTTCGCCGGACGACGCCCTTCGCGACGGCCAATAGTCTTTTCGGATGCACCTGTTCAGAAAAAGTTTTCTTTTTAGCGCCGCAGTGTTCATTGGGGCGGTAGTTGCGGGCGCTCAAACTCCGATAAACCCCTCCCCTCCGCCTCCGGGTAGCCCCAACATTCGCGAACCTCGCCCGCGAACTATGCGGGATATGGTCGAGCAGCGTCGGATCCAGCGACAACGACGAGACCACGAAGAAATGCTGCAAAGGGCTGAAAGTGCGGTAAAGCTGGCTGAGGAACTTGAATTGGCGGCTGCCGAGAAAGATATACTTTCGGCTTCTGACCGTAAAAAACTTGATGACCTTGAAAGGCTTGTCACCCGCATTCGCCGCGATCTTGGCGGCGGTAACGATGGGCTTAGCCTTGATGATGATGAGGAGATAGAGTCCCCAAATTCGTTTCGCGATGCTGCCTCGGCTTTAAAAGAGATAACGGTAAAACTGTTCGAGGAACTCAAGCAAACCAGCAGATTTTCCATCTCGGCCGTAGCGATCCGATCAACCAATACGGCGCTTCGGATCGCCCGATTTCTAAAAATTCGTCGTTGACCCTTTGAAATGTTGTTCTATTTTCCTCGCCAATTCCGTCCCTTTGTCCCTGCCATTCTCATTCTCCTGGTCTTCATCCCGAACGTCGCCATGGGCCAGGAAACCGAGGAGTCCTCGATCACGATCGACTCTACACTGGTCATTCTAAACGCAGCGATCACCGACGCTAACGGCCGTCTTGTTTCGGGTCTTAAAAAGAACGAATTCACAATACTCGAAGATGGCATCGAACAAACAGTCGATTTCTTCTCTGCTGAGGAAACGCCGTTCGCCGCAGTTATTCTCATCGACACGTCAGGAAGTATGGGCCGATCGGTCAGTCTTGCCCGAGCCGCAGCGACCCGATTTCTCGACGGGCTCAGGCCCGACGACAACGTCGCTATCTACAGCTTCGACACAAAGGTCACGCTTGTTCAGGATTTTTCAAACTCACGGGATGTGTCCGAGCGGATCTTTGATCTCAAGTCTTACGGTTGGACCGTAATGAACGATGCTGTGTTCACGGCGGCTGAGGCCCTGGCAAACCGGCCCGAGAAGCGTCGGGCGATCATTCTGCTTTCTGACGGAGCTGATACGAGGAGCAGCCGGAGCGCGTCGCGGGCGCTTCAGACCGCACTTGCCGCTGATGCGGCCATTTATACCGTGGATATGGCTCCGTCGGGCTCTTCGTCCGCCGTCCAGAATCGGAGCGTGCTTCGCAATTTTTCGCAGCGGACGGGTGGGACCTTTATCTCGACCCCCGGCGGCATCGCGATGCGCGAAGCGTTCGAGAAAATAGTCGCGGAGCTCGGCGTTCAATACACGCTAGGCTATTCCCCCAAAAATACCGTAAAAGACGGCACATGGCGAGCGATCGAAGTCCGAGTGGCGCGTCCCCGTCTGACTATTCGGACGAGACAGGGATATACCGCCGAGCGTGCAGCCCGCAATTAATCGTCCGCGAGTACGAAGGTAACGATCATAGTTACGCGATATTCCGTAATCTTACCGTCGCTTACCTCTACCTTCTGCTCTTTGACCCATGCTCCCTTTATATTATCGATCGTACGGGACGCCCGTTCGATACCGCCGGCTATTGCGTCGTCAAAGCTCTTCGCCGAAGCGGCAGTTATCTCGATATTTTTTGCGACTGACATATTTCCCCTCCCTTAAGCTTGAAAGTGTGTTCTATTTCTTGCTCTATCCGCGTGTCGTTCAATCGCGAAAGACACTAGATTATCTATTATTTCCCCGAACGTCATTCCGCTGCCGGCCCACATTTTCGGAAAACCTGACACATCTGTAAGGCCCGGCATGGTGTTTATTTCGTTAACAAGTAGCATACCGTTATCGTTGCGCAAAAAGAAATCCACGCGGGCGAGCCCTGACCCGTCTATTGCCTTGAATGCCGCTTCCGCCATCTCCCGGATCTTGGTTTCAAGCTCCTCGGAAACCGGTGCCGGGACCACGAACTCGTTGTTGCCCGTGCCCGTATATTTTTCAGTGTAATCAAGAAAAGCCTTGCTCTTGTCGCGAATAACATATTCGCCCGGACGGCTGGACATCGGGACGTCGTTGCCCATAACGGCACACTCGATCTCACGCATTTTTAGTGCTTCTTCGACTATGATCTTTCGGTCAAATTGGCCGGCGGCGTCAATTGCCTTCTTGAGGCCTTCCGCATCGTCCGCATAGGAGATCCCTACCGATGAGCCAAGGTTTGCGGGCTTAACAAAGCATGGGTAACCAACGCTTTTCTCGATGCTGGAAACAACCGCATCCGGGTTTTCCTCAAAATCCTTTCGAAGAAACCACGTATATCGGCAAATAGGCAGCCCCGCTTCGCGAAATAGTGCCTTCATCGTGACCTTGTCCATCCCACACGAAGAGGCAAGCACCCCGCAGCCTACATATGGGATGTCCGCCATCTCGAATAGGCCCTGTATAGTACCGTCCTCGCCAAATGTCCCGTGGAGCACTGGGAAAACGAGATCCAGGCCGATGCTCGAACGGGATTCGCCGCCGATCGCTGTCAGCCCGTTATAGCCGGTGTCTGCCAGCAGTCCGAAAACGCCGCCGTCTCCCTCGCTGCCAAATTCGTCATTAAATTCCGATCCGAGCAACTTGGCCGATTCGCTCGGGTTCAGCCACCGTCCTTTCTGGTCGATCGCGATCGGGACGACGGTGTATTTTTCCTCGTCGATCTGGGTCATCACGGAACGCGCCGATCGAAGCGAGATCTCGTGTTCGCCGGAACGCCCGCCAAATATTAGTCCAATTCGTGTTTTCATTGAAAGTTCGTTGCTTTACGAGCCGATAAGCCCAATACTTGAAGATCGATTGGCGCGAACTAACTGCTTGCCAAATATAGAGTTTACAGCAAACGGGTGCCCGTGGGTAGTGGACAGGCGGTGCCAAAGAAAGATCCCGCGAAAAGTTCGCGGGATCTTTCCCTTTGAGAAGACCGGATGTCTGCTTGAAGTGTTGAGAAAGCAGAGCGCGAAGCACACACAATTCGCGACTAGGAAGTCTGGATGCAGTAACTTCTTTGCGACACCTACGAGGTTAGCTGACGGGCTAGGAACGAAAGATTATCCCCGCAGGTACATTCCTGCTTCGCCCCGTGGCGTGGAGAATCTCCGCCACATTGGTTCCCCCGCGCTGGTTATCAGTTCCAGCCTCGGTGATCAACTTTTCAACACTAAAAATATTATCACGCCGATAGGGCGATATCAAGAGAAAAATACCTCAACCGGCGGGATATAAATGATACAGCATAAAATAGACAGCGACACCCGTTATCGACACATACAGCCACACCGGAAAAACCAACCGCGCAAGCCTTTTATGCTCTTCGAACCGGCCTTTCAACCCGCGCCATAGCACTGCGAGCACAAATGGCGCAACAACGGTCGCGAGGATGGTGTGCGAGGTCAAGATCGTGAAATAAACCGGCCGCGCAAGGCCCTCACCGGTGAACCGCGTTGGCCCCAGTCCGTAATAGTAGGTTCTTATCGAATGATGGGCCACGTAGGATACGAGAAACAGCGCAGAGACGGAGGCGGCGGACAACATCGCGAGCCTGTGGGCCCCTTGTTTTCGGGAACGGATCAGAGCAAATCCCGTAAGCAGCAAAAGGCCGCTCGTTGCGTTAAGAGCGGCATTCAAATGGGGGAAGATGTGGAGAACCTCCATACAGGTCTACTTAAAATAACCGAGCATTACGAACAGCACCAGCCACAGAGCACCCATGAAGTGCCAATACCAGCCCACCGAGGTCGCCAGCCCCTTGCGGTATTCCACTTCATCAAGATCCAATGTCGAATGCCACGTCCGAAGCGTTACGGCGCCAAGGGCTACGATGCCGCCCAAGACATGCACCGCGTGAATAGCCGTAAAAAGATAAAAGAAACCCGCGTACGGATTCCCGTAAACATAAAGTCCCCGATTGACCAGTTCGAGCCAGGCCAATAGCTGTGATGCGATGAACATCCCTCCCATAGCGGATGTCAGAACAAAGTACCTTCGGCTGGCATCGGTGTCGCGACGATGGACCGCATCCTGCGCCAAATGGTAAGTAAAGCTGCTGACAATGATCAATGCCGTGCTGATCCACACCGGGAGAGGCAATTGAAAGGGCCGCCATTCCAGAACGTTGTTTGTCGCGATGACGACATAGGCGCCGATCAGGCCGCCAAAAGTCATCAGCACGACAAGAAGCAGAAACAATGTCAGTATTCTCGATTTGTCCCGCACGATATCGTCATCTTCCAACCCGGCCGAGCCCTCATCTCCGGGATTTGTCCCGCCGGGGCGCTTCCCTCCGGATCCCAGGCCGTTGCCGCTGTCTGCCCCGCCCGAATAAGTGCGTACGGGTTTGTCCATCGTTCCGATTTTCATCGTTAATTCCTGTTTACTACCAAGAAGACGAAATAGATCGGGAGATACATTACGGTTACCAGCAGTAGACGTCGCGAAGCGGCCTTCGTTCTTGCGCGGGCGGTCTTTATACTTTCCCAAAGAAATATGAGCCCGATCACGGTGGCTCCGGCGAGAAATATCGTACCTGCAATACCAAAAAAGAACGGCGCCAGGCTGACCGGGACCATCATCACCGAGAACAGAACGATCTGCCGCGCAGTCAATCGCCCTTCCGGATCAACCACCGGCAGCATAACTATCCCCGCCTTTGCATATTCCTCTTTGTAGAGCCACGCGATCGCCAAAAAATGCGGAAACTGCCACAAGAACAGCAGAGCAAACAGAGCCCACGCCACGATAGTGATCTCGTTCGCAGCTGCCGTCCATCCCATCAACGGCGGCATCGCGCCCGGCAATGCACCGATCGCGGTCGAGGCTGATGTTCGCGTCTTTAGCGGCGTATATAGAAGAACATAACCGACGATCACGACCACCCCGAGCACTGCCGTAAGCGTGTTCACATAGAAAAAGAACAACATCTCGGCTGCCGCACAGAGGAACAAGCCTATGACCAGAGCCTCTGCGTTCGTTATCCGTCTTGCGGGCAGCGGCCGCCCGGCCGTTCGGCCCATCAGAAGGTCGGTGTCACGCTCGAACCACTGGTTGAGCGCGGCAACCCCGAACGCGAGCAGCCCAATACCGGACATTGACACCAGAAACAGCGGCAGGTTAAAGACGCCTGCGGACCCAACATAAAAGGCCGCCGCCGAAACAAGCACAAGCATCACCGCGATCCGGGGTTTGGTTAGCTCGGCATAGGCTTCTAGCCGTTCGCGAATGTTCACACTTCGCCGGGCATCTGATGTCGTCGATATCGCTTCCATATGTGTAAGTAAACGTTAACTTGAAGAATACCCTTACTGCGTCGAATAGCCAAGTTCATTGGGCTAAACCCTCCTACTAATACATTAAAGTGCGACTAATTTTCCTTAGGGTGACAACATCAGACGCCTGCGATATCATTTTGATAAGAGATCATGTCGACATCCGAAGAGACAATTATCCGCGAGAGCGCGACCCGTCGCCGCTCTGAGCCGTTTTCCAAGAAGGTCATCGACCTCCTTAGCTCGGTTCGGCTCGGTGTGGTTCTGCTTTGTATCCTCGTCGTTCTTTCGATGATCGGGATGCTGATCGTCCAGCAGAACGTAAACGGATTTGACGCCTATTTCGCCTCGTTAACGCCGGCGGAGCGCTATGTTTATGCGCGGCTCGGGTTTTTCGACATCTACCATAGCTGGTACTTCAATTTTCTTCTTCTATTCTTGTCCCTCAACATCGTCCTGGCTTCCCTTGAGCGTTTTCCAAGCGCCTGGAGCTACATCGTCAAACCCAAGTTGACTGCTACAAAGGAATGGCTTCTTTCGCGTAAATATAATTCCCGCGCGTCAGCGGATATCGGTGATGTCTCAGAGGTGGCCGAGACCGTCAGCAAGGTGCTCAAGGAACATGGATTTAGCTCAAGAACGTCAGCCACGACAATGATGTCCTATGCCACCGACGCCGACGGCAATCGCGACTACGATCGAATGGAAAAGGAAGACGCCATCGTTGTTTTCGGCCAGCGGGGCAAATGGAACCGGCTTGGCGCCTATATCGTCCACGTCAGCCTTTTGACACTGTTCCTCGGCCATTTTGTGGCGCTTCAAACGGGTTTTGACGCGGATGTGCGAATGGTTCCCGGTGATGCTTCGGATCAGATCCAGATGATCCGTTTCGATCTTGACAAGAAAGAGAAATTCAACGTCCAACTTCCCTTCACGATAACCTGCACCGACATTGAGCAGAAACTGATCGACCCTCGGGGTTCCATTTCCGTCACGAACACCCTCGACTGGCGTACACAGATCCGTATCGACGACCCGGAATATGGCGTTACGACCGCCGACGTTAGTATGAACAACCCGTTCAGCTACCGCGGTTTCCGGTTTTTCCAGGCCGAGGCGTCTCGCATCGGATATGCCCGAAGCATCGTTCTCGATATCGAATCGCAGGAGGGAGGCGGAACGGAAAGCTACCGGATCCCTCGTCTCGGGTCTGTTACGACCGATGCCGGGATGGTCATCGAATATGATGAATTTCTCCCCGACTTTGTCTTTGGACCTGACGGGCGTCCCGACACCCGTTCCGGTGATTACAATAATCCCGTAGCGGTTCTGAGCGTTACACCAAAGGGCGGTGAGCGTACCAGAGTGTTCGCGTTCGAAGGCGGCCGAGCCGATAATCTCCCCGTCGGTGCGCCAAAGGTCGGCTACAAATGGAAGCTGGCCGAGTATGAGAAATCCCCTTTCTTCCACGTGCTCTCGATCAAATACGACCCCTATTCGGGGGCGTTCATAGCTTGGTATTTCGGGGGCTTTGGCCTGATGTTCGCCCTCTCGTTCGTCTTTTTCTTCTCTCATCGGCGGATCTGGGCTTATATCAGAAAGGACAAGGATGGTAAGGCTGAACTTGTTCTTGGCGGCGACACCAATCGCAATCACGGTGCATTTGAACAGAAGTTCGAACGTGTTGCCGAAGAAATCAGGAACGGAATTAACAAAGGCCCGGATCCGGGCCGTTAGGATCAAATAGAGCTTTGAGGTCTTGAAATGGCTAAGGAAATATACGATTCGGAAATTGTCAGTCCATGGCGTTCTTATCTCCCGGGAATACTTGCGATCGTCGGAGCGTTTGCCCTGCTCGGTGCCCGCGTAATGATCGGTGAGCGGTTTATGTCTGACGGCTCACTAATGATGATCGCGCTTGCATTCTATATCCTTGCGGCGCTTTTTCAGATCACAAATCTCTACGCACCGTCGGAGATGGCACGGCGTGTCGGACTTTTTACTGCCGCATTGGGTGTATTTTTCAATCTTTCGAGCTGGCTCGTTCGTTGGGTCGCGGCATATGACCGGGAACTGGCTATGCTCCGCGACGGTGGCAATATGGAAACGCCCTGGGTGTTCCGTTATATTCCGTTCGCTAACCTTTACGACCTCAGCCTCGCATTCGCGTTCGGCGCCGGTATCGCCACGCTGTTTTTGGCTCGCAAGAAGAGTTTCCAGACGCTGGCTGCATTTACGCTGCCGCTGGCCGCCCTTATCCTTACGCTTGCCCGATTTATCGGTGACGAGTTCATCGATCTTCCGCCCGTTCTCGATTCCTACTGGCGACCGATACACGTGGGTGTTGCCGCACTCAGCTATGGTGTCGCGCTCGTCTGCTTTGCCGTCGCGGTCATTTACTTGCTTAAAGACCGCGTAAAGGTTGAAGCGATGGCTATCTGGGCGTCGGTCTTTTGCCTTTCGGTGATCGGCACCATCAGCAAATTCTCCGTGCTAACCGAAGGCGTCTATCGCGCCGGATTGTTTCTGCCGGTGGATGGCGGCGGAAAACCTTTCTCGGCTCCGTTCCGTCTCGAACTTCCAATGGTTGGGCCTGCGCTTGTAGTTGCTGCGGTTCTCGGCGTCGCCGTGATCATCAGCTTCTTGCTTTATCTTTACAACAACAGCGAGGCCGGAAAAAAGATCGGCCATGTCTTCTTAAGACTCTTCCTTGTGGCGCAGATGGTCGCCATCGGCCTTCTAGTTTATGGTATCCGTTCCGCCGACGACGTATTACCCAGACTGCAAGAGCAGCTTGCGGCTGAACCTGCGCAGTATGTCATTGCCGGCCGCGCGCTCGCCGAGCGGCAAAATCTTTCTGTTGCCGAGATCACATCGATCTCACCCATACAGTTTGAGCAGATGGGCCGCTCGTTCCTGCAATCCAACGGTGATGCGCTCTACGCAAGCCTGAACACGAACCCCGTGGAACTGGCGGGGCTGATAACCGGTTTCGCCGGCATTCTATTTGTGATCCTTTTTGCGTTCAGGACCGATACACTGATCGCGAGGCTTCCGAGCCTCGAATCCCTCGACGAACTGATGTATCTCACAGCCTCACTCGCCTTCGCGGGCCTGGCGATGCTCCTTATTACGGGGGCCATATGGGCAAATGAGTCGTGGGGCAGGCCGTGGGGGTTTGATTCAAAGGAGACCGGTGCTCTCGTGGCATGGCTGACCTATGCGGCGTTTTTGCATACCCGTATCTCACGTGGTTGGAAGGGGCGAAGCTCGGCCTACTTTGCGATACTCGGCTTCCTCCTTGTCATCTTTACTTATCTCGGCGTCAGCTATCTTTTGCCCGGGCTTCATAGCTACGCATAGTTTTTTCCGGAGCGATCTAAGTTAGATGCAGCGAACTTTATTATTTGGCATCGGCGGTATCATCATCGGCATCACCCTCGGATTCTGGCTCGCCAATAGCCTGAACCGCAACATGGCCGTCACGGGAGCTCTGCCGTCAGATCATCTGGCGATGCCCGGAATTGCCTCGCCCGGGACCGCTCAGGATGACATTCAGCAGCTCATTGAGTTGTCCGAACGTGAGCCTCAGAACTTTGCGGTTCAGATGCGGACCGGCGACCTCTATGCGCAGATCGGACGGTTCGATTCCGCTATAGAATTCTATAAACGCGGGATCGAACTTCGCCCTGACGATCCGAAGGCTCATCTCGTCCTTGGAAACGCTTATTTTGACAGTCGTAAATTTGACCTCGCTGCGGAGCAATACGGAAAAGTGGTCGGCTTTGAACCGGAAAATCACGACGCGAGATCGGACCTTGCCGGTGCGCTTATCGAAATGGATGCCCCGGAGCTCGACCGCGCGGTGAATGAACTTCAAAGGGTAATTGAGGCCGTCCCCGACCATAACGCGGCTCTATACTATTCTGCCTTGGCACACATAAAACGCGGGGAAAAGGAAAAGGCCGGTGAGTTTATCACACGGCTTCGCACTGCTCGTCCCGATAGTCATCTGGTCACACGGCTTGATCAAATGCTTGCCGGAAACTGATCAATCTACAGACAGCGAAGTTACCTCGGACATTGGGAATCGCCGGGTCCTGCCGTTTCGTGTTGTTATCCGCAGCACGGTGCCGTCAACCGAAAAACTCCTCACATCGCTCATCGGAACATCCAGGCTGGAGCCATCCGTAAATCTTACTACCAATGCCCTTTCTCTGACCGGCTTGGCCTCCGCTTTGGAGTCTGCGGCGGGAGTTTCAGACGCACGTTCCTGGAGCTCGGCGTCCCGCTCGTCCGCTCGCGTTACCTCATCCCGCGGCACATCTGTCTCCTTACGATCCATCTCCGGGACAGGCAGCTTTTCCGTGGGGTCCTCGATCACCACGCGGGCACGCGAACGCCGTTCCTGCCTGGGTGTTACCGGCCGGGGGGCGGGTTCACGTTCGACCATAACCTCTTTCTCAGTAGCAGGAGTTGCGACAATTTCTTTCGCTTCTTCGCGCGCAACTAGAGCCAGATCTTCACTAGCCGCCGGACGCTGCACGGTAGGCAATTCAGGCACCGGAAATTTCTCCGGATCGGCGATGGCCACAAAGCTGCCGGCAAACTTTATGCGAAACGCCGCAGGATCATCGTTTGGCGTTCGCCCCTTAACACGCAGGATGAGCCGTTCGGCCCTCCGAAGATAGAAGACCCGCCCGGTCTCCGTTTCGCCAAAATCGGCAAATGTCAGTATCCGTGCAACGGACCGCATACCGTCTGCGACAAAGACCTCGACCTCACCATTCAGGTTCTCAAAAGTGGCGTTGACAAAAACGTCGCCCTGCGATCCGTCGAACACCCAGTAATATAAGGTTTCTCTAGAGTCTCCTAGCGGACGAGGCATGATGCGGCCGGCTACTTCGTTTGTGGTTATTGGTGTAGGAAACCTGAGGTCCGATGATTGAGCAAATGTGGATGAACATGCGGCAGCGAAAACCACGGCCAGAAAAGCCAAAGCCGCCGATCCCCCGATCCCCTTGCGTGAAAAAAAACCTAATCGCACGTCAGATCACAACTCCTTTCTGAGGTGGACCAATCTTGAAGTCTCTTCGTAGCCCAAATGAAGATGAGCGTTTAGGCTCACCTCATTACCGATCTCCGCATCGGACGCCATCTCCGGACACCCGTTCTCGCGGGCCCATTCTTCCGCCGCCTCGACCAGGCGCGAGCCGACCCCCTTTCGCCTGTGCTCCTTTTCAACGAACCAGCCCTCCAGATACCCGACCCTGTCCGAATAGCAGTCCTCCACAAAGGGCCGTATGCTGACTTCAAGAAAACCCGCCAGACGCTCATCGCCGATGTCGGCTACGATCACCAGCTGGTTTTCGGGGTCTTCGACGATGTCGAGCATTTCCACCCGATGGTCGTCTTCGCTTGTCCGGTCCCATAAAAGGCGCCGCAGCCGAAGCCATTCATTCAGATCACTTTCCCGCATTGGGCGGATCTCGATCGGGTGGTCGTCCATCTAGTGGAGATTCTAACAATGTTAAGGTGCTTCAACAACAAGAAAAAGGCCGCCCCCATTGGCAACGGCCTTTTGATCTAATTGAAACAAATGAGACTCTCAGCTATGCGCCTGCCTTTGCCGCTAGGGCTTTACCGGAAAGAACCTCTAACGCCTTTTTCAACTGGATATCTTCCTGGACTGGCTTCACGACCGGTTTTTCCTCCGGCGTTTCAGGCTGCTGCGGATTTTCCACTTCCTCTTCCTGTTTTTCGATCAGCTCCTCGACCTCGATCGGCTCCGGTGTGTCGGGCCGTTTTACCTCTATCGATGGCTTGACGCCCATTGAGGCCCTGTCATCGCCGAGAAACGGCTGTCCCGTCGGAGATGCCCATCGGGCGACTGTCAGCAAAAGTGCGTCGCCGCCTCTCAGCGGGAATAGCTGCTGTTCCGTCCCGGCCCCAAACGTACGTTCGCCGATCACCTCGCCCCGTTTTGCTTGAAGTACGGCGGCCGCGACCGCTTCGGCGGCACCGGCTGTTGTGATGTCGATCAGTACGGCCATCTCTCCGCCAAAAACGTGCTTTGAGCTATCGGCCGTAAACGTTTTCGTCGGCTTATTGTCTCTGCCCGTCACTGTTGCCAGCGTGCCTTCGCGAATAAATAGATTCGCCACGCTGACGGCCTCTTCCAGGGTTCCCTTCGCCACGCCCCGAAGATCAAGGATCAATTTCTCAGCACCCTGTCTCGTCAGATTCCTGACTTGATCACGAATATCCTCGGCTTCACCGGTCTCAAGGCTGTGCACCTTAATAACGCCTATCTTCCCCGGCTCTATTCTTGCTTCAACTTTGGGTATCGTGTATGCACCGCGTGTAACCTTGATTATCTGGGGGCGTTCGGCCGAACGCAGCACTCTGAGGTTCACCACCGATCCGGGTTCACCGAGTATCATCTGCTGGGCGTCGTAAAGCGAGATATCGCGCGTCGCGCGGCTCTCGATATACTCAATAACGTCACCTGCCCGAATTCCGGCCTTTTCGGCGTTTGAGCCCTTTACAACCGACACCACATACAAATATTGCGACACCTGGGAAAATTCTGCTCCGATGCCAACCTTATTCGAATTTCCGCGCCCGTTGAATTCCTTGACCTGCTCCGGTGTTAGATATGAGGAATAAGGGTCCAGCCCACCGACAAGCCCCCTTAGAGCCCCTGTCCGCACCTTTTCGAGGTCCGGCTCGTCAACGTAATCGTTCTGAATATGCTGAAGGACGGATTCGAAGATCCTCAACTGCGCGCCGGGATCGTTGATCGGCTGCTGGGCCTGTGTCTGCAGCATCGTCCCGACGTAAGGAAGCCCACCTACAAGAACATAGGCCGCCACGAGTGCCGAGATCAGCAGCGTCCACATTTTTCCGCGAAATGACATATAATACCTCTGCTGTAAAACCCTTTCGAGGTTACGTAGGCGGACGGAGAAAGGTTTCCCGGCCGCCGTTCTGCAATTATCCGATATAGAAACCCTGCGTGCAAGAAAAAGAAACGACGAAAACTGCAAATTTTCAGCATATCAAACGATTTTCAGGCCCAGGACGGCTCATCGCCATTGATCCCGGAACCAAGAAGATCGGTGTCGCCGTAACAGACGAGACACGCACCGTGGCCCGTCCGCTGCCCAGGATCGAAAGATCGTCCTGGAAAAAAACGCTTCTTAAGATCAAGAACCTCATTGCCGGGTTTGATGCCGTCGCCATCATTATAGGTTTGCCGCTCGCTACCGACGATTCGGAAACCGAGATGTCTGCCGAGGCACGCGACATTGCTCGAAAACTCACGCTTTCGCTCGACATTCCTGTCTACCTCCATGATGAACGCGTAACCAGCTACGAGGCAAAAGGCCGTCTTTGGTCTCAAGGCGTTTCAAAGGAAGAATCTGAAAAGCTGGTCGACAGCGAAGCCGCCGCAATTATTCTCGAAGATTTTCTGGCTCATCACTCGCCACCAAAATAGCCCCGGAATTCAATTCCCCGGTGAAAATACCGTCTTGCCGACGGCAGATCTTCTGACCGCTTCTGCCGAGAACGGAAACACCGCCGGTGCACCTGTATTCCATTGCTCGAATTGGTCTTTGTAGAACGGCGAGCGAGGGTCCCCGCTTTGCCCCAAGGGGATCACAAGGCGAGTTGCGTCCCAGTTCCCTGGTGACGCTATCAACCTCATAGACCCCCCCGACGCTACATTCGGCGTCTGCCCGCTCCCGGCGATCGGTACATTGGGCGTGGCAAATTGAGCTCCGATCAGCGGAACCTGTGCAAGCGGATGGGGAAATCTTGCTACCGAAACACTTCCCCACACCCATTTCGAGCGGTCGGCTCCGAATCGCTTCTCAAACACGTCATCGCTGCCGTCACTGCAGGTACGAAGAAGCCCCGCGTGGTCCTTGTACCCTTCAGGCAGCCATCTTGCCGATCTTTCAGCTACCGCCCAGTGCAATATCCCTTCCCTGATCCATGAGGCCGGGATCGGCTTGAACGCTTCGGACATCTTACTTGCCGCACACATCCGTATCTCATTTACCAGCAGAGCTGCCTTCGAGTCGGGCGTCATCCGGCCATCCCAATCACCGATCACCTTCAGATTCTCGGCCGAAGCCGCCTTCATCTCTACTATCTCTTTCGCCAACATCGAGAGCGGTATATTCATCACATCGTGCTGGGCCGCCGATGTCGAATCCATCGTAGCTTTTGTATCTTTTGAAAGTAGGTCCTGGAGTCGGCGAGCACGCCAAGGCGGGGCGAAAGCGCGGACCAACTGAGGATATTTATAGTCCGTCCCGGTTATCCGCTGATTTGCGGTCATGATGAACCCCGCCGGCGGATTGTAAAGGTTTGGCAATTCCTCAAACGGTATATACCCGACCCAGTCCCCGTCGCTAGTCGAGCCGTCATAAGGCAGCGAGCCGTCTCCCTTGCGTCTCAGCGGGACCTTTCCCGCCGCGTACCAGCCAATGTTGCCACTCGTATCCGCATAAATGAAGTTCTGCATTGGCCCGCCATAGTCCGCGAGACTTCGCTTGAGATCGTTCCAATCCTTTGCCCGGTTCAGCGAGTGGAACGCGTTGAGATCTATGTTCTTCGGGTCAGCCGCGGTCCAACGGAGAGCATATCGCACCCCGTCTCGTTCGATCACGATCGGCCCGTTGCGCGTGACCGTAACCTCAAGCGTCTCGCTGCTTAGCTCCGGGCTGAGCGGGTTCGCACGATATCGGATCTCCTCTTTTCTGATCGTAGGCATCGCCCAGCCGTCCGGCGTCTTGTATTCCCCTTTCTCGTTGAATGTCTCTCTATAGACGTCCTGTACGTCCGGCCCCACATTCGTTCCACCCCACGCGATATGTTCGTTATGACCAAGCACGATACCCGGTGCGCCCGGAAAGGTCACACCCGAGACCCGCATCTCCGGTGTCGAGATGTGCGTCAAGTACCAAATACCCGGCGCCGAAGCCCGTAGATGAGGGTCATTCGCCAGTATCGGTTTGCCGTCCGCGGTCCGTTTGCCTGAGATGACCCAATTGTTGCTGGCCGCAAGCTCCTCCGCGTAAAGACCGACCCGCCGCAGCGACCTCTCTCTTGTTTCCAGGTCGTAATTTGCCGCAGCTAGTAAAGAGTTCAACAAGTTGGCATCCGATTCAGATCCCGGGTGGTTCAATGACACGTTGGCATCACTCTTATTCGCTCCCTCTGTGTGCTTCTTCGCATGATTACCTGCGGGCTTCTCAGAGTCTTTCCCAAATAGGATGACATCATACGGCGTTACTGCGTTGTTCAGGTCGTCTAACCTCGCCCTATCGATTCCCTGCAGCGCAGCGAGCAGGAGATCGGTCTGATAAGTACTGCTTAAGGCCTCGGCGAGTATCTTGCCTATCATCACGGTGTCGGCCGGCGTCCATTCCCTCGGTTTGTATTGCAGGATCTGGAATTCTATCGGCAGCGTCTTCGCATCGAGCGACCCTATATACGCATTCACCCCGCGAGCGTAGTTTTCCAGGGCAGAGCGGAGTTCGGGATCCATGTACTTTAGGCTCTCCTCTGCAACCTGTACAAACCCGAACCTCCGCCATCGTTTGTCCTCTTCAAGCGTCGTCTTGCCAAATATCTCCGCCGACTCGCCTCGGGCCACCCGCCGCAACAGGTCCATCTGCCAGAGCCGGTCGCTGGCCGTAACGTACCCCTGGACAAAATAGAGGTCCGCATCGTTTTGGGCCGAGATGTACGGAATAGACCTCGCGTCACGCGTTACCGTTACATTTTCCTTGAGGCCAATAAGCTTGACCTCATTAGCAGTCGTTTGCCCAAATGCGGCCGCAGCATTGGAAACAAAGATAAACGCCGCGGAAAGAATTGCTAAAAGATACGTTTTCATCAAGGTGAATATAGCGCGAACGCCCGTAACTCCGAAACCACGGGGCCGATCGCATCACGCCCGCGAGATTACTTTCCCCGATACAACCCCCTGACCGCTCTCCGCCCCAAACCCGTGAGCGCCCTAAAACAACGGGAAACGGGATAAACTCCTCGTCTGATCCCGGATCCTCCGGCAAGCCGAGTTTTTGCAAAAAAGGTAACTTCGGACAGGACAATTCGCTGGGCCTCTGTGTTACTATTACCGAAAAATATCGTTGAGGAAAAAATCTTAGATGGCAGATACAGCAGTTGTTGAAGAAAGATCGTCGCAGTCCCTAACGCTTCCCGCCTGGGGAGTGGTGCCCGTAACCGTCCAGTTGCTCCTGCTGGTTTCGGCGTCTTTCGTGCTGCCGGTGGCAGCACATCTTGCCGGCCTTCCGGTGCGCAGCCTGTTGCCGATGCACTGGCCTATCCTTCTGATAGGGCTTATTTACGGCTGGCGGTCGGGACTGGCCGCGGGGCTCTTAGCCCCGATACTCAGCTTTGCCGTTTCGGGTATGCCTTTGCCGCACATCCTGCCCTCGATGACAGTCGAATTGGCAGCTTACGGCCTTGTCGCGGGCGTGATGCGACAGGCATTTGGGCTCAATCTATTTCTTTCCGTAGGTATTGCGCTCGTCACAGGCCGGATCGTCTTTCTGCTGGTGGTCTTTTCGACCGGAGCTGTCAGTCAGGGTTTTAGCGAATATCTTGCCGCAGCTATGGCTCCCGGACTTTACGCCGCGCTCGGACAATTTATACTTCTGCCGCTTATCGCAATGGCGGCCGTCGGCAAACGTGGTGCCGAAGAAAGTGCTTAGGTCTGTGTGACTATCAGCCGCGGCTCGGTCATCTCTTCCATAGCATAGCGGACGCCTTCGCGGCCAAAACCGCTGTCTTTTACCCCGCCGTAGGGCATATTGTCCACGCGAAACGTCGGCACGTCGTTTATTATCACGCCGCCATATTCCAGATTTTCGGCGGCATACTCTACATTGCCGAGATCGCGGGAAAATACCCCCGCCTGCAGGCCGTATTTTCCGTGGTTTGCCATCTCGACCGCATCTTCAAACCGTGAAAACGGCTCAACGACCGCCAATGGTGCAAAGGCCTCCTCGGCAACGACCTTCATTTCCGGCGTCGTATTTGTCAGGACAGCAGCATCGAGCATCTTCCCTTTCCGTCCGCCGCCGCATAAAAGCCGTGCACCATGATCTATCGCCTCGCCGATCCACTCTTCCGCACGTTTTGCCGCAGCCTCGTCGATCATTACGTTTAGCTGCGTCTCCTCATCTGCCGGGTCGCCTTTTTTCAACTTTGCCGCCCCTTCAACGAACCGGCTTGTCCATGTTTCAAAGAGCTTTTCATGTATATACAACCGCTGGACAGAGATACAGACCTGCCCGGAATAGGCAAAGGCCCCTACAAGGCTCTTCTTCAACGAATCCTCAACATCTGCCGTTTCGTCCACTATTACAGCGGCATTTCCGCCCAGCTCCAGCGTAACGAATTTCTTCGCCGCCTTTGCTTTTATAGCCCAGCCTATTGGCGCACTGCCCGTAAAGGAGATCATCTTTATCCGCTCGTCCGTGTAAACCGCGTCGATATGTTTCACATCCATCGGAACTACTTGCAATGCCGCCAGAGGCAGGCCGCTTTCCATAAAGACCTCGCCGAGCAGCAGCGACGTAAGCGGCGTTCGGTCGCTCGGCTTGATTATGATCGAATTCCCCGAAGCTAGGGCCGGCGCCACCTTATGAGCAACCAGATTGAGTGGAAAATTAAAAGGCGTGATGCCGTAGATGACGCCTCGGGGGATTCGCATGGTGTATGCAGCCTTTCCGCGCCCGGGCGGCTGAGTATCGACCGGCACAACCTCGCCCGAAGATCTTTCAGCCTCTCCCGCCGCCCAGGAAAAAGTCGCGATCGCCCGATTGACCTCGCCGCGAGCATAGCGAACCGGCTTTGCGGATTCAGCAACGATCGAATCTATGAATTCGGTTTTTCGACTTTCGATGCCGGCGGCTAATTTCCGCAGGCCATTTGCGGTCTCAAAGCGGGCGAGCCGACGCATCTCGCCCGCGGCAGAAAGCGAGTTTTCTACTGCCTGGCTCAATTCATTTGCGTCTGCCGAAGCAACTTCCGCGAGCGGTTCACCGCTGTGCGGCGAGCTTACAGTAATCGACCCTCCGCCTTTGATCCATTGGCCGCCTATCAATATCTTCTTTTGTTCCATCGAGATAGCACCATAAAAAAACACAGGCAATTGAAAATGCGTTAATTCTTACGTTAAACTCCTTACGTTTTCAAATCAATTGTTTAAGGAGCAACATGAATGGATCTACTTAGATCTTTCACGGTTTTGATCTTTGTTTCGATTGTCTTTGCGGCTTGCGCCCATCGGGCCACAAATACCGGTGTCGCCGGTGGCGAATCTAGGAATGTGTCATCGACACCATCGACAAGCCCCACTCCGCTGCCGGAGATCGCCATTCCGCTCGAAGCGGGAAAAACGATGTTTAAGGTCAACTGTGCCCAATGCCACAAAGAAAGCGGTATCGGTGGCGAGGTAGAGATACAAGGAAAGAAGCTCAGCCCGGCAGACCTGACGGGTGAAAAAGTAAGAAAAATGTCTGACGAGGATATATTACAAACTGCCATCGAAGGCAAAGCGGATAAAGGTATGCCCTCATTCAAAGAAAAGCTTCATCCCGAAGCAATTGAATTAGTGATCGAATATATCCGAGAAGTGCTTCAAAAACAGCCGGCTAATACAGGAACCGACACCCGATAGACAAATTAATGTTCCTTTTAGATCACAAATAAACACGCATGATGTCATTAGCGGGATAGCTTTGTCTATCCTAGCTTCCGAGCAGGTGCTGCTTACTTTGCAATTCTCCTTTGACGCATAGAACTAGGTTGCAAAATATACCCGCACACCTTAACATTATTCGAAAGGCGTGCACCCTTAGCTCAGTTGAATAGAGCGTCTGACTTCGGATCAGAAGGTCGCAGGTTTGAGTCCTGCAGGGTGTACCAAAATAACCTCAACGATGGTAGCGTTTACGCGCAAGAGAAGAGCCGGACATAGAGCCCGGCTCTCTGTTTCCCAACCCGTTTCCCAACTTTTTCCCGAGACGCGGCCGCGCCTCATGATTTAAGCTGGGGGTTCATACGCTCGACCGCAAGGACGGTCACCTGCATTTGGTTGTAAAGGCTCTCGAGCAGCGTGCGAGTTTCAACGTGCTGGACATGGCTCGCGATCGGAAGGCCGTGCTTTTGCAGATCTTCCAAGCTTGCGTCTTCGCCCTCGCAGTACATGTCGAGCAGCACCTTTATAACGCTTTGGGCGAGCTTGATGACTACTGCGTCAGACGAGTAGCCAATCTCGGCTTCGTAAAACAGCTGTCGCACAAAGAATTCGCGGCCCTCCCGAGAGTAGGCATCGAATGGAATAGTGATGTTTCTTGGTTTTCTTCGCATTTCATCTTTCTCCGTTTTTACTGTTCAACCTTTCTACCAACAAAAGCAGTGCGTCCAAGCCGGTCCAGGCCGTCTCAAACCAGATCGACCCGTTTATAACCGTAGCCGCACAGAAGCCTTCGAAGTCGCTCCTTCCTATAAGTACCGTTCGAGGACCGGAAGGCGTAGTCACCTCGACCGTCCCGATCGCGGTCTTCTTCGGGACGGAATAACAAAAGGAATTACTTGTCTCGTTTGATCGTGTGTTCATGTCCCCGTCTTCCTATCTACCGATCCTGTTCAAGTACCTTGCACATTCGTCTTGCAGACGGCGTTTCTGCTGCTTTAGGCGATCGAGATCGCGGAAAAGATCCGGGTGGCGTTCGCCCGAACGGACGAAACTTTCCAGGCGGTCGATCCTTCCATTAAGCCGCTTGATCTCGATGTCCCGGTCCTTGATCTTTCTGTTGAAATAAACTGCCGCCGGTGTTTGTTTTCTCATCTTTAAAAAAACCTCCTGCCATATATAACTATACAGCCTGTATATCGTTCTGTCAACACAGTCTGTATAGTTGATAAAAAAGGTCGCCGAACCGGTCTTGGATGCGTGACAGTACAGGGTGTATAATAGGTAAAGATGGAAGGATCTGCTTTGAAGGCCAAACGAACGGAGCTCGGCTACACTCAGGAAGAGCTGGCCCGGAAACTCGGCGTCGCCGCAAACACCGTCGCCAGATGGGAACGCGGCGAAGTGGCTATCCCGCCGTTTCTCGAACTCGCGTTAAAGTCTGTAAAGAAAAATGTAAAGAAAAATTAGATCTCGTGCAATTCGAACGGCTCGGGCCGCTCAGCCCGGCGGTACAGGCTCAAGCCGCAAGCGTTGCATCTTCGCTTCGGGTCTTCTTGTGCCGCCGAGATAAGATCTTGATTCAACACCTCTTCAGGCGCGGAAAGAAAGCTTCCCGGCGGCATAAGAATGCGGGTCGGGTGATCGCAGCCGCCAAAAGCCATCCCGCGCAGGCCGCTCTCGATCTTTTTAAGACGATTTCTTAGCGCCGAAGATCGCATGTTCAAGGGTCTCCAGTCTTGCCGCTATGTCATTCTCTTGGGACCAGCGAAAATGTGCCAGGATATAGGACGCTGAACGAGCCTCGATCGCGGGCTTGCCGCAAGCGATCAAACGAAGCAGGGTTGCAATAGCCTGATCGCTTGCGGCCTGAACGAGGCCGACAGACGCTTCGGCAGCCCGCTGGCGTCGCTCCCGTAGAACACCTGAGAACTCGGGGTCATTAAGCATTCTGTAGAGCGATCGTTCGGGAATACCCGATGACCGAGCGGCGGCGGCGACGGATCCCGACCGAAGAAGCGCGGCGAGTGCTTTTTCGGTCCGCGCTTCATAGGTCGGTTTTTTTCTTTTTCTGTCATTTTCTGCCATTGCCCGCCAAACACCATGCGCTAAATCGAGGCCTCCGCCTCATGCATTAGTCGGTCGACCATCGTCTTGAGCGATCGTGAATAGTCCCCGATCGCTTTCACGATCGCGCCATCGATCAGAGTTTTGGTCATCTTCTCGACCAAGACATTGACATAATTCTCACTCATATAGTTTTCTCTCCTTTTTATACTCCTTTTTTTAAGGGGCGAGTTTAGCCCTACGTCGCCCAGGACCAGCCGTGATCCCATGATTCGGCCCAAACCATGACCTTACCTTCCGTTTGAGCCTCTTCCTTTTTAGCGCGGTAGTAGCGTGTGTCGGTTTTTGCGCGGTTACGATCGACGACCACATAATGCTTCGGCAGCTCCTCGTTTAACACCCGCTCGTACTCGAGGGCCGACATGTCGAACTCGGGGTCTTTGTCCCGAAGCATCCTGAAAACGTTCTCGAAGGAAGCAACCGCTCCCTTGCTCGCCAATGTTCCGATCGCCTGAGCGATCTGATTCGTGTGTGCCATAATTTATTTCACCTCCAAATTCTTATTATTGTGAACTTCTCAACTTACTGATGTCGCCGCTCCGCTCGATAAAAGATCTCTCGGACCTTTTCGGAAAGTACCTGAATCAGCCGGTCCTGGCTATGCCCGAAGCGATCTGCATATTTCAGGCTTGCCCCGCCAACGATCAGAGCGGAGCCCGTGCTCGCATCGTTGATCCTGACCGGGACGGCAGCCGGGTTAAGCGCTTGCTTTTGGATCGCTCGGGCCTGATCGCAGAGCCCGGCGACGGACTCATTGAAGGCGCAGACCTCGTTAACGTATGCTTCGACGCTTCTAATGATCCGGTCAACCGCATCATCGAGTTTGGGCTCCGCGTCCGCGAGATCCTGAACTTTGACCTGAAGCTCGCCGGCAAGCTTAATGCATCGTTCACGATCCGCTTCTATCGCTGCCTCTTTGCGGCCGTCCGCCTTGAGGCGTTCGATCTCTTCCTCTGCCTCTTTCTGAGCCTTTAATTTGGCGTACTCGACGGCCGAAACCTCTTTCCCCGCCTTTATCGCATCTTCGGCAGCCCGAAGACTCTCTGAATTTGTCATTTTCATCCTCCTTTTTTTTCCATCAATGAACCCCGCTGCCGGCGTCCGTGACCGTGACCGGCGTTGTGGGTTCGGGGGTCGCCGGTAGTAACTTTTCAATGAATTCCGCGCGAGCCTTGACCTGGTCAAGAAGGCTCAAATGCAGGGTGCTGTAATGAGTTATGCGATCGTGAAGCGAGAAGAGAGCCATGCACCCCAACACATTAAAGTCTTTCTCAAGCTCGCTGCTCACCTCGAGGTGCCGCTGGTTTAGGGCATCGCACAGTGAGCTTAGGTGCTCGTGCTCGATCATTAAATGGTCGATCTCGGCGCTAAGACGCTCGATCAGATCGCACGTCCCTTTGTCGAGGTCAGCTGTGTTGAAATCGCTCATCTATTGGTCAGCCCTCCCGGTCCTGACGTCAAAAGCGTGCCGGCATAGTAGTCCGCGGTATCCTCGGCCGATGCCCGACGCTCGATCCTGGCGGAACCGGTCTCATCGCGAACCGTAATATCGACCGCCTGCTGTACGGCCTGAACGCCGCCGCGAGCTGCCTTCTGCAGGAACTTTTGAATGTTCTCATCGATGCTTCGCAGGAACCTTTCCTGATTTTGCTGGATCTTCTGCGCATCCTTAAACCGCCGTTCCTCACGCTCGGCCGCGCGGTCTGCGATCTGAGCTATCGACTCTCGTTGGTCGCGGCGAAGGTCATTTGGATCGAGACCGGAAGCAAGATTAAGGATCCTTTGGTCCGCGATCGCTCTCTGAGCGTCATCAGCCGGACTGATGCGACGGATAGCTTCGATCTGTCGGTCCAGACGCTCAGACGGCGTTTCCTCGCGGAATCGAAGATTAATAAACCTCTCTCTCTGGTTTAGCGACTCCCGCACCGCATCCACATTGAAGTTTTCGCCTAAGCCTTGCCGACGCTCAAACTCAGCGCGGTCTCGCGCTAGCACATCCTCAGAAAAACGCCTCCTGTCGGCTGTATCGTCGCGGAATCGGGCAGCCATGTCACGAAGATTGACGGCAGAGAGGGCTGAATCGACTCTTGCGCCAAAGAGTTGGCTGGCGTTGAATGCCTGCTGGCTCTGAATGGCCGCTCTTTGCAGCTCTTTCGGCAAGCCCTTCACGTTTTCCCGAAGCTCCCGCATCGCTTTATCCGCATCCTGAAAGACCTTTACGATGGGGTTGTCCCGGTTGGCCTGAGCCGTAAGGCTGGTGAACGCCTCACGCCAGGTCTGCCCGAGCTCTTTCACGCGATCCTGGCCCTGTTTGACCTGCTCCTGCCATTCCCTTTCTCGCTGCGCTCGCTCGGCGAAGAAGCGTCGATTAGCCTCGATCTCGTCTGTCATAAACCCTGTCCGCCGCCGACGAGCATCCTCGATCATCGGATCTAACAGACTAAGCTGGCGGTCGATCTCGATCAGCCGCTTGTTGTCGATCGGCTTACCTGTGATCGCCGCGTCGATCATCGCCCGCTGCGGCAGGGGCTGCCGCTCCGCCATAAGCCGTGCCTGACGCTCCGTTAAAGCCGTAAGGCTTCGGGCATCACGCGTGATCTCCAGGTCGATCTGCCGACGCTCGGATGCAATTTGCCGGAGCTTATCGGCTTCAACGGTCAAGCGTTGCAGCGTGAGCATTTGATCGTTGTGGGCCGCGCCGATCCTCTCTTCCTCGGCAAGGCGCTCTCGCGCCGCCTTTGTCGCCCTTTCAACTTCACGGGCTGCAAGGCCCGCTGCCAGCCCGACCGCTCCGGCACCAACCGTAGAGAGGCCCGCGAGTCGCGACATTTCAAAAGCGCCGACACCCTCGGGGACGCCGGGGACGTTTCGGCCGGCATACATCGCGAGCGCGGAGATCGCGGTCCGACGCGGAGCTCCCGACTCAAGAAGCGAGCGGCGGCGAGTCGCTGATTCTCTGACCACAGCGGCCGTCTCTCGCTGTTCAAGGGCTATCATCTGGTCAGCTGCTGCTCGCCTGGCGTTGACTCGAAGGGCGTGGCTCCGCGCCTCCGACGCTCGCAGCTGGTCCTGTCGCTCAATCCCTCCCCGCATCGCCCGGAACTCTCTTTCCTGCTGCCTCTCGATGCGGCGCGCCGCCATCTGTTCGCGGACCTCCTGCATACGAGCGTCATTCGCGGCGGCCTGCTCCGGCGTCATACGCCCGGCGGCGGCCTGCGCACGCTGCAACACTATTGGGGTCGGAGGTTCAGGTATCGAACCGCCATTCCTGGCCATTTCGCGGAGTTGGCGATTGAGACCCGCGGCCGCGGTTTCAGCCTTGGCGAAATCCGTAGCCATAGTCGCAGAGGTTGTTTTTACAGAGCGAGCAAGCTCCTGCTGTTGCCGTATAACAGGGTTGGGCGCCCGCGCGGCATCGATATACTGTTTTCGGAGATCGGCCAGGCGCTTTTCGACGGCGGCCACTGTTTGAAACAGGTCTTGAGGGTCGCCAATGAACTCTATTGATACTGAATTTGCCATACAAGTCCCATTATTTTGCCAGCCGAAGCTCGCGGAAAACTCCGTCAATGCGGGCTATCTCGTTCGGCTCGACTTGACGCATCGCAGCCCGCACCGCTACAAGCTGATCGCAGATCTCTGTGAGTTCCCGCATCAATGCCTGCTCTGCTTTACAGGCCGCCTCCCACGGTGTTTTACGAAGGGCCGCGATCGAAATAATTGGCCGGCCATCAGAGGCGAGGAGATGGGCGCCCTGTTGCCGTAGGCCGGCCACATCGCGAACAACGCCAGATTCGCGATGATAAAAATAGTAGGTGTTCGCCGGATCGAACGTTTCGCCGGTGTCGATTCGCGGTGCATCACGCCGCCCTTTTCTCCTGCTCATATTGTCGCCTATAAAGCCACTCGCCCGGCTCGAGCGGCCTGTGTTTACAACCAGGTCGAGCTCCGAGTTTAACGCCGCTCGGGTTGTAAACGATCTCCACATTGCTGCCGAAGCAGCGAGGGCAATCCGAAGCTGCCGTTTCCGGCAGTACCCGGCCGGCAGTGATCTCGGCCTCACGCTGCCTCGCCTTGACCTCCGGCCAAGCCGCGATCAGCATCTCGATCGTGAGGTCCGGCGCTTGTCCGGTCATCTGGATCGAACGGACCCGGGCATCCTGTGCAGCGGTGAATAGATCGCCGTAGGCCTGGTACGGAATAGACCGGCGATCGAATTCCGCGATCCATGTGGCGGCCATCGGCTCCGCATCAGCCGCCGCCATCGGGCGCCATCCCCGCGACTGATACCAGCGGTTGAGAAGCACAAGAGCCGCCCGCATCTTCTCCGAGCTCGGCTTCGCTTGGGTAGCGTTGAATAAGCTCCCACTGCTCGGCGAGTATGTCGGTTGCGGTCGATTTGTAAGTTGTGTTACTGTTTCGTTGATTAGTTCCATAATTTTGATTTTGGCCCGCCTTGGGGAAGGCGGGCTTCTCCTTTTGTAAATTTTGCAGCACCCTGGTGAGATACGCTTTAGGTTCGCTCGGCCCCCCTGGAAGGTCCTCACGCAAGCAGATGGCCAACCCCTCTGAGACCAGGCTATCCCCAAAATCCTTTCGCAATTTCCCAAGGAACGATCCGGCGGCGGCGGCGGATACTCCGGCGCCGATCAAAAGTTTCTTGCCGGTCGTAAAAATCGAAGAGGCGGCGTCAGCCGCGACGGGCTTTTCTTTTGGTTCAATCTGAGGTTCAATATGGTTATCTTTATACGCGTCGCGAATGTCGCATTTTTTTGTCGCGAATGTCGCATTTTTTTGTCGCGAATGTCGCATTTCCGGCGTCGTAATGCGACTCTCTGACGGATTTTTAATGCGACTCTCTGACGGATTTCCAGCCCGAAATTGAAACCTTGCTGTTGACCCCGGCCGCCCGCGGCTGTTTGTATTTACCTGTTCCAAAATGTCCCCCAATTTCAGGATCGCCCGCCCGATAGTCCGTAGGGATAATCCCGTCATCTCAGCAATCCGCTTGTTCCCCGGCCACGCCTTGCCGTGGGCATCTGCGTGCTCGGCGATGGCCAGTGCGACTAATTTTTCCGCAGGGCCCAGATCCGTTTTCCAAACAAGCTGTCGATAAATGTCCGAGTTTGCCACGCTGTCTCCTATCAGTCATTACGCAGCTATTTCACGCACAACATCGACATTGCGGACTCGGCGATCTAGCCATTTGTCCACCTCCTCGCGACGAAACATCACGACGCGGCCGATTTGAATATACGGAAGTTTCTCGCGGCGCCGCATGAGCCAAATCCATTGCCGACTTCTGCGCAAATAGCGACTTAAATCGTCGATTGTCAACAGCGACTCGAAACTTTTATCAATTTGCATAACAATTTTTACCCTCCAGTTACTCCGAGTAAAACACATTTCCGAAATTTATTGTTTTTTTGTAGACTTTAAATGCCACACACCCCGCAACTACAACTAAAATAGGTAGTTATAGGGGTTGGAAGTACCCTTTAGGTGGTATTTAAACTCTCAATGATGTCGGGGATTCTGGAGAGGAAGTATCAATTGCTGTTCGCGTCGTTGATGAGAAAGTCTAGCGGGTCAAGCTCGCGAACATAAGAAATAAGCTGCTTTGATTCATACAATTCGTACATCGAAAACGCAACCATTAACCAGGGGTCCGGGTGTTCCCGATCAAACTGCCTGGCGAGATCTATACATTGGCTTTTCGTTTTTGTCCGCATCCAGTCGATGGCGGGAGTCTTCCAAATCACGTCATAATAGCGCTTCCGAGCATCATCGGTTAATAAGAGGGTTACAATTTGCTTCACCAAAAAACTTTCGAAATCATGAAAGTACCGGCGAAGCACCGGCCGGCGATCTGTAACCTTCCCGTGGTACCCAAGTAACTGCCAGTCGATCGCTTGAGCAAGTTTTCTTTCCGTAACTTTTTCGCCCCGGTCACGAATCTCATTGAGCGCGTCTATCAAGAGGTCAAAAAATAAATCGGGGTCGTCTTTCCCGATCTTCTTCGGTGGCCGCCCGATCCGTGTGTTTTTCTGCAGCATAGGACTCCTTAATTCCTATTTTCCTTAACGGGATCGAGCCGCCGGCCGTAAGGAGCGGTTTGTCCGCAGAGTAGCTAGCTCAGCGTAAGACGGCTCGATTGCCTAGTTTACCATTCGCGAGCCGTCCAGAATAGGCCCGGTTTTTGCGTCTGTGTGGCCCTGACGCCGTTTCTTATAGGCGGCCACTGTCCGAACCGCGTCGGCAAAGATGTCCGCGTCCAGGGCGATGTAATGCCGCTCGGTCACGGTTCCGCTCGAATGCCCGAGAAGCTTTTGCACGATAGCGAAAGGAACCCCCGCAGCAATGGTCCGGCTTGCGAAAGTTGCCCGCAGATCGTGAAAGTGGAGATCATCGATAGCGGCACGCTCCTTGACCGACTTCCAGGCGCGTTTTATGTCGCCGACCGCGGCGAAGGGCCCGGCATTGCCAGCAGTGATCTCGGAAATTTCGCGGATCGCTGAAACGGCATCTTCAGTCAAAAGAGATCTCCGACCGATCCCGGTTTTCGTATATCCCGGTAAGATCCAGATCGAGCTGCCTGCCTCATCGAGATCCTGCCAGCGAACATGACGAAGTTCATTGAGCCTGAAGCCGGTTTCGATCGCGACAACGATCAACACTCTCAGCAGCTGGTGATCGACGGCGATCCTTGCGGTCACGGTTTGCGACCGGCCCTTTATCGATCGCGTGTATGTCCGTTCGAAAGCGCCCGAACACGCCGCAAGAAGCCGCTCCTGTTCTTCAAAGCTCAGAATGCGTGACCGGACCTCTTCATGCCGCGTTACGATCAATCCCTTCGCGCCGCGAAAAGGGTTATGCTCGATCCAGCCTTTCTCAAATGCATAAAGCAGGGCGCGCCGGGCAAGAGCAAGTTCCCGATGAACGGTTGCTAAAGAGACCGGCCGTATTTTTCTCGGGCTGCCGTCTCCGGCCTTTCCCATGACATATTGCTCAAGTCTGTCGAGCTTGTAGGCTTGCAATGTCTGAGGCTCGATATCGTCAAGCAGGATCTCGCCGAAGAACTCCTGGAGACGCTCGATCTGGCTTTTGATCGTTTCGTAGGACTTTAAGCCGGAGATCTTGACGCGGCCCTGGGTCGGGCTGGATCGATATTTTGCGGGGGTGAGCCAATCGTGTCGACATTGCTCGGCCAACCAGGTAAAGGTCTTTCGCTCAGCTTCCGCAGAGCGTCCCCGCGATCCCTGCAATTTCGCGATCTCGGCATTTAACGCAGTCCGGGCAGCGGTCTTGTTTTTGAAGCCTGATCGCTCGATCGTGGCCGGCCGGCCGTGAATTTTATATTTGATCCGAAAGCACCAACTGGCTTTTAAGCGGTAGGTTCTGCCTTTAACCGTCTTCTCTCTCGGGGTTCGCTGGAAGACGGTCTTAGAGATCAATTCGAAACGTCGTTCCGGGGGTGTCATAGGGTGTTTCCCAACTAATTTTTACGGTTTCCCAACTTTTTTCCCAACTTTTTCCACTTTACACCAATGAACACCATTTAACAAGAAAGGACGTGACTTCGTTTTCAGCCAGAGTTTACAGGCCTCCTGCTTTACATTAGTAAACGTGCTCGAATGCGGCTTAACAGTCGCCCTTTAGACTTCGGATCAGAAGGTCGCAGGTTTGAGTCCTGCAGGGTGTACCATCTTCATTGTGGCGGCGATTTGCTTTCTATACTGCGTCATTAGCCTAAATATCCGGCACCCAGAAGTCCCTGCCACCGCTGACGGTCTTTTTCAGCCCCAACCCCTGCAGTTCACTTTCCTTTACCCCGAGAAACGTAAAATGCGGCAGATCTGAGGCGACCGTCTGGAACCAGCCATTATCGGCAAGTATCCTGCGGACCTCGGCGTTGTCAAATTCCTTTACGTCAAAAGCCAATAGCGAGAGATGCTGCGACGTCCCCGGCGGGGCCACGGAATAGATGATCGATTTTGACAGGTCTTTTGCAAAATAGATGCCCTGGTCCTCCAGCTTTAGCACCTCCGAGACCTGTTCAAATGTCGAAAGCCGCTTTATCCGGTCTGCATCGGCCTGGGTCAGACGCCCTTTGCCCACCCAATGTTTTAGCGCCGGATCGACGCGGCTGTTCCACAGCCCGACCGTCTCCGAATATGTCCGCTTTGCCGAATCCTGCCCGCGCGGCGATATCGTCAGCCCCTTTTTCCTGGCCTGATTCACGGCATCTTGCAGCGCCGCCATCGCGGGCGATTGTAATTCAAGCGTAAATCCGCCGATCTCCGCACGCACCGTCGCCAACGACGACTGAAATCTCGAAACCTCACCCTCATCGCGGAAAACTACCTTTTCCGGCGGTGTCGCCTGGCCGCGGGCCACAAAGACCGACCCGTATTCCCGCAGCAGCTTTCGCCCCACCTCATCCGTTGGCATTTCGAAAGCCTCGGGCAGGTTCGCCATAAAGCCGGTCCTCGGCTTTTCTTCCGTTTCGGGAGATCGTTCGGGTGTGCTATTGGCGTTTCCCATCTCGTTAACGTTTGTGTTCGTAAAATTTACCGGCTCATTCCGGTAGTTTACCGGTCCTTCCGTACGCTGTGTCTGCGGACTTTGCCAACACCCGGCAAGTAATGCGATCGCCCCTAAACCGACCGTGAAATAGGTTCCCCTTCGTTCCATTTTTATCTCTCAAAGTTCGGTATCCAAAATGTAAACCCGCCTCTCGTTTCCGCGATAAGGCCGCGTTTCGGCAACTCCTTTTCATCCAGCCCAAGATACGTAAAATGCGGCGTGTCGTCGATTATCGTCTGATACCACCCGTGCCGGTTCAGTATCGCCCTTACGTCGCGGTTGCCAAATTCTGCCACGTCCAGCGCTATCATGGAGAGATGCTGCGACGTCCCCGGTGCCGCCACCGATGAGAATATAGACCGGTTGAATCCGGTCGAGAACCAGATCGAATCCTGCTCCCATTCGATAACTCGCGCGACCTGGTCGGTCGTTTCCATTTTTGCCGCTTCGTCTGCTTCTTTCTGTGCTATCCGTCCCCGGGCGACCCAGTGTTTCAATGCCGGGTCGAATCTGCTTTTCCATATCCGGTATGTATCGGCATAGCTCCTTCGGGCTGCCGAGGCCCCTCGCGGAGTTATTGTCAATTTCCTTCCCGCGGCTTCTTTTCTTGCCGCCATCAGTGCGTCCATCGCCGCCGCCTGCAGCTCGATCGTGCGGTTGCCGATGGTCGCTGACTTTATACGCACGCTGTTTTGGAAGGCAGAAACCTCTTCATCGCTTGAAAAAACACATTTGTCCGGATATCGCACTTCCCGCGTGGCAATGAACATGGCACCGTAATCCTTGAACACACGCCTTGCCACGATATTGATGTCTATCGGACAGATGTCCTCCAGTTTCTGCTTTTTCTCACCCAGACGCTTCTCGACATATGTCCGGAAGTCGACCGTCGGCTGCTGAGCGATTGCCGTCCCCACCCATAGAATAACGAATACCAATGTAAGAATAGCTTTCATTTTGTTTTCAAACGTCCCTACCGATATCACCCCTTTCTCGACTCAAGTTCCTTGCGGGCCTCCTCGGCTAGATGCAAATATTCCGCCCTAATTGCGTCGAGTTCCTTTTCATCAAGTTCTTCCAGGTCCATCACCTCTTCCCGCGTCCCTTCTACCGATCGGAGCAACTCGTCGAGTTTTATTTGTATCGCTTCCGTGTCACGGTTTTGGGTGTTCTGGATCAGGAACACCATCAGGAAAGTTATTATCGTCGTCCCCGTGTTTATGACCAATTGCCATGTATCGCTAAACCCAAAGACCGGCCCGGTTGAAGCCCACACTAGCAGCAGGAAGATCGCGGCAGCAAATGTGACCGGCTTCCCGGCGAGTATTGCCGTCGCTTTTGAAAACCTTGAGAAAAACGAGATCTTATGTGAAGACATCGAAATGCCCCCTTATTTACCTGTTGTTAACAAAACCTTCGGCTATCGAGACCACCGTGTCGATGTGGTCCTTCAAATACTCGTCTCGTTCGATGAATGGAACCGACGCTCGGATCGCCTCAAATATCGGTGCGGTTCCGCGGCCGAGCCTTTTCGCCTCGCCGATCGCTCGCTTGCGGAACTCGATACCCTGAGCCGCGCAGAACAACTCTAGTGAGAGGATCGTCTGCAGATTATCAACAACCTGCCGAAGCTTTAGCGCCGCCGTTGCCCCCATCGAAACATGGTCCTCGACATTTGCAGAGCTCGGGATCGTATCGACGCTCGCCGGATGTGCCAGAACTTTGTTTTCCGTACACAGAGCCGCCGCCGTGTACTGCACGATCATGAACCCGGAGTTCAATCCGCCTTTCTCGGTCAAAAATGCGGGCAGAACGTGCGCATTTGATGCTTCGTCCGTCAGCCGCATTATTCTCCGTTCCGAGATGTTCCCGAGTTCCGCCAATGCGATCGTCAAATAGTCAAACGCAAGTGCCAGCGGCTCACCATGAAAATTCCCGCCCGATATCACCTCAATATTCGCAGTCCCCAATTCAGAAGCACCTGCATCAGAGGGTGGGTTCTCCATTTCATCCATTACAAATATCAGCGGATTATCCGTCACCGAATTTAATTCGATATTTATGAGCCACTCCGCATAAGCCACCGCGTCGCGGCACGCACCATGCACCTGCGGCATACATCGGAGCGTATAAGCGTCCTGTACATTTGTCGGGTCGAAACTGCGTACAAATTCGCTGCCTTCCAGAATTCCCCTCAGATTACGCGCCGTGTCTATCTGCCTGGGATGCGGCCGGAGAGTGTGGATCCGATCATCAAACGCAGAGACCGTGCCGTTCAAAGCCTCCAGGCTCAGACTGCCCGCCGTATCGGCGAGATCGGCCAGTCGGATTGCGCGAGCGGTTTCGAGCAAACCGACGGCGGTCATCACCGTCGTCCCGTTTGTCAGGGCAAGCCCCTCTTTTGCCTTTAACGTAACCGGGTGCAGTCCCGCAGCCGTCAAAGCTTCTGCCCCCGGCATTACATCTCCGCGAAATTCTGCCTTCCCTTCGCCTATCAGAACACACGCAAAATGGGCCAGCGGAGCAAGATCGCCGCTCGCCCCCAGACTTCCCTTTTCCGGGATCACGGGATGGACGCCCCGGTTCAGACATTCCAAGATCAGCTCAAGCGTTTCGAGCCGAATGCCCGAAAAACCGCGTGCGAGCGTATTTGCACGGATCAGCATTATCGCCCGTACAGTAGGAGTATCGAATGCATCGCCGACCCCGACCGAATGACTGAGAACGATGTTTCGCTGAAGTTCTTCAACCTGTTCGCGGCTGATTATCTTGTCTTTGAAGGCACCGAAACCGGTCGTAATTCCATACGCCACCTCGCCCCGTTCAAGCAAAGTATCGACCGCAGCCGCAGATCTTTCCACCTTTGCCTTCGCGTCGCTTGTCAATTCAACGCGCGGAGCACCGGGCCCGCCGTATGCAACGGAAAGTACCCGCTCAAATGTAAGGCTTTCGCCGTCGATCTCAATCGCATTCATTGTGTTCCAAAAGCATCAGGGCTAGTCGGATATAGCTTGGAGTACCCAAACTCATGAGCGATCTGTCTGTAGTCATCCGCTTCGCACAGGAGCCAGAAAGCCCTTTTCCCCAATTCAATCGACCCATATATCTTACCCAAGCCGATCGCATGAGCCGCATTTATCGTCGCCGCATTCAATGCTTCTGCCGGCAGCAACTTCTGATATCTGCAGCTTATCGCCATTGCCATAGGCATTGAGGGGCATGGAGCCGAGCCTGGATTGTAATCCGTCGACAGAGCCACAGCACATCCCGCATCTATCAGCTTTCGGGCAGGTGCAAACTGTGTCTTGCCTGCATTAAAGTTCTCTGTTGGTATTACAATACCTATCGTATTGCTGTCCGCCAGCATTCCGATCTCATCGTCCGAGATCGCATCCAGATGGTCTATCGACGCTGCGTTCAATTCTATCCCCAGCCGTGAACCTCCAAGATTTGTAAATTGATCCACGTGAGCTTTGATGCCAAAACCAAAAGAAGCGGCAGTTTCAAGCAAACGACGCATCTGATGCAGATCAAAGGCATTTCGTTCAGTAAAAACGTCGCAGTAAAATGGTATCCCTTTAGCCTCAAAATGTGACGCCTGATACCATTCCCATGCCTGCGGCAGCATCTCATCACAGATCAGATCAACGTAGCCGTTTGCATCATCTTTGAACTCCGGGGGAACGGCGTGGGCCGCGAGGAACGTCGGAACGATATCCATCGGATGCTGCTTATCAAGCTCCTCGATCACGCGAAGCATTTTCAATTCCGTCCCTGTGTCGAGCCCGTAACCCGTCTTTATCTCGCAGGCAGTCGTGCCGCAAGCGAGCATCTTATCCAGCCGCGTCAACGCCTGTTCGACCAACTCTTCTTCTGAAGCTGCACGCGTTGCCCTAACCGTTGAGATGATGCCTCCGCCCGCCGCTAGAATGTCGAGATATTCGGCTCCTTTTATCTTCATCTCAAATTCATTCAGCCTGTCGCCGGCGTAAACGATGTGCGTGTGCGGATCGACAAATCCCGGACAAACTACGCGGCCCCCGGCATCTATCTTATTGTCGGCATTGTGATCATTGAGGATCCGAGCCGTGCTCCCGACCGCTGAAAACCTTCCGTCTGCTGCTGCAAACGCCCCATTCTCAACGATCCCAACATCCCGCATCTGGTCTCCACGCTTTGGCCCGTCCGGCGAAGCGCAGGTGACAAGCTGTCCAATGTTGTAAACGATAAGATCGGCTTGCTGCATCAAAAATCTTTCTTGGCGACCTTCTTGTGGTTCTCGTTGACAAGAAGTACAGCAGCGGAACCATACCAAGGAGTGAGTTCTGCTATCATCATACCGGATGAGATGACCGGATCGGTCTCGACCAATTTCTCTGCCTCTTCCACCGTCGCAACGTTAAAGATAAAAATGCCTCGATATGCCCGGTCGTTCTTGCCAAACGGCCCCGCCAACGCAAGCTTGCCTTCGTCACCAAGCCGTTTCATATTCGCCATGTGTCCCGCAAAAATCTCGCTCCGCTTCTTTGCATCCGTGATCTCAGTGTCCTTTGGCCCGGTCTTCAAGATACAAAAAACATAAGACTTCATCCCAAAATCGTCCGCTCCGAGTCGCTTTGCCAACCCTTCGTCAAATGGTGTCTGCGGGGCGCCGTCTTTAACTTGTCCCAAGCCCGCCAGGGTAAAGAGGCCCACCACCGCCAGCAGCATTAAAAAGTTCTTCTGCATAAATTACCTCACTGAATTTTGTCGAAACGATGTTATCACAAAGCCCGGGATCGCCGAATTTGAACGAGATCCGATTTAGCGTTGCCGCGGAAGAGCGTTAGAATAACCCGTGCAAATGAAGCGAACAATAAAGGCCCCGACCGGTGCCGAACTCACATGCAAGAACTGGCTTATCGAGGCCGCGTATCGGATGATCCAGAACAACCTCGACCCCGACGTAGCCTTTGACCCCGACCATCTCATCGTTTACGGCGGACGTGGTAAGGCTGCACGTAACTGGGAGTGCTTTGATGCGATCCTCGAAAGCCTCCGCAACCTGAACGAGGACGAGACGCTGCTTGTCCAATCCGGCAAGCCGGTCGGCGTTTTCAAAAGCCACGCCGATGCACCCCGCGTCCTCCTTGCAAATTCGAACATCGTCCCTCATTGGGCCACGCAGGAGCAATTTGACCAATATGAGCGCGACGGCCTAATGATGTACGGCCAGATGACCGCCGGTTCGTGGATCTACATCGGCACACAAGGCATCCTCCAGGGTACCTACGAAACCTTCGGCTCGCTCGCGCGGCAGCATGGCTGGGGCGATCTTAGCGGAAAGCTCGTACTGACTGCCGGCCTCGGCGAAATGGGCGGTGCCCAGGCTCAGGCGATCACATTTAACGGAGGCGTGGGCCTGTTGGTCGAGGTCGATCCATGGCGTATCGAACGACGCCTTCAACTCAAGCAACTCGACGTCTCAACCGAAGACATCGATGAGGCCATTGCCTTTGCAAAAGCCGCGATAGCGGCAAAAGAACCTCGCTCCATTGGCCTGCTCGGCAATGCCGCCGAGGTTCATTGGCAGCTTCTCGAACGCGGCGTCATCCCAGATGTCGTAACCGATCAAACCTCCGCCCACGACGTGCTCTACGGATACATCCCGGTTGGCTACACAGTCGATAAAGCTGCCGAATTCCGCAAAACGGACCAAACCGCGTACGAAAAAGCCGCGATGGATTCCATGTCTCGCCACGTCGAGGCAATGCTCGAGTTCAAAAACCGCGGCAGCATTGTCTTCGACTACGGCAACAATCTCCGCCAGCGCGCAAAAGACAACGGCGTCGCGAATGCGTTTGATTATCCGGGCTTCGTGCCGGCGTACATCCGGCCGCTTTTTTGCGAAGGCAAAGGCCCCTTCCGCTGGGTCGCGCTGTCGGGCGATAAAGAGGACATTTACCGCACCGACGAAGCGATAATGAACCTCTTCCCCGAGGACGATCATCTCGCCCGCTGGCTGACTCTGGCGCAGGAGCAGGTCGAATTCCAAGGCCTGCCCGCTCGCATCTGCTGGCTCGGTTACGGAGCACGGGCCAAGGCCGGGCTGAAGCTGAACGAGATGGTCGCCAGCGGCGAGCTGAAAGCCCCGATCGTCATCGGCCGCGATCACCTCGATTGCGGCAGCGTCGCCTCGCCCAACCGCGAGACCGAAGCGATGAAGGACGGCTCCGACGCCATTGCCGATTGGGTCTACCTCAACGCCATGATAAACGTCGCAGGCGGTGCCACCTGGGTCTCGCTCCACCACGGCGGAGGGGTCGGCATCGGCTATTCGCTCCACGCCGGCCAGGTCATCGTCGCCGACGGCACCCCCGAAGCCGCTCGCCGCATCGAACGCGTCCTCACCACCGACCCCGGCATGGGCGTCATCCGCCACGCCGACGCCGGCTACCGGGAGGCCATCGATTTCGCCGAAAAGAACAACGTCAAGATCCCGCTCGGCCAGAACCGAGATCGATAGCGACCGGGCTCCGGCTCAAGTGCCTCCTTCTTCCGTTGGCTCTCTTTTCGGCCGCCAATGATACAACACTTTTGCCCGACCTATCCCCTCCCGGCGACCGGATATCTTATAGCAATAAATTCACGGCTTGGTGTATAATCGCCGGGTCTATGGACGACCTCAACGACATTTCCCTTGCCGACCGGCTTCGCATAATGTATGCGATGAAGGACATCGACGACACTAAGCTCCGCGAGGCGTTTTCCGCCGCAGACGAGGCCGCCGTCGAACGTGAATGGAACATCTGGATCGGCAAACTGCAGGAAAAGGCCGCCGCAGACCCGGTTTTTGGAAAATGGTTCGAAGCATTTCGCGCCGACCAGGAAAAACTGATGCGATGGGACGACACCCTCGGCGAAGACGACGAATAGCCCCCGGAGACGCCCCCTATAGCTTTATGCGAAAAAGTACCCTAATGATCGTGGCTTACGTTATTGTTTTCCCTTTCGTCTATTTTCTTCCCGCTCTGGCCGAACTCGGCGGTTATATAGATCTTCCGCGTTACTCGGTCCTAACCAGCGGCGTGGCCTCGTTCCTGATCGCAGGAGTGCTGACCAGCATTCTCACACCGCTTAACCAGCGCCTCTTGGCCTGGCGTAAGGCTCACGGCCGTGACATTGAGGCCGAAGAACGCCACGAGACCGACTCCGGCATGATCCGCCTCACCCCAAACGACGGCGACCGATGAACGTTCAGTTCCAGCACCTAGCTTCGCCTTTTGGATCTGGGATCTGGGATTTGAGAATTGAGATTTCAGATTTCAACTTTTAGATTTCAATTTTCAGATTTCAACTTTCATCTTTCAGTTTTCAGATTTCGCATTTCAGATATTGGAACGGAGTGCGGACACTCTTGTCCGCCTCGCCGCCTGCGGCGAATGGAATATGCCGGCTATACGCCCACCTGATCTTCAACACGGCACCACCAAAAAGCCAATAGCTGAAAGCTGGAAACTGACAACTGGAAGCTGGTAACGGGAAACTGACAACTGGAAACCGACAACTGGAAACTGACAACTGGAAACTGATAACTGGAAACTGGTTTCTAGATCTCTTCTCGCCCAGACCGATTGACTGAACGCGGACACCCCTGCCATGCCGATTTTGGATTTTGGATTTTAGATTTTGGATTTGGGATTTGGCGGCTCTGCCGCTCGATGTGCGGAAAA
>CALMAH010000015.1 GCA_937859595.1 uncultured Acidobacteriota bacterium | reverse complement strand
AGAATACAGAAGTCAGAATACAGAAGTCAGAATACAGAAGTCAGAATACAGAAGTCAGAATACAGAAGTTAAAGGTCAGCACGGATCTTACTCATATAGCTGGTCAGCATCTTACTGATCTCTTCAAGATCGGATCGCAGCCCTTCTGTATTGCCGTAGTTCAAGTCCTTTGACAACCTCAAATAATATCGACACTCCTCAAGCGAACCGAGAGAAATATTGTAGAAGCGAAGTTTATCCGGCCTGCTCATTTTTCTGAATCCTTCGGCAAAATTTGCAGGGATAGAAATCGCAGCACGACGAAGCTGAGACGTCAGCCCATAGATCTCGTGTTTGGGAAAACTCTCCGTTAAATGATACACATCAAGCACAAATTGATGAGCCTTTTTCCATATTTCCACGTCCTCAAAACTCTTTACCAACATCTAATCAACCCGACTTCCCCGAATTCTGACTTCTTACTTCTGTATTCTGATTTCTTTTTGAAAGAAACATATCGAGAATCAGCAGCCCGGCTCCCATCACGATGGCCATGTCGGCAACGTTGAACGTAGGGTAATGCCACGAACCGAACTGGACGTCGATGAAATCCACCACAAATCCGAGGCGGATGCGGTCGGTAACGTTGCCTACGATACCTGCCAAAAGCAACGCCAAGGCGCCGAGCACACGGTCGTCCGAACGGGGCGTCTTCCAGAAGAAATAAAGTACGAGTATGCCGGCGAAGACCGCTATCAAGGAGAGCCCCCAGCGGCCCGGGTCGCCATAGTCGTCAAACATCGAAAAGGCGACGCCGGTATTCTGCGCGTAAGCGAAGTTTAGAAAGCCGGGGATCACATTGATATCCTCACTAAAACGCAGGCGGCGGACCGCCCAGGCCTTGGTGGTCTGGTCGATCATAAAGACCCCGCCGGTTATGACGAGGTAGCCCAGCTTCCACAAAAGTTCTTTCTTGGTCACTACTATTCAGTATAAGGGAAGATCGCTTTTGGTGCCCGGTGCCTACGCCACCAATCCGCGTAACAGACATCGGTACAGCCGAGGGCATAGGTTACGACCGCCCATTTGCCTCTTGTCTTTCTGAGCAGGGCGAAAAAGTTGTTGTCCCAAAAATCTTCCTCACCTTCGAACTTCGTTCCCTGCAATCTTATGGTGCCGCCGGACGGCGTCTGCGGGGTGCCGCTGACAAACGCCCACATCCCCTGAACATTGAAGTTGTCGGTCACAAAGACCACCTTTTGTTTCAGGTCGCGCTCGACCGGAACACGGAGCGAGTCAAGGATCGCCTTTCGCTCGGCCGATCCTCGTTCGGGGGTATAGATCTTCTGTGCGGACACGGCGGCAGCAGCGATGAGCACAAAGATCAACGCTGTAACTGATCTTTTCATAGTTTATTTTCTCCTAGGCAGCAGCTTTGTTCTCCAGTTCATTGAGAGCCTCGATGCAACGCTCGCAAACGGCCGGATATCTTTCGAACTCGCCTACGCGAACAGAGTAGTTCCAGCAGCGTTCGCACTTGCGGCCATCTGCTTTTTGAACATTCACGTGAATGACCCCCGTTTTGTCCTCAGGGCCATCGCCGTTCTCGTGGACCTCGACCTGTGAAACAATAAAGATATACCGCAATTGCGGGTAGTGGCCCAACAGGAATCGGGCCGTTTCCTTGTCCACAGTCAAAACGGCCTTTGCTTCGAGTGAGGAGCCGATCTGCTTCTCGTTCCGGGCTTCCTCGAGCGCCCGCAGCACTTCGTCGCGTATCGAGAAAATGCGTTCCCATCGGTCCAGCAGTTCCCTGTCGCTCTCTGCGGGTTCGGGAAATTCTGCCAGATGGACTGAGTCCCCGGAGCGACCGGGCAAATTTTCCCAAGCCTCGTCGGCGGTAAATGCAAGTATCGGGGCCAGCAGGCGGCAAAGCGAATCTGCGATGCGGTAAAGCGCCGTCTGTGCAGAACGCCGCTCAACAGAATGCGGTGCGTAAATGTAGAGCCGGTCCTTAATGATGTCAAAATAGCGGGCAGAGAGCGGTACGGTGCAAAACTGATAGAGCGCCGCGTAAGCCGACTGGAAATCGTAGTCTTCGTAGCCTTTCAGGACCCTTTGGGTAACTTCGTGCAGATTCGCGAGCGCCCAGCGGTCTATTTCCATCAGGGCGTCGGTCGGCACGGCGTCGTTTTCGGGATCGAAGCCGTCAAGATTACCAAGCGCGTACCGTAGGGTATTGCGAAACTTGCGGTAGGCATCGACGACACGGGAAAGGATCTCGTCCGAACACCGAACATCCTCGGTATAATCGACCGCTGCGGCCCAGAGCCTGAGTATCTCGGCACCGGACTTGTCGATTATCTCCTGCGGAGCGGTCACATTTCCGAGCGATTTCGATTGCTTTCTGCCTTCGCCATCCACAACCCAGCCGTGGGTAATGATCTGACGATATGGCGAAGCGTCGTGGGCGGCGAGGCCGCACATCAATGAAGAGTTGAACCACCCGCGATATTGATCGCCGCCCTCAAGATAAACATCAGCCGGAAAGCGGAGCGTATCGCCACGTGTCTCAAGAACCGCAACGCAGCTTGACCCGGAATCAAACCAAACGTCGAGAATGTCGGTCTCTTTTCTGAAATCCCCCCCGCCGCAGCCTTCGCATTTGTAGCCATCCGGCAGCAGCTCGGTTTCGGGCCGCGCATACCAGGCATCGGCTGTTTCTACGGCAAAGATATCAGCCACATGATCGACGATCTTTGGGTCAGCAACAGGATCGTCACATGACTGGCAATAAAACACAGGGATGGGGACGCCCCACGACCTCTGCCGCGAAACGCACCAGTCCGGCCGGCCCTTGAACATATTTGTCATCCGCCCCTGTCCCCAGGCGGGATGCCAGTTCACGTTCTCGATCTGTTCCAGAGCGCCGTCGCGAAGCGAGAGCGGTTCGCCGGTCCGGGCAGGTTCGTCCATAGAAATGAACCATTGCGGCGTTGCACGGAAGACGACCGGATTCTTACATCGCCAGCAATGCGGATACCGGTGCTGATATTTTTCGGAATGCAGCAGCATCCCGCGCTCACGCAGAAATTCGACGATCTTTGGGTTCGCCTCAAAGATGTTCATCCCGCCGAAATGTTCTACCTCTGCTATAAACCTGCCGGCGCTGTCCACCGGATTGTAGATCTCGAGGCCGTACTGCTTACCGATATGAAAATCGTCCGCACCGTGGCCAGGGGCTGTGTGAACAACGCCGGTACCGGCCTTTGCGGCCGACTTGTTTTCAAACCGCACGTCAAGCTCCGTCTCTGCATCGGCCTCGCCGAGCGTGACGTGCTCGCCGTTCATTATCAGCGACACACGCTCTAGCCAGGCGTGACGAGCCTCGAGCCGGTCTAGCTTTGATCCCTTGAAGCGAGCAAGCTCATTCGACGCTTCAAAGCCGCACGTCTCGGCAAGCGAGCCCTTTAGCTCCGAAGCGACGATCAGGACCTCATCGCCGACCTCGATCGCCGAATAGTCAATATCCGGATGGACCGCGATGCCCATATTCGCCGGCAGCGTCCACGGGGTCGTCGTCCAGATCACAAGAAAGACATTCTTACCTGCAAGCGTCGCGTCGATGTCGGAAGGGTCAGACTTGAGCGGAAACTTCACGTAAACCGATGGCGATGTGTGCTCTTTGTATTCGACCTCGGCCTCAGCCAACGCGGTCTGGTCGTGGATGCACCAATAGACGGGCCGCAGCCCTTTGTACACATATCCACGCTCAAGAAACCGGCCGAAAAGCCGGGCGGTCGAGGATTCGTACTCGGGCGACATTGTCAGATAAGGCGTATCCCATTCTCCCAGGATTCCAAGCCTCTGAAAGTCGCGTGTCTGATTGTTCATCGCCGTCGAAGCGTGTTCGCGGCAGATGCGTCGAAAGCTGGATACGGGGATATCGGCCTTGTTCTTGCCTTTTTCGGCAAGTTTTTTTTCGACCAGCGTCTCAATCGGCAGGCCGTGGCAGTCGTATCCGGGAACATACGGCGCATCATAGCCCATCATCGAGCGGCTCTTGACCACAAAATCTTTCAGGATCTTGTTCAGGGCGGTGCCAATGTGAATATCGGCATTAGCATAGGGCGGGCCATCGTGGAGAATGAATTTTTCGCGGCCTCGGCGGGCCTCTGCGATCTTTTCATATAGCCCTATCTCTTTCCATTTCTTTAGTCGCGCAGGCTCGCTTTGCCCAAGATTCGCTTTTTGCGAAAAGCTGGTCTTGGGGAGATTTACAGTCTTCTTTAGGTCCAGTGTCTCGGTCATAGAAAATCAGTGAAAATACACGCCCGGGTATCAACTCGGACGTTGTCCGTGGATACCTGAGAGAAAAGAGAATCTTAGCATTTATGACGGAAAAAAATTACCTGGGGACAACTTTACTCCTCCTCGACCGTGACGAGAAGGGGGTATTCGCGGGCGCGGGCAAGGTTCATCGCCTTTTGGGATTTCATATAAGCGATATCGTAAGGATAAACGCCGGCTATACCGACGCCTTCGTTGTGGACCTTCAGCATTATCGCGATAGCTTCAGATTCCTTCTTCTTGAAGACGTATTCGAGGACGAACACGACAAACTCCATAGTCGTGAAGTCATCATTATGCAGCAAAACCTTGAAGAGTTTTGGCTTTTCAAGCCTGACCTTGGTTTCTGTCAGAACGTCTGTGTCATTGTCGATAAGTTCAGGCATTTCTCGGGTTAGAATTGAAGATTAACATACAGGAACATTGTAGCCGAAGCAGGATGCGGATATCTGCGTCGGATGCTGGCGGCAAGACGTGTGCGACGCCGCGAATCAAAATTTATGTGGACTATCCGCCGGTTTTCTGATACCTTTCCAGTGCGCTGTTTACTAAGTATGCAATTCAAGTTCTCCTGACGGCTATTTTGGGCCATGACCTGTCTTGACGGCAGGCAAACCGTTGATCCGAATGAACACCAGGGCTACATCCACTGGCACGAAGTCCGGCAAGTCCGAATCGCGAATTAGCTCCCGAGAGCCGAACCGGCGCGGCGCAAGATCGCGCAGGACGCTCAGTGAGGCCTTTGCCGACGTTGGACAAAAATTGCGCGAAGGGCGTTCGAGCGAGGCCGAGGCGATACTTCGGGAGGCCATTGCGGGCGGAAAGCACACGCCGGACGATCTGGCGGGGCTGCGAAGGCTGCTTTCCTTCACACTGGAAACAATAGGCGACTATGCGGGTTCGCTGGAGATCATCAGGGAATATGAGGACCCCGAGCTGCTTGCCACGCTTGACCCTGTAAATCAGGTCCGTGTTACGACGCAGCTTGCTGTCGCTTACAACAATTCGGGCGACCATCCAAAAGCCGTTACTCTCTTAAAAGACAACCTCGAAAAAACCATTGCAAACGGGCTGGACGACCTGAGAGGTGCTATCGAGATAGGGCTTGCACGGGTTTACCGAAAACTGAATGAACATCCGATCTGCCGCGACTTTGCCGAACGGGCCCTTAGGTCGCTGCGCGAATCCGGCGACTGGCTGGGAATGGCCGAGGCCTATCGCGAATTGGCGATCAGCTATCACCAGGAGGGCGACAGTGAAAGATCGCTTGAATATTTTGACCTTGGGATAAAGATCATCGGTGACCGCTCGGCGCCTTTTATGCTCGGGAAGCTCTACACTGACATGTCGGGCGCATATTGGTTCCTGCGTAGGCCGAACGAAGGCATAGCCAGCCTGGAAAAGTCTATCGAGTTCTTTGACAAGACCGAGCACGTTCTAAATTCGATCATCGCCTATAACAATCTAGGCATAAATCTGGTCCACATGGGCGAATGGAACCGAGCCGAAACGATGATCCGGCGGGCTATGGAACTGGCGATCGCCTCAGACCATGCGCATATTGCGGGAATCCTTGACAGCCTCGGCGAGCTGAAGATATTAAAGGGCGACCTGCCTGAGGCCAGGAACCTGCTGGAACAGGCCGTTACCATTGCAAAGGAGCGAAAGCGGGAATGGTATCAGGTGCAGGCGATGCGGAATCTAGCCCGCTGTATGCTTGCCGAAGGAAAGAATGAATCTGCCGCCGCAAAGGCGCGCGAAACGCTTGAACTCTGTCACGAGATCGGCGACAAGCACTATGCGAACATGGTCGGGCTTGTTCTGGCCGAGAGCCTTTTGAAAAGCGGCGACGCACCGGGATGTGAGGCGGCGCTGTCGAAGATCGAGGAAACCGACCCTTCGTCAGATTTTTTTGTCCTTGGCAACATACAACTAATCCGGGGTATGGAGGCTATGGAAGAGGAGGACGACGAACTGGCCACGCACCACTTTAGCCGGAGCCTTACTATCTTTGAATCGGCGGAAGACATCTATTACACGGCTCTCGCCCACTTTCACCTTGGGCATAGCCTGGCGCCGGAGCGCCGCGAACTGGCCTTGAGCCATCTGGACGCGGCGGCAGACGTTTTCGGAAAGCTCGGCGTGGAAGAACTCAAGAGCCGGGCCGTGGCAAAGGCAGCAAAACTCCGTGCGGCAAAAAATCCGAGGAGATCCAATAGCCAGAACGGCAAAGGCAACGCGATAGTATCTCAACTGCTGATGGCCCGGCTTGCGGAGGCAACGGCGTCGCGCGAGCTGCTCTTTAGGGAGTTGATGGCAGTATTGCAGCAGGAAAGCCGGGCGAAAAAGATAGTGATCGCCGAATACAACGCCAAGAAGAGGCTTGCTCCATTTATCACCCACGGACTTTCGAATGACGAGAGCATAAGGCTGACGAGAGAATACGACGATGCGGACCGCCAAGGTGAAGCAAAGAACTATGCCCAGTCTAAACGGCTCTTTGCGGCCGAGATGCGGCCGACGAGCGCGGAACCCGCAGTATTGCTGATCGCGCCTGCGGAATCAGCGGTCTTGAACGACGGCGGCCAACTCCAGCCGTTGTTGAGGGTCGCCGAACTTGCGATGGATGTAATCTCACTACGCGAAAGGGACCGTTCGGGGCCCATTGAGCAAGACATCGTTAATCATTCATCGAGCGGCCTGATGCCGGGATTTATCCATTCTTCGCCGGCGATGACCATGCTGGTTGAAGAGATCTACAAGATACGTTCATCGGACGTGACCGTGCTGGTTACGGGCGAATCAGGCACCGGTAAGGAGCTCGTCTCTCGTGCGATTCACAGCATTTCGAACCGCAAAGACAAGGCATTTATCCCATTCAACTGCACGGCCGTACCCAAGGAACTGGCCGAGGGGCATCTTTTCGGCTACAAAAAGGGCGCATTTACCGGTGCGGCATCGGATTCGCCCGGCGTAATAAGGTCGGCAGACGGCGGCACATTATTCCTGGACGAGGTCGGTGACCTGCCGATAGACGTTCAACCGAAACTGCTCAGGTTTCTCCAGGAAGGCGAGGTCCAGCCGCTTGGCGAAAAACAGCCGATAAAGGTTGACGTGCGAATAATAGCGGCGACCAATATGCCGCTTGAGGAAAAGGTGGCCGACGCCACCTTTCGCGAGGACCTGTTCTATCGGCTGAACGTAATTCGTCTGAGAGTGCCGCCGCTAAGGGAACGCCGCTCAGAGATACCGCCGATCATCAATTATTATGTGGAGCATTACTCCTCGCGATTTGGCAAGCAGGATGTCACATTTTCGCCGCAAACCATTGACCTGTTGATGGTGTGTGAATGGGAAGGAAATGTCCGCCAGCTTTGCAACGAGATCCAGCGGATAGTGGCACGAGCAGTTGACGGCGAGGTGATAACGCCCGACCACCTGTCCCCGGAATTGAAACGGACGGCACCGCCGCTTTCGACCCACGAGTATGAAGATGAAAGAATTGTGCGGCCGATAACCTCTTTTAGCGGGCCGATCAGGCCGTTCGCAAATATGTCCGAAGGGGGCACGCTGGAAGATGCCGTGACCGAGTTAGAGATGCAGATGATAAAGGCATCGCTAGGCCGGAACAACTGGAACATCTCGCGGGTTGCCAGCGAACTCGGCCTTACGCGTCGCGGGCTCTATCTGAAACTCGCCCGATACGGCATCAGCAAAGCTGCCTGAGCAAGAATTTTTGCAAACATAATTCGCAAGATCTGTCTCGAAACCGTGCTATATTCTGAGAACACGAGGAGCATCCGTATGAAACGATCATTTGTTGTGCCGATCAGCCTCTCAGTTGTCCTGCTTGCATGCGTGCTTCCCGGTGTTCATGGCCAGATGTTTCGCGGCGATAATGGCAGGACGCTGCAGATCGAGATCGTCCAGGATCCGCCTTGCCCGTTGACACTGGCTGTGCAGCATGTCGATCTAAGGCCGGATCCGGACGCGGAGACCATACTTTTGCGGCTCCATAATGGTTCTAATAAGGCGATCCGGGCCTATGTGATGGTCTCGGGTGGCAACCGGCATCCGAACATGCACACGGCGATCTTTCCTGCCAAGCCGTTTGGCGCGGACGCAATTCTCATGCGAAGCGTATGGCCTAATTCGCAGGAACATTATTATTTCTTTTTCGATTACATCCTTTATGACGACGGCAGCAGCTGTGGCAGAAATGCCCACGCCCGCTCGGGCCAGATAGCAAAATACCTTGAGACGCGAACGGAGGCAATGATGCTGTTTGAGGCGATCGCGGCTGCATATCCACAAGGAGGCGAGATCGTTTCGGCCGTAAGGAATGGCGGTGGCGGCGGTTTCCTCTCGTTCGATAATCCGGGGCCGCCAGACCCGGGGAGTGAAGTCCGAGCTTCGAAACGAGCGTACCAGGGCATCGTCACGCAACTGCGACAGTTAAAGGAGCACTCGACCGAGGCTCAAGAGATCGCAGGAAAGATAGAGATCGAGATCGGAAAACGATTTCAGGACGATGTTTCGCCAAGGGAAAAGGAAAATTAGACACTGATCGACCTCAGTTCTTCGACAATACCGGGTAGCAGGCCCAGCACCCGATCGATCTCCTCAGCCGTGTTATATCTTCCGAGTGAGAATCGGATAGACGCTGCCGCCCTTTCGAAAGGAAGGTCCATTGCCCTTAACACCGCCGAGATCTCTCTGCTTTCTGAGTTGCATGCCGAACCGGTCGAGACCGATATGCCCTCATCGTCAAGGCGCGAAAGAAGCATCTCGCCGTTGACCAACGAAAAAGATATGTTTGTCGTGTTCGGGATGCGGGCCGCATCTGACCGGTCACCGTTGACCGACGAACCGGGCACAAGCCTGAGAACTTCGCTCTCAAGCCGGTCGCGCAGCTTTGCAACACGGTCCATCGCACCGATATCCTGTACAAGCCGGGCTGCGGCCCCGATGCCTGCGATCTGGTGTACGGCCTCGGTGCCGGCGCGTCGCCCGCTTTCCTGACGGCCGCCAAAGGTGCGCGGCGGCAGCTCCACACCGCTCCTGATATAAAGCGCGCCTACTCCTTTTGGCCCGTGAAACTTGTGCGCCGAGACCGAGAAGAGGTCGATCTCAGTCTCTCTCAGCGAGATCGGCAGCTTGCCGACGGCGGCGACCCCATCGACGTGGACCAGTGCGTCAGAGTGTTCGCGGACAATTCGCGCGATCTCGGTGACCGGGAAGACGACGCCGGTCTCGTTATTCGCCATCATGACCGAAACGACCGCCGTTTCTTTAGTGAGAGCTTGCCTTAATGAGTCCTTATCCAGCCTACCGAGCCCGTCAACTCCGACCGTTGTGACCCGGCAGCCCATTTGTTCAAGATAGTCACAGGCGTTTCGAACTGCCTCATGCTCAACCGCAGTCGTAACAATGCCGGAGCGGCCTTGGCTCACTGCGGCGGCGCCGATCAAGGCCCAGTTGTCGCTTTCTGTGCCGCCGGATGTGAACACGATCTCGGACGGTTCGGAGGCACCGAGCAATTCTGCGACCGCGGCCCTGGCGTCCTCAATCACATTCCGCGCGGCTCGGCCAACGGCATGTGAGGAGGATGGATTTCCAAAGTTCTCTTTGAGAAACGGCGCCATCGCTTCAAAGACCTCGGGAGCCGGCTGCGTTGTAGCGTTGTTATCCAGGTAAGCCATCGGCAGTATTGCAGAAGATCGGCGAAACTTTCTGCTCAATTTACCATTTGGGCTTTACGCTTTACAATCTTTAAACGGTGAGAGCACTACTGAAGATCACAGAACCGACCGGCCGCGAGACCGAATTTACACTCGCGTCCGGCGCAACCGCCACCATCGGCCGGGCAAAGGAAAACGACATTGTCCTTAATGACCGCCGTGTCTCGCGGAAGCACGCCTTTTTCCGGGCCGACGAAGGGCGTTTTCAGATCGTGGACGGCTTTATGGAGAACGGCTCTTTGACCAGAAGCGTTAACCATGTCTTTGTTAACGGTTCGCCGGTGCTTGAAAAGGACCTCGATCCTGGCGACCTTATCACCATAGGTGAAAGCCGGATAGAGTTTCTTCAGGTCGTCGAGCCGCCAAAGCCCTCTGAGCCGCAGCCCGAGCCGGCGGCAAGTCCGGGCTACAGCATGGCCGCCACATCCGTCCGTGACGCACCGACAGTGGTGGATATGCCCGGCGGGGTCGCATTTGACGACAAACCCTTAGGGCAGACCCAACTATTGATCTCGGCAAACGAGATAATCGGCCGACAGTCTCATCTCTCGATGGAATCGGGGCTGGCCTCGCCGGAAGAGGTAAAAGATCTTCGCCGAAAGGCAAATATGCTCGAACTTCTGTATGAGATGAGCAGTTCGCTAGGTGCCAGCTTTGACCTCAAGGAGATATTTGAAAAAGCAACGGACCTGATATTTCGCGGCAGCCCCGCCGACCGTGTGGTTGCTCTGCTGGCCGATGAAACGCTGGACGGACGCATCCTCGACTACAGCCTGACACCGATAGCGGTAAAGACACGCGACGAGAACATCGAAAAGCTTACGGAAACAATGACGGTCAGCCGCACGATCACACAAAAGGTGATGCGCGAAAAGGTGGCCGTACTTTCACAGGATGCCAAGACCGACGAACAGTTTTCGGGGGCAGAATCGATCGTCTCGCAGGGTGTCCGCTCCACGATATGCGCGCCGCTGATAACGCAATCAAACGTCCACGGCGTCATTTATGCCGACCGATTGGATCCGTTTGCCGCGTTTACGCCGGACCATCTCGAACTAATAAGTGCGGTGGCCGCGCAGACGGCGGTAACGGTCGAGACCGTTAAGGCTCACAAACGGCTTGCACGCGAAGAGGTCGCCCGCGCAAACTATAGCCGTTTCATGCCCGAATATGTCGTGAAGCAGCTGCTAGAAAATCCGCAATCTTTTCGCCTGGGAGGAGTAAATCAGCAGATCACTGTACTGTTTGCCGACATTCGCGGCTTTACGACTACCTCAGAGAGCGAAAATCCGGAAAAGATCGTCGGCCTGTTGAACCGCTATTTTTCCGTTATGACGGAGATCATTTTTGAGCACGGGGGTACTCTCGACAAATACATCGGCGACGGGCTAATGGCCCTTTTCGGGGCCCCGACCGCGTCTGAGGAAGATGCGCTCAACGCCGTAAAAGCGGCCGTTACAATGCAGAAACGGCTTGCCTCGCTCAACGACGAGCTCAGGCAGGAAGGCTACGGCCACATCTCGATGGGCATCGGGCTACATACGGGTGTGGCGACGGTCGGCTATATAGGCTCGGACAAACGTTCGGAGTATACGGCGATAGGCGACACAGTGAACATAGCATCGCGGCTGGAATCAAACGCCGTAGGCGGCCAGATACTGATGACCGAGGCTACCGCCGAAGCCAGCGGCAACCGCATTCCGGTAAACGTCCTTGAGCCACTTACCGTAAAGAACCGCGTTCAGCCCGTAAAGGTCCTTGAGGTTCGCTGGGGTTGATCTTTGTTCTCCGGCACCCCGCCGAATTTTCTTGGCATCCCTTCCAAAAAAGGAATATAATTTCGAGACCGGACAATATGCTGAAGATCTCCTCATTAAAAAAGCTGGTTACCGATTCGATGGCGATCGACCTCGGCACGGCAAGCACGATCATTGCGGCAAAAGGGCGCGGTGTCGTGCTTGACGAACCGTCGCTGGTAGCGATAAACGAGCTGACGGAGGAGATAGTCGCTTTTGGACAAGAAGCTGCTGACATGTCAGGACGCGAGGGACGCGACCTGGTCGTCAGAGCTCCGATGATCGGAGGTGTGGTCGGCGATTTTGAACGGACGAAAAAGATGCTGGCCCACTTTGTAAAAAAGGCGAAGTCGGGCGGATCGAACCTTGCGATACAGGCCGTTATGAGCATGGTCTCGGACGTGACACATGTCGAACAGCGGGCGTTGCTGAACGCCGCCGAGGATGCAGGTATCGGCAAGGTCTTTATGATGGAAGAGGGACTGGCGGCCGCGTTTGGTGCGGGTGTTCTGCCAACGGACAAGCGAGCATCGGCGATAGTCGACGTAGGTGCCGGAACAACCAATATAGCGATAGTCGCAAAAGGCTCGGTGGTCCATTCCACAAGCGAGCGATTTGGCAGCAACCAGATAAACGAAGTTATCGCCACACATCTTCGCAGGCATCGCGGATTGCAGGTGGGCGAAGAGACCACGGAATATTTGAAGACATCGTTTGTTTCAACCTATCTTCCGGACGACATTTCGAGAACTATCGAGGTTCGCGGACGGGACGTACAGACCGGCAGCCCCGGGGCAGTGGAGGTCACAACCGGAGAGCTATATCCGGTGGTGGAAAGCGTGGTCCGAAAGATCGCACAGCTGGTGAAAGATACGCTCACCGAATTGCGGCCCGAGGTAGCGGCAGACGTTTACGACCGGGGCGTGATACTAACAGGCGGCGGGGCGCTTCTCGAGGGCCTGGACCAATATCTGCGTTCGTTCATCAATCTGCCGGTAACGCTTGCCGACGAGCCGCGATATGCGACCGTGAACGGACTTCTCAAGATGTTTGACGACCAGAAACTTCTCGAGCGCGTTGCACGCAACGAACTCGGAATTCTCCAGAACGCCGAGGTCCCCTTCGAAGCTTAGTCTGTTATCTCAGCCTCTGCCGATCAGCGGCCCCTACTTTTTATTATTTGGCCTTAGAGTGACGATGATCGCGTCACCGACCTTGCGTTCGCCGTTTTGATCGGAGGGGGTGTTTACCACTCGTCCGTCAAGGAACATTGTGGTCGAGCCTCCGCCGTCGAGATTTATCGCATCAACCGCACCTACGCTCAGTAAATACTCCGCAAGCTCCTGGAGCGTCATCCCAACACTCACGCCCGGCTGCCGCCCATCCACCGTGATCATCAGGAACTTGCCGTCCTTCATCTTTGCAACGGCCGTTCGCGGATGGCGGTTCTCTGCAAATGCACGGCTCGCTTTTTCAGCTTCCCAAGTTAGATGGACACTTCCATTTCTGATCAAATGTGAGACGCCGTTTGTGATGTCCTCGGCCCGCCCAAACGCTGCCTCAGGAGTAATGCTCTCCGGGGACGAATGTAGAGTCAAGAACCCGACCCTTGTGCCAACTCTCAGCAGCGACCGAAGTTCATCCCGTCTGGTTCCGCTTGCCGAGATCAAATACCCATTCTCCGGTATCACATTGCTGCCCTGCCCGATGAAAACTCGTCTTACCCGCCCGTTTTGAACAACAAACTCCATTCCACCCGGGCCGGTCAGTGCAGTTCGGTTAAACTCTCGAGTATAGATAACAATATCGTCTCCCTGCCTTTCCCGATTTGTCCCGACCTTGATCTGCCTGCCGCGAACAACGATCGCGTTACCGGCCTCGGCACGATGGAAATGCACCCTGGTCTCGGCGCTGCCATTTTCGATCATCATCGCGACCCGGTCATTTAAGGATTCGCTCAGCAGCACATTGTCGATCATCAGCACCCCCGCCGGATCGCCTGCGAATATACTGTTGTCCAGCCGAAAAAAGCCTGAATTTATCGCCGCGACCGCGCCGTGACGTCTTGCGATAGACGAAGTAGTTTCCGTCCCGAGGACCATGTCCATTCCAAGCTTCACATCTAGTCGCACCTTCGTGAGATCAAGCCGGAGAAGGTTTATCTTTACCGGGTCTTCGCCTATCTTGTGCTCGACCTTCGCATATTCGACGCCCGGGTGAACGGCCTTGAACTCCTGTGCGTGGAGACCCGGCACAGCGACACATAAGAAAAGGAGGATAGAAACCGATCGGGCATATCGAGCGAAATGATTCGTTGTAATGGCTTTCATATGTTTATGTGTTTCTCAGTGTCTCTGTGGTGAATTGTTCTTATAATACTTACCGATGCAGATCAACGAAAGGGTTATTAAGCTAAACGATAAACCGATAAACGAAAAGGGACGATATGTTCTTTATTGGATGCAGATGTTTAAGCGGATGTCTTACAACCATTCGCTTATATGGGCGATCAGAAAAGCGAACGAGTTCAAAATGCCGCTGTTGGTTTACGAAGGGCTGAAATACTACTATCCATGGGCCAGCGACCGCATTCACACATTCATTTTGGAGGGCGTCGAGGAAAAGCGTAAAGAATTCGAACGGCTCGGTATCAGATACATTTTCTATCTGCAGAAAGATGAAAGCTCCCCGAAGAATACCGTCGCCGCTCTTGCAAAAGACGCCGCGCTTATCGTTACTGACGATTTCCCGTGTTTTATTATTCCCGGCCACAACCGCCGTATCGCCGAACGCGCCGAGATTGCCGTCCACGCTGTCGATTCGAACGGCATCATCCCGATGTCGAAGTTTGACAAAGAAGAGTATGCCGCTTATACGATCAGGCCCAAGATAAAAAAGCTTTTGCCGGATCGTCTGAAGCCCTTTGCCGAAGAGGCAGTGGAAAAAGACGGTTTGGGGATAGAACTTGATGCCGATCTTGAAACACAGATCACTGTCGAAAACATTGCAGAGCTTGTTTCGCAGTGCGACATAGATCACTCGGTCAAACCGTCGCCTATTTACCGCGGCGGAACGGCGAACGGCCGGCGGCGGCTAAAGAAATTTGTCGAGGAGATCTTGCCCGATTACGAAACAACCCGGAACAAACCCCACATCGACGGTTCATCGCGGCTATCGGCTTACCTGCACTTTGGTTTCCTTTCGCCGCTTGAGGTCGCTCTTGCGGTTCAGGAGGCAGATGCGTCGCAGGGCTCGAAAGACGCATATCTCGAAGAACTGATCGTCCGCCGCGAGCTTTCTTACAATATGACCCGGCACAACCCCGTTTACGATTCGCTTGAGGCATTGCCCGCATGGGTGCACAAAACCATGCGCGAACACGCCGACGATGAACGCGAAGTGGTCTATTCGCTCGAGCAGCTCGAAGCCGGCGAAACACACGACGAACTCTGGAACGCCGCTCAGCGTGAGATGGTCGCGACGGGCGAGATGCACAATTATGTAAGAATGCTCTGGGGGAAGAATGTGATCGCCTGGTCGCGGACTTACGAGGAAGCGTTCGAGACGCTCGTTCACCTCAACAATAAATACTGCCTTGATGGCCGCAACCCGAACTCCTACGCAGGCATCCTCTGGTGTTTCGGTAAACACGACCGCCCTTGGATGGAGCGGCCCGTCTTCGGCCAGATCCGCTATATGACGAGCGGCAGCACGGGAAAAAAGTTCGATTCGAATAAATACATTGAACGGACGCGCCGGCTTGAGCATCCCTCGCTCATCGACTGATATTGTCCCTTAGACTGATATATCTCAACCAAAAACTCCGCGTTGTCTTGTGAAAGGGCCTGACATCAGCCCGTTTTTCAATAGAAGGAGTTTCAAGCAATGATCAATCATATTTCCATCGCAGTAAACGAACCCGAGCGGGTCGCAAATTTTATCGCTGAGATCTGGGACGGCATTGTTTACCCGTTTCCGCCAGCACCTGATTCTTTTTTTGTTCTAGCTAACGACGGCAAGGGGACGGCACTTGAGATCACACCGGCGGGTACCGTTATTGTTCCAGGCGAGGGGCTTCCGGACGAGAATGACCTCGACGCCGTTACTGAAAAGCATGAGGCGCAGTTCGTAAAGAGCGACCTCGTTCCGCGATATGTAGCCACCCACGTGAACATAAGCACCAGGAAGAGCATCGACGAGATCCGCGAGATGGCAAAACGCGAAGGCTGGCGGGTGCTGGTCTGCAACCGTGGCGGCGGACTCTTTCAGCTCGTTGAGGTGTGGGTCGAGAACACGCTAATGTTCGAAATAATGACGCCTGAGCAGACCGAACGTTACATTGAGATAACCGATCCGAGGTTCATGGAAGCTGCGTTTACCGAGGCGCTTCAGCAACATCATCCGCCCACGGAGCGTGTGCTGCCTCGAGAGCTGAACCTCGTCGGATAGTCTCTCGTGACAAAAATACATTTTTCCTCTCACGGTCAACTTAGGGAATACGAGCGGCATCTATTATATTCAAGGTTTTTAGCGATCAGTATTTTCAGGCCGGAGAGGAAAAATGAAACATTTGTTGGTAAAGAGCTTTGTTGTCGTCGTGGCACTTGCTGCGGCGGCTGCCGGACAGCAGCGTTCCGGAATAATGCAGGTCCACAAGAATCAGGTAGAGATCGACGGGATCATTGCAAGATTCACGCAGAACGAAAAGGCATTTCGAGAAGCTCTTACGACTTATGTCTTCGATCGAAGTGCGACGATTCAGACCATTGGGATGGGTGGCCAGGTAACAGGCGTTTACCGCCGCGATTCGTTTATGACCTTTTCGGACGACGGTAGGCGTTTTGAGCGGATCACGTATTTTCCGGTCTCCACACTTCAGGAAATTAACATCACTAAAGAAGACCTGGAAGACCTGGGCGGGGTCAATCCTTTCGCTCTGGAGCCGCATACGATACCGAACTACACGTTTCGCTACATCGGAAAGGAAAAAATAGACGACCTTGACCTCTATGTGTTTGACGTCCATCCGAAAACGATCCCCAGCATGCGAAGCGGCATCCGCGTATTTACCGGACGCGTGTGGGTAGACGATCGCGATCTGATGGTCGTAAAGTCCAAAGGGAAAGCTCTGCCCGAAGACAAGAACAATAAATATCCTGTCGTGGAGACCTGGCGCGAAAATGTGGACGGTAAATATTGGTTTCCCGCGTATTCTTATGCCGACGACACGCTTGTTTTTGACAGAGGCTATTCGGTGAGAATGCAGATGAAGGTCACCTACAGCAACTACAGGCTGGGCCGCTCGGATGTCCGCATTCTGGATGATGAAGAAGTGATCGTCGATGAGCCAAAGCCTTCGCCGTCTCCAACTCCGCGAAAGCCATAAATAAAAGCCTGCTTTAATGGCTATTTATCTAAACACCAATAGGCGGCCTCTGCATTTTTATAAGTCAAATGCGGAGGCTGTTGAGGTTTACGCAAAGACCGCAAAGCGGCTACCAAATCCCGTTTGAATTCCCTGTTTGTGTAAGAATTCTGAGGATAATAGGAGCATTCGCAAGAAAGATCGTGAACCACACCCGCCCTTTCCTGTAATCTTCGGCAAGATAGAAGATCCTCGGCGGCAGATACATAGCCATTGCCAGAACAGTTATCAAAACGAAGGAAGTAACAAGGACAGAGACAGAAAGTTGCTCTTCCATCAGGCTATTGCCAACCTGTGTGAGTACAAAATGGTTCCACGCAAGCTGATAAATGATCATATTGATGAAAATAAAGATATCTGCTACGAGTTCTGTACGAGGGCTGTAGAGAAATTCGAACGAGGAATAGGACGGCTTCTTGAAATAAAGGTATATCAGTGACGTGGTTACGAACGAAAGAATGATGATACCGAGAACCAGGAAAACGCCAGTTGATTCACTGATATCGCTCCATACACTTGGCCATAAGATCGGGACAATGGCCAAAAGCATGAAAACCTGGACCATGATGTATGGAAATGCGATCAAAAAAAGAGCGGCAAGGTCAAGGCCCTCAAAGATATTCTTGACATCACCCTTCCTTTCGTGAAAACGACACCGTTTCAGCACGGCGGCCACGGGCGGCAGAATGAACATCGCCATCAGGGGGATAACAATAATATTTTGAGCACGGACATCTCCGTCGAGAGCACTCCTGCTGAGGGAAGCAACATGCGGTGAAAACACGGTGACTGCGACAGCATTGACGAAGAGTATTGTTATATCGAGCAGCGTTCCCCTGTTCTGGATCTGGAACAGGCCGGGGACCGTCTGCCGACCGCCTTTCGATGCCGATATGTCGGTTTTGTCATTTTCTGACATTCTTCAGCCCAGCCGTCATCCAAAAAATAGTCCCGTATCACCGCCGAACAGCACCCTCAATATCACCGGTGAATTTGCAAGGAACATTGTAAACCACGTGCGCGCTTTGTTTATGTCCTCCGCAAGATAAAAGATGCGTGGCGGGAAATATATCAAAAAAGCTATGAAAGAGAGGAAAAAAAGCCGCCCGAAAAACTCCGACACACTCGAAACATATCCGAACATTTCTGCCGTGGTCAGCAGATTCCAGACCAACTGATAAATAAGCATGTTGGCAAAAATGCAGGCATCTCCAAGCAGTTCGGCATTGTCGCTCAGGAGAAACAGGCTCTTCGGCTCACGCTTCGGCGGCGAGAAACAACGATAAACGAAGACTGTGTTAACTATTGCTAGGACGAGCAGAATGAACAGTGAGGTGAAGAATATCTCCGGGCCGGGGTCGTTCAGGCCCAACAGATAATGCACGACGAAGGCATTAATTGCCGAGACGATAACGATCTGAAGACAGAAATAGAATATTGGGTTAAAGAAACATCCTGCCGCGCCGTCTGAAATAATATCGAAATTTTCTTTTCTCTGCCTTCTTCTGTGATAACTATGCCTTTTCAGAATAGCGCCCGCAGGCGGCAGCACCAGAACGGCCGTCAGCATAATGAATACAATTATGAGAGCCAGAGGCTCCTCAGCTAACGCCCTTTTGATGACCAATAAAAACAAAGGCGTCAGCGCCCACATCAGAAAGACGTTTACCAAAAAGACCGTTATGTCCAGCAGCAGCCCGCGATTATTCCGCGAGAATAGTTGGGCGGCGATACCGCCCGGTGAAGCGGTGCCGGTTGCATTGTTCTCCTTCGACATTTTTTGAACGATGCTTGCTGACGGAATCGTCTATAAGGCTGCAAGCTCGGCGGCTATTGCACCACGGGTCTCACGGAGCAGTTCCTCCACGTCTCTGCCGGCGGTCTCTATGGGCGGCAGGAGTGCCATTTCGACGGTTCCGGCATAGGCGGCACCGGTCTTTTTGCCCATCATCCAGTCAGTGTTCTTTATCGCGACCGGAACTATGCGGGCGCCGGTCTGCAGGGCAAGGTGAAACGCCCCTTTTTTGAACGGCAGCAGTTCGCCGGGCATTGCCCTCGTCCCTTCGGCAAATACACCAAACGAATATCCACTCTCGAGGACCTTTCGAGCCTTTTCCATTGACCGCCTTGCCTTTTCCGGATTGGAACGGTCAATGGCGAAGATGTTTACATAATGCATCCCCTGCCCCAATACGGGCACCTTCAAGAGTTCTTTTTTCGCGACCAGGCCCAGCTTCCGCCCCGTGAAAAAAAACAGTGTGGCGGTGTCCAGATAGGACCGATGATTTGATATGAAGACAAATGATTCGTCAGCCGGCAGATGTTCCTTTCCTGATACCTTCACGGTCGCCCCGCATGCCTTTAGCCATAGGTTCGCACCCCACCGCGTGATCGGATAGATCCACATTTTTTTGTTGATGATGCCGAATATGAGCAGCGCCGGCATCCCTACAACAAGGAGCAATGTTCCCGCTACGGCCCAGCACCACCAATATCGCAGTTTGCCCGAAATGCGGGATTTGCTAGACTCGTGTAAAGGAAACGCCAGCTTTTTATTCTCTCGGATCGCTAAGGCGACATCTTGCTGCTCATGATCAGACATAAGATTATCAACCGCATTACTGCGGACATTCGGCACGCTCATCGTCATTTTTCCCTGGCTTTGCTCTGCGGAACGATTTTACTGTTTTCCGCTGCGATTGTCGCACAGGTGCCGACGCCGAGGTCAGTGCTCGGGTTCCACCCTACGGACGACCGGACAATTGCCGACTGGGGACAGATAACGGGATACTTCGCCAAGCTTGATGCGGCAAGCCCAAAGGTTAAGGTACAGGAGTTTGGCAAGACGACCCTCGGAAAACCGATGATCGTTGCGTTTATATCGTCCGAGAACAACATCAAACATCTTGACCGGTTCCGGGAAATAAATAGAAATTTGGCCGACCCGCGGTTGATAGTAAAAGAGGGGATCATTGACCAGGAGTCACTTTACCTGACAGAGGGAAAGACGATCGTTTCGATATCCTGTTCGATCCACTCGAACGAGATCGTCGCCTCGCAGATGTCGATGAACCTTGCCTACGAGCTGGCAACAGCCGACGATGCCGAGACGGCTGAGATACTGAACAATATGATCTTGCTGCTTATCCCATCGTCAAATCCGGACGGCATCGACATGGTGGCCGAATGGTATCGTAAGACGCTCGGCTCAAAGAGCGAGGGCACCGTTCCGCCGCAGCTTTATCATCACTACGCCGGCCACGACAACAACCGCGACTGGTTCATGCTGAACCTTAAAGAAACCCAGGCAATAACAAAACTTTACTGGCAGGAGTGGTTTCCGCAGATAGTTTTTGATGTGCATCAAATGGGGCAATTCGGGCCTCGATTCGTTATCCCGCCGTTTCACGATCCGCCAAATCCCCGGATACCTCCGTCGATCGTTCGCGAGGTCGGTTTGGTTGGTTACAAGATGGCCTCCGACCTGCAGGCGGCCGGGATAAAGGGCATTGCGACAAACACTACATTTGATATGTGGTGGCACGGTGGTTTTAGGACCGCTCCCTATTATCACAATTCCATAGGGATACTCTCTGAGGCAGCAAGCGCTGACCTTATGACCCCGGTAACGATAACGCGTGAACGACTTTCGCAGACAAGGCCTGTGCGTGGACTCAATTCACCGCTCCAGCCGGCAATAAACCACCCGGATCCGTGGGAGGGAGGCAAATGGGGCCCCGGAGACATCGCCCGGATAGAGATGATCGCGAGCCGCGCGCTGTTGACGCAGGCTGCGAAATACCGAGAACGCTATCTCCGCAATTTTCTTGAACTCAATAAGGCTACGTTGGAACGCGACCCTTCGGAGCCGATGGCGTTCGTGATGACAGCGGGCCAGCCAAATACCGAGACCATCTCGCGGTTTCTCGAGATCCTGATGTGGCAGGGTATCGAGGTGCACCAAATGACGGAAGAGCTGTGGCTCAAGCACGAAAAGGAAATTGACGAATATCATGAGATGCCTCTCGGAAGTTTCCTCGTGTTCGTAAACCAGCCGAAGAAGAACAACGTGCTTAGCCTGTTTGAACGGCAAACCTATCCGGACCGAGTGGCTGCGGACGGCACACCCGATACGCCATACGACGTAGCCGGCTGGACGCTGCCGCTGCAGATGGGCATCGAGTCTGAGACTATATGGGACATCCGCGACCTTGAGAGATATCGGGACACGCTGAAACAGGTCACGAACATCGATCAGGCCCGTGCGGTAATGAATCTCGGCCCTGCGGCGGAGCCGTTTGGAAAGGTGCCGAATCCGCTGCGTAATGCGGCGAGGGTCGGATTGTATCAGGGATCAATGGGTTCGATGGACGAGGGCTGGACACGGCTTGTTTTTGACACGCACCAGATAAAGTACGCTTCGGTCGGCGATAGTGAGATGAGGAGCGGCGACCTCTCGAAATACGAGGTTCTCATCATTCCATCGATAAACGAGAACGGGCTCTTAAAAGGGCTCTCGGCAGAGCGTTATCCGGATGAGTTCACGGGCGGCATCGGTACAGAAGGCATAGCAAACCTGAAGAAATTTGTAGAGAACGGCGGTCGGCTTGTGTGTTTCGAGGCTTCCTGCGGGACGGTGATAAGAGAATTCGAGCTTCCGATGAAAAATGCCTTGGCCGGCCTGAACCGGCGCGAGTTTTACAACCCGGGTTCGATCGTAAAATTGGAAGTGGATACTAGGCACCCGCTTTCACGCAATACGCTTGACGAAATGCCGGCCTATTTTACAAACAGCTCAGCCTTTGAAGTAACCGACCAAAAACAGGTACGGACGGTAGCTCGGTACGCCGTCAGAGACGCTCTGATGTCAGGCTGGATGCTGGGAGAAAAACATATTAATGGCAAGACCGCTTTGGCCGAAGCTACTTTCGGGAGAGGCCGTGTAGTACTATTTGCCTTTCGCCCGCAGCATCGCGGCCAGACTTGGGCAACATTTCCGTTCATCTTTAATGCGATGGAGCGTTGAGGCCCGAATTTTTTCTTCCCGCGCTTTATGGCCCTCGGTTTTGCTAAAATGTAGTTATGAAGTTGCGCGTTGCACTTTTGATCGCGGCCTTTGCTGTCTTTTCTTCGTCGATACGTTCCTTTCCTGTCGAACATTCTCCCTTTCATTTTCGTGCCGAGCCGTTGATCCGGGTGGGGTTGGTGACAAACGCGACGTCGGTAAATATAACTACTTCCGACACCCAGCTTGTTGCCTACTCGCCGGATGAACCCTACAGGTTTCTCGCAACTAACCGAGTGAACGTTACCGCCCGGGCTTACAGGCCGCCCGTATTAGACCACTACATTTTCGAGATACAGAACATAGCTACATCGTCCGAAGCGAACGAGATCGCCGAGCAAGTAAGACAAGCGACGGGAGAAAGCGCCATCGCGAGTATCGATACGCGGACGAACACCTGGAAGGTATGGATCGGCGAGGCCAGAGAATCAAAGGATGAGGCCGATGCCTTTAAGGCAGCTCTTGCGGAACGCGGGTTTGAGGATGTGGTGGTTACGGTCGAGAAGCGCACAGTACATCCGCCCGAAGCGGTCGCTCTCTCCGAGCAGGTCCGCACGGCGGGAAAATCGGAGATACGAAGCCTGATCAGGCCGACTGGCTCGTCGCAGCCGACAACCTCGCCTGATGCTGTAGTTCCCGGCCTCCGTGAGGTCATAGTTAACGGCACATCTGCTGAGGCAAGGTATTCGTCGCTGAAGGCGGTCTCGTTCGGATCGTTCGACGAGCGGGCAAACCCGGTCCGGCTCAACGGCACGCCTTATCGTGGGAAACTTGAGGTATTTGTAAACTCAAGAGGTACGTTGTCCGTGGTCAATGTCGTGCCTTTGGAAGACTACCTGCTCGGTGTTGTTCCCGCCGAGCTTTCGCTGCCGCAGCTCGAGGCGCAAAAGGCGCAGGCCGTGGCCGCAAGGACCTACGCAATAGCAAATATAAACGGTTTCGCGGCGCAGGGCTTTGATGTGCGGCCCGATGTCTGGTCGCAGGTCTATAAGGGTGTCTCGATCGAGACGCAGATGGGAACACGCGCTGTCCGCGAGACCGCCGGGATCATTGCCACGCATAATGGCAAGCCGATAATGGCCTATTACACCTCGACATGTGGAGGACGAACTGAAAATTCGGAGAATATATTTGATCATGGAGAGCCATATCTTCGTGGGGTGGAATGTTCGCTGGAGGGCAGACGCCACTTTGAACCGTTCACGATCCGAACAGAACGCCGACCGGCGCGCCTAAGAGACGAAGGAAATCTGGAGCTCGTCAGGTTGATGTCCCTGCTTGCTGTCAATGGATTTTCGCTCACCACGGCTGAGATGACCGATGATTGGTTCGAAGACGAACCTACCGTCGGCGAGATATCGAACTGGATGAACAATCTGGCGGGGCGATTCGGAAAAACGTTTCCGAACGTAACCCGGGACACGGCAAAACCGATCGAATTGGCTGGACTGCTGGCAAGCTTTCTTTACACACCCGGCACGGCCGATACGCTACTGAGCGATTCGGATATTCTTTATTATCTCTCTTTCGACGATGCCTCGGAGATACCGCTTAACCGGAGAGCGGAGATCGCAATGCTCATGCGCGACGGCTATTTCACCCTTCGGCCCGATCTAACGCTTCAGCCGGGTCGTCCGTTTTCGCGGGCAAAAATGCTAAGGCTTATTCGACAGATATTTGAGAAGCAAAAGTGGATGCCGCAGCTTCAGACAGGCACTACCCGCCCATCGGTTGACGGGAAATTGGTCCTTCGTATCGGCAGAACGGACAGGCAGGTCACGGTTCGTCCTGATGTTTTCCTTTTCCGCCAGTTCGGCGCCGAGATGTATCAGGTCAGAGAGGCGGCACTGGTCGGCGGTGAGGAGGTTCGGTATCTTACAGATGCCGCGGGTGCAGTTTGGTATCTCGAGATCGTCCCGACAACAACACCTACAGTTGCTGAAAATATGTCGCCTTTTACGAACTGGAGCGAAACGCTGTCCGCTGCGGCTGTGCAGCAGAGGCTCTCCCGATTTGTCCGCGGCATCGGCACTCTCTATGACGTAAACGTAAAGACGAGGGGCTACTCGCGGCGGGCGACCGAGATCGAGATAATCGGGTCGAACGGTGTCAAGACGTTAAAAGGCGGCCGTATACGCTCTGCTCTCCGGCTTCGCGAGCAGCTTTTTGTTATCGATAAGCGATATTCGGGCGACCGAGTGGTTAGCTACACTTTTACCGGACGGGGCTGGGGCCACGGCGTGGGCATGTGCCAATATGGCGCCTTCGGCCTCGCACGCATGGGCGTGAGATACGACGATATCATTCGCCATTATTACACCGGCGTGGAAGTGACAAAGGCGTATTGAACCTTAGCTTGATCCGGCCAGCAATGGTACATCATGGGCCGGTAAATCGGCGAACGGCCATTGCAAAGGAATTGGGATCTATCGCCGGATAGCGATAAAGTTGTGGCTCGATCGCTTCGAAAAGGGATCGCAGTTTCGCCGGTTCCACAATACCGCGCTCCAGCATCTCATTCACATCATTAACATCCTGTGTATGGCCTCGCTCGATCTTTGCAAGTGCTTGGCTGTAAGGGTCGTAGTGATAAAAATCAAGTAGGCCTTCGCGGCTTATGTGTGATGACCGATCTTCCCATCCGGGGAGAGGTGGTATGAAATCAGACGGGGACGCTAATTCTATATTGATGCCAAGACTCTCTTTCAGCAGAGGAAGTGCTCGGTACAGCTCATCGTGTTCAGGCTCAAAACGAAGATCAACATCAATGGTAGTTTCTCGCCAACCTAGCAGCACGGCGGTTGTGCCGCCCGTGAAATAAACTCGGGCCGGATGCCGAGCCTTACTTCCAAGGGCGCGCATGAGATTCAATATCTTTTCCTGGTTTGTTAAGTCTCGCACTCGGCCGCACGCTCGAAACTCACAAGGCGTCGTATCAGCGCATTGTATCGTGAATGGGATGTTTCAGGCTCTGATGTTCTGAGAATTTGATAAAGCCGATGCTCCGGCGAATCAAACACCGCCGTCGGGATCGAAAGGCCGAGCCGCCTGAGGCGCGGGGCGCCGATAGAGACCAAAAGCGAGGGTATTGTTTCCAGCCCTTCGTCAAGGTCCTTGATCCCTTGTTTGACAATTTCCTCGCCCGGCAGCATAGCTTAAATTGTAACCGATTAATGGCCTTTGATACAGAACATTGTAACGGGCGCATAAACGAAGCCTTATCCTCATTCAACCTAGGTATAAGAATGACTACGGTTTTGTTTCCGACCGGCATGGGAAAAAGAACACGGCCATTTCTCTCGATCGCGCCACCGATGGCTAGCCGGCCCCAGCCGTCTGAACGTACTCAAATGGTAGTAAGGGCGTGGGAGCGGCTAGCACCGGAGGCTGCGCTGGTCTTACCGGATCCGGTCATTTGTATCAGTCACCTGTACTCATCCGTCCATTCCGAGCCGAGAAATCAACTCTTCGGGTCTCCGAGATAGAACCGTTTTGCAGGCTTCCTTCCACAAGTTCATATCCCATCAGGGCAAAGACGCGGCCCTTGATAAATAGCGGCCTTGCGTTTCCGTACCAATCTACGCACGAGGCTTTGCAGCCGTCGTTCACGGTACGGAGCTCATTTGCGGTCAGTTGGCCGATCTCGCTGAAGTTCATCCGGTCGTTCCTTATGAAGAGCACAGAGGCTGAACCTTCGACAAGCTGCCGGTAGCCGGGTTTGCCCGAGCCGCGAACCGGCAGTCCGAGCACACCCGAGTCCTGTCCGTCCGATTTGTAAAAGAAACCATGGCTTCGCGTTTCGCCCTGGGAGCTGCGTTCGTGAACGTAACGCCCGGCCAACTGCGGCCATGAGCCGAGCTTTACGCCCGAGAAATACAGGTCGGATCCATCTGTGCCGACGGCAAGCGCATTTGAACCGAGAGCTTCGATGCGGTCCACCCCATGGGGAAGATCAAGAACCGCCACGCTCCCCGTCCGCCAGTTTGCCGCATAGATCTTGGACTTTGTCCCGGCGGTCGGCCGCCGCCAGCCGCTACCCGTTCCGTAAAGAACATGATCTCCGACAAACCTGTTCTGGAGAGCGTAACCCTCAGGCCGCGGCAGTACTGTGTAATTGTCCTCGTTTGCAGATTCTGACCCGTCAGAAAAAGCGGCCGTCGAAACTCGCAGGAGAGCGACGCGCCCGGAAGCAGATTCGGCACCCCACATCCAGTTGCCGCGCGAATTTGAACGGAGTAGAACGTTGAGGTGGCCGTCGTTACTTTCGAAGAAGGAAAATTGATCGGTCGGGCTGCCAATGGCACCGAGCGCTGTCGGCGTAGAGCCATCAAGCGGCATACGGTAAACGATAGAACGGTTGTTGCCACGATTCCAGTTGGTCGTCCAGACATAAACTGAATTTGGCGAAACGTAGAAAACATTTCCCGGAGGGCCGATCAGCGATGTCGATTCGCACGCCATTTCCGTGCGAGCCAGATCGCAGACCGTGACGGAATGCAGAGCCGGATAGCTCATCGAACCGTCGTCCGCAACTCCGCGATAAACACGCGTGGCAGGGGCGATCGGTTGAAAATCCTCTGCCGTGGCGCCTTTTCTCCAACGGCGGATCGCCGGGAAAGAACTGCCCGCGCCGCGAGCATCAATATTCAGGTACGACGGCGTATAGAAGATGAGTTTCTGACCTATAAGACGGCTAGCGTAGTTTCGCGAAGAGTAATAATCGTTGGAGCGAAGGTGATATGTCGATTCGTAGCTCAGGCCGCCTTCACGATCGATCTTGAAGAGCCCTATTTCGGTTCCGCCGCGTTGATAGCTGTAGCCGATTACGACGATGCGGTCACCGGACACGAGCATTTCGTCATACCATGTCCCGCGCGGATCGATGTCCGGGGCGAAAGCATCAACGGACGATATGGGACGCAGGCGGTTGTCGCCGATATTCACGGTGAAAAGACGCCCGCGCCTGAGCACGATAAGATAGTCGCCATGAAGTTTCACAATGCCGCCTTCATCAACTCCTGCGTGCTGAACGTTGGTAACGGATTCGCTGTCAGAGTCAGCCATTTTTAAGGCTTCGGCTGTCGCCGGTGAACTTGCAGCCTCGTTTGCCGAACTTGATTTCTCATCGCGAGCCCGCCGGACACGTTTGAGCCCGGCAAGATACTCCTGCAGCTCTCGATCGTTCTTGAATGCGGTCAGCCCTCGGTTCGGCTTCATCGGTTCGGGAAGCGGATCCAAGGGTAGATTGGGATCGGCATGGCCTGTAACAGCGTGTCCGACAAATATCAATGCGAGTATCGTTGCGGCGGTCAGTATAGTTTCTCTCATTCCAGTACTCCTTTGATCTACTCAAAATCTGCTAATCTCTTTTGGAAGAACGGAGCCCTATAAGCTGGCTTGCAGGAACTTTTCCGCCCCTGATCGATCTGCCGTTCGAGATCCTGCTGAAAAGATCGGAGGAATAAAGATATGACAACCATCTCGGCCGCACTGCTGCTTTTCCTCGTAATGGACCCGCTCGGGAATATTCCGCTCTTTATGACCACATTAAAAAAGGTCGATGAGGCTCGGCAGCGTTTCGTAGTTGTTCGCGAATTGCTGATAGCTCTGGCCGTGTTGGTCGGTTTTTTGTTCCTGGGCCAGTATTTGCTGGGGCTGTTACAACTTTCGGAAACCGCATTGACCACCGCCGGCGGGATCATCCTGATGATCATTGCCCTGAAGATGATCTTCCCGAGGCGAGACTCGTCGCTGGAGGAAGAGGTAGAGGGCGAGCCGTTCATCGTGCCGCTCGCTATACCGTATGTGGCGGGGCCTTCGGCGATGGCAACCGCGCTGTTGCTGATGAGCCGGGAACCCGGGCGGTGGCCGGAATGGCTGCTCGCGGTCTTTATTGCCTGGTTCGCCTCCGCCGTAATTATTTACTTCTCAGGTTATTTTGCCCGATTTCTGGGTGAAAAAGGCATGGTCGCCGTCGAACGGCTTATGGGAATGCTGCTGATAACCGTAGCGGTACAAATGCTGCTGAACGGTATCGGGGAGTTCATAAATGCATCACGAAACGCGCCGCTCTAGCTACTTCTGGAGTCCTAGTTTGGTGAGTTGATGTTTGGCAGCGACAGAGTTTGGTTGAAGACGTAATGCCTCGCGGAAATCTGCTATTGCGGCGTCGCGCTGGCCGAGGTTCAGGCGCGAGAGGCCTCGCTGCAAATGGAGATCTGAGCGATCTTTGGCATTGAGCTTGGCTAGGTGCTTTGTCAGTAGCAAGTCGACGTCCGCTATTACAAGCTTGTCATTTTTTAGGTTGGAATGTGCGAGCGAACGGTTGATCAGAGCTTGATAGTACTGCGAATCGATGCTATACGCCCTGGAATAATCAGCTATAGCCTTCTCAAACGCCTTTTCCTCAAAATAGATGTTGCCGCGGCTGAGCAAATACGAAGCGAAGGGCAAACGCTCGATCGCTTTTGTGAAGTATGTGATGGCATCTTCATTGCGCTTTTCATCCGAAGCCATAAATGCAAGATCAATATAGTCGAGGTCGGGGCGCCGGTATGCCGACCATGTACCTGACGGCTTGGAATTGTAGGTGAAAGTTCCGACAAGGGCACCGCTGAAAATGATACGGCCCTCGAACTTAAAGCCACGGTAATCAAAGTTAATGCTGTTGATCGGCGGCCCGCCAGGTGTGACGGGGGGCTTTCTGATAACGGATGCCCGGGTCGATAGCGGCTCAATCGACCGCGATTCGATGATCACGGGAAACCCCTCACCGGCACGCGTGGCGAACTTCACGTGAGAGCGGGTGACGCTCCCGTCGGACATCTTGACCTCAAAGGCCCACGTGCCCGGAATATAGTTCCAGAGATCCGTCGGATCATTCGAAAGCTCAAAAGCCTTGCTCGCCACTTCAGATCTCCCGGCAATGGCGGTCCTCAGTGCGTGGGCCGCGGTTTCAGCCTTCGTTTGAAGTTCGGTGACCGTTTTTTCCGCTGCGGACAGGGCCGCATCAAGGAAGATGACGAATCTGCCACGGGTCGTGATCGCATTCGTTGGCTTTTTCGAACTAACGGACCCGGCCCCGAACGAACATTCGAGATATTCCGCGATGTTCAACTCTGTGAATCTCATGCCCGTTCCACCCAGGGCGCAAGTGACGGGGAACGCTTTTCGAACATCAGCTATGGGTATCTCGACACCAAGTGTAAGTTCGAGCAGAAGCTCTCGCGATTCACCGATCAAATGATCCAGCTCCGGCCGACCAAGCGGTGCTGCCCCATCGAATTTTCTATCTTTGGTCAATCCGCTGATACCGTAGCGTTCGATCAAGGACTGAAGCTCAAGAAAGTAGGCGTCGCTCGGCTTGACGTCAGTGACCTCGCTGATAGACATCAAACGCTCCGGTTTCAGTGCCGGAGCAGACCCGGCAGTTTGAGCATCCGCAGAGCCGAACCCAAGGGAGAAGGATACAACGGCCAATATACGGGCGATCAACGTTGACGATGGACGGGTCGGCATCTTGACTTATTTTCTCCTGGGTTTGAATAAGGTACAGAAAGAAGCTCCGCCAATGATAAGGTCAAGCAGCGGAAATTTCAATGCCTCCCCGGCCGCACCTTCTGATAAATGCTCCGGATCCGCCTCAGAACGGGAAAAGTATCGGCAGCAGCAAGACACTAATTATCACAACAATTGCCGAGATCGGGAACCCATGAATAATATAGTCGCTGAAGCGGTATCCGCCCGGGCTCATTACGAGGACATTCGCCGGGTGGGCAACGGGACTAATAAATGAAGCCGCGAGTGCGTATGCGATGCCCATCATAAAGGGATACGGGGAGACCTCCATTGCTGCAGCCGTATTGATCGCGATCGGCGACATCAGCACGGCCACGACCGCGCTCGGCATCGTCTGTGTGATAACAATGGAAAGCGTCATCAACCCTGCCAGAACGGCTATCGGGCCATAGCTTCCTGCTGTGCCGATCACCCCGTCGGCAAGCAGCTTTGCTGCGCCCGTTTCGCCCATTGCGGCGCCGAGCGGGAGCATCGCCGCTATCAGAAAGACGGCCTTCCAATCGATAGCCTGATATGCCTGGTCCATCGTCAGGCATCTTGAGGCGACCATCAGAACACAGCCCGTGATCGCAGCGATCGAGATCGGCATTCCGAGCAATATGACGGCACCGATAACGCCTGCCATGATCGCACCGGCCACGGGGGCAAGCTTGACGTTTGGCTCCTCTTGCATCTCGGTCTGCAGCACAACAAAGTCCGGATCGCGGGCGAGCAGTTCGAATCGTTCTTTTGGCCCGTAGCACAACAGGCCGTCACCAAAGCTAAGAGGCAGTTCCGCAAGCTCTGTGCGGTATGCGCGGTCGCCTCGCCAGATGGCCAGCACCGAAACACCGTATCGTTCCCTGAATCGCAGATCGGCAAGCGTTTTCTCCGCCAGCGATGAATATGGCGAGAGCATTACCTCAACGACCCTAAGCGAGCCCACCTCAAGCCTTTCGCGCTTTACGTTGACGTGGCGGTCAACGGTCAGCTTGTCCAGGGACTTTACCACCTCGATGGTCCTCGGACGGCCGCCTACAAGCAGCAAGTCGCCCGGCTCGAGCTTTGCTTCGGATTCGGGTATCTCCCAGTCTCTGGCACTGTGCTTTACGGCATAGGCCGCAAGCCCAAAGGCGGACCCGAGGCGGCTCTCGCGTAGAGTCCGGCCGGCGAGCGTCGAACCTTCGGGTATGCGGATAACGAGGAGGATCTCGTCCAGCTCATATTTCGCCGCCTCTTCGACGGTGATCTCCGTTATTCCAATATCCGAAACTGGCCCGTCCAGCTTCTCTTTCGGCCCATGCACCAACAGACGGTCACCGATCTTAAACCGCAGGTCACGCAACTCAGTGCGGTTGATCTCGTCCTCGCGACAAACGGCAAGTACGTTCAATCCGTGTTTTGAGCGAAATCCGATCTCGCCCAGCGTTTTGCCTACGATCTCGGAGTCCTCGGTAAGGACCATCTCGCCCAACCCGATCTTTTTCGAAACCAGCGCCGCAGATGTAGAGCGGCCGTCTTCCACTTTTACTATAGGACGCTCGGCGATCTCCTGTATCCTGTCCAGCCGGCCAAGAATGAGCATCCTGTCTCCCCCGTCGATATCGACGTCCGGTTCGGCGTCCACCCTCTGGCCCGTACGCCGCCGAATACTTAAAACGTTCAGCCCCAGTGCCTTGCCGATCCGGCTCTCGCCGAGCGTCTTGCCGATAAGTGGGCTTTCGTCCGGTACCACTAGGTAAGCAAGGCGTTCCTCCAGGCTGTAAAGCTGCCTTACGTCGCGGCCCGTCGAATTCCCGTTTGCTCCGAGCGCTTCGATCGTGTCTCGCTTTGGCAGAAAGCGTCTGCCGATAAGCGTCATGTATGCAACACTTGCCGCGAGTATCACAAGTCCGCCGATCGTAAAGTCAAACATCTCCAGCGGCCTTAACCCGGCCTCGCGCAGGGCGTCGCGGACAAGCAGGTTGCTTGGCGTTCCGATCAGCAGGATCAGCCCGCCGAGCAGCGATCCATATGCCATCGGTAGCAGCAGCCTTGAGGCGTGCCGCTTGGTCTGCCGGGCAATGTCCATCGTTATCGGCAGGAACATCGCTGCCACTCCGATGTTGTTCATAAAGGAGGAAAGAAGCGCCGTTACTGTCATCAGGACAGAGATCAGCTTACCTTCGCCGCCTTTGGCAAACCGCATTAGCTGGTTGCCCATCATCCGGGAAACACCTGTCCGGGCAAGTCCGGCAGAGAGGATGTACATGGCCCAGACCGTGATCACGGCCGGATTACTAAAGCCGGCGATCGCCTGTTCGGTGGTGACAAGACCTGTGAGCGCGAGCGCGACCAGCACGCCCAACCCAACCAGATCGAGGCGGACGGCGTCCGTCATAAAGAGAACGACGGCGACAGTTAGTATCCCGAATACAAGTGCGATCTCAAGGGACATTTCTCAGGCCACAGCTTGGGTGGCATCTAGGCGCGACAGAAATCGTGTAAAATAACCGTGCGGCGGTCACGTCGATTCTAATTCCTGGGGCTCGTATTCGCAAAATCTGCAGGTCTCCGTACGAGCCAATACGTTTGTGAGGGCGTCCCTGGTTTGTCTCATGTTTAATTTCAAGCCAAAACTGAACGCTTTATGGAAAGCCGCGATCTTGCTTTTGTTGCTGCAAGCTCCGGCCACGTATGGGCAAGCCCCCAGGTCGGCCTCGGCGGAACGCGGTTCGCAGATCGCGAAAGATGGTTTTAGAAATGAGAACGATGTCCGCGAAAAGCTGAACAAATGGCAAGACGATAATGATGCGCGCGTATGGCTCGGTTCGCTGGGTCATGATCCCACATCGGTGGTCGCGGTCAGAGCTTTCAAACCGCACGGCCAGAAATCCGATGTAGTGGTCGAGGTCACCGCCGCGGACGGTTCCACGTATCGTCATGGCATCTCAATAAAGCTCGTCAGCGGAGCGGCCGGATTTAATCAGGTGGACAAACGCTGGCTTCGACAGTATGTCCGGATGTGGGATATGCCCGCTGAGATGGTCAGATCATTGAGGCTCTTCTTGGGCGAGGACTTGCCGGTTGGAAAGTCAAGACGGTCTGACCGGATGTTCCTGACGGAGTTGGGCAAGGAAGAACAGTTGCGCGTTGTCGAATTCTTCACTCGGAATAAAGGTAGGGTCGCGGCGGACCTTCTGCGTGGTGAGGGAGATGACAAGGCAGATTTTTTGATGGTCATATGGAGAACAGGCCGTGAGTCCCGGTCAAAGATCGTGCCCATAGAATCGGCGATCGCCTTTTATTCTGAAGGAAATGTAGAGGTCACTCGCAACGGTAACCTGCGGATCGGCAGGATCACAATGCAGCGGAAAGGCGGCGACGGCGGACGGGAAACGGCAAAACAACTGCAGTTCAAGATAAATCCGGTGCTGCTTTTCTCCGCTGACTAGCATTTACAGCAAGCCGGTCAGTCACCGACAAAGGCACCGGGCATCGGGTGCACCTCGTAGGTGAAACCCGCAAGTGAGATAAGCGCCGGGTCACCCGCGACGATCGTTGACGGGTCGACCTCAGGGTCAAGCCGGAGTATCGCTATGGTATACGAGCCATTAGGATCGGCAACCGGGCCAAATGCCACCGCTTTGCCGTTTTCGACCTGTTCTCTCCAGAATTCGGCGTGGCTGGCGAAGATATCTGCTTCTGAAGGTACGGTATCTCGGCCTTGCGGGACTCGCGGCGAGGTGAGTTTGTACAAAAAATAGTTCATAAATCATACGATACAAGAGGTTAGGCCGATCGGTGAAACGCAGAGTTCAATGATCGAACCAGATAACCTTTATTTGCAATGCAGTTACCCAAGCTCTCAAAAGGCCAGCTCTATGGGGCACTTCTTTTGCTCGCTGTGCTGACGGTGATCGTCTTGTTTCGTTACGTAATTCTATGATGGCAGGTGGGCGGGCGAGCGGCGAACCGTGCAGCATGTCCCGCCGCGTCTCACTGACATTCGCCGCGCGTTGGTTCAGCGTGTATTTCTGCATTAACATCTGTCCGGGTTACTAGATCTTGCGTTCGCCGCCGTAGCCCCGGTTGATCTGATGAACAAAACTGTGTCGAGACCAATTTTCGCTGTGTCCGGACCGACATGCTCGGGCAAGACGGCGCTCGGGGTCCGGTTGGCGTTACACGTCGGCGGAGAGGTCGTCAACTTTGATTCGGTACAGATCTACCGCGGCATCGAGATCGCCACGGCAAAGCCCGCGCTTGAAGAGATGAAGGGAGTTCCACATCATCTGATCGGTTATGTAGAGCCTTCGATAGACTATACGGCTGCGGATTGGGCCGGAGATGCTGCAGAAACGATACGGGATATTGAGGCTCGCGGGAGAACGGCCGTTCTGGTCGGCGGGACCGGATTCTATCTGCGGACGCTTCGCCGGCCACTCTTTGAAAGCCCGAAAACCGACAGGCGGCTTCGCGATCGCCTCAGAGAACTGCGGTTGAAGCGCGGCAGCGAACATCTCCACAGGATGTTGATCCGAGTGGATCCGGCAGCGGCCGAGACAATCCAGGTACGTGACCATGCCCGAACAATGCGGGCCTTAGAGCATTTTTTCCAGACCGGAATCCGGATCTCGGATGTTTGGTCTGAGCGGCCCGAACCTCCGGATCTCGACGAACGGATACGGCTATTCGTTCTAAGGCCGGACCGCAACGAGCTCTATGAGAAGATAAACGCAAGGACCGCCGCTCATTTTAGTGCAGGCCTGGTGGATGAAGTGAAACATCTGCTTGCGAAAGGCGTAAATGAATATGGGAACGCGCTGGGGGCACATGCCTATCGGCGCGTCTGTGAATATTTGCGGGGCGAAAGGACTCTAGAAAGCGCACTCGAGCGCTCGCAGCAAGATGTAAGAAATTACGCAAAGCGTCAGCTGACCTGGTTTCGAAAGGAGGAAGAGGCCATTTGGCTGGATGGCTTTGGCGACGAAGAGACCGTTTGGCAACAATTGATCGAACGGTTATGAATACTAACTGAAAGTGGGCCTTGTCGTAACTTTACGGCAGTAAGTAGACAACAAAGTGCCGTAAATGTATCGTTTTCGTTCGCAGATACAGTACGTTTGTTGAGACTTTGTAAAAATCTGTTATACTTGCTTCATCTCCGCCCAATTTAAGCAATAAAAAGAGTAAATGTTATGGAAAAATCCGGTACCCAGAACATTCAGGACGCTTTTTTGAACTCAGCTAGACGCGAGAAGACGCCTGTCGTGATCAATCTTATTCAAGGGGCGTCACTAGCGGGACGGATCCGGAGCTTCGACAAATTTGCGGTGCTGCTAGATTCGGGCGGGCGAGATCATCTGATCTTTAAGCATTCCATTTCATCGATCCTGCATGAAAGAAAGCAGGAGTCGTCGTAACAATTTGCACGGAAAACTGATCACGTTTGAAGGGATCGACGGAAGCGGCAAATCCACGCAGCTGCGTATGCTCGCGGGCCACCTCAGGGGTCGCGGCGTTGATATATTGCTTACCCGGGAGCCGGGAGGCACGCCGCTCGGCAGGCGGCTCCGCGAGGCTTTTCTTGAAACGGAAGAAACGGTTGCGCCGATGGCTGAGCTTCTGCTCTTTGCGGCTGACCGGGCACAGCACGTTGAACTTCTTATAAAGCCCGCGCTCGAAGAGGGAAGGATCGTGATCTCGGACCGATTTGCCGATGCGACGACGGCATATCAGGGAGCGGGCCGGGGCTTTGACGAGAAAACGGTCAGCAGCATTGTTAAGCTTGCGACCGGCGGGCTCAAGCCCGGGCTGACGCTTTTTTTCGACATCTCGGTCGAGAATGCCCTTGAAAGATTGAGGAACCGAGACCAGGCCGGTGAAAGCCGCAACAGGATGGACACCGAAAAGGCAGATTTTTACCTGAACGTGCGCCGGGCGTACCTGAAGATAGCCGAAAGAGAACCGAAGCGTTTTAGGGTGATAGATGCGAACGGATCGGTAGAGGAGACCCATTCAAAGGTGATAGAGATCGTGAACGGGTTTCTCGCCAATGGCTAACGGGCATCATGGCCCGACATATGGGAGCCGCCGCTGTTCTCCACCAGATCAGACGCCAACGGGTCCAGTTCAAAGCCATGGGTAAGGAAAACGAATTCCCGTTCCTTTTCATGGTAGGCTATTCCGACCCACGTAATGTACAAGACCACACGGTCTCCTTTTTTGACCGATCTCCTAAAATCCTCCAATTTTTCCTTACTGAAGGCTATCCAATAGGTTTTGCCATCTTCGATCACGCCGATCTCGGTATCAAACTCTCTTGCTGTCTCTTTTGGCCGGCCGAAGGACTGTAGAGAGAACTCCATAAGTTCAGTCCTTAACGGTGACGTCGCTCGCGTCTCTCCGGAGAAGGTAATGCTTACAGCGGAGCGAAACGGATCATACGAAAGAGCAAACTTCGGTGTCTTGTCCGGGGCGTACAATACAACGTTCGGCCTCTTTTCCAGTTCGGCACCGGCATCGGTAACTATCTCCCTGAGTTTGCGCGGTTCATAGCCCGATGCGGACTGGGCGTCTGCCGGAGGTTTGCCGGCGTCAAACTCCCATAGCTTCCAGGCGGAACCGTCCCATTTTAGAACTATCTCTTTAACGCGAGGGATCTTTTTGAATTTGTAAACATGCAATGGATCTGTACCGAGCCTTAGCCTGAGGTTCTGCTCAAACTCATCTTCCTTTTCGACGTTTATCCGCTGGAGCAATTTGGAAAGTTCCCGGATAGTGGAGAATATTTTCGATTCATCTGAGGCGATCTCGCTTTTCATCCGCCGACCGAAGTAGGAGATCTTTCCGTCAACATAAAGCTCCATGTCGGGAGCCAGGAGGTTTGCCATTTCTGCATTTGTCCCCGTTGTTATCGTCTTCAAGAGCTCTTTGAAGGGCGGGATCTTTTCTATGTCCGGCTGAGACAGGTACTTTGGGTCGTCAACAATTCGGATGCTGGAAAGCCGTTTGTTGGTATTGATCTCAACTGAATAATTCGCTTCGTCAAATTCCCAACGAGTTCCATGCTCGCCTACATCGATCTTCCTTGAGGCGGTCCCAAGTATCTTGGCGACCTCAGCTTCGGTCATCCCGAACCGCAGCCCCTTAAAACCGATCTCGGCTTTGGTATCTTCCCCGGTCATCTGGATGCTCCAGATCAGGCCGTCATAGGGATCTCGGTATTGAAAGACCATATAAAGCAGCGGTTCTTCACTCAGGAAAAAGGCCTCATAGGCGATATCGTCACCCATCGCACCGCCGCGGTCCGGTTCGCCGAATTCATTGTGCGTAGCTTCACGATACTGCCGGAGGCGAAATCCATTAAGTTCGGTTTGAAAATCCCGCGCGACCGCATCGGGTACCAAGAAGAAGAGTACGAGGAAAAATGAGATCGGAAAGAAACGCATCGCTGAAACTCCTGGTGCAAGGCCTGGTCGGCAAATAAGCCGCGACCGTCAGTAACGTTTGATGAGCAAGACGCCGGCGATCACTAGAATGATACCACCGACCCGTGCGATATTGATCTCCCTAACCGGTACGCCAAGCAATCCGAAATGATCCATTATAAGGCTCATCAGCATCTGGCCGGCGATGATAAGAGTTACGGTCGTCGCTACTCCGAGCTTTGGAAGCAAAATTATCGACATGGCGACAAAAAATGCGCCAAGCAGCCCGCCGGTCCAGGCGATGGGCGAAGCGCCGCGGGCATTTGCGGCACTGGCGATGGGCACCCCGGTGATAAGGACGTAGGTAAGCAGAGCGAATGTCCCGACTGTGAACGAAAGCAACGCGGAAAGCAGCGGGCTTCCGACCGAATCAGCGAGCTTCGAATTCACGCCGACCTGTAGCGGCAACACCGCCCCGACAAGCAGCGCCAATGCGATAAGAATGTATTGGTTCGTCATCTATTGCCGTCAGCCACGCTGTCGCAGGGTTCCTTTTCGGACATTCTCCCGGTTCTTATCGTCATCACCGATCATCACATGCGTTTCCCAGCCATCGTATTTCCCGCCTAATTCGGTAGCGTATCTCCAGAGCTCGAGCGTGTTGCCGTCAATGCTTTCGTGATCTACATAGTCGCTGCGGGAGAATCTCACTGAAAAGGGCTTGTCTCCCACGTCGGCGGTCTCTATGCCTTCTACCCGGAAACCTTTCTCGATCATCGCCGCGATAAAGCGGTTCAGCGAATCAGTATCCGGAAAATAGGCCCAGTGTTCGACGGGACGCTTTCGCTCAAGAGTATCGCCGGCTTCGATCAAGCGATCAACGACCATACCGTTCCTGATGCTCCGCAGCTTGTCAGGTTTAGGATACAGAAACCCAAGATAGGTCTCCCATCCGGGTTCTTCATTGGCTTCGATATGGAATCTATAGTCAGGGTAAGCCGCCATCGCCGCCTCAATGGCCCGTTTCGCGCCGCTGTTTCGCGGCACATAGAAGTACAAGGTCAGCTTGCCCGCGTGATTGAGCCGCCCGGCGTAGACGGCGCCGTGCTTTTGCCTCAGCGGTTCTGAAATCGTTTCGTCTATCTCGTTGAGCCTATCTGCCTCACTGGAAGAAGAAAGGCCATCGACCCGCGGAGACTGCATCACTAATGTAAAGGCAATAAGTACTTCCTTACCGGCAACCGGAGCGGTATTCTGAAGCGCGAGATCTGTAATGATGGATGCCGGCCCGGCGTCTGCCAACTCTGTCAGATAGACTGCCCATTCGGGTTCAGCCGTCTCACTCGTCCCTTCAGGAAACGAGCCCGCACACCCGGACATAAGCAAAAAGGCCGCAGCAAAGCACGCGATGCAAAATGCCCGAAAAGAAAAAAGGCCTCTCTCAGCAAAAGAATGAAACATGTGAGAACTCGTGATGCCTAGTATCTGACCTTGTCCGGCTTTTCTATCCATTCGTCAAAAACCGCGACGGCGGCTTCCTGCATACGCTGCTCAATTCCGATCTTTCGGCCGGAGGGTTCGGAGGCGAATTCGTCATAAATGTAAGCATCATCGAAACCGGCGCGGGCTGCATCGTTGCGGTCGCCGGCGAAAAAGATGTTGTCCGCGCGGGACCAATAGATGGCGGATAGGCACATCGGACACGGTTCGCAGGACGCATAGATCTCGCAGCCTGTAAGCTGAAACGTGCCAAGATTTTTGCAGGCCTCGCGGATGGCGACCACTTCGGCATGGGCGGTGGGATCATTGGTCGAGGTCACACGGTTGGTGCCCTCTCCGATAATGACACCTTCTTTGACCACGACCGACCCGAAGGGCCCGCCGTCGCCCTCTTCCATTCCACGACGGGCAAGCTCAATCGCCCGATGCATAAATCGTTCGTCAAAACTGCTCATTCACTCTTTCAGCCTGACCCTGATCTCAAAAAGCCGGCGCCAGTTCTTACCCGTTACAAAGATGCGGTCATTCTCCGCGTCATAGGCGATGCCATTAAGCGTGTTCTCTGTGTCGCGCCTGACATCGTCGGGCGAAATACCGTCAAGGTCCACGTAGCCCAATAATGCACCGTTGGCCGGATCGATACGGGCAATATGATTTGGACGGCCAAGATATCTCGGGTCTTCGCTGTGCCAAATATTTGCCCAGATCTCGCCTTTTATGAGCTCCAGTTCGTTCAGGTTCATCTGGGGACGTCCATCCTCGCGGTTCACGACAATAGTACGCACGGTACGAAAAGTGGCCGGATCGACAAAGCGGATCACGTGTGTACCGTCGCTCATTATCAGATGTTGGTCGTCGTTCGTAAGCCCCCAACCTTCTCCGGTGAAACGTGCCTCGCGAACCGGCTTAAAGCTCTCGGGATCGTAAACAAAGGCGGTGCCTTCGCGCCAAGTCAATTGATAGATCTGTCCGTTAAAGAGAGCTGCTCCTTCCCCAAAAAACTCTTCGGGCAGCCTATACTGCTGCACAACCCGGCCCGTTTTTAGTTCGACCTTCCTCAAGGTTGAACTGCCGTATTGGCCGGTGCTTTCGTAGAGATAGCCGTCGTGATAAAAGAGCCCCTGCGTAAAAGCGTTGGGGTCGTGGGGAAACGTGTTGACGACCTCAAAGGTATAGGTCGGTACGCGCGCCTTTTCCGGTTTGGCCGCCGCATTTGCCGGAGCATTTGCATTGTTCAACGGATGGGTTTCGCTGCCGCAGCCGAGGGAGGCTACTACCAATAGCAAGATCAATATCATTCGCAACATCACAACTTCCCTGTAGATAAAACACGAAGGCACCGCTACATCGTTCGGTATCAATAAAAAACTCAGTCCCTAAATCGTAACAGATTTTTTTCAAGCCTGACGGCCTGCGTGTTGTCCGGTTCACTAAAAACGCCGGGATGGAGAAGGCCAGCCAGTAACTCAGCCCCATCGACGACGCGGGGCCCTGGGCGTGAAAAATAGCTTGTTGCATCCATCGCCCAGATATTCCCCTGTTCTATAGCCTTCATCCGCCGCCACTTTGCGGGAAACTGTGTTTTTTCAAGCTGGCGGATCGTATCTTTTATGTAAAAGCCACACGGTATCATCACCAAAACGTCCGGATCAGCCTCCAGGATCGCTTCATAACTAGTCGCAACAGAACGCTCACCGGCTCTGCCGAGGACACATTCGCCTCCGGCAGCTTCAACCTGTTCGGGAACCCAATGTCCGGGGGCGAACGGCGGTTCGAGCCATTCGAGCATCATCACACGCGGATCATCTTCGACCACCGCTGTCTGTTCGCGAAGACGATCGAGCCTTTCCCGAAGCTCGCTGACAACCTCGTCTGCCCTTTCTTTGATGCCGGCAAGGCCGCCAACGGTTAAAATGTTCGAAAAAATGTCCTCGATCGTGTTTGGTTCAAGGGAAACAACATGGGCGTCGGCGGTAAACATCTTTGCGGCACTGGAAACCGTCTTATAGCTGACCGCACAAACATCGCAAAGCTCCTGGGTGATTATCAGATCAGGTTTAAGCTCGGCCAGCAGCGCGGTGTCCAGATCGTAGATGCTACCATGCCCATCGAGTTGCGACCGGACCGCGTGGTCAATCTCGGAACTCGACATCGTTTCGTGCGATATCCGGCTTGAGGTGATCTGCGGACGGGCATCGATCCCGGAGGGAAAATCACACTCGTGGGTAACCGCTATAAGCCGGCCCTCCAGCCCGAGAGCGCAGACGATCTCTGTAGCGGACGGCAGAAGCGAGACGATCCTCATCAGATAAAGCCTATCACAGCCCGCCGAGATGGACATTCAACGGAGTCTGGTGGCGAGGGACGGGAATTTGTCAGTATCTGATAAAATAAAACGAAAGAGGTAAAACCGATGGGCGATACAAGGTTTACAGGCACGGTCGATCACATCGCAGTGAAATGCGACGATCTGGAAAAGGACGTTGAAGAATACAAGCGACTTGGGTTCAACGTGGAGACCATCTATGAAGATTGGGCAATGGTTCGCGACCCGAAGGGATTCGGCGTTGCACTTTTGCCGCCCGGCTCGAAACACCCGCCGCATATCGGAATGCGTGTCGAAACGATGGCCGAGCTTGAGGCTGCCGCGAAACGCGAGGGCCGGCCGATAAAACCCCATCGCGACGGAACATCATCCTTCTATACAAGAGGCGTCGGCGGACAGATAGTCGAGTTGATCCATTATCCGGAAGATTTCGGCCAGCAGGTCTAGTAGATAGGCCTGGCGACGGACGCTACCGGGTCCTGCATTTTGTCTTCGTCGTAATATCGGATATCGCGCTTATAAACACCAGATCTTTCGGTCACGGTTCGTCTCCCGACTCTAACCGGCCTTACAACCCACTTCTCTATCCAATTGCCCCGATCGTCTGATCGATATTCGAACTTTTTTGATTCGATCACCAGACCTATATCACTCAGGATCTGGTGTTCAACGACGATGCCAGCATCATCACGTATTTCACGCGAACGTCCAAGAAAGCCGCCGCGATCATCTGTCTCTATGATCTCCATGGATCTCTCGGTATAAACAAACCGCTTCCTAAAAACTAAAGTTCCTGTATTCGAAAAGCATTTCTGTTCTGTAATTCTGCCCTTGATATCATAGGCGGATTCGAACCGAACTCCATATATCTCATCCGCTCCGCCTCCAACTGTTAACCTATGAGTAGGAGGCGGCATCTCGCTTCGCAAAAAGGGAATAGTTGTCTGTGAATTTACCCGTTGGCCTTCGACCCAGCCCCATGTCGTTATCAATTCCGGATAGCCATTGCCAAATGTTATTTCAGAGGTGATGAAACCGTTTTGGTCGAACCAGACCTCTTGGGTCACCTCGCTTCCTGCACCCGGCTTAGACTGGAATTCTTCTCTAAATCTCTGAACAGGCCCTTTAAGGTCATACCATACGGTCTCAGGGCCGGCACGTTCGTCAGCCGTCTCCTGCGGCATCGGTATCGCATTTGAATCTTCTATGAGGGCAACTATCCTCTCGGCTTTGGTCAATAGCCGAAACTTGTCGAGAATGGGATAGTTGGAATCAAATGTTTCTTTATCAGGAGTAGTTAGGCTGATATTGTAAAGGATCTCCCCGACAAAGAAGACCCTCTCTGCAAAGAAATACTTGCCCGTGGCTTTAACCTCTCTTCCCCTTGACGAGGCAAAAGCATAAGGCGCCTGGCTAAATTGCAGACCGGCATTTTGCAGCTCAACAGTAGATTGTTTGATCATTAAGTCAAGGATCGCGGGCTGTTGCTGGCGGCGGGTAGTGCTGCTGTCTGAGGTCACAAGATGAGCGGCTATGCGTATCTTTGCGCCTTTATCATGCCATTCAAATGCAGGGCCAAAAATAGCGTATGTTCCAACGTCTTGGTGAATAAATTCTGCACGTGTAGGACGACCACCTGCATCGATCGCAAATCCGGCAAAACTACTTCGAAACTCATTACTTATTGCCGGCCGGGCGTCTTGAAACGCACAGATCAGGAAGCAGACAGAAAAAAGCAGCTTGCTATAAGTTAATAACACCGAATCCTCCGTCTATGGATTTCTCTACGATATCGCATACAAAAGGCTTTAGTAAATATTTTTTGCTGCTTTCGGCATAGGAGATTATAATGGCCACTAAAAAACCGCAGCTCCCCCCTTTCGGATGCTGCGGTTCTTTTGCCCCCCCGGTTCGTTGTCCAATGCTGTTTATCGGCGATAGTAGCGTCGCTCATACTTCTTGGTCTTCGGATTGAAGACGTATGTGTATAGTGCTCCGCCGCCTGCACCGGCTGCTGCGCCGATCGCGGCTCCTTTACCGCCGCCTGCAATTGCACCGATTATCGCACCTGCACCTGCACCGATGCCGATATTGATAAGATTGCGATGCCTGTCATAGACGTTCTGCTTCTTCGGACGCGGCTGGTAGCGTCGCGTTTGCGCGTCTGCTGATGTTGCGAATATCGGCACCATTACCGCCATCATTGCCATCATCATGAATGCTGCGAAATATTTTCTCATTGCTTTTCTCTCTCCCCTTTCTCGAAAATTCCAAAGGGGCCGGTGCCCCCTCGGTGTAATGATATGGCAATGGCTGTGCCACAAGGTGTAATCTATTGTGATACTTGAGGTTATCAGCACCAGGTGCGCCATCGCGTCGCTATCGGAAATACTATATCGGTTGCGATTAGGCGCTTTTGGTGCGTCCGGTCTTCCCCGGCTTCAGCGCGCTTTACATTCGTTTACGTAGGCACCATAAAAAACCGCCGTACTCCGTAGCACGGCGGCAATTGAAGAAGACATTAGGCGGCGTCTATCGTCTGTAGTAGCGTCGCTGCTTCGGCCTGATCTTGTATGTATAGACCGCCCCTGCACCGGCACCCGCCAACGCGCCCCAGCCGGCTCCTCTCCGGCCGCCCGCCAGCCCGCCTATCAGGGCACCGCTCCCGGCTCCTATTCCGATGTTAATTAGATTGCGGTGGCGACGATAGACGCTTGGGCGCCGCTGTGAGCGATAACCCCGCGCCGCATACCGCGAATTATTTCGCCTATTGTATGTCCGATAGCCCGCAACACCATAGTTCGCCCCCCTACTGCTAACACCTTTTCTCTTACAGCTTTGCGCCTCTGCGCTCATCGGCAGCAATACCGCAAACACGACGAACGACAGAGCCAATACCAAAAACTTTCTCATGTTTTCACGTCCTTCCTTGTTGAATTTTCAGAATGGAGAGAGACTTGTGCTAAGTTCTTGGAGAGAGTCGAAATTTGCTTGAGGGTTCTTCCACTATATCGGTATTGGTGCAAACGGGCAAGGTGTTGAAGCGAAAATGAAGTTGATCAGGTATTCAGAATTCACGGGGTTTGATGTTTTCAGCGTCGATCTGGCAGGCCTGATGGGCTCGCTGTCGCGGCAGTTGCTTGACTCGGGCTTTAGCGATGACTACCGCTGGACACGGCATCAAAACGAACCGGACGACTCGATAGATGCTCTTCGACAGGCACTCTTGCGGGCATTGATGGAGCAGGGCGTGCTCGACGAGATGGATGTGCAGAAAATGCTCGCCGAAAATAATGGTAAGTTTCGCGGATCGCTTCTGGAGGAGTTGATAAACAAGCTGATCGAGCGCCTCATCGATGAAGGCTACCTTGATCTGAAGGAACTGTCGCAGGAGCCAGGCTCGGAGGCCGGCGACGGCACCGGGGCCGGTGAGATCGGTCAGCCGATACGGCGAAAAGTTAAGTTCGAGATCACGGAGAAAGGTATAGACCTGCTCGGCTACAAGGCATTACGTGAGCTGATGTCGTCTCTGGGGCGATCATCCCCGGGCCAGCATACGACCTCTCACCTGGACACGGGCGTCGAAACTTCCTTCGGTTCGAGGAAATATGAATACGGCGATACGCTCAATCTGGACGTCAACGCTACGTTGATGTCAGCGATAGCACGCGAAGGCGTTAGGGTGCCGCTGGGCCTGGACTATGGCGATCTCCACGTCTATCAACAGGATTACCGGTCGTCGTGCGCGACGGTCGTAATGCTCGATTGTTCGCATTCGATGATCCTTTACGGCGAAGACCGGTTTACACCTGCAAAGAAAGTAACTCTTGCACTGGCACACTTGATCCGCACCCAATATCCTGGTGATTCGCTCAAAATAGTCCTGTTTCACGACGGTGCCGAGGAACTGCCGCTTGTAAAGCTGGGGACGACCCGTGTAGGCCCATATCACACCAACACAGCCGAAGGGCTGAAGCTGGCACGCCGCATCCTTGACGCGGAGAGAAAGGATATGAAGCAAATTGTTATGGTTACAGACGGCAAGCCTACCGCAGCGTTCATCGAGCCCACACATGCCGCCTTTTTCAATTACCGCCGATATTCCGAGGTCCTTCCGGGCGAGAACCGTCTCCTTTACAAAAACTCGATGGGCAACGACCCGTTCGTAATGGCCGAGACGTTTAAGGAGGTCCAGGCGTGCCGCCGGTCCGGGATAATGATAAATACGTTCATGCTCGCAAGCGAATATTATCTCGTTGATTTTGTAAAGAAAATGACCGCTATGACGCGCGGAAAGGCCTATTTCGCGAATCCCGCCAACCTCACCCAGTTCGTTCTGATGGACTTTCTGAAACGAAGAACTAGCCGAACAAGATAGAAAAAGTCGGCAAACCCTATTGCCATATCGCTGCATCGAAGCAACGAAAGTCAGTTTTCGTGCCCAGAATTTAGGATTAAAGTACAGAGGGAGGACTTTATGAGTAAGACAATTTTGGGCATCGCCTTAACACTCGCGATCTCAGGCATAGCACAGGCACAATCCACAACAACTCAGTCAAATACGGCCGCAAATGCCGCGGCCTCAGCCGCAAGATCGGCTGATGGCATCGCCATTGACGCCGGCACACAAGTAGCCGCCGAGCTTACAAAATCGCTAAATGTGGAAAAAGCGAAGGTTGGAGACGAGGTTATCTTGAAGACCAAGCGAGCGATAGAACAGAACGGCGAGGTCCTAATTGAAAAAGGCTCGATGCTTATAGGTCGCGTGACCGAGGTTCAGAAAAGGACGAGAGGACAAGCCGAATCAAAGGTGAGAATTCTATTTGACACTCTGAAACAGGGCGATATGACAATGCCGATCTCGGCGTCCATTGTTTCGGTGACGAATGCGGCTGCACGAGCAACGGTTAATGATAATGTGTTTGCAGAAACGTCTGCCAACAGCTCGGCGACAACCCGGACGTCTGCGAGACAGCCCTCCGGTGGATTGCTCGGCGGCGTGACCAATACGGTTGGCGGTGTTGCAAATACAGCGACCGGTGCTGTCGGCGGAGTGGTAGATACAACCGGCCACGTCGTTGGTTCTACGACCGGCGCAGTCCCGGGGAGCATTCCTGGACTTAGTATTTCGCAGTCATCGAACGCTTCCGCGAGCGGCGGTTCAACGCTTTCAATGAACGGGAAGAACCTTAATCTCCGGAAAGGTACCACATTTAATGTTGCCTTGAGCAGTTCGGCTTCGGTCGAGACCGACGGAAACTAAGGAGCACTGAGTTATGGTGATAAAGGGTCGGGAGTTTTCCCGATCCTTTTTCTACGTGCTAAACTTTCGGCGAAATGCTGAAACAGGACATTCACGAACGGACATGGTTTTTCGATCTGGAATGGGTGCCGGATGCCATGGCCGCCAAGAAGCTTTTTGACCTGCCGGAGGAAACGACAGAGTTAGAAGCGATGCAGAAGCTTTGGGAGAACACCGCGGGATATTCCTATGAGGTGCCGCGCCCATTTGTAAAGTATCTGTACTCGCGGGTCGTATCGGTCGCGTTCCTTTCGCGAAATGTTGTTTTTCGGGATGGCCGGAAGGAGATCGACTTCGCTATCCACTCTCTGCCAAAGCTCCCCACCGACCGGTCGCATCACGACGAGGCAGACATAATCGCGACATTTCTTCATTGGGTCGGCGAACGAGGGCCTCAGCTTGTTGGCTTTAATTCGCTGGAATCGGACCTCCAGGTACTTACCCAGCGTGCTCTTGTAAACGAGGTTTCGGCGCCCGGTTTTGCCCGTCGTCCGGCTAAACCTTGGGAGGGACGGGACTATTTCGACTCACGAAACAGTGAATGGCATCTCGACCTGATACAAAAATTTTCGCAAAGAGGCGGAATGACGCCGCGACTGAATGACCTGGCGGTACTATGCGGATATCCCGGCAAGATCGACATGGCAGGCGACCAGGTCGTAGATCTATGGCTGGCCGGAGACGTGAACCGGATCGTGGAATATAACCAGACCGACGCGTTCAACACTTACCTCGTCTGGCTCCGTGTCGCCTATTTTTCCGGCAAACTCTCGGAAGAGGATTACATCGCAGAACAAGATATCTTTAGAGCTTTTCTTGAGGCCGAGGCCGGCAATGAGGGTGCCGAGCATATTGCAAGGTTTGCAGAAATGTGGCCAGCGTAGGCTGACCGAACATTGCACCCGGGCGCAAAACGTGGAAGACTTTATTCGTTGATGCCCCTCACGATGAAGCAACATACAACAGCTCTCAACAATTGTCCCGCTTGCGGTGCGGCCGGAGATGTCGGTGTTTCGCACGAGTGCTCTGTCTGCGGAAAGCTACTTGCTGAGGACTATCAGCCGTTGGACAGCATAAGGTCCTCTTATGGGCTGCAGAGGGTCGCTCTTACCGCCTCAAAAACGTCTGGTGACGCCGTAGAGCTGTTTGCTACTAACGACAAGAACGCAGCTTCGCAGATAGCTTGGGCATCGTTCGTATATTCGCTGGTTCCTTATCTCGGTGTGCTCTTTATTCCGTTCACGGTCCTGGTGTCGGCCGCCGGTATCGCCAGAGCTCGATGGGAGCCGTCTCTTGGAGGAGGAGAGCTGGCGGCGCGTTCGCTGCTTTTGAGCGTGCCCGTACTGGCGGTACAGCTCGTACTTTGGTGGCTTCTTTATTACATACCCGAACTTGCAAGATAGCAGCCGGATAGAAAAGATCCGGAACGAAAAAGGTAGCCTGAATATCCGGAGCTTATTGCGGTTTCCTGCTCCGGCCGAACCAAAAATGTCTGAACTTGGCCTCATCCACAACGAGAATTGTCTCGCGACCATGGCCCGAATGCCGGACGGCTTCGTTGACCTAACAGTTACCAGCCCGCCGTACGACGATCTGCGCGATTATAACGGATATCAGTTCAATGTCCGGGAGATCGCGGAAGCCCTGTTTGCAAAGACGAGAGAGGGCGGCGTCGTGATCTGGGTGGTAGGCGACCGGACCGTCAACGGCAGCGAGAGCCTGACTAGCTTTGAACATGCGTTCGCGTTCCGAGACGCCGGGTTCCGGGTTCACGATACGATGATCTATGCGAAGAACAATCCGATACCGAGCGACTGTGGCAAACGTTACAGGCAGGCGTTCGAGTATATGTTTTGTTTTACCAAAGGGCAGCCAAGAACGTTCGATCCGATCACCGAGCCAACCAAGTCCGCAGGACAAAAGATCAAGGCGTTTAGAATAACAGGCAATGGACGCGGCAATGTGCCAGATGAGGACATCGGCCGAAAAATAAGAACGGAACGGAAGGTGAACAATATCTTCTATTATAACGTCGGCACCGCAAGCGCAACAGACAAGCTGGCGTTCCAGCATCCGGCTATCTTCCCCGAAAAGCTTGCGGAAGACCAGATCAGGACGTGGAGCACAGCGGGAGACATCATTTATGACCCATTTACCGGAAGTGGGACCACGCTAAAAGTTGCTGCCCGACTAGGGCGACGGTGGCTGGGCAGCGAGATAAGTGAGGAGTATGTCGAACTGGCAGTTAAGCGCCTTGAACTGCTGAACGAAGAAAATGCGAATTCTGCCTTAGCCCGACAACCATAGGGCCTCGTCAGTGCGTCAAAAGGTTATAGGCAAAGGAAACAGTACTCGATCGATCGGAGAAATATGAAAGTCGTGCTATTAACAGCGATCCTGGTTCTTGTTGCCGGGCTTGTTTCGCCGCAGATGCGGCCGGTTGAAGAAGGCGGCCGGCAGGCACCTCGTAAGCCCGCAGCCCCCGAAACATTCAATGCACGTTACGAAGGCGGCGTCATTGGATTTAGTCGACGGGAGCGAGGCAAGCTTCAGTTTGACGAAGAAAATCAGCGTCTGGTCTTTCTTGGCAGCGACGGCAAAGAGCGATTTTCGCTCGCATATGAGTTGATGAATGCCATCTACCCGCAGTCGCGTTCCGTGCGTTCGACGACCGGTACGGTGGTTCAGAACATTCCGCTGCCGGGAGCGGGCCTGGGTGGATTTATTCGGGAGAAACAGCGTTACCTGATAATACAATTTGCCGATGCCGACGCGAATGTAAGCGGGGTTGCGAATTTCAGGCTCGAGTCGAAAGAGCTTCTGGAATCTGTGATCCAGACCCTGGGCGAACGTGCTGAGATGACACCTCGGGGAGACGCGTATTTTCGCCCGCGTGGCGGAAGCGGCAATTAGTTAATGTCGCCAAAACGATGCTGAATTATAGCCGTAAGCGCGATCGCCGCGGTCTCGGCACGTAGGATCCGGCCGCCAAATGTGACGACCGTGGCATTATTCTTGGTTGCCAGTTCAAGTTCATCATCGTCCCAACCCCCTTTCGGCCCGAAGACGATCGTCATTTTCTCGGCAGGCAGTATCCGGTCAAACCCGACCCCCGCGCGTTCACTAAAAAGGACAATACTATGATCCGCGGTCTCGTACAGTTCGAGGAGCGGGACGGGTTCTTCGACCGCCATAAGCCGCGCACGGCCACACTGTTTGGACGCCTCGTATGCGATCCGTCGCCACCGGCCAACCCGTTTTCGGGCAACACTTTCTCTTACTTCGGATCTGGACGTAATAAGCGGGATAAAACGGAAAATGCCAAGTTCGACAGATTTTTGCACCGCCAGATCGAATTGGTCGGGAGGGGTCACCGACGCCGCGACCGTTAGTTCAAGCGGCGATTCGGGCGCAGTAGGTACGGTTTCACTCTCGATGCGAAGTTCCGCAGACCTACGCGAAACGGACACCACGCTGCACAAGAACTCTCGTCCCTCGCCGTCGAACACGTTTACCGAATCCCCTCTGCCAAGCCTAAGAACATCCCGAAGATGTCTTGTCTCGCCCTCGTCTAACCGAACGCTCTCCGGGCCAAAGGCCGCAGGCGGGGAATAAAACCTGTGCATAGCTACCTCTAGGTATTAAATATCTCCAAACCGCGAACGGAAATCCTCTGACCGCAGCCGAAGGCCCAGCCAATTCTCGAATATCTCCGGCGAGCCAAGCCAAATGCGCAGCCATTCTGCGACCTCGGTCTGCATCTCCGATACGCCGTCAACAGTGCCGGAAATAAGTTGTTCGCGTTCGTCCCGGGCCAAGGCAGCCAGCAACCTTGCCCCTTCCCGATCTTCGTCCGAGGCAAATTTCCGACGGAGATTCTCCATTTTACGAAGGGAAGCCCGCGCACGAGCGAGTGTGGAAACATCTATCAAATTCCTGAACACCGCATCGTAAGGGCGGTCTGCGGCGTGCGCTATGTGCAGACCCATTATTTCGGCGTGTCGCAACTCGGCGCCTTCATCCGCCAATAGTCTGGCTATGGTCATTGGCCCGTCAACCGCGGTTTCACCAAATCTTTCGCGGACGGCATTGGCAATCGCACTTATCTCAACTGCACCTACACTTTCGCAGTCCAGCCGCTCCCAGGCCTCTATCATAAGGTCTCGCTTATTCCTGGAAACGAACATATCCGGGCAAGATAACCCCGACCATCATCTTTTCCCGCCTAGGGCTTTTATAAGTTCTGTTGACGAATGGTCTTTGGGGTCGCCAACGATGGCAACCCGTCCACCATATTCTCTAACGATGTCACGTTCCGGAACGGTCTCGGTGGTATAGTCTGTGCCCTTTGCGTGTACATCGGGACGGACGGCGATGATAAGCTCCTCGACCGTGGGTTCATTGAAGATAGTTACGGCGTCAACCGGGCTGAGAGCCGCGATTATTTCCGCCCGTTCGTTCTCGGGCATCAGAGGACGGCCCTCCCCTTTCAGCCGGCGGACCTGTTCGTCAGAATTTATACCGACAATAAGGAATCCGCCGAGATCACGTGCACCGGCAAGATATCTGACATGCCCGACGTGAAACAGGTCGAAACATCCGTTCGCAAGAACGATCTTTCGTCCTTTTTCCCGATTTTCCGCCACCAGTTTAACCAGTGACTCGCGGTCAACGATCGGTGCAAGATTCGGCTTCATCATCCATCTACTGTCCGGCCGCATCTGACGCATCCGACGGCCGTTCGTCGGCGAGCGACGCGGCAACTTCCTCGGAGGTCGCTGTCGCGGTGCCTCTTTTCATTACGACAAGGCCGCCGGCATGATTCGCGACCCTTGCGGCTTCGGCAAACGTCAGTCCTGCGGCAAGGCCTAGAGCATATGCGGCGATCACGGTATCGCCGGCCCCTGTCACATCCACCGGGACCGTACTTCCCACGGCTTCGATCAGAAATGGCGCGCGGCCTTTCTCCGCAAGTATCATCCCTTTATTCCCGCGGGTGACCAAAACAGCTTCGTGGCCCAGATCTTTCCGCATTGCCTCACAATCATCGGCGGAAAATCCACGCCCGATCATCGATTCCGCCTCTTCCTGGTTGGGTGTTGCCGATGTGGCCCCCTGGTAGGCTGCGAGCGACATGCGCGAATCGACTATCAATGGGATCCCACGCCCCAAGCAAACTTCCCGGATCGCCTCGTAGGAACTGCTTTCCACAACACCGTATCCGTAATCAGAAATTACCACTCCGTCCGACACGTTCGCGACCTCGGTAATTGCGCGAACCAAGCCTGCCCGGGTCTCTGCGGGTATCGCGGCGTCGTTCTCGTAGTCGATCCGGATCACCTGCTGTCGGGGTGCATAATGCTGTCCTGCAAGTACGCGGACCTTTGTTGTTGTTCTAAGGGCCGGGTCGGAGATCAAACCATCTGACGCAACTTTAGCCGATCGTAGGGCGGAACGGAGAAGGTCAGATTCGCGGTCTTCGCCAACCAGTCCGATAAGGCGCGGCACCCCGCCAAGCGAAGCTATATTTGCCGCTGCATTTGCGGCCGCACCGGGCCGAGTTTCGGTCGCATCGTGCCTCAAAATAAACACGGGGGCCTCTCGGGAAACACGGCTGATCGTCCCATTTAGGAACTGATCGGCAACAACATCACCAAAAACGGCGATCTGCCGCCCGGCAAAAAGCTTTACAATGTCCGGAATCTGACCCATCGACCTAAGAAAAGAAGTTACTACAGCTTCCGCCGTCAAACAATTCGGGCCGGAAACCCTTGCGGCGTCCGGCCCAGAAGAAAAATACATGGACTGCAGAACAATTAATGGGTGTCGTAACCGGCGATCGGGAAATCGGACGGACTGCCCCACTGGAACACCGACATTGTGCCGGTACTACTGTTCCTTACATAGAATGTACCGTCTGTGTCGCGCCAGACGGCGACATCGGTCTTTCCGTCCCCATCGTAGTCGTTCTGCACAGTAAGGTCCGTACCCGTTACGCCCCACTGATAAACTAGGGCTTCCCCATTGGAACTCTGGAGAATAAACCAGATCAGCGGCGAATCGGGAGTCGGCCCTTCGCGGACGACCGCGACATCTGTTTTTCCATCACCGTCATAATCGCCCGGCACGATAAGGTCGGTGCTGATACCAAACTGGAATATGCTGAAACCGCCGCTGCTAAGAGAAATGAACCAAGTTGCGGGGCTGGTCGGTGTAGGACCGGGCCGCTGGATCGCAAGGTCAAACTTGCCATCACCGTCGTAGTCACCGGGAGCAACAAAATCGGTGGACGCGCCGAACTGGCCTGCCTGATAACCGAGATCTGTACTTCGCAAGATGTACCAGATCATTTCGCCATTCACTCGACGTACAACGGCGTGGTCAGTTTTCCCATCACCGTCATAGTCGCGAGCAACCGGTTCGTCACCGGTCGCGCCGAACTGGACGGCATTAACGGTGTTGTCAGAGCTTCTGAACCACCACCACACTCCGTCGGTATCGCGCCAGATAGCTATATCGCCCTTTCCGTCGCCGTCATAATCGCCAGGCGTCATGAAATCCTGATTGGCCGAGCCAAATTGCTGTACGCTGAAAGATCCGTCGCCGGAAAAATATCGCCACCAGAGGCCACCATCGGGCCGAAAGACCATAAAGTCCGCCTTGCCGTCGCCGTCGGCATCCATCGCGTTCCTAAGGCTGATCTGCGAGATAGCCGGCAATGTGATAACGAGAACGGCAGAGGCCAGCAAAACAGCCTTCCCAAACGAAGTGAAGAATTTCATGATGTGTTTCCTTATAAATCTGGTCTCGATTCGGAGGCAGTCGTCCCGAATTCGGACGGAACCTCAAATATACAATTTCAAGGCGGGTTCGCGCAAGATACTCGAAGGGAAAGCCCCGACTAAAAGAAACTCACATTTGACCTGATGTTCCAAAAACCCTTAGACGCTGCGAAACGCAAAATGGTTTGCGAAAAGGAGAGAAAATCTATTCCTTCCCGCCACGTGACTGGGTGATAACGACCGGCACGCCGCCTACCAATAGCTCGCCGTTTCTAACCCGTGTATTGTTAACAGTTACGCGAACCTGTACTGTCCCGCTCCCGCTCAGGTTTCGCGGCGAGATCGTCTGTATCCAATGCCTGGAGGCGCGGACCGTATGATCGCAGTTGGGCGGCGCTTCGACATTGATGGTGAAAACGCCCCCTTTTGTGGGGACAAAGATCGACTCGGTCTCCGGTACGAACGTACAGACAGTAGGTGATTTCATCGCTGCAAAAACATTCAGCCGCCCTCCAGTTCGGACAAGGCCTTGCCATGCGGGAAGTTCGTCAACTGTGTTCATCAGTGTCGCCTTGAGCGAGGCGGCGGACAGATCAGGCCGGTGTGCGGCAAGCAACGCGGCGGCCCCGGCAACGTGCGGAGCGGCCATCGACGTACCGCTGGAACCGCCATAGCTCGAATCCGAGCCGTTCGTGGTCGAGAGGATCGCCGAGCCCGGAGCTGCGAGGTCAACGGTGGCAACACCAAAATTAGACGTGCTGGCACGGACGTCCGCTGAGGTCGAATTTGCGACGTTAAGGATGCTCGGCGAATCGTAGCTGCCCGGATAAAAGGGTATCTCGTCGGTATTTCGGTTGTTGTTCCCCGCCGCAAAAATATTGAGAACGCCGGCGTCGCCCAACGCGTCGATCGCATCTTTCGTTGCTTGATCGAATCCGCAGGCTTCATTGCATCCTCCATAGGAGTTATTCGAAACACGAATATTGACGCCGCGCAGCTTCATCATGCGAACATAATTGTAAGCGTTGATAAGCATCGCGGAAGTCGTGTCGTTTGCCGCCTGGCTGTAGATCTTTATCGGCATCAGACGAACATTCCAGTTAACGCCGACCGTACCTATGCCGTTATTCCCGACCGCTCCGATCGTTCCCGCAACATGGGTGCCGTGGCCGTGTTGGTCCGACGGGTCATTGTCATCAAACCTGAAATCCCATCCGTGAACGTCGTCAATGAATCCGTTGCCATCGTCATCGATCCCATTCCCGGGTATCTCATCCGGATTTATCCAAAGATTGGCCGCAAGGTCTTCGTGCGTAAGCCGCATTCCCGTGTCTATCACAGCAACCACCACCTCGCTGCTTCCTGTTGTGAGCTTCCAGGCATCGGGCGCGGAGATCTTGGGAAGTCCCCACATCCCCGGCGTGGGATACTGAGGGTCATTTGGGGTGGTCAAAAGGCTGTAATAGTAATTTGGCTGTACGGCAAGAACCGACGGATGGCGCAGAAAACGAGTCTCGGCATCGTAAACGGACATGCCGCCGGGAAGCTTGACGCGATGCCAGCCCAGATCACCGAGTTTTTCGACGAACTCCGCTCCAAATGCCTCGAACGCAGAACGCGAAAGTGCGGCCTCCGAAAGAACGTCAAATTTTACAAGGATCTCGTTCGGCACAAACCGTTCGGTCTTCTGCCCAAAAGCCGCGGCCAAAGTAACAAGCGTGATAAATGTGAGCAATAATGACCTTGGAAAATACACGGAAACCCTCTTGCGGCGGAATAAAAAGACGGGAGGCTTGGGCCATTATACTGGCTAAAACCTCGTGTTCACAAGATTTAATTAAGGAAATTTCGGAAATGAAAGAGGGTGGGGCGGCTAGTGGGAATCGAACCCACGACATCCAGAACCACAATCTGGCGTTCTAACCCCTGAACTATAGCCGCCGTGCAAAAATCGGATCTTAGATCTTGGATCGCGGACTTAAGAGCCCGGTCGCAATCGCTTCCGGTTCTGACAAATCCGGAATCCGCAATCGCAGATCCACAATTGTTTCGCCCCCGGCAGGATTCGAACCTGCGACCTACGGCTTAGAAGGCCGGTGCTCTATCCAGCTGAGCTACGGGAGCATATCAAAAAGCAATCTACGATGTTAGCGAGTGTGGACAGGTTAGTCAAACAATTTTGGGCGGCTAAGGCCTTATTGAATATTCACCCGACAAACTACAGCTTTGGTTTTATTTTCGACTAAAACCTCTTAGCCGCCATCTAGATCATTCACTGAAGCATTTCAGACAATACCGCCTATTCATCGAACCCTGCCTCTTTTATCAGGGCCATGATCTTTCTGACCGTGTTACAGTTGCGAATGGTCATGTTCTTGTATAGTTTGTTCCCTGCCAGCTTCATCATGCCGCTTTTGGTGACCTTTTTGCGGTCAACGCTCCACAGGAGGGCACCCTCCACATATCTCACGTCGTCTATCTCGGGTTTGATGGTCAACTGCTCGAGGATCTTAGGCGAATCACGGTCCGGCCAGAGAAACATCACATCGCATTTCATCGATGCATCGTTCGTCCAACTGGAGGGAAGAGCTTCTGTTACTGCCTTGATGTTCTTACTGTCTCGCAGAAGGGCCCTGACCTCGAAGCCAAAATCCCTTTTGATGGCGGTCTCAAGCAGCTCAGTGAGCTTTTTTGCAGAGCGCTTCTTGTCACTGAATATTATGTTGCCGGAATTTATATAGGTCTTTACATTCTTAAGGCCAAGACGCTCAAATGTCTCCTTGAGCAGTTTCATATCGACCTTGTTTTTCCCGCCGACGTTTATACCCCGGAGCAGAGCTACATAGATCATTGTGGAATTTTACCCCGTAACAGCAAAATAAAAGCTGACAGAAGGCCCAAAGCGATCGGCCTCAGAGAGAGATATAACCCAATGTGCTTCGCGTTTGAATGTGAACCTAAGCTGCCGCACTTCGTTTTTCGCGTACGACGTCGAGCATCTGTTCAAACACCTCAGTCAGATCCAAGTCGCTTGTGTCTATTACGACGGCATCTTCTGAGATAATGAGAGGCGAATCATCCCGCGAAACATCTCGATCGTCACGTTCGTTTATTTCCGCGAGAGTTTGTTCATAAGTCGTAACGCGGCCTTTTGCTTTGTCTTCCTCAAATCGGCGCTGGGCTCTGGCTTCGGGTTTGGCTGTGAGAAAAAATTTTATATCGGCTTGCGGAAAAACGATACTGCCGATATCTCGCCCCTCAAGTACGCAGCCGTTATCTGCATTTTCACCTATAGAACGTTGGAGCTCGACCATTCGCCTTCGAACGTCGGAAATAGTGGAAACTATTGACGCGGCTTGGGCAACCTTCATCGTTCGGATCGCCGTAGAGATATCTTCTCCATCCAGAAAGACGCTAAGCGAATCCGGCTCGCCTTTGAGCTCGATCTTTGAACCCCTGACAATATTCGCGACCTCATTTGCCGAATCGAGCGGAACGTCTTTGCGCAGAGCGGACAGCGCAGCGGCCCGATACATCGCCCCGGTGTCCAGATAGAGGAGTCCAAGCTCTTTAGCCAGCATCTTTCCAAGGGTCGATTTTCCCGCACCCGAGGGCCCGTCGATAGCGATTATCATCAGAAGAGATTCTATTTGATTCGTCGATCAGTGTCTAAAGAACATCAAGGCTGGCGCATACTGCCCGGACCGTCGATTCCATGTCCTCGCTCGATACATCGGAATGCGTGACCATTCGGATCGCGGGGCCGAACGGGATCGCGAGGATGTTTTGTTCCTTGAGTGCCGCACAGATCTCGGCGGAAGTTCTGCCGGTTTCGGTGATGTCGAAGATCACGATGTTCGTAACAACACGTTCGACGTCGATCTTAATACCCGGGATCTCGGCGATGCCTTCGGCAAGGCGGCGGGCATTCGCGTGGTCTTCGTGGAGGTGTTTTGGTGATTCCTCGAGGGCGATCAGCCCTGCGGCAGCAAGTATCCCGGCCTGCCGCATTCCGCCGCCGAAGCGTTTACGCCAGACGCGAGCTTCCTTTATAAAGTCGGACGAGCCAACAAGCAGCGAACCGACCGGCGCGCCCAGCCCCTTAGATAAACAAAACTGGACCGAATCGCAGTCGCGAACGAGATCTGCCACAGGAGTTTCCAACGCCACGGATGCGTTAAAGATCCGTGCTCCATCCATATGGACCGGCAGGCCGACCGAATGAGCCATTTCGCATATCTCAGCGCATTGTTCAGATGACATAACGCTGCCGCCGGCAAAGTTGTGCGTGTTCTCAAGGCATATCAGGCCGGTGGGACACGAGTAATACGGCAGGTCGATATGCAGTAAGGGTTCGATCTCTTCCCATTTGAGATGTCCGCTTCCGTCACCGCTGCTCACCGTTCGGAACATCACGCCGGAAACCACCGCGGGAGTACCCATCTCGTAGTTGAAGATGTGCCCACGTTCCTCAATGATCACCTCATCGCCCGGGCGTGTGTGGAGTTTTACGGCGATCTGGTTGCCCATCGAACCGGTCGGGACAAAAAGCGCGGCCTCTTTCTCAAAGACCTCAGCGGCGCGTTCCTGCAGCCGGTTGACCGTAGGGTCCTCGCCGTAAACATCGTCGCCGACCTCGGCCACGGCCATCGCTCGCCGCATCGCCTCGGTCGGCTTGGTTACAGTATCGCTCCGTAGGTCTATCACGGTCTGATCGAATCCCAGAAGAGCTGGGTCTGGTCGGTGTAGTTGGCGTTCTTCGCCTCTCGCGCCCACGCATTTGCCTCGGCGATGACCTTAAGTGCCTCATCGCGTTTGCCTGCCTTGTCGAGAATACGTGCACGGAGCAGGCCAAACCTTGGATTTTTCGGGCTCTTATCAAGAGCGGTCATTATCCACTTGTGAGCCTGGTCGAGGTCCTTGTCATTATGAAAATTGTATTCCGCGGCGAGAAAATAGTTCATTTGGCTCATCCCGCCTTCGGCCTTTTCAAGTTCGGCGATCTGTTCGGCTATTCGGCCATCGACATTGAATTCGATCGGGAATTTGACCTCGGTATTTTCCCAGGAAAGTGTGAGATTGCATGACGAGGTCGCGATGTCAGTAAAGGCAATGGTGAACGTTTCAACAAAATCGGATGTCCCTCTAGGCATGACCGTAAACCTGAAAGCGTCCTCTTCCTGTTTGTAGACATTTCCTGACAGCGCACGATGCCGCGTATTTGTATGAATGATGATCGTCCATTCCTTCTCGCCGGGTATCGTGTAGAGAGCGTAAGTACCCGCTTTCAGGTCGTTTCCGGCGATCTTTACATCTTCAGAAAAGGTCAGCTTGGTCGACGCATTGGCTCCCGTTCGCCATACTTCACCAAATGGAACAAGGTCGCCGAATATCTTCCGGCCTTTCGCACTCGGCCGCGAATAACTCAACTTCACCTCGGTCAATCCGGCCTCCTGGGTTATCTCCGTGATCGGACTCAGGGTCGGCACCCTGAGCGTCTGCCCATGACCGATCCCGCCGAATAGGAACAATATTGCAATACCCAAAGTAAATCTCATTTCGACCTCCTTTATTTCTATGCGGCGCCGGGCGGCCCGGACAGGTCGGCTGCGCGATCGAAGTCGACCTGTAAACGCGGCCCGGAGCCTTACGTAATGACTTAATGACTGACAAGTGTTTTATCACAAGAACGGTCACATCTGCACGTAGGAGTATTAACGAAAGTCCATCGGCACCGGCGGTTTTCCCATAAAGGCCGTCACGAAATGTTCGAGTTCTGGGTATCGCTTCAAAGTCTCTGCTCCTATTCTTGCCTTATCTCCGAGTATTATTACATTCATCCAATGGCTAAATGTCGGATTGAATTGACACTGTGTTAAGTTGACGCAATGTAAAACACATAAGATAATTTACATAATGTCAAGCCTAGCACTCGATACTAGAAAGAAGATACTGGAGGCAACAGTCCGACTGTTGCTGGAAGGAAATGGCGAGGGTGTACGGATGGAGGACATTGCCGGAGCGGCGGGTATCTCCAGGCAAGCGGTCTATCTTCATTTTCCGTCGCGGGGTGAACTCATGATCGCTTCGGTGCGATATCTGGACAGCGTTTACGGTCTGGATGAAGAGGTCAAGCGGCTTCGCGAGGCACAGACCGGTGTCGAGATACTAGGAGCATTCATCGAATTTTGGGGAAACTACGTCCCGAAGATCTATGGTGCGGCAAAAGCACTGTCGAAGCTTCGCGACAAGGACGAGGCCGCCGCGGCCGCCTGGAAAGACCGTATGGACTCTGTCCGCAGCGGCTGCCGTCGGACCATTGAGACCATCGAACACGACGGCCTCCTGTCACCCGAATGGACGGTGGACGAAGCCGTAGATCTGATGTGGACGATGCTCTCGATAGAAAACTGGGAAAGGCTTACGTTTGATTGTTCGTGGACCTCAGTTGAATATGTGAGTCGAATGAAGTGTGTCTTAGGTCAGATGCTTCTCAGGGCCGGTTAGATTCCAGATCCCCCACTATACCCCTGATATTGGTTTAAATGTCCTGCCGGCCAAGGTCAGGAGCATATTGTGAATAGTCAGCGAATATCTTATAGTCTTTCAGCTCATGGCCGGGAGGGTATATCTACAAGCATTATCTAGAGCAGAGTTCGATGGTTCTACGAAAAACTCGATAAAAATTCCGGGCAGCAAGTTCCTCATCAAAAGTGAATCGAATAGTCTCACCCCATAGGGAATTGTAGAAATTATCGTCCTCGTACGATCGTACGCCTATTAAAATAAGCTCACTATCACGATATTTTCCCCTGATGAGATCAAAAAAGGATGTCTGAACAACACGGAACATTACGCGCCATGTTCCCAAACGTTTTGCCTTTTCAGGCTTTCTAGTATGTATAAAGGGGCTTCGGCCCTTTTTGAGACTAAGATCAGAAAGTGGGATCACTATCTCACCATAATATGTCCCATCAGAGCCGGGGTCCACGCGGATATCTTTCAAACGGATCAGTTTCGGATTGTAGCTACCGGACCATAATTCGAGAAGCCGTAAGTCTTCGTTTCTAAGAGTTAGTTTGCAGCCATCCAGTGACCGCAACCGAAACCCATGCGAAAAGGTAGCGTTCTCGGACAACGCATAGTTGAACAGTTCCGACGGATCCAGATGATCCTCGGACACTTCGATCTCAACCCCAATCCGTGCCTTTGGGATGGCATTCTCATCAAGCCATTGGATGAGTTCTTCAACGCTGGAGTTTTGAGATAATCCACCGGGAAGGCCGGTATTTTGTGCTGACGTAGCCACAGACGATACGAACGCCAGGAACAGAACAACACACCGTACACAAGCGTGCTTCACAAACAATATGATCCCGGAGTTAGTTATTTGCAAATTCATCGGTATCCCAACCTGCTCGTTTCGCACCAGCTTTATAAGCAGATTCCAAAAAATCCAGTACGGTTGTACGAGGGGCGTCTGTGTTTCGTGCGTCTTCATACATCAAAATGGCAAGGTGGGCGCCGTTTGATTCCGCCCACTTTGCCGCCGGAGGTGAGAGCGGTTCTTCGGCAAGCCCTTCGGGTTCCGGTGCAGTATAGGAATAGAAAGCAGGGGCCGGGACGCGGTCGTCACCGAACCAAAAACCAAAGCTGATTACCTCATGCGAATAGGCTTCGCGTTCGACGCGGTTTGCGCCCTCGCGGACCGGGACTCGCCTGCCGGAAAACCGAGTCAATGCAAGGTCAAAGCTGTGCCAGAACATATGCACCGGGGTTGATTTTCCGACGAACCTTCCGCGAAACTCATTCAGCATTTGATCCACTGCCACAAGTGTTTGGTGTGCTCGCGCTATGTATTCCTTGTCGTATGATCTATTCTCCGTGTCTTCGGGAAATGGTGTAGTTGACGGCGCCTCGTAGGGGGTCGGGCGTATTTGTGGTTCGATCCCGAGTTTGGCCAGATTCGCAAAAGTGCTGCTGTAAAAATCAGCGACCGTCAGACCGTCATAAAGCGCAAAATCCTCCTTCCTGCCGGAGTTGGTCTTCATGATCAGACGATGGTCACAGAAATCGAACTCTATCTCAAAGTTTCCGTCCGCGTAAGGGATAGTGTGAGTCGAAAGCCCGCGTGGGGTCACATAAAGCGGAACATGCCACCAGTGGTTCAGATGCGGGTGCATTGCAAGGCGTATCTTTCCGACGATCTGGCAATATAGGTGCAGAGTGTTCTTGGTCGGCCGCCATGCTTCCAGCGGTATCTCAGGTAGTTTGTTCATAGCGATCGGTCTCTCGTGCCGCTAATTTTACTCGCCTCTGGCCGCGGACACAAACTTTTCCGCCCAAATGTCGTATTTTTACAATACAGTTGATATTGTGACATCCTATGCTAGCGTCACGTCCGGGTGTGTTCCGTTTCCCCGGACAACGAACTAATTTGATCAACAGTGAGGTAAAAAAATGTCTGAAAAAGTGAACCCGATCCCACAAGGATACGAGGGCGTGACGCCCTATTTGATATGCAAGAATGCCGAGGCCGCAATCAATTTTTATACACGGGCATTCGGCGCGCAAGAGTTGTTTCGAATTGGCGGGCCCGGAATGGTTGGCCACGCGGAGTTGAAGATCGGCAATGCGATCATAATGATGGCGGACGAGTTTCCCGATAGTGGAGCGGTCAGTCCGGAGACCGTCGGCGGGACGCCGGTCCATTTAATGATCTATGTCGAGGATGTCGATGCGTTTACGGAAAAGGCGGTGTCTGAGGGCTTAGAAGTTCTCAGGCCCGTTCAGGATCAATTCTATGGCGACAGGTCAGGCCAGTTCAAGGATCCGTTTGGACACGTCTGGGCGTTTGCGACCCACATTGAGGACCTGACACCCGAAGAGATGAACGAGCGGGCCGCGGCGGCATACGGGGGCTAGCTTCATTTACCTATCGAGTTTCCGGCACGGGCACGGCTGTGGTCAGGATTCGAGGTCTGATATCTTCTTGACGCGCTGCCCGTGGCGACCGCCTTCGAAACCGGCCGCGAACCAGGCCTTTACGATCTCGGGAATGGTGCCTTCCGGCGTTGTACGGGCGCCGAGGGCGAGAACATTTGCGTCGTTGTGCTGCCGGGCAAGCCGGGCGGTCTCTTCGTTCCAGGCAACGGCTGCCCTTACGCCTCGGATCTTGTTCGCGGCGATCGCCATACCGATCCCAGATCCGCAAACCAACAGCCCCTGATCGTACGCTCCGTTTGAGACTCCCTCGGCAACCCTTTGGGCAAAGTCGGGATAATCTACCGAATCACCGGAATCCGTCCCCAGATCTTCATATTCAACGCCTATCTCATCCAGCGTTTTCTTGATCTCTTCTTTTACTTCGTAACCCGCGTGGTCGGCCCCTATCGCAATTTTTCGTGTCATTATGCTTCCCTTATAGCACCAACCCCACCTCGCCCGCAAAGCAACCTATCCTGTGTGCAAGTTCTCAAACAGATTACGTTCACTATAGAGGTAATCGATACAGGAGAAAAATATGAGAACTGCACCTATCGCGTTGGCCATTGCTTTTTTGATGTTTTCAAATGCTGTTTCTGGCAGCGTGGATCTCGCGCGTGAACTTGCACTCGCGGCCGTCTCTGTTGACCGGGACCTATCGGAGGCCGCCATTTCTGAACTAAGGGCGATGGGACAAAAGGGCGTCGATTCTCTGTTATCGGAGCATGCCGCTGAAATAAGCCGTTTTAAGGAGACCGGAAAGCGCTCCGAGCTTTGGGATCGGATCGCGGCGGCGGTCGATGCCGTCTCGATGCAAAAGGACGCATATGCCTCCGGGCTGTTCTGGTACACGGATCTCGAGGAGGCAAAGCTTGCGGCAAAGGCATCGAAGAGGCCGATCCTCTCGCTTCGTCTTTTGGGCAATCTGAACGAAGAGTTCTCTTGCGCAAACAGCCGTCTGTTTCGTTCGATATTGTACTCTGACCCAAGGATCTCATCGCATCTCAGGGAGAATTACATACTTCATTGGCGGTCGGTTAGGCCTGCTCCGCGCATAACGATCGACTTTGGCGACGGGCGAAAGATAATCAGGACGATCACGGGAAATTCGATCCACTACGTTCTTGATGCCGACGGGACGATCATCGACGCTCTGCCTGGCCTTTATGGCCAAAAAGCGTTTCTTGAAAATCTTACACAGGCGGCAGAGATATCGCGTACCGCCGGCGGAGCGGTGGCCGGATCTAAGTATCAGCACTATAACCGATGGCGGGCTGAGAGGTTTGACCGGATCAGGCAGGCCCGGGAAGGAGCACTCGCGGCGGCCGATATATCGCTGAATGATCCCGAAACTGGAACTGATGCCATTCGTGCGATGCCAATAGCCGTCACCAAGATGGTAGTGACAGACGAGCAAACCTTACTCAGGCGGTACGATGACTTTGCCAGATTTGAGGCAGCCATCAAACTAGATGATTGGAGGGCTTTGGCAGCGGTCTATTCACCCGTTGCGGAGCTCAGCGATGCTGCCGTCGGGTTCATCAGGATCCAAAATTTGGAAACGGGCAGAAGTGCAGGCGAGTTTGCACTAATGTTGGCGAGGCTGAGCGAATTTGTTGCCCTTGATACAACTCGGAATGATCTGCTGTTTCGTCCTCAGCTGCTTTCTTGGTTGAACCAACCCTTAGGGCAAGATGATCTGGAGGCCTTCAATTCGCGTGTGTATACCGAACTATTCAAGACGCCTGAGTCCGATCCATGGCTGGGACTATATTCGAACGACGTTTACGCAGCACTAAATGGGAACGGCATCATCCTGAGATAGTGACGATATCGTAGCGCTCGCCTCTGGATCTTCAGGAAGACGTCCGGGGAGTGCAAAATATTTGTTTGTCTTGTCCAAAATCCCTATAATTTGAAGTTCAGGCTTCTCTGGGTTTATGGACAGGTCGATCACCGTGGCAACTTTTCTGTGTTTCCTGTTGGCCGCAGGTTGTATCGGTGTTTCTGCTCAGGACTACCTCCCCGAACTTGTCCGCCGGGTAAAGCCATCTGCTGTCGCCATCGAGACCTTTGACACCCGCGGCGAACCCATTTCGCGAGGGAGCGGTTTTTTCGTGGGCCCGGACCGTGTAATTACCAATCGCCACGTTATCGAGCGTTCGAATCGTGTCGAGATCCATCTCCATGACGGAAGAAAGTATATAGTCCGCGGCGTTCTGGCGATCGACGGGGAAGGCGACCTCGCGCTTCTGCAAGTCGAGGTTCCGCGCGATGCCGCCTGGCCGCTCACGATCGTGCGAACCGTGCCTCAGGAAGGCGAGTCAATCCTTGTTGTGGGAAATCCGTTCGGGCTTGAGGGTAGCGTTTCGAACGGCATTGTCTCAGCCGTCCGCGATATCTCCGGTTATGGCCGCATCATTCAGATCACAGCCCCGATCTCAGCGGGCTCAAGCGGCTCGCCGGTAGTCAATATGTACGGGCAGGTCATTGGGGTCGCCACGCTCCAGGCGGCTGAGGGCCAGAGCCTTAATTTCGCCGTACCCGCGGAACGAATACTTCAAATGCGGGTCGGCCCGGTACGCTCCTTTTCTGACCTCGCCACCGAGTCCCAAAAGAACAATCGTGCCGTGGCGGAACGGTATTACTCACAGGGTGTTGCGCAACTCTCGAGAGACGATTTCGAACGGGCGCTTCCCTATTTTGTTAAAGCTGCAGAACTCGACCCGAGCTATTCTGAGGCCTGGTATCAGGCAGGATATTGCTACGGCGTTCTTGGACGGCACACCGAATCGCTTGCGGCGTCCGAACATGCCGCTAAGCTAAAGCCGGAGTGGGCCGTCACTTTCGTCAATATCGGTGTGTCCCGATTTGCGCTCGGCCAGTACAAGGAAGCGGCAGAGGCCTATCGACAGGCCATTAGGCGAGAGGACCACAATGCGGATACGCAGTTCGGGCTCGGCCTTAGCCTCGGCAAACTTGACCAGACCGAAGAGGAGATCCTTGCCTATCGCCGGGCACTCGCGCTCAAGCCAGACCATGTCGGCGCAATTGAGAAACTGGGTGACGCCCTGCTAAAACAGAAAAAATGGGCAGAGGCTGCACAGATGTTTGAGCAGCTTTCGGCATATAAGCCTGAGGCAAAGACGTTTAACGCGCTCGGCGAAGCCTATCTTGAGTTGAATAATATAGAGAACAGCCTGACCGCCTTTAATAACGCCGTCGGCTATGATCCCGATTTTGACCGCGCCCGCTTCAATCTGGGCCGTGCCTATCTAAAGCAAGGAAGCCCCGAAATGGCTCGTGTTCAATACGAAATTCTTCGCAATGCCCGTTCTGACTGGGCTGATCGCTTGTTCGTGCTTTTGAACCCATGAAAGAACGGCCGCCGGATATTCCATCCGACAGCCGTCCCGGCCTCGCCGAGCTGATCTCTGACCGATCACGATCAAGCTACTGAGATTTCCCTCGAGAGATATACATCCTGAATTGCGTTCAGCAATTCAACACCTTCCGACATCGGCCGCTGAAAGGCCTTTCTGCCGGAGATAAGCCCGGTCCCGCCGCCACGCTTGTTTACCACCGCCGTCCGAACGGCATCTGCGAGATCTCCGGCACCCTTTGATTCTCCGCCGGAGTTGATCAACCCGGCACGGCCCATAAAACAATTCGCTACCTGATACCGGACCAGATCGATCGGGTTGTCGCTGGTAAGGTCGGAATAGATCTTCGGATTCGTCTTGCCGTAGCTGCTTTCGGTGTTCAGTACGTTGTAGCCGCCGTTACGTTCGGGAAGTTTCTGTTTGATTATATCCGCCTGAATGGTCACACCGAGATGGTTTGCCTGGCCCGTAAGGTCGGCTGCCGTATGCATGTCACCCTCGGCGGTCTTGAACTTTGAGTTTCGCAGGTAGCACCAAAGAATTGTTGCCATTCCAAGCTCGTGGGCATAGGCAAAGGCCTCCGAGACCTCTGTGATCTGCCGCGTGGCATTATCGGAGCCGTAATATATCGTTGCGCCGACGGCCACGGCACCCATGTTTCGTGCCTGTTCGATGGTGCCGAACATCACCTGGTCAAAGGCATTAGGATAGGTCAAAAGCTCGTTATGATTGATCTTTACGATGAACGGGATCTTGTGGGCATATCTGCGGGCGACAGAGCCCAGAACGCCAAATGTCGAGGCAACGGCGTTACAGCCGCCCTCTATCGCTAACTTGACGATGTTTTCCGGATCGAAATATTGGGGGTTTGGGGCGAAACTTGCCCCCGCCGAATGCTCTATTCCCTGATCGACCGGCAAAATAGAAAGATAACCCGTACCGGCAAGCCTGCCGTGCTCAAAAAGGGTCTGCATTGCCCGCAAAACCCCCGGTGAGCGATCCGATTGCGACACGACGCGGTCAACAAAATCGCCTCCGGGAAGGTTTAGGCTGTCCTTTGGAATTGTTGTAGATACGTGATTTAGGAGTGAGTCGGCTTCGTCGCCTAGCAACTCCTGGATCTTGCTGAAATCAATGGGCATTGATCGTCTCCTGAAAAGATTAGGTATATAGGTCTATTACTGCTAGGATCCTTGGATTATAACACAAGATCGACGCTATTTCGGCGGATACGATTTTTCTTGATTTATTCACACTTACTTTTGTAGAATACCTGCAACCCTTTAGCGAAATGCCTTGCCAGTCATTTCCGCCGCGGTTACCTATCTAAAAAAGAACTTCCGCGGTGCAGGCCTTTAGACACAAAAATTGAGGAACTGAAAATGCTTATTTCCCCTTCAAAGCTCCAACCGGGTCGGTCTTACCGTCCCTTCTTGATGGTTCTCATTCTGTCGCTTACTGCTGCAGCTCAAGAATGGCGGCCCGTTTCTCCTGAGGAACTGGCGATGACAGAGCCCAAGGTCGAAAAGGATGCAGATGCCGAAGCGATCTTTTGGGAGACAAAACTGGACGACCGCAGATCGTCGCGGCTGACCATCTCTCACTATGTGCGGCTCAAGATATTTACCGAACGCGGACGGGAGCGGTTCAGCAAGGTCGAGATACCGTTCATGAGAGGCAAACGGGTGGAGGACGTCGCCGCGCGTGTTATCCGTCCTGATGGTTCTATAGTAAATCTCAACCAAAGCGATATTTTCGAGCAGGAAGTGGCTCGAGTAGGAAGGGCGAGATATATGGCAAAATCGTTTGCCGTACCGGGGATAGAACCGGGTGTTATCGTGGAATACCAGTACACAGAAAGCATCAGGGATGATTCGGTCGCCGGCGAGCGTCTCCTATATCAGCGAGACATACCTTTGCAACGTGTCACCTTCTGGATACGACCGTTTCGCAACGCTTCGCTGAGATATAACTGGTATAACCTCCCCGAAGGCCGATTCCGCGACGATCCGAATATGAAGGGATATCAGGTCTCCACGATGTACGACGTGCCCGCGCATAAAGAGGAACCGTTCATGCCGCCGGACGATGAGGTCCGCAGGTGGGCATACGTGACCTACAACACCTGGGGCAATCTGCTGATCTGGAACCTCGTCGCAACCGGCTTGGACGGATTGCACAAGCAATCGACCAGGCCAAGCCGCGACATCCGCCAAAAGGCTGCTGAGTTGACCGCGCGTGCCGCCACAGACGAAGAAAAGCTCAGAAACCTTTACGATTTTTGTCAAAGAGGGATCCGGAATATCAGTTTTGACCGAAATTTGGATGAAGAGCAACGAGGCCGCATAAGGATCCGTGACGCCAACGACGTACTCCGGCAGAAGATGGGCACGTCCATGTTTATAAACCTCTTGTTCGCCTCGCTTGCCAGAGCGCTCGATTTCGAGACCACCCTGGTTCTCGCGGGCGACAAGAGCGAAACGTTCTTTAACCCGGATAAGTACCCGTTCGCTTCCTTCGTAGACCCTTCGGGCGTAGCTGTCCGGAAGGGCAACGAATGGCTTTTCTTCAATCCGGGTATTCCGTACCTCGGTTACAACCAGATCCCGTGGAACCGGGAAGGCGTCAGGTCGATGCTGGTTGGGGACGGTGGTTTCCTCTGGACAACTTCGCCGATGACCGATCATGAAAAGAGCTCGGCCCGGCGTACCGGCAGGTTTAAGCTCTTGGGTGACGGAACGCTGGAAGGAACGGTCAAGATCGAATATGAAGGCCATCAGGCGATAGAGCGTCGCCGCGACGGTTACCGCGATTCGCAGACCAAGCGGGAAGATGACCTAAGAGACCTGATCCGTTCCAGACTAAGCACCGCGGAGTTATCCGCGATCTCAATATTGCACTTTGACGACCCTTCGCAGCCGTTAACTTACGAATACCGTATAAAAGTGCCAAATTACGCCCAGCGTGCGGGCCGCAGGCTGCTTCTCCAGCCCAATGTTTTCGAGTTTGGTGCGAAACCGGTCTTTTCTTCGGACACACGGGAATACAACATTTTCTTCCCATATGCCCTGTCGACCACGGATGACATACGGATCGAACTTCCGCAGGGGTTTGATCTGGAAAGTGCAGATTCACCAGCCGGGGTTGCGGATCCCGAGCGTGTCGGCAGCCTGACCATAAGCATGTCGGTTGAAAGACCAACTAACGTGCTAGTCTACAAACGCAATTACCATTTTGGGCGGGGCGGACTGACGCTCTTCCCGGTTGCGGCGTATCCGGCCGTAAAACAACTCTTTGATAGTTTTAATGTGGCCAATTCTCATCAGCTAAGCCTGGCTCAGGCCAGGGAACAGTAAGGAATGGGCGGAGCGATCTGCCGCCCGCGTTTTTCGATCGGACGGGCCGGTTCGATCTTTGGAGGTAGTACCCCGATGTTAAAGCGTTCTCTTCCCTTCTTGTTTTGCTTGTTGGCGTTTGCCCCCGCGGTGGTCGCAAAAAACCCTCCGGCGTGGCTTTCGGCTGCCGCTAAACGTCAGGCTCCGCAATATGCCCGCGATGTTCCCGCGGTCGTGCTTCATTCGGAAAGCCGCGTTGTACTGGAGAGCAACGGGCGGCTCGTTACTACCGAGAATTACGCTGTAAGGCTGCTAAACCGGGAAGGCCGCAGTTTCGCAGTCGCGCAGGCCTATTACCTTACGAGTGCGGGCCGTGTGCGCGACATTGAGGCGTGGTCGATCAGGCCAAACGGATCGTCGAGATTTTATGACAAGAAAACCATTATCGACATCATCGCGGACCGGAACGACGTCTACAACGAGGGGCGGCTCAAGATCATAGATGCCTCGAGGGAAGTGGACGCTGAGCATGTTTTTGGATATACCATTGTTTCTGAGGACACACCGCTCTTCTATCAGGATATCCATCGTTTCCAAGGCCGGCTGCCTGTGCTGGTCTCGCGATATGCCTTAACGCTGCCGCAGGGTTGGCAGGCCACTTCGACAACGTTCAACCACCCACAGGTCGAGCCCCAAGTTTCAGGCACCACATACACATGGGAACTCAACGACCTGAAACCGATCCCGCCGGAACCGATGAGCCCCTCTTTGGTGAATCTTGCACCGAGGATCGCGGTCAACTATGCCCCCGCCGATCCGTCGGCGGCTGTGAACCGGGCTTTTGCCGATTGGCTCGACGTTTCCCGCTGGGCATCCGGACTCTATGATCCGCAGGTGGTAATAACACCCGAAATAATTGCCAAGGCAAAGGAACTTACCGCAAACGCCAAGACCGAACTTGAAAAGATAAGGGCGATCGGGCATTTCGTTCAGAACCTTCAGTATATCTCTATCGACATCGGCGTCGGCCACGGCAACGGCTACAAACCGCGTCCCTCGAATCTGGTGTTGAGCCGAGGCTACGGCGACTGTAAGGATAAGGCCAATCTTATGAGGGCCCTTTTAAAGACCCTCGATATTGAGGCATATCCGATCGCGATCTATTCGGGCGACCCCACTTACGTGAAGACGGAATGGGCCTCTCCGCGTCAGTTCAATCATTGCATTATCGCTGTCCGGGTTAGCAGCGAAACAGACGCCCCCACCGTTATCGAGCATGAGCGTCTCGGCCGGCTTCTGATCTTCGACGCAACGGACACATTCACACCGGTCGGCGACCTGCCCGATTATCTACAAGGCAGCCACGGACTGATCATCGCAGGAGAAAAAGGCGGGCTTTCGCAGATGCCGGTTACGCCGCCCGATGTTGACCTTCTCGAGCGCACCATCGAGGCAACGCTCGACGGTGCGGGTCAGCTTGTCGGCACGATCACCGAACGAGCGAACGGCCAGACATCAACGATATTTCGACGTGAGATCCGCGAGCTTTCTGTCGCTGATTACCGAAAGGCGATCGAGGGTTGGCTCACCCGCGGAGCGACAGGGGCACGGCTTGTAGACCTGTCTTCCAAAGATATTCAGGACGAAGCGGCCTTTCACCTTGAGATCGCGTTCGAAACCCCACGCTACGGTCAGTTGATGCGTGACCGTCTCCTTGTGTTCAAGCCGGTAGTTGTCGGTCGTCGAAATGCCGTCGCATTGACAGACTCAAGCCGACAGAACCCGGTTGAACTTGAAGCGATGATGATGCGCGAATCTGTTGTGTTCACGCTGCCTGAGGGATTTGAAGTTGACGAGATACCGGATGAGGTGGATATGGAATCTGAGTTCGGCAGATATTCAACGAAATTCAAGGTAAAGGAAGGCAAGCTCCATTTCGAGCGTTCTTACCAACTGAATCGTTCTCTCGTTCCCCCGGACAGATACGACGAGGTAAGAAAGTTCTTTGCCCGAATGCTGGACGCGGAGCAGTCGGCGGTCGTACTGATGCGCAGATAAGATAGCGAGATCTACTAAATAGAAAAGGCCCTCAGGTTCATCCCGAGGACCTTTTCTTCATTTAAGAGGAGATCACTACGACCTTGAGTCGGCGCTGACCTTTGCGAGTGCGGCTATCTTTTCTCGACTAGAGACCACAACACCGCCCGGCTTCTCTATCGTCACAGCGAACGCCGCCGGATTTCTAGCCTTGAGCTTCGCATCGATCGGAACCACGACCTCTCCGTCCGTAGTAACATCAAAAACGCCTCCGTCGATCGGTGTCTTTTCATCCTGCGACTCGTCAAAGATCCAGAGTTGGTAAACCTCCCTTTCCGGGTCGTTTGCCGGTAGGCCGCGAAATGTCATATAGCCTTCCTGCCTCGTGTCGCTCCAGACAACGTCTCCCGAGATCTCCTTTATTTCGTCAACGTTCGCGGGCCCCCATTCGCCGCGGACCACATCCGAAGCAGTTGCCACTAACTGGGCCCTTAGTTCAGCGAGACTCGGCTTGGCCTCGACGGTCGGCTGCGGTTTCGGATCGCGAGCGAGTTGGGTATCCATCCGGGTTGTCCAGACGTTGACGGCAAGGGCGATACACGCCGCAGCGGCCACCGCCCAACCAAACCAATTCCAGAAGGATCCCCTCGGCTCGTCGTCTTCCCGCACGACAGGACGCCTCGGTGCGGTAAAAACACTCGCTTCCGTCGGGGCATCGCTCTGCGCCGGCGAGAAAGTCTCCGCGGCGCTCGCCATGATCTTTGCCTCAAGATGCTTGGGCATCGGTTCGATGCTCTCAAGCCCCGCGAGGCTAATGGCCGCCGCGGTCAACTCCAGGGACCGCGACTCCCAACTGCTGTTTGACATTTCCTCCAACTGCCTCAATTCTCCGATCTCATCCTCGGTGAGGCCGTAAACCGCCTGTTTGCACAGAAGGTCAAGAATAGATTCTTCTATACTTTTCTTCATACGGCCACCTCCTTAAAAGATGTCGGATCTCCTAACCCCATGATCTCGCGAGCTTGTATCAAGCCTCGTCTTGCATGTGTTTTGACGGTTCCCAGAGGCATTCCTGTCGCATCTGCGATCTCCTGGTGGGACATTCCCTGGATGATCGATAGCTGCAATACCTGCTTCTGCTCCGGGCGAAGCTGCTGGAGCGCCTTGTAGGCCTCTTTTGCTTCGACAACTGTCTGCACACTCTGCTTGGAAACGTCGGCCGGTTCGGCCAGAATATCTTCTATTGAGTCGGGCGAGAGACGCCTTTGCGTAAATCGGATCCTGTCGATCAATCGTCGACGTGCGATCATCGCAATGAACGTGGTCTCGGAGGACTGTGAGGGGTCAAACCTGCCTGCGTTCTTCCAAATGTCAACAAATATCTCCTGGACCGCATCTTCTGCGTCGTCGGAGTTTCTCAGCATTCGGCGAGCAAGCGACCATACGAGCCCCCCATAGGTTTTGAGGCACTCTTGGACCGCGTCTTGGTCGCCGTTGGCAATTCTATTTAGGATAGCTTCGTTCGACACTGTTCAAACTTGAATTCTTTACAATTAAGCTACCCTATTTTTGCCGTTTCTGCCAAGTGCCGCACTGCCTAACCGACGTCTACTCCAATGATCTGGTCATTTGACGTTGGCATGAGCATCAACACGGCCCCGGCTGTGTCGATGTACGGCACTTATTTATTCGTTCTCCAGCGATCGGCGGTTTCACTTTTTTGGAGAACCGAAAAAAAATCTGGACGCGAAAAACAGGACAAAAAGGAGTAGGCTGGTGGCTGCCGAGATAAGACAGAACTGGCAGAATGCGCCTATCTCAAATGCCTGGAGATAGATCAGCCAAAGCGAGAATGCCGCCATCGCCGCTGTGAGCACGCCGAAAACCGGCCACATTCGCCGATCCCCGAACGCCGCCAAAGTTGCAAGGGAAAATGCAATGAAGTATGAGAGTGCACCGAGTGCAGCGATGGGAACGCCCAATATTTCGGCGTACGTGCTGGTCAGCACCTTTTCGCAGCCATCGATCAGGCTGCAAGGCACGACCCCGTCGGCGTAGTGCTTTGCAGTAAGATAAACGGAATCGATAAGGCCCACCAGCGCAATGATCGCCGCGGCCGCGGGCAGCCAAACCGGAAGGGAAGACTTCCGCGAAGTTTCCCTGTTTACTTCCATCACTTCTTATCCGGCTCGGCAGCACCGCCCTGGTCGCCTCCAGAACTCCCCGCGTCGCCGCCTGTTGACCGCGCCGCCTCGAGCTTTTGGATCTCCGCGTCAACTATCCGCCGCAGCGAACCGATATTAACTTCCGACGGTGGTATCAATGTGCCGTTGACAAATATTGTCGGTGTCTGGCTCACACCGAGGCCCCGGCCGCGCCGGATATCCATGTCGACCCGCTCTTTTGTTCGGGCGCTCGCAATGTCCGTGCTGAACCTCTCAACGTCAAGCCCGATATTCCTCGCGTAATCTGTCCACATCTGGCGATAGTTCGGATTTCCGGTCCATGCCTGTTGATTTCGAAAAAGCTGGTCCTGCATCTGCCAGAATCGCCCCTGCAACGCGGCCGCTTCGGTTGCAACGGACGCTTCATAAGACTTATCGTGGCCGGGGATCGAAAGCGGGAAATGCCGGAATATGAACCGAAAATTCTTGTTGCCGGCATAAGCCCCTTGCAGCTCTTTCATGATCGGATGGGCCAACGCGCAGGCCTGGCACTGGTAGTCAGCGAACTCTTCGACCGTGACAAGGGCGTCGGCCGGGCCGAGCATGTTGACGCCGACCGGCGCTCCGGGCGGAGCCGATGATACGTCGCGGGTCTGCCCCGTTCCGGTTTGCGGTGTCCGCGTGCCCGTCGCAGTCCCCTGTGACCGTGAGGTGCTGTAAAACCACAGGCCGCCAACAACAACCAAGATCATTACCAGTACTATTATCGAAAGCGGCAACCCGCCGCTTCGTTTTTCTTCTTTCTTCATTTAGTTAATTACCCGCGACATTCGTCACTTCACCGCACGCAACCTTTTTCCGGCGGCTTTTCGTTTCGGCAGTTCTGACGCGGCTAGTTTTGTACGCTGATAGACGCCGTCCGCGTCCAGTCCGTATTTGGCGAGCAGCAGTTTCGCGTCACCATGGGTAACTATTCGGTCCGGAACGCCCATCCTCACAACACGAACCTCGTTCTGCAATCCAAGCCGTTCGAGCAATTCCATTACTGCCGAACCGAACCCGCCGGCAAGATACGCCTCTTCTACCGTCACTATCAGCCGGTGCGACGTTGCGATCTCGCTTATCAATTTCTCGTCCAGAGGTTTGACGAATCTAGCGTTCACTACGGTTGCATCAAACCCTGCGGTCTCCAGCTTCTGCGACGCACCCATCGCCGGATCGACCATGCTGCCGAGTGCGATTATCGCAATATCTTCACCTTCGCGGAGAACCTCCGCCCGTCCGATCTCCAAGGTCTTCGGTTCCGTCGAGATGTCCACACCAAGTCCGTTTCCCCTTGGATATCTAATCGCGGCCGGGCCGGGATGTTCTATCGCGGTCAGGACCATATCGCGAAGTTCAGCTTCATCTTTCGGAGCCATCAGAACAATGTGCGGATACCCGCGCAGATAAGCAATGTCCAACAGGCCGTGGTGCGTCGGGCCGTCCGCTCCGACGATGCCCGCGCGATCCATTGCGAATGTTACGTTCAGGCTCTGAAGACAAACATCATGGATCAACTGATCGAATCCGCGCTGGAGAAAGGTAGAGTAGATCGCCGCGACCGGCTTTAGCCCCTCGCAGGCCATACCGGCGCAGAAGGTCACCGCATGCTGTTCCGCAATGCCAACGTCGAACGCACGTTCGGGGAATTTCTCTAGAACCTTGTCGATCCCAGTCCCGTCGGGCATAGCGGCGGTAACGGCCGTTATAGCTGGGTCCCGCTCCATCAATTCGCACATCACCGAGCCGAACACCGAGGTGTAGGTCGGCACCGATGCGGAGCCGGATTTGAACGGCAGCCCTGTCTTGGGGTCAAACGGCCCGGTCGCATGATAGGCGTAATAGTTCTTTTCAGGATTCGGAAACCCTTTGCCCTTTACGGTCAGTGCGTGTACGATCACTGGCCCGTCGTCGACCTTCTTCGCTTCCTCTAATGCCCTTACAAGCATCGGGACATTATGGCCGTCAACATAACCGATGTACTTAAAGCCAAGTTCGTTGACCAGGGCGCCGGGAAGCACGGCGGCAGCAATGGCATCTTTGAACGATTTCGCCGCCCAGCGAAGTGTTCCGCCGATCCCGGGCACGCTTTCGAGGGCGTCGCCTATTTCTTCCTTCAGGTGGTGATAGCTCTGCGCCTCCTTGATCCGGTTCAGATATCGGCTCAGAGCGCCGACCGCCGGGGCTATCGACATCTCATTGTCGTTCAACAGCACGATCAGCCGCGATTTCAGGTGCCCGGCCTGGTTGATGGCCTCCATCGCCATGCCGCCCGCAAGCGAAGAATCTCCGATCAGCGCGCAGACATGAAAGTCTGCTCCCTTTCGGTCACGGGCTATGGCCATACCGAGCGCGGCAGACAGCGAGGTCGAAGCATGACCGGCACCAAAAGTGTCATATTCCGATTCCTCCCGTCGCAGAAAACCCGAAAGGCCGTCGTATTGCTTTATGGTGTGGAGCTGATCACGCCGCCCGGTCAGTATCTTGTGGGCATAAGCCTGGTGTCCCACGTCCCAAACCAGGCGGTCGCTCGGCGTATCGAAAACATAGTGCATCGCTACGGCCAGCTCGACCGCTCCAAGCGACGCTCCCGTATGCCCGCCCACTCGCGAGCACGTGTCGATAATGAACTGCCGGACCTCGTCGGCAACTTCCTGTAGGTCCTCTACCTTTAGTTGACGAAGGTCTGCCGGAGAGTTGATCTCTGATAAAAATCTCATGTCTTGGGCTGGGCGCGGAAAACGCCGGAAGTTCGCATTTTAGCCTGTTAACAGGTCAAAAGACAATTCGAACAAGAACAGCATCCGGTTTCCGCCGGGTTGCGGTTTACATTTGTTTACAATAAAAATCGGCTATTTCTGCAGTTCAGTCGTCAAATTTATATTGGCGAATGCCGAAAAGACCAAAATTTCAAGAGGTAAAACGATGTCATACATGAAAAAGATCATAACGTTTAGTGCTGCTGCGTTTCTGGCAGGCACATTCGCAGTTACCGGCTCCGCGCAGACGACCGAGCGTGGCGACAAAGCGGAAAAAAGAGCAGAAAGGCCCGCCGGCAAGGGGATGCAGAGGGGCGGGTTCGGACGTGGACTTCGGGGCTTTCGTGGCGGAGTATTGCGTCGCCACGGTGGCCTTGGACTTCGCGGTATAGATCTGACCGATGCTCAAAAGGTACAGATAAATGCGATACGCGAGGCGAATCGGCCCGACGAAGGTCTTAGAGAAGAGATGCGTTCGATAATGCAGTCCCGCCGCATGGGCACTCTCACAGAAGCTCAACAGGAGAGGGCCAAGGCCATTCGCGAGATACAGCGTGCGAAAGCTGAAAATGTGAGGGCGCAGATCGAGGCCGTTCTCACACCCGAACAGAAGCAGACGCTGGAGGACCGACGTAAAGTGATGCAGGAACGGATGGAACAGCGAAGGCAGCAAATGATGGAACGACGCCAGCAATGGCAACAGCGAAGGCAGTCGGGAGAGAAACCTGTCGAAAACTAGCTAATAGCAATATAAAGTTGTCCTCCACACTTGACAGGCGGTGCCGCGGGGTGCCGCCTTTATTTTTAGTGTCGGATGGTTCCGGCGGCTAGTTTTCGCCATCGAGGTGACCCAACTTGCGATATAGCGTTTTCCGACCGATATTCAGCAGCTTGGCCGCGCGCGATTTGTCGCCCTCCGTGTAGTCCAGCGTTGCCTCGATCACCTGTTTTTCGATCTCTTCCATTGCAGCAGGCAGCTCGATCTCTAGTCCGATCGAATTTCCTTCGGCCGCCGCACGTGCACGCTCCTGGCGTGCAAGGGCGTATGCCTCCAACGCTTTCTTGCTAATGGCTTCCGGCAGGTCGTCCAATTCTATCTGACGCCCGGACGCGATGATCACCGCTCGTTCGATAGCGTTCTCCAGTTCCCGCACGTTCCCCGGCCATTCGTAGTTCACAAGAGCTCGCAAGGCCTCTTTCGATATGCCCGAGATGAACCGGCCCGTCTTCTCTTTGTAACGCTCCAGAAAATGAAACACCAGCGGATGTATGTCTTCTATCCTTTCGCGAAGAGGCGGCAGTGTTATCGGAAATACTGAAAGCCGGTAGTAGAGGTCACTGCGAAACCGACCTTCGCGTGATGCCAATTCCAGATCGATATTGCTTGCGGCGATCACCCGGACATCCGTCTTTATCACCGCCTTACCACCGACCCGCGTGAACTCGCCATCCTGCAGCACGCGGAGCAGCTTTACCTGTGCCTGCATCGACATCTCGCCTATCTCGTCCAGAAATAGCGTCCCGCCGTCAGCCTCTTCAAAACGGCCTTTCCGCCGCGAATGGGCATCCGTAAAGGAACCTTTTTCGTGGCCGAAAAGCTCTGATTCCAATAGAGTTTCGGGTATTGCACCGCAATTGATCTTTACATAGGGCATCGAACCTCGGCCGGAGTTAAAGTGGATCAGGTTCGCTAACAGCTCCTTTCCTGTGCCGGATTCGCCCTGCACAAGCACGGTCGTGTTCGTATCTGCGACATTTAGAGCCAGCTCGATCGCCCTGCCTATGGCCGGCGCCTGGCCGATGATCTCGCTTTGCCGCTGATAGAGTTCGCTCTTGAGCCGCATCACCTCGGCCGAAAGTTGATCCCGCTCCAACGCCGTCCCGATCTGGTCGGCAATACCTTCGACTAGGGCAATATCGTGTTCTTCAAACGCAACCGGTTTGCCCCACACAAAGCCGAGCAGCCCGAAGGTCGCCCCGCCGACCCTAACCGGAGCAAGCAGGGCTGCCTTTCCGCCGAGTGTCTTGTTAAAGATCAGCCGGATCGCCAAGGGCAGCTCCGAATCGGTCAAAGGCTTCGTTTTGCCATCACGGATAAGGTCTGCAACCGCCGGGAAAGTATCTATTTTCAATGATTTCCCGTACGTTTCCACCATCTTCAGGACCCTTCCGGGCGTTACGCCTTCGGCCGCTTTAAACGCTGCCAGGGATATCCTTTCGCCGGTCGGGTCGATCACGCCGAGGGCACCGTAAGACGCGCCTACCAACCCGATGGCCCGTTCCAGCGCGCTGGCCGAGACCTCATTGAAATCCGAGTGCGAATTCAACGTGTTCGCTATTTCGAGAAGTGCGTTGGTCCGGCGTGTCTCCTGTTCCTGTGCGACATAAAGCCGGGTGTATTGATAGCCGATGGCGAGCTGCTGGGCGATCGATTCTAGAAACTGTATCTCCTCGTCCAGCCATTCCCTCGGCTTCGACGTGTCGTGCAGGCCGAGCAAGCCGATCACGTTCCCACTTAAAGTTATTGGAATTATCAGCAGCGAGCGTGTTTCCAGAGCTTTTGTGAAAAACTTGAGCGTTGGATCCTTCGTTTTCGAGGTGTCGTTGATCGTGATCGGCTTTGAGATGTCGAATTGCTCCGACAGCCGCTTCGCATCGATCGGGATCACCGTACCCTGGCTCGATGGTATCCGATCGTCACGACGCCATTCGTGGCTGATCCGCAGCTCCTTGCCCTCTACAAGCTGCAAAACATCGCATCGGTCGGCCTGCAGCATTCGGCCAAGCTCGGAAACGACCACATTCAGGAACCGTTCGAGGTCGATGCTTGCCGGCAGATCCCTTGCTAGACGCTCGATTATGGCCTCTCTGGCCTCATGCATCTTAACTTTTCGTTCCAGCGAGAGTTCCTGGGGTGATTCGATCTCGATCTTGGTAAGAGCCATAAATAGTGCCGAGGGAGCTGCAATGGCTAATCTCCCGAATCTGCTGACGAATGTCAAGTTGATACACACCTGGGACAAAGTGTGTTGATAGGAAACACACTAGGGCTTTGGCTTATTTGCCGGCGAGTTCGTAGGTTGAGGCTTTGGTTTTGCCGGTGGAGGGGGCGGCGGGGGCGGCTTATCCGTTTTGATCGCGGGATCCGTCGGCGTGGGGGACGTATTGGTGTTATCGTCCGCCTCATCCGGCTTGGAGGGGTCCTTCGGAAGGACCGTGAAACTTACTCGTTTTCGGCCTGCCTCTGCCTTTTCCAGCAGGTCTTCGGCCATCAGATTCTCTGGATCCAGCTCAAGCGCCTTATTCAGTGCCGCGACAGCTTCCTGATATCGGGCGAGTTTTATCAAGATCGAACCAAGTTCGGTCTGGTAATCTGTATCCTCCGGATTTAGCCGGACTGCTTGTCGAAGTGCATTGGCCGCACTTACGTCCTGATCCAACTTCGCGTAAGAACGCCCGAGGTTGAAAAAAGCGACGTGGTCTTCCTTGTTAGCATCAGTTCGTTTCTTGTATGCGTCGACTGCTTTCTCAAATGCGATCTGGGAATTAGACTTCTTGTCTTTAGGTGAACTCTTCTCATCGGTATTTTCGGTGATAGGTTCAACGCTCTCTACCGCGGCGAGCTGGTCGCGAAATTCGATAAGCGAATAGGCGATGCCCAACTGGAAATATGCGTCGGCAAGATCCGGGTCCAGTTCAACCGCCCTGTTCAAAATCTCGATCGCTGCTTCTGTTTCGCCGTTTTCCAGCAGCCGTATTCCTTCCTCAAGAGTGGCTGATGGGTCACTTAGCTCGGTCTGCGCCTGTTCCTGAGTGTTTGCATTGTCGTTCGTCCCACCGGATCCCAACCACGAACATCCCGCCAGACAGCAGGCAAAAAGCACGACCAAAAAACTACCCCAAAAATGCGTCATTGCAGAACTCTTAACCTTTCCGGTTTTTAGCCAGGAGGAAAAACGAACGTTCGACCGCCCAACAGGTGCACATGGAGATGAAAGACCGTCTGTCCGCCGTCGGCATTCGTGTTTATGACTACCCGATATCCGTCCTCGGAAAATCCCTTTTGTCTTGCGATGTCAGCCGCTGTCAAGAGAAGATGGCCGAGCGTGCCCTGATGTTCCTTTTCGGCCGCGTCGAGCGAGTCGAAATGCAACTTCGGCACAACGAGAATGTGTGTCGGGGCCTGCGGCGAAATATCATTGAACGCGACACACTGATCATCTTCATGAATCCGCGAAGATGGTATCTCACCCGCAATGATCTTGCAGAACAAACAGTCCTTTTCGTTCATTTCCAATACTTAGATTTAACCACAACCGAAGACGGTTGTTCAATAATGGGGATATGAGAGAGATCACTCGACCGGTGCGCTGATCCGCTCGATGTCGGCTCCTACAGACCTAAGCTTTCGAACAATGGTCTCGTAACCGCGGTCAATGTGGTAAACACGGTCGATCAGCGTTTCACCCGAGGCACAAAGCCCGGCAAGCACAAGCGAGGCCGAGGCCCTAAGGTCAGATGCAATGACCGGGGCGCCCGCAAGTGCGGTCACGCCGTTGACCACTGCTGTGTTGCCCGATATGTGTATGTCAGCACCCATCCGGATCAGTTCCGATGCGTGCATGAAGCGGTTCTCGAAGATGGTCTCCGTGATGCGACACATCCCCTCGGCCTGTGTCATCAGGGCCATGTACTGCGCCTGCATATCGGTGGGAAAGTGTGGATGCGGTTCGGTGGTCACATCGGCCGCCCTCAAGCCGCCCGTTCCTCTTTTTGCGACCAACGTAGTTTCGTCCCGCCGAGTGATATCCACGCCTGCCTCTTCAAGCTTTGAGATCACCGCTGCCAGGTGTTCGGGCCGGCACTTTCCGATCTCGAGCTCGCCGCCGGTTATCGCGGCTGCAACAATGAATGTGCCGGTCTCTATCCGGTCCGGGATTATCGTATGTTCCGCCCCGCCAAGCACTTCGACTCCGTCAATTGTGATCACGGGCGAACCAGCGCCTCTGATCTTTCCGCCCATCTTGACAAGCAGGTGGGCCAGGTCCTCGATCTCCGGCTCGCACGCCGCATTTCGGATCGTTGTCGTGCCGGCTGCCAGCGAGGCAGCCATCATCACATTCTCGGTTCCCGTTACGGTGACTTTCTCAAATTCAACGTCGGCTCCGGTCAATCTGCCCTTCGGCGCCTTTGCGACAACATCTCCCGACTCAAGCGAAACCTCTGCGCCAAGCATTTCAAACGCACGAAGGTGTAGATCGATCGGGCGTGTACCGATCGCGCAGCCGCCGGGCAGGCTTACTTTCGCCTTGCCGAAACGTCCGAGCAGCGGACCCAGCGCCAGCACGCTTGCTCGCATCGTTTTTACGAGCTCGTAAGGTGCTTCGAACGTCTCGATATTCCTTGCCGTGACAACATGTGTCCTCAGCTCAGGCGTAAGTACTGTTGCTCCCAGGTCCTCAAGCAATCGTCTCTGCGTGATCAGGTCCTTGACGTATGGAACATTGTGGAGTGTGACGCTTTCCGGCGTGAGGATCGCAGCTGCCAGACAGGGTAATGCCGAATTTTTGGCACCGCTTATTTCTACGGTGCCGCTGAGCGGAGTCCCGCCGCGGATGAGAAACTTGTCCATAGAACACAGGCTCCGTGAAGTGCCGGTAAGAATTGCTTATGGTAGCGAAAATTGTGGCTTATGGCAATTCGAACATGGCCGACATTGGCCTGTCCTATCGGGATGAAGTCGCACCGGCCCCGGCCGCCTTGAGAATATTCTTGATCTGCCTGATATGACGCATCTCATGTGAGCCGATCAGACCCAGCCACTCAATCGCGGAAAGCTCACCAAAGTACGGGTGGCGAAATTTGTAGATGTTACCGTTATATCGTTCGAACAATTCCTTTAATTCTCTGCCCATTTCCCGGGCTTCGTCCATCGCCGACAGCGATTCCGCGACGCTCTTTTGCCCGCCCGGGCGTACAAACTCCGGGGCCTCGACCTTCATCCGGGCGATCTCATCGCCGCGCTCGGTGAAGATCCTGGAGAACGTGACATTGCCGTCGTTTAGGTTGCCGTTGGCTTTCGCCTTTTTTAGCAGTTTCGCACAGATCCGGACCATGCTGTGTTCGACCATCTGAAGGTGTTCCACGATCTCTGCGATAGACCATTTACCTTCTTCCGGCCTTTGATAACATTGTTCGTCCGATGTTTCGCTCAGCAGTTCCTTAAGTTTCTGTCTGACCCGGTCGTTCGTCTCGTAAACATCTTCGATGGTCTCAAATTTCATTGCTGGTCGTTCTCCTCCTGTTATCCCTGCGGCGATAGCAGAATGCGGTGCCAGCGGGCAAAGCTGATCACGCTGTCGGCCTCTTGTACCATCCTTTTTACGAATGCGGTCTGGAAATATATGGCGTCGTTTGTCGCCCATTCAAGTGCAACGATCGGATTAAATGAGACAAGACTCCTTGGATCCGGCAATGTCGAGGCCGACCCGGGTTCTGTATTATCCGGAGCGACGTTACCAAGGGTATCAGCCTGCTGCCGTTCGTAAGCCTGCGACGATAACAACATCTGGTTTCTCAAGGGCACCGCAGCCTGGGTCGGGGGGCTTCCGTCGGCATCGTAAATGCGTATTTGATGATCAAACGACGCCGCGATCTTTGTCGAATCGGGCGACCACACCGGCCTAACAGAGGTTAGCCCATCGTCCAGCCGTCGCTCCCTGCCATTCTTTTCTACTATTCGCGGACGGCCCCGCGGAATGAAAATCTCACCTGCATTTTCTGCCTGGTCCTCTAGGAACTGCCATTCGCGGGCAGTTGCCGCCAAAGCAAGCAGAGCAGAACTGTCCGGAGCCCATTTGTAATAGAAATATATTAGCCCCTCGTTTTGGGTCAGCGGCCTAAGAGTTCCGCCATCGGCATCGGTAAGGTAAAGCTGTTCGGTCCTGAATGCGAGAACCCCCGTGGGTGGCGGAGGTGTAGATCCAGCCTCAGGCGGTTCTACGGGCTCCACGTTCGCAGGCGTCTCTCCCTCGACGACGGGCCGGCCGTCATCTTTGTCCTCTTCTTGCGGCGAGACAGTTGGGGTCGGCTTTGGTTCATTGGCATCTGTATCCTGCAGGCGCTCCGGCCTTTCACCCTGCGCACCACGGATCATTGCAACAAAAGCCAGATTAGCCGAATCGGGCGACCACACAATGGTATCCGGAAAGTGGACCGCCATGTTGTCCGCTGTTATCTTTCGGATCAGTTTACCGTCAGGCGAGTACATGTCGAGACGAAACTCCGCCGACAGATCATCTATGTGATGATAGATCGCGAGCACACGCCGGTTGTCCGGCGACGTCAGCGTCCGGTCTAGCAGTTCATCCGCCCTGTTCTCCCGGAAATCGGCGGCTATGGCGGCGTTCGTTTCTTCGATTTGGGGTGCTGCAATCTCCGGCGGAGGAACGTCCGCCTCATAACGGTAGCTGAGCCGTACGGCCGCAACCTCGGCAAGCGAGGTCGGCCCGCCAAGAGTCGGTTCGGCAGCGGGCCGATCACATGCCGACGTGAAGGCTGTCGCCGAAAGAAGGAAAAACAAAGTTGATCTGAACATCCTTGTGGGCACGGCCGGACAGTTGGCCGGCAGTTAATTTAATTCAACTCCAAAATATTCCCTGTAAAGCCGTTTCTGTACCTCGGTCGCATTCGCCAGCGGCTGAAACGCATAGGTTGCCCTTTCGTTCCGGCCCAGCTTTATCTCAAGGTCCAGTAGCCGGTCAAACCTGAAAACGGTCAGCTTTACCGTGTCTCCCGGCCGCTTTTGTCCAATATACGACTGGAGGAACGCATTCGTCGCACGGTATCCGTCGATCGCCAAGATTTGGTCGTTAAAATTGAGCCCCTGTTCAAAGGCCGGCGAGCCTGCAGGAACCGCCCTGACGGTCAAACGGCCTTCCGCTTCTGCCAGGTCGGCGCCAAGGTAGGCTCGGTCAGCCCCCGGCTGGGTGGCGACCAATCGCAGCCCGATACCGCCTACTATCGAGTTGTAATCGATCTCGGCACGACCGCTAACATACTTGCTGAAGAAATCGTCCAGGCTCCGCCCCGCCGCCTTTTCGCAAGCCGCCTTAAAGTCCTCGGGCGAAAAGTTCCTGTCCTTCTTGTAAAACTCCTCATAGAGGTATCTCATTACATCATCCAGCGAACGTACCCCGTCCGAGAAGGTCCTGATCGTAATGTCGAGCATCATATTGACGATCTCGCCCTTGTCATAATAGGAGATCTGGTTGTTGATCGCGTTCTGGTCCTGGCGATAGAACTTGACCCAGGCATCCAGGCTGGCCTCCTCAAGACTAGTCTGGTGTCGGCCGGGCCGTGCCTGTAATTGCTCAATGAGTGTGGCTCTTGAGTCGAGCACCTCTTTGTCAGTTACCAATCCGGCACGCTGCAACAATATCCCTTCATAATAGGCCGTGGTCCCTTCAGCGACCCAAAGCAGTTTGGTGTAATTTTCGTTCTCGTAATCGAATGGGCCCAGCACGTCCGGGCGGATGCGCTTTACATTCCACAAATGGAAATATTCGTGAGCGACCAGATTTAGGAACGCGATGTACTGCGAGCGGGGCCGGAAATTGAAACGCCCCCATTGTAATGCGGTAGAATTGAGATGCTCAAGGCCCCCGCGTCCCCGAAGATTGAGGATGATCAGATAGTCTTCGGTCGGCAGCTCGCCAAAGATCTTGATCGCTTCCTCGCCGATCTTTGCCGTGTCGATCGCCATCTGGTCAAGGTCGTAGTTGCCCTCGCCGGTTACGACTATTCGATGGGGTTTTCCAGCCACCGTAAATGTTTTTTCCTTGAAATCACTTACCTGGAAAGGCGAATCGTACAGTATGTCGAAATTTTCTGCTCGAAATGTGTTCGTCTGTCCCGGGACCGGTCTCAGCCCCGTCGCGACCTTCCAGTTTCCATAGGGGATGACCCTTACGGTGGATGGAGCCGCAAGCTGGCCGGCAGGGAAGAGGAGCAGGGCCGAATTGTTCCAAAATGCGTGTTCGCTGTTGAGCTCATTGGTGCGTACCGTAAGCTCGTTCGCGTAAACTTTGTACCGCACAACCACCTCTTTGGCGGCACCCGGAATGATCTGCCATGTATTCTTATTGATCTTCTCCCACTTGAGACCGGTGCCGGAGGCATTCGCGGCAGAGAGGTCCTGAACGTGGCGCGCATATTCTCGGATCAGATAGCTGCCGGGCGTCCAAACCGGCATCTTGAGCTCAAGTTGTGCCGGCATCTGCTCCCATCTGACGCGCATCTCTACCTCAAGCAGATGGGTCCAGGGCCGCGTCATCGACACGGTATAGCCGATGTCGGGTAAAGCGGCTCTTGCTACGCTGGCCTTTTTTGATTTGCCCGCTGACTTTCGACTTGAGGCTTTGGTTTCCTGGAACATAAGTCCAAACGAAAAGATCACTAGCAGTATAGACAGACGCGAGACGAATTTCCTCATATTTCAATTTCCATGTTTGAGAACGGCGGCGACGAATATCCTCATTCTACTATGATTAGCCTATTTGCTAAACTTTCAACTTCGGCTCTTTCCGATGTGAACGAGCGGGACAAAGACATGCGATGACAGAGAGCGGCCAAAAGAAACGTTTCTTTACCGCACCGCTTATCACGGTGTATGCCACGGTCTTTCTCGATCTGGTCGGCTTCGGCATGGTCATCCCGATACTTCCGTTCTATGCGAACACCCCTCCGTTCAACGCGACGCCCTTTCAGATCGGTTTGCTGTTTGCCGTCTATTCGTGGATGCAATTCTTTTTTGCGCCGATCCTTGGACGCATCTCGGACCATTATGGACGCCGGCCGATCCTCCTTGTCAGCATCATCGGTTCGGCATTTGGATATTTCCTGATCGGTTTTGCCGAAACGCTGCTTCTCGTCTTTTTGGGACGAATTATCGGCGGCATAACCGGGGCGAATATCTCGACCGCGCAGGCCTACATCGCTGATGTCACCTCCCGCGAAGACCGCGCCAAGGGCATGGGGCTCTTTGGCGCGATGTTCGGATTGGGCTTTATTCTTGGGCCGGCAATTGCCGGAATTCTCAGCAAATACGGCATCCACATCCCATTCTATTTCGCCGCAGGCCTTTCGCTGGTAAATGCGGCTGCCGTTTATTTCTTCTTGCCCGAATCGATCAAAAAGGGCGCAAAACCGGGGATGTCCGCAGGGCGTAACCGCCTGCTCGACCTGGTGGCCTCATTGCGCAGGCCCGTAGTCGGTACGCTTAATCTGCTTTACTTTCTGTTGGTAACGGCCTTTTCGATAATGACCTACGCCTTTGTGCTGTTTACCGCACACAGATACGGCTATAACGCGGAACAGAACGGCTATCTTTTCGCCTATGTCGGGCTGATCGCGATCATCGGACAGGGAGTTCTTTTTAATCTTTTTGCCGACCGTTTCGGGGAGGCACGGCTGATGGCCGTGGGGTGTTTGATGATGGCGGTTGCGCTCTTTTGGATGCCCTACCTCGGTCCGGCGTCAGGGGGCCTGCTCGGACTTCTTGCAGCCTGCGCGATACTCTCGATAGGGAATGCGATGGCATCGCCTTCGCTGACAAGCCTCGTATCAAAGATATCCGAAGAACACGAACAGGGCAGTGCTCTCGGCATACTGCAGTCCGGAGCAAGTCTTGCACGTGCCATCGGGCCGATGATCGGCGGCATTCTTTTAAATAACGCCGCGAACTCGCTTGACGACAATACGATAACACGAACATTCTGGACCGCGGCAGCGATCATGTTCGTCGCACTTTTAACTTCACTGTTTGCTTTGAGACTGTTGTCGGAAGACAAAGCGCTCGAGGCGGGTGTCTAACCGGCTTTTCGCTGACGCTGCTTCCCAGCTTCGGGGAACTTGATCACAAATGTGGCACCCTTTCCGGTTTCACTCCGGGCCTCGATGGTTCCGGAATGTTCCTGCACAATGCCGTAGGTCACCGCGAGCCCAAGCCCGGTTCCGTTGCCGACGCCCTTGGTCGTAAAGAACGGATCGAAGATGCGCTTCAGGTCTTCCTGTGCGATACCGGCACCATCGTCTTCCACTTCGATTATGACCTCGCCATCTACAACCCTCGTCCGCAGCGTGATCGTCCCACCGCCGAAGAGTGCGTCTCGAGCGTTAAGGATCAGGTTGGTGAACACCTGCTGCAGCTTTCCGCCATTGCCGTCAACACGCGGCGGCGACGGGTTGTAGTCCTTCAAGATATCAACGTTAGACCTGCGGAGTTGCGGTTCAAGCAGTTGAAGTGTGTCGTCAAGCAGTTTGTTGACATCAATGTCGCTCCATTCGACAGCGGTGCCTGTCCGCGAAAAATTGAGAAGATTACCGACTATATTGCTTGCCCGTTCGGTCTGCCGCTGCATTTTCTGCAACAGAGCGTGTTTCGGGTCGGTCTCCGGCACCATTCCAAGCAGCATCTGCGTGTAGCTGGATACCCCCGTAAGCGGCGTGTTCACCTCATGGGCGACACCGGCGGCAAGCAATCCGATGCTGGATAGCTTTTCGCTCTGCTGCAGCGACTCTTCCAGCTTGACCCTAGAAGTAACATTCTCAAGGACCACGATCGCTCCGGTTTGCTCACTCGAAACAGACCGCAGCGGTGCAAGAGCGACGTTCAATATCAGCGGCGTTCCCTTCGCGTCAAATGCCCGCAACTTATATGCATTGCGGATCTCAGTAAGCTGCCAGCTTGAGCGGCCTAGTATGCTCTGCAGATTTGCGGCAAACGCGTCGTCAAATATCTCTTCCACACACTTGCCGACGGCCTCGTCACGCGAGAGTCCCATCAGCTCTTCGAACGTTGTGTTGCAGCGAGTGATGCGTCCGTCCTCGTCCACCGCGAGCAGGCCGACATTAACCGATTCGACTATAGATTCGTTGAACTCTTTGAGCAGCGCCAGCTCTTCGGTATGCAGCTGCTGTTCCTGATAAAGTCGGCTGTTCTCTATGGCAACCGCGATATAGCCCGACAGGGTCTTCAAAATTTCCAGGTCCTCGGAAGACAGAAGCGAACCATCGCTCGCGCGTCCCAGCCCGATCACAGCGACCATCTTGCTGCGGACAACACACGGTACGAAGTAATGAAGTTCCTGCGGACGCGGATGCCGGCCGTTGCCGTTCGTGGCACCGTTTCTGGCGTCGCCTTCATTTAGATCGAACTGGTCTGCACGGACAACGCCGGTAGCGGCCGATTTCTGCCGGATCATTTGCTTGAAATCCGCCGGCACCTGGAAGTCCTCGCTAAGCCCAACGGCCCTCGCGACGCGATAAGAACCGGGCGCTCGCGCATCCTCCATCATCACCGCGATCTTCTCAACATCCAGCACCTTTTGCAGCCGGTCGGTGAGCGCGTCCATCAGCGGATCCAGGGCGGTGGTTGCGGACAAAGTCCGGCCGAAATCCAGCAGCCCCTGTCTAAGATCATATTTCTCGCCGTAGAAAAATCTGTTCGCCCGTTCCTGAAGAAAGTGCTTGAGCGGCTCGCTAAGCAGAACGATAGCCGCCATCGCGAAGATCGCTATTATCGCTCTCAGGGTAATTTCAGTTCTCGAGAGGTCCTTTCCGACCGCGAGGAAAACCAGCCCCAGCGCTACCACGCCGATCATCATTGCAATGGCGATGGTCGTCATCGCATAGACCAGAGCCCGGCGGACCACGATATCGACGTCCATTAGGCGGTATCGCACGACCGAGTGGCCAAAGCTGAGCGGGATGAGGGCCAGCGGAAGCGTGGTGATCGCAGTGGTCAAGGTGTCTTCAGGAAGATAGATGAAACGGCCGGTTACCCGGAAGGCAAGGATCGGAAGGACGGAGATCAGCGTTCCCCACATCGCCCATTTCAGACGGGCGCGGACCAACGGTTGAGAACTCGTCAGAAAACGCCAGATCAAGATGGTGGCACCCAATGAGATGCCGCCCGCAAAATGATAAAGCGAGATGGAGTTAAGAAACGGGTAGGCGCCGTTAGCTGCCAAAAATTGCAGAAAGGCAATGCCCGCAGTTTCCGAAAGCGCAAATGGCAGCAGAGTTATGATGAACAGCGTCGCGGCCAGCAAGACCGCCGGAACATAGATCGCCGCGGTCTTCCAGCGAGCGCTGTCAAACACCTCGCTTCGAACCGGATATCTAAGACAGAAATGCAGGAAAAGGGGGACGAACAAGACAAATGCGAGCTGGTCGATCATCCCGACCACGAGGTCGAGGTCCTGCTCGGTACCCAGCGAGCTATAAACGTGAAAAACGAACGCGGCCAGGCACACCGTCGCAAAATGGAGCACAAATGGCGAACGGCTTCCCTGTTTGAAAAGAACGAAAAAGCCCACCCCAAGCCAAACAAACCCGACAAAGGTCAGGAAAACAACAGAGGCCGGCCATCGCTGCACCGGGTCGATCGAACGCAGTTCGGCGATGTACCGATTGTTCTCAAAGGCATATCCCCGTTTTTCGATGAGGTACGAAAGTTTTCCGCCGACACCCGCTTCGTGCAGATACATCGGTATATCTGCGATCGAAACTACCTCGTCGCTTCTCTTGCCATTTAGGCCGATGGCGATCAGCCTGTCGCCCTTGGAGACCCCCGCTCGTTCACCGGCCAATCCCTCAACGACGATCTTGGCGTAAATGCCTTCTTCCCGCTGTACCCAAAGGATCCCGTCGGTCGGCGGCATTTCCTGGGTGACCCGCTGGGCAAGGTTCAACGCGCCGCCTGCAACCAGCAGCACCGTTATTACGAGCCAGATCAGGCTCCAACCTGAGAGAACCTTACCTATCATCGAGTGAACACACTTTTCCCTTTGAAAAAATAACGCAAACAGCGTTCCATCCTGCCAACTCGCCATACGCGGCGAAATCGACCCCGTAAACGGTCAAATTGCCCGTTTTAACGGAATATTTCACGCTGAACAGGTGGCGCGGATTCAGTTTTTTGTTCTAACATCCAAGAATTTGGAAAAAAAGATGCCGCCGGGGCTTGTCGGCCGGCGGCTCATCTTTACAAGGTCAAAGTGCCTATTTGGGACTAAAATCGCACCAGAATTCCGCCTCTTAGCGTCCTTCGCTGGCCATTCAGCCTCAACGAACCTGCTTCGCTGATCGCTCCTGCATGAAAGTCGAGTAGGTTTCTGGCGTCCATCACGGCCTCGGCCTGGAACGGTAATCCCATCGTGGGAAGGCTTTGTGTAACGAGAATACTCAGACTCGGGTCATAGATCGCCAGCCGTCCCCGAAATGGATCGATCGCAAAAACTGTGGCCTGCGGAGAAAGCCTGAAAACCGTTCTTACCGTCGTGCCCGTACCCAGGTCGGCATCGAACTGCCCGTACAAGGTGTGAAATACATCGCTCCTGAACAATTCACCCGGATTTGTAACACCCTCCGCTGAAAGGCTTTGCCCGGTGCCAAAACTGTAGCCTCCCGAGGCGGTCATCCTACCGGATATCCGCCGCGAATAAACCACCCTGATACCCGTGGCGTCACCAGCCTGATTTCCCGTAAATTCTGACAAGGCAGGCGAGGCCGAACCGTCAAACGCGAAAGCCTGTATGCCGACCCCGCGATTCAGGGTAGTGTCGAAAAATACGTTGGCCTCGATGCTGGAGCGATTGTCGAGGACGCGTTCAAGGCCGAATTCGAACCTTTGGCTCCGGTTAAGCCGAGGACGCCCTTCTTCAACAACGACGTCGTTGACCGCGACCGGTTCACGAAACATTACCTGAGCGCCTTCAAGCTCGATCTCACGCCCCCATGTCCGGTCATCCGTGCCGGGTGTGAAGGCGGCGCGGAACCTTGTCTTTGGCCCAGCATCCATCTGAAAGCCCAGCCTGGGAGCGACAAAAACGTCACTTCCCGCCCCTACAAATTTTGAAACATCAGCCCCGAGGACGAGTATCACGCCCTCGCGGACACGCCATTCGTCGGTTGCCTGGAACGTCACCTGTCCGAGCCCGCTTTCGTTCCCCTCGGATCTGATCGTCCCCAAAAGCCCAACCGAGGTATTGAGTCGCAGCGTGTGGTTCGGTGATGCAAGGTGGCTGATGTATGCTTCGAGTCGCTGAGGCGCGCCTTTGCCGACCCCCGTTTGCGCAGCGATTATCAGATCGGTCTTGTTGCTTATATCTACTCTTGTAGCGTAGTTAATGCCGGAAAAAACACCTTGATCGGACGATGCAACATAGGTCTCGGCCACCGATTGGCCCGGCCCGGATCTCTGACCGGGTTCGTGTTGTTCTGCGGTTGAGGCTGTTTCCAGCTGATCGCCTTCCCGGTTTTGATAGATCGTGCGGCTTATTGTGGCTGCGCGGCGTACCCACTTCACATTATTGCGGTCCGACCTGCGTTCTGGCAACGTATTGCCGCTCCCGGCCCGCTCCAACCTGAATCCATGGTCAAGCGGCCCAGACCGCCCTATCGCAACTTCCGGAAGTGTAACCGGATTAAAGCCCTGTGCCACCGCAAGAACACTGTAGGTGCCGGGGATCATCCTAAGCAGGTATCGGCCTTCCTTATTCGACCGCACCTGTTGAAGCAGTTTTGATGTACCGACACGAAAGATCGCGACAGTGGCATCCGGGATCGGCGAACCCTCAACATCGCGGACGATGCCTCGCAGGATGCCGATGTTCATTCCGGAACCCGCACCGCTTTCGGCACGAACTTGGCCCGGAATGGTAGCGAAAAGCGTGGCAACCAAAGCGGTCATAACGACCGACGAAATGGCTATTTTGATGTTTTCGGAAACTTTCATCCGACGTTGGTCTCCGGACCCGAAAGGACAAATTTGCGAATACTCACGCAAACGAAACTCAGCCGGAAGGGGGATACCTTAACCGACTACGATAACCCTGTTATTTTCAAGGCATTTTCTCTATGTGTCAAGCACTGAATACAGTAAAGTCCGCAACGTAGGATGCGTAAAGCTTGACAAAGTTTGCCCGTAGGCTAGAATTGAGACTTGCATTTCGGCACCCATGCGGAGACGTGGCTGAGTGGCTGAAAGCGGCGGTTTGCTAAACCGTTGTACTCCAAAAGGGTACCACAGGTTCGAATCCTGTCGTCTCCGCCATCATAGAACGTTTTGGCCGCTCCGATAGATCAAGGGCGGCCAGAATTATTTCCAAACGGCCCAGATGAAAAGACCGGTACTCATTTATGGTGCGACACTGGCAGTACTGTTCGGTCTGCTCAAATACCTCGAGTACAGCTATTTCGTTAGAAATTTACCTCTTGAAATGTTTATAGGGGCAGTAGCTCTCGGGTTTGCCGCGCTGGGTCTATGGGCCGGCTTCAAGCTAGCCGCAGCGGCCCGGCACAAGAATGGGGAGGATGCGCCGAACCTCGAACCGTCTGCCCTCAAAGGACTTGGCATAAGCAAACGTGAACACGAAGTTCTTGAACTTATCGCTGAAGGCTTGTCGAACAGGGAGATAGCTGAGAGGCTGTTCGTCTCGACAAGTACGGTTAAGACCCACACCTCGAATATTTTCTCGAAACTCGACGCACGTCGCCGGACCCAAGCTGTCCAGATCGCCAAGGAACTCAGGTTGATCCGCTAGCGCTTTCGTCGGATTTCCCCCTTTTCCTGCAAATTCATACTTTTGGCCGATGCATTTTCCTTTGGCTTAGGGTTATATTTGGCCTGTAAGTCAGGAGGATCATGCTAAAACCAATCTTATTTTTCGGAACTCTTGCCGGTCTCGCCTTAGCAGCCTTTGGCTGGCTGATATTCTCACTTTGCTTCAACGGCCACATCTCGCTCGGCCAGACAACGACCTTTGGGTATGCCGGAATGCTCATAGCGTTGTCGATGATCTTTTTCGGGATCCGATCCTACAGAGACCGAAAGGGAGGTGGGCGGGTTTCGTTCTGGAAAGCGGTTCAGATCGGTCTGATGATCACGCTCGTTGCTTCGGCCATTCATTCAGCAGGCTATCAGGCTTATCAGATATGGAATCCGGATTTTAGGGAGTTTTACTACCAGAAGTTTACCGAGCATCTGGTAGGAGAGTTGGAACAGCCGGCAACACAAGAAGCTATCGACGGCATCAAGAGACAACTCTCAATGATTCGCACTATCAGCGAAACACCTTTGCTGACGTTCGTATTCTCGGTCGCAACACTTTTGCCGGTCGGCATCATTGTGACATTTATCAGCGCATTTATACTTCGCGACAGGAAAGATCAAACGGAACAAAGACGTGACGGTAGTGAGACGTGACCTATCAACATGTGTGTCAAGTTTTCAATTTTTTTTCGAATGGCCCGGGAAAGGCCTTCGAATTTCGCAAAGTGCTGCCGGATCTCGCTGATAAGCATTCTCTAATTCCTAGGCAGTTCAGAGCGGGGGTGGCGTTGGAAAACTTCCCTTGGGAAGCTCGATCCGTCCTCCCTCGTTCGGTATCGCGGGAAACTCGTTACGATGCCAGCGGAGTTTGGCTTCCTCGATGAGTTCGCGGCGGCTGGCGACGAAATTCCACCAGATGTGCCGCTTTTCTGCTAATGCGGTTCCTCCAATGATCATATACGTGGTGTCTTCGGCGGCGGTAATCAGGGCTTCCGAACCGTTCTTGAATACGGCCATCGTGCCCGGCGTGATCTCAGTGCCGTCTATCTGCAACCGGCCGCGGATGGGATAGACGGAACGCTCTTCAATGTACGTTGGGATAACAAACCGGCTCCCCGCCTCTTGACTGCACTCAGCGTAAAAGGGCTCGCCGAGCGTCGTTACGGGCGATTCAATTCCGAAACCGCTGCCGAGTATCAGACGGAACCTGGTGCCTTCTATTTCCGTCTCAGGCAGTTCGTCCCGCCCCGTATGGCTGAAGTCGGGCTCGCACTCCTCGTCCTTTGCGGGCAGCGCCACCCATGTCTGCAGCCCGAAAAGCTCTTCGCCCGGTTCGTTGCCGGCGTCAGACGTGCGTTCGGAGTGTGCGATCCCGCGGCCCGCGATCATCCAGTTCACGTCGCCGGGTTCGATGACTTGCACACTGCCAATACTGTCTCGGTGCGTCATCCGGCCGCTGAAAAGGTAGGTTACCGTTGCCAGCCCGATGTGCGGATGCGGAAGTACGTCCATTGAACGTCCGCTGACTATCTCTGCCGGCCCGAAATCGTCAACAAAGATAAAGGGCCCCACCATCCGTCTCTCGCGAAAGGGCAGAACACGTCTTACATCAAATGCTCCAATGCTTGCCGTCCTTGCCGGAATTATGTTCTCGATCATCGCTAACCCCCGGATCGCTATTGTGGATTTCCCGCACGCAACCTATAATTTCATTGTTCAAAAGATAACAACTAACACCGATTGTTCCAATTGACCTCAGCCGGCACTTATTTCCCGGCATGGCAGCATCGCACCCACTATGACATACGAAATTGCCATAGTCCTTGCCGTCCTCGCACTCGCCGTTTTTCTTTTCGTCACGGAAAAACTCCGCGTTGACATGGTCGCACTCCTCGTGATGGGGTTGCTTCTTTTAAGCGGTATCATTTCTCCAGATCAGGGCCTCGCAGGATTCAGCAACGCTGCGACGCTTACGGTCGGCGCTATGTTCATCCTTAGCGCCGGTTTGTTTAAGACCGGTGCGGTCAGCTTCTTGGGCAATTTTGTCGGTCGCGTATTCAAGAGCGGATTTTGGATAGGGATCATCACCGTGATGATAGTCGTCGGCGTGCTCTCGGCCTTTATAAACAACACGCCGGTCATTGCCATCTTCCTGCCTATACTTCTTGGGGTCGCCCGCGAAAACGGCATTAGCGCGTCAAAGATCCTAATGCCTGTTTCGTTCGCATCAATGTTCGGGGGTGTTTGTACGCTTATCGGCACCTCTACGAACATTCTCGTCAGCTCAATTGCCGAGCAGAACGGATTGCGACCGTTCACGATGTTTGAGTTCACGCCTCTCGGACTAATGATGTTCGCTATCGGTTCCGTCTATTTGGTGGTGGTCGGCATTAGGCTGATCCCCGAAAGGCGCGGCGGCGGCGACCTGGTCGAAGAGTTTGCTCTCAGTGAATATCTTACAGAGGTCGTTCTGCTGCCTGAGTCAACTTCCGTTGGTAAGAAGATCAAAGATGCCCCGCTGGTTCACGATCTTGATATCTCGATCCTAAAGATCCAGCGTGGCGATCGCAGCATAAATCTGCCATCACCCAATGATGTGCTTAAAGGCGACGACGTGTTGCTCATCCGTTGCGACATCGAGAAGATCCGATCTCTGCAAGAGCAGGAAGGCGTTCAGTTCAAGCCGCAGACAAAATGGGGAGACGAAACCCTGTCTTCGGGTGATTTTCGGCTATTAGAGGCTGTAATTGACCCGAGTTCCGATCTTGTTAGAAGTACACTTCAGAAGTCGTTCTTTCGTGAAAAGTACGGTGCCACGGTCCTCGCCATTCGCCAGCGGGGCAAGCTGCTTAGGGAAAAGCTCTCTGATACGGTTCTCAATGCGGGCGATGTGTTGCTCGTCGAAGTGAAGCTTGACCGCCTTAATACTTTCAAACGCAGCGGTGATTTTATTATCACGTCGGAAATGGAGGCGACCGAGTATCGGCGTAATAAGGCGATATTTGCGATCGCGATCGTCGCGGGCGTGGTCGTTGCCGCAACGATGAATCTGGCCCCGATCGTGGTCACGGCCATTTTGGGTGCAATTGCTCTCATTCTTACGGGTTGTATATCGGTCGAAGAAGCCTACCAGGCGATAGAGTGGAAGATAATATTTCTTCTGGCTGGCGTACTTTCGTTGGGCGTTGCTCTTGATCAGTCCGGAGCGGCCGGAGTACTTTCGTCGAATATGCTGAAATACTTGCAGGTATTCGGCCCGATCGCTTTGGTTTCAGCGTTTTATCTGCTTACGTCGATCTTGACGGAAACGATGTCGAACAACGCGACGGCCGCGCTGCTGGCTCCAATAGCCATCGCGACGGCACAAACACTCGGCGTTGACGCAACGCCTTTCCTGATGGCTATCACGTTTGCCGCATCGGCGAGCTTTATGACCCCGGTCGGGTATCAAACCAACACCATGATCTACGGCCCCGGCCAATACAAATTTATCGATTTTGTAAAGGTGGGGTCTCCATTAAATTTGATGTTCTGGATACTGGCCACCATTATGATACCAATGATCTGGTCATTCGATCTGGCCCAGTAAATGGCTCGGGAAATCGTCAGTCAATTGATTGTTTTCCCACTATCATAATGGTATTTTATTGGTTTGCGGCTATACATAAATTTTTGTCAATATTAATCAGTTCATTGGAGAAAATTGGATGAAGATCGGATTACCGAAGGAAATCAAGGATAACGAGTATCGTGTGGGGTTAACACCGGCCGGGGTTCATACTCTTGTTGAGGCTGGACACACGGTTTTCGTGCAGAAGACCGCTGGCGAAGGGTCCGGCTTTTCGGACGAGCAATACGTCTCCGCCGGAGGAGAGATACTCGAAACCGCGGACGACGTGTGGGGCCAGGGCGACATGATAGTTAAGGTCAAAGAGCCCATCGCGCCGGAGTATCCGCGGATGCGGGAAGATCAGCTTCTCTTTACCTATCTCCATCTTGCTCCGGAGCTTGAGCTCACCAAGCAGTTGATGGAGAGAAAAGTGACCGGCGTCGCCTATGAGACCATCACCGACCATCACGGCCGTCTGCCGCTTTTGACGCCGATGTCTGAGGTTGCCGGCCGTATGTCCGTCCAGGTCGGTGCGACGTTTTTGGAGAAGATGAACGGCGGCCGTGGCATTTTGCTCGGCGGCGTTCCGGGTGTTCCTGCTGCAAACGTCGTGATCATCGGCGGTGGCGTCGTCGGAACCGAAGCCGCAAAAATGGCCGTCGGCCTTGGCGCAAAGGTCACTATCATCGACCGCAATCTGGACAGGCTTCGCCAACTTGACGATATCTTTCTTTCAAAGGTCCAGACGCTCGCATCCAGCCAGTTCGCGATCGCCGAGGCGATCTCGCATGCCGATCTCGTGATCGGCGCTGTTTTGGTTGTTGGTGCGGCCGCTCCGAAGCTCGTTACTCGCGATATGCTTCATCTTATCCCGCACGGGGCAGTATTGGTTGACGTTGCGGTTGACCAGGGCGGATGTTTCGAGACCACTCGGGCAACGACCCATTCGAACCCTACCTACTACGAGGAAGGTGTTCTCCACTATTGTGTGGCAAATATGCCGGGCGCGGTCCCGAGGACATCGACGTTTGCCCTCACAAATGCGACGCTTCCGTTTGCACTTGCGCTAGCGAACAAGGGCTTTGAAAAGGCGATCAAGGACGACAAGGGGCTGCGGGAAGGTGTAAACACCTACGCCGGCAAGTGTACCTACGAGGCGGTCGCCACATCGCAGAATATCGAGTACACGCCGCTTGAGTCGTTGGTGGACCTCAAGGCTGCGGCGGCCTGATCGTGGTCTTGTTTGTTGCCGCGAATTACACGAATAACACGAATTGCTCTGCTTTTATTCGTGCGATCCGTGTAATTCGTGGCTAAGTTTTTTATGTACGAGTTTGCCGTAACTCCGGCTGTGACACAGCTTCGCCGACCGGGCGTGATCATTACAGAAGTGACGCCCGGCAGTCTCGGCGAAGAGCTTGAACTGCACCCCGCAGACCGCATAGTTAGGGTCAACGGCCGGTCCGTACGCGATTATCTGGATTTTCGATTTCAGACCTCCGGTGAGACTGAACTCACATTTCAGGTCAAAAAGCCGGGAGGCGAGACGGTCGAGATCGAATTCGACCGGGACGAGGGCGAGGACCTCGGGCTGATGTTCGAACAGATCGTGCCTCGGCAATGTGCCAATGAATGTCTTTTCTGTTTTTGCAAGGGAAATCCGGAGGACGCGCGGCCATCGCTTTTTATCCGCGACGAAGATATCCGGCTCTCATTTCTTTATGGCAACTACACAACGCTTTCATCCATAACCGAGGACGAAATGTCTCGCGTTATCGAACAGCGGCTCTCGCCTCAATATGTTTCGGTCCACGCAACCGACCTTAAGACACGAGCCTATTTGCTTGGTGTCGATGAAAAAAGGGCGGACATTTCCGAAAAGATGGGTCGCTTGCTTGAAGCCGGGATCGAGATCCACGCTCAGGTGGTCCTCTGTCCCGAGATAAACGACGGGGCGATACTCGAAAAGACACTTCGCGACATGGCGGCGCATTTCCCCCGCGTGGTCTCCGTCGCGATCGTGCCCGTCGCTCTGACGCGTTACAACACAGACGACCGGCTGAAACGTGTTACACCGGAATTTTGCCGCCGAACGATTCGTCAGGTCGAGAAGCTTCAGAAAGAGTTTCGAAGATCGCTGGGTACCACCTTTGCGTTTCTCGGCGACGAGATCTATCTAAAAGCCGGGGCTGAGATACCGTCCCGCCGTCATTACGGCAATTACCCTCAGATCGAGGACGGAGTCGGGATGGTTAGGAGCTTTGTAAACAGCTTTGAATCGCTTCTCGCCGAATTGAGCACGAAAGAAAGTGCCCGTACGGAAGCAGTCAACATCGCAAAGAATTTTTTCACGAACGCTCGGACCCGGCCTGAAGCTCGTGTTCCCGTGTCGTCGCTTCAGAATTATGCAACAGCCGGCGCTGCCGTCGGCGGCCGCGAATTGGATGGTACCATTCTAACCGGCGAAATGTTTGCTCCGGTCCTTCGCGGCGAGATCGACAAATTAAATGGACTGCGAGGAACACGTCTACGGGTCGTTTCTGTTCCGAATACCTATTTTGGCGGGGACGTCGCCGTGGCAGGTTTGCTTTCCGGGCGCGACTTCATCAATGTGATAAACGAGGTAGAGGGCGAATTTGTGCTTATTCCGCCGCAGGCGATCAAATCCGACGAACCGGTCCTGATCGACGGAATGTCGTTTGAGGAATTAGAGCGGCGGTTTCCTGTGCCGATCGTTTTGGACGACCTTTTCTCGTTTCTTCGCGGTCGGTTATTGTCATGAGCCCGGCCTGCATTCGTCGTGCGTCCCGAGCAGATAATTGTCCCCGTTTAGCTGAACTACATTCTCATCCGTTCCGGAGAACAGCGAAAATTCTCTTTGCTCTCCGTCCTGTGATCGAAGCATCAGCGTCCCGCCATTGACCTGCCAGCGTCCAAGTTCCACACTCTCTCCTGCCATCGAGAGCGTACCGGCTCCACCGCCAGAGAAACCTGTGGTCTCAACGACACGTGCATACTCACCGTTTGGACAAAAGTAGAGCATTACGCGGTCGCTGATCGCGCCAGAAGTGCTCGCTTTCGTTAACATCCTGTTGCCCAGAACGCGAGTCCATTCCTCGTCAGACCGCATATTGCAGCCGAGCGCGAGTAAGAGAACGATGGAAAAGGCTGCTATGCCCGAACTTCCGCTGCGACCGAAAAAAGACCGAACCATGATCTACCTCCCAAGTGCTTCCAATGGTGTATCACGGTTCGGCCAACGTTTCAACGACACGCTTTGCATTTTCTTCGTGCCTAGTTGTCTGGTAGCCAGTGCTAGTTTCTTTTGAATTTGTACACTATCACTCCCGTAACTTTTACCGGCTGCAAAGAAAGCGTTGTCGGATTGAATCGGGCATTCCGCGCGGCATTTTCTGCGGCCCCGCGAAGCAGAGGATGTCCGCTTATAGCTCGTGCGGAAACTACCTTTCCCGTCTCATCGATCGTCACCTGTACCTGAACGTCGCCTTCGACGCCTACCATCTGGGCAGGTCTGGGATAAGGCGGTTTGGGCAGGTGGATCGCGTGGCCGTTGACAACGCCTTTCGATTGCGGAGGCGGTCTCTTTACGACGGGCGGCGGCGGTTCGCTCTCCCGCTCTGCCGGATCTGTGCGGCGGGTCACGGTTCCCTGTTCGGAGCCTCGGGTCTCTCGGCCGATCGGGCGGCCTTCGGCGGGTGGCCCCTGCGTTGCCCCTACGGGGTCAAACTCGAACCGCCCGATGTCATAATCGGTCTCAGGACGGGATTTGAATTGGTTCTGCACCACTGAAATCCCGGACGGCGTCTTTTGATGCTCTTCCATTCGGGCAATGTGGTCCGTACGGATTACGCGATCGGCCGAAGCGGTACGGGTTTCTGGCCGCGATGTCTGTTCCTCTTGGAGAAGAGGCTCCGGAGCCTCTGCCAAAACCGGCAGCATTAGCCGCGTCATATCGAGATCATGTGAGCCGATATCGAAATCTGCTGCGTATAGGCTGACAACCACAGCGGTGAGGAACAGGCTTCCCACCAAAAAGGTTGATAGAATAAAATAACGCCTCCTTTTGTTCAGGTCCGGATGCTGTGATTCGGATTCGATCAATCTGTCGAACATAAATTTTTCCTCCGTGATCGTTTCCGGTGCCATCCGATGGTGAAACCCTAGCTTCCGCAGGAAGCGGGCTTAGCAATTAGACACCGCCGCATTTAAAATTGTTCCAGCCGGGCACCACGTGAAAATTTTTTTGCATCCCCAGCATATCGGAAGTAAACTCGTAAAATGTTCCGCGATATGATCGGCAACAGCCAGGTGAAAGCCAGGCTCCGGACTCTTGCCTCCCGAGGCAGAATCCCAAATTCGCTTCTGTTCGCCGGCCCAGAAGGGGTGGGAAAGCGTCTTTTCGCGCTCGGTCTCGCCAAAATGCTTCTGTGCGACGGAGCAAGTGGTGACGAAGGATGCGGAACCTGTTCGACCTGTGCCCGTATCGGAAATATCCAGATCCCCGAGCCTTCGGATCGGGCCCGCGATGAATTTCGTTCCGTTTTTTTCTCTGAGCACCCGGATGTAGGTATGCTCGCACCTTACAAGCAAAGCGTTCTTGTTGATGCCATCCGCAGTCTCGAACGCGAGGCGTTCTTCATGCCATATGAAGGGCGTTCGCGGGTTTTCGTGATCGACAACGCAGACCGGATGAACGATGCTGCCTCGAACGCTCTGCTCAAAACTCTCGAGGAGCCGGCTAGAACGTCTTACATAATTCTCGTTACCTCGCGGCCTGACGCACTTTTGCAGACGATCAGGTCCCGATGCCAGACGGTGCGTTTCGCACCGGTTGACGCCGCACAGATCGAGCGATATCTAGTTGACAAGCGATCCTTTTCTGTCGCGGACGCACGGCTCGGCGCCCGGCTTTCGGCGGGAAGTATATCTCGTGCTTCGAAACTCGAGCTCCGCGATCACCGCCAGCGCCGCGAAGAGATGCTCGGATTGCTCGAAAGCGCGGTCTTACGTGGAGACCTCGCTGAAATGCTTCGCTTTGGTGAGCGCATGAACGACGCCAAGAACAGAGACAGTTTTGAAGGGTTGCTGGAGATCTTGGAGGATCTTGTACGTGAGCTTTGGCTGCTGAGAAACGGATCCGACGTCGAGACTCTTGCAAACTTTGATATTATTGAAAGACTTTCCGATCTCGCTGCCGGTGCCGATGCTGCCATGTTTGCAGGATGGCTCGAGGCAATTGAGGAGCTTCGTAGAAATTTTGCGGTCAACGTCAACCGTAAACTGGCAACGGACGCGCTGTTTGTCAAAATGGCTGCTGCAGGGACTTAGACGGCCTTTTGTTTCGGGTAAACCTTTCGTGGGTCGTGTGGCATGAGGTAGACAATTATGAAACATCGGATATTGATATTTGCCGTTTCGCCGTTAGTGTTATCCATTTCATTGATGGGCCAAACACCGCCTCCGCCTCCGCCACCTATACCCCCGCCGAACCTTGTAGAACGAACACTTTCCGGTGGAGTCTTGAATGGTAAGGCCCTTTCGCTCCCGCGGCCGTCCTATCCGCCAGCGGCAAGGGCGGTCAATGCGGAAGGTCCGGTAACCGTCCAGGTACTAATAGATGAGAATGGGGAGGTTGTATCGGCATCAGCGGTTTCAGGCCATCCGTTATTGCGTCCTACGGCTGTCGCGGCTGCCCGTCAGGCAAGATTTGCACCCACATTTCTAGCCGGATCCCCCGTAAAGGTCACCGGCGTGATCACCTATAATTTCGTTTTACCCTCCCCGAACATCGCTTCAACTTGGCTTCAGATCGCATTCGACCTCGGCTTTCCCGAGGTCTCGGGAAATCTCCGCCCCGGCGCGTCCCTTCAGTCGATCGCGAATCGCCTTCCCCAAGCAATGACCGAGCAAAAGGCCGCGCTCGAAAGACTTGAGGAAGAGGCCCTTGCAGAAGATCGCCGATCTTTCACCGCACGCAGTGCCCCCGTTCCGCAACCAACGCCGAAGCCCGCAAACAGGGACACCATCCCCACAACAGATAGATTCACGATTATTGGCGACAGAGATTTCACCGCGCTCAATGCCCCCGCCCGGCAGCTTAACGAGGGAACACGTGCATCGCTGAGATCGATCGGCGACCAGATCGAATCGGCGATCGCGGACAGGCCTCGAGAATTGTGGGTCTTTCAGTTGGGACGATCGCTCGGTAGGTTCTCGGCCGCGCTGGAAAGTAGTGCCGAGATAGACGCGAATATCGCGGAATTGCAGCTTTTGCTGGCAACAGCGGATCCAGACACGTCTTCCTCCGTTGTCAGCAGGATACAAAAGCTGATCGACGACGCCTCCGTGCGGCCGCTCACCGAAGAAAAGCGTTCGGAGCTAACGGCGGCATTGGAGCGTTCAAGGACCCTTCAGCTATAATCGAATAATGGATCCAGCTCCGGAAAAATTGGAGAAACCGGCATCTCCGTTCGAGCGGAAGATAGCGGCCGCCGGTTTTTCGGCCATGACCGCCGGCGCTGGGTTGGTGTGGTACATCGATCCTGCCAGAGCCAGCTTCATGCCCGCCTGCCCGTTGTTCATCACCACCGGCTTTGCCTGCTCCGGCTGCGGCTTGACGCGGGGGTTCCATGCCCTCTTTCATGGCGACATCGTGACGTCGCTCGAATATAACGCCCTGATACCCGTTTTCATCGTTGTTTTCGGATTTTTCTACGTCTCGATGTTCCTGGTTGCGGTGAGGGGATATGCTTTTCCTCGTTGGACGCTTTCACTTCCGGCCGTGTGGGGATTTCTGGGGCTGCTATTGGTCTTTGGGATCGTGCGGAATATTCCTGCCTATCCGTTTACTCTGCTATTTCCTTGAAGCTTGTCTAGAATTATTCTCTTCCCGCAAATTCAGGTCGGAAAATTAACCCTCAGCTGATCTGGACCAGTGGTTTCTCGTCAAGAAGCGACTTCGCTACACCGCCTTCTTTTCGCAGGAGTTCGACCTCTTTTACAAATTCTTCGACAATGTCTTCTCCGGCAACACGACGCATCGGCACGCCATCTTTGAAGATCATACCTACGTTTCGGCCAAAGGTGATGCCGAGCTGCGAGTCGTGGGCCTCGCCGGGGCCATTGACGGCACAGCCCATTATGGAAAGATGCAGCGGTTCCTCGACGTGGGCAAGGCGGCGTTCGACCTCGGTCACGATCTCGACGAAATTGTCGATGTCGAGCCGACCGCAGGTCGGGCAGGCGACCACTGTCACTCCGCGTTTGCGAAGCTCGAGCGATTTGAGAATCTCCCAACCTACGCGCACCTCTTCGTGCGGTTCTGCCGCAAGCGAGACGCGTATAGTGTCGCCTATGCCGTCGTGAAGCAAAATGCCGAGCCCGATGGCGGATTTTATCGTGCCGCCGAAAGGCGTGCCGGCTTCGGTAACGCCGAGGTGAAGCGGGTAATCGACCTTCGAGGCCATCAGCCGATATGCCTCGACCATGCGGTTAACGTCCGACGCCTTGAGCGAGATAATGATGTTGCCGAAGCCGAGGTCTTCGAGTATACGGACGTGCCGCATCCCGCTTTCGACCATCGCCTCTGGCGTCGCCGTCCCATATTTTTTCAGCAGGTCTTTCTCGAGCGAGCCCCCGTTCACACCGATCCTAATAGGCACCTTTTGTGCCTCTGCAGCACGCACCACCTCTCGTACCCGGTCGATGTGGCCGATGTTGCCCGGGTTTATGCGAAGTTTGTCGATGCCCGCTTCAAGAGCTTTTAGGGCGAGTTTGTAATGAAAATGAATGTCCGCTACCAGCGGCACTTCAGTGCGCTTTCTGATCTCCTTCAGAGCCGCCGCTGCATCGTCGTCCGGAACGGCGATACGGACGATCTCGCATCCCGCCTCGACCATCTCTTCGATCTGCTTGATGGTGCCGTCAACATCCGTTGTGTCGGTCTTCGTCATTGACTGGACCGAGACCGGCGCGCCTCCGCCTATCTGGATGTCTCTTATCTTTACTGAACGGGAAACCCTTTTCATATGAGCAAACAGTGTGATATCTACCTTAGAAAAATCTAGAAATATCCAGATACATCACAAAGACCATCAGCAAAAGTATTATCGCCAATCCCGCTATCTGTATCTTTTCTCTGATGGCCATCGAAAGCGTCTTGCCAAACCAGGACATTACCTTCTCGATACCGAGAACCACTATCTGTCCGCCGTCGAGCAACGGGATCGGCAAAAGATTAAAAATGCCCAGGTTCAGGCTGATAACGGCTAATATCGCAAACAGCCCGGCAAAACCGTCTTCTCTAACCACATTCGCGATAATTCCGACAATGCCGACAGGTCCGGCAAGGCCCGCGTCCCTGACTGCCCGCTCGCCGGAGAAGAGTTGCCCGAAAACCCGGCCCGTAAGCGCGATGATCTCGTAGTTCGTATTAACGGCAAACCCAGCCGAATCGATCAGCCCAGCCGGTTCTCGCGCCGACGAACTTGCCCCCCTGAGTTCAACGCCGATCCGAGGTTGTCCCTGTTCCGATAATTCCGGTGTTGCGGCAAGGGTAAGCCGCTCGCCATTTCTCTCCACCAGGATCTCCACCGGCTCGCCTTTGCTTTCCCGGATCAGATTCATGAAATTCGGCAGGTTCCTTACCGTCGCGCCGTTCACGGCGAGGATTTTGTCGCCGTCCTGCATACCTGCCTTGATCGCCGGCGAGTCCGGCATAACACTACGGGCGTAAACTTCCTGCACACCCGTTTCCGGACTCATCTCCACATCGCCAAATGCCTGTCCCTTTCTTTCGGCCTTAGCCGGAACAAATGTTATGGGTAGGCGTTCGCCGCTGCGTTCCACCACGGCCTGGATCGGCTTTTCGGGGGAGATCGCCGAACTTGTCTCTATTTTTCTCCAGGTCGGGTTCTCTATACCGTCAAAAGCCACGATCCTGTCGCCGGCCTTTATACCCGCCTGCTCTGCGGCTCCGCCCGGCCTGACATATGCCACGATCGGGTCAGGCATAGCGGGCACACCATACATCAAAGCCCCTGCAAACGGTATCGCAAGCGCAAGTACGATGTTCATGAACGGCCCGCCGAGCATGACCAGGAATTTCTGCCATCGTGGTCGAAGCTCATATAGCTCTTCATCCGGGACCCTTTCGCCCTCAGATTCGCCGCCTTCGAGCGATGCGGTCGCCTCATCGCCATAAAGCTTGACGTAGGCACCAAGCGGGATCGCCGAAATGCGATAGTCAGTATGTCCACGCTTAAATCCCCAAATACGAGGCCCGAGGCCAAAGAACGAATAAGCCTCGATACGCATACCGAACATCTTTGCCACGATAAAGTGGCCAAATTCGTGAATATTTATTGCAACGCCGAGAACGAAGACCACGGCGAGTACTACTAAAAGAATATCTGGCATATAAAAAGCACCTATTTCAGCGGCAAGCCATTAGAAACTATCCGGGGCCGCCGCGTTGCAATCAGATCGCGGCTGCCGGCCTGCCAAGCTTCATTATAGCGCGCGCCCGCGCCCATTCATCCACGCGAAGTATAGCCTCTAGCGACTTGGCCGGCTCCACATCGTGCTCATCCATCACGGCCCTGTTCACTGCGGCGATATCCGCAAGGCCCGCTCTGCCGTCAAGAAAGGCTTGCACCGCAATTTCGTTGGCGGCGTTCAACACCGCGGGCATTGTACCCCCGGTCCGCATGGCGTCGTAAGCAAGCCCGAGACACGGAAAACGCTCCAGGTCCGGCTCCTCAAAGGTCAGCGAGGAAAGCGCCGCCAGATCCAAGGGTTCGAGACAGTTTGGCCTTCGGTCCGGATAGGTCAGAGCGTATTGGATCGGATGTTTCATATCTGTGACTCCCAACTGGGCAATGATCGAACCGTCCACCATCTCAACCATCGAATGAACCACCGACTGGGGATGGACCACGACGGAGATCTGATCTGCTCCAAAACCGAAAAGCCACTGCGCCTCTATCACCTCCAGCCCCTTGTTCATCAAAGTGGCAGAATCGACGGTGATCTTTTCGCCCATTTTCCAGTTAGGGTGGGCAAGAGCTTCCTCCCGGCTCGCGCAGGCTATCTCCTCTTTGGTTTTCGTGCGAAATGGTCCGCCCGATGCGGTCAGGATCAATCGCCGTACCTCCGAACGATGTTCGCCTCGCAAACATTGATGTATCGCATTGTGTTCGCTGTCAACTGGCAATATCTCGGCCCCGCTCTTCTCGGCCGCAGCCGTCATCAACTCGCCCGCCATCACGAGCGTTTCTTTGTTGGCAAGCGCGACGCGTTTACCGGCTTCGATGGCCCGCAGCGTCGGCAAAAAACCAACCGCACCGACAGTGGCCGAGACCACCGATTCGGCGTCCGGATGGGTCGCAACCGCCTCTAGCCCTTCAGAATTCAGCACGATCTCTGGCAGGGCAACGCCGATCTGCTTCAACTTCTCCGCGAGCCTTCCACGGCAATCTTCATTATCGCAGGACACCAAATCGGGTTTAAATTGTGCGATTTGCTCAGCAAATTTGGCCATGTTTCGGCCCGCGGCCATTGCAACCACGCGAACATCTCCCAAATGTTCGACCACGCTGAGCGTGCTGCAGCCAATAGAACCCGTAGAACCTAAGATAGATATGCCTTTCATATGGTGCGGCGAACAATCAGATTAGCACATCGGCTGTTTCTTCGGCACGTTTCTTGCCCATTTAGTTAGGTGCAAAGCATGAGTGTGTATCTTAACGATACACGAATATCCGGAAGCCGGACGGCAATGCCGTTTCGGCGACTCGCCCCGTCTGGTCATGCAGATCTTACTTTATCTAAGGAGAAATGCTATGAAAAAGACACTTTTGATCACCCTGATGTTCGGACTGGCGTTCGTTTTTGTTCCCGTAGCAAACGCTAATGCTGCGGCAGCAAACACGGTCGCCGCAGAGCAGTATTGGGAAGGGCAGCAGCGTCGCGGAAGGTATGACCGTCGTGACCAGCGAAATCGGAGATATGACCGTCGTGACCAACGAAACCGGAGGTATGACCGCCGCAGCAATCGCGGACGGGCCTATTCTTACGTCACAACCCGGTATGTCCGCCGCTGGTTCCGCACCTATCGCGAAACCATTCGCGTTACCCATCTGCCTAATGGCAGAACGCGAACACAGGTTATCCGTCGTGTCCGGGTTCGTTAATAAGGCCGGCCCTCTCCCCATCCAAACCCTGAACAGAATTTCCCGGACCTTAGCTGATCGTCAACCTTTTTCGCTGAGTCGGGCAAACTCCTCCGGTGCTCCGAGTCGATCCGTCTTCTCGGTACCCGCAGCCTGTTTATCGGACAGAAACTGATTGAACTCCGCCGACCGGTCGCGCGGCACGCTGAGGGTTTTCCACTCGCTTGAGCGTAAATGCTTAGCCAGAAAAACGATCTGGCCGATGTGGTAGCTGTAATGTGTGAGTTGGCGGTTTATCGCCTCGACCACCGAGTGGGGCTCGCCACGGATGGTTACCGTCTTTTCGAGGTCTTCTTCCGTGAGCGGTTCGATCGCGTCGAAGAGGGTCTGCCATCCCGTCTCCCAATAGTCCATCAGCGTCTCGCGCGTCTCATCGGTGATCTCAAATTCCTGGTCGCGGTCGCGGCTCGCCTTTTCACCGTCGGTCGTCAAGAAGTCGCGCCATCGAGAATGCTGATTTCCGGCAATGTGCTTAACTATGACCGCAAGCGAATTCGACTCGTCGTCTATCTGCAAAAAAAATTCCTCATCCGAGACCTGCTCCAACGCACGCTCGGCAAGCTTTTTATAGCCTAGAAAGGAATCTGACGCATCCCTCTTATAGATTTCAGCAAGATCGCTCATCGGTCGATTAAACTTCTGATCAATTCTATTGCTCTCGGCCTGTCAACTAACTCCTGCTCCCCGGTTTTCATGTTTTTGAGTGTTACCTTGCCTTCGGCGAGTTCGGTTTCGCCGAGTATGCAGACGTAGGGGACGCGGATCTGGTCGGCGTATTTCATCTGTTTGGCAAATTTGTCGGGTTCGGGATAGACGGTGACGCGAATTCCGGCGGAGCGGAGTTCTGCGGCGAGTTTTAATGATTCGGCGATCGTTTCCTCGCTCCAGATGGTCACCATTACGTCAGCGGGCCTCGATTCGGCGATCTCCGGCGGGAACATCCCTCGTTCTTCCATGACGACCAGGATCCGCTCAAGACCTAACGAAAAACCGCACGCCGGTATCTGCTCCTTGCCAAACATCCCGATCAAACCATCATACCGCCCGCCGCCGCCCAGACTTCCTGCGAGGTCAGGGACGTTTACTTCCATTATCGTACCGGTGTAATACGAAAGGCCGCGAGCGAGTGTCGGGTCGAGCTTCACGGGAAGCTCTTTACACATGCTCAAGATAATATCCAGGTCGGCGTTCGAAACGCTGCCATTGACCGCGGTCAGAAAGGATTCGGCAGATGCCTCCGAGATCCCGCGCTCAAGAAGCTCGTTACGAACACCGTCCGCACCGATCTTATCGAGCTTATCCAGAGCGACCAATGCAGCGGCCTCATCCTCGATCCCGGCCTCCGCAACCATCTTCGACAGAAGCTCCCGATGGTTTATTCTTACTACGAAATCGTCAAATCCCAGCCTGGTCAGAATATCGCAAGCCGCAGATATGATCTCTGCCTCCACCACCATTGAGGTCGAACCGATCGCATCAACATCGCACTGATAAAATTCCCTAAACCTTCCACGAGCGGGACGGTCTGCCCGCCAGACGGGTTGGATCTGGTAGCGTTTGAAGAATTTCGGTAGTTCGTTCCTGTTGTTTGCTACGACGCGAGCAAGCGGCACGGTTAGGTCGTAGCGAAGGGCAAGATCCGCTAATTGCGGATTGCGGATTGCGGATTGCGGACTTTCGGTCTCAAGCAGTTCCTGTAATTTCTCCCCGCGCTTCAGAATGCGAAAAATAAGCTGGTTGCCTTCTTCGCCGTATTTGCCCATCAGCGTGTCAAGGTTTTCGACCGCGGGGGTTTCGAGCGGTTCGAAGCCGTAGCTTTCGTAAACCTCTTTGATGATGCCGATCACATATTCACGCTTTCGGACATCGGCGGGCAAAAAGTCCCGCATTCCCCGGGCGGGGTTCGTCTTTGACATAAGAAGATAGTTTACCGCAGAGACGCAGAGAAAAAAATTGGCCGCAGATCGACGCGGATAAACACAGATCAGGACAGCTTTATCAAAAAACGATCTTTTATCAGCGTGACTTGGCGTTTATCTGCGGCTAATAATTTCCTTCTTATCACAGCGGTTCAATAGTGTCTTTTTAGTTCAACGTAGTTTTGCCAGAAGCGAGGCAGGTCGGCGAGTTCCATTTCGGTGAGCGGGCGTTTTACTTTTGCGGGCGAACCCATTACGAGCGAGCCGGGCGGTATTTCGGTCCCGGGTGTCAGTAGACTGCCCGCCGCTACCAGCGAATTTGCCCCGACGCGGACGCCGTCAAGCAATATCGCCCCTATGCCGATCAGGCAGCCGGTCTCGACATAACAGCCGTGGAGCGTTACACGATGGCCTACGGTTATTTCGTGTTCAAGTATCGTTGGGTGGGTCTTTTGGCTGACGTGTATGATCGTGCCGTCCTGTATGTTAGTCCGAGCACCTATACGGATATAGTTCACATCGCCGCGGACGATAGACCCGAACCATATGCTGGCGTCCTCGCCGATCTCGACGTCGCCGATCACTATCGCATCTTCGGCGATGAATGCAGTTTCGTGTATGCTCGGCAAAGTGCCATTAAATGACTTGACCATAAGAAATTATCGGCTAGCAAGTTTTCGCCTTACGGCGTTTACTACCTGCTCGATCTCGCCAACCTTGAGCAGCTTTGCCATCACAAGAAATGTAAGGCCGCCGAGACCGATCGGGACAAATGCCTCAATAAGACGGACGAAAAAGCTCTTTACCGGAAAATATCCGGCGAGGTAATGATAGCCGAAATAACACACAGCGGACATTACCGCAGCGGCAAGCACGATCTTTACGAATGAACCGGCGATATCCCGGCCGTTCAGCCTGCCGATCTTTCGACGCATCAGCAGTGTCAACGCAAAAAAGTTTACCAACGCGACGGTCGATGTCGCCAGAGCTACACCAACATGGCCAAAGCCGTTTGGCCGTTCGGGAGTGACGCCTACGCCTGACAACAGATACATCAGCCCAAAGCTTGCCGGAGCATGCACGAGTACCGATGCGATGCTGACATACATCGGCGTCTTTGCGTCGTCCAGCGCGTAGAACGATGGCGAAAGCACCTTTATCGCCGCATATCCCGCAAGCCCGATCGAATAAGCGGCCAGCGCCCATGCGGTCATGTTCGTATCGAACGACGTAAACCGCCCACCTTCATAGATCAGGCTGATTATCGGCGTCCCAAGCACCACGAGCCCGCATGCCGCCGGGACCGTGAGCAGAAAGACCAGCTTCATCGCATCTGAGAGGGTTGTTCGAAACTTTGCGATGTTCTCTTCCGAGGCCAGCCGCGAAAGTGCCGGTATTGCGGCTGTCCCGATCGCAACCCCAAAAACGCCGATAGGGAACTGCATGAACCGAAATGCAAAACTCAGCCACGATTGCCCGCCCTCGATTCCTGACACGACAAAGACATCCACCAATACCTTTACCTGCACTGCTGAAGTACCGATTATCGCCGGCCCCATCAGCCGCATCACGCGCTTTACGCCGGGATCTACAAAACTCAGTATCGGCGAGAACCTGAACCCGACCTTGTATAGCGAGGGCACCTGTATCAGTAGCTGTGCTCCGCCGCCTATTAGCGTACCTATAGCCATGCCCGTTATCGCCCACTGCGCCGCCTCGCTCGGTAGCGCGTTCTTGTCGAACGACATCTCCCAACTCCCGCCGCTTAGCCAATATGCGAACCCAAGCCCAAAGATGATCGATGCGATGTTAAATGCCGTAGAGGCGGATGCCGGTATGCCGAACTTGCCCTTTGTGTTTAGAACGCCCATCGCCAGTGCAGCCAGAGCTACCAGCAGGATGAACGGGAACATTATCTGTGTAAGCGTGACGGCAAGTGCGGCCTTTTCAGGCGGAAATCCTCTGGCAAGCAGCGGCACGATATAGGGAGCGAGCAGGATGCCGATGATGGTGATAACGCTCATCACCACTGCCAGCACGTTGAAGATCAGTGCTGCCAGCCGCCATGCCTCGATCTCGCTCTTCCTGACCTGATAGTCGGTAAAGACCTTTACAAAGGCAGCGGAGAGGGCACCCTCGGCAAAAAGGTCGCGGAGTATGTTGGGGATCTTGAAAGCGACGACGAAGGCGTCGTAGAGAAATCCGGCGCCGAAGAACCGCGCAAACACTGTCTCACGGACCAGCCCGAGCACCCGTGAGAACATCACCGCAATTGAAACGATGCTTGCCGATCGGGCGACGCTCCGCTGTGGCGCTTCTTCCGGGGCAACGGAGTCCTGTGGTGCCGTCGGGTCACCGAGTTGTTCCGGTGTCTCGCTTTCTACTGGCTCGCGTTCGCTCGAGTTCATCTGGCCGCTCCAAACCTAGCAGTTTGCACTATACCGCACGTTTGAACAAGCGAAAAAATAGGGAAGCGTTCTCGTCGCTTCCCTGAAAATGATCTTGTTTCTCGACCCTTTTATTCACTTATTCGCGGACGGCCGTCCGGATAAGATATCCGGGTTCGGGCAAGCCTCGAGTCGAGCGACTGCGGTGCATAGCGAACCGGCGACGCCCCGCCGAACTGGCCCTGGATCAAGGATACGTAGTTGTTCTGAAAGCTCCTGAAGCGTGCGACCGCACCCCGTTGATTGAAAATCACAAAGAGAAAAGTTCCTTCTCGGGTGCTGATCTCGCCTGCAAGAGTGCTGACGCCGGAATCGGTTCGGGCAAGTGTACCCGTCTTGCCGACCACACTCCCTCGCGAGAAATCGGTCGCGAACCGTCCCTCAAGCGTGCCCGCATCCATTCCCGCCACCGGCATAACATCCGCAAATGTCATGTCCCATCCGCTGAGTTGCGAGCGGAACACACGAAGCAGACGCATCATCGCTGCCGCGGTAACGCGGTTTATCCCGAGACCGCTTGCGGTCTGCAACGAAAACTCCATCGGGGTAGAACCCGTGTCCTGCTGAACTACGCGGGCTATCGCGTATGGGCCACCCACCGTGTCACCGAGCCTTTCCGAAAGAAAATTGTTCGAATAGCTCATCATCACCTTTACAATGTCACGCATTGGGGCAGATTCATGTGAGAAGAGCAGGCGGAGCTCGCTCGGAAGCGGCTGCACATAAACGGAACCCGTGAATGTGATCCCCGGCACCTCATTGAGTTGGTTGAAGAGTCCCGAATTTATCCTGTACGCTCCCCATGCACGAGTCGCTGCCGGTGATCGCCGCGAAGCGTCGAGCGTAGTAAAAAGCGTTTGGGAAGATCTCACCGGCGAGGCCGCATAGTTCATCGTAAAATTGTCCGTTACGATAAGGTCGCCATGTATAACCCTAATGCCTATTCGGTTGAGTTCGTTCGCTATCCTTACGGCGTCCTCAAACGAAAACACCGGATCCAGGCCGGAAACATAGAGATTTCCGTTTATGCTCGCGGTTCCGGCATCGTAAACGCCGTCGGTCCAGATATTAGTAGAAAATCGATGATTTGGACCAAACGCTTTTAGAACCGCATAGCTTGTTGCGGTCTTGACGTTCGATGCCGGATTCAGCGGGATATGCGACCCACTCTCCACAACGATATTGCCTTCAAGCGATTCGACAATAATGCCCGATGTGCCCGGGATCGCCGTCTCGGCAAGCATTGGGATCGATGTCCGTATCGGGTTTGCGGAAATGGCCGTCCCTGTTACGATATCTGGATTTCGCGGCAGTGAACGGCTGGTACGTCGAACAAGAGGGGTAGGGCCTGCCGTCGGATTCGGATAGGGATCGTCCTTTACAACACGGATCTCTTGAAGCATCGGCCGCGGGCCCCCATTCTCCTGGGCCAGAACAAGCCCGCCAAAGAAAACGAAGACGAAAAGGCCGAGCCAATATGACTTTTTGTTACTGCTTTGAATCATTGAAAGGAAATTATAGGGTAGCGGGTAGTACCGCGGGCCGCGATCAGCGACGTATTCACAATCATAGCACAACAACCGTCCTCTATTTCAACTCCTTTAAACACTTTTCGCCCAGAACAGTTGCAGGCCGCAGTTAGGATGTTATATTCCGTTTTCGCGATGCTCATATGTTTTAGCATTTCTTATGGCAACGATACGACATACTTATATGACGTACGCCGACCTGCTTTTGGCGGTTCCCAAAAAACAAAAACATTGACACTTCCGGTTTCGAGGCATAAAATCAGGGTTACCCGTTCTGTGACTAGACATAGACCATCTCTTACGCTTGAAAACATAAGAGCTGCACACGCGACCCGGCTAGCCGAGATAACGTCCCGGCTCAACGAATTCGAACAGATCAAGCTGAACGGGACAGACCGTGATGTCTGGGAAGAAATGGTCTTTTGCTTCTTTACCGGAGGCTGTTCGGCTCGGATGGGCCTCCGCTCGATCGAAGCGGTCCGGCCGCTGTTGATGACCGGCTCGCAGCGCAGCCTGGCAAATGCCCTTACGGGCGTCCATCGCTATCCCAACGCTCGTTCGCGTTATATCGTTTTATCGAGGGAGTTTCTGGAGCGCGAATATGGGTTTCGCCTTCGCGACCGCCTGTTCTCATTCGATTGCCCGCTGGAGCGGCGCGACTGGTTGGCCAGGGAGAAACGTATAAAGGGGCTCGGCTACAAGGAAGCCAGCCATTTTCTCCGGAACATTGGCTTTCGCGGCTATGCAATTCTCGATAAACATGTCCTGAACTGCCTTGCCGAGCTTGGCCTGATCAGAAATGGCGACCCTCCAAAGAACCGCGCGCGGTATCTGGAGGTGGAAGCGATCCTAAAGGGGCTCTCTCAAAGGCTCGGTATAGACCCCGATGAGATGGATCTTGTACTTTGGTCAATGAAGACCGGCGAGATCCTCAAGTGAAAAAATTGACAGCGTATAGGCTCAAAAGGAGGTTCGGAAATGAGAAGTTTTAACCCGAGTATCAACCGCATGCCGGCTCCCGTACGCTTAAAGCGCTGGTCAGTTTTACTTATCGCTCTGGTCTTTGCCGGAGTGCCGGTGTTTGCCACCGAACCCTCCAGCACCCCCTCGGAAGACCCGCGTCGCGTTGTGCGCCAGGCCGAACGCCTCGTCCGTTCGGGTCAATTCCGTGACGCCGAAGATCTTCTGCGTGATGCGGCCGTTGTCCATCCCGAAGAAAGCTCGATCAGGCTCATGCTCGCGCACGCGCTTTTAAAGCAACGCCGAATTGTCGAAGCGTATGACATTAGCTTTGAGGTCGCCGAGGCCGAACCGAATAATTCGCGTGCACTGGCCGTGCTTGGCTCTTCACTACTTGCCGCGGGGAGATTTCCTGAGGCGCGACAGGTCTTTTTCGCATCGATACAACTTAATCGCCGGGAAGCGATGGCCTGGTCAGGTTTTGGCCTTCTTGAGTTTTACGAGAACAGCATCGATGAGAGTCTGAGGAATATGCGCGAGGCCGTTTTCCACGACCCCAATAATCCCGACTACATCTTTTCGCTTGCGCAGATATCGGCTAGGGCCGAGCAATACAAGGAAGCAGCAGAGGCCTATAACCGATTTCTCTCCGTATCGCGCGATTCTGACGACGAAAGGCGTGCACGCATCAGGGCGCTTGTCAGTTTTCTTCGATACCTTGGCAGTAGGCGTGGGCTCTATGTCCCTCGCGGCCCGGACACCGTGACAGTGCCATTTGAATTGGTCGGGAATAGGCCGATCATCGAGGTTAGGGTAAATCGACACCGAGAACCGCTCAGATTCGTTCTCGATACTGGTTCCGGGATCTCCGTTATCTCTGACCAGACCGCTGAGCGGCTTCGAGTTCGTCCTATCTCTCGGGGCGGACACGCAAGGGCTGTCGGGGGCGACGGCCGTTTCGAGATCGTTTACGGATTTCTCGAACGGGTCGGTATTGGTGATCTGACAATGAACAATGTGCCGGTTTACATTCGTGAATTTCATGGCGAATCTGCGGTAAAGATCGACGGCTACATCGGGCTGGCGCTCATCTCTAAATTCCTGGCGACGGTCGATTATGGCGACCTTACTTTCACACTTACCCACAAGGATTCCCGAATGGCGGAAGAAGTGCGGTTTGAGAACGGCGTTCCGCTCCGATTGACCTCAAGCGGATTCCTAAGCGGTGAGGTGCAACTTGAAGGTGTTGAGAATCCGCTCAACTTTATCGTTGACACCGGAGCTAGCATCTCCGTGATATCGGGTGAAGTTGCGAGCCTCGATTCGGTCAGCCCGTTCATCCGTGACCAGCGTATGCGTGTCATCGGTGCTGCGGGCATCACGGACGATGTTCCATCCTACCTCTTGCCGAGCATAAGTGTGGGTCGCCACTCCCGCCCCAGCATCACTGCGATCGCGCTCGATCTGGGTACGATCAATGAGGCTGCTGGTTTTGAACAGGCAGGAATACTCGGAGGCAATTTCCTTCGCAACTATCGGATGACTTTCGATTTCAAGAACTCAAAGGTCGCGTTTGTACCAATCGGCAGCGATCGCTAGGTCTGTTCTGGATCCTTTTCGATGAAAACTAGCATTTACCTCGAAACATCTGTCATTGGCGCCTATCTGGACAATGACGACCCCTTTCGGCGCGATCTGACCATAAGGTGGTTCGAACACGAACTTGCCGAATACGACATCTTCACTTCGATACTGGTACAGCGTGAACTGGAACGCCTAACAGAACCGCACCGATCGGGCTACCTCAATCTGATAAAGCCCATGCGGCGACTCGAACTCACCGAGGAGGCCGCAATTCTGGCAGAGGGGTATATCTCCAGGGGCATCTTCCACCGAAAGTTTCTGGCAGATGCGCTCCACGTGGCGCTTACCGCTTTTCACAAGATAGACTATCTGGCCACTTGGCATTTCGCCCATATCGCCAATGTTCGAAAACAGGCTCGGCTCCGGCTTTTTAACACCACGGCCGGCTTTTTTAACCCGACCATCGTCACGCCCGAATTCCTTGTACACAATTGATCCCGTCTCGTCCGTTAGCGGTCGATTCAAAGCAGGAAGCGCCGCAAAAAGACATTGAGGACGGCTTTTTGCTAACATCTTTTTCATGCATCGCTACCATCTGCCGATACCGATAGTCTTCGCAATTCTCACGGCCGCCTTTCTGTTTTTCTTTTTCGCGGAACCGACTCGTGCCCAGGATAAGTTGATCATTCTTGTCCGCCATGCCGAAAAGGCTGACGACGAGTCCAACGACCCCGGCCTCTCAGAAGCCGGAAAGCAGCGCTCCGAGCGACTTGCTCGCGTTGTCGGGCGATATCGGCCGGGAGGGTTTTATTCGACAAATTTCATCCGTACACGGGAGACTCTGGCTCCGTTCGCCCGGAAACGGCAGAAGGAGGTCAAGCTCTACAACCCGCGCGAACCGCAAAAGCTTATAGAAGAGATAATGCAGAGCCGAACAAAACGATTTATAGTTGCAGGGCACTCAAACTCGATACCGGGCTTGGCAAATCTGCTCACGAAGAAGGAGCTGTTCAAGAACCTCGACGACTCCGAATATACAGTAATCTGGCTAATCCGCATCAAAAACGGTAAAGTATCTGAAGTCAGACTTTTGGATTACTAGCGCCGAAGGCCGTTTGAATCGGTTGGCCTACGGCGAAAATGCAGCAAGGTTCGCCAATTTCACCAAGACAAAGATGAAGAATCGCTCTAACTTGCCAGTGGCCGTCGCGATGGCGGCCATTCTTTGTTTTCCATTCGCGGCCGCCGCACAGGATGATGCGTCACCTACAGATATTTTTTGGAAAAACCTCAACGCTCTGTGCGGCAAGGCATTTGCGGGCGAAGTCCTCTTTGCTCCGGAAAACGACACGACCTTTAGGGGCAGAGAGTTGAAGATGCATGTCCGACAATGTGAGTCGGATCGCATTAAGATACCGTTCGTGATCGGCGACGATCTTTCACGAACCTGGATCCTCACAAAGAAGGGCGACCGGATAGAGCTGCGGCACGACCATCGGAACGATGACGGCTCGCCGGATACGGTGACGATGTACGGCGGCTGGACGACCAGCCCCGGGATGGCGAACCGGCAGATGTTCCCGGCCGACGCAGAGACTGTGAAAAACCTGCCGCGTGCCGGAACGAATGTTTGGTGGATCGAACTTACGCCCGGCGAGCACTATACATACAGCGTGCGACGGGTCGAATCAGATCAGAGGATAAGCGTAAGGTTTGACCTCAAAACTGAGATCGAGCCGCCGCCGGCACCGTGGGGCTGGGCCGATTCCGGCCTGGATACTTTCTGGAGCCGACTCCGAACTCTCTGCGGAAAAGCCTTTGAGGGGGTTGTGGAGGCAGACACTTCGAATAGTCCCGACTTTGCAGGCAAGCGTATGGTGATGCACGTGCGGTCGTGTGAAGAGGATAGGATCCGGATACCTTTCTTTGTCGGTGAAGACCGATCGCGAACGTGGGTGCTGACACGAAAGGGCGACCGGCTGCAGCTAAAACACGACCATCGGCACGAGGACGGTTCGCCCGACCGCGTAACGATGTACGGAGGATGGTCGAATAACACCGGCGAGGCGATCAGGCAATTCTTCCCGGCAGACCAGGAGACTCTTCGTGTGGTGGACCTGCCGCCGGGCGATGCTCCAACCGCCGCGGCAAACATCTGGTGGATAGAGCTCGTGCCGGGCGAGCACTATATCTATAACCTTCGTCGTTTGGGACGTGGCCGTCTCTTTTCCGTCAAGTTCGACCTGAAAAAAGAAGTGGCTCCGCCGCCGGCACCGTGGGGCTGGGTCGATTGAACCTGTTATGATCTATCGCGTGTTTCCTCCACCCGTCAGATTAGCGCCCTATGTACGCTTCTTTTGGGCACTTGAGGGAAACGTTGGGCGCGGAGAGGAGTTTGTCCACAGAACAGTTGCCGATGGCTCCGTTGAAATGGTCTTCCATTATCGCGGGGCCTTTTCTGAATTAAGTGCAGAAGGTGAGACATCCGCATCAACGCGCGGGAATATACAGGCTCAATCTACGGTATATAGACGCTTTGTGGGCAGAGAGAGTTTTGGCATCTTTGGAGTTTATCTTTTTCCGTTTGCGATCCCAAAGCTGTTTTCAATGCCTGCAAGCGAGTTGACTGACATTTCACCCGACCTTAGGGATGTGTTTGGCGTCGAGGCAGCGCTGCTTGAGGAAAAGATCGCGCTGGCGAAGGACAGTGAAGAACGGGTAGGGATCGCCATCCGTTTCCTTCTAGGAAAACTCGACTCGAGCACTTGGGATATTTTACCTATTCATCATGCAGTCAGAAAAGTAATGGATGCAAAAGGAGACGTCGATATCTCATCGATCTCGCGGGACTTTTCTCTTTCACGGCGACAGTTCGAAAGGCGTTTCAAGGAAGTCGCGGGACTTAGCCCAAAGCTTTATTCGCGGGTGATAAGGTTTCAGGCGGCAACGCAGTTCAAGGTCTCAGGCTTCACCGACCTCGCGTCGATAGCCTACGAATGCGGCTATTACGATCAGTCTCATTTCACCAATGACTTTCGCAGATTCTCTGGATACACGCCAAAGCAATACTTCCTGGGCAGCGCAGAGGGTACCCAATATCTTGATGTGTAGCGATGTCGCGATCTTCCAAGACTCTCAGAGCTCTCTTTCCTATAATGCCTTAAACTCCCGAAACTCCTTGAGAGAACAATTTGTATGAAACAAGAAGAAAATACCGTGCAGGAATTGCTTGGAGCCAACGAGGCGTGGGCCAAGGCAATGGTTGCCAACGATGCAGATGAGATAGGCAGCTTTATGGCTGATGAATGGATAATGGTCTCTGAGCGAGGGGTCTCGACAAAGGAACATTTTCTTTCGTTTGTCCGGTCCGGGCAGTTGACCCACAGTTCGTTTGAAAAAGTGGGTAGCGCGACCGTTCAAGTGTATGGCGAAGCGGCCGTTTATGTTGCCAGGATCGTCAACACGGCGCACTTTGCAGGCAAGCGATATGACCAAGACGAATGGACCTCAGACGTTTTTGTTAAGCGTAACGGAAAATGGGTGTGCGTATTGAGCCATATAACATCCGTGAACAAGGAATGGGAAGCGATGAGAAGGGAGGAGAATAAATGACACCGGAACACTATTCACCCGTGATGCCTTACATGGTCTTGAAAGATACCGAGGGCTTCATCTCGTTCATAAAAACGGTCTTTGGAGCAGAAGAAAAGCTTAGGATCCCAACCGAAGATGGCGTACTGATGCACGCAGAGTACAGCATCAATGGCGGCACGATAATGTTTGGAGAATGCGGCGGGGATTGGCAGCCGTTTCCTTGCGGAATGTTCGTAGTTGTCGATGATGTTGACGGGCTTTTTGCGAAGGCCGTAGACAATGGAGCGACCGGAAACCAGACACCCGGCGACCGCGGGTATGGCCGGGCAGCCGGGTTCGTCGATAAATGGGGCAATCAGTGGTGGCTGAACACTCCCTCATCAAGCTAAAAAGTTGATGTTAAGGATCTATTGGGAGGTCTTTGCAAAATAACCCCGTCTGTGTGTTAGCTCGATCTTCTGCTTTTGCAGTTCGGGATTCACGATCCTGATCTCGATGGTCCGGTACGAACCGTCCCGGGCCTGGTCAAGCGGTTCATAAGCGACCAGGTATTGCGAGCGCATCTCTTCCTGTATTTGGCTAAATGCCGCACGCAATTCTCCCTCGTCCCTTGGAAAATAGGCCCTCCCGCCGGTGCGCTCAGAGATGCGTGTAAGCGCCCCTTTGTCCACACCGGAGATGAAATTGTCGCCGATGCCGATCGAATAGATCACCGCCTCCGCCTTCTGGGCTGCATTTACGGCGTCTTCCAGCTTCTTGCGGCCTGAGGTGTTGTCGCCGTCCGAAAGCAGAATTATTGCCCGCCTCGTTCGTTCCGCGGTCGGTCCGAGTATCTCTTCAGAGGTCACCCAGATCGCATCCCAGATCGCGGTCGATCCCGCCATCATTTGTTGGTCCCGCGAGATCGACGGTGTTCCCGGTATTCCACCGCCGACCACGACCCCTCCTCCGACATAACCGGAGGGCGGAACAAACTGAACACGGTCTATCGCACGCCTCAGCCTCGTTAGATTGCTCGTCATCCCCTGTTCGAGTGTCGCGGTGCCGGTAAATGAGACCACGGCCACCTCGTCGCGGTCCGGCCGCACCACCGTATCAAGAAATGTGATCGCCGCGGCCTTTTCTACTGGCAATGTCCGCTCCTGAGATACGCTCGTGTCGATAAGGATCGCGAGGCTCAGTGGAAGATCCACCTGTTTTGCAAAGGCGGTAATCTCCTGCACTCGCCCGTTCTCCACCACCTCGATGTCCGATTGTTCCAGCGTCAGGACCAGCCGCCGGTTGCGGTCTTGTGCTGTAAAGAGCACGTTTACCGCCTCGGTATCGATCTTAACTACCTCATCTTCTTCCTCGATCGGAGGCGTAGGTGTCGGTTCTGCTGATTGAAGATAAGCCCTCGTTCCTCCCGCGAACTCAACGCCGATAAGGCTAAGCGTCAGCAGCAACGCCGCCGCAGAGATGCCCCAAATGTAACTTCTGCTTCGCATATATCCCTCTTTGGCACAGGTCGTCCGAACCTTTTCTTATCGCAGGCTGTCCCTGATCGCCCGATAGCTGGTCTTTGTCCTTATCGTGTGATTCCTGAACCTTGAAGGATCCGTAAACCTCACCTCTACCTTTCTTTCACGGCCGTCATACTCCTGATTAGCCGGCCGGTAGGTGATTATGTACTGCGTCCTTAGCTCATCGGATATCCGCTTAAAGGACCTCTCAAGTTCAAGCATATCGCCCGAATAGAATGCCTGCCCTCCCGTCGCCTCACACAGCCGTTCGAGGTCACGGTCAGCCCGGTTTCTTACAGTCCCCGCCTGTACCCCCGGCACAGTGCCCAGAAACCCCGCTTTGGTCGATATGCCAAAGATCGTGGTCTCTGTTCGCTGAGCTATATCTATGGCGTCCGCCAAAGTTGCCCGGCTAAATGTGTCATCGCCGTCCGTTATCAGCACTATCACTCGCCGGCCAGGAGCGTTTCTGAGCTTCTCATCCGCAAATTGCCAGATCGCATCGTAAAGCGATGTGTGAGAACCGGTCCTGTTTATTCCGGTAACGGAACGGTCAAGCCGATCCAGACGGTCCGTGAAATCCTGATGCAGGACTACTTCATGGTCAAACGTCATGAAGGCGGCCTGATCTTTTCGGAGTTGGACCACCGTGTAAAGGAAGTTTCTGGCTGCTTCCTTGGAAAACCCAAGTTTCCCAACAGTTGAAGCAGAAGTGTCCATTAGTACACCCACGAAAACGGGCGGATTCGTCTTCTCGTCGCTGAAAAAAGTGATCTCTTGCTGTACGCCATCCTCAAAGACCGCAAAATCACCCCGCTGCAAACCGGAAACGAGATCTCTTCGATGTGTTACCGTAACCGGCAGCCTTACCTCAAACGTCCTAACGGCATCGGCAGGCTCGGGCGGGGTCGCGGTGGGCACCTGTGCTGCGGTTTCGCCCCCGACCACGATGGACCAGCCCACAACAAACAACAAAGCTATTCTGAATTTCAACTTCATATAACAGTTGGTATCATGAAACGAGAGTCGGAAAATAAGATGCCGGCCCGGTTTAGGATGTTGTCCGGCATCAAACGCTTGAGTATATCAAATTACGGCATTTCAGCCGAGAAGACGCGGTGAGATCTAACGGCTTAGCAGCTTGTCAGCAGGACATAATCACAATGAATCCAAACATCTTCAGGGAATATGATATTCGCGGCATCGTGGGCGAACATCTTACGGACGTGACCGTAAGTAAGCTTGCACGCGCGATCGGCACATTTTTTGTCAATAATTCGGCAACGAGGCTCGTGATCGGTTATGACGCCCGCGAAAGCTCCACTCGATTTCGCGATCTGATGGCCGCCGGGCTGAATGCCTCGGGATGCGACGTGCTATCGATCGGTATGGTGCCTACGCCGATGCTCTACCATGCGGTTTACACCAAAGATGTCGATGGCGGCCTGATGATCACCGGTTCCCACAATCCTCCTGACCATAACGGCTTCAAGATCTGTCTCGGCAAGGCTACGCTCTTTGGTTCGCAGATCCAGGAAATACGCGAGATAGCCGACGCGGGCAAATTTGCGGAGGGTACCGGCAGCATTTCCGAAGAGAATCATCTGAACGCATATTGCCTGGATGTCGTGTCAAACATCAAAATGGGCGACCGCAAACTAAAGGTGGTCATCGACAGCGGTAACGGGATGGGCGCCGTGACGGCCGTGCCGATATATCAGGTTCTCGGTATCGACCTTATCGAGCTATACTCAAAGCCCGACTCTACCTTCCCAAATCATCACCCGGATCCGACCGTCGAGGAGAACATGGCAGACCTTGTCCGCTCGGTCGTCGAATTCGAAGCCGATCTCGGCATCGCATTTGACGGCGACGCGGATCGTATAGGCGTCGTAGATGAAAAGGGCCGCATTCTTTGGGGAGATGAGTTGATGGTGCTTCTCTCTCGTGCAGTGCTTCTCGAAAAGCCAGGTTCCACTATCATCGCTGAGGTAAAGTGTTCTCAGCGGCTTTTTGACGACATAATGCAGAAGGGCGGCAATCCGATAATGTGGAAGGCCGGCCATTCGCTTATCAAGGCAAAGATGAAGGAGACCGATGCCGCGCTGGCGGGCGAGATGAGCGGCCACGTCTTTTTCGCCGATCGCTTTTTTGGCTTTGACGATGCGGCCTATGCCGGCGCCAGGGTCATGGAAATGCTGTCACGGGCCGATAAGCCACTATCGGAGATGCTGGCAGATCTGCCGCCGTCTTTCTCTACGCCTGAGATCCGCATCGAATGTCCGGACGAGACCAAATTTGAAGTGGTCAGGCGCATTTCCGATGAATATTCTCGCGAGCACGAGGTCATCACCATCGACGGCGCAAGGATCCTTTTCGAGAATGGCTGGGGCCTCGTTCGTGCTTCAAATACACAGGCGATGCTCGTCCTCCGTTTCGAGGCCGATTCTGAGGAAAACCTCACTACTATCCGGCAAAATGTCGAGGCAAAGGTGGCCGAGATGATCGGATCGACCCCGCCTGCCGTTTGACCGCCGCCGCTAGGGGAAAATTCCCAACTCCATATAGCTGACTGCCACCTTGTCTATGGCGTTCAGGAAGGCCGCGGTCCGAAGATCCTCTATTCCACGGCTTTTTGAAAGCTCGCGGATCTGGTTTAGTGCGTCGATCATCGTCTCTTCCAGTCCTGAATAGACCAGGTCAGTCTCGTCCGCGCCCCTCGCCGCCATGCTCCGTTCCTCCGCGGTAAGCGTCCTGCCCGTCTCTTTTTCAACGAGATTCAATATCCGATCAAAGGCTGCCTGCTCAAACCGCTTGCCGATCCGACCGAATCGGACCCTCGACAGGTTTTTCAGCCATTCGAAATAAGAAACGGTCACGCCGCCTGCATTGATGTAGACGTCCGGAAGAACAATTATGCCCTTCTGTTGAAGTATCGGTTCGGCCGCCGCGGTAACCGGCCCGTTAGCGGCCTCGACAACTATCTTTGCTTTTATCTGCGGAGCGTTCTTGTCTGTTATTTGATTTTCTAAAGCGGCCGGTATCAGGATGTCACATTCAAGCTCGAGTCCCGCATCACGGCTGGGCAAGTTGACAGCTCCGGGAAGATCCAATATCGAACCCGTTTCCTTTCGGTGGTCCATCAGCTTATTGAGGTCTATGCCATCCGGCGAGTAGATCGCACCTTCATATTCAGACACGCCGATCAATTTCGCTCCGCTCTCGGTAAAGAACTTTGCCGCGTGATAGCCCACGTTGCCAAGCCCCTGGACCACGAACTTCTTCCCCTCTATGCCGCGATCCAGGCCGATCATGGCCATGTCCTCCGCGTTGTCACAAAGTTCCCTTGTCCCATAAAAGACGCCTAGGCCGGTGGCCTCTTTCCTTCCGCGTATGCCGCCCTGCCCCACCGATTTCCCGGTTACACACCCGAGGGCGTCTATCTGTTCAGGATGAAAGGCAAGATACGTGTCGGCGATCCACGCCATCTCGCGTGCTCCCGTACCATAGTCGGGCGCGGGCACATCCAGCGCGGGGCCTATGAAATTCTTTTTTATCAACTCGGCAGTATATCGGCGGGTTATCCGTTGCAGTTGCTCGTCCGAGTAGTTTTTTGCATTCACCTTTATGGCGCCCTTTGCTCCGCCGAACGGGACGTCAACGATGGCACACTTGTATGTCATCAGCGACGCTAGAGCGATCACCTCCGCTTCATTCGCATCTTCCGAATATCTGATCCCGCCCTTTACGGGAAGCTTGTGATGGCTGTGCTGCGCACGCCAGGCCTTTATCACCTCATAGCCATCGTCGGTCCTTATCGGGAACCGGAACGCATAGAGACTGTTGCAGACCCTGATCTGATTTAGCAGCCCCGCGGGATGATCGGTCAGTGCTGCGGCCTTGTTGAAATAGTGGTCGACGCTTGCAAGAAAGCTCTTGCCTTGTTCATCGGAACTCATTTACTGGACTCCTTCGTTTTTCTATCGGTTTCGGAACGGTATTAAACCACAATTCCACGGCCATTTGCGAATGATACCCCATTGCGTGATCTGCCTACTCTTTCGTTTACGCGTTTCTATGTCGGAGAGAGGATATCTCACGAGATCATTTTGTATGGAGAGACTTTGATATGAATTATGCAGCAAAGGTCGTAACGCTATCATTTTTGAGTATTCTGCTGGCCGGGGCGGTGTTCGCACAGTCAGACCCGGTTGTCGGCGAATGGAAGAACGGGAGCGTGGGTTCTGTCCAGTATAAGGACCGCGTTACAGGTTCGACAACCCCTGGCCGCGGAAGCGTCTTTACCTACCGCTTCCTTTCTAATGGCAACTACGAATTCACCGGATATATGCAGTCCACAATGTATAACTGCACGACAACTCTGTTCAATCAGATAACAGGAAGATACACCGTTGTCGGTTCCGAGATACAGCTTAGCCCGTCCCGCGATCTTTGGAAAAGCACCAATTCATGTGCCAAAGGCGGGAATCGGCAGCAGACAAAAGTGCCGGTGAAAAAGTCGCTCGATTTCGAGATAAGAACAGACGAATACGGAGCCGAGTTGCTCTGTCTCTCGGAGAATGGCAGCGAAACATGTTTTAGAAAGGCTGTGGATTAGCCGCTGCCAATTCGAACCGTATTAGCTTAACCTGTCGGGGCGATCCTCGGGAAAAGAAAACCCGCAGTCAACTTGAAATTCACAAATACAGATCGCAATTCGTGAATCTTCTAGCATGCGGGTTTTTAATCTGTTTGGTGCGGACGAGAAGAATCGAACTTCCACTCCCTTGCGGGAACAGGCTTCTGAGACCTGCGCGTCTACCAGTTCCGCCACGTCCGCACGGGGCGAACAATGAGAATACTAATTCACCCTGCGAAATTCAAGATTGGTGGCCGGATTTGCTATATTCTTGAGTAGTGCCCATCGACATAAAGGAGAACATCAAGCAGGTCCGCAGACGCATCACTTTGGCAGCAAAGCGCGTCGGGAGGGACCCCGCAGAGATAACACTTGTCGCCGTTACAAAAGGTCACGGCCCGAGAATTATGAAAAAGGCCCTCGAGGCCCGCGTTATCGCACTCGGTGAGAACAAGGTTCAGGAAGCGGAAGAGAAGATAGCCGCGATCGGCCGTCCGGCGGCATCGTGGCACCTTGTTGGCCATCTGCAAAAGAACAAGGCGAGGCGCGCCGTACAGCTTTTCGACGCTATCCACTCCATCGATTCGCCCGAACTTGTTCATCGGCTTGAGCGGATCTGTGTTGAGGAGGGACGCAGGGCCTTGCCCGTTCTGGTACAGGTTGACCTTGCCGGCGAGGCATCTAAATCTGGCGTTCCGGAAACGCAACTGCAATTGGTGGTCGAGGCGCTTAAACGTTGTGAACGCGTGCGCTTCGAGGGATTGATGGTGTTACCGCCTTTTGTGGAAGATCCGGAAGGAACACGCTCTTATTTCATTCGGCTTCGCGACATCCGCGACCGTCTTGCTGCTGAGCGGGCTTTTTTCGGCGGCTATGGTCATCTTTCGATGGGCATGAGCCACGATTTTGAGGTTGCCATCGAGGAAGGTGCCACGATCGTTCGTATCGGCACCGAGATCTTCGGCAAAAGGAAATAGAGTGCTCCCAGACTCGTAAATATGCTGTCAGAAACGGTTTATCCTATCTTAAGGCTGGTGTTGTGGGGTGCTTTTTTTGTCCTTTTGGTTTTCTTGCTGCTTCGCCTTGCTTTTAATTATGCGGACCCCAATCCGTTCGGGGCCGTTGGGCGTTTCGGGTTCAAGATCAGAAAGTCCACGGAACGCTGGGTCTATCCCGCTGCCCGTTTTCTTGCGGGATTTCGCGTAGATGTCAGACTGGCTCCGCTGCTGGTCATTTTTGTCTCGCTTGTATTGACCTATTTCACCAGTCAGATCATCAGCAACGCTTTTTTTGTTATAGACGGACTGTCGGATTCTGTCTCAGCGGGAAATGTCAACGCAACCGTCGGATTTGTTCTTTACGGGCTTTTGAGCCTCTTGATAATTCTGATCGTGGTGCGTGTTGTTTCTCAGTGGTTCGTCTCATCTTCAAATTCCTTTTTCGCCTTTGCCAGAAAAGTGACCGACCCGATTATGATCCCCGTTCAGAAACGGATACCGACCGTTGGGATGTTTGACGTCTCTGCGATGATCGTTTTGATAGTTATTCTCATTCTGCAGGCTATCGTAATGAACGTCTTTGTGCGATAAGGGCCACGGTCTAACGTGCGATTAACCTCAACCATCTGTGGAGATCAAAGAAACCAAGGGAAATGTCGAGTTTTCGGTACGTGTCGTGCCGAGGGCCTCGAAGACGGAAATTGCAGGAGAGATAGGCGGGGCGGTGAAGGTAAGAGTGGCCTCACCGCCGGTGGATGGAGCGGCCAATGAAGAGCTTGTGAAGTTTCTCGCCAAGAAACTCGGCGTCGCGCGCTCGGATGTCGGCCTGATATCAGGTACCGCCTCGCGGACCAAGACGATACGCGTTTACGGCCTCACGGCCCGGCAACTGCTAGACGCCCTCGGCCGCTGACGGGTTTTTTCTGGCGACGATAGGTTTTCCGAAACAGCGCGATCCCGAGCCAGACGAGCAGCATAGCAAGCGTGATCTCTGCAAACATTGCGGCGGAAAGAAAGCCCCAGCTGAGTTCACCCCTCATTCCCAAGGTCTGCAGAAAGGCTATGGCGTCTGCCAGTACCGAAAGCCCGCATATGACGATAACGGTCGTGTTTCTTCTCATACATTTATGATTTAACTCCGGAGGGGTGAAATCGCCGTAAAGGATCTCTCAACAAAATGTGAATCTTTTATCGAGGTTTTCCGATCAAAAAACGGCGTGATATATTCTCATTTTCGGTAGTTTCAGCGGACAAGTATCGGGCGGTCCCGCCGTAGGATGCTGTCTTTTACTATTCTTTGAGGTTGTTTCGATGTCAGGACACAGCAAGTGGCACACAATAAAGCACAAAAAGGGCGCATTAGACGCAAAGCGCGGAAAGATCTTTACGAAGCTTATAAAGGAGATCACCGTCGCGGCTCGGACCGGCGGCAGCGGTGATGTCGATGCGAACGCTCGGCTCAGAAAGGCTGTCTCCGACGCCAAGGCGCAGAATATGCCCAACGATACCATCGACCGGGCTATCAAACGCGGCACCGGCGAATTGGAGGGCGTGGCGTATGACGAGATCACCTACGAGGGCTATGGCCCTAATGGCGTTGCTGTTTTGATCGAAACGATGACGGACAATCGAAATCGAACTGTGGCAGAGCTGCGCCACATCTTCTCAAAGAACGGCGGGAATCTTGGCGAGGCTGGGTCCGTTGCTTGGATGTTTGATAAGAAGGGGTACATCGTTGTGGACAAGGTAGCCAAGAGCGAGGACGAACTTTTTGAGATCGCCATCGAAGCCGGTGCGGAAGATATGAAAGATGACGGCGACGTATACGAGATATTTACCGCTCCGGATAATTTTGAAGCCGTTAATGATGCGGTAAAAGCGGCGGGCATCGAGCCGCAAGCCGCCGAGGTCTCAATGATCCCTCAAAACTACATCAAACTCGAGGGCGGCGACGCCAAGCAAATGATGAAGCTTTACGACTCCCTCGACGATAACGACGACGTCCAAAAGGTCTATGCGAATTTTGATATAGACGAGAGCGAGATGGAGTAACTAACTAGCGATCACTTTTCCGAAGGTAATGCGATGCCCGTCGGGGGTGACGACACCGAACTCGCGAATGCCCCATGGTTTGTCGGAGGGCGGTTGTTGGGTGAAACGGGCGCCCCGGGAACGAAACTCATCAAACACATCGTCGACATTTTCCACCAGGACGTGAGCGAAGTAAGAGTGGTCGCCGGTCTCATGTGCCCAAAGTGCGTCTCTGCATTCGCCGAGCATCACTTTGAAGTCGCCGAATGAGAGAAATTCCCATCCGGGTACAGTAAAATCGAGGTCAAATCCCAGTTTTTCCTTGAAGTAAGCCGCCGAGACCGCCAGGTCCTTAACCGCCAATACGTGCCGCGTGTGTACTATCTTTCGTTTCATACTCATAACCTCAAACAGGCCGTTGAAAGCAGATGTTATACCCGTCAGGATCTTCCAGGTAAAGCTGCCGCATTCCGTACGGGGCGTCTTTAGGAGGATCGAGCTTTATGCCTTTCGAGCGAAGGAACTCGTAGGCGGCATCGGGATCTGGGCATTCAAAATAAAGGCAGGTATCTTTATGCCATTTGACTCGTTCGGGCGGGCACTCAGGCGGGACATGGCCCGGTTCATACTGGTCGTTGAGCATCAGGTTGATGCCGTCGCGGGCGATCCAGACCCAGCTCGCATCATCACCGCCGCCCGAGTCCATGCGAACTTCGAACCCAAGAGTGTCGCGGTAAAAAGCAAGCGATCTCCTCATACTGAAAACCTGGATAAGTGGGCAAAGACTATTGATCTCGATTCCCATACGCCGTCACTTTGCAGCCGATAGTGCAAACAACATATCGACATAGAACTTTTCGATGTCGGCAAGTCCCGCGACCTTCGAACCGGCCTTGGGTTCGATCACCATGTATTCGTTCGGTGCGTGTGCCCCGGAGCCGTGCCCAAGTCCCCCGGGGACCATTGGCAGGCCTAGTGTTTCGGTAAACACATAATATGGTGCGCTGCCGGCCAGTCTCGGCGAGACGCTTGGCGTCAGCCCGTACTTCTTATAGGTGCCAATCGCAGCGCGAACCAACGGCGCATCGACCGAGGTCTGCGCAGGGGGGTACCCAGCTAGCTTTCTCAGCACGATGTCTTCAAACCCGTTTCTGTCCAAATGTTCGCGAATAAGTCTCAACGCTTCATCCGGCGTCTGATTTGGAACCAGTCTCGAGTCAACCTTTGCAGTTGCGATATGAGGCAGGATCGTTTTCACTCCCGGGCCGGTGTAGCCGCTCCACATGCCATTGATGTTCAATGTCGTGTCGAAGAGATGCCGCATTATCGAATCGCGCCCCGAAAGTCCGTCAACCCACCGATCTACACCCATCCCTTGCCGCATTAGCCCTTCGCGAGCGGCCCATGATGGCAGCATTCCGTTAACCAGCCGTTCCTCTTCGTCAGTTGGCTTGCGTATCGAATCGTAATACCCTGGCACTACGATCAGGTTTCCATCGGGAGACGTCAAGGAAGCAAGAGCCTGAGTCAATCGCCAGACCGGAGAATCAACCAGTGTCTTTCCGGAACCGTGTATCTCGGCGGTTTTAGGTCCGCCGTGTGGGCCGCCGCGAGCTTCTAGTTCGAAATATACGATACCCTTTACCCCGAGAGACATCCCGACATTTCCGTCGGCCCCCTGGCCGTTCATCGGGAAAAGAACGCCATCAGCGGTCTTTAGCCGGTCTTTGAATTTCTCGATCAGTTCTGGGTAGTGCGGCGAACCAAGTTCTTCTTCACCTTCGGCAAGCACCATAAGGTTAACCGGCATCCCCTCGCCGCTCTTAATGATCGCCTCGACCGCATTCAGGAAAGCCCGCTGCGGGCCCTTCTGATTCGTAGCACCTCGTGCCATCAATACGCGCCCGAGCGGATGATCTACAATTGCGCCGTCAAAAGCGGGGACGCGCCAGCCTTCGGGTTCGATCGGCTGTACGTCGTACATCATGTAGACCGCAAGCGTCTTTTCGGCTCCTGCGTCGTAATAGCCCCAAACGCCGGGATGGCCGCTGGTCGGAACAATCTCTGCCTCCTTGAAACCAAGCGCCGTAAGGTCGTCACGAAGCATCCGGGCCATCTCCTGAACACCGTCATTCTGCGCGCTGATCGAGCGCTGACGAACCCATCGGCGAAGCTTCTCAATGTGCCTCTGACGATTGCCATCGATGTAGGCATAAGCCTTGCGATGCTCACCTCGAAAAGCGGGTATCGATGCGGGGTCGAAACTCTCGGTCACGGTCTGTGGAAAAACAGGCCGATGGGTGACACCTTGAGGGAACGCCGAAATGTGAAAAATCAGAAGCGAAAAGACAAAAAGAACTGCAACTGGCAGACGAGATCTCCAGCTAGGGCGCGATATGATCATAGAACTAATACCTCAAGTGGATGATTGGTCGAAAAAATATACTCTCGCAAACCAGCCTCTTGTATATGATCTCTAAGTAGAGCTCTACTTTTTTAGGTCATTTCAAGAAACCAGGAAGCCGCACTGTAGAGTCTTCCGAGATCGACAAGGCGTGCTCCAAAACCGCAGAATACCATCACGGGGCGGCCCTACTCAGCCCTTCGTTCGAAAGACGTCGATTCGGGTATCGTTTAAGGGCGTTACGAAATGCGTTCGACGCCTCCTCCTTTCGACCCAGAGCTAACAGCATCTCGCCAACGGCCTCCCATGCCGGTTTAACGATCGCGGGCGGACCATATTCGAAAACCAGTCGATCCTCAGCCTCGGCGGCAGATTTCATATTTCGCACTCCGTTGTCGCGCTCGCCGGAAGCGAACTCGAGCGCGGCAGCGAGCATTTTTTCGATCACGGAGATCGTGTCGATGTCGGCCTGCGAAACCTGGGAATATCGACTAGCTGCGATCGCGCTTGTCCGTGCCTGCCGCATCGAATCGGCTTTTTGACGGATCGCCTCAAGCATCTGGCCTGCGGATCGCACTTCGTTACGGCGGAGGTGTTCTAGCCCGATGGCAAGGTCGTGATTGGCGAACACAACTTGTGAAGCGACCCCTGAACCATCGACCGTCTGCATCATCGTTGCCGGCGCATCAGGACCGGCCTCGACCAAGAATGTAGCCCTCGCCATTGCGAGATGCGTTCTGGCGTAGGCCGAGGGTGTCGTCTTTATGTCTTCTTCTACGATCGAGACCAGTTTTGACGCATCTGACACCCGCCCGACCTGCAAATAGGCGTGCTGAAGCCAGTGCAGCGGATGATAACCACCTTGACCTGCGTCTCGTGCGGTCTTCATCGAATCTGTGTTCGCCTTGATGGAATCTTCCCACATTCCCAACGCGAAAAAGATGTGCGACGGCATATGCTGCGCGTGCGACGCGCCTTTAGCGACTGTGCCATAAACTCGAGCGGCCCTAAGGCCAAGCGGCGCGTGGACGGGGTCGTCGTAGGCATGGATAAGGTAATGGAGAGCACCCGGATGGCGTGGGTTTTTCTCATAGATCTCTTCAGCAACCGCCGCGGCCCGCATATAGTTCTCGGTGTTGCGGGTCGTGCCCGTAAGTCCAAGCAATGAGAGCGAGTAAAATGCCCGGGCCTCCAAGTCTTCCGGAAACTGCTTCGTCAGAGCTTCCATAGCCTTAGAATAAGCCTTCGCGATCACCTCCGGATCGTCGGAATCACCATAAAGTGCCTCTACGGCGTCGAGATACATCTTTTCGCGAAGCGTCGGGGCCTTGGCACGGCGTTCGGCCGGCGTAGGTGCGAGTCTCGCCAAGGCTGCCAACCCCGCCTTCTGATCCTGTTCTCCCCAGATACGATGGTCGTGCGTCATTGCCTCACCCCAATAAGCCATTGCAAAATCGGGTGCCACGCTAGAAGCCGCCTGAAATGCCCTGCGGGCCCGGCCGAACTCGAAACTGTGGAGCAACAGAACCCCCTCGATAAAATGCTTTTGAGCGGCTGGTGAACCCGATGTGGGAAAGTTGATCTCGCCCAGATCGACAGGCCCTGTCGACTGCCCGCCAGAACGATCATGCTGATGTTGTGCTTTGGCATCGACAGCAGACAAGATCGCAAGCAAAAGAACCGAACCGATAAGCAAATAACGCATTTGATTCACCTCGCTGAGAAGGACCGGATGTAAAAGAATGAACTTTAGACGACCACTATAGCAGTCTTTTCACGGATAGTCTCTATAATAATCCCTCTAGCCGAACTTTCGCCTGAAAGGCAAAAAGACCGCCTAATTGGCCTAGGGAACTCGCTAGTGTAGCGGGCTCGGGTCTTGCGGGTGCGACGGGTTCGAAAGACAACGGGTATTTCCGGTAAGTTGAAAGCGTTTCCTATCCGGACGACATTGAAGTTCCGATCAACGGTATTACGACAAAATAGAGCACCAAAGTGACTAGAGCGATGCCGATCAGGTTTAGCCAGAAACCGGCTTTTGCCATCTGCTCGACGGTTATATGGCCTGAACCGAAAACGATCGCGTTCGGCGGGGTCGCGACCGGCATCATGAAAGCACAGCTTGCGGCGATGGTCGCGGGAAAGATAAGCATCTCGGGGGAAACACCGACACCCGGAGCCAGGCCTGCGAGAACAGGAACCAGGGTTGCCGTTGTCGCCGTGTTGCTTGTCAGTTCGGTAAGGAAGATCACACCGGTGGCCACCGCCAGTACAAGTACAATGGGCGGAACCCCCTTAAGCGCCGCCGCCTGGGCACCGAAAAACTCGGCTACCCCATTTGCCTGCACTGCCGCTGCAAGGCTCAGCCCGCCGCCGAATAGAATGAGAATGCCCCAAGGCAGTTTCATTGCGGTTTCCCAGTTCATAGTGAAAGTGATCGTGCCCAATCGTCGGAAGATCGGTTCTGAGAACGGGCGATGCCATCTGCGCTTGGTCGCCGTCTGCGACTTGGGCGACGGGGACATGCTGACCGGTATCACGAAAAGAGCGATGGCGGCAAAGATGACGATCCCGGCATCCGAAAGTCCGGCAAAGGGTTGCCATACGTTATCGCCGGAACCGAACGATATTCCGGCGAGCAAAGGACGAGTTATCCACAAGGCCGCAGTGCAGAAGAAAACGACCATCGTTATCCACTCGCCGCGTTTCATCGAACCCAGTGCCCTAAGTTGGCGTCGGAAGAGTTCCCGGCCGCCGCTGATCTGATCAATTTCGAACGGGTAAAGCACCCATGTGATCATCGCCCAGGCTATCACGAGAAATACAGCGGCGAACGGTACGCCGAATAACATCCACTGTGCGAAGCCGATCTCGACGCCGAATTCCCGGGAGAGAAATCCGACGAGAATAACGTTTGGCGGAGAGCCGATGATCGAGGCTATTCCGCCGATAGACGCGGCGTAAGCAATACCAAGCATCAGCGACAACGCGAAATTCTTGCCGCGATGATCACGGGCGTTCGCGACGTCCACTTCTTCCGCGACACCGTCGGATAACTGTTTGAAAACAAGAGCGATTACCGAAAGTCCTATCGGCAGCATCATCGCGGCGGTGGCGGTGTTCGAGACCCACATGCTCAGAATGGCAGTAATGAGCATGAAGCCGCCGATGACGTTGGCGGGCTTGCCACCGACAAAACGGAGGGTCAAAAGTGCAATGCGGCGATCCAGCTGCCATCGCTGCATCGAAAGGGCGAGGATGAATCCGCCGAGAAACAGAAAAATGAACTCCGAACCATATGGTGCGGTCGTTCGGCCAATTGGAAGAATTCCGAGCAGAGGGAATACGGCAATGGGGAGCAGGGCAGTGGCGGAAATGTCTATCGCTTCAGAGAGCCACCACGTTGCCATCCATGCCATTACGGCAAGAGTGGCCCGGCCCGCATGGGTGAAAGCGATCTCATCGCCCGCAATGCCGCGATAACTTTCCGGAAGCAGCAGATATACAACTACGGCGACCATCGGCCCCGCGATCAGGCCGGCGATCTGAATCATCCGCTGTGGCGAGGGACTCTCCTTTTCGTCTACAGGCTGCATTCATTGAATGAGGACGCTACGGCCTTTATCCCGAATTCCGTGATAGGAATTTTCATTCTTTATATTCTAGCGATGCGTTCCTTGCGACCTTATATGAAAACGCGTTCTCCTGTTGATCTACGAAGAACGCAAAGAAGAAGCTGAACAGATCAACGCAATTCCTTCTAATGCGTGATCTGGATACATTGACCTGACCCCGACGGTCTAGAGTTTACCGAGCGCAGGAAACGCTCCGACCCAGATATTCGCCGGGACGGTCGTGTTTCCAAAGGAGTCTGGGCCTGCGGAAAACTCCCCAGGTTAATCTTTTAGCGTAGCGTCGAGCGTGATCTCGGCACCGGCAAGGACACGCGAGACCGGGCATTTTTCCTTTGCGTCGCTCGCTACCGTTTGGAATTCGTCGTTGGTAATATTCGGCACGACTGCCTCGGTGATCAGATCGATGCGCGGGATCGAGAACCCGGCCTCTTCCTTTTCAACGTGGACGACTGCCTTGGTCTCGATGCTCGTCGCCTCAAAGCCGGCACGGCCGAGAAAACCTGAAAAAGCCATCGTGAAACACCCGGCGTGTGCCGCCGCGATCAATTCTTCGGGGTTCGTCATCGTGGTGTCATCGCCAAACCGCGCGTTGAACGAATACGGCCCCTCAAATGCACCGCTCTCAAGCTTTACGCTCCCCTTGCCCTCGGTAATGCTACCGCTCCATTTTGCTTCTGCTGATCGTTTTATGCTCATAGTTTATTTATCAACCTTAAAGTATTTTCTTAAACCCTGCCAAACGGTGTAGTAGTCCGACTGAAGCTGTGGGCATTCCACGGCGAATCGCGTCGGGCGGATGATATAGCGCGACTCGAACATGAACGCCATCGTGCCCTCGAGCTTTTGTGGCTTGAGATCGGCATTCGAGGCCTTTTCAAAAGCGTCAAGGTCCGGGCCGTGGGCGGACATCTGGTTATGCAGCGAACCGCCGCCTGGGACGAAGCCTTCTTCCTTGGCATCATATTGTCCGTAGATCAGACCCATGTACTCGCTCATTGTGTTCCGATGATACCACGGCGGACGGAACGTGTTTTCCATCACAAGCCAGCGGTCCGGAAAGATGACGAAGTCGCAATTAGCCACGCCGGCCTCGCCGGACGGCGAAGTGAGCACCGTAAAGATCGACGGATCCGGATGATCGAATGAGATGGAGCCGATGGTGTTAAAACGGCGAAGGTCGTATTTATACGGAGCATAGTTGCCGTGCCAGGCAACGACATCGAGCGGGGAATGGTCGATCGCGCACGACCATAGATTCCCGCCAAATTTCGCGACCTGTTCAAACTTACCCTCAACGTCTTCGTACCATGCGACAGGTGTTTCGAAATCGCGCGGATTGGCAAGGCCGTTGGCTCCTATGGGGCCAAGATCCGGAAGCCGAAACTGCGCGCCGTAATTCTCGCAAATATAACCGCGGGCTGCAGAATCGGCGATCTCGACTCGGAAGCGAAGGCCACGCGGGATAACGCAGATCTCGCCGGGCCCGGCTTGGATCGCGCCGAGTTCGGTGAGGATTCCGAGGCGACCGAGTTCAGGAACGATGATCATCTCGCCGTCGGCGTTATAGAAATAACGGTCGCCCATGCCTTTGTTGCAGGCATAGATGTGGACGGCGATGCCAGCCTGAGCAAATAGATCGCCGTTACCCGCAATGGTCACTATGCCGTCGATGAAGTCCACCGGTTCCTCCGGAAGGGGCAGTGGATCCCATCGAAGTTGATTTGGCGTTATGTCGATCTCATCAAAGCGGCTTGCCCATCCGCGGTTCTCGATCCGCTCAAACGGACGGTGCATCACCGACGGGCGGATGCGGTATGTCCACGTCCGCTTGTTATGGACGCGGGGCATCGTAAACGCCGTCCCTGAAAGCTGCTCGGCATATAACCCCAGCGGTGCACGCTGCGGCGAGTTTTGCCCGATGGGCAAGGCGCCCGCCACCGCCTCCGTCGCAAACTCATTTCCAAATCCTGGTTGATATTTCAGATCCATTTGGTTTTAGTGATCTAAGTATTTTCGAAACGCGATCTCAAATTCGCGAGTACGCTTCCGGATCGCCTCTGCCCTTTCGTGCTCTTCTATTTCTTCGAACAGCATCAAGTGAGCCTCAAGAATATACCAGACGATCTTCGGATAGCGTGCCCTAAACTCATCTCCATCTTCGCCCATTTCGTCAAATGCCGCTCGGACTGACGTCTCGGCCTTATCATAGAACTCACTCGCTCGTTCAATATTCTTATCGATGTGGTGTGCTTGCCCTATGAGAAAGTAGATCTCCCCAGTCTCGACATCAGTTTCATCGAGAAGCGATTCTCCGACCACAAAACCTTTCTCGAAGTACTCCAACGCTTCGTTTGGCTTTCTCTTTCGAAGGTAGGCTATCCCGATCTGGATATATCCTGCTTGTCTTTCAAGCACTCGGCTGGCAGGCAATTTTTCGGCATAGACTATCGATCTCTTGCAGACGACTATCGCCTCGTCATACTTCTGTTCGCTGTTGAGTTTTCGACACCGGTCTGCTTCGTCGAAGTACAATCTATTGTATTTGCTCTGCTCTAGAGACAGCCGATATATGCGTTCTGCCTCCTTTTGATCCCGGATCTCTTGCCCGAACGCATGCAAACATAAAGCGGCTAACGAAAACGCTAGCACGAGGAACTTGGCTTTATTTGATCTCAGTTTCATAATGCCCTTTCAGTTGTAAGCACCATATTACATCTATCCAATCCCGGCCCGAAACCATTTGGGGTCAATTCCCCCATCTGGAAACCAAGCTTTTCGTAGAAACCGCTGGTGTGTTGTGAAGTGCTTATCTTTACCGGAACCGGGCCGAATCGTTCGCGAGCTTTTGCAAGCCTGAACTCTGTCAATCTTTTACCAATGCCGGTTCCGATGAGGTCGTTGCGGACCATTCCCCAACAGAGCGATACGGTGTTATCCGAGTTTAACGCGATCCCGCCTGCCGCAACGATCTCACCGCCCGATTCGAGTAGATAATAGTCCTCAGGGTGATCGGTAAGATATTCGCGGAGTTCCTGCTCTTCGGCCGGGACGAAATATTTCGGGATGTTCGTGCGGAAAATGGCGACCACATCTTCGAGGTTCTCGCTGACGTAAGGTCTAAAATTGAACTCATACGCGCTCATTGAACTTCACCCGTCCCATCTCTGGAGATCTTATGCATCGTCCGCTCGCGGCACCGTTGGCACATCATCAAAACAGTTCTCACGCCCTTTGCTTTCCAACGAATGCCGCCAATCTCCCATACAGACCTGCTGTATCCGCAAGGACAGGAGATCATCCATTCACGGGATTCAGTTTCGATCGACTCGCCCCAATTTCGCGGAAGAATAGTCTTAACTATTCGCTGGATGAAACTCATGAATTCATCTCCATTCTAGCCGGTTGCTCAGGGTTTAATATCAAAATGGAGCACGTCTTCGCGGATGCCGAGCGATTCATAAAGCTTGATGGCCGGTTCGTCGCTATGGTCAGCCTGAACGTAAATGACCCATGCACCGATCTCGCGGGCGACCTCGCGAAGCTTGTTTATTAGACCGGTGGCGATACCGCGACGGCGATATTCTTCTTGCACGGCAAGGTCGTAAATGTAGATCTCACTCCGCTCCTGCTCAAACTTCGTCAGAACATAAGCCGCCAAGCCGCCGACAACCCGGCCATCCGCGACTGCCACCAGCGGAATGAAATCCTCACGCGCTAGCAATTTGTCTAGATACTGGTCAGAAGGGACCGCCGACTGATAAGATACTTGATCCTCGAATGCGTCAGCAAAGACTGCTAACAGTTCTTTCAAGGCATCCAGGTCGGCACTTCCGCATTGGAAATCCATTGTACAGAATAGGGTTAATTTCGTTCTTTGATCTCAAGTCCGTCCAATCTAACGATAATTTCAAATTTCTTTGTTCTCTTGGTTAATTTGGGATTAAGCTTAAATGCATGGGCAGGATAGTTCGTCACTTCCAAGTGAAGTCGGTCAACGTCATGATCAGTTTTCTTCAGCAACTCGATTTTCGAGATCTCGCCAACCAGTCCTAGGTCGTATACTACGCCCGGGAAGCCTATATCACCATTGTGCACGGCCAAAAAATACCGGAAGCCGCAAACGACTTCTGTCTCAACGTCCGGCGCGCAGTATTCTGAGGAATTATCCTCGTCATCGCTGTCAGCCGTGGCGTTTGATATATCATCGAGAGAATAAAGCCGAAAAAAGAAATTACTATCCACGGGGCGCTTGGGTTTAAGTTCTTTCATCTCGCTCAGATTGAGGATCGTAGTGAGAAGATCGTTATCTATCGCTTTGTTCTTTAGCTCTAAACGCGATTGAGCTTGAACGCCGACCGAAAGAAAAATGAACAGTAGAACGAATCGAATAGTACACCTCATAACACCCCACATTGTGATTATTACAGATTGCCCCGTCGCCTTTGTTCTTCTTCTATTGAGACGAAAAGCGCCTTGAAGTTGCCTTTGCCGAAGCCTTTGCAGCCTTTACGTTGGAGGATCTCGAAGAAGACGGTCGGACGGTCTTCGACCGGTTTGGTGAAGATCTGCAGCAGATAACCTTCATCATCGCGGTCAACCAAAATGCCGAGGCGATGGAGGTCCTTAATGTCCTCGTCGATAGGGCCGACACGGTCGAGCACCTCTTCGTAATAAGTGTCAGGAACCCGCAGGAATTCGATGCCGTTATCCTGCAGTTTGCTGACGGTGTGAAGAATGTCCTTGCAGAGCAGGGCAATGTGTTGGGCACCGGCCGAGCCGTAAAAGTCTATATATTCTTGGATCTGTGATTTACCGCCTTTGCCCTCTGCGGGCTCGTTGATCGGGAATTTGATATTGTGCTGGCCGTCGCTCATCACGATCGACATCAGTGCGGAGTACTCGGTCGAGATATCTTTGTCGTCAAACGTGATGTAGCGCTCAAAACCCATCACGTCGCGATAAAAATCGCACCAGTAGTTCATCTTCCCGAGCTCGACATTGCCGACGATATGATCGACAAGTTGAATCCCGACATCCTCACCGGGAACGATTTGTTCGGTAAAGCCGGGAAGGAACGCACCGGAGTAGGCGTAAACGGTCTCGGTTTGCGCGGCCGTCGCAGTTCCGGACGGCGACGATCTGTGCGTTGCGTCCTCCTTCACGTTCGGGTTACTGACACTTCTATAAGAGTAGAACGAGTGGATCGTGTCGCCATAGGTCGCGATGGCGGCGTGGCGGACCGAGCCACTATCATCTGTCAGGTCGCGGGGTTCGATAACGCCCTTCGCTCCGCGTTTTACGGCCTCGTTATACGCGTGGTCGGCGTCCTCGACCTGAAACGCGATATCGCGGACCCCATCGCCGTGCTGCCTAATGTGCTCGGCCGCCGGGTGGTCGGGTACAAGCGGCGTGGTCAGAACAAAGTTCACTCTGTTCTGCCGCATCACATAGCTCGTCACCTCTCGGTCGCCAGTCTCGAGCCCGCGGTAAGCCTGCCGCGAAAAGCCGAACGCCTTGCGGTAATAAAACTCCGCCTGCTTTGCATTGCCAACGTAAAACTCAACGTGATGTATCCTTTTTAGTCCTAGTGGATTATTTGTATCGGTCATTATCTTATTTTATATCATTGCTCCCGCCAGATGATGAATGCATTATCGAGGCGTTCCATCCCTATCTTTGGGTAATATTCCAGGGCCGTCGGGACGGAGAGTAACAAAACCATTGATTCTTCGCCGGCGCCTTCTTTTGTCAATTCGATCAGTTTTCGCCCGATACCGGCCTTTTGGTGTGATGTGGCAACGGCCAGGTCTGCAAGATAGCAGCTCCAGGCACCATCGGTTATCGAACGCGAAATGCCGATCAGGCGGCCGTCCTCGCGGGCCGTTACTATCAGGTTCGAGCCCGCTAGCATCCGTCCGATCCGGTCCTCGTCGTCTATCGGTCGCGGTAGACCCGAATCTCGATATAGTTCAACAACATCCGCTGCATCAACGGGTTCGTTCACCTTGTATTCGATCATTTATTTCGACCCAAAAGTTTCAATATACTTCCTCGTCACCTCTTTCAGTTCAGCATACGACGGGATGACGTAGAGCACCGGCTGCATATCGCTGTAGGTATATTCGTGCTTGATGACCTGTTCAAGCACGAACGGCCGCCGCTCGACCTTGTCTGAAAAAGCGTGTTCAAGCTCGCCGTAGCTTGAGAGCAGCCCTGCCCCGTAAGCTTTAATGTCGCCCTCGTGCTCGACCAGGCCGAATTCCACCGTGAACCAATATAGCCGCCCCAGCTCTTCGATCTGCTTATCGGTTGCGATTCTCGCGCCGTGGCCGATGAACTGTGAAAAATCGGCAAAGTTCTGGTTGGTGAACATCGGGATATGCCCGATCGCCTCGTGGACGATGTCCGGCTCGGGTGTGTATTCGGGCCGCGAGTGGTGGCGTATGTACTGCGTTGAGAGCATCGTCCGCCACGAAAGCCAGCTAAGAAAAGCACGCGTATCTACGAGGCCTTCTATCGGTGCCAGCCTGAAATTTGTCAGCTCTTTCAGCCGCCGGTTCATTTCCGTCAGCTGCGGGATCCGCTCGTTCGAGATGCCCAGGTCGCGTTTTGCTCGCAGATAAAATGGCGAGGCGTGGCGTTCGTGGAGTTCCGCGAGTTTAGTGGCCACGTGCCGCCAGATGGCCTGTTCCTGCTCGTTATATTCTACATCCGTTATCTCGCCCGTTTCGCGAAACTTTTTTGCAAGGCTGGCTATGTAGTCGCGCCGCTCGCGATATTCCGGATCGCTCGCTCCCGGATGGTCAAGGTCAAGCTCTTCGATGTCCTCAAAGGGCATGTCCCGAAATTCCGGAAGATCGGCGTCTGTGATGTGAAAATTATCAAGCGGAAAATCTGTTTTTGCGGCGGTTCTGGCGGTTTCTGTAAGCATTGGTTTTGCGGCTCCTTTCATACGATACGATGCGGGGAGAAAACGATGGGTTATCTGTGAATAATATATTCTAATAGAAATTGCCGCAGTGTTGAATAGCATTGATTAGTTTTCATCCTCAAGGGGCTTAATAATATTAGTTTATTTATGTCTGTTGCTTTATATTTTATGCTAAGCTGGCAATCGCGGCTTCCGTCGCTTTTGGAATGATAGATGAGATAGATAAGAAGTTGCTCGCGGAACTGCAACAGGACGCCCGTCTCAGCTATGCAGAGCTAGGCCGGCGCGTTTGCCTGACGACGCCCGCCGTCATCGAGAGGGTTCGAAAGCTCGAAGATGCAGGGATCATTATCGGCTATCGTGCCGAGATCGACACGACAAAGGTAGGTCTGCCGATAACCGCTTTCGTCCGAATGAGCATTACTGGCGTCGATTACAGCCACATCATCGAGGTCGCTCAGGAATCGAACGAAGTGCTCGAATGCCACCGCGGGACGGGCGGCGATTCATTCATCATGAAGGTCGCCGTCTCGTCGGTCGAACATCTGCAGGAGATCATCGACAAACTGACCCCCTACGGAATAACAACCACCGCCATCGTCCTCTCCTCGCCGGTGAAGCGAAGGGTAATAGAGGTCTAGCGCGTTTTCAAGATCAATTCGTACAGGGCGTCTATGTCGCTTTCGGAACCCATCTGTTCGCTCATGGCAGCGGCATTGGCCCTGAGTTCCTTGTTATCGAGAAGTTCCAGTAGCCGCTTTTCAAGTTCATTTTCATCGAGGGCATTGATCGGCAAACCTTCCGGCCCGAGTCCTTTTTCGTGAACTTTCCGTGCCCAAAATGGCTGGTCGAGAGCATGCGGAACGACAAGAGCCGGAAGGCCGTATTTCATCGCCATATGCGTCGAGCCCGAACCGCCGTGATGGACGACGGCATAGACGTGCGGATAGAGCCAGTCATAGGGCACGTCGATGACGAACAAAACGTGCTCGGGCGCATCGTTTATCTCGCAAAGCCCACCCCACGATGTGTTGATTATCGCGGGAATATTGTTTCGCTTCAGCACATTGACTATCGCCTCGGTCTTCTCACGCGGCTTCGTGTTCGTCATACTTCCAAAACTGATGAAAACGATCTTTTTGTGGCTTTCAAGAAACTTGAGAAGCCGTTCGTCAGGCGTCCAATTCGCTGCCTTATTCCGCTCGAAATAGCCGACCACCTGTGCCGTTTCGGGCCAATATTCGGGACGTTCGAAAAGGCTGGGCGTGACGGTGTAGATGGTCTTTTCGGTTTCGAGCATCGCCTTGTTGATCGCGGAGACGGAAAGCTTTCTAATGCCGTGATCTTTGGTCAGCTTCTTCGAAAATCTCTTCACAGCGAACGCCTTGAACCAATTGATCAGCCTATAGCTTGTATTGTTGATCGTCCGGCCAAGGTCTTTCCACATCGGGGCAAAGTCATCGACCGCGTGAGCAAGACCGGGGATCGGTGCAAGCTGGATCGCCTTGCCCGAATTCGCCATGCCCCAGACGATCGCGGTGTTGCATTTCGGGTGGTAGATGATGCGGTCGGGAGATTCGTCGAGTGTGACGCGGTGTTGAATTTCGACCGATTCGCGGGCCAGCTTCATTCCTTTCCGAGCAAGCGAAAGCCAATTTTTCAAACGACTCAAAACACCGCCTTCGCCGCCTAAGATCTCTTTCGCGTCCGTGCCATCGATCAGCTTCAGAAACTCTTCGCTAAACCCATGAAACCCAAACCCCATCGCCTCTGTCATCCCGCGAAACTGCTCGGGGAAAAGACAAACGACCTCCCAACCTCTTTCGCTTAACACCTCGCCCACTGCCAAAAACGGCTCAACATCAACGCGAGTTCCCATTGAGATTAAAAGGGCTTTCACTTGTGTGTTCGAATCCTCTGTTTTCCTTCTTTTACCCCGCTTCGTTTCACTCGCGTTAGAACAGAAAAGGACTACTCGCCAGTTCCCAAACTATTGATATTCAAAATCTGAGTAAAGAAAGGGCGATTTGCCATACGTTTTCATCAGTTCTGCAAACTCCACGTTCCTCTTTTCACTACCGAAACCGCAGCTTATGAATTTCGTTTTCGGATTCAACAAAACAGGCACAAGGCTTTCAAGGGTTTGATTTTGAGCCGATACGTAGACGAATTCTTTCAACGCGGGCGCGGACTCCAGAGCAGTGAGATCTGTCAGGCCCTTAAGATCTTCAAGATAAATTCGTCGCAATCGTTTTAAGCTAGCAAGATCGGGTAGTGCTGAAACCTGCTTCAGTGATTGGAGAAACAGATTCTGAAGTGAAGCGATCGAGGAAATGAATGAAAGATCGTTGAGAGCACGAACCATCCATAGTTCAAGATACTTCAGATTCGGTAGGGACGATAGGGCTGTAAAGTCCTTAATCCCGCCGAGTTTAATGTCGACCGACCACAACTTCTCCAAGCCGATCAGATAATTGAGGTCTTCTGTAGAGATTGATTTCAAAACGATCCTCTCAAGATCTTTAAGTGACTGTATTGAGTCAATTCCTTTTTGCTGTCGTTCGAGATAGAGGTAGGTTAGTTGATCGAAACGCGAGATGGCCTCGATCGAAGGCCGCTTTGACGAAGTTTGACCGAGACCTAAGGTCCTTAGGGTTAGCGGCAATCGATCTAGAAAATCAAAATTCGACAAGTCATAAACGTCAACCCAGAGTTCTTCGATGTCTTCGATCTCAGTTACCGCATCGATATTAGAAACCGTCATCAAAGCGTCCGCGCTAAACTTTCGAACGGATGGAACATACTTCAAAAGCGATAAGTCACAGATCGATGAATAATGCCCGTAGGCCCGTAACGAAATGTCCTTACGCTTCGAAAAAATGATCGTCTCTAGATTCTGGAAATCATCAATTTCTAACGGTTCGACGAACTGAATTGTCTTAACTGATTGGTTTTTGACTAATGATTCAAGTTCTCGGGTAGATACTTTGACGCTGATCTGACATCTTGTTGGATCGACGAACTCCAATTTCGAAGTCCTTTTTTGTCTAAACAGGGACATTCTAAAGTCTCCATGGCAACTGGCTTCGGAGGCGCATTATCGTTCGTTCGAGGCCGGTGATCTCGAAGACCGAGAGCATTGATGGGCCGACGGCGACGCCTGTGAGCAGAGTTCGGGCTCCGTTCATGATCACGCCAAGCTTGGTGCCTTTTTCTTCGGTGAAGGCTTTGACGACGGTTTCGATGTTGGATTCGTTGAACGGCAGAGAACCACCCCGTCCGCTCAAAGCTACGTCCACCCCTCCTTCGTAAGGAGGGGAGCTCTGTGCAAACTCGGCCTCAAAGCGATCGGCGAGTTCGGGCAGCCATTGTTTTAGATCCGGGAACTTGGTCAGATTCTTTGCGATCGCCGCGGGGTCGAAATCGAAATCTTCGCTGAAATAAGCTCGGCCCTGCGACGAGAAATCTTTGATGGTAAAAAATCTCGCCCGGATCAGATCGACCGTGCGGATGTACCAATCGTAAGTGCCGATCTCGAGCGGTTCGATGGCGATCGCTTCGGGACGGTCTGCCATTTCGGTACCGGCTTCGAAAACTTGTGCTTCGGTCGAAGGAATCGTTGCCGTGAGAGCTCGTCCATCGGGTTCGTATTCCTCACGCCAGAGTTTGTTCGCCTTTAGCTCGGCCTTTACGTGCGGAAGCAGTTTGTCGAGCGGCATCGTGCGGATGTATTCGGCGTTCATCCATTGTGCCTTGTCGTCGGTCCATTTTCGAGGATCGTCCTGGCTGAAATTAAAGACCGCGTTCGAGCGATGAATGCCTTCGAGCGAAAATTTCTGAATAAGTTCGTCGAGCGAATATATCTCCTGCTCCTCTCCGGCCGACCATCCGAGCAATGCCAAATAATTACGAAATGCTTCCGGCAAAAATCCCGCATCGCGATAGGTTGTCATCGAAACAACCTCGCCGTGTTTACGCTTGGACAGCTTACCTTTATTCGGAGCCATTATCAGCGGCAGGTGTGCGAACGTAGGCGGCGTCACCCCGAGAGCTTCGTAGATCAAGATCTGTTTGTGTGTGTTCGTAAGGTGGTCCTGCCCGCGAATGACATGTGTTATCTGCATCTCAATGTCGTCGCAAACCACTGCAAGGTTATAAAGCGGATGCCCGTCTGAACGAAGCAGCACAAGGTCCTCGGTGTCGGCATAGTCTCGTTCCTGCAGTCCATAGACCTGATCTTCAAACGATGTATTGCCCTCCGTCGGAACCTTCAGCCGGATCGCGAATGGATCACCGGCCGCGGCACGCTCATCTGATTCGTCTGTCGAGAGATGCCGATACGGATTGTCCCGCATATTCTTATCCGCACCCTGTGCCCGAGCCCGTTCTTTTATCGCTTCTTTTACGTTCGCATCCGTCGGCGCTTCTTTCGGTGTGAAATCACGATATGCTTTTCCCTCTTCGAGCAAACGCCGAGCCGCGGCCCGGTGTTTCTCGGCGTTGTCGGACTGAAACACTATCTCCTCGTCCGGGGCAAATCCAAGCCAATTGAGCCCGTCGAGTATCGACCGGGTCGATTCTTCAGTCGAGCGAGCGAGATCCGTGTCCTCAATGCGAAGAAGGAACTTTCCGCCGGTGTTGCGGGCGTATAAGTAGTTAAAAAGCGCGGTCCTCGCCGAACCGATGTGAAGATACCCCGTCGGTGACGGTGCAAAACGTACTCTTACGGACATAAGGCAAGATTTTACGTTCCACTGAAGAAAATTGCCAACGAATGACGGGCCCGAGTTTGAACCCGGACCCCTTCTCGCTCAGCGACATTGCATTAGTCCCTGATCAATTTAGGTCGAACAGCAGAAATTCGGTCTTCTCCGATAGCGACCTTATTCTGAGTTCGTTTTCCTCACTTACCGCCGCGCCGTCACCGGCTTCGAGGCATTCGCCGCTGACCTCGAGCGAGCCGCTGATCAGTTGGACCCAGGCGTGGCGGCCATCTGCGATCTTGTGAATTACCTCATCGCCGTCGGCGAGTATTGAGGCATAGAGTTTTACGTCCTGGTTGATATGGACCGAGCCATCGTCACCGCCGCGAGACGCCACTAGCTTAAGCTTCCCCTGCTTCTCCTCAGGAGCAAAGTAGGTCTGCTCATAAGAGGGCTGCAGGTTCTGCTTTTCCGGCAGCAGCCAAATTTGAAGCAGGTGCGTCTTGTCTGTCGGCGAACTGTATTCGCTGTGCAACACGCCGGTCCCTGCTGTCATCCGCTGTACCTCGTGCGGCCGAATGGTCTCGCCGTTGCCCATCGAATCGCGGTGCGAAAGTTCGCCCTCGATCACATAGGTAATGATCTCCATATCGCGATGTCCGTGGGTCGGAAAGCCCTGTGCGGGCTCGATCCAATCCTCATTGATCACCCGCAGCGAGCGAAAACCCATATTCTGCGGGTCGTAGTAATCCGCAAAAGAAAAACTATGAAAGGTGTCCAGCCAACCGTGATTGGCATGCCCGCGTTCCCCTGAGCGTCTGATAGTTATCATCGCAATTCCTCCTTGCTCTTACTTATTAACTTTAACGCATCGCCTTCCGAATGTAACCATCAATTGCGGTAGGCGGAAAGTAATACTTTTGGGTGAGCGGGCTAAACCATGGTCGGTTGTGAGCGGTTTCTCAAATAGAGAAAAAGTAGCGAATTCAGTACAGCACCGATCACATATCCGATCAGGATGAACTTGGTACCATCAACTGTCACGTGCAGAATCAGACCGCTAAACATCATCAACGGTATGCTCCACGGAATCGTAAACAAGCTCAAAATGAATGCTGAATCGAAGTAGAAAAGAAGCGTGACGATCCCAAGATAGAACGTGATGATCACTAGATCGGTTGCTATTCGCGACTTACTCATATACGCCCTTCTTCCTCGCGACCATCAGCCCGTCACGGATCGGCAGCAGGATGTTCTCGACGCGGTTGTCGGCGAGGATCATTTGGTTAAAGTCATGAAGTGCCTGTGTGTCTTCGTCCTTGTTTTCATCGAGCACGCGGCCGCTCCAGAGTACGTTGTCGGCAATGATAAATCCCCCGGAGCGAAGTTTTTCAAAAACTAGACGGTAATAATTGGAATAATTGGTTTTGTCGGCGTCAATAAAGACCAGATCGAGCATTTCCTTAAGGGCCGGAATGATCTCTAGGGCGTTGCCGAGGTGAAAGTCGATACTTTCTGCATATTTTGTCCTCTCAACAAAGGACTTGGCGACCCTGTTCGTGTCTTCCTGTATGTCCAATGTAATTACTTTTCCGTCCTCGTCTAGTCCTTCTGCAAGGCAGAGAGCCGAATATCCGAGATAAGTTCCTATTTCAAGCACAACTCTCGGTCTGACCATGTGAGAGATCATCGAAAGCACTCGGCCCTGGAAAAAACCGGAAAGCATTGAGGAATTCTCGTAATTTTCGTAGCAAAATTCCCGCAATTCTCTCAAAACGTCGCTTTCTGCAGATGTAAAAGCTTCTGCGTAATCGGTAAGTGCATTTTTTATCTCGTTCATAGGTCAACCCGTACAAGGCCGCGTTTTATGGCAGTGGTCGCGGCGGAAGTGCGATCCGAAACGCCGATCTTGCCAAAGATGTTCTGCACGTGGGATTTTACGGTGTTTTCCGAAACATCAAGAGCAAAGGCTATCTCCTTGTTCGACATTCCGCCGACGATCATCCGGAGTACGTTGGATTCTGCCGATGTTAGCTCTTCCAGACCGAAATTTTCGCTTAGTATCTTTGCAATATCATCGGGAATGTATTTGCGCCCACCAGCAACGGCCCGTATCGCATCCACGAGCTCGACGGAAGAAACATCTTTACAAATATAGCCCGCGGCACCTTTCTTCAGGGCCGTTTTTATCTCGGCGTCGCCGGCGTGCTCTGCAAGAACGATGACCTTCGCTTTTGGGGTTTCAACAAAATAATTGTCCAGATCGTCTATCGAGCATGAGTCCGGAAGGCGTAGCCCGAGGATCGTAACATCGGGCCGAAGTTCGCGGAACATTGCAAAACCGTCCGCGGCATTGTCGGTTTCGCCGATTAACTCGACATCAGCTTCGCACTCAAGCACAGCTCGAACCCCGAGGCGTGTAAGCGGCTGGTTTTCGATCAGAAGAACTTTGATATTTGGCACAGCAATGAGTATGAAATACGGGTCGAATTGAGCCCATATTTCCTATTTGACACGCAAATTATACCTTTGCCAAACCGGCTGCAAATTCTACGATCGGCTTTATCAGGTCAGTATCGTAGTTCGTTTTTACGCCCTGCATTACGGCGGTTATCCGTTCGAGGCCCATACCGGTATCAACCGACGGGGCGGGCAGCGGCGTTAAGGTGAAGGTCCCGTCTTCGTTCTGTGTCCGGTTATATTGCATAAAGACTAGGTTCCAGATCTCCATCGTCGTGTCGCCGGGGCCGTTGACCAGATCTATCCGATTCTTTTCGGGGTCGGACGGATCATCGCCCATGTAATAATGGATCTCGGAACACGGTCCGCAGGGTCCGGTGTCGCCCATCTGCCAGAAATTGTCCTTGCGGCCAAATCCGAGCACGCGTTCCGGTGGTGCACCTGTCTTTATCCAAAGCTCACGGGCTTCGTCGTCCGGCCCGACCTCATCGTCACCCTCGAAAACGGTGAACCAGAGCCTTTCAGTATCCAGCCCAAGTTCATCGACCAGAAATTCCCATGCGTATTCGATCGCTTCTTCCTTGAAATAATCTCCGAAGGAAAAATTCCCGAGCATCTCAAAAAACGTATGGTGCCGGGCGGTTTTTCCTACTTCGTCCAGGTCATTGTGCTTGCCGCCGGCCCGTATACACTTCTGCGAGGTTACCGCGCGCTTATAATCGCGCGTTTCATTGCCGAGGAAGACATCCTTAAACTGGTTCATTCCCGCATTGATGAACAAAAGCGTCGGGTCGTTTGCCGGCAGCAAAGGCGACGAATGCACCACTTTATGTCCGTGGCCTTCGAAATAACTCAGGAACCGTTGTCTTATTTCATTGCCTTTCATAGAAAGGAAAATCTTAACACAGCGAACAGGCGCAAAAAACCGGGTGCATCGGACGCACCCGGACGGCTTTTCAGCCAAACTCAATAGGAGGTAAGTACATAAGCCCTAGCCAGGCATTACAACGGAGTCGATGACGTGGACGACACCGTTCGAAGCCGAAACATCGGTCATCACCACCTTCGACTTGTTTCCCTTTTCATCCTTCAAAACAACATTTCCGCCTTCGAGCATGGCCCAGATCCTGCCGCCCTGAACGGTCTTAAGCTCTGCGCTGCCGTTGCCTTTGCGGATCGCTTCCAGAACATCTTTCGCTTCGAACTTGCCGGCGATCACGTGGTATGTAAGCACAGCTGTAAGAGTAGATTTATTCTCCGGCTTAAGCAGAGTCTCGACAGTTCCCGCAGGAAGTGCGCCGAAAGCTTCGTTGACAGGAGCAAACACGGTGAAAGGGCCCGAGCTCTTCAGAGTGTCCACCAAACCTGCTGCCTGAACTGCAGCGACGAGTGTCGAGAGCTGCGGAGTAGCAACGGCTGTGTCAACGATGTCTTTCTTTTGAGCCACCGTTTGAGCGGAAACGCTAACCGTGCCTGCAGCCAAAATAAACGTAAAGAACGCAAAAAATACTTTTTTCATAATTATCTCCCCTTGTCAGAATTTTTTTATCAGCGTAAAAGGTTGTCGCCTTTTGCAAGCGTTTTCGAAGAAGCTCCAGGGATGGATTCAGAACGGATGACTTTTTTGAGTGGTATTCCGGCCTCAGTCGGTCCCGTAATCAGGCATTTCGAGCATCGCGTCTATGCGATCGCGAATAAGGCTGTAGCTGAACCCAAGCCGCAAAAGGTGGTCGACCATGCTTTTCCTTTGTTTCGGATTCGCAGGCTTACCGCGGACGCGGATGCGTTTTTCTATTGCTAGATCGAGGGCAGAGGCCTCGGAAAACTGAGAGTATGCGGCATCTATCGCGGCTCGCACCGTTTCCGCCTCGACATCCTTGTCGGCAAATACTCGTGCAAGACGATAACGTCCCTGCGGCTTTTCTCTTAGCTTTGCCGCAGCAAGATCGAGCGCGTACTGAGCATCGTCCAAATAACCATATTCAATGAGCTTTGCCAGTACTGCTTCAACTATCTCGTGATCGGTCCACGGCTTTTCCAGAAGCCGGCGGCGAAGTTCTCCTGTTGAGCGCGGTTTCGCGGCAAGCAGCCGGACCGCCCGGTCTAAGGTACGTTTTCTGGCCCGATCGACGTCCTTTACGTCTCGCTCATTATCGTCTATGGGCTTTCGGTAGCGGCGGGTCATAGAAGACAGATTTTATCCTATTTACAACGCATCTTCGGAAGAGTAGAACGGTTTAATTTATAATCTATTGAGTGGAAGGGCTTCTGATAATCGACAAACCCGCGGGAATGACATCTCACGATGTTGTAAACAGGATCAGAAAACTACTTGGCACAAGACGCGTCGGCCACACCGGGACGCTCGACCCTTTCGCCACTGGTGTCCTGGTGCTGCTGGTTGGCAGGGCGACGCGGCTGGCCCGATTTCTCGACGTGGACGAAAAAGAGTATGACGCACTTCTCCGGATAGGCTTTGCGACGGATACAGGAGACCGCACAGGTACAAGGATAGAAGAAGAAAGCGTTCCTGACCCGCGGTTGCTTGATCGGCGTATCTTGCTGGTTGCGATGCTCCGATTCATTGGCGATATTGAGCAGGTGCCCCCAATGTACTCGGCAAAGAAGATCGGCGGGAGAAAACTGTACGAGCATGCCAGGCGCGGTGAGACCGTAAACCGGAAGCCCATAAAAATAAATGTCGGTCAACTGGCGATGTTTGAAAAGTCAGATAAGTGGCCGGGGCCGTCGCATGATATTGTTCAGGGAACCGTGGATCTCGGACTGAACGTTATCTGTTCGGCGGGGACCTACGTTCGAACGCTTGGGGAAGATATAGCCAAAGCAGCAGGCACAAGGGCACATTTGGCAGAGCTCGACAGAACACGTGCCGGACGTTTCACAAAGGAAATGGCAATATCGCTCGACGAGCTGGCGTCGATGGAGCATCCCGAAACCGCCCTTCTGCCGATGGAAGAGGCGGTCGCTCACCTGCCGTCGTTCGAGCTTTGGGGAGATCGTGTAGGCCCGACGCGCAACGGAATGCCGACCTGGTTCGAGGACAATGGAAGTTCCGAAGCGGAGTACAGAATGGTCTCTCCGAACAGAGAACTCATTGCGATCGGCAGGGTTGACCCCGAAAAGAAAGAGATCCGGCCGATAGTGGTTTTAGGGTAAGATATTGGCCTGTGGAAAATTAAACCTATGAAGAAACGAGATCTCGTTATCGGAGCTGGCGGCATTGCCGCGGGTGCCATAGTTGTGAAAATGTTGACCCGGCCGAGATCAGTTGCTTGGAAGGATGTCGCTCGTGTGGTCCCTCACTCAGATCGATCGGATTTTATCGACATAGACGGTATCCGTATCCATTTCCAGCAATTCGGTGATCCGGCGGCTCCGACATTGCTACTGATCCATGGTTTTACGGCTTCGGTTTACGTCTGGAAAACTGCGGCTCCGTTGCTTGCTGAATCGGGTTTCAATGTCGTCGCGCTCGACCTCGTCGGGTTTGGATATTCCGAAAAACCGGCTTGGTTTGATTATACGATCAATTCACAGGCCCGAATTGTCTCGCGTTTTATGGACAGGCTCGGCATTGGTAAGGCGGTGGTCGTCGGAAGTTCGTATGGCGGTGCTGTGGCCGCCACCCTCGCCCTGGATTATCCTGCGCGGGTCGAAAAGCTTGTGTTGGTGAATGCCGTCATTAATGACGACGCGAAGAAGCACCCGATACTTCGTCTCGCGTCGATACCGGGTGTCGGAGAGATAATAACGCCACTTCTGGTTGATTCGCGGGCCTTTCTTCGTCTTCGGATGCATGGCACCCTTGCCCCTGCGAATCATCATATGATCACCGGCGAACGGATCTCGAGCATTCAACGCCCGTTGAAGGCGGCGGATGCCCACAATTCGGTGCTCGCAACCTCAAGGAACTGGCACGCTAAAAGAATAGAGCAGGATGCCCATCTGATAGTTCAGCCGACACTGCTCATCTGGGGAGAGGAAGATAAGGTGATCCCGCTCGAAAATGGCCTAAAGTTATACAACTCGGTCTTGAAATCTCGGCTTATCGTGTTCAAGGACTGTGGACATGTGCCGCAGGAAGAAAAAAGCGAGACGTTTGCTGAGTTGGTTGCGGAGTTTTGCCGCGACCGCAAGGGCAGGGTCGAATCGAAAGAGCGCGGCATACTGTTTGAAGAATTGTCCTGATAGACAGCAATGCCGAAACGTTTCAAATGGGCAGTTATTGGTTTGCTCTGGGCGTTCGCCTATGGGTTTCTCTCGGTTCTGGCCACGGGCGGCGGTCATGGAAATTTTGTTTGGTTCGCGGCGTTCCTTTTAGGCTATTTTTTCGGGCTATTCATTCCGGTCATGGGCTTCGTAGGCGCAGACTTTGAGCCGATGTGGGCCAAGGCCGCGGGAGCAACACTCATTGTGCTTTGGCTATTCTTCATTTTTTATTGGTTGATAACCAGGGCGAGGGGTTCAGAGAAGATATCGTCAGGTCATGGCAACGCTCTCAATTGTTTTTCATATTGCTATCAACATTACATCTGACACCGATGGTGTTATTTGTTACACGTTTGGTATCTAGTTTGATCTCTGCCGATCGAACGGCAGATAGGTAGAAATCAGAAATACCTGAAGTGTCCCGTTATCTTCCATTCAAATAGTCTGTCCTCAAGACGCACTCCGCGGCCGATATTGTGAATGATCAGATAACGGCCCTCTGCCGAATTCCATCGATTCGATACTAGCCCGATGTGTGTTGTTCCCCGGTCGTCGAGTTCCCACGACACAACGTCGCCGGGCATGTAGTTGCCGCCTTCGCTGCTTATCGCTAAAGACTTCCCCTTGCGGGTGAAATATGTCTGAAGATTTGGGACCCGGCGATGGTCGATGTTAGTGTCCGGTTTTTTAAGTCCCCATTTTTTTGGATAGGCATTGAAATTGGCCCGCATATCTTCGTGTACCTCTTTTTGAAGATCTGTTCCTGCATTTCTGAAAGCTCTGACAACAACGTCTGTACAGGCACCGGTCTCAATGGGAACGTCGCCATTTGGGTATGATATTGCATAGTAATCCTGCGAATATCCGGTGGTCAGGCTTAGCTGCTCTTCGGCATTTTCGAGCAACTTTCGGATCTCGGTGTTCTGAATTTCGCCGAGTAGGGGTCGTTCGACCGTAATCGCTTCCGAATATTCCGCGAAAGGTACGATCTTGGAATACGTCGTGCAGCCGGTTGAGCACAAGAAAAAGCCGGCCAGCGTAACTGCTGCCGCATAGACCGAGAAACTCGAACGCTGATCGAACATCACTTCATTCTACTCCAAACGGTCACCGGGTAACATTCCTGCCTTTGATGCATTTTCTCTCAAACGGTTTTCCGACATAATCTAATCGTGCATGAATACGCCTCATTGAACGGAGTGTTGTCCCGATCGTACAACGCTGATTTTCCCGTTTCCGCTACAGGCCTTCTCTATGGAAAGGGCGTCTTTACGTCTATCGCGGTCATCGAGGGAGAGCCGTTTCTGTGGAGCAAACACTGGAAACGGCTCAGGGCAAACTCAGCGGCCATATCGCTTGACTTATCCAATATTGATGAAGGCCTAATTCTACAGGAACTCAGGGCCACCATCGTCGCAAACAGAGTTACCAATGGCCGTTCGCGGATCACCTTGATCGAAATGTCTCCCGGAGCCGTTTGGCCCGGCGAGCCAGCCGGTGGCACAGCCCGTTTTATTTTAACTGGCGAGCGACGCACCCAAACTGAACCACTCAGCCTTACCATTTCGAATTTTGGTCTGAACTCAACCTCGCCATTGGCCGGAGTCAAGTCCTGCAACTATCTCGAAAATCATTTGGCGCTGGAGGAAGCCGGAAAACGAGGCTTTGACGAAGCGGTCCGGTTAAATGAGCGTGATGAGGTTACGGGCGGTTGTATGGCAAATGTATTTTGGTCAAAGGACGGGAAACTTTACACCCCATCACTCAAAACGGGCTGCCTCGCTGGGACAACCCGCGCACACTTTCTGGAGAACTTTGAGTGTGAAGAGGTAGAGGCCGGTGTCGAAGAGCTTGTTTCCGCTGACTCTGTGTTCTTGACCTCGGCTGGGCTTGGGATAAAACCGGCAAGCGTCCTCGACGGCAAAGCCCTTGCCAATGTACATTCATCGATCTTGGCGTTCTCGTCTTTTTAGCTCGTCCCATAAATGACGCTACGAACCCTAGAGAACACTAAAATACGAATGCCCTGCGACACATGTTCGCGAGCATTCGTAACTTTCGGCATACCCGGCCTCAGCCTGCTGTTTCGAAGAGTGCGAGTATCTGTTTACCTTCAGACGAGCGAGGATCGATCGTACGTAGGTGGCGCTGGCCCTGCATTTCCCAGATGGCGGTGACGTTGCCGTCTTTTTCAACGGCCTGGTAATGCACATCCTCGGTTCCTTTATTCGCTTCTTCTGATGGATCCGATGTCGCTGACGAGGCCTGCTTAGTCTCCTCAAAGCCTTCGCGTTCCGCTATCGTAATGGTCGGCTTTGCGGCCTCGGCGGTCGAGCCCTCGCGTTCTGCGATGGTTATCGTCGGCTTTGCAGCCGATTCCGCCGCTTCTTCCGTTTCTTTTACTGCTTCTTCTGACATCTGTTGATGAATAACTCCTCTAAGATGATGAACTCTAGATCAGTTGACGCATTGTCTTGCATATCAAGTTTATTTCTTTTCACTCTGCGATCGTGATCGTAAGCCTCTTTCCGCTAGAATCGGTGAAGGTAAAACTTCCTTCACCTGTGCTCGAATCGGCCTCGGCACTCACGTTTGTCGTCCCTGAGGAATCGGGGTCCTCGATCTCGATACTAACTTTCTTGCCGTCTTCCGCCACTAAAGTAGCTTTGTATATTGTTGCCATTGATCCACGTCCCCCAATAATGATGTTTGAACAAATCAAGAACTGCAAGAGAAATCTTACACTTGCGGCATTTCCGTGTCCACTCGTTGCCGGCAGAGCTTGCTAGGTCCGACCCGCCGATATAAAGAACACGAAGGAGCAGCCACGTCAAGGTGAACGGCGGTATGCAAGGAACGATCATCCCGGTTCCCCTGTTAGAGATATTCATTCTAGATCTTCCAACTTTGTGTTCTTGGCGACTTTGCATCAACCGCCTGCCTCACACAAAATCGCGGAGTCCGCAAAACAGATCGCAAAGTAGAAGGAAGACTCACAATCGCAATTCATCCTGATGCTTTTTCCGGGATCACTGAGTACGTCTCGGCCTCAGCTCATAGAACCAGAAATCATTGTTCGGTTGATCTATCTTTAACTCGTCCGTTCTCGCGTTCCCATCCAGCGTAAATGTCACAAAACCGCGAGGGAAATCATATGCGACCGACGGGCGCCATCGGATCACGAATGTGTCGTAGTGCCAATGTTCGAGATCTGCCACAAATCGCGGAGATGCCAGAAAGCGCATTACAAGCCCTCCGTTCTCTTCGATAATGCTGATGTCGCCATAAAGGCTGTCGCTGTATGTACCCCCATAGTTCGCAAGGCCCAGCGATGGCCGCGTGTTCGGAATTCTCGTTGCGTCGACCCGTTTCAGGGTTTCGGCGCCTCGTTCTCGATTCCTCGCCACCTGCGCCTTGGCTTCGGCGTTCCAGTCGCGTTCCGGGGCGTCCAAAAGAATGTCGCGCATCTTGTTCATCATTATGCGGAACACCGGCGTTTCCCCGTTTGTAAGGATGACGAATCCCAGATTCTCTTCCGGTACCAACACGGTAAACGAGAGCATACCATCGAGCCCGCCGCTGTGGTCCACAACCTTCTTGCCGAGAAAGTCATAGGTGAACCAGCCCATTGCAACACCGCTGAAGTTGCGGCCCGGATTGTCGCGCGTGAACTGCTCTGACAGCTGCCGTGCAAAGTAAGGCTGCCACATCTCCCATGCGCGCTCTCGGCTGAATATACGTTTGCCTTCAAAGCTACCTCGGCCGAGCTGAGTTCGTATCCATTTTGACAGGTCGGCGGCCGACGAATTGAGCGAAGCGGCCGAATCTGCACCGTCAACATTGCCCCGATGCAGCACGCGAAGCTTGCCGCCGGATTCATTGTGCGGAAATGCGGAGTTCTCAGGCAGGTCGCGGACACTGCACGTTGTCCGGGCCATTCCCAAAGGATCGTGAATCCTCTCCTTTACAAACTGGCACCACGGTTTTCCGGAGACCTTTTCTACTACACGCCCCGCGGTAATGAACATCAGATTTTGATAACCATATCGGCTGCGAAAGCTGGATACCGGCCTTAAATGGCGCAGCCTCTTCATTATTTCATCGGCCGAATAGGTAGTCTCATACCAGAGCAGGTCGCCGCTGAAAGTGTCTAGCCCGACACGATGTGTAACAAGGTCGCGAATCGTCAACTCGCTGGTGACCCAGGTGTCGTACATCTGAAATTCAGGCAGGTATTTCGATACTTTGTCGTCCCAGGCGATCTTCTTTTCGTCAACCAAGATCGCCAGCGTCGCCGTCAAAAACGCCTTGGAGTTTGATGCAATGGCAAACACGGTGTCGGGATCAACGGGCTCATTTTTTCCAAGCTCGCGTGTGCCGTATCCTTTCTGAAAAACGACCTTGTCGTCCTTCACTATCGCGACGGACATTCCGGGTTGTTCCCAGTCGCTCATCAGCATCTTTGCATAATTGTCGATCTTCTCGATCTTCTCGGTGATCGAGCGGGCCGGAGTTGCTGCGGCGAAAAGGAGAAGAAAAAGTGTGAATATGATCTTTCTGTTTGGTGTCATGGTTATCTGTTTTCTGCTCTGTAGCTTCTTCCAAACGGGACCAGGCATATCCCTCATACCTCGACCGTAAAAAGTCTCCACTCGCCCTCTACATCGTCAAACGAGACTATCGAGTATTCGCTGAACGCGATCCCGGAGCCCGCGACCAGGTCCTTGACCGTGCGGGACACCAAGATGCTGCCCGTCTCTGCAAAGTTCGATATCTTCTCGGCAAGTTTAACAGCTACGCCGCCATATCTGCCGTCCAAAATATCACATTCACCTGTGTGAAGGCCGATCTTTACTGCAATACCCAGAGCTTCGGCCTCCTTAAGGATCGAACTAGCACACCTGATCGCTCTTGCCGGCCCATCAAACGTGACCAATGCCTCGCCGTTATGACGTTCGACCTCACGGCCTCGAAAGACCTGTATGTTCCTTTGAAGCAGCGACGCTGACTGTTCGGTGGCGACGTCCACTTCTCGGATGTCGCCCTCGGTTCCGGTTGATGAGCCGCCGAATTTGATGTTCATAACCGTAGCAAGGGCCCGGTCATAGGTCCCCGGATTGACCAATTCGGTTATGAACTGATCGATCGCATTCAAGACCGCATCCTGGTCGCCAACGAACGGCAGATGGTCAATTCCCGGAAGCTCCAGAAACTCGCTGCCGGGGATCTTTGAGGCGACATATCGGCCCTCCTCAACCTTTAAGCAGAGATCACCGGTCCGATGCAGCACAAGGGTAGGAACCCGTATCGATGGGAGCACGTCTCGCACGTCTATCTCCGCATTCATTTTCGTAAGGGCGACCGCCGCACCCGGACTCGCTCCCATGCGCAGGTATTCGGCCCACCAGTCGCGAAAACCGGGATCGTCGGCAAGCGACGGTGCGCGCTCTTCGATACCGACGGCTGTACCCCATTCGCGCTGTATCTGGTCAAGGAATTCTTTCCGGGACTCCGCTTTTGGTGCCCAGGGATAATCCGCGTCCCATATTCGCTTTGCGTAGGTACCGAACATCACGAGGGCGGTTGTCCTCTCCGGATATGTGGCCGCAAACAGCGAACACATTGGGCCGCCTTCAGAGACACCAATAAGTACGGCACGCTCTGAACCAACTGCATCCATCACAGCGTGTACGTCTTCCATTCGCTGCTCGAGCGTGGGCAGTTCCTTGATCGGGACCCGGTCTGACAAACCCGTACCGCGTTTATCAAAAAGTATCAACCGCGAAAATGACGCAAGGCGTGTGAAAAAATGAGCTACCCGCGGCTCTCGCCAGAAATACTCCAAATGCGAGACCCATCCCATTACGAAAACGATATCTACGGGCCCGTTCCCGACCACCTGATAGGCGATGTTTATATCGCCGTTTCGCGCATAGCGGGTATCCGGGGGAATGGGAGGTATTGGTAAGGCTAAAAGGGATTCGCGAACCGCCGCGGAGGATTTCACGGTCGATGAGGTTTCCGATTGACCCTGTCCGTCGACCTTTACGTCTGCTACAAAGCGATAGCCGAATTTTGGAACGGTCTCGATAAATTTCTTTTCCTTGGTCTCGCCCAGGATTCGGCGAAGCAACGAAATATTCTGTGCAAGATTGTTTTCTTCTACAAAGCTGCCCTCCCATATCTCGGCGAGCATTCTATCTTTGCCAAGGACCCGTCCGGCGTTTCGAACTAGCATCAGCAATGTGTCGAATACCTTTGGTGCCAGAGGAACATTATTTCCCCTGCAAATGAGTCGGCGTTCGACGGCATCCAGCCGGCAGTGCCCAAATTCGAATACCTCTTTCGCGTCACCATACATGGCTGATTCAGATTATCTTCAGAAAATTTTTAACTTCCTCTAAAGATACGGCCGATAGGGTTTTGATAAAAATAACGTGCGCTCGATATAGCCACTAAAACGTCCCTTTTGCCGCGAGAGAAACGAGAATATCACCGGGCAAGCCGGATAATCAAAACCATTATTCGCAAATGGAGGCATGAAAGAAAACTTGTGAACAGAACAACGCATGAGAGGGATACTCACCTCAGTTCCCCGGGCAGAAGGTCGGGGCATTGGGCCTATTGCCGATTTTGTGGGCGGACATCCCGCTTACTGAGTCATTCCGACGCCGCACTAGAGTTCAATTCGGATCTTCAGGACATCGAGTTTCTTTCAGAACGCGGCAGGCTGCACCGTCTCCACAATAGCCGCGGCCGTCTCATGATCTGCTCTCGATCACTGGTCTTATGCTTCCAGGAACGTGAAACTCGATTGCTGACGTTCGATACGCTGTTAGCTCGTCAACGATAGGGCCTATTCGGATGGCCGGAGCAGTCCGCTGAAACGAAGCCCTCGTCTTACTATCAAAGTGATCCCGATGGCCACCCAGAATAGCACGCGGCCTTTTCGAATTATTGCCAGCGTGACGCCGATCCCGGCGCCAATGCCGACCGTCTCGGCAACGAACTGTGCCCCGGCCTCGTCCACCCCGATCAGGAAAGGAATAAGCTTGAAGACGATGGAGATAAGCCGGCTGACGGACTCCAGCATGAATGCATTTAGGATCGTCGCTCCGGATCCTGCGATCCGACTCAGAACAAACCAGACCTCGATGATCCCAAGCAGATGAAATCCTGCCTCAAATATACAGATGGGCAAGAAACGTCCCGGATGGCGACGATAAAAACCATACACAAGATTCTCAAAGAGCCGTACCTGCATCCGTCCGCGGTCAAGTATTCCTGTCAGTATTCCCCTCCGATAAAGCCATTCGCAGGTCTCGCTCGCGAAGTGCCACTGCCTTAGGACCATCAGAAACAGGAACAAAACGCCGCAGATTATCGCCACGATGAACAGATCTATAAGCAACGCCCATTCCGGGTCAAGATCAAAGGTCCGAACAAAGGTGAGCGCACCCAGTATGAGAAGCACACTTGTGGTTACGCTATAGAAAAGATTTTCGGTCGCGACCGACGAGAGCCCGACAACCAGCGGCACCCGCCGCCGGACAGCGACCGCTTTTGCGGTTCCGCTTACGATAATGCCCATCGGGATCATACTGCTCATCACCTCCCCGATCACCACCGCCGGTATCGTGTCACGCATTTTCAGGCTGTAGGGCTCGTAAACAGATAGTTTCCAAGCAGCGGCACGAAAGACGATCCGCAGAAAGAAAATAACTAGGATCACAGCAAAACCGAATAGCCCGAAGCGCCGAATATTGTCGATGATCTCCGTCAGGCCGACCGAATAAACGAAAAACGAGAACAGAGCTACGCCCAACCCGGTCATGACGGCCACTGCCGCCTTCAGGCGAAACGACCTTGTGGGATTTTTTCCCGGTTGAGAGACTGCGGTGTTGGTGTCAGGGGTCACAACATTTCGGGCCGGCAGCGCCAACCACGTATGATGCTATCCACTTGCAGAACTGAGGGCAAACGCACGTTCACGGAAAGCAACTTTGATATAACGTAATAGTACTTTTTTGTGTCCGCGAACCCGTATCGGCCGCGTTGGGATTTCAAATGAAGGATTATCGAATATAATGGTCAGATAACAGCTTTTTATTGCGAGGTAACTTTAAGATGAATTCATCCGCAACCGCACATGCGATAACGAATACTGGATTGACGACACTTTCAGAGGAAGAAGAGCTTTTTCGGGCATCCGTTAGAGAATTTGCCGAAGGCGAGGTGAGGCCACGCGTCGAGGCAATGGAACACGCCGGGAAACTAGATCAAGATCTAATAAAGCAATGCTTCGAGCTTGGCCTGATGGCCATCGAGTCGCCCGAGGAATACGGCGGAGCGGGTTCGACGATCTTTAACGCGATAGTTGCGATCGAAGAGCTTGCGAGGGTCGATGCTTCGCTGTCTGTTTTCGTTGACGTTCACAACACGCTGGTTACAAACGCCTTTATGCGCTGGGCAACGGACGAGCAGAAGAGCAAATATCTCCCGCAGATGGCGGAAAGCCGGGTCGGTGCCTATGCGTTAAGCGAGGCCGGTTCTGGCTCAGATGCCTTTGCCCTTAAGACTAGGGCCGTTGACAAGGGCGATCATTTTGAGCTCACCGGACAAAAGCTTTGGATAACAAACGGCAACGAGGCCGAGATCTTTATTGTCTTCGCTACTGTTGATCCCGATGCCGGTTACAAGGGCATTACGGCATTTATCGTAGAGAAACAATTTGAAGGATTTTCTGTCGGGAAAAAAGAGGACAAGCTGGGCATTCGCGCCTCTTCGACGACCGAACTTATTCTCGAGAGCTGCAAAGTGCCGAAAGAAAATGTGCTCGGCGAGGTCGGAAAGGGCTACAAGGTCTCGATCGAAACGCTTAACGAAGGCCGTATCGGGATCGGTGCGCAGATGCTCGGCATCGCCCAGGGTGCATACGAGGCCGCTCTGAAATACACCGCCGAACGCGAGCAGTTTGGCCAGTCTATAGGCAATTTTCAGGCCGTTCAGTTTCAGCTGGCTGAAATGGCGGTCGAGATAGAGGCAACGCGGCTGTTGGTTTACAATGCCGCTCGCCTCAAAGATGCCGGCAAGCCTTTCATAAAGGAGGCGGCGATAGCTAAGCTCTATTCATCGCGCTGCGCCGAGGCCGTCGCTTCGAAGGCCATCGAACTCTTCGGCGGATACGGCTACGTCAAGGACTACCCGGTCGAAAAATACTGGCGCGATTCAAAGATCGGCGCCATCTACGAAGGCACCTCAAACATGCAGCTCCAGACGATCGCAAAGCTGATAATGAAATAGCCAGGATCTGGAGTGGTAGCGGCATGCGCACCTCCAGACGAAATGCAGCAGACCGCGCAATAGTCTATATGATGAGGCGATTTACCAGATATTTGGCCAACGCATCTATAACTCTAGCGGTTATCGGATTGCTGATCTCGGTTGCTATATCAATTCGTTCGGACGGAATCGAAGAAGGGTTGCGCATCGGCGAAGCCGACCTTAATGAGTTCAAAGGGATGATCGGTTACGAGAACCAAATTCAGTTTTCCGGTGCGGTGAAGGGGACTTATGAACATCTACGAGACGAGTATCGAGCCATCTCTCTGCTATTCGGAGTTTTGGCTGTTGGAGCGATCTTGTTGCGGATTAAAAGAGAGCAAATAAGGTTCGAGTACAAGACCCATTGGTGGGGGCTACTGCTCATAGGTGTCTCGGTAGTTTTCGCGTTATCAAGCCTTCGAAAATCAATTCGTGATAAACAATCTTTGGAAGTCTATTTCTGGGAAGGTCCTCGAAATGCGTTTCTTCACACAACGCTTTATTTTGATTGGATATTGGTCTCAATAATTGGTGCAATTGTAGTTTCTGAGATTACACGCTTCATTATCAGTAGGCAGAATAGAGACCAATGTGAAGATCGACGCGAGGGCTTCTAATCATCCGACATAGTCGCTGAGAGTCTCGAACGACCGGGCTGATGAAGTTGTTACGAAAGTTGAGTTTCTTTCGTTCGTCTCTCAAGACCTATATTTTTCGTCGTACGGAGTAAAAACTGTCTGAACAAGCGCGAGCAAGCGAAGATCGACATTCGAAGGTGTGAGCCGCTCGACCTCGAGATGGTTACCGAACTTGCATTCGCGACGTTCTGGGATGCTTTTCATGAGCATCCCAAGAATGCGCCGGATGACTTGGCGGCATATATGGCAGCGGCGTTTAGCCGAGAGCAGATAGACGCGGAGCTTGCCGATGAGCGAAATATATTCCTGATCGCTGAGATCGGCGGCGAACCCGCCGGTTATGCAAGGTTGATAGTCGGAGCGATCGAGGAAGGCATAACAGCAGAAAGGCCGATCGAGCTGAATAGGCTTTATTCGCATCAGAGGTTTCTTGGGCAGGGCGTTGGGCAGACGCTTATGGACGCATGTTTCGAACGCGGCCGAAATCTAGGCTGTGATGTGATGTGGCTCGGCGTTTGGGAATATAACCCGCGAGCCCAGAGGTTTTATGAAAAGAACGGCTTCCGCGTCGTCGGATCGCACGTGTTCTTACTCGGGTCCGACCCTCAAACAGATCTGCTGATGCAGACTGAGCTTTAACCGCAAGGACACAGAGACTCGAAGAATCAATGAGAAGGTTTCTGCGTTTCTGAATCTCTCAGCCTCTGCGATTAAATTGCGTTTTGTGTGTGGATGCGATATTGTTGCATCTGTGCGACAGATTGCGAATCCGCCAAATCCTTATGACCGCTACTCGGCTGAGTTTGTTGGCGAGCCGCCGCCGACAAGGCTTGTGGTCTTTGAGGAAACGGCTACAAAAAAGGTGATCACCAAGGCCTTTGCTTCCGATTGGGAAGGCGGATGGCGTTACACGGTCAATTGCTATCGCGGATGCATTCACGGCTGCACCTATTGCTTTGCCCGGCAGTATCACGAATATCTCGGTTATGGCGCGGGCACGGATTTTGAGACAAAGATCGTCGTAAAGCCCAACGCTCCACAGCTGCTTCGCGAGGAACTGAAAAAGACACGGGATAAAATGCCGCATCTCGATTTTTCGTTTGCGACCGATCCCTATCTGCCGCTTGAGGCAGAGTATAAGCTGACGCGAAAATGCCTTGAGGTGTGCGCGGAGTTTCGCGTACCGATCGCAATTGTAACAAAGTCGCCGCTCGTTACCCGCGACTTGGATGTAATTAAACGGCTTTCAAGCGTCTCGGTCTTTTTTTCGCTACCGTTTCTCACAAAAGAAAATTCGAACCCCTTCGAGCCCTATACGCCCGTTCCCGAAGCAAGGTTTCGGGCGATGAAAACGCTCTCGGACGAGGGCATCACCACCGGCATCGGCATCGCACCGGTCATTCCCGGTTACAACGAATCGGATATTCCCGGCCTGTTGGAGCGCGCCAAAGAGTGCGGTGCCCGACGCGCTTTTATGTCAATGCTGCACATCGATACCGATTCCATTGAGCAATACTTTGTGCAGAAAATGAACGAACGCCTGCCCGAAACCCGCGTCCGCAAGATCATCAACACAATGCTCCGCGAACGCGGCGGAACATTAAGGCACCGATCGTACGCAGAGCGAAGCGTTGGGAAGACCGAGCAATGGGAGGTCACAAAAAGGTTGTTTGACTTCCACGCCAGACGTCTAGGCTTTAAACAGCACGAACGCCCGGTGGTTGAGGAGATATCGAAAGAACCCGCCCAACAATGTCTCTTCTAAGCGCTTCGACTCGTGAATGCGGTTATAATCTACTTAAAACTATGCAGAACCGTATCGAAGTGTTTGAACAAATGCTGGCCGTTGATCCCGAGAACACCATGGTGATGTTCGGGCTGGCAAAGGAATGTGAAAAGGCGGGCGACCACGCAAAGGTCATTGAAATGATCGAGGCGTATCTAGGAAAGGCGGACGACGAGGGGAATGCCTACGGAACGCTTGCACAAGCGTATCTCGCGACCGGCCAGCGAGAAAAGGCCCTCGAGGCCTACACCAAAGGCATTGAAGTCTCAATGGCCCACGGCCATCCATCAATGGCAAATGAATATCGTATGACGCTTGATCTGGATCTCACGGACTAGAATCTTGAGACGGTCGAAACTACGAAATATAGCAAACGGCTTATTAGGCACCTTCGTTAGCCGCAACAACGACATCGACGGCTATTGGGGGCTTGGCATGCTACGGTCGTTCGCTGATTCAAAAGGTGTCCAGCAAGTAACTATCGATCTTCTGGAAACAAATACCCGACCGCATTTTATTGAATCCTGCAAACAGCATTACAGGGTCTGGCTCTGGGAAGCCCTTGCGAAACAAAGTATATCAATAGAGTCATTATCGACTGCTCAGATCAAGGTTAGTTTTTTCTCCTCTTTCGACTCTTTCCCTGATCTGGTGAAGGATACTCGAGGGCTTCCGTACGAGTGCTCGGTCGAAATAAGAGTCGGCACACGAACATCATCGATTGCGACCAGGTTAGGCGTTTGCGCGCCGATTGACCCGCAAGTAGACATGCAAAGTGCACGTTTGACTTTCGATGGTAATGACGCTCGATCTTGACCTCGCCGAATAGCCGAGCTAACTTCCCGTTGTACACGGAGAAACCGTCGCGGTCTTTATTCGCACAGGCTTCTCGGGTTTTTCGTCGGTTACTTTCGCCTTATTTATTGCATCAACAACATCCATCCCTTTTGTAACGCGGCCGAAAGCAGCAAACGAGCCGTCAAGGTGGGGGGCCTCGCTGACAAGAATGAAGAAATTTGTGGTTGCGGTGTTTGCTTCGTCGCCGCGTGCCATTGAGAGAATTCCGCGTTCGTGGAGAACCTTGTTCGGTTCGTCCGGCACGGTCCTTCGGGCCCTTGCTCCCATCTCAAAATTTACCCCGCCGCTGCGCGTCCAGATATTTCCACCCTGGACAACGAAATCGGGCACCACACGGCTGAATGTGGTCGTATCAAGATATCCCAAGGCAACAATGTTCAGAAAACTTCGAACCGTTTCCGGCGCGTGCTCCGGAAACATTTCTGCGACGATCTCACCGGCTTCAGTATCGAACGTTACGCACTGCGAAGCCATTGTCTTCACATCTGCTTTGTCAAATGGCTCGGCCTTTGCCGGTTCCGTAGGCCTTGTGTTTACCTTTTGCGGCTCTCTTGCCTCTGGCGATTGGCCGATCATCGAGATTGGAAAAAGAGCCGAAAGACACAATATTATCAATACAGGAATTCTCATGCCGATCTAATATTCCGTCAAAATGGTTTCGGGTGTAAAGTGGAGAGCAAATGCTTGAGACTTAATTCAATGAAAAAAATATTTGCACCATTCTTTCTTCTTTTTCTTGCCGTCGCTTCCTATCCCCAGCGCGAAATTGGGATACGCCCGACCGAAACCGGCGGGCCGCTTAGGTTTGAGCAGGCTGCTTTTGACGTCCTCTCGTATGACCTGAGCATAAAGGTAGATCCCAAAGCTCAATGGATAACCGGAACTGCCGTAATGACGGCGAAGATAGTCGTTCCGACCAACGTCATAGATCTTGACCTGGATACGCCATACGCTGTCCATCGAGTATTTGGAGACATCGGCGGCGGACAAGGAGATCTCCGATTTGAGAGAGACCACGGAAGGATCCGGGTCTTTTTTCCGATGACAAAACAGCCGGGTGAATCGTTCGAAACGATAATCACATATTCCGGCAAACCCAGGATCGCCCCCATGCCGCCATGGATCGGCGGTTTTATGTGGGAAAAAACCCCGTCGGGGGCCGATTGGATATCTGTCGCATTGCAAAACGACGGTGCCGACCTGATGTTTCCGGTAAAGGACCACCCTTCGGACAAGGCCGATCAGGTTGCCCTGCGGATCACGGTTCCCGATCCGCTTGTTGCCGCCGGTCCGGGTACCCTGCAGGAAGTAAAAAAGAACCAGGATGGAACTTCAACCTACCACTGGCTGATGACAAATCCCATCCCGAATTACTCGATCGTATTTAACGCCGCTCCCTATCGTGTCATCAAAGACTCGATGAAAAGCGTCGCCGGAGATACCATCCCTATCGAGTTTTACATCCTTCCGGAAAGTTATGACAAAGGACAAAAGCTAATAGACGAAACAAAGAAATATGTCGAATTTTTTGAGAAGTATCTCGGCCCCTACCCATTTCGCTCGCAGAAGCTCGGAATTGCCGAGACGCCACACCTCGGGATGGAGCATTCAACAATGCTCGCCTACGGCAACAACTTTCAGTACAACGAGCACGGCTTTGATTGGCTGCAGCTGCACGAGCTTGGACATGAGTGGTGGGCAAATCTGGTAACGGCGAGCGACTGGCGTGATTTTTGGATCCACGAAGGTTTCCAATCTTTTATGGACACTCTCTATCTGGAACACATCGGTAAGAAAGATGCTTACATGGCAGAGATGAGGTCTCGGGCGTCTCGGACCAGGAATATGCAGCCTGTGGCACCCCGGGAACCGAAATTTGCTTATCAGGTCTATCTTGCCGAGCCGGAATATCTAAGGAGCGACGGAGATATCTACGGAAAGGGAGCCGTCGTTCTTCATACGCTGCGTTATCTGATCGGTGACGATGCTTTTTTCAGGGCGCTGAGGCGAATGGCATATCCAACTAAAGATATGGAACGCATGACCGATGGCCGACAGACTCGATTAGTGAACACAGATGATTTTCTACACATCGCCGAACAGGAATCCGGGATGAAGTTGGATTGGTTTTTTGAGGTTTATCTGCGTCAGCCAAATCTGCCGAAGTTGGTAGTGCAAAACATCCTAAGTTCCGGTGGCTCTGAAACACCTCAATCGCAATCTCTAACTTGGGATACGCCTGATGCCTTACCGTTCCCAATGCCGGTGGAAGTTATTATTGATGGGAAACGGCAACGGGTAGAAATGAAGAATGGTGCCGCCAGGATCTCCTACTTAGGTAAACAACCTGCATTCGATCCTGACGGATGGATACTTATGGCACGGTAGGTTGAACGTTTCAGAAAAATAAAGCGAGTAACCTTTGCCGGTTTCTCGCTTTTCTCCATCGATCTTCTGCGGTTCGATCATATCCTCAGTGGCATTACGATGTATTTATAGTCGTAAGAGGCGTTTCCTTCGATCCGCATCTGGGTGGCTGAATTAGAATCCTTGAATTCAAACGAGATCCGCGTCGGAACCGCAGATTCCTTTGCAGGGGCAGCAGCTGCGTTTGTGCCATCCGAACTTCCCCTAGCTTCTTCATCTGATGTGTCCGCGATATTCTCGAAAACGCTTATATTGTTCAAAAATTCCTGTAGATAAAGGTGATTGAAACCGAGGATGACTTCCTCGCCCGAGTAGTCGGACGGCACTACCTCCTGACCTTCTCCCTCTTCGCTCGAACTGGCCTTTACTTCAACTTCCCCTTCGCGAACGACGACCCGGATAGAGCGATTTCTGTCGTCAGCCATTAAGGCTATTCTACGAACCGCCGATTTCATATCGGCAAGATCGAAAACCACCTTCTTGTCATTGTCTTTAGGCATTACCATTTCGTAGTTCGGGAAATTTCCGGTAAGCTTTCGCGAAATGAGAAGCCGGCCGTCAGTTTCGAAATAGATATGGTTCTGGTCCTCGCCGAACTGAACATCCCCCTCAACTCCGCGGGTAAGCTTTACCAGTTCAAGCAGTGCCTTCTTGGGGATAAGTACATCGAGCTTATCATCTCCGGCTATGGCTCGTTCTACAAAAGCCAGGCGGTGTCCGTCCGTAGTGACCATTCGAGCAACGCCATCCGCCATTACAAATTTTGCCCCGGAGAGCGTAAAACGGCTCTGCTCATTGGTAATGGCGAAAGCTGTATTCTGAATGAAATATGAGAACGTCTCGGCCGAAAGCTTCATCGGCGCGGACTTGAAGATAGGGATCTCTGGGTACTGTTCCCGGTTAACACCTGCCAACCGAATATTCGCCCTTCCCGTTTTCATACGGACCCATTCATTCTCATCTTTCTTGAAATGAACGTCTCCGCCATCTAGCGTTCGTACAATATCGAACAGCTTGCGGGCCTGAACGCAGATTGAGCCGGGCTGCTTTATCTCGGCCTCGGCATTGCACCTAACCGTAACGTCAAGGTCGGTGCCTACCATTCGAATCGAATTCTCCCCCAGGGACTCAATTAGAATGTTCGAGAGAACGGGGATAGTACTCTTGCGTTCGACAACACCCTGCAAATAACCAAGTTCTTCCTTGAGAACGCTTTGCTTGATCGTAAATTCCATAACTTCCTCTCAGTTGCTTCGGCGGGAAAATAACTAAAACTAAAAATCTAAATATATGAATTTAAATAGTAATACTAATAGTCTTTGTGAAATTGTTCAAAACCCTTCTATGACCTTTATTTACTGGTTTTTATTGTCCACAGACGTCTGTGGAAAAGTTGTGGAAAAATCACGCAATATGCGGAAAACCTTGTCGGCTTCAACTTTTCCTACGGAATCCACATCACTCTTGGTGTTGTGGCTGAGGAAATGTGGAAAAATTCTTTCAAGTGCTGCAAACAAAAGAGATACAGAAGCTACATCACGAAATCCCATGTGGATATCTTCTTTTTCCATGTTAGAGGCCATCTAAGCTAACTAATTGCAAAGACTATCAATAAACTCGCTCATCTGCTTGTGGAAATTCCTATCTGACTTGGCGAGTCGGTCGATCTTTTCAACCGAGTGCATTACCGTCGTATGATGCTTGCCGCCAAACTCTTTCCCGATCTCAGGAAAACTGTTCTTTGTAAGACGTTTACAAAGGTACATCGCAACCTGGCGCGGGAACGCAATAGCCCGGCTGTTGTTCTTCGATTTCAACTCATCGATCGTAAGTTTGTAGTGAGCAGCAACCGCACGTGCGATGCGGTCCATCGTTAAACCTTCAGGATTCTCGCTTTCGAGAAGGTTTTTCAACGCGTCCTGTGCAAGCATTTTTGAGATCGGTACACCGCGTAGAGAAGATATTGCGACCAGTCTAACAAGAGACCCTTCCAGTTCTCTCACGTTACTCTTGATCTTGCTGGCGATATAGATGGCTATTTCATCAGCGAGATCAATGCCGTCCATCTCGGCCTTTCGTTTAAGGATAGCGACCTTCGTTTCGAGGTCAGGCGGTTCGATGTCTGCGATTAGCCCCCATTCAAATCGCGAATGCAGTCTTTCCTCTAGGGTCGGTATCTCTCGCGGGGGGCAGTCAGAAGTTATCACTATCTGTTTCTGGCCATTATGCAAAGCGTTGAACGTGTGAAAAAACTCATTCTGCGTCCGCTCCTTACCCGCAAAGAATTGAACGTCGTCCATAAGCAGCACGTCGATCGAACGATATTTTTCGCGGAACGAATCAGTCTTGTTGTAACGGATGGCATTGATCAGCTCGTTCATGAACTTTTCGGACGTGATATACGAAACTCGCAAATGACGATTGTTCTGCTTGATCAGATGACCGATCGCGTGCATCAGGTGAGTCTTGCCGAGCCCTGTGCCGCCGTAGAGAAATAGAGGATTATACGTTAGGCCTGGATTCTGTGCCGCGGCCAGCGACGCAGCGTGAGCAAACTGATTGCTTGATCCCACAACAAACTTCTCAAAGGTGTATTTAGGGTTTAGAGAATTTTCTACCGGTTCGATATCGACAAAATTAGTAGCCGAGCCCGTCATTATTCTTTCAGCGGGGGCTATCACGCGCTCCCTGACATGGCCCTCCGTTTCATTGCCGTCCTCTGCCTTAGGCTCGTGCAACTCGGCAAACCGCTCATTGTCCGACTCACCGGCGTCTATCGTCCATTCGATCTGATGATCTGTAAGGCCGACGAGATTCATGCAATGGTTGAGAAGTTCGTCATAGTAGATCGTTATCCAATCTTTTGTGACCGCTCCGGCCCTGAGTTTAAGCAGACGATTGTCTTTGTCGACGCCAAGAAATTCGACCTTTAGAAACCATGAGTCGAAAATGTGGCGGTTCAATCTGCTCTCAATAATCTCGAGCATCCGATCCCAAACATCAGTTTTTCTTGAGACAGCTTCCACCAAAGGTCTCCACTTAAACGAAAATAAAATAGCTTAATCTAGAACCTGCTCGTCCGAATCTGTAGGAGAGCGTGGGTGTCGGATCGGTCTGTAGAAGAAACCCCCTCTTAGAGGGGCCCCGTACACCCAAAAACCTTTTCCTTGTGTGGGTCTATGATAATTTCCACAAAATTTTCCACAACGCTGTGGAAACATTTCGTAAACCTAAAGTGTCACTTTAAGTTATTTGTTTTCAACACTTTACAAGCACCCCAATCTTGGAAACGGGAGACAGATTAACATAGACGAAACAGCATTGCAAACAGAAATCCACAGAAACAATCGGCGAAGAAATTCTAGAGATAAGCTCATTTTTTTCAATCATTTGAGCCGAAAATATTGGCCGCGAAACACCGGAGCTGTCACAGCATTCAAGACAAAAAAGCACAAAAAAACGAGAAAAATTTTCGTCGATCGGGTCAATCAAGTGCAAACGATGCTTCAGCGACAATGTCCCGATCAGGATTCTTTGATCCGCTCAGAACAAGATAGAAAACCCCCGGTCCTATCCGGGGACTTATGTTAGCCGTCGGAAGGTGCCCCGTATCAGAGGCGGCTTCGTATTCTTCACCCGCGTTCCATTTTTGAAAGTTTGCTTCGTCGAGAACAAGGCAGTCAATACGCAGCTTTTCGGACAACGTGTCGAAAGAACCCTTTAGGTAAGTGGTTCGATTCAGATTGATCCGGTATGAAAGAAAACCGCCGGCCGAAACCTTGACCGTTCCATCGACTACCGAACCATACGAATATCTAACAACCGGAGGAGCGGAAGCCGGAGGTTCATCGTTAATCCGAAAAAGTTGGAATACACCGAGAAGTACCAACACCACAATCGCGATCTTTGCCCAAAACCAAACGCGGTCGACTGTCTGCATAGAAAGAAAATAACCGAAAAATGAGAAAAGAAGAACTCCAGGCCGAAGAGAATATTTCGGGCCCGGAGTTGAAAGAAGGAGATCGTTAGATTTCTAGAGTGGCAGTATCTTTGAGGCTCCGCTTCGCTTCTCGACCACGTTCTTGGGTGATCCGGCGTAGCGTATCGTGCTCGCACCGGACGCCTTTGCGGCCAACTCATCCGAAACGTTCACGCTGATCTTACATGCCCCTGAAGCAGAAACAGATGCGTTCCTGGCCGAAAGCTGTTCAGCAGCGATCTTACCGGCCCCTGAGACACGTATCTTCAAATCACCGGTCTCTCCAGTAGCAGAGACGGTCGAGGCCCCGCTCGAATCGATCTCAAAGTCGGCGTTATTAAGCCCGACGACATTTACCTTGGTGACACCAGTGGAGACGACCCTCTCAATATTCGGCGCCGAAATGCGAATCATCGTTTTCTCGCGGGTACGTATGCTGCCGTCAGACCATATCCTAAGCACGCCGTCTGTCACCTCGGTCCTAATTATCGGGATGAGATTGTCATCGGCCTCTACGGCGACCGAGAAATCATCCTGAGACCGGATATCAACGTCAAAAACCCCGCTCACGCGGACCGAAGTGAACCCGGCCAGGTCTCGCTTTTCCGTAATGACGTTACCGGACCCCTTGTGCCCACGCTTGAACGAAAAATTCAGATTAAAAATATCACCCGCTGCGATGCGTCCAAAAGGGAACACATTCGCAAAAAGAACCCCTATTACTAGTGCCAGAAAGAAAAGAAAGATTCCAAACTTTTTCATTGATGCCTCCCGCCAGATCGCCTGGTTGATTAGGTAGAACGACCGCCGGCAAAGAAAAGTTCAAACAAAATCCAGAGCAGCCGAAGGTTGCCGGGAGGGAAGAACTATTTCGAGTATATATGAAACAAATAGACGGGGATCGCCTGCCCGAGACCGATAAAGAAACCGAAAAGGGCTCCGAAAAGTTCTATCGTACGAAGATGCTCCTTTGCGACTGACAACACCAACTCTTCCAGCTTTTCCACGGGGTAATTCATCACCTTTTCCCTAACCACACCGCCAACGTCAAACTCTCGGATCGCTTCGGGTAATTTCTCTCGGATCGCTTCGACCACGGTATTCGCCACCGAATCGCCTGCGGCCCTCAGCCTTTCTTCGGAGATATGATCGGATGCGCGTCCGATCGGGGCAGAGAGAAGTTGGTCTATCTGCCGGGCAAGCATCTCGTTGATCACCCTAGAAGTTTCAGGACGCGCAATAACGCTGTTGAGGCCATTTGCAAGCGCTCTCTTCAGCTTTGCTTCGGATTCGGGATAGATCGTCCTCAGGATAGAATCTATACTGTGTGGGCGAAAGCCGGAGAGGGTTTCAGAAACGTAGGCATTGATCTGGGACCGCATGGCGTTGCCGCGCACCAGGGAAAGAACTGCACTAGCAACCTGTTCTTTAAGGCGTTCCAACTGTTCGACGCTTACATTATCAATAAGCTCTTGCAGCGGCCGCGTCATCATATTGTCGATACTGGCATTAAGAAAGCTACGGGCTTCAATGGCAAAAAAGTCGCCCTTTAACGTTTCTTCGATACGCTGCGGCAGGCTTTCATTTACCAGGACATCCACTTCGCCGAGGAGATTCTCTCGTGAGACAAAGATCTTTTTGAAGAACGGCAGGGCCTCGTAGTAAGAGTGCACCTCTCGCTTTATAAGCGATCCGATCTGCTCCCTAGTCCTCTCTTCGGCGGCTATCTCAGTGAGGTGATGTGCGATCGGCTCGATCTGTTCATTCGCTTTTTCCTTGAGAAGCCTCAGAGCCTCTGGCGTAAACAATTCACCAAATCGGATGTCGGACTGGGCAAGGTCACCGATTCGTTGCGAAACAAAGCCGTTCACTTTCTCCTCAAGTGTACGTGAGTTAAGTGCACCGGCGATCCGGCGGTCGAAGAAATCAACTATGTTGTCAAAGGTCTCATCATCGATCACCTCGGCCACCCGCTGCGAAAGTACCTCGTCAACGCGCCGCTCGACAATTCCGTGAACAGCCTTAAGTGACTCTTCGCTTTTGAGCACCTCGTCTATATGTTCGGCGACTTTGAATTGTAGTGACGTGATCGAATCCAGGACGGGTTCGCGCAGACTCTGCGGAAGAGCCTCGATCAAGGATGGATAGTTTTCCGTGAGGAGGTCATCCGTGTAGGAATCAACTACTTCACTGATCTTTCGCCTTAGAAATTCTTTTCCGAGAAGCTCGTCAAGGATCGTTTCCTGAGAGACCAGTTCATCGCCTACTGCTTTACCGATCGTGGTCGCAAGCCGCTCACGATGCCGCGGGATCATACCCTGCGGGAATAGGGTGACGCCGAGGATCTTGAACGGGTGTCTCGGGCGGAACAACATTCGGACCGCGAGCCAAGCGGCCCCATAACCGTGCAGCGTGGCGACGAGAATTAGTGAGGCCATCTGGACCCAGATGGAATCAAACCATGGCCGAAGTAGTTCTACGATCTCAGTGAAGGTGTCCATCGGGAAGGGCTGGGCCTCGGCGTTGAAAATTACCCGTGGCGGTCGTTCAAAAGGGACATAAAAACATCGTCGCTAGTATATCTGAAAACCTTTCGACCTAAGGCAGAAATCCGAAAAATCCTTGACCCAATCGTGGCTGACGCTATAGTTTTTCCACTGCTCAACTTCGTCTCTGTAAATAGTGCCGTCGTCCGGTTCGTCGGTGATGGTGCCGTCGGCAAACATTCGTTTGTTTGGCGAAATTTTCGGCAAGATCTCGTCTCGTAGTCTCTCTCCGATTGTATGAGCATCATCGATCTCAACCTTTACACCCAAGGCATTGTAGCCCATTTGGCGCACCTTGCCCTCGCTGATTATGTCCAGAGCCTTGATGATTTCGAGAGCCGCTTTCCAGTTCCATACGTTTGCCGAAAATTCGTAACCCTCCGACCCCATGTCGTGCAATGTGTAGCTCATAGTTTATTCGCCGGGAGTCGCCGGCCCTTAAGAAATGCTAATCGCTAGATCGGCGAATAGTCAACGAGAGCCTGCAATGGCTATAATCACGTATAGGCTCGAATGGACACAAGTGCTTATCTGAAGAGGATCGGGGTAGCTGAACCCTCATTGAGTATTGATACGACGTTGTTGAAATTACTACAACGGCGGCACCTGACGAGCATACCGTTCGAAAATCTTGATATTCACTGGGGCAAGACCATAGTTCCGGACATCGGCCGTTTCTTCGAAAAGATCGTGATCTACCGCCGTGGCGGGTTCTGTTATGAGCTGAACGGTCTATTCAATGAGCTACTTCTCGGTCTTGGCTTTGCAGCAAGGCTGGTGTCAGCACGGGTCTTTAACGGAAAGGGATATGGGCCCGAATTTGACCACGCGGCGATTATTGTCACACTCGGCGAGATTGATTTTTTGGCGGATGTCGGTTTCGGTGATTTTACGGCAGAACCGCTGAAAATTGTTGAAGATTTGGTACAAGCGGACCGGGCAGGCGAATTTGTCGTCCGCCGCTACGACGATAGATATCTGGAGGTTGCAAAACGGGACGGTGATAAATGGCGAAGCCAGTATATTTTCACCGACAATGTCCGCGAGCTTTCCGAGTTTGCTGAAATGTGCCACTTCCATCAGACATCACCCGACTCGCATTTCACAAAGGGTAGGCTTTGCTCGATCATGACAGAAACAGGAAGGCGAACTTTGACAGACAACAAGTACTTAATAACCGATAACGGTCGCAGCCATGAGCGTACGGTCGGCTCCGCAGCTGAATTCGACAAGCTGCTTGATGACGAATTCGGTATCCGATGGATACAATAAAGGTCAATGACAAAACCGATCTCATACGCCGATGCCGGCGTTTCCATTGACAACGCCAACATGGCATTGGCCAAGATCCGCGAATATGCGCGGAGCACATTCAATGAGCGGACCCTGACGGAGATCGGCAGTTTTGGCGGGATGTTCTCCGGTGCGTTTCCGGGAATGGCCGAGCCGATACTGGTCGCTTCTGCGGACGGCGTAGGGACAAAGCTGAAGATCGCTTTCGAGACAGGTGTCCACGGCACGGTTGGAGCGGATCTTGTAAACCATTGCGTAAACGACATTTTGGTGCAGGGCGCGCGTCCGCTGTTTTTCCTGGATTATTTCGCCACTGGAAAACTAGACCCTGATGTGACCGCCGCTGTCGTCGAAGGCATGGCACGCGCCTGCCGGGAGAACGGCTGCGTCCTGCTCGGCGGAGAAACGGCGGAGATGCCCGATTTCTATCCGCCCGGCGAATACGACCTCGCGGGTTTTATCGTCGGTGTCGTAGATAAAAAGAACGTGATCGACGGCAAAAGTGTTAAACCCGGCGATGTGGTTCTCGGCATTCCGTCAACCGGCCTTCAGACAAATGGCTATTCGCTCGCCCGCAAACTCTTTTTCGAGGTCGGTGGTTATAAGGTCGATTCCTATGTAGAAGATCTTGGAACAACTGTCGGCGAAGCTCTCCTCGCCACACATTCTTCTTTCCTTCCGCAGATCGGCCCGCTGCTCGATAGCGCAGGCGGAAAATCGAGAGGGGGTGAGGATGCCGGACGGCCAAGCGGAATAATAAAGGGCATTGCGCACATTACCGGCGGCGGTTTCCTGGAAAATATACCTCGCATTCTACCCGAGGGGGTCGCTGTAGAGATAAATCGCGGTTCATGGCCCGAACCCCCCATCTTCGGCATGATGCAACGCCTCGGCAACGTCTCCGACAGCGAGATGTTCCGCACATTTAATATGGGCATTGGCATGGTCGTAATTTGCTCGTCCGAAGTACACAATGATCTCGCGGCAAAGATTCCGGGCTGCTTCGTGATAGGCAATACCAAAGCCGGGAACGCATCGGTCTCTATCTTGGGTAATCAGGGTTAAAAGCACTATTGGGGCAACTGAGAAGAACAGTTGGAGTGATGTATGGCATCCGGAAGTTTGTTTGAGACCGAGGACAGATCGGGTCGTGGAAAGGTATTTATCATCGCCTTGATCGCCTTTGTGGTTTTTGCGGCGGTAGGGTTTGGGGTTTATAGATACACTAGACCCGTTCCACCGGACCCATCAGTGAGAATAGCCGCCGAGATTCGCGAGGCTTACTTGTTCCTTCTTGCCCAACCGAGCTTCTCCGGCGATGAGTTCCGGGAGCAACTCCTTGGCAAAGGCCGGGTCACATCATACGCTTGGCAGAGAAAGGAGGTTTATTTTACCTATCCCGAAACCTCCGAAGAAGATTTTCAGGAATTTCTTGCCAAGCACATCATTGACGCAGCAAAGATCAACTTCGGAAGCCAGGGTGAGGGAAAGATCACGCTGGACAATTATACTCTCACTATAACGCCGGATGCGGCCCGATTCTTCAAGACTGCGCCTAGCAATATCAGGCTGGACACCGACGCTACTTTGAATTTTCCATACTTGAGCGTCAGTTACACTCTGAGTCCTGCCGAGATCAGAGACTTTTCGAACAACTCTCAGATCTATGGCGGTAGCCTGGTCACACGATCGCCTGAGTCATCCCACGAGCCGCAGTTCTTTTTTGCGAATCACGGGATAATGGTCGCCAAGCCCGGAGAGCCCTCGCTGATGCGTCTCGTCGAAGAGTTATTAAGGGATGTGGGCGATTCGCGAGAGGCGCGCATACAGCGACTTCTCGATTTTGTCTCGCACGAGATCGAATACAGCTATACCGAGGCCGTGGCCCCCCGTGAAAAACTAAAGCGGCCAAACGAAACGTTGATGACGCGTTCAGGCGATTGCAGCAACAAGACCATCTTGCTGGCCTCGCTTCTTGAACAGATCAATGAGGAATATCTGATGCTTTATTCTCCCCGGCATATTACGATCGCGGTCCCGCAGGGCGATTTCGTCAACGAGAACAAGCTCGATTTCAAATGGGACCAGCGGCAATGGCTGATCGCCGAATCGACTGCCGCCGGTTTCTATATAGGTCTTTCACGAATTTCCGATCAGGGGCTCTTGACAAAGATCCAGTACGTTCAGAATCCCAAGATACGAGACCTCATCTATGATGCACATTCGTATGAAGAGCTGAGGTTTTACTGACTTGTGAAAATGGAGATTCTCGTCTCAGGGTGCGGGCCGAACACGGCCGAAATATCCTGACCGACAATCGCGATGTTGATTTGCGACAGACTACAGCCGTCGGGATCAGATGACACACAAGTGGACGGCGCAGGGGTGGACCGATATTGAAATTTGTGTCTTGCGTTGAGACACAGTGTAACCCGTGTCTCTCGTAGCGATCTATCTAACCACCTCTGAGACCCAATCAACGAATGCGCCGCGACAGGTTTTCAGAAAATCAACGATGCGAGCGTCGGTTACCCCGCCGGCAAGATCCAGATCAAGTTCTAGAACGGGATCGCCATCATTGTCGATGTAGGAGCGCGAGTATTTCGCCTTCCGGTTCCATTCGTTAGTTTTTTCTAGAGTAGCTTTACTGTCCGTAAACGACGAACTGAACATCAGGGATTCACTGTCGCTCGCCACGAGCATCAGCGTGCTGTATCCCTCGATCTTCCAAACTATGTCTCCGTCCTCATCTGTGGTTACGGAGTAACCTTCGCGAACCATGATGGCTCTGATCTGGTCCCGCGTAATTTTCTTATGAATGCGGTCCGATGCCGCTAGCTGGGAGTTCGGCCCCTGCATATACGCGTTGGGTACGGCGACGAACTGAAACGTGAAAAGCGTAAAAGTAAAAGCGATTATTGTTACGATTCTTTTCCCTGAAATTATAGCCACTCTGGTTCCTCCATCTGACGTATTGAAAAAATAGAAAACAGTCTCTTTGACGTGATAGTATGCCTCATTCAGCTAATACGTCAAGCACTATTTCTCGCGAAGGGGATTTTGGCCCGGAACTTGGCAATTTATGGTCGCCGGTTTGGTTAGGGATACTTAATAAGGCAATGAAAATTGGAATACTCATCTCGGGTCGGGGATCAAATATGGAGGCGATAATCGACGCCGTTAAAAGGGGCGAGATACCTGATTCGACCGTCGAGGCAGTTATCAGCGACAAGCCGCAGGCCGACGGGCTTGAAAAGGCGCGCAAAAAAGGCGTCGAGGCGATCGTCATCGAACGCCGCGGCCGCACTCGTGAGGAACATGATGCTGAGATTGTCAGCGAATTAAAGGAACGCGGGGTTGAATTGGTCTGTCTGGCAGGTTACATGCGGCTGCTCTCGCCCATGTTCGTTCAGTCGTTTCCCGACCAAATAATCAACATTCACCCAAGTCTGTTGCCTGCGTATCCTGGCCTAGATGTTCACGAACGCGTCCTCGCCGCTGGCGAAACTCGCTCCGGCTGCACCGTGCATTTCGTAAATGAAGAGCTCGACGCCGGCCCGATCATCCTTCAACGCGAAGTCCTCGTCCTCGCCGACGACACGCCCGAAACCCTTGCCGCCCGCATCCTCGAACACGAGCACAGTGCGTACATTGATGCAATAAAGATCGTCGCCGATCCGCATTTTCACCCTGGAGAATGAGTTTTACAACTGACGAAACCTCGAACATTGCCTGACGGCAGAATTCTCGGTGCCAATCGGGAGAGATTCAATCTTGATAACCCCATCCGGCTAATGTATTCTCTGCGGTGCCCAAATGCAATAGATAAATGGTCCGCGGTAGCTTACTCCGGCTACTACTATCGGGGTCGACTGTTCGTCGTTGCGGGCCAGACTCAGGAGAAACATATGATGCGCGAATTAACAATTTTAGTGGTCGTGCTGGTGGCGGGCGCTTGCCTGGCAAAGGATTCGAACGATGCTGTTATAGCCGAGGTGCTCGCCCGCGACGCTGAGATCGCGGCTGCACATGGACGAGGTGACATGGCTGCATACCGCGCCGGGCTGTCGAAGGAATACGTGTACATTGACATTAGCGGTAAGCGCGTCACTTTGGACATCCTCGAGCAGAGACGCGAAGAGGATAAACGGCGAATTGTTTCGTCTGAGAGCTCCGAGGACGAGGCTATCCGGATCGCGGACGACGTGGTGCTGCTTCGCGGGCTCGAAAGCAGCGTAGCGAGCTATTACGGTGGGTTACCGCGGATCAGCCGATCGCGCTGGACCGCACTCTGGGTGCGTGAGGCTGACGGCGTTTGGCGACTGCGGGCTGATACGGCGACGATCGTGCGTGACGAGGCTTTGCCCTTCGTGCATGTCCCGCAGTCTGAAGCCGCACTCCGTGCACTCACTGGGCGCTGGGCGTTGTCACTAGATCCGCCAATGGAACTCGTTCTTGTACACGAAAGCGACAAGCTGATCGGCACTATTACCGGACAGGAGGTCAAATTCACCTTTCGGCCCGCGTCGGCGGTGCATTTCATTGCGGCGGAACGTCCATTCGAGCTTCGCTTCGCCCCGGACGGTCGATCTTTGCAATTTGTCACTTGGGGTACGCCCACCACCGCGACACGTGTTGTAGAAAAGTAGTGATAGGTCGTTGCCCAGCACAATCGTTACCAAATATCTGATATCGATGGCCGATACCGGTCACTGTCTATCAAGAGCATAAGATGTCGAGCCAACCTGCCACAGCTAGTGTCTTCTTCACCGGAAAAGAGGGGTTGACCGTTCAAAAAAACAAATGATCCTTTTCACGTTTTCGCCTTTCCGCCTCGGCGATTGAGCTTGACAACATATCGAAGTCTCGCACATTATCTCGGTCGTCCCGTCCATACCGTGGAGGGGTTGAGGTGGGCGATGAGGCGGCTGGCGGCGGCACAAGGTCAACGTGAGAGCGTCGAGCCGTCGCTTTGACAAGATATGACGATTTCCCTTAAACTCTAGGTTTTCACTTTCGGGTGAATTTCATGGAGAGCAATTATGCCGAAGAGAACTTACCAACCAAACAACCGCCGCCGCGCCAAAAAGCACGGGTTTCGGGCAAGGATGGCGACAAAGAACGGCCGAGCGGTTCTGAAACGTCGGCGGGCAAAGGGACGCAAACGCCTGACGCCGCAGCATTATTAGGCTTTGGTTTACCGAAGGAAGCTCGGCTGCTAAAACGCGCCGAGTTTCTTCGTGTTTACGAACAGGGAGTGCGTATCGAAGGCCGTTTTATGACGGTTTTCTTTTTGCCTTCAAAAGCGGGACGGCATCGTTTGGGTGTTACGGCGACACGAAAGGCGATCGGCAAGGCTCACGACCGCAACCGTGCGAAAAGGCTTCTCCGTGAGACTTTCCGTCTTAGCCGCACCGAACTCGATACCATCGATACTAAATATGACTGGGTATTGAATGCCCGACGGCCGTTGGTGAGGAAAAAGCTTGAAAAACCGCTGGCTGAGTTTCGGGACATATTGAAAAGAATAACCGCAGGGAAAAAATAGAGGACTCAGACTTTTATTGACGCAGAGAGCTTTGTGGCAAAATAGTTTGCATAGATGAAATTTCTTGTTCTTGATCTGCTCGGTATCTATAAGGCGGTCGTGTCGCCCTTTTTGCCGCCTGCGTGCAGGTTTGAGCCCACTTGTTCCGAATACGCGGCGCAGGCAGTAGAAAAGTACGGAGCGGTAAAGGGAACGTTGATGGGCATGAAGCGTATATTGCGATGTCAGCCGTTTTGCAAGGGAGGGCACGACCCAGTGAGATGATCGCAGGATCTTATAGCGAATGCGATTGAGAGGATCGCAGCAGGTGAAAGGACAGATCCAGGATCGCATTTCTAAGATCCGAAATTGAATTGTGGAACAACAGAATAATCAAAATCATTTTCGATTCATGGCAGCGGCGCTGCTATCGCTGGTGGTCCTATTCGCTTGGTCCTATCTGAATCCCCCGCCGAAGCCGCCTGAGAACACGAACAGAGCCGCGGAGCAGTCCGAATCGGCCCCGGCCTCGCCCTCACCGGAACTGCAAACCGCCGAGCCCACTGCCGAAATTACGGCAACTTCGGATGAGACCCCGAATCGGGAGATCACCATCCGAACTCCGCTATACGAAGTAAAATTCGACAGCAAAGGGGCGGTAGCAACTAGCTGGATACTGCTGAATAATCGGACCAACGGGGGTCTTGAGCCGCTCTTTGCGGATGGTTCCACGCCCGAGAACCCGAAACCATTGCAGCTGATCTCACAGGAGGCACTAAATCGGGAGCCTCGCGAGGTGCCTTTCAGGCTTCATACAGACGATCAAGCGTTGAACGCGCGGCTTAATGGAAGGAACTATCAGATCTCTTTAGAAGAGGACGAGATCACGCTGGCCGCCGGCGAGGAGCGGCAGATCGAATTCACGATGGCCGACGGGGCGGGTACCGAGGTCAAGAAGACCTTCTTGTTTCGGGCGGATAGCTTTGTTTCCGACCTGGCCATCGATCTGAAGAAGAATGGCCAAGGCGTGCCGAATACCAAGCTTTTGATCGGCGCGAGTATCGGCGACCACGCGATCAATTATCACACGTTTTATCAGATCGAATCCGAAGCAGTAGCGGCTGTGGACGGCTACATCATTCGAAATCAGGGATACTATTCCTTTACATACGATGCAAACAGTAATGCAACATTAGCCGTTCCGGGAGTTGTAGATTGGGCCGGAGTTAGCGATACATATTTTGCGATGGCGGCAATCCCGCAGACCCAGACGAACGGTCTGGAGCTAAGGGCATCGAAGTATGAGAAAGAAACAGAGCCCTATTATTGGAGCATATTCGACTGGATACTTCGTAGCCCAAGAACAAGCGAAACTCGGCATCTAGTAACCGCCTATGTACCGATAAATGCGGATGGCTCCGTGACAAGGGTATTTACCGGCACAAAGGATTATTTCCACCTTTCGTCGATCACGAAGGAGCTTGACGAGTTGGCCGGGCGCGAGTTGGATTTTATCAACATCATCAATTTCAGCAACTATCGGCCCGTGCGATTCTTTGTAAAGCCGCTTTCAGTACCGATCTTATATGCGCTGAACTATTTCAACGGCATTACGCAGAACTACGGCGTTGCAATTATCGTATTCACGTTCCTTTTTTATTCGCTGCTGTTCCCGCTGAGGTGGAAACAGTCAAAATCCTTCAAAAAGGCGGCCGGAAACGCGCCAAAGATGAAGGAACTGCAAGAGAAGATAAAGGCGATGCAAAACAAGGGGGTCCCGATGGACGACCCGCGAATGCGCCAGCTTCAGATGGACCAGCTAAAGCTGACAAAGGACGCGCTGCCGATCGGAGGGTGTCTGCCGATGTTGCTGCAATTCCCACTTTTGATCGCCTTTTACACTGCGATCACCGTATCGCTTCAAGCGCGCCAGGCAAGCTTTGCCTGGATACCCGATCTTTCGGCGGGTGACCCATGGCATTTACTCGAGTTCGGTTTTGCCATCTCGATGGTGCTGGCAATGAAATTTACACCGACTGGCCCGGCGGTCACCCCCGAGCAGAAGATGCAGCAGAGGATGATGACCTATCTCATGCCTGTAATGATGCTCTGGATCATGTGGTCGGCTCCGTCGGGGCTGCTACTGTACTGGTTCTTTGGGAATATCGTCAGCTTTGGCCAGCAGATGGTGATAAACCACTACAACAAGCCGGCGGACCCGGGCTCGACTCAAATGGTAGAATCGGTGCCAAAGAACGCCAAGAAGGTAAAGGGTAAGTCGAAGGCCAAACCAAAGCTTTCGACAACATGATTCGGCGGGCGAGTGCCCTGTTTTTGATCCGGTTGTATGAGTATGAGCAACGTTTGCGATAAGGCGGAAGAACTTTTGTCTGAGATGGTCCGCGATCTCGGTTTTCAGCTAGAGGTGACTTCGCGATGGATCGATGACGGATGTCTTCTCAATTTGAGCGGGCCGGATGTGCCGCTAGCGCTCGCGGAGAACGCGGAGATGCTGGACGCATTTGAGGTGTTGCTTTTTCAGGCATTGGGGCGGGAACTGGAGCGAGAACACCGATTTATCTGTGATGCGGACGGTTTTAGGCAAACCCGCAAAGCAGAGCTTCAGGCGATGGCCCGCTTTGCAGGCGAACAGGTCAGAAAAGGTGGACGCCCCTTTACGTTCGGTGTTCTCAATTCGACCGAACGACGAATAATTCACCTGACCATCCAAAAAGAAGAAGACCTCGTGACCGAATCGGTGGGCATCGGCCGCGACAGACGGCTGCAGGTCAGGCTCAAATAGGCTCGGAGCGATCTACGGTTAAGCGCAGAGAAGTTTTCACTTTCGCTGCGCTATTTTTGTGCTCTGTGATGAAATAGTTTGTATGTCAGACACAATCGTCGCACACGCCACTCCCATCGGCCGCAGCGGTATCGGCGTTGTCAGGTTGAGCGGGCCTGACGCGGTCTCGATAGCAGGCCTTCTGGCCGGAAGGCGGCGTCATGAGCCCGAACCGCGAACGGCGACGCTCGCCCCGATCGTCGATCCTGAAACCGGCGAGGCAATTGACGAAGCGGTGATCACCTATTTCAAGGGGCCTGCGTCATTTACCGGAGAGGATGTGGTCGAAATTGCTTGTCATGGTTCGCCGGTGGTCCTCCGGCAGGTGATAGACGTATGCCTGCGGCAGGGTGCGCGGATGGCGGGTCCCGGCGAATTTTCGTTGAGGGCGCTCGCCAATGGGAAGATAGATCTGTCCGAGGCCGAGGCTATCCGCGATCTGATAGACGCGCAGACCGCAACGGCGGCAAGACAGGCAGTGCGACAAATGCGGGGGGAGATCTCACACAGGCTCGCACCCGTAAAGGACGAACTGCTGGATGTGATCGTTGTGCTCGAATCGGCGCTCGAATTTGTCGAAGACGATCTGCCCGAGCTACAGGCGGCGTCGATAGCCGAGCGGCTGGATCGAATGGCGAAGTCGCTAGATTCCCTCGCCTCGACATTTAAGGCCGGGCATCTTATCCGCGAAGGGCTTCGCGTCGCGCTTGTTGGCAGGCCGAATGTCGGCAAATCCAGCCTGTTCAACGCCCTACTCGGGAGCGACCGCGCGATCGTGACCGAGGTCGCCGGAACCACGCGCGATCAACTGCACGAGCGATTTACGATAGACGACATTCCCATCTCGCTGATCGACACCGCGGGGTTGCGCTATACGACGGACCTGGTTGAAAGCATCGGGGTCGAGCGCTCGCGTAAAGCGATGGCCGACGCCGACCTCGTGATGGTGATGCTTGATGCGTCCGAACCTCTGACCGCCGAGGACGCAGAGATAATCGAAAGCGTCCGAGAACTGCGCCATCTGATCCTTGTTAACAAGATCGACAAGATTGATCGTGACGATGGGTACGAACTGCCCGGACGGTTCCGCGATCTGCTGCGTCTATCCGTAACGCCACTCGCGATCTCGGCGAAGACCGGGGAAGGGGTCGAAGCGCTCAAGATGGCGATCATCGGGCCGTTCGCTCCCGGCGAAATGGATGTCTCCGGATTTCTTTTAACAGATGCCCGTCACTTTGACTTGCTGGAAAGAGCGCAACAAGAGGTGCGTGGGTCGATAGATCTGATCAGGGAAGGTACAAGCGAGGAGATCGTCCTAGTTGGTCTTCATAATTCCCTTCGCTACCTCAGCGATATCACGGGTGAAACAACCACGGAAGATATGCTGACCCGCATTTTTTCAACCTTCTGCATCGGGAAGTAGCCCGAAACCGCGCGAGATTCTACGCGCTTGGACCGGTCCTTTTATTGCGGGCCGACGAAAATCTGTTACAATACGGCGAAAAACCCCCAAATAGCCTCACGGCACGGTGATTGCGACTACTTTCACGTTAAGTTCGTTGATCGTTTTACAGCAGGACACGTTGAGTGAGGCCAGAAGGCACTGATCGATCGACGCAGAAACAAAACTAAACTGTGGAGATCTGGAAATGAACCTCCCGACATTGAAAGTCGAACATAAATGTACCGAATGTGGCCTCAGAGAGGAGGGTTTCTTCTGCTGTATTTCGGACGACAGTCTCGATCTCTTTCAGGTCACAAAGATCACAAACACCTATCCGGTTGGGAGCATGCTCTTTGTTGAGGGTCAGCCCGCGAACGGGGTTTACGTGCTCTGTCAGGGGAGCGTTAAGCTTTACACATGTTCGCAGGAAGGCAAGGTCGTGATCCTTCACATTGCCAAACCGGGGGAGATACTCGGCCTGAGTGCGGTTGTCTCCGGAATAGACTACGAGGTCTCGGCGGAGGTAATAGAACCTTGCCAGATAAACTATGTGCGACGACAGGAGATGATTGACCTGATCGAGAAAAGGGCCGATATTGCCGTGCGGGCGATTGAACACCTAAGTCTGCAATATCATTATGCCTACGACCAGATCCGCTCGTTTGGGCTAACGAACTCGGTCGCCGGCAAACTCGCTGCATTAATGCTAGCCTGGTGTGCCGAAAACAGAACTTCCGACGTGGAGGTCAGATTGAAGTTGCCTTATACACACGAGGAGATCGCTGAAATGATAGGTAGTTCGCGTGAAACGGTAACACGTCTCTTGAAAGACTTTCGAGAAACTGAACTGATCTCCCTGAAAGGCTCAGACCTCCTGATCCATGACACCGAAAAGCTCCGTTCGATCGTTTCGCGTCCCCGAAGCGCGCGAACGCGCCGCAAGGCGCTGTGACGTCAGTCACCGGGCGGTGTGACACGAGTCCTAGTTACCCCGGATGCATCGAAATCAAAATGTAATGCGGCCTTCTCTCACAAGGAGGTGGCGTGATAGATGGTTCCGATCGCGTGGTTGGCCTGTTACCGGCGGCTCCGGCTCTTCCGCTTCGCCCGCTAACCTATCTCCTTGACGACGCTTCAAGCACCTGGCTGCTCAACTACGGCACCGAGATGCATGCATGTGCGGGTGACTGTCTGCTGACGGCGAAAGAAATACCCCAACGAGCTATCTTTCTCCTTAACGGAAACGCATCGCTTCACCCCATTAACACTGTGCTATCGGATCTGTACGGGCGCCGTGAGCTCATCGGTTTTGCCGAGACGATCTCCCGGCGGCCATTGTGCTATTCAGTGATCGCCGAGAGCGACTGTCGCCTGGAATACATCGACCGCCGCGGGCTCCTTGTCGCAATCAGCAAAGACAGAGAGTTGCGGAACGGTCTGTTGGTGAGGCTCGGCACGGAAGTGAGGGAAATACACAGACTTTTTGCATCTTTGTGACTTCGGTCACAGAAGACAAGAGGATCTGGAATTAAAGTAGAGCGGCGTTTCAATCAAAGTTCTACGAGATCTTTAGCACTCGTTCAGGAGTGTGACCATGCTATCACCAAAATTGTTTAAGCTGATATTGATCCTACTGACCTTTTCGGCTGCGATCCTGTGGGGCGTCTTCACTACGGCATCGAAGGCGATAAGCCGAACCGACGCGGGAATTTACGAGCCCGTTTCAGTCTATCAGTTCGGGCAGGACGACTACGTAGGGTCAGAGACGTGCCGAGCTTGTCATGAGCCGCAGTACGATCAGGTGGCAAAGACCGTGCACGGAAGGCTCGGCGAGCTTAGTGGCTGGAAAGGAAAGGTCGTTGGCTGTGAGGCATGTCACGGCCCCGGGCGCGAGCACGTCGAAGGCGGCGGCGACCGCGCAAAGATCAAGATATTTAAGGAAATGGACTCGAAAGCCGTTTCCGAGAGTTGCCTGACCTGCCACGCAGGACGAGAAAATCACAACAATTTTCGCCGCGGAGACCATTTCCGCAACAACGTAGGGTGTACGGATTGCCATTCGGCACACGGGTCGACCTTTGGTCCGGACCGGCCGGGTTCCTTGACCTTTACGAGCAATGAGACGAAGGACAGGCCGACGCTTGCAAGCCGAGCGATGCTCATCGCGGCAGATCCCCAGCTTTGTATAAGCTGCCATACCGAGACCAGAAACCAATTCTCAAAGCCCTTTCGCCATAAAGTGCTCGAGGGGGCGATGAGCTGCAGCGATTGCCACAACCCGCACGGTGGCTTTGAGACACGACAGGCACGATTGGCCCTTGGTGCCGACCAGTCATGCCTCGGATGCCATACACAGATGCGTGGCCCGTTCGTTTTTGAGCATGCGCCGTTGAAGACAGAAGGATGCGCTGCGTGTCACACACCTCATGGCTCGAACAACCCGAAAATGCTAAAGCGAAGCTCAGTTCGCCAGATGTGCCTCGAGTGTCATACGAACATCTTTAACGTTGAACTAGATCCCGATATCCCGGTTGGGCCGCACACGCAGACAAGCATACGAACGCAGAACTGTACAGTATGCCATTCACAAATTCACGGGTCTAACAGTAACAAGGCCTTTTTCAGATAGGGAGTGCAGAAATCATGGCCTTCGCTATACGAAAATCTATTCGATCCATGGATCGCTGTTTCTGCCCGCCGAGGTTTCTTATCGGAGCAGCGGCATCATTTGTGTTTGCGTTCGCAGCCGTCGGACAATCGCCGACCCCCACACCTGCGGACGGAAACGAACGCTTTACGGTAAGAGGGAGTACGGAGATCGGAGCACGGTGGGTCGATGTTGACGGAAATGAGAACAAGTTCCGCAGCGACCTGAACTACAAAAGAGGCTTCCGCGTTTTTGATTCCTCTTTCTCGATCGAGGACACGAGCAGTTCGGGACTAAAAGCGTTCGATTCGCTGACGTTAATGAGTTCTGGCTGGGGCGCTGATCCCAATGGGTTTGTTCGCGCCAGCATGGAACGGACGGGCTTTTATCGTTTTGACACGAACGTCCGAAGGATCGTTTATTTCAATAATGTGAACACTCACGCGATCGGGAATGACCTTCGCAATCTGCACAACGCAAACCGCCGCCGAAATTTTGGCGACTTTGAGCTGACGCTGCTTCCGCAAAATCCCAGCTACCGATTCCGCGTCGGTTATACCTATAACCTGGCTGATGGGACCGGCTCTACCTCAACGCGGGTATCCCGTGGGGATGTGTTCCCTGTATACCAGGACCTGGATTACAAGGCCCATGACCTTCGACTCGGCGCGGACGGCAAGGTGCTCGGCTTCAATCTCTCGGGAACTTATGGGTTCCGCTCTTTCAAGGACAGAACACGCTACACGCTTTCGGATGATCCAGGCGATGTTATAACGAACAACTTTCGGATCGAAACTTTGACCCGGTTCCATCCGACCGATGGGGGTACCCATTTCGGCGTTTTCAGCCTGCAGCGAACGTTCGCCGAAGTAGTCGACTTGTCCGCTCGGGTAACGCATTCCTCGACCTCGGACGACTTTACTTTCAATGAGACGATGGTCTTTCGAAATGCGACGAACGTGCAGGTAACGGACACGTTTGACATTGTCGGCGGCTCAAAGCGCCTTCAAACGCGTACCGATCTGGGACTTACCTGGCGAGTTACCAGTAAGTTTCGTGTTTCGAACGTATTCAATTTTGACGGCTTTAACATTAACGGCGGAAACACATTTCAGAACGTTGTGGTTCCGGGGACAACTACCCTGCAACTCAACTACACCACTACTCGCTATCGCCGATACAGCAACACTCTTGAGGGCGATTTTCAGATCGATCGTCGATTTGGGTTCAACCTGGGTTGGCGTTATACGAACCGGAGTGTGGCACTTGGGATAGCAACTGTTCCGTTCGGGACCACGATCCCGCCGATTGTGCCGGAAGAAGCGGAGAACAACACTCATGCCTTCATTGCCGGGACCAAGTTCATGCCGACAAATAACTGGACGGTATATGCCGATGTAGAGGCGGGAAAGGCGGATAACGTGTTTACGCGGTTGGCCAACTACGAGTTTGCCAATTTCCGTGTGAGGAGCCGTACCCATTTCGACAAAGTTGCCTTCAACGTATCCGCGATAACTAAAGATAATGACAATCCAGGCCAAAGCGTGGCCGCACCGAGTTCGGCCTTTGTTACACAGATCCGGAGCAGGATCTTTTCAGGTTCGGTGGACTGGGACCCGATTCGAGAGGTGAGCATCAGCGCCGGTTATGACTACCATTGGCTGACCAGCGAGGTGTCGGTCCTCATACCGCTGGGTGGTCCGGCGACGCCCGGACTTAGCCAGTATTTTGTTCGCGACAATTACTTTTTTGTTGACGGGAGATTGCATCCGCACAAGCGGGTGAGCATCTTTGGCAGTTTCCGTTGGAACAAGGACACGGGGGCAGGCAGCCGATCGGTTCCGCCGCTCGCTTCGCCGCTGATCCTCAGTGCCTATCCGATGAGTTTCAAAACTCCTGAGGTCAGGGGTACGGTAAGGATGAACCGTTACTTGGATTGGAGTGTCGGCTATCAGTACTTTGGATACAGCGAAGAAACTCCTCAGCAGATCCAATACGGAATTACGCCGCAAAACTATCGAGCCCACCTTCCCTATGTATCGTTGAGGATCTACCTTGGGCGTTCCTCAATGGACAGGTAGCAGTAAATACCTACGCTTATAGATCGAACTGCGGCAGCAAGCTTCATGCTTCGCGGGGGCAGTCCTTATTCTACGCTTAGATCTATTTCAATGTCTTATACCCTGGGCCCGTGTGGCAATCGGCACATTGGAATCTGGATATGTCTCCTAGGTTCAGCGGGTGTTGAAATGCCCTGTCCCCTGTATGGCAGGCCGCACATTGCCATGCGCCGCGATCACCGAGATTAACTGGGTGCTGGAATATTCCGTTCTCGGGAACGATTCGCTGTCCGGCAAAGGTCTGGTCCAAGGTTGTATGGCATATGGCGCAGTCGTTTCGGATCACGCGTCCCTGCGGGCTTACATGCTGGCCATCATGGCAGCGGAAGCAACCCTGTGCGGTGAAATGTCCAATGTTGTCATAATGGCTCGACCAATTGGTTCGCATCTCGGGGAAGAAATAGGTTCTGTAGATCGTCGCTATTTCGGAGGCTGCTGCGTCGACAGAAACGCGTTTTGCCGCGTACACCTCCGGATGGGTGTCTCGATAGTAAGCCGGAAGGTCGGCCATGATCGCCGCAACGGCCTCGCTTTCTGTGCTGTAATTTCGCGCGAGGACCTCAACGGCCTTTAACTTGAGGAACGGTAGGGACACATCAAGTCTTGCGGCAACAAGTGCCTGGTCGACAGCCTGGTTCGGAGAGAGATAAACGTGGGCCGGACGATTGTGGCAGTCTATGCAATCCATGGTCCGCTTTTCCGCGGCATCGATCGCCGCAGCCGTTAGATCTGCACCTCGGGCCGTGTATTCGATCACCTCGCCATCTTTTGTTCTCATACGCACCCACGGGATCTCCTGTCGGCGCTCATCGGCGGCTATATAGGTGATCTCGTTATCAAGATTCATATGCCAGTGGATTCCGCCGATCTCGCCTCGTTCCGGACTTCCGCCGCCGACCTTTAACATCAGTCGGATCTGCCGAAGCGTGTTGTTTTCGTCGTAGCCGAAATGGTTGAACACTTTTAGCTTCTCCCCATAGTACTTCTCGGGCCAGTGGCATTTGGCGCACGTCTCATTGGCGTTGCGCATATTGTGTATTGGCGTCTTTATCGGTCGGTCGTAGGTATTAAAAGCAACGGCGTAGAGCTGGCGCATGCCGTTCATTTTTGAGCGCACATACCATTCAGGCCCCCCGCCCACGTGGCAGTCAACGCATCTTATGCTGGCGTGCGGGGCAGCTTGGTGTGATATGAACTCGGGCTTCATAACCGTATGGCATTGTTCGCCGCAGAACGAGACCGATTCCGTATACTCAAATGCCCTATAGCTTCCGAACGCCGAGAGAAAGAGAAATACGAAACCGCCCGCTATAAGAGCCAATAGCGACCTTCGCCGAGAAGGGTCGTTCAGATCGAGTATCGGATAGGGTGCAATCGAAGATACCGGCGAGCGCCTGCGTCGTCGTCGCTCTATTAACGCCCCGACCGTTGCCACCAAAAAGCCGAACCCCATAACTGACGGGAGTAGAATGTAAGTGACGAGTACAGTATATGGATTATCCGAGCCACCGGAGAATTCGACCAATACAAGCAAGGCAATGCTCGTTAGAGCAGCGACAACCACGGCCAAGCCCGCAAAGCTGACAAAGTTTCGGAAAAGGCTGGGGGCCTTCGGTTTTGTCTCCTCTCGAGGGGTCTCTTCAGACGTCGTCTCTTGTTCTTCGTTCATAGTTTCGCTCTCCGGTCTCCGAATTCGTCATTTTGGCCTGTAAGCGCACGAATCCGCAGGCGGCGGGGTAATAAAATTCCCTCGCCTGCCTGCTTTCTGTTGAACGCCACAGCGTTCTCTGGGGATCGGTTTACATTTGCTTACTTTCAACCTTTCGCAGGCGACCTGCCTACTCGCCTGCAGACTCTCTAAGTTCACGCATATATTTCACCAGTGCCAGAGCTTTTTCCTCGTCGATGCCCTTATTGCGATAGGCAGGCATGTGTGGCGGTTTGGCTGCCTTTTTTCCGTCAAGGATAGCAAGGACCATGTCCTCATCGCTCATTTCCACATCAAAGGCCTTTTCTGCTTTCGGCGAGTGGCACATTGCGCACTGCGACTTGTAAAGCGCCGGAATATCGTCATTGGCGACCCGGTCCGCCCCTGAATGATCAGGCCGTGCGGCAAACACGAAAATTACGGGAATAAAAAGGGCAAATGCGGCGAAAAGTTTGATATTTAAGTTCTTCATAATGCTTCGTCTCATGTCAACGCGACCGGAAGAGTAGCCGACGTATCTTGCGTCTCACATAAAAGTAACTGTGCAAAGGCCGTACCATTGTTCTGTCTACCGTAAACTCGAATATTTCAGGGCCTTGGGTCACCAAAGGCCGTGGAGTCTGGACATTCGCGTCTACTGACCGCGAAAAACTACGCACCGGGGTCCACGTTCAAAACTTAAAGCTCGAACTCTGATGACACCGACTGCAGGAAGCAAAATCCTCGTCGCCAAACGCCCGCTTACCGTTGTGGCAGGTTGCGCAATTTTGCCCCCGCCGAGTACCGAGGTGCATGATCGCCGCAGGTGCCGTAACTTGGCGTCCCCGCGGCGCGCCGGGCCTAGCGGTATGGCAGCTATTGCAGCTCAGCCGCTGGTTGCGGCCGTGGACCGAGTGGCTAAAGTTGGCCGGCAGAGCGCGAACGCCCCCGCCACGGGGACCCGGGGACCCGGATTCGTGACATGTGCTGCACGAGGATATATCCCGGCCCTCGAACTCAGCGTTCGGGCTATGACACTGGAAGCAAGTCGCGTGAGAATTTGCGCGAGTTGGCACCGAGAACGTCGCACCGGAGCGTGCCTGCCGGTGGCAATCGGCACAATTCGTATGCGGAGCATGCCTCGCATGATCAAACTTCGCGTTGAACGAGCTAAGCGTCGGAAAAGACCTCATTGTCCCGGAAACAGGTTCCGAATGACAGATCGTGCATATCTGTCCCTGCGGGTCTTCAAAATGCTCCACGTGGCAACTTGCACATGGGATATGGCCTGCGAATTTCATATGCGGGGAATTGTCCTCGCGAACGTGGCAGACCAGGCATGGCAATCTTGCGTGCTGCTCGTTCTCGTGGTTGAATTTCGAGTAGTTGGCGTCGGGAAAATCAAATTTTATCTGCGTCGACTCCGGTTCGGGCGTCTGCATTGCCGAAATATTATGATCGTCAGCAGGCGGCTGAGATCCGCACGCGACGAAATAGAACGATGTGGCAAGAACAGTGCAAATTAAGGCGGCGAGCTTAAGTTCGCGCGTCGCAGGCAGAACATTTTTCCGGACGATCGTTCTTTGACCTCTCATCAATAATCTAGTCCCCCGCCAACGCCGAGATCGCCTTAAAATGGGATTCTGGGATCGGCTGTGTGCCGTAAGCCAGATGGCACTTGATGCACCGGAAAGATGCATTTTCCTGTCGCGAATCGATCTCAAAATTTAGTATCCCGCCGTCGTCCGATGTTCCTGTTATGTGACAGAAATTACACGAGGTGATGGGCACCTTTGCGGAGCGCATACTAAGTTTGTCCAGCGCCGCGACATCGTGGCATGCGGAACAATTCATCTCAGCGTGGCTTACGAACTCGTGTCGAAAGGTCCCCGATGATATTCGCGACGACCAGGCATCCCGTATAATGCGATCCCGAATTCCCATACGGACCCAAAGCGCGGGATCTTTGTCTGCCGCATAGGTCTCCTGCTTGAACACATGGCAGGCGGCACAGTTCGTTGGGGCCGGTTCAATTCCCGTTTCGGTCGAATGACACGTAAAACAGGTTGTATGCCCTATCGGCGATGTCTTAAATGTGCCTTTTTTCAGCCAAAAGCTGTCTCCAATATCCTTCGGCTGCGGTACGATATATTCCGCGTCGGAATCGCCCTGGGGCATATACGTCTGGTGACAAACGATACAGCTTTCTTCGCTTCGACCATTTCGGTCCAATCCAACCTTTGCGAACTGTATCGCCGCGGGCCTTATTCGCGAGACGATATGTATGTGTGTTTCATGTGGAAATCTGATCTCAAATTCGGATCCGGCATCGGCTCCTTTGGGCGAAGCGTCATATCGCTCCCGCGGATTGGGGAAAGGATGCCGGGTACTGTTTCGCGGGCCGGGGGCCGTATGGCAAATGGTGCAGATCTGTGGACGGGCCCCGCGAAAGAACTGCTGGCGGTGACAGTTGATGCAGGAATTATGGCCGGGGTAATCGGTTATGTCCGGAAATGCTTCGTCTGACGGCCGCACGGCCTTCCAGTTTGCCGAAGGGAAAGTATGACATTTTGAACAGTCGATCTTGTGGGCTGCGACATCATGAGAGAATTTTGAATATTGCGCCTGGTCAGTTGCCGTCTCGATCGCCGAACCCTCGATCACCCTTGCGGGGCCGAGAACTGCGTGCAAGACAACAATACAAAGCACCGCGATCATGGCTGCGATGAGTTTCAATTTGAGGTCCTGCCCGGCCCGAAGTCTCATAATTTCAGTTTTAGAAGTTGGTCGGAACGGAATCGAACCATTCTATTCGCATTTATGGCCGCAGCAATGTGACGAAAGTCACATCGATTCACAGAGACGACCGATTAAACTTGCCTGCGAGAAACCTCACGGCCAGTTAGCGGTGGGTGACGGGCGGAAATTGGTTGGCCCGTTCGCCGTCGAAGCCGAACTTCGCGGCGCTGCGGTGCCATGCAGGTGTTTGACCGGTGAAGTTTACCATTGAGATCCGCAGCCAAGAGAATCCTTCTGTTATGCAGCAAGTTGAGCGAATAGGTACCGTTGCTAAAGCGGGCAGCCGAACGGGCCGTCGCGGCATCGTTGACCGGATACTTATATTGGCAGGATCGGTCAGACTGGGTATTGTCCTGCTTGTCTTGCTGGGCCTATTTTGTACCGTCGGGATGCTGATAATGCAGCAGAATGTTGAGGGCTTTGGTGAATATTATGCCGGACTCTCCAGCCGACAGAAGCTGGTGTTGGGTTCGCTGGGATTCTTCAATATCTACAATTCGTGGTATTTCAACGCTCTACTTTGCGCAATTTCTCTCAACATCGTGATCGCAACGATCGAACGGCTGCCAAAAGCTTTCCGGTATTATTCGCGGCCCGCAGTGGCGGTACCGGTGCGTTGGCTTCGCGAGCAGGAAAACGCGAGAACGATCGAACTCGAAGAGGGCCTTGAAGATGTATCAACGAAGATCGCTGCGGCATTTCGGACGTCGGGCTTTGAGGCTCCACTTCGACGGGAAAGGAGCGGGAACGTCTATCACTTTTTCGAACGGGGACGTTGGAACCGGCTGGCGTTCGCGTCGGTCCACGTCGCACTGCTGACGATCTTTCTTGGTGGATTTCTCACTGCTCAACTCGGCAGCAACGGGAGCCTGGCGCTATATCCAGGGCAAACGACAAATCTGATGTTTGATACGGCGTTCGACCTCGAACAGATCCGACGGATCACGAAGCAGCTCCCCTTTGAAATCGCCTGCTACGACATCGAGCAACAACTCATACGGCGAGATGGGCCACTGACCCCTGATAACACTATTGACTGGATAACGAGATTCACCATCAATGATGAAATGGGTGTTCATGAAGCAGAAGTGCGGGTGAATAAACCATTTGACCATCGCGGATATCGCTTCTTTCAAGCGGGTATTGTCACTGTGGGCAGAGCGAGAAGCATTCGACTTGCCGTGACGAATGAAGCAACCAATGCGACGGAAGAGGTTACGATCCTTCGCAACCGTACAACCAAACTCAGCGACGGAACCCGGCTGATCTTTAGCGAATTTCGAGGCGACTTCTCGCCCGGCGCCGCAGACACAGATGAAGACACAACAAGTTTTCCAAACCCTGCAGCCATTGTTCACATAGAGAAGCCGGGCGGCGGAATGGCGACCGCTATCGTTCTGGGGTCTGCAATGGCAGACGCTCCGGAACTTGTAAGGCCCTACGGCGGATACACCTTCAGGATGCTGGATTTTGAGCGTGTTGCAGACCAGCACATTCTTGCTGTTCAGAGGGACCCCGGATCTCCGATAGTTTACCTTGGATTTGGATTGCTTACATTGACACTTTGCGGTGTCTTCGGATTTTCGCACAGGCGGATATGGGCGGCAGTGATCAAGACACCGGATGGGGCGACCGAATTGGTTCTTGCGGGCAATGCGAACCGGGATCAGGACGGATTGACGAAAGAAATAGAAAAACTGGAGTTCGCTGTTAACAACGAGATGCGGGAGGCAAACAAATGAGCAGCCGTGTGATGCCAATCCCGGCCGGGGCCGATGCCGGATCGATAATGGTGGGGCGGGTCTCGGGTTATATGCCCATCATTCTCGCAATGCTCGGCGGCGTAGTGCTGTTCCTTTTGCGCGTTTGGCTCGGCGGGGACCGCTCGATCGGCGATGAAGCGCTGATGGTGCTCGCCCTGGCCGCATATCTTGTCGCCGGGGCTTTCTTTCTAACGGATCTTTACGCACCATTTCGCCTTGCCGAACGGCTCGGTTTGCAGGTAGCAGCGGCGGGTGTCGCGCTCAATCTGGGGAGTTGGCTGGTTCGATGGGTGGCGGCCTACGACCGCGAAATTGCTATATTTCGCGAACAAGGACTGACGACGGCCGAGATGCCCTGGCTCTTCAGGTATATTCCGTTCGCAAATCTCTATGATCTAAGCCTTGCATTTGCATTCGGGGCCGGGGTGACAACGCTGATCGTCATCAGGAGGCCGGAGTACCGGATGGTGGCCGCTGTCGCATTGCCGCTCGCGGCGATCATTCTCTTGCTTGCCCGTTTCATAGGCGGCGAATTCGTAGATCTTCCTCCGGTGCTTGATTCTTATTGGCGGCCTATCCACGTAGGTGTCGCCGCGATCAGCTACGGGGTAGCGCTTGTCTGTTTTGCGGTCGCCGTGCTTTATCTGATCAAGGACGGAGTGCGAACCGAGAAAATGGCTTTTTGGAACGGGTTGTTCATGATCGGTGTTTATGCAACTGTTTCGCGGTTCGGATTGTTTTCGTTTGAAACGTTCGGAACTTACGCCGCCTCGATCTTTGTCGGAACCTCAAACGCCTCGATACCCCTCCGAGCAGATCTGCCGTTCGTCGGGTCCCTTATGGTCGCCGCCGCCGTCTTTATGATCGGCGGGCTTGGGGCCTGGGCCGCGTTTGTTTTTAAGGGTGGGCTCCGGTTGCAGCGTGCCGGTCTGATAATGACTGCAGGTTCGCTTGTTCTACAGGTCGGAGCGATCGTGATGCTGATCTATCAGATCAGCAATCTCGCTAATATTGCGCCGCATATCGCCCCGGAGCAGTACGAACGTTTCGGTGCTTGGATGCTTCAGCAGCAAGGAGCAACACCACGGCAGATCGCCACAGTTCCTGCGACGCAGTTGGCCGTAATGGCGGATACATGGATACGGCAGAATTCCGGATCACTAAGGCTGAGTCTCAATGCTAATCCGGTTGAGTTGGCGGCACTGGTCACGGCCTTTGCGGGAACTCTGTTCATCGTGCTGATCGCTCTGCGGCCGGAACGGGTGCGAACAACACTCCCGTCTGCCCAAGTGCTCGACAGGCTGATGTACAAACTTGGTGGCACAGCTTTTGCCGGTCTTGCAGTACTGCTTATAACGGGAGCAGTCTGGGCAAACGAATCTTGGGGCAGGTACTGGGGTTGGGATGCCAAAGAGACCGGAGCTTTGGTTGCGTGGCTCGCGTACGCGGGGTTTTTGCATTCGCGGGTCGCCTACGGTTGGAAGGGCCGGCGCTCAGCATATTTTGCGATCGTTGCGTTCCTGTTCATTATTTTCACGTATCTAGGGGTAAGCTACTTGCTGCCGGGACTACACTCATACGCATAACACCATGATAAACAAAGAGAACATACTATTTTGCATCGTCGGGTTGCTAGGGGGCGTAATTATCGGTTTTGTGTTCGCAAACTCGATGAACCAAAAAGCCATGCTTCAAGCGGGACAGGTAATGCAGCCGAATATGGGGCTTCCGGCAGGCCATCCTTCTATCGGTGATGGCCAATCAGGTTCGATCCCCGAGGTCCAAGCCGCAATAGACAAGGCTCGGGCCGAACCCGAAAATTTTGATGCTCAGATCCGGGCCGCGGAAATGTATTACCAGATCCAGCGGTTTGACGGCGCCATCGAGTTCCTTGAACAGGCGCGGAAGCTCAAACCTGACGATTACGAAACGATCATAAACCTGGCGAACGCCTACTTCGATTCGAACAAATACGCCGAGGCGGAAAAGACCTATCTTCTGGCTATTGAAAAGAGGCCGGACGATATGAACGTTAGGACAGATCTTGGGTTAACGTTCGTATTTCGGCCCGATCCGGATTATGACAGGGCGATAAAGGAATTCAACACAGTACTGGAGAAGAATCCGAATCAGATACAGGCTCTGCAAAACCTTACCGTTGCCTACACGAAAAAGGGAGAGGCCGGAAATGCCAACGCAACCCTTGAACGGCTAAAGGCAGCAGAACCTGGCAACGCAGCGATCTCGCGGCTACAGGCCGACATAGAGAAGATGGATAAGAAATGAGACATGTCAGCGGACGACCTCGACCGTGCAGTGTGCCCGCGCCGCAACCGCGGATGAAACACTTCCCAGTAGGAATCGTTCAAGCTTGCTGCCATATGCATTTGCGCCGACAAAGATAGAGTCAGCGTTCCAGTTTTCCGCCTCTTCCAGGATCACTTTCTTTGGTGAACCCTGAACAATGCTATGGGAACATCCAAGCCCCGCAGCTTCAATGTCCTTCAACGCCTCGGTTGCCTGTCCCTCTATCCACTCAAGCTCAGTTTTGTTTACCTCGTCAACCGCACTACTGATCGGCGGAACAAATCGGCCGATCGCAGTCGGCGAAACGGGGTCAATAACGGAGAGCAAGCGGACCTCGGTATCAGCAGGCCAACTCCGCGAAATGACGCGGTCCAAAGCGGCTCGGGCGCCGCGGGTACCGTCAAAACCGACGATCAGTCGGATCGACGATGGGTCGACGTCGATCTTCCCTCGAGCCACGCGAACCGAGACTTTTGACTCATTCAATACCTTCTGGGAGATGCTACCGAGTATGAACCGGCTGATGGCCGACTGCCCCTGTGATCCGGTAACGATTAGGTCTGGCGTTGTCTCTTCGGCGCGGGAAAGGATCTCCCACGCAGGTGAGCCGTAGGTCGTATTGCTCGTAACGGCCCAACTTGGAAACATCCCTTTTAAGCGGCTCTCCGCATGGTGAGCGTATGCTTCGAACTCCGCCAATGCTCGCTCCCCTTTTGCCCTTCGCCGTTCGACGAGGCTCATTATATAAGGGTCAGTCGTAATGTCCCCATTTGCGCTGTCGGCGGGTGGAAGCCAAACCTCGGCCACCGAAATAACCTCCGCAACGGTATCGCCGGGCAATCCCGCTCTTTGAAGGTCATCTAGTGCGGCGTCCGCACATCGAGAACCGTCATAGGCAATAAGAAGTTTCATTGTGCATCCTCAGTTTCGCAGATTCTACAATATTCGCAGATGATCCGGTAACTAGACAAGAGCAATGACCGTGCCAACTTGAGCGAGCCGCGCCCGATAGTGCGCGTAGACCGGGGAAATGGAAAATAAACTGATCGTTGCGCGAAATATTCCGCACACCGGCGCTTGATGCATCACCGTCTTCGCGATATACAGGAAATAGAATTTTGCCGCCGTACACGGAACCGGAAGGGGAACTTGCCAAGCCTATGAACCGACAAGATGTTCGGACACTCATTATTGACGACGACCCATTTATTCGGATGGCCCTTTCAGAGGCCGTTTCCACATGGGGCTATGTTCCGATTCTGGCTGAAACCGTTGCCACAGGTGAGGCGGCGTTCAATGCCGAAGATCCCGCCGTTGCATTGATAGATGTTGACTTGCCGGACGGCTCGGGAATAGACCTGCTGCAGAAATTCACTACGGCACGCCCCGACCTGATCGCGATCATCATTACGGGGAATGTGGATGTGGAGCACACTGTGGCGGCGCTCCGTGCGGGTGCCCATGATTTTATCGGCAAGCCGGTGCGGCTTGCGGAGCTCGAGGTCACGCTACGCAACGCGCTTGAGACCCACACACTTCGAAAGGAGGTCGAGACCGTCAGACGGCAGAGAGCGGCGGACTTTAGTTTCGAACAGATCATCGGTGAATCCCCGGCAATGAAAAAGGTTAAGGAGCTTGCCGCTCGCGTTGCCGATTCCGACGTTGCTTCGATACTTCTGCAAGGCGAGACCGGTACTGGCAAAGATCTCTTCGCCAAAGCCATCCATTTTACTTCGTCACGTGCGCCTCACGCTTACCTTGCCATTAATTGTGCCGCCCTACCAGCTACACTGATCGAATCGGAGTTGTTCGGATTTGAGAAGGGCGCGTTTACGGACGCTAAACAAAGAAAGGAGGGACTTTTTGAGCAGGCGCAGGGCGGAACAATTTTTCTGGATGAGATCGGAGAGATGGAACTTTCGCTCCAGGCCAAGCTTCTTCGGGTGTTGGAGAATGGGGTTTTCCGCAGGGTTGGTGGGCTCAAGGATATTCGGATGGACTCACGAATCGTGGCCGCCTCGAACCAGGACCTAAGACGTGCCGGCGAAGAAGGCCGCTTTCGATCTGATCTTTTCTTCAGGCTTTCGGTCATCCAGATCGATATCCCGCCGCTCCGCGACCGTGGCGACGACGTGATGCTTCTAGCGGGCCACTACATCGATCAAGTCAACCCAAAGAGGAGACAGAAACCGCTGAAGGGCCTTTCGCCTCCGGTCGAGACGATCTTCAGGAATTACGAATGGAAGGGTAATGTCCGCGAGCTTAGGAATGTGATAGAACGAGCGTCGATACTCGAAGACACCGAGCTTGTGACCACCACCCATTTGCCCGCCGATATGCTTTCGGGGACGGGTTCTGCAGCAGAGAGCGGCAATGCCGTCATTATGCTTCCGGACGGAGGTGTTGACCTTGAACAGGTAGAATTTGAACTTTCCCGGCAAGCAATGGAGCGAACAGGCGGCAACCTTACGCAGGCTGCACGGCTACTGAACATCTCCCGCGACCAACTCAGGTATAAGCTGCGAAAGGCCGGGCTCTACGAGGAGCTTACCGGAAGCGATCCCGGCGACTTGACCGTATGACCGATAACGATGCCCTTAACACTCCTGTGGAGGTGCTTCTGAAGGAACTCTCCGACCTGAAGTTCGCTCTGGACCAATCGGCCATTGTTGCAATAACCGACCAACGTGGGCGCATCACCTACGTAAACGACAAATTTTGCGAGATTTCAAAATTCTCCCGCGAGGAGTTGATCGGCCAAGATCACCGGATGATCAACTCAAGCTACCATCCGAAAGAGTTCATACGCGATCTATGGACAACGATCGCAAGCGGACGCGTATGGCGCGGCGAGATCAGGAACAGAGCAAAGGACGGAAAGCTCTACTGGGTGGACACCACGATCGTTCCGATGCTGGATGAAAACCGGAAACCGTTCCAGTACATAGCGATTCGATATGAGATCACGGAACGAAAGTTGGCAGAAGAAAGGATCATGCAGCAGGCCTCTCTTTTGGATAAGGCGCAGGACGCGATAATCGTATGCGATTTGAACTACAACATAATCTACTGGAACAAAGGCGCCGAACGGATCTACCAAGCCGGGCTTAAAACAACCCTTGGCCGGCCGTATTCGGAGATCGTGGGCTGCGGTCAGGACAAGATCCGCGAAGTGAGGCGGAGTTTTGAAACGTCTGACGAATGGAGATCCGACGAAACCCATCTTCGAAATGACGGCCAGTCCATCAAGGTTGAAAGCCGATGGACCCTTGTCCGCGACCTACACGGACAACCTGACTATGTACTAGTGATCAACACAGACGTCTCTGACCGTAGAAGGGCCGAGGAACAACTGTTGCGGGCGCAGCGTTTGGAATCGATCGGAACGCTCGCCGGCGGGATAGCCCACGACCTCAATAACATTCTTTCACCGATCATGATGTCGGTAGGAATGATGAAACTCAGAAACCCAGACCCCGAATCGGCGAAATGGCTCGAGATGATCGAGAAAAACACCGAACGGGGCAGCTCTCTTGTGCAGCAGGTGCTCACTTTTGCAAGAGGGCTGAAGGGCGAGCGTATGCCGGTCCAGGTCAGGCATTTGATAAAGGAACTAATTAAGGTTTTGTCAGGAACGCTCCCAAAGAACATTAGTTTGAAATATGATATCGGAGCTGACCTCGCGCCAATTTCAGCAGATCCAACTCAAATCCACCAGGTTCTGATGAATCTTTCCATAAATGCGAGGGACGCAATGCCGAACGGCGGCACTATGACGATCGAGGCGCACCGCATCTCTATTGACGAGAACTACGCACGGATGAGCCCCGACGCCATTCCCGGCGAACACATTTTGATAACTGTCAGCGACACTGGAACCGGGATGACCGGCGACATAAAGAAGCAGATCTTCGATCCGTTTTTCACCACCAAAGACATCGGCCGCGGCACGGGGCTCGGGCTCTCTACTGTTCTGACGATCGTGAGAAGCCACAACGGGTTCATTAACGTTTACAGCGAACCGGGGAAAGGTTCAAAGTTCTCGATCTATTTCCCCATATCCTCCGAGAGGGAAATAGCGGAAGAAGAACCAAAGACACGCACAGAACTTTTGGGCGCAGGAGAACTGATCTTGATAGTTGATGATGAGGAGAACATTCGCGAGGTCACATCGGCAACACTCGAAAAGTTTGGTTATCGAGTACTCACGGCTGGAGATGGAACGGAAGGTCTCGCCGTATTCGCGGAGCACCACGATGAGATCAGAGCTGTTATTGCAGACGTTTCGATGCCTTATATGGACGGCCCTTCGATGCTAAGGGCAATGACGCGAATGGACCCAAATGTCAGGCCGATCGTAATGAGCGGGTTGATGAACGACAGCCAGCGCTCGGAGGTAGAGGATCTCGGGATCCGGAACGTGCTTTCAAAGCCCTTCACGGCCGATATACTCCTTGAAACATTGGCGTCATGTCTGCGTTCGGACTGACCAACTAATGCCGGACGATTTGCCTGTGCCGATACGATAAGGTCATTTCATACTCAAGGATCCTCTTATCCGAGCCGCGATGAATGGCGCCGCAACAAGGATCAGTATGCCTAGTGGCATTAAAGATCCGGTTCGCGGATCAAATTCAACCGCAATTCGTTCGATCGGATAACCGAACGCGAAAAGGCCCAGCAATATCTCAAAGCCGAGCGTCAACCCTGCCCAGACTATTCCCATGCCCAACAATTTATAGTGGGTATCCGGGCCAATCCAGCGGATCAACGCTATGGCCAAACTCAAAATGATCACTGCCCCGGCAAGAAAGGAGATCTGCTTCGCGCGATCCTGACCGACGGCCGAAACCAGGAACAACTCGCGAAAAGTCCCGTTCAAAGACTCGCCGATCATCATCAGCAGCCAAACGGCAAACGAACGCAAAAAGACCATTGTCACGGCGGCTTATTCGTCCATTGGGCCCCGGACAACGAGCACCGAGCACGAGGCGTGGTTGACGACCGAGTTTGATACGGATCCAAGCAGGCGCCCCCAAAAGCCTCGTCCATGAGAGCCAACTACAATGATGTCGGCATCCCAGGATTCGGCATGCTCCACGATCCGGGTTGCTGGTTTGCCTCGCAGTATCTCAACCGTGACCCTTGCGTTCGGGAGCCGGGAACGGATTATTTCCTGGGCCTCATCCGCGTGCTTCTGTACCTGTTCGCGGGTAAACTCCGCGATCTGTTGATAATACTCAGGTGCCATAACGAAAGGCTCCGTTGCGGGAATCGGAGCATCTTCATATGCCGAAACGACCAAATAGTCGATGTCGGCCCGCTCGCCAAAAAACTCACAAGCTTTCTCAGCTGCCCGTTTACTGAAATCAGAACCGTCCGTAGCGATCATTATCTTCATAGATGTCTCCTCAAGATCCGAATATCCGTCACAAACGCAATGCGTATGCCGAATCGAAAGTGATGACCGGGAACACGCCTTGCAGAGTGCCAGTTTGATTTATGATATAGTCACCGTATCGTAGACGACCATCACCCGCGGGTCAAAAGGAGTTAGCTGGCCAATGATCGAAGTAGAAGAAATGCGGCAGAATGAGATCGACACCTTGCTTTCAGAGGTTCGGTATGGACATCTGGGATTTTCCGTGGACGACCAGCCATATGTGGTTCCGGTCCACTATGTCTTTGATGGCAAGACGATCTATGTCTATACAACCGAGGGGAAGAAGACAGAGATCGTCCGCCGCAACCCCCGTGTTTGCCTGCAGGTTGAAAACGTGGTTGATGACCGGAACTGGAAAAGCGTAGTGGTGTCGGGCAGGGCGGAGATCGTCGAAGACGTGGATGAGCGCAACAAGGCACTTGAAGAGATCGGCAAAGTGAATCCTACGCTTACGCCCGCAGTAAGCATTCGTTGGATGGACAGTTGGATCCGTGAGAATGTTGAGGCGATCCTAAGAATTGACCCCGAAATAGCTACCGGCCGAGCTTCGGTAGACCGGAGCGAAACGGGCACGCCGCTTGTGCCCGGACAAGAGACCCACCCGACATATTAGCTTTTGACACCTCCTTCACATCGGCTTGTGCGTAGATTCCCACTTTCCGTAACGTGAAACTGCGAATTCCTTCGCACAGACCCATTCCGAAAGCTGCAAAACACGGTCCGTACGATTGGCACGACTGTTGCACCTACTCAAAGTGACGGTCGATGAGCGGCCGAAAACGGGAGGATCGCCATGTTGACAAAGATCTACTTCATTCTCTGGGCTTTAATTTTTCTTGTAGCGTTCGGAATGTTTGTAACTGGCCTAATGACGCCGGTCACAGCTGTGGTATTCGGCTTCATTGCCTTTGGGATGACTTTCATGGGTATGATGTCTGTGCTTCCTACGTCGGTTCACGATCAGCTCGTGAAGCACTGAGAGGCATAAATAGGCGGTTCGTTATGTGCCGAGGGTGTCCTTGGTACATAGTAAAGGGGCAGCATCGATTGCAGGGTCGATGCCTGCTCCTTTTTTCTGCCGTTGGTCTGTTTGGGCTCAGTTTTATACGGAGCTTGGTACACTTCTTGCCGGCTTGTCGTCGTAACAAGATCAAATTGGACTCCCATGTTTTTTACGGAGAGTAAGTCATGGAGAAAGAGAAAAGAATGATGGAACGTGATAAGCCGACGTTTTCGTTGTCACCAATGCTGGTTGATATGGAGAAGATGTTTGAGCGGTTTGAAGAGATAACCCGAGAGATCTCGGATCGCGCATTCGGCTTTTTTGAAGAACGTGGACGGGCCTTAGGCTCGCCGATAGACGACTGGATGCGGGCGGAGTCCGAGGTCCTGAGAAAGGTACCAGTTGAGATCAAGGAAACGGACGATGAAATCAGCGTGTGCATGGCCTTGGCGGGTTTTTCACCAGACGAGATCGAGGTAAGCGTAAAGGACACCCAGTTGTTCGTTACCGGTCGTGCCGGTTCGGAACTCAAAGGCAGCGATGAGAGTACCATTTACTCGGAATGGAGGGGAACCAGATTCTATCGGGAGTTGCCGCTTCCCTCCCGGGTCAAAGACGGATCTCTGACAACCGACTTCAAGGACGGGGTATTGATGCTTTCGATGAAGAAAGCCACCGCCGGTAAAGAACAGGCTGTGGCAAAGACTGTCTAACCGATTGCAAATAAGACGGTTATCGGCTGACCGGAACTCGTGCCCGCATCGTCCGGGTGTTCGTCGACTTAGATGGCGAATGCCCGGAGAGGCGGCTTTTTCTATTTGCTGGCTCTGTTTTTGGGAGAACCGGACGGTTTGAGACTATAGACCATCTAATAACTGGCGCTGTCGAAGGAAGAGAAAAGTCACGACGCTGATAAGCGCAAGCATAGATCTTGCGGAAGTATGCACATATGCTAAGTAAGCCCACTAGCGAACAATTGAGTAATTCGAATATAATTACAGATCTTATGTCGATCGGTGAACCGCCGCGTCCAGAACGAAACAATGATCGTCTAAACGTCGCGATCGAGATCATCCTTGATTCCTCGGCCGGCCGCAGGGCATCCCGTATCAGCGACCTGAGTTTTGGTGGCTGCTATGTCGAATCGATCTCTAACTTCAGGGTCGGCGAAATTGTGACGTTCGAACTTAAGGACCGCGACGGGACGACTATCAGCTTCAAAGGTGAGATCGCATATGTTCTCGAAGGATTCGGCTTTGGCCTGAAGTTCCTTGGACTTGGCGAGGAACAGAACGCCTTTCTCCGCAGGGCACTTACCGCGGACAGCTAGGTAAGCCCCTCAAATTGACGGAGTGAGCTCTCCATTGTAAACGACAACAATTGACTTTTCCGCTCTGAAGCATAATAGTTTGTGCCAAATACCATTTGGAGTAAAATGCTATGCCCCCGACGGAAGAAAACCTGGAAGCCCTCTTTACGCTTGAATCACAAAGAACCGGAATAGTCGAAGAGCCCCCGTTCAAGATCTTAGTCCTTGGCGATCTTGCTGGAGATGCCGAACGGTGGCCGGTTTCCGACAGACGCCTGATCGAGATCGACCGCGATAATTTTGACGGGACCATAGAAAAGCTGGGCGTCCGCCTAGAACTTGAGTACGGCGACAGTGTTCTCGGACTTGAGTTCCGAAGCCTGGACGACATGCATCCGGACCAGATATTTGCTCGGGTGCCGATCTTTTTGGAACTTCGTGAATTGAGAAAGCGATTGAAAAGCGAGGAGACATTTTATTCCGCCGCCACAGAGGTTCGCGAGCGGTTCGATGTCACCGCAGCGGAAGAAAAGGCGCCGACGGCGAGTTCCGAAGAGACTACACCTGAAGCCCCTCTTCCAGACAACTTGCTAGACGCAATACTCACGACGCCCACCGGAGGCGGTGCGGCACCGAAGCCTGAGCTGTCGCGCGACATAGCAGATCTAGTGAACGAAATTGTCCGTCCGCATCTGGTGTCTGTTGACGATGACGAACAGACACGGATGATCGCGGCGGTGGACGCGGCGACTTCCGGTCTGATGCGGGGAATACTCCACGACAGGCGGTTTAAGGAGCTCGAGGCAACTTGGCGCGGCCTGTTCTCTATGGTCCGCAGGATCGAGACCTCGACCGATCTGAAGATATATCTCCTCGATATTTCAAAAGATGAGCTTGCAGATAACCTTAAGGGTGCCAATAGTTTATCGGAGACCACGTTGTTCCGTCATCTGATAAATGACACGATCGAAACTCCCGGTGGCGAACCATTTGCAGTAGTTCTGGGCAACTACACGTTTGACGCGAATGTGGACGATATCGCAACGCTGATGAGGGTCGGCAAGTTGGCTTCGGCGGCGAACGCGCCATTCATCTCGTACATGCTTCCTGAGGTTTTTGGGGTGCGGTCGCTAGCGGAAAGCCATGATCCTGCTTCGTGGAAGATACCGGAAGACTCGGAGGCCGGAAGGCTGTGGAAGGTCCTCTGCAGCAAGCCAGAGGCTGAATATCTGGGAATGGTCATGCCGCGGCTTCTCTCCAGGCTGCCGTACGGTGCGGATACTGACCCGCTGGAGAACTTCTCTTTCGAAGAATTTGTCGACCAACCTTTTCACGAGCTTTATGCCTGGGCGAATCCCTGTTTCGCGATGGGGCTGCTGCTTGCTGAAAGCTACTCGGCCTACGGCTGGGAAATGGGCCGGGCGCTCAAACAGGATATTGACGGGCTGCCGGTTCACGTCTATAAAGAAGGAACCGAAACGGTCTATAAACCGTGTGCCGAGGTCCTTCTTACGGATCTCGCGTTTCAGAAATTGATGGAATTTGGGTTCATGGCATTTGTAACCTTCAAGAACTCCGATCGCGTAAAACTGACCCGATACCAGTCCATAGCGGATACGGCCTTGAAGGCGTTGTGGGCGTGACCGTTTTTTCTTGGCAAAACCGATCATCTTCCACTACAATCTATTCTTTGACCAAATAGCGGCCGAGCCCGCTATTTTTCGCTGCGAGAGACCATGTTTGACGAGAAGTTTGATGTGATAGTGATCGGTGCAGGGCATGCCGGCTGCGAAGCGGCCTCGGCCGCGGCGCGCCTTGGTGCACGGACCGCTCTCGTTACCATCAACCTCGATCTGATCGGGCAAATGTCGTGTAATCCTGCAGTTGGTGGAATAGCAAAAGGCCATGTAGTCAGAGAGATCGACGCACTTGGCGGAATCATGGGACGAGTTATCGACCGTACGGGAATTCAGTTTCGCTTGCTCAACCGATCCCGAGGGCCCGCGGTACAGTCGCCCCGTGCACAGGCCGACCGCAGCCTCTATCGGACGGAAATGCGCCGCGTTCTTGAAGCCACGCCTGATCTCCACTTGAGGCAGGGTGTGGTTACCGATCTAATTATTGAAAACACTAGTGTTATAGGAGTTCAGCTTCAGGACACAAGAAGGTTTTCAGCAAAGGCGGTCGTAATCGCGACAGGGACATTTCTGAACGGTACTATCCATACAGGCAAGGAGACGTCTTCGGCGGGGCGTGCCGGCGAGCCTGCGTCGATTGAGCTGGCCGAGTCCCTGAAGAGACACGGTTTTCCCGTTGGTCGTTTGAAAACAGGTACGCCGCCGCGGCTAGATGGGCGAACGATAGACTGGGACGCCTTTGAACCGCAGCCGCCCGATGAAAAGCCGGTGGCATTTTCCTTTGCCACGGAAAAGATCGACCAGCCGCAGATTCAGTGTTTTATCGGATATACAAGTGCCCGGCTTCACCAGGCGATCCGCGACAATCTTCATCAATCGCCTCTCTATTCGGGAAAGATCAAGGGTGTAGGGCCCAGATATTGCCCGTCAATAGAGGACAAGGTGGTCAAATTTGCGGACAAGGACCGACACCAACTCTTTCTGGAACCCGAAGGTTATAGCACGAATGAGGTCTATCTGAATGGTTTTTCAACCTCGTTGCCATCGACCTTGCAGCTTGAACTGTTGCGGATGATCCCCGGATTCGAGGAGGTTCAGATCATCCGTCCGGGGTATGCCATAGAGTACGACTTTGTTGACCCGCGCGAGATGCAGCCTACCATGGGGTCAACCCGAATGCGGGGACTGTTTCTCGCCGGGCAGATAAACGGTACTACGGGATATGAAGAAGCCGCCTGCCAAGGGTTGATGGCCGGGATCAATGCAGCGTACTACGTATCGGACCGTAAACCCCTTATTTTACAACGAGATGAGGCCTATATCGGAGTTCTCGTGGACGACCTCATCAGGCACGGGGTGGATGAACCTTACAGGCTGTTTACGTCGCGGGCAGAGGCTCGGCTGACACTGAGGCACGACAACGCCGACCAAAGGCTTTCACCGAAAGGGCGGGAAGCAGGGTTAGTTGGTGAGATCGATTGGGAGAGGTTCAATCGGAAAAGAGATCGATTGGCCAGACTTAGAAATGCACTTGACGAGAGACGGTTCAAAAGGTCCTCGGTTGAGTATGCGGCGGTTTCGCAGCTACTGGGTGCGGACCTTGGAGATTCGTTCGGACTCTCGCAGCTTGCAATGCGTCAGGGGGTGAAGGCGGACCTTGTTTACAGGCTCCTGCCAGAGGAGATCAGATCAGAAGTGACTGAAGCGGACCTTGAGACCGCCCTCGCCGATACTCTCTATGCCGGCTACATAGAGAAACAGAGGGCGGCGACAGAACGGGTGAATCACCACGACGCGCTAAGAGTGCCGGAGAGTTTTGATTTTGAATCCATAAGCGGGCTCTCAATTGAAATGAAAGAACGATTGGAACGGGCGCGGCCAAGAAATTTCGCCCAGGTGAGGTCGATCGCCGGACTAACTCCTGCGGCTCTTTCAACCGTTTTGGTGCATTTGACGGCCGTCCAGCCTAAAGATAAGTTCCGTAACTAAGTTTGTGGTGCGTTCCACATTTCTGCTGCTTTTCAATGTGGAACGTTCCACAAATCGTTGTCTTGGGTTTCGTTTCGACCAAACTTGTCATAGACTCTTCTTGTTGATGACCAGATCCGAACACGAACAGTTTGACACGAGATCGATCGAAGAAAATGGGTAAGATCATAGCGATCGCCAACCAAAAAGGCGGCGTCGGAAAGACCACTACCGCGATAAACCTGGCTGCCGGCTTGGCAATTTCTGGAAAAAAAGTACTGCTCGTTGATGCGGACCCGCAGGGAAATGCCACCTCCGGCTCCGGGATTGAAAAGTCTACCAGCCGACGATCGCTTTACGATGCCCTGATCTCGGGCAATTCGGTACGAGAGACCGTCTTGCCGACAGAGATCGAAAAATTATGGGTATTACCGTCAGATAAGAACTTGGCCGGCATCGAAATCGAATTCGCGGACGCTGAAGATCGGGCGAAGATACTCAAGAAGCTCCTGGAGTCGATTCGCGAATATTTCCACTACATAATCGTGGATTGCCCGCCCTCGTTGGGAATTTTGACCGTGAACGGGCTGACAGCCGCCGATTCTTTACTGGTACCGATCCAAACAGAATATTTCGCGCTTGAGGGGGTTACCGAACTTTTTGAAACGCTATCCCGGTTGAAGCGAGACTTAAATCCGGGGCTTAAGATCGAGGGACTGTTGCTTACGATGTATGACGAGCGCACGAATCTCTCGTCAGCGGTAGCAAAAGACCTTCGCGACTTTTACGGCCCACAGGTGTTTAGGACAGTGATCCCCCGGAACGTCCGCTTGGCCGAGGCTCCAAGTTTCGGAAAACCGATCCTGCTCTATGACCCTCGGTCTAAGGGTGCGGAAAGCTATTTGCAGTTAACAAAGGAGATATTGGAACATGGCTAGAAAACCGCTTGGCCGGGGCCTGAGCGCTCTGCTCGGCGATTCGGAAGAACGGCCTTTTGCGGCCGATGGCGATAAGACACGTTCCGAAAGGATCACCGAGTTAGATGTTTCCCTCATTTCGGGCAACCCCAGCCAGCCACGAACGCGGTTTGACGAAAAGGCCCTCGACGAGCTGGCACACTCTATTGTCGCAAATGGGATCGTACAGCCTATCGTCGTGCGCCAAGTCGGGGGACGGTATCAAATAGTTGCCGGAGAGCGTCGTTGGAGGGCAGCGCAGCGAGCCGGCCTTCACAAGGTGCCTGCCGTGATAAAGGAGGTTGCTGACGACCGACTGCTCGAAATAGCGCTTATTGAGAACATCCAGCGCGAAGAGCTGAATCCGATCGAAGAGGCTAATGCCTACCGCAAACTCATTGATAATATTGGACTTACGCAGGAGCAGCTCTCAGAGAGAGTAGGAAAGGAGCGTTCTCTTATCGCAACGATGTTGAGGCTCTTAAGGCTTCCGGCAGAGGTTCAGCAGTTGATCGAGGAGGGAAAACTGACTGCCGGCCACGGCCGAGCTCTACTTCTTTCTGATGACCGGAAGCTGCAGATACGGACCGCACGGGCAATAATCGAGAGGCAGATGTCGGTAAGAGAGGCAGAGCGTACAATCAAGAGGGCACGATCCACAGGCAATGTAAGTGGTGTCACTAAGGATGTTAGGGCGTCCGTAGATCCGAACGTTCGCTCGGCGGAGACGAAGATGATGAGGAGCCTGGGTACGAACGTTAAGATCCGCCCTTCAGCTAAGGGAAAGGCCGGGAAGATCGAGATCGAATATTACAGCACGGACGATCTAGACAGGCTATTCCGGTTATTGACCGCTGAACGCGACCAGACGGCCTCGGCCAGCTAACTCATTGATGCCACACGATTTATCTGCACTTTACTGAAGGAGGTGTCCTGTACCTGATGACAAAGCGTCTGACGGAAATGGTTTCCTGCGCGGGTTGAGTGGCTAAACTCGCTCCAGGCGACCTTGCTCAAGTCTTGAGCAAGCTTCCGAAACAGCCAGGCGAAAATGTGATCGTAGGATTCGAGAGTTCCGACGACGCGGGTGTGTTGCGCCTATCTGAAGATACCGCACTTGTTCAAACGGTCGATTTCTTTACGCCCGTCGCGGACGACCCGGAGATCTATGGTCGCGTAGCCGCCATTAATTCGCTAAACGACATCTATGCGATGGGCGGCACGCCGTTATCCGCCCTTTCCGTTGTCTGCTATCCGCAAGAAGGCGACTGGGACGTTCTCGGGAAGATCTTGCTTGGCGGGCAGTCGGCGATGAACGAAGCGGGTGTAGTTGTTCTGGGCGGTCACTCGGTAGATGATCAGGAAATGAAATTCGGGTATGCGGTTACGGGCATTATCCATCCGGAAAGAGTGGTCACGAACGCCGGGGCAAGGTCCGGCGATGTGCTCGTGCTCACCAAACCTATCGGGACCGGAGCGATCAACACCGCGGTAAAGCGGGGAGTGGTTGGTGAGAGAGCTCTCGCCGCGTGCATCGAGGCAATGACCACTTCCGCTGCGGCAGCATCGAAAAAGATGGTTGAGATCGGTGCTAATGCATGCACAGACATAACGGGTTTCGGCCTGCTTGGCCATGCGTTCGAGATGGCTAAGTCGAGCAATGCGACACTGAAGATCGTTTCCCGCGATGTGCCGCTGCTGCCTGAGACTCTGGAACTGATAGCCCAGGGAATGTTGACCCGCGGCGACAAGAACAACAGGGTCTATGTTGGTGATACAATATCAATATCGGAGAGCGTTTCCGGTGAGATGCAGAGCGCGTTGTTCGACCCGCAGACCGCAGGAGGGCTGCTAATAAGTATGCCGGAGGCATCAGCGGGTGAATTTCTCGATGCGATCGTCGGATCGGCTATTATCGGTAGCGTCTCGGAACATGACGGCAAACTGATCAGGGTCGAATAGGCCAACAATTTTTTGTGTACTTAATCTTTCAATCGATCGGAACCCAAGAGTTGATATTTATCGGCATCATTGCGCTCATTTTTCTTGGTCCGCGTAAATTACCCGAGTATGCACGTAAGATCGGGAAGATCATGTACACCATGAGAAATACGGCAAATGAGTTCAAAACGACGTGGGAACGCGAAGTCGATTTTGAGGAAGAGATAAGCGCATTCGATGTCGGACGGTTGGAGACAGAGGCCGAGCGTCCTGCGCCGCGATCAAGCCCAAAAGAGATCGTCTCAGAAGCGAGAGCGATCAACCCCGAGATCCGCGAGTTAGACCCTTCCGAGATGACGGACTGGAGAGGAGGGGGTGCCGAGCCCGGCTTTGAACAGGTATCTGAGCCAGACGAGAATGTTCACCCCGATGAGTACGACAAGCGCAGTTGGCTCTGAAATTGCGGTACGCAAACGGCTGTTCCCGTCGAAGCATAATTCCTATGAGCAACAGCAAAAAACGTTCGAGGGGAGAAGCGGGAAAGGAGATGTCCTTTCTTGACCATCTCGATGAGCTTCGCCGTCGGCTGGTCAGGTGCGTGCTGTTCATTATCGCCGGATTTGTGGTCTGTTTCTATTTTTCAGGAACCATCTATTATTTCCTAAGCGTTCCGATCCGTAAGGCACTTTCAGAGGCCGAACGGCGCGAGCTTCCGGTCGAGGGACGTACCGGCGGCGAAAAGACCCTTCCGGTCTCGTCACTAAAAATGGGCGAGGGCGGCCTATATGTATTTGACCGCGCCACTAAGCTTGGAACGGGAGTGGTTCAGCCCGGTACGACCGTTAGGGCGATAGTCGCGGAAAACGCAGAAGGAAAGACAGGGCTGTTCACAGAAGAGCCTATCATTACGTCAAACTCTGTTATTCCGGCGGGCGTGCTGCTGCCGGTAGATCTGTCTCCGGATGCGGAGAGCGACCCCGGCGGAGAAGAACGGATGATCGTAACAACGGCCCAGGAACCGTTCACACTTTACATCACCGTTTCCCTTTATGCGGCCATCGCCTTGTCCGTGCCCTTTCTCCTGTTCCAGGTCTGGGGCTTTATCTCGCCCGGATTATATCCCCACGAAAAGGCGTATGTGTGGCCTTTCGTGCTTCTCTCTTCGATATCCTTTGTTGCCGGCGCCGCCTTCGCGTACTATATTCTTTTTCCTCCGGCTGCCAGATATCTGCTTGGGCTTGGGGCTGAGTTCCGCCTATTGCTCAGTGCAAGCGAATATTTCAACCTGATAACGCTGATCATGCTCGCAATGGGTTTCATTTTTCAGATGCCGGCCATCGCCTATGTACTTGCCCGTATTGGCCTTATCACGCCGGGAGTGATGCTGAGGAGTTGGAAGGTGGCAATCGTAGTAATACTCATCGTTGCGGCGGTAATTTCGCCGACCGGCGATGCTTTGAATCTAATGCTTTTCTCTGCCCCGATGTTCGCGCTCTACATAGTTTCGATCGGCATCGCATGGTTTTTTGCTCGAAAACGCCGTACACCCGAAGAAGTCGAGGGCTAAGCCCTGCGAAAGGCAACCAAAATACACCGCTTACGCATCTTGAACATTTGGAGATTTCTTTCTAAAATCATAGGTTCAGGGTTTTGCCATTTTTGGTAAAGATCCTATTCTGTGTCGATTTCGCTTTTTCTTTTTGGATAGAACTGGTTCGGGAGATGTTTTATGTTTAAGGCTTTAACTTCACGTTTTCTTTTCTCGGCTCTTTTGCTCACTTTTTTATTCGCCATTTCGGCTGAGGCACAGCGGCCACGCGATCAACCAAGCCAGGACCCGACCGCCAATCCGCGAAATGTCAGGCCTGAGTCAATGAATCGCGCCTACAAGCGATGGATCGATGAAGATGTTGCTTACATAATCACCCGCGAAGAGCGTCGCGCCTTCATGGCCCTTCAGACCGATGAGGAACGCGAGAACTTTATTGAGAACTTTTGGAGACGACGCGATCCCAATCCCGACACCGAAGAGAACGAGTTTCGAGAAGAATATTACGAACGCATTGCCTACGCGAACGAGCGTTTTACGTCCGGCATCCCCGGCTGGAGAACGGATCGCGGCCGGATCTATATCGCGTGGGGTAAACCGGATTCCATTGAGTCGCGTCCCGCAGGCGGTGCTTACGAACGTCCGCCCTGGGAGGGGGGCGGTTCGACAACCACCTATCCGTTCGAAGTTTGGTTCTACCGGCATCTTGAAGGGGTCGGCGACGGTATCGAGATCGAGTTCGTCGATCCGACCGGAACCGGCGAGTATCGCATTGCACGAAACGCCAATGAAAAAGACGCAATGCTACATATTCCCAACGCCGGACAGACGCTGGGCGAAATGCTTGGAACTGAAAATCGCGCGGACCGAATTGCCGGGATCAATGCGAATACCAGATACATGCGAGAGCAGGACAGCCCCTTCCGCCGGCTCGAAATAATAACAAATCTTCAACGGCCGCCATCAGTGCGGTTTGGCGACCTTGCGGCGATCGCCGGTGCGGATAGCGGTATCTTTGACCATAATCCGCTACCGTTCGATCTCAGGGTCGATTTCTTCCGTCAATCGGATGACCGTGTCATCGTCACCTTTACCGTGCAGACATCCAACAAAGATCTCAGGTTTGTGAACGAAGGCGGCCTGGAAACTGCCAAACTCAATGTATTTGGCCGGATCACAGCTGTCTCAGGCAGGCGTTCCGGTATATTTGAGGATGCGATCACGACCTACGCCACTCGTGAGGAACTCACAGAGGCCCGCGACCGAAAGTCTGTTTATCAGAAGGCAGTTGCGCTAACTCCGGGGACGTATAGGGTTGACGTCGTTGTTCGCGATGTGGAAACCGGAAATCGCGGGATAGTCAATCAGGGCTTCACCGTACCGCGCTATGATGACAAACTGCTATCCACTTCGTCTCTCGTTCTGGCCTCGACGCTTCGCGGCACCGACGATCGTGACATAGGCGGAATGTTTATCATCGGCGGGGCGAAGGTTATTCCGAACCTTGAGGGTACCTATCGCCGCGGCCAGGAGGTGGGCATCTATCTGCAGGTTTACAATGCCCGTATCGACCAGACGACGCTCAGGCCCGCGGTCGATGTGCAGTATGTGCTGACCCGTAATGGGAAAGAGGTCCATCGCCAGGCGGAAGATTGGGCAGGGCTCAGCGATTCCGGCCAGCGGCTCACTCTCGCAAGGCTTTTGCCGACCGCAAACCTTGAGTCCGGAGAATATGAGATCAAGGTGCTGACAAAAGACCTGGTCGGCGATCAGGTAGTAGAAAACAAAGGTAAGTTCCGAATCGTCGACTAGACATCGTTCCCGGACTTTCCGTCGGCGGCGGCTCTTTATCCGGGCCGCCGTTTTATTTTCTTTCATCCGCGAAACTAATTTTGAGGATCGAGTATGACAGATGGGGCAAATTGAGTTATATTTCTTCTCGACGCTCCTCGTCGATCTCTCACAAGAAGCGTGAAGACGACACATTTATTGCGCCGTGCCGGGGCCTTTCCCGGCTTGCGAACCAGCGTGCAAACCATTGTTGGAACAGAGTGGCTTGTGGAAGCCGAAGAGTGTGACCCGGAGCGGCTTCGGGACGAGGCCCTCCTGCGCGACATTTTTCAGGCGATAGTAGAGGACCTCGAACTTAAGACGATCGGCGAGGTTTGGCACAAGTTTCCGGGCGAGGGCGGTGTGACGGGGTTGGTCGCCCTGACCGAATCGCACCTGGCCTGCCACACCTATCCCGAGGACCGCACCGCTACGTTTAACCTTTATTGCTGCCGTTCTAGGCCCGAGTGGCCATGGAAAGAGCGTCTTGCCGAAGCGCTAGGGAGCAGGCTAGTAACCGTAAGCCGTATAGACCGCGGAGGGTCAGTTTCAGACCGTGTTTTGATCGGAGGAGTCGCGGGAGGTGTCAGGTGAGTTTCCTCCAGGCAAATTGTCCTTCCTGTGCTGCCCCCATTGAGTTCAAGAAGGGCTCGACCCTTGTTCTTGTCTGTCCCTTTTGCCGATCTGCGATCGCCCGAACCGATAGGACACTCGCGGACCTAGGAAAGGTCGCCGAGATCGTAGATTCCCGATCGCCGCTTCAACTCGGGCTAAAGGGCGTGTACATGGGCGAGCGTTTCGAGCTTACGGGGCGTGCTCAGCTAAAACACGAGATGGGCGGCCACTGGGACGAATGGTATGCCACATTTTCAAATGGCTGGGTTGGATGGCTGGCCGAGGCGCAAGGCCGGTTCTACATGACGTTTTTCCAGCCGTTGCCTGCGGGCGTGTTTCTTCCCTCGTTCGAATCGCTCGACATTGGGCAAGAGGTTGCCGGGATACCGTCCTCCGACCCGCTGATGGTGATAGAAAAGGGCACGGCTACGTCGATGGCTGCCGATGGTGAGATCCCATATCAATTGGTGCCCGGGGAGCAGAACCGCTATGCCGACCTCAGCGGGCGAAACAATTCGTTCGGTACGATCGATTACAGCATCTCGCCGCCCTGGGTGTTTGTAGGAAAGCAAGTAACTCTTGATGAGATAGGGCTCGGCACGGCTCGACCTGTGGCTCGCGCTCCGCGTCGCACCTCAGCGGCTTCTTTGGGGTGTCCCAATTGCGGCGGCCCGCTCTCGCTGATCGCTCCGGATAAGGCCGAGAGGATAACCTGTCCAAATTGTGCGTCGCTGCTCGACGTTGAGCAGGGTAACCTGAAATACCTCAAGTCGCTTGACCCGAGCCCGGACTCTTCCGCATTTTTTCTGCCGATCGGTGCCGAGGGCACATTTCCCGGAGACGTTAAGTTCAAGATCATCGGCCGAATGGTCCGGAGCGTCAAGATCGACGGGATCACATATTTCTGGCACGAATATCTCCTGTATGAGCCGATGATCGGATTCAGGTGGCTTGTTCATTCGGACAACCATTGGAATTTTGTCGAGCCGGTTAACCCGGCCGAAGTCGACCAATCAGGCTCCATCGGTTACGGGGCCAAGGTCACGTACAACGGCCGTGCATTCAGGATCTTTCAGGATGCACAAGCTGAGGTTCGATATGTAGAGGGCGAATTCTATTGGCGGATCGAACAGGGGGAGACCGTGCGAGCTGTTGACTATGTGTCGCCGCCGCTTGCACTGTCCCAAGAGATCTCGCCGGGAGAAATGAATTGGTCGGTAGGTGTTTACATGACCAACGCCGAAATAGAAAAGGCGTTCGGCGTTTCGGACCTTCCCAAACCTTGGTCGGTAGCTCCGAACCAACCTTTCACTGGCTCGTTCTATTATACTTGGGGTGCGTTGCCCTTGTTCTTTCTGTTTGTTATAGCTGTCTTTATGCTCCCGTTCACCGGCATCAGTTCGACGGTAATGACGGAAAAGATCGAGATCCCTCCGCTCAAGATTTCGGGCCAGCCCCAAGTGGTTTTTAGCAAACCCTTCGAGCTGAAGCCGGGGCGCAATATCCGCATCACAGCCAACGCTCCGGTAAGTAATTCTTGGGCCGACCTTGACGTAGATCTGGTGAACGATAAGAGTCAGGAGATCGAGTCGTTGAACATCCCGATCTCTTATTACACGGGCGTTGACAGCGACGGGGCTTGGTCCGAAGGCGGACAGACCGAAGATGCGACCATTTCGTCGCTGCCGGGCGGCAACTACACACTCCGGGTTGCGGGAACGTGGGAGAAATGGCAGCAGTCGATGCCGGTCACTGTTAAGGTGGAGCAAGGTGTCAACAGAGGGGTAAATTTTCTGTGCGCCTTGATCCTTCTTGCGATCGTCCCCGCCGTTGGGCTCATCCGAAAGGCGACTTTCGAGGCCGGCCGGTGGAGCGAGAGTATGTTTGGTAGCTCGGGCGATTAGTTGCCTACGGAGGGCATTCGTAAATGGCAAAAAAAGTTCTGTATATGATGTTTGGCGGCGCCGTTCTTTTCTTCTATGCGTCGGCAGCATGGTTGGGTTGGGAAATTGCAAATGCCGGCAGTAAATCGCGGCTCGGCGTTCCTTTTATTTATTCGGGATTTCGTGGAGGAAAATAGATGTTGATGAATTTGCTTCAACCGGGAGTACTCGCTTTGGTGGTCAGGTTCGATCAGCTTGCCGAGGTTCTTGTTACTACACTGATCTTTGTTCTTATCGGGCTTGTCTTTTTTGCCGTCTCGTTCTTTGTTCTTGAAAAAGTGACACCGTTCTCGATCCGAAAGGAGATCGAGGACGATCAGAATACGGCATTGGGTATCGTTATCGGGGCGATGCTTATAGGTATTGCCATCATAATAGGCGCGGCGATACAGGGATAGGAAAGCTCCAAATTGCGGAGGCGCGGTGACCCGAAGAAACTCTCTTCGGGTCTCCGCGTCGCTTTTTCCACGTGTCAGCAATTATGAAACGGGTTCCGCTGCTCTTCATTAATGTCGTTATCATTGCCACTTGCGGGCTAATTTACGAACTGCTCGCGGCAACAGTCTCGAGCTATGTGCTCGGCGATTCGGTCACGCAGTTTTCCCTAATTATCGGCATCTATCTGTTTGCTATGGGCGTTGGCTCGTGGCTGTCCGGCTTTCTCGAGACAGAGTTGGCCGAAAAGTTCGTCGATATCGAGTTGGCCGTGGCCATCATTGGTGGGTTTTCGGCACCGCTGTTGTTCCTGACCTTTGCGACCGTTACCTATTTCTCCGCTATTCTCTATTCGATGGTGTTTGTGATCGGGGTGCTTGTTGGGCTAGAGATCCCACTCCTGATGCGTATCCTGAAGGACGAGCTTGACTTCAAAGATCTCGTTTCCCGCGTTCTTGCGCTCGATTACGTCGGTGCCCTTCTAGCCGCACTAATGTTCCCAATTTTTCTAGTACCGCGGCTCGGGCTAAATCGCACATCTTTGCTCTTTGGCATGCTGAATGCGGCTGTCGGGCTTTGGGGCACATGGCTTTTGGAGCCGTTGATCAAAACGCGAAGGTTGACGGTGCTACGTATCAAAGGGTTCATCGTTTTGGTTTTGCTTACGATCGGGTTCATTAAAGCCGATTCGCTCACCACACTTGCGGAAGACGCACTCTTTCCCGACCAGATCATTTACGCGAAAAGCTCGCCATATCAGCGCATCGTAGTTACTCGCGGGAAACTCGGCCATTCTTTGTTCCTGAACGGCAATCTTCAATTCACATCATTTGACGAATATCGATATCACGAAGCTCTGGTTCATCCGGCCTTCGCGGCGTTTGACGGTACTCCTCGGCGGATATTGGTACTTGGCGGCGGCGACGGGCTGGCAGTCCGTGAGATACTAAAATATCCGACGGTCGAGAGCGTTACGCTGGTTGATCTCGACCCGATGATGACCCGACTTTCAAGCGAGCTCCCCGCATTGGCCGAATTGAGCCGTCACGCACTTGACGACCCCCGTGTTTCTGTCATCAATGCCGACGCATTCGTGTGGCTCGACAAGGTCGATGCCGGCCTGTTCGACATCGCGATCGCCGATTTTCCAGACCCTAACAATTTCGCGCTTGGTAAGCTATACTCGACAAGGTTCTATCACCTGTTGCGGGCCCGATTGCAGCCGGAGGCTGCCGTGGTCATACAGTGTACATCGCCCTTCTATGCCCGTAATTCCTTTTGGTCGATAATAAAGACACTCGAAGCAAGCGGCTTTCACGTGAAGCCTTTTCAAACAGCAGTCCCGAGCTTTGGCGTCTGGGGGTACGCTCTAGCCCGGCTAGAACCCTTCGATGTACCTGAGCGGCCCGTCGACGGCATCGAGCTCAGGTACCTAAACGACCATTCATTTGCCGGGCTGTTTGAGCTGCCCTCGGACATGACCCTGCCCTCCGATGACATCGAGATAAACCGCCTCGATAATCAGGCCCTGGTTAGATATTACGAGGAGGAATGGCGGCGTTTCGAATAATGATCGGGAAGTTGCATAGCATGCTATCCGGGGGAATAAAGTTTGGAATATTCGCCACACCGAAGACACCAGTGCTAACGTGCGAGCTTCTTCACAGGCCGAGCTTCGGCTGGAAGAAAAAGAGCAATTTTGGCCGCGAAGAATAGTATCTGAAATAGGATGAACCTGACCAGACGTGAGCTAATGACAATGTTCCTCGGGGCGCCATTTGCGGCCGCTGCATGTAGGAACACTTCTGATCGGTCGCTTCCCGATGGGGAGATCGTCGGCGCAAATTGGCAGCACGGACACATCCTTTTGGACAAAAGGGATTACGAGTTGTCCGAAGATGCTTGGCAGAACGTAAAGATAGTTGTAGTTGGAGCAGGGGTTGCTGGCTTGTCTGCCGCATGGAAATTGAAAAAGGAACGCGAGAGCGATCTTGTAATTCTTGAACTCGAGAAAGAGGCTGGAGGGACATCGCGTTCCGGAGAGTCGGAACCGGTTGCGCATCCTTGGGGTGCACATTATCTACCGGTGCCATTTCGGGAGAATGCAGAACTTGTCGAGCTGCTTGATGAGATGTCGCTAACGGAAGGTCTGACCGAAGATGGCGATATTCAGATCAAAGAACAATTTCTATGTCGTGACCCCGAGGAGCGGCTTTTTTACATGGGACGATGGTATCCCGGACTATACCTTCATGCCGGACAAAGCGGAGAGGACGAACGCCAACTTTCTCTGTTCGAGAAAGAGATCGATTACTGGGTTTCGTGGCGCGATGCATCCAAAAGGCGGGCCTTCGTCGTTCCGTCAGCATTGGGCTCAGATGATGCAATGGTAACAGAGTTGGACAAGGTCTCGTTTGGTGATTGGCTTCGGCAGAAAGGCTTCACTTCCGAGCGCCTACTTTGGCTGTGCGATTATGCATGCCGGGACGACTACGGCCTAAAGCTGGATCAGACGTCGGCCTGGGCAGGCCTGTTCTATTTCTGTTCCCGTGTCCGTGCGGCCGGTACAGATTCAAGGCCGCTGATGACCTTTCCCGAGGGGAACGGCAGATTTGTACGGCATTTGGCGGGGACGGTCGAAGAACATCTGCTCCGCGCCCACACCGTTGTCTCGATTACACCAAAGGAAAAGGGCCTCGATGTAGTTTGTCTTGCCGGCAATGGACTGCGGGGCTTTCGATGTGAGCGGGTGATCTATGCATCGCCGGTCTTTACGGCTCCGTATATGATCCGCGGATTTTCCGATGATTCGCCGTTTGACGCGGCCGCGTTTCAGAGCAATTCCTGGTTTGTCGCCAACCTTCATCTAAAGGACCGTCCAAAGCCCGCTTTCCCGAACGATTTCCCGCTCGCGTGGGACAACGTTCTTTACGACAGCCCGTCGCTCGGATATGTGAACGCGACTCACCAGAAAGGGATCGATCACGGCGCTACGATCTGGACATACTATTACCCGATGTGCCACGAAGAGAATGGACGCACAAAGCTTTTCAACTACGAATGGCGTGATCTTGCCGATGTTTGCCTCACGGATATCGCCCGTGCACATCCGGATATTTACGACCTTACAGAACGCATCGACATCATGCGTTGGGGGCACGCAATGATCTCTCCGACACCCGGATTCGTATGGGGAGGCGAAAGGCAAAAAGCCCTCGAACCGTATCGAAATATCCATTTTGCTCACACGGACCTGAGCGGTATCGCTCTGTTCGAAGAAGCGTTCTATCATGGCCTGCGCGCGGCCGAAAGGGTGTTGAGTGGAAAACGCTAAGGTAGAACTTAGGGCCGAAAGCCTGCACTGGATCGATGGATCGGATCCGCACGAAGACTGCTGTGTCCACGGACGGATATTTCTTCGCATCGGTGAACATGTCGTTTCGGATGGAAATGACGATTGGACAGTCAGCACGGCTGCATATAATTTTCTTCGGACCATTTTCCAAGACCATGAACCGGGAATTAACGAAACTCTGATCCCTTGCTGCGGATTCACAATGTTACCGGCCGGATCAACCAACGACGGACTTTACATTCCGAATTGCGGTAACGGGATCGACTGGTCTGTGACCCATTTCGATAACGTGCTGGAACACACGCTCCCCCACGGAGTCAGTGTTCGCACAGATCTGCGAGATTGGGCAATACCGGTAATTGAGTTTGCGGACGAGATCGAGACATTTTTGAAGACGGCGTGGCCAAAAAGGATCCATGACGAGGATGACCAAAAGGGATTTGATCTCTTCATGGATAATTGGAAAAAACGTCGGGCTGACGCTGCGCTGATCTATGCGGACGGCAACCACATCTGAATCGCCAAACATCTGGCTCTTTTCCCGAAATATCGATCTTTCCGTATTCCTCGGGAGTGCCGCGGTGTCGTTGCTGCTGTTGGCCGTCGGATGGCGGCTTGGTATTCTCCATTCCGCCTCGCCTGAATGGACGTGGGTTACCGCGATCCTTCTCATAGACGTGGCCCACGTGTGGTCCACCAGCTTCAGGGTCTATTTTGACGTTGCGGAGTACAAGCGGCGGTTCTGGCTCTACACGCTGGTTCCGATCTTTGGCTACGCTGTGGGTGTTGCTTTGTATTCCGAGGGGGAACTCATCTTCTGGAAGGCCTTGGCAATTGCAGCTGTTTTCCATTTCGTCCGCCAGCAATACGGCTGGGTCGCACTATACCGGCGCAGGCTTGGGGAGACCAAACGGTGGACCTGGGCGATCGATGCGGCGGCGGTATATCTCGCGACGGTCTATCCGCTGGCATTCTGGATGACCTCTCTGCCGCGAAACTTCAATTGGTTCCTGCCCGGTGATTTCTTTTCCCTCCCTTCGGTCATTGAAACGCTCCTTTTTCCGTTGTATGTTGCGGCACTAACCGCTTATTTTGCTAAATCTGTATATCTTTACTTTGCAGAAGGAATGTTGAACATCGGTAAGGACATCGTCGTCGCCACCACAGCCGTTTGCTGGTATGTCGGCATAGTTCATTTCAACTCGGATTTCGCCTTTACGGTTACGAACGTCATCATCCACGGCGTACCCTATTTTGCACTCGTCTATATGTATGCAAAGATGCGGCGGGAAACGGCCGGCCCTATCTACAAAGGGCTTTCCGGCAACTGGCTTGTTTTCCTGGCGACATTATGGGCATTTGCGTATATTGAAGAGCTCTTTTGGAGCCGAGGCGTATGGCACGAGCGCACTTGGCTTTTCGGGACGAACTGGGATTGGGCCGATTGGAAAATGTGGCTCGTTCCGCTACTTGCCGTTCCCCAGCTCACTCATTACATCCTTGATGGTTTTATTTGGCGCCGCAAGGGCAACGAGTCCGTTGGCAGCCCCATCTAGTATGCTAGGTCAGAGATGGTTATGGTGTCCGGTACCGAACATTCCGTTCAATGGCAATACAGATGTGTTAAATTAGTAGTTGTGTGCAACCCCCGATCTGTCTTGCTTTTTCTGGCAACTGCCGTGATCGTCTCTTTCACAGCGCTTGCTTGCTCCGATTCGGGTGGAGTGCTTGGCTTCGGAGACGAGACCAGTGAGGCCGAATTGCTCGTGATCGATGCAAATAAAAAGTTGGCTCAGATACGCGAGATGTACAGGACCAACGAAAACCTTAGAACGGACCTCGCCAATGCCGTTCGTGCCAACGATGCAGAACAGGTTCGTACCCTTTCAACAAAAGCGGTCCAGTTGATAAATGATGGGACAAATACCGGCCGCGAAGCTATCGACTTGTTGCGCGAAGCGAGTGAAAAGAACATCAACCCGGACTTTAAGGAATACCTTCGCCTAAAGGAAGAATCGATCCTTAAGCAGATGGAGGCGTTTGCCAGGTTCCATAGATCCGCACGTGTCCTAAGAGACAACTACGACCCCAAAGACACCGAAGCACGTGAGACAGTCCAGGCAGATTTTGCAGACTCTATCGAAGAATATCGGCGTTTAATGGAAGAAGCACGCAGCATGAGCTGGGAAGCCAACGAGCTCTACAAAAAAACTGTTGACGATCGGCGGTAAGGTATCCCATTTCCGCCAAGCGTCAACAGTTTTTATCGTTTACCAGACTAATTTCTAAAGAATATTCCTACGCTCTGCTGTTCTGCGAGGGAACAATGGTTCGCTCGGCAAGGGCATTCCGAAATTGCGTTCAAGCCTTGGAGGCTCATTTCCGGGGACGGCCTCCGGGGTCACAGTAAAGCTTATCCGGTTGCCTTGCCGCATTACCGTTAAGACTATATCACCCTCCCGCTTTCCGCTTATGGCCCGAACGACCTGCATCTCATTCTCGACCTTGACCCCGTCGATCTCGATGATGATGTCACCGGCCCTTAGGCCCGAACGTTCGGCCGGAGAAGCCTCTCTGACGTTGTTTATCATCACACCCGATTCTACACCAAAATGCTCAGCAAGCTGCTTGGTGAGCGGTGTGACACCAATGCCGATCTGACGCGAACCTGCGGATCTCCAGACAAAAACATCGCCATCGCCGCCGGGCATCGGGAAAGATTCCATCGATCGCAGCGCGTCGAGGTCTGGAACACGAAATTCGAACGAACGTTGGCCGTCGGGCATTTCCATTGGCAGGGTCCACATATTGCCGCCTGAGCGTCTGCCGATGATCACATCCAGTTCCATTTCCGTTCCGCCGCGAAACACTGTTATCCGAGCTTTTTGGTCGGGAGCAGTTTCACTTACCTGTCGAGAAAGTTTTTGAGCGCTGGTAACTGACTCGCCGTTATACTTCAGAATGACGTCACCCGCCTTTAGCCCGGCTTTTTCCGCCGGCGAATCTTTCATTACGCTGTCGACCGCAACGCCGCGTGGGCTCGAAAGACCAAGACCTGCATAGTTCTCTGCGGTTACATCGCGGGTCTGGACTCCCATATAGCTCGGAGTCTGCCCGAACATCATCGTCAGTTCGCACTGCATTCGCTCCGGCCCGCTAGGCCTGTTCTCATCCTGCGCAAAGGCTGCCGCCGAAGAGATCGACATCACAAATAAGAACGCAAAAATAATACGAAGCATATCTACCTCCAAAGTTAGGTTTTTGATGTGGTATTTGCTGCGCGTTTCGCGCCTTGTATAGGATTTTGTTGCTTTGTCATGGGACAAGGGTTGCCTTTAGCCGTCAATAAGGGTTAAATCATCAGGATACTAGGAGTAGATCATGATAAAAAGTGTTTATTTTGTAGCCATACTGATCATGGCTCAACTGCTACCGATCCTTGGTTGTAAGAGTCTAGCGGGTTTTATCTATTCTAAAGGCGTAGTTTTCACTGTCGCGATCAAGGCAAACGACGGGGTTAGTGATGAATTGATCGACCGCGCTTTATCGATCACGGAATCAAAAATGCGGGATCTCCGGCTAAAAGGCGAGGTAATAAGGTCAACCGAAGCGAGGGATCAAATTCAGGTAAAGATATACGGAGAGCACGATCTTGAAAGACTTCGCCGTATCTTGTTCCAGACCTACCGATTGGAACTTAAGCCTCTTGTTTCACCACCCAGCCCTTCACCGGCGCAAGTCTTTTCTAACCGAGACGACGCCGAAGCTGCCGCCGCCTCCGACCAGCAGGTACTGCCCTATTCTGAAAGAGAAAATGATTCGGAGCAATTCGTGATAGTAAAGAAAGACGCCATTGTTACCGGAGAGCATATTGAGTACGCAGATGCCGTGTCACGTACGGGCAATGACGACGATAATCAGATATCCTTCAGGTTAAGTAAAGCAGGTGCAGAGAGAATGGAACATTGGACGAACAGGAACATCAATAATTATCTGGCTATCGTACTCAACGACCAGGTGATAAGTACGGCTTATATCAGAAGCGTAATATCGGATGCCGGTGAGATCAGCGGCCGCTTCACAAAAGAATCGGCAGAAGAATTGGCGATGAGCCTAAACAGCGGTTACCTGCCTGCGACAATGACTGTAATTCAGGAGAGGCTGTTTGAATAACGAACTCATCCAAGCGACAAACGAAGCAGATTTTCTGCGGCTGCATCAAGGGTCTCGTCTTTTTTACAGAAACAAAATCTGACCATCTGAGAGCCCATCGCCGGGTCGTGGTAGAAGGACGATCCGGGCACGACAGCGACCTTGGTCTTGCGAATGAGGTGCTTTGTAAACTCGATATCGTCCGGGTAACCGAAGCCCGAGATGTCCGCCATTACATAATAGGCGCCTTCAGGATATTCGCACTTGAAGCCTGATTCTCGAAGAACCGGAACTATAAGATCGCGCTTTCGCTGATACTCTTTCTGAAGGTCTTCGTAGTAGCTCTTTGGAAGGCCAAGTGCGTATGCACCAGCGTGCTGCAATGGGTTTGCAGCACCGACTGTCAAAAAATCGTGGACCTTGCGAATGGCGGAACTGACGTCGGGTGGAGCAATGCAATAGCCTACGCGCCATCCCGTTACCGAGTAGGTCTTTGAGAGCGAATTAACCACCACGGTTCGTTCTCGCATCCCCTCGATCGAGGCCATACAGACATGTTCGGGCCTGATGCCGTCTTTGTCCTTTTCGTCAAAGATGATGTGCTCATAGATCTCGTCCGTAAAGCACATCGCATCAAACTCCTTGCAAAGCTCCGCAATGAACTCCATCTCTTCGCGCGAGAACACCTTTCCGGTAGGGTTGTTTGGATTGCAGATTATGATCGCCTTGGTCTTTTCGTTAAACGCGGCACGCAGCTCATCGCGGTCAAACATAAAACCATCAGATGTGTTCCGCAGAGGCACATGAACAGGCCTCGCGTCGGAAAGTATAGCGTCTGGAGCATAGTTCTCGTAAAAAGGTTCGAAGACGATCACCTCTTCCCCCGGGTCCACTGTTGCAAGCATCGCTGCGATCATGCCCTCGGTTGAGCCGCATGTCACGGTGATCTCGCTTTCAGGGTCGATCTCAAGGCCCAGGAACCATTTTGTCTTTTCAGCTATTGCATCCCGAAAGCTTTTCACACCCCAGGTGATCGCATATTGGTTGTGGTCTTCCGCTATTGCTTCCATGGCCCGGCGTTTTATGTCGTCCGGTGCCGGCCAGTCCGGAAAGCCCTGGCCTAGATTTACTGCACCATATTTTACGGCCTCGCGGCTCATCTCACGGATGACGGATTCTGTGAAACTGCCGGCCTTTTTCGATATTCGGTCTTTCGATATTCTCGCTTGAACCATAAGGATCTACTTGCTCGCCATCCCGAACTTTGCTTCTGTTACAACTCTCTCCGCGACATCGCTTTCTGCATTGGTTTCGCCTTCGGTCTTGATCTTGTTGAAACGTACCTCCGGCAAATTATCCGCGAAGATCTTACGGATCAGTTCGTCATCGGCCAGTTCGGCCGCCCGAGTAAAGAGGCGGAGCATGTTTTTAACATCATCTCCGGTGTATTCGGCTATCTTTCCGATAAAGATCTTCGGATGGCCCGTTTTCAGCAGGTCTTCACCCGATATTTCGAGTTCCTCAAAGAGCTTCTCACCCGGCCGGATCCCGGTGAACCGGATGTCCACATCCTCGAAAGGCACAAGCCCCGACAGCCGGATCATATCTTTTGCCAGATCCAATATTTTGACCGGCTCTCCCATATCTAGAATGAAGATCTCCCCGCCGTTTCCCAGGGCACCGGCCTGCAGAACAAGCTGGGCAGCCTCCGGTATTGTCATAAAATATCGGGTCATCTCCGGGTGGGTCACCGTAACTGGCTCACCATTCTTTATCTGTTCACGAAAGATAGGAACTACCGAACCGGCCGAATCTAGCACATTGCCGAATCTGACCGACGTATAAGTGGTCTCAAACTGGCGATTCAGGCATTGAACGACGATCTCTGCCACGCGTTTCGATGCACCCATTATCGAAGTAGGATTCACCGCCTTGTCGGTCGATATAAGCACAAAGTCGCTTGAACCGAACTCACCCGCCAGGCGTCCTACCGTCTCAGTTGCAAAGATATTGTTCTTTACCGCCTCCGCAGAGTTCGATTCGATAAGCGGCACATGTTTGTGCGCGGCCGCGTGAAACACCACCTCAGGCCTGTGCTCCTCGAAGATCTGCCCCATCCGTTCCAGGTCACCGGCATCGGCGAGCAGAGGGACGAATCTCAGCTCCGGATGTTTCGCTCTCAGCTCCCGCTCGAGCATAAAGAGCATGTATTCGGCGCGCTCGACCAGCACGATCGCGTTGGGCTTGTAGCGAATTATCTGCCTTACCAATTCAGAACCTATTGAGCCGCCCGCACCGGTTACAAGTACGCCCTTTCGGCCCAGGAACTCGTAGAGGTTGTCGTCGTCCAACTTCACTTGTTCGCGCCCGAGCAGGTCGCCGATCTCGACATCGCGGAGCCTATTAACAGACACTCTACCTTGTGCGATCTCGCCGAGACTGGGAACTATCTGGGCCTTTACGGGGATCTCGCCACATTTTTCGAGTATCCGGCGTATCTCTTTGCCCTGTGCCTGGTCGATGGCGATGATGATCTCTTCTACGTTGAGCTCCTCCACCAACCGAGGCAGGTCCCTTGTAGTGCCGAGTATCTTTATCCCGCTTACGCTTCCACCCTTTTTCCGTTCGTCGTCGTCGACGAACCCGCGGATCTGAATGGCCGAGTCGAGCCTCCCGACCACATCCTTGGCAAGGGCAGCACCGATCCGGCCCGCGCCGACAACAAGTGCCGGTTTCCTGCGTATCCTTCTGGTTCCACCGCGGAAACCGCCTTTTTCTGCGAGTTCATAAATGAATCTTCTCGTAACCCTGACCGCCAGAAGTCCGCCGAAAGCCAGTACCGTGTCGATGACGATCACGGAGATAGGCACCTGCCACAGGTCGAAATTGGTGAACATCAGCGCAAAGCGAAATCCGAGAAGGATCCCACCCGAGATCGCCGCGGCACGAATGAACACCCGCATGTCCTCAATACTGATATATCTCCAAAGGATCGAATAGGCACCGCTAAGCGAAAGCGCGGCGAACTGAACAAAAACAACCAACGGGAGCTGGTTTATCGCGGTATTTATATGATAGTCGCCAAGTTGGACGTTGATCGCCGGAAGGTAGGCCAGAAAAAAGGCCACCGAGAGCACCGCCACATCCAGCATGAACTGAAGAGGGCGCCGAAGGTACCAAAATCGGTCAACGATTTTCTGCTGTTCACTCAAAACGAATCGACGCCGCAATTATATCAAGAAAGATCGCTATCTTACATCCGAAAACTCGTGCCGGAGGAGTCGACTGTTGCAAATGCAGACCGCCCCATACACCTCTATTGCATCCAATAAAACCTTGAAGCAAAGGGACTTTAGGAGTATTCTGAATAATCGTCAACATCTATGGAGTTTAGTTATGCCAGTTAGAGCCTTGATCTTGTTTCTTTTCGCCGCTTTGTTTTGTATTTCGTCTTATGCCCAGAATGAGCCGGTCGGGCCTAATGCCCCACAGGGCTATCTGATCGGATCGGGAGACGAGATAACCGGAAAGGTGCTCGGCGAACCGCAATTCGATTTTGTGGCAACAGTTGACGAAGACGGCAAGATCGCCATACCGTTCGTAGATGACCCTGTTGTAGCGGCATGCCGTACGGAGAGAGACCTTCGGACTGAAGTAAACCGCCTCCTGTCGCGGTACCTGAGAAACCCGCAAACCAGTATTCGTGTTACACAAAGAAACAGCCGTCCGCCGGTCAGCGTTTATGGCGAGGTGCGTCAGCCCGGCCAGGTCGCACTGACCCGCCGGGCCTATCTGCTTGAGCTGATCACGCATACAGGCGGCGAAACGGAAAAGGCGGGAGGAATGATACAGGTATTCCGGACCCGGCCGCCGATGTGCCCTGACGATGACAGTTCAGAACGTTGGGAAAATGACGGGACCGGAGTACCAAATCGAATGTACAGCCTCGCAAGTCTCCGCCAGGGTCGGCCTGATGCAAATCCGGAGATACTGCCTGGCGATATAATAATTGTGCAAAAGGCACATTCTATTTTTGTGACCGGAGAGGTGATGCGGCCCGGAGAGTTCAGTATTCCTGAGGGCGGCCTCCCGCTCTCCCAGGCTATCGCGATGGCAAGCGGGGTAACCCGAGAAGCTCGTACGAAGACGGTTAATATCTATCGCCGGAAACAAGGATCGATCGATCCTGAGGTTATCGAAGCGGACTATAACGCGATCCGCAGCGGCCGAGAGAGGGAGATAATGCTCCAGCCGAACGACATTGTGGATGTTGGAAAGGCAAGAAAGACATTCGGACAGGTCTTGTATGAAGCGGTGATAGGTCTTCCCGGACGCGTGCCCTTGCCTGTGATCCGGCCGTTGTAGGGAACGCTATCAAAACGGTAATGAAATGACTTTTCATGCCTCCACTTTCTGCTCGGAAATGTCGTCTGATCATTCTTCACGGTAGAGTTCGTCTATCACGTCGCGGTATCGTTCGTCGATCACCCTGCGTTTAACCTTTAGCGTAGGTGTCAACTCTCCGTTCTCGACCGTAAATTCATTTTCCAGCAGGGCGATCTTCTTCACAGTTTCAAACTTTGCAAGGCCCTCGGTTGCCACCGCCACTTGGCGTTCGAAAAGATCGATTATCCTTCGGTCGCGGCAGAAGGCGGCCGGCGACATTGTCTCAAAGCCCTTGTGGCTTGCGTAGGACTCGAGCATGTCAAAATTTGGCACTATAAGCGCCGAAGCAAACTTCCGCTCATTGCCGACCAAGACGACCTGGCTAACGAACCTGGACGACTTGATCATCTGCTCAATTGGCGACGGAGCAATGTATTTGCCGCCGGATGTCTTAAAAAGTTCCTTCTTGCGATCCGTGATGCGAAGAAACCCTTCGGCGTCAACTTCGCCGATGTCTCCCGTCCTGAACCAGCCGTCGTCCGTAAAGACATCTGCGGTCGCTTGCGGCTTGTTATAGTAACCGAGCATAACGCCGGGCCCGGACACTTCGATCTCTCCGTCGGAGGCTATCCGGACCGACATGTTTCTTATCGGTTTCCCTACGGTTCCAAGCCGAATATCCAACGGGTTATTAGACGAGACGACAGGAGACGTTTCCGTGAGTCCGTATCCCTGCATTATCGGAATACCGGCACCGGTGAAGATCAGGTAGATCTCGTCGGAGAGGGCCGCCCCGCCGGTTATGCAAAAGCGCAGCCGACCGCCGAAGAACTTGCGCATTTTCGAAAAGATGAGCATGTCCGCCAAGCTATGCTTGATCGCCAACGTAACGGGTACTGATCGGCCTTCTTCTTTCAGCATTGCGACGCTCTTGGCCACCTCGATAGCCCAATCGAAGATCTTTTCCTTCAGACCTCCGCTTTGTGCCGCTTTCAACTTTGCCTTTGCATATACCTTTTCAAAGATGCGAGGGACCCCTACCAATATCGTCGGCATGACCTCAGAAAGATTGTCCGGTGTTTTGTCGACCGACTCCGCATAGTTCACGGCCATCCCGTTGTAAATATAGAGATACATCGCCGAACGCTCGAAGATGTGCGACAGCGGCAATACTGAAAGGCACGAATCGGCTGCCGAAAAGCTGTATCTCTCACCGGCGTCAATAACGTTGGAGATTATGTTGTTGTGGGTCAGCATCACTCCTTTTGGTTCGCCCGTCGTTCCACTCGTGTAGATCAGGGTCGCGATCTCATCCGAACCGGCTGCGCGGCCGAGCGTGCTTTCAAGGTTCGGTTCTCGCTGCAGAAGTTTCGAACCTTTTGCTTCCAGTTCCCCAAGTGAAATGCCCTTGTCGGTGTCACTCGATGCGTTTAAAAACACGACAAGTTCAAGTGCCGGACACTCCGCCAATATGTCCGCGATACGCTCGAAAGCATCAAGGTTCTCGATAAAAAGCACCCGTGATGCAGAATCGTTAAGAATATATTGAACGGACTGGGGGGAGAGAGTTGTGTAGATCGGCACATCGATCAGGCCCGCAAACTGACATCCCCCATCCGCAATGGTCCACAGCGGGGAGTTTGAACTCAAGATCGCGGCACGATCGCCCTTCTCAAGGCCCGATCCTATCAGCCCTGCCGCCACCGCCTTCATCCGAGAGAGTAGTTTGTCTGAGGATATTGCGTGCCACGTCTCGCCGTCCTTGTAGCTCAGCGCATCGGGCCGGTTATGATCCCTAACAGCAGCCTCGAACAGTTCCGGGAGGGTCTTTGGCTCGTTAGGGAAAAGCGTCTTACCCCGCCCGAACTCTTTTCTTGGGGAAACAAAATCAACCATACCCGGCAAGGTCACGTCTGCAGCATACCTCCTAAAAAGATCTTTGTTACCTGGGCGGCCATTGGACGGAGCGGATAGGACTTTTTTGACAAGATCCAGTTTGTCACCATCTCGTCCAAAGCTCCATAGAATATCTTTGCGGCCACTACTGGTTTGATGTCGTCGCGAAACGTGCCGGCTGCCTGTCCGTCAGCGATCGTTTTCTGAATAATGTCAAGGTAATCGGCAAACCCAGCTGCAGAGAATTCACGCATGAACTTTGTCGATCCTCGAAGCTCGACCTGAAAAACCACCGCCAGATCGCGATCTGCTCCAAGGCGTTCGAGATGGAGCTCCGCGATCCTTCGCAGCCTTTTCTCGGAAGTAGGTATATCGGCGAGTTCCTTACGCCCTTCGTCAATGAACTCCTTCATCGCCTGGTCGAATATCGAATGAAGCACTTCTTCCTTGCCCTTAAAGTATAGATAAACCGTGCCGTCCGCTATCCCGGCCGCCTTGGCAATATCCGCCACCTTTGCGTTGGAGTAACCCTTTCCGGCGAATACCTTTATCGCGGCTCGGAGAATGGCGGAACGTTTGTCCGTCACGACCGGTCTCACTGCCGACGAGTTTTTTCCAGAACGATCCATCTTTTACAAACGAGACGATAGGCTTCCTGGCGGTGATCAATGCCATACTAGCCAAATGACCTGTGAATGAATATTCATTCAGTGTAAGTAATTTACCCTACTTTATCTGGACAGAGCAAGAGTTGGATCTGCGGCCGTGTTTTCGATCCAAACAGTTGATGCCTCTCGCGTGCCGCCGTAAGCTATTCCGGTAACGCTTGGCAGATTAGCTCAACTATCTCTAATATTCTCGGCTATTACCGGCTCGACGGTATCCCGCGGGGCTTGACCGTTATTGTTCAGGTTCGCCATCGAACGTTCGATCTCGAACCGACCGTGGTCACCGCCGGAAGCGATATTGAACGTCTTGATCATGTCGGACGGCGACGAAATAGATGAAAAGCCCTGAAACTGGACGAATGCGTTTCTAAGTAATAACAGGGGTGAAGGATGGCGGAGGGGACAGGACTCGAACCTGCAAGCGGTTTCCCGCGGTAGTTTTCAAGACTACTGCCTTACCAATTAGGCTACCCCTCCGTTTCGGAAGCGAATTGAAAATATAACCCAAAGCAGGACAATAGACAACCGTTTTTGAGGACAAAAAAGCCCGGCTGTACCCCTACAGCCGGGTTAAAGGAGTAAAGAGATAGCGCTGTGTGGGGCCTATTCGGCCAGTAACCGCGAAATGCGCGCCTCCATGCTCGCGATCTTGTCCCAACCGTCTGCCCTGTGCTCGATATTCCCTCGCTTGTCTATTACGAAATATGACGGAAATCCCATATTGATGCGCCCCGTGGCGTCCATGTCTGCATACTTAAGGACCACCCCAAAACTATTGGGGACTATATTGAAATGAAACGGATTTTTCTTGAGATATGGTTCGATCCTGGTGTTATTCTCCATCGTCAGGGCGAGGAACACCACGTCACGGTCTTTGTAGCGGCTGGCCATCCGATTCAGGCTCGGGATCTCGCTGTGGCAAATGGCACAACGTGTTGACCAGAATGTCATCAAGACAACCTTCCCGCGATATTGGCTGAGATTTAGGGACTCGCCATTCAGTGTTTCAACCGAAAAGTCAGGCGCGGGATTACCCGGACGGAGCTGCTGCTGGGCATAACCGCCTAGGGCAAACATGAAGGAGATAACGATAAATATCAGGATCCGCATGGAAGAAATATCAAGATTGCTAAACTTGGTTAAAGAATGTAAAACATTCTCTATATTTAAACAAATTTCGAATCTGCGAGTCTTCCAGAAATATCTTACTGAAAAATAGGGGGGCGTCCCGATGGGGGCACAGTCGAATAATAGGACGCGCGTGATAAAATCGCAACTGTGCGACTGGAATCCGTAAGCTCAGACCATTTTCGGAATCTGCAGGGCTCGATCGAAGCCGGCGCGGGACTCAATATCTTTTTTGGTGAGAACGGCCAGGGAAAGACAAATTATCTCGAAGCGATTCACGTACTCGCTACGTCGCGTTCGTTCAGGACGTCAAGGCTGAGCGAAACGATCCGATTTGGCGAAAGCGTTGCGATGATCGGCGGCCGGGTAAGGCAGTCAGAAGGTATCGTACGTGAGCTCGGCGTCCGTCTGGAGAACGGATCGCGCATCCTGACGGTCAATGGCAAGCGGGAATCGCTGCCGCGATATTCGGGTGAGCTCAGTACGGTGCTTTTTAATGCTGATGTCCTCGAGGTAGTTCGCGGTCAGCCCGATGCAAGGCGACGCTTTTTGGATTCGGGGATCTCGTCGCTGCATCCCCCGTTCATACAGATCTTTTCTGATTTCGCCAAGATCATAAAGCAGAAGAACGCGGTGCTTCAACAGGCGAAAGAGCGGAACGCCGAGCGTGCACGGACCGTTGAATTGCTTGCTCCCTGGAACGAGCAGTTGTCGGCCCTCGCCGAACGCATTCACAAGGCTAGGATGCGCTTTGTCGATCGCCTGAACGGTGTGCTCGAGCAGAGGCTGTTTGGTGCAGAGGAAATATCCGTCAGATATATTTCTTCTCTTGAAGGCAAAGGAGACCTTGATGATTACCGCACATTGATCTCGGAGCGGCTTCTTCTTCGGGCCGAGGCAGAGATCTATGCGGGATATTCTTTGATCGGGCCACAGCGAGACGAACTCGAGGTGCTGTTCGACGGCCGTGACATCCGCAAATTTGGCTCCGCCGGACAGCAGAGAAGCGCTTTCCTTCTTCTGCTGCTGGCGACAATTGAGGTTTTTAACGCCACTCGAGGCGAATATCCGCTCTTTCTTCTTGACGACATCGACGCGGAACTCGACTATCGGCGCATCGCCCACCTCCTCGAATATCTCGATGGCCGGACCCAAACGTTTGTAACAACCTCGAAACAAAGTTTTGTTGAGCGATTCGGCACGCGGGCAGTGGTTTTTGGCGTCCGTTCCGGTGTTGCCGGGCAGGTTACGGATCAGGTGTCCCGGCCCACTCCCTCGGCTACCTAATATCGGGCCAAAATGGTATAATTTTCTTTTGATCTGCGTAATGATTTCTCACCTGTTCGGCTGACGAAATAATCTGTAAAGATCACCGGCTCGCAGGCCTAGTTCGCGGCCGGAACTTATTGAAATTAAACATTTAGAGGTTTCTATTACATTGGCAAAAGCGAAGACTGAATACGGGGCTGAATCTATACAGGTTCTTGAGGGGCGCGATGCGGTCAGAAAGCGTCCGGCGATGTATATTGGTTCGACCGGCGACCTTGGGTTGCACCATCTTGTTTACGAGGTGGTTGACAACTCGGTGGACGAAGCCCTGGCGGGCTATTGCGACACAATAGAGGTCTCCATTCACATGGACAACTCGATAACTGTTGTCGATAATGGCCGCGGCATACCTACGGACATTCACAAGCAGGAAAAGCGTTCCGCCGCCGAGGTGGTAATGACGGTGCTGCACGCGGGCGGAAAATTTGACTCAAATTCCTACAAGGTCTCGGGCGGGCTCCACGGCGTAGGGGTGTCATGCGTTAATTTTCTTTCTGAATCGCTAAAGCTTGAGATCTGGCGCGACGGTAAGACCTTTGAACAGGAGTACGCGTCGGGGATACCGGTCGCTCCGCTTGCCGAAACCGGCACGACCTCAAAGCGGGGTACTAAGATCACCTTTAGGCCGGACTCGGAGATCTTTGAATCGACCGTTTACAGCTTCGATAAACTTTCCGAGCGTCTTCGGGAAAAGGCGTTTCTAAACAAGGGTATCCGTATCCACATAAAGGATGAACGTGAGAACCCGGAACGCTCGCATGAGTTCTATTACAAAGGCGGCATCGCAGAGTTCGTCAAACATTTGAACAAGAACAAGAGCCCACTGCACGAAGAACCTCTATATTTTGAGCTGGTCGGGGATGAGCTTTCGATCGAGGTGTCGATGCAGTACAACGACAGCTACGACGAAAAGATCTTCACATTTGCGAACAATATCAATACCGTGGATGGGGGCACGCACCTCTCAGGTTTTCGCAGCGCGATCACGCGGACCATCAATAATTACGCCGAGAGTTCGGGCCTGACCAAGAATGCAAAGGTAACACTTTCTGGCGACGATGTCCGCGAGGGGCTTGTGGCGGTTGTCAGCGTAAAGATACCCCAGCCCCAATTTGAAGGACAGACCAAAGGAAAGCTTAATTCTCCGGTGAAAGGCCCGGTCGAGTCGTTTCTCAATGAAAAGCTTGGCGAGTTCTTTGAACAGAATCCCGCCGTTGCCAAGCGAATAGTTGGCAAGGCGGTTGATGCTGCCCGTGCCCGTGAGGCCGCGCGAAAAGCACGTGAAATAGTCCGCAAGGGAGCCCTTACGGGATCCGGCCTGCCGGGCAAACTAGCAGACTGTCAGGAGAAAGACCCCGAGAGATCAGAGCTTTACATCGTCGAGGGCGATTCTGCAGGCGGTTCCGCGAAACAGGGCCGCGACCGTAAAAATCAGGCCGTGCTCCCGCTAAAGGGTAAGATACTCAACGTCGAAAAGGCCCGTTTTGACAAGATGCTTGGCCATGGCGAGATCAAGGCGCTCATAACCGCGCTTGGCACCGGGATCGGCAAAGAGGATTTTGACATCGGCAAGCTCCGCTACCACAAGATCTGCCTGATGACCGACGCCGATGTTGACGGCAGCCACATACGTACGCTGCTCTTGACGTTCTTCTATCGGCAAATGCCGCAGTTGGTCGAGGACGGGTACGTATATATCGCACAGCCCCCGCTTTACAAGGTCAAGCGAGGAAAGAAAGAAGAATATATAAAGGACGAGAGGTCGATGTTCCGCTATCTTATGCGCCAGGGGACCAGCGACATCGACGTTTCGATGAAAGACCGAAAACTGGAGGGACGCGACCTGTTCAAGGTGCTTGACCAGACGACCGAACTCAAGGATTATTCCGCCCGCTTTCTCCGCCGTATCGGACACGACGAAAAACTGCTGGATGCGCTGCTCGAAGCGTTTGCCGGCCGAGACGGTGTCCTCGAACGGCACGGCGTAAAGATCAAGAAGGTCTTTGCTCAGGAGGAATTGATGGCCGAAGTCGAAGCACGGCTCTCCGATTCCGGATTTTCGACCGACCTGATTCCTGATCTTGAACATGGGCTCTGGGAAATAGAGATAAATTATCCGAACGGCACGAAAATGGTCTTCGACTGGAATCTCGCCGGCTATGTTGAGTTTCAGAAGGCAGTCGAGGTCAAACGAAGTCTGGACACGGATTTTCCGGGACCTTTCGTTTTTGGCGAGAACGGCACCAGCGAACAGCTTTCGTCTCGCGAAGAATTGCTCGAAAAGGTGACCGCAGGAGCGAAAAAAGACCTTACGATTCAGCGCTATAAGGGCCTTGGTGAGATGAATCCGGACCAGCTTTGGGAAACCACCATGGACCCTGAAAAGCGAACGCTGCTCCAGGTCCGTGTCGAGGATCTTGTAGAGACCGACCAGATCTTCACCGTGCTTATGGGCGACCAGGTGGAACCCCGCCGCAAGTTTATCGAAGACAACGCCCTAGACGTCAAGAACCTCGACGTCTAGGTTTCCTGAAAGACCGTTAATAACAGCTGCGGGCTCTTATCTGCGTCTTCTTTCCTTGCCCACACGCACGGGCAAGCGTCAATCAGACTGTCTTGAAACGCCTTCGATCTCAAGGATCAGATCGGCACCATATGCCTTGGCGGGAGTTTGGAAGCCCGGGATGAAGTTCCCGGCCAAGATCTTTTCGGTGATGTTAAGCGCGGCCAGGGCTGTGATCGTGTAGCCTTCCGGACACTTCATACGCGCCTCAACGCGGTTGCCGCTTTCGTCCGAGGCCTCGCCCCAGAGCAATGTCTTGCCTTTTGCCCGTTCCTCATCGGTCGGGCCGCCGGGCGGGATCTTGCCTTGCAAGTATCTCTGGATCGGCCCGCTCGCCAACAGCCACCCGAGATACCGGCTGAGCTTCATCATTTTTACCGCGGATCGGGGTGCGACCGTATAAACCTCGATATTCGGGATGCCGGTTGAGTAATAAGCGGTGGCGACATCGCCCCAGGGAATGGTGACGCCTGTTTTGGTAACTTCGCCGAAATCGATCTCGCGAGTTCGCCACGCTGCGGGAACAGACATGATCTTACCGTCGCGGCGAACAGCCCCGCCTTTACCGATGTTCATCGTCATCGTCGCCTGCGTTCCGTGCGACATCCGGCCGATGCCATAAAACGCGAGCGTGAGGTTTGCCGCTGTCGGCAGCCGGTCTTTCAGATGGCGTGCGAGGCAATCGCTTGGGACAACATCGAATCCAACGCCGGGCATCACCATTATCCCCGCCTGATTGGCCTTTTCGTCCACCGCGGCGCATGCCTCGAAAACCGCGATCTCGCCCGTGATGTCGGTGTAATGCGTCTTCGTCCGTAAACAGGCCTCGCCCATCTGACGCGACGTCAGCGAAAACGGCCCGGCACAATGCAAGACCATCGCGGCCTCATTCAAAGCGGCGTCAAGCTTTTCGGTTTCATCAAGCGAGAACACCCGATACTCAAGACCATGCGTTTCAGCAAGCTCCGTGATCGCCTCCTCATTCCGCCCGGCAACGATCGGCCGCATCCCGCGCTCGACCGCCATCCGCGTGATCAACTCGCCAGTGTATCCATTGGCCCCGTAGATGAGGAAATTTTCAGGCATAGGCGATTCGCGGCATTGCATCGTACGTTCGGCCTTCTAGCAACCTCCCCGTTTTCTTCTTGTTAAAGCCACCCCATTGTTTGAAGAAAAAGGGCACATCGGCCAGTTCGCACTGTTGCTTGATCTCTAGTACCCATTCTTTTCTGATTGGTCGTGCACCGAAGCCGCTCTCGCCGCCTACGATGGCCCAATCGATTGCATTTAGATCGAGATTGTTTAGAGGGCCTAGCAAAGGCTCAAGCGAAAGAAATTTCACCTTCGCCGCGGTTCGTCGAAGGTCGTCTATTCTGTGAACGTATTTTTGATTTTCCACCGAGACACCCATCCAGATATTTTCAGACCATTCTAGTTCGCTGCTCAATTCGGCCAGACGATCTGCCCGTTTTGTCAATACCTGAAACCGATGCCAATTTGCTCGGTTCATCACGCTAAAGACCTTCTGAATGTATCCGAGCGGCACGTCCTTATGAAACAGATCGCTCATCGAATTTACAAAGATCGTCTGAGGCTTCTTCCATTTCAAAGGAAGTTCAAGCATTTGCGGCTGCAGTGTCAGCTTGAACCCGTTCCGATAATTCGCCTGTCCCATTGCCTTAAGTCGCTTCGCGAGCCTCTCCGCGTAGCAATTCTTACAGCCCGGACTGATCTTGTTGCAGCCAGTAACAGGATTCCATGTCGATTCCGTCCATTCAATTGATGATTTGCCGCCCATTTATCTATCTCATTTGAAGAATATGATTTGCAAATTTCAAGGCTAAGCCTTTTGCTTTAGGGTTTGGATTGCCTACGGCAAAACAAAGAAGGTATAGGGGGTTATTTTTAGAGTTATAAAGCTTTAAAGGCCTGTCAGCGACACCGGCAAAAATGGATTCGAGTCGCTTGTTAAAGTAATCCGATATCGAATCAAAATTTGCAACTTTTGTTAGCCCGGGAGAGTCATCAAACAACGAGGGGGTTTCGTTCGGCCTAAAGAATTCGTCAAACCATTCGCTTGAGCCAAACAGTTCATCTAAGACAGAGCTGGCGCCGGCAGAGATATTAGCATCTTTTCTCAACAAGCGATTCACGGCAACTCCTAGAGGAAACAAAAGCCAAAGATCAATAGCTCTTGTCCTTGCTATCGCTTCCAGTGTCTTCCACTTTACTTGCATTCCATACGGATCCAAAAAAATAACGGCACGTTTGAATCTCCAGTCACCTCTACAAAAGCCCTGTAAGAAATCGTTTGCGTCTCCGCTTTCGATGTTTATCCGGTTGGCAAACTGTGGAAATTGCAACTTCAATAGTTCCAGTTCTGCCAAGTGCTTGTCGTTTTTTTCAACAAAGTAGTACTCGTCAAACGCAGGATCTACTTCCAAAGCGTTGGCTGCCGAGCCAGAGATAAAATCCCGTACATCCTCATCTTCAAATCCTGACAATGTTGCCTGAATTGATGGAGATTCCTTTGCATTAACGTATCCGGTGCCCGCGAACGCATCAACATACAACAAACGAAAATTTTGGTTTTTTAGGGCTGTAACATACGTTTGCAGCCCGGCCTTAACCCGGGAGAGTTTCTCCTGCGTCCATTGTCCACCGAACCTATGCGCCATAGATGATACAGAATTGCCCCTAAGATATTAGTGTTCTAACCAGATAATTGCAAGCTCTCTGTAATTCGAGTCAACTATAAAACAGTCTGCACACGCCCAACTTGCCCGTCCGTCAGCCTTACCTTTATGCCGTGGGGGTGGTTTGGCGATTTGGTTAGAAGGTCTTTCACAATGCCTTCGGTCAGCTTGCCGGTGCGTTGGTCCTGTTTGAGGACGATGGCGACCTGCATTCCCGGACGTATATTTTTTCGTTCACGATGCGGCATATCAGAACAACTTGATCTGGTGCGACTGTGCCGTGGCGAGTCGGTCCAGGAACTCGTCTCGGGCGATCTCCTTGGCTCCGAGCGTTTTCATATGCGGTGTCATTACCTGTATGTCCATCCAGGTTGCGCCGCGCGACGCAAGGTGATCGAACAAAAAAAGCAGAGCGAGCTTCGACGCGTTGGGTCGTTTGTAGAACATCGATTCGCCGCAGAAAACGCCCCCGGCATCAACGCCGTAAATGCCGCCGACTAGGTTCCCGGCCTCGTCCCAGGCTTCAACACTGTGCGCCATACCTGCCTCGTGTAGCTCGGTGTAACGCTCCACAAATGCCGGGGTTATCCACGTGCCCTTTTGCCCTTGGCGTTTCGCCATCGAGCACTCTTCGATAACGTGGCGAAAATCTTCATCTATCGTAAATCGGTAAAGCCCCTTATTTCGCGCCCGCTTCAGACTGGCCGGTACGTTCAGGTCGCTAATATCCAATATCGCCCTCGGGTCCGGACAGTACCATGGGAGCGGTATCCCGTCCATGTACCAAGGGAAGATCCCCTTCGTGTATGCCTCTTGCAGATTTTCCAGCGTTAGCAGATCGCCAAACGAGACCACATCCGGTGCATAATATAAATACTTGCCGTAGGGAAGCCACTCCGGAAAGTCATATGTCAGCGGGTCTGGGAACCGTGCCGTCATACCTATGTTCTACCACAGAGGACACCGGGAACACAGAGATCAACGTTGCCGCCTCGGTGCTCCCGATCAATGCTTTTCTTCCTATGCTGCCGCTAGACCACCTGCTTTTTCCACTTACCGCGTCTGAATAGCAAAGCCGAAACCACCGCCAGCATTGAGAACGCGATCGAGATGGCCCAAAAAACACCCTGCGGCCCCATTTCGAAGCGGTATGCAAGCACATATGCCAACGGAATCTCGAACATCCAGAAGACGAAGAAGTTCAGATACGTCGGGGTAACAGTATCACCCGCACCATTGAACGAACTCTCCATCACCATTCCCAACCCATAGAACGCATATCCGTAGCCGATTATCCGCAGGCAGTCCTTTCCGTATTCGACCACGGCCGGCTCGGTCGTAAAGATGCCTATCACCGATTCGGCAAAAAGCACAAATACCAGTCCGATCGTACCGAGCAATGCGGCGTTTATGCCGCCCGCTATCCAAACCGTACGCTCCGCCCTCTCAGGATTTCCTGCACCGAGATTTTGCCCGACCAGCGTAGCCGCCGCATTCTGTATCCCCGCCGCCAACAGAATGATGAAAATTATCACTCGCAAGCCGATCTGATAACCGGCCATTGCAAGGCTTCCAAAACCGGCGATCAGTACAACGATCACGCTCCAGGTCGCCGTAGAGATAAGGAACTGCAGAACTGCAACCGATGAGATCCTGATCAGACTCCATGTCAGCCGAGGATCGAACCGCCAGTGATGCCGGCGTATCTCTATCCGGCCGCCGTTGTCGCGCATAAAGAGCGCCCACGCCGCATACGCCACTCCGATGCCTCGGCCAATGACAGTCGCAACAGCCGCGCCGGTCACGCCAAGCTCCGGGAAAAATGCGATTCCGAAAATGAACAGCGGATCTAGCACTATGTTCAGCCCGTTGGCGATTATCAGCACCCGCATCGCGATCGCCGCATCCCCCGCCCCGCGAAATATCGCATTCAGCAGGAATAGGAACACGATAACGGCGTTCGTGCCCATCATTATCTGCATGAACGGCGTGCCAAGTTCGACGACCGCGGGCTCTGCCCCGAGCAGCGTAAGTATCTCCGCCGCATAGACCACGCCGGGAAGGGCCATCGCGATCGAGACGATCACCCCGAGATAGATCATATGCGCGGCCGCCCTCGCCGCACCCTCCGGATCCTTTTCACCGATCCGCCTCGCGACAGTGGCGGTCGCACCGATGCTGAGCCCAACAGCGACCGCATACACAAGTGCTATTATCGACTCGGTAAACCCGACCACGGCCACCGATTCGGCACCCAGTTTCGCAACAAAGAACGTATCAACGATCGCGAATACGGCCTCCATTCCCATCTCCAGTGTCATTGGGATGGCAAGTATCGTCAGGCCCGCCAGGATCGAACCCTTGGTAAAATCGCGGTCGGTCCCGCGAAACGCCTCACCGAGCACAGATAAAAACGAATTTTTCTCGTCCGCAGCCGCAAGCTGACGCACTCCATCGAAAGACATATAAAACCCCTAAATGTATAAAAACAAATGAAATAATGGCACGGAGAGTGCCGGGAAAGCCCCGCGCAGACCACCGGCAGGCAGCCGCTCTGGGCACCGAGTGTGCGGTTTAATTAGACGAGTTCGAGACGCATGACCTTAAGAATCTAACACAAAGCCTATTTTGATGTGAAGCTACTACGGCACACATGGCCAAATTGTTCACAAGATCTTTGTGTTAAAAACCCTCCGTATATGGAAACGCCAAAAACCTTGAATTGCGGACATCCTGTTCCTTGGTGTCTTTCCTGTCACCTCTGGAACTTTGTGTTAAGATTCTCCGTAGAGGCTAAGATTATGATCAAAGCGATTCGTGGCAGCACCATCTGATAACTCACGCGAGAAGAGTTCGAAAAACTTATCGACCCCTACCGGCGAAGGGATAGTGATCGACATAGGAACCGGGGACGGTCGCTTTGTGTCTGCTCTGGCGAGAAAGAACCCGAACAAGTTCTTCATCGGCGTGGACGCGAATCGAAAACTGCTCGAAAAACCATCGATGCGGGCGACGCGCAAACCCGCTAAGGGCGGCCTGCCAAATGCGATGTTCGTCCAGGCCGCCGTTGAGGGCCTTCCCGAAGAGTTTGACGGCGTCGCCGATGAGATCCACATCCATTTTCCCTGGGGTAGCCTGCTCCGCGCGGTCGCCTTGGGAGACGAGGTTGTTCTCCATTCACTCCGCCGCATTGCCGCTCCGGGCTGCACGCTCGAGATCGTCATTGGCATTGACCCCGAACGCGATCGAACTGAACTGAACAGGCTTGGCATTCCCGTGCTGGATGACCCGTACATCCGTTCCAGCCTGGTCCCGCGCTACCATTCAGCCGGGTTTTCCGTAAGCGAGATCGGGCATTTGCCGCCTGAAGAATGGTCCCGGCTGGAGACCTCATGGGCAAAGAAGCTTTCGTCAGGCCGGGGCCGAGGGGTTGCATATCTCTTGTTCTCTGCAACTTAGACCGCCCGGAATGAGTCAAATTATGGTTGTGAGAGTCCGAGTTTGTGTAACACCGGTCCGCCGTGTTCACACGGATCGGGTTAGACTAAGCATTGTATTGGCCGCCATCGTTGGGAGGCCCGATTTCTATTGATGGCTTCTATCTCAAGGAGACAGTTCCTTTCCCGTTCGGCTTCCGCATTGGCGGCCGGTGCCTTGATGGGCTCCCCCGGCCTTGCCCAGGGGCGGCGGGACAGCTACGAGTTCCTGGTGATCGGTGATTCACTGGTCTGGGGCCAGGGTCTGAAAGAGGAGCAAAAGTTCTACTATTTGACGAAGCAATGGATCAAGAGTGAGATATTTAACGGCAATGGCCATGTCAACCTCAACGTCAAGGCCCATTCCGGTTCTACGATAAAGCTCGACCCTACCGAGCGATCCGCGCTTGAGATGGCCGAAATACCGGTCTCATCTAAACTTCATCCTGAGGTCAACGTCTCTTTCCCTACTGTAAAGGCACAGCTTGAGATGGCACGCCGCGAATACCCCGATCCCGCTTCGGTCGACCTGATCATGCTCTCTGGAAGTGTGCCGGAGGTCGGCGTCGCCCGCATAATCAGCCCTTTTGAGAGCAACGACAAATTGAGAAGAGACATCGAGCTCTACTCGTTTGGCCACATGTGCGAATTGCTAGTCGAAACCGCTCACGCATTTCCAAACGCACTGATCGTCGTCGTCGGCTATTACCCGATCATTACGCGCCATACGCCGATGGGCCGTATCGTCAATGACGTGCTTGAGCTTTACAACTGGCCGCGGTGGACCAAGCCGATCATCAACAATCCCGTAAAACGGCAGATCTGGCGTCTCTGGCGCGGTAAGATGATCGAACGTTCCCAGATCTGGCACACCGGATCTGACGAGGCGCTCGGCCGGGCAGTTAACGTTGTCAATGCAAAGTTCGGTGCGGAACGGGCCGTTTTTGTTCCGACTCCTTTGGCTGAGGAGAATGCCTACGGCGCTAAGAGGACGCTGCTCTTCAAGGTCGCCCGCCGCGGACGTCCCGCCGACCCTAAGGGCGAGATCAGGCGCGAAGAGTGCGGGCCTGCACTTACAGAGCTTCGCCGCGAGACAAATCTCCGTTATCGTACGCGTTTTTGCGAACTTGCCAGCATCGGCCATCCGAATGTGGACGGCTCGGCCGCTATCGCCGAAGCCATCAGGGTCGCGCTTCTCCCGCGTCTTGCTGAGATTGCCTCACGTTAACCGTCCGCTTTCGAAGCGCATTTTCGTCTCCTCTTCTTAGGTGCGGATCAGGGCTTTGAACGTCCAATTGGGCAGACTGCGGATGGATGTTTCAGATGCTGATCAGACCATTACTCTTCCCAAAGAAGTGTTGATCGAACTTAAGGGAGATATGTGATGAGAAAATCGGCTTTTTTTTCGTTGATATTCATTATTTTCGCGGCGGCGGCGGTTCCGTCTCAGACCGGCACGTCGGTTTATTGGTTAAAGGACGTAAAGACGGTCTTTGTTGACGAGTCCTCGTTCAGGATCGTCTCGTCATCTTGTGGGACACGCGTCGGCGGGATGCTTTTGCCATGCGCGAAGCATTTGCAGGAACGGGTCGAGTTCCTGGTCGTCTTGAAACGATGGCTGGGCAAGAGCGGATTCAAGACCGTCGACTCAGCGGCCGAGGCTGATGCCATACTTCGGGGCGACCTCTCGATGAACGACTACGCTCACGCTCCATCGATAAATGATCCTGAATACAGGAAAAAAAGGGACATCAGCCCGCTCGATGCAGCTGAGTGGCACATCAACGCTTGGTTGGAGAATCGCGACGGCCATCGTATTTGGGAGATAAGACGCGGAGAATATGCTTACCCCGGCATCTTTTACACCGCAACAAGTATCGCAAAGATCGAGGGAAAAAAGCTCGCCAAGGCGATCCGGCACGACCGCAAGAAGGGCCGTTGACGACAGCTAATGGACCGCCCTTCCCGGCTTCTATGTCTCGTGCGTTATAATAGAGGTTTGGCAGGAAGGACGAAAATGAAGATCGCGGTGGCAATGAGCGGCGGCGTCGATAGTTCGGCGGCGGCTGCGTTATTAAAAGAGCAGGGGCATGAACTTGTCGGCTTCACGATGCAGCTCTGGGACCAGCGGCGGCACGTGAACGTTGACGAGAACGGCGACCCGCTGCCCTCTCGCTGTTGCTCGCTGGACGACGTTTACGACGCCCGTCGCGTGGCCGACAAACTCGATTTTCCATTCTACGTACTGAATCTCGAGAAGGATTTTGACCGCGATGTGGTAGAGCCCTTCATCCAGAGTTATCTTGCTGGCGAGACGCCGATTCCGTGCGTTGCGTGTAACTCAAGGTTGAAATTTGCCTCTCTCGACCGCATGGCCGTAAGTCTCGGTTGCGATAAGGTGGCCACCGGACATTATGCCCGCGTCGAATATGACGAGACCGCAGGCCGCTACCGCCTTTTCCGCGGCCGCAACCATTGGAAGGACCAGAGCTATTTCCTTTGGGAACTGACACAGGACCAGCTTTCGCGAGCCTATTTTCCGCTTGGCGAAATGCTCAAGAGCGAGGTTCGTGACATCGCCCGCACTGCTGACCTCTATACGGCCGAAAAGCAGGAATCGCAGGAGATCTGCTTTGTCCCGGACGGCAAATATTCAGAGTTCATCGACCGCTTTTTGACACACGAGGGACGCGAGAGCGAGATACCCGCAGGCGGCGAGATAGTGAACACGGCGGGTGAAACGCTCGGCAGCCACAGCGGCATACATCGTTACACGATCGGCCAGCGCCGCGGCCTCGGCATCGCCCACGAAAAACCTTTATATGTAGTTCAGATAGAGCGGGCACGAGATCGGATAATGGTCGGGGAGGCTGACGACCTAGAATCGACTGAATTCACAGCAAAAGGCGTTAACTGGGTCGCATTTGACGAGCCGAAAGAACCGGTCCGCGCTCTCGTCAAGATCCGTTATCGCCACGACCCCGCACCGGCCACGATCCATGCCCTGCCGGACGCCGGCGCGCGGATCGTCTTTGACGAACCGCAGCGGGCTATCACCCCCGGTCAGGCCACCATCTTCTACGACATAGCAACCGGTGAAGAGGTTGTCGGCGGCGGCTGGATCGTACGTGATTGATGAAAAAATCTGAACTCCGCAAGGCCTATTTTGAAAAGCGGCTGTTGCTATCCCCGGGCGATGTCGCAGCGATGAGCGCTCGTATCGCGGAGCGGTTCTTCAATGAGTTCGACCTTGCGGCTGTCAGAACGCTCCATACCTTTATCCGTATTCCAAAATTCAACGAGTTTGACACCTCGATGATCTACTATCGCATCTGGCACGAGCGAAGGGGCACCGAGACCTGTGCCCCGATCGTGGATAGCAAAACGGGCGAACTCGAAAGCTTTTACTTTGACGCTGAGACCGAGCTTCTGGAAAACCCTTGGGGCATTCGAGAACCGGTTGGAACGGAACAGGCCGATCCCGCGGAGATCGACCTCGTCATTGTTCCATTACTTTGTTTTGATGAATCGGGCCATCGAGTCGGTTACGGCAAGGGATACTACGACAGGTTTCTCGCTCGCTGTCGTCAGGACTGCCTCAAGGTGGGCGTAAGCCTGTTCCCACCGATCGAGGTGATTGACGACATAAACATTCAAGACGTTCCTCTCGATATCTGCATCATGCCGGAGCGGATCTTGCCGTTTGTCGCTCCCCACGGTTATGTGAATTGAATAGTCTCATTTTGCCTTTAGAATATCTCGTATTTCCGTGAGCAGTACCACTTCGCCGGAGGGTTCCGATTCTGCTTCGAGTCCCCTGAAAAGGCCCATTGCATATCGCACCAGCATGAACATCACAAAGGCAACTATCAGAAACGTGAGTAGGTCGCCTACCAGCTGCCCATAAAGTATTACCGGGGTACCGCCTTTCAATGCGGCCTCGATCTGTTCAGGTGTCGCATTTGCCGGCACCGTTCCGCTCAGGTCGTAGAACTGAGATCTGAAGTCGATGCCCCCCGTTACCAGTCCCACTATCGGCATCACGATCCCGTCCGTAAAGGTCTTTACGACCGAACCGAATGCAGCTCCCATTATCACCGCGACTGCGAGGTCAAGCACGTTCCCCCGTGAGATAAATTTCTTGAAATCATTTAGCATCAGAGTGATCCCTCCTTCAATTCATTCGATCTGCTAGTTGCCTTTCGCATCACTATTTTCAAACATTTACCGCTGCTTCGCACGCCGGAAAAGAAAAAGGCGGCCGAAGCCGCCAATCTGAAAGAATGAATAACTAACTAGCTCGAAGCAGCATCGGCCCTTTCTTCATCGTCGTCATCATCTTCAACCGAACCTGTCACATCATCATCGTCATCTGCGGTTGTCGTGCTGGACGATGAGTAGCTCGAATATGAGCTTGCCTGGTATTGCGTCTCTGTCGGAGCCGGTATCGCAGCCTGTTCCGTCTCGCGGGCCTTCACCATGCTGCAGCTCCCTTCGAAAAGGGCTCCGTCCTCAATTACCAGTTTCGGTGTCGTGATGTTGCCGACCACCTTCCCTGTGCGGCCAAGATGTATCTTTTCAGACGCGGCAACATCTCCGTTTATCGTTCCGTTGATATTTGCAGTTCCCACCGAAACATTGGCGTCGAGTTGTCCGCTGTTGCCGACGATCAGCGTCCCGCCCTCTGACGAAACCGTTCCCGTCAGATGGCCATCAACGCGAAGCATCATCTGAAAGGTCGTGTCGCCGGAGAGCGATGTCCCGTGGCCCACAAAGCCGCTCAGCTTTCCTTCCTTTATGTCACGGGCGATCGATTCGCTGTCGGTGGTCGGCTTTGAGACCGTGTTCGGCTGATCTGCTCCATATTGATAAGAAGTCTGCGAAGTTGGGGAACTTGATTGATAGTCGGGGGCATCTGGTTGTTCAGTTTTGGAATTCCTTCCCATTCTGATCATAAGACGTTTTCTCCTTTGCGTTTATGAAATACTTAGGCAGTGGTCTGTCCGGACGGACCATTGATCGTTTGGCGATGACAAATTTGAGATCGTCGATATCGAAAAATGCCTGCTTTCGAATGATAAACGACCTTGCCCAATTGTGTCTAGTTAATTCTTAATGGTTGATATTGCTAACCTCGCGTGCGACAATTAACGATTTCGGAGGTTTTCGGTAGATTGTTTGTAGATTCTAGGACAAAAACACGGTTGCTTAAGCGGATGGGCAAGGCCATAGCCGATTTCGGCATGATCGCCGAGGGCGACCGCGTTATGGTCTGTCTTTCGGGCGGCAAGGACAGCTATACGCTGCTTGACCTGCTGCTCGATGTTCGCCGCCGTGCCCCCGTAAAGTTTGATATTCTTGCAGTTAACCTCGATCAGAAACAGCCCGGTTTTCCCGAAGAGATCCTGCCAAACTATCTGGAAAGCATCGGTGTGGAATACCGGATCGTCGAGGAAGATACCTATTCGATCGTAAAGCAGCACATCCCTGAAGGAAAAACCTTCTGCTCGCTGTGTTCTCGGCTTCGTCGAGGCATTCTTTACAATGTCGCGGTCGAGGAAAATTGTACAAAAATAGCTCTTGGCCACCACGCCGACGATATTATCAACACATTTCTGCTCAACCTGTTCTTCGTCGGCCAGCTAAAGGCGATGCCGCCGATCCTCCGCAGCGACGATGGCCGCAACACCGTCATCCGTCCGCTGGCCTACTGTCAGGAGGCGGACATAGCGGCATATGCAGAGGAAAAGCAGTTTCCCATCATCCCCTGCAATCTCTGTGGTTCGCAGCCAAACCTCAAGCGGGCACGCGTCAGGCGCCTTGTCTCCGAACTCGCCGACGAGATACCTTCGCTCCGAAGCTCTATCCTTACCGCGCTTACGAATGTCACCGGCTCGCACCTGCTCGATACCGAACTCTACGATTTCCGCAACTTCGGGCCGCTCGTCAAGGCGATCCCCGTCGGCCACGGCTCCATCGAAAAAGAGCTTGATGCTGTCTTCGACCACTCCGAGCCGGCATTTTCTATGCCTCTTCAGGTCCTCAACTAAGCCTCCTCTAGACTCTAGCCAACACCAGCGGCAGTTATACGTTCCTCTTTTTTCCCGGCGGTGTTTGATCGGGGAACCCACACTCAAAGTCTTGGCCTAGGTTCTACACCGTTGCTGCGCCTAATGTCGCTATTGCCCCAAACACCTCTATTCGCTAGCCGTTGACAGGATACGATACAATTATTCCACTAGGTTTTCGCTCGACTTTTTTCGACAACGATTACGGCTTAGCATTTGGGCGAGTTTCCGGTCCCTATTTTTCAGCAGATCGGATGGCACCTGGCGGTGCTCAAATTAGGAGGTCAAATTGAATATCGTGAAGAAGCGATCACTTATGCTCCTCATTATATTGAGTTGTTCTGTTGCGATTCAATTTGCCCAATATGAGAAAGATTTAACGTTGACTATAAACCTTTCTTCCGTCGGAGGGCTGATTCCGAAGTGAGTACAGGTCGATAACGGCAACGACTTCATCTCGAAGGTGCTCGACCAATGGATCAACAAGAATGACGTTACACTCAACTTCTCAAGGCCAGGAATCCCCTAGTTTAGATTGACAACAAGAAACGGGGGTGGCTCAACCAGCCGCTCATATGCCGTTCGTCTTGATCCAAATGAAACCTATGATTTCGATCTGGATCTAAGCTACTTTTACGAACTTGATGCTGGTGAATATTCGTTGATCGTTCGCAGGCCGGTTTTCGGGAAAGATAGAATGACGGTTTTAACTGCCCAGCTCAAGCCAACACTCATCACGATAATTGAGTAGCCGTAAAGTGAAGTTACATCTGTGAAGTCGATGGCATGTCCACCTGTTGGTCTTGACGATCAGAAGTAGAGTGGCCACGTTTCTGTGCATTGGTCGGACCCGAGCTTGTGACGATGACGACAGGGTGAACGCGTCTTCGTCGTTCATTTCCGCGGCCCGCTGTTTCTCTCCCAGAAAACGCCGTCCGAAAAGCCCTGTATCGCCCCGCCCGCTTCTGCCATTTCCAGCCGTTTTGCCGTGATCAGGCAATATTGCTCGTCGGATTCGACTACCACAAAGCGGCGGTCAAGCTTCATGGCGACTACGGCGGTGGTTCCCACACCGGCAAAGGGGTCTAGTATCAGGTCGTTCGCATTCGTGCTTGCGAGAATGATCTTTGCAAGCAGCTTTTCAGGCTTTTGCGTCGGGTGGTCGGTGTTTTCGGGCATTGACCAAAATGGCACGGTGATATCGGTCCATATATTCGATGGATGTGTGTCGCGATACTTGCCCGACAGCGTTTCGCTCCAGTCCTTCGGCTTTCCGTTCTCCCTGTAAGGAGCAACAACGCGCCTACGTTGCTTTACTGAATCAAGGTTGAATGTGTATTTGTCAGAAACGGTAAAAAACCAGATGTCCTCAGCTGTATTTTTCCAATTCCGTTTTGCCCCGCGGCCTTTTTCACGTTCCCAAGTGATGCGGTTTTGCAGTTTGAAGTATTTTGATCCGACATTTTGAATAGCAGAGCTCGAACGCCAGTCGCCGCAGATATAAACACTGGCTGTTGGTTTTAGCAATGGAACGCAGAAGCCAAGCCACGAATCGAGCCACCCCTCATAATCATCGCCGCTCGTTTGCCTGAACCTCTCTTTGCCAAAATCCTTGGTTAAATTATATGGAGGATCTGCAAACAGCAGATCGAAACTCGATTTTGGCAGGTTCGGCAAAATATGAAACGCATCGCCCTGTATTACCGTGTTTTGAAGGTTGCTTTTTGCCTGTACTTCTACCGCACGAACCAACTGATCTCGATATCTTTCTTCTTCGCCATCGAGAATGGCGATAGTTCGGTTTCGCGGTGCCCGAATTGAAGAAGATATTGTGCAACCATTCATAAAAAGAATAGTTGCATTTTATCATAGCCGTAAAAATCCTAAGGAGATCATGACTATCAGATCACCTGCCGCTAGCCACAGTAGATGTATGGCCGGAAATGAACTTCCATCCGTCTTTATCTTCTTCCAGCAACATCGTGAACACGCCGCTGAATTCAATACCGCCTGACGACATCGCGATCTTTGATTCAAATGCGGCACTACAGTGGGCGATATTTTTTGAAACCAGCGTTACTCTCACAACGCTCAATTTAGTGATTGTCTTTGTTCCCTCTGGAAAAGCTTGAGCTGATCGAGAATCTCGTCAACGGAACCGTATCTTAGACGTCCATCCTCGAACCAGTGAAACCTTCCATCATTGACATAAGATGCGCGAATGTTCTCTTTGTCACCAGATGCTATGGCCGAACTCCGTTTCTCAAGAAATGCGGCAATTTCAGTCAGTTGACCGTCATAGGCAAATGCAGTGGTACCTCCCAACTTTGTAGTCGACAGGCCGACGGCAGCAATAAGCATCAACAACACCGAAAACTTAAGCCGATTGAGCGATTGGATGGGTAACAAACTCATCAGCTAACTCCTTCCAGATACTGGATCACGCTGGCGCGGTTCCCTTCGGTATCTTCGAACTGGGCGACCGTGCCGACATGTTCGATCAAAAAAGGCGGAAAGACGATCGTGCCGCCTGCTTTTTCGATATCGGCGACTGTGCTTTTTATGTCCTCGACACCGATCGAGCATTCGTAACCGGTCATTCCGCTGCCCGACACTAGTTCGCGGCGTTTTTGCAGGGCGCCGTGTATGCCGTCCGGAGAGGTGAATATCCGCCAAAAATCCGGCGGCCCCCAGGCCTCGAATGTCCATCCGAACACAGTCTTGTAAAAATCGATTGCACGTTCGCAGTCGTCAGCGTTGATGGCAAAATGAACAATGTTGTTTGGCAAAACAGTCTCTCCTTTGTCGAGATCTTCTATGTTCCGATGAGTATATTGATATTGACGAATGGCGGTCAAGGGATATAACGTCAAAGAATGTTGCGATCTCGCCATCAATCCGACAAAAGCGAATTTCTTGTCCGAACGCTTGGCCTTCGGCTCTCAAAAGGCCATGTGATCGAAAGCCATGCTCATTCCTGGGGGCAGGTCATTTTTGCCGCAAATGGTGTAATGCAGATCGATGCTGAAGACAGCAGATGGGTCGTCCCGCCGATGAGGTGCGTCTGGGTCCCGCCAGACGTCGGGCACAGCATTCTTATGATCTCAGAAACCGTGATGCGCACGATCTATATAAACCCAACTTCGGCGGGCGGCCTTCCGAACAGATGCAAGGTATTGAAGGTTTCGGGTTTGCTGCGCGAGATCATTCTGGAATGTGTCAGGCTCAGTATGCTCTCCGGCTCCGAACCAACACACGTTCACCTGGCCTCCGTTCTGCTGGATCAATTAGCCGCGGCCGATGAGATCTCGTTAGAGATTAGGCTCCCAAACGATCCCAGGGCGGTTCGGTTAGCAGATCTGATAAGTGCTGACGCCTCAAATAAAGCGCCGCTTGGAGAACTGGCCCGCGCGGTCGGGGCAAGCCCAAGAACGCTGGAAAGGATATTCGTTCGCGAGACAGGACTGAGCATCGGCCGATGGCGCCAACAGGCACGGCTTATGCTGGCTGTCAGGCTGCTGGTGGAAGGAAATTCGGTCGGCGAGGCTGCTTTCGCCAGCGGTTACGAAAGCCCGAGTGCATTCATCGCAATGTTCAGAAGCGAGACCGGCACGACCCCCGGCCAGTACATTCGCAGCCTGCGAATTGACGCGTAGATCACTAGGGTTCTATTTACCCGATAGGTACGTGCTCAGCCGCAGTCCGCCAGACTACCAAAGGATCTCAGCAATGCAGGTATCTGCACTGCGGCGTCCTGCCAATGACCGCTTGACCCTTAAAATGCTGCGTGATAGTCTCTAATGTTTTGAGACACGCACGGTCGTAGCTCTGTTTAATATAGTTCTTATAAGATCAAAGTATGGCGTTGCTGGCTGCCGGCGGGATCCAACTTTTCCCGGACGGAACATTATTCATACACATAGGCTTCATACTGATAATGATATGGGTGCTGAATCGCACCCTTTTCAAGCCCATCAACGAGGTCATCACCAAACGTTCGAGGCAAAAGGTGGGTCGCGGCGGTGAGGCCGAAGAGATACTCGCCGATGTCGCGGAGAAGCAGAAGCAATACGAACGCACGATGCTCGAAGCTCGGACAGAGACTTACGAGATGATCGAAAGGGAACGCCTCGAAGCCGTTGAAGCTCGCCAGACCGCGATCCTCAGTGCCCGCGCGGAAGCCAATCGACACCTGAAAGACGAACTCGATAAGATCGAGAAAGCAAAGGCCGATGCAAAGGTTGATATCGCTCTGGAGGCCCATAAGATGGCGGACAAGATCTCCGCCAATATCCTTAAAGCATGACTACGACGGTATTTTCCACGATCATTCTTTTCCTTGCGGCCGCCGCCGCCGGCCCCGACGCGGGCTTTTCCGCCTTTTGGAACCAATACATCAATTATCCGGCTTTCGAGGTATGGCGGTTTGTGAATTTGGCTATCTTCGTTCTCGTAATGATCTACTTGTTGAAGAAGCCACTTTCAGGGACGTTTAAGGCAAAGCGGGAAGAGATCCGCTCTGAACTTATCAAGGCGGAAGAGGCCAAAAAAGCAGCCCTCGCGAAACTCACTGACATAGAGGCAAAACTCGCCGGTGCCGATGCCGAGATCAACACATTGAACAAGCAGGCTCGCGAAGAGATCGAGCTGGAGAAAGGACGGCTGATGGCACAGGCCGCTTCTGAGGCCGCAAAGCTTAACAGTCAGACTGCAGGCGAGATCGTTCGCGTGGGCCAGGTTGCAAGACTCGAACTTCGCCGTTTCGCGGTCGAGGAAAGTCTTCGGCTGGCAGAGGAGAAACTCCGTAACGATGTAACACCGCAAACGGATTCCCGGCTGATCAGGTCCGGTATAAAGGCGATCGGAGGTTTGAACTGATATGAGTGTAGAGACCATTGCCCGCCGCTACGCCTCTGCGCTTGCCGATGTCGTCGAAAAGACTGGCGAGGCCGATCTAGTAAGGGGCGAACTGCGATCCTGGGAGGACATGATCCGGTCCAATTTGGATCTATATACGGCCTTTTCCAATCCTTCGATCGCACATACCAGGAAAGAGAACGTCCTTGAATCGCTATTGTCCCGTGCCACCCCTTCGAAAACGACGGCGAACTTTCTCCGGGTCCTCCTACGGAACAGCCGTCTGACCGACCTTCCGGATATAAACGAAAAGTTTGTCTCGGTGATGGAAGAGCGGCGGGGCATCGTAAATGCTTCGGTACAGTCGGCCCATGAACTAAGCGACGAAGAAAAGAAGGACCTTAAGGCCGGCCTAGAAAAGATTACCGGCAAGATCGTGAATCTGGAGTATGAGATCGATCGTGATCTGATCGGTGGTGTGGTTACCCGCATCGGTTCGATCGTTTACGACGGCTCTGTACGCACTCAGCTCGAGAATTTAAGAGAACAACTAATGCAGAGATAGTGGCCGCAATACTTTCTCGGTCGCTAATAACTTATATGGAAGCAATTAAGGCAAACGAGATCAATGAGATCATAAGGGCACAGATCGAAAATTTCGACTCTAATATGACCGTTGACGAGGTAGGCACCGTTATCAAGGTCGGCGACGGCATTGCTGAGGTTTACGGCTTGGAAAAGGTCATGGCGGGTGAACTTCTGGAGTTTCCCCACGGCGTACGCGGACTGGCCCTCAACCTGGAAGAAGACAAGGTCGGCTGCGTGCTCTTTGGCGACTTTCAAAAGATCAAGGAAGGCGACGAGGCAAAGCGGACCAAGCGCATCATGAGCGTTCCGGTCGGCGACGCAATGATTGGCCGTGTGGTAGATGCTCTCGGAAATGCCATCGACGGAAAGGGCGAGATCATAACCGATCTTTATAATCCGATCGAACGCATCGCCCCCGGCATTATCGACCGACAGCCTGTTAAAGAACCGCTTCAGACCGGAATCAAGGCGATCGACGCGATGGTGCCTATCGGCCGTGGCCAGCGTGAGTTGATCATCGGCGACCGACAGACGGGTAAAACGGCTGTCGCGATCGACACCATAATCAACCAAAAGGGTAAGGACGTTATCTGTATCTACGTTGCCATTGGGCAGAAAGCCTCGACCGTTGCACAAGTTGTAAAAAAACTCGAGGATTACGGTGCGATGGACTACACGGTGGTCGTTTCGGCGACAGCCTCGGATCCCGCGGCGATGCAGTTCCTTGCTCCTTATGCCGGATGCGCCATCGGAGAGTATTTCCGCGATAATGGCCGCCACGCCCTGACGATCTACGATGATCTTTCGAAGCAGGCGGCTGCCTATCGTGAGATCTCGTTGCTGTTGCGCCGTCCGCCGGGTCGCGAAGCCTATCCGGGTGACGTTTTTTATCTCCATTCGCGTCTTCTTGAGCGTGCGGCAAAGATGTCAGATGCTCGCGGAGGAGGTTCGCTTACGTCGCTGCCGATCATTGAGACTCAGGCCGGAGACATCTCGGCTTACATTCCGACCAACGTTATCTCGATCACAGACGGACAGATCTTTCTTGAATCCGACCTTTTTAACTCGGGTGTGCGGCCGGCTATCAACGTTGGTAACTCCGTCTCGCGTGTTGGTGGTTCGGCACAGATCAAGGCGATGAAATCCGTTGCCGGTACTCTGCGTATCGATCTTGCTCAGTTCCGCGAGCTTGCAGCCTTTGCTCAATTCGGCTCCGATCTCGACAAGGCGACGCAGGCCCAACTCGAACGGGGCAAGCGCCTAACCGAGATACTCAAACAGCCGCAATATCAGCCGATGGAGGTCGAGCAGCAGGTGGTGATCATTTGGACCGTTACCAACGGCCATGCGGACAATGTCGCCGTCGAAGACCTGAAGCGTTTTGAGGAAGAGCTTATCGCTTATATGAAAAATGCTCATCCTGGCGTAATGAATACGATGCGCGAGACCAAGAACATCGACGACGCCCTGAAAGATGAAATGAAGGAAGCGGTCGAGGATTTTAAGGCGACCCGCTGGAACCGAGACGAGGCCGAAGCGGCCGCCGCATAACAGTTAGAAATTCGGAATTGAAGTTCCCGGTTTATTGATACCGGAATTTAGAATTTGGTATCTGAGATCAAGAAATGGCAAGTCTTTTGGACATGCGCCGACGCATAAAGTCGGTCAAGAACACGCAGCAGATCACAAAGGCGATGAAGATGGTCGCCGCTGCAAAACTCAAGCGCGCCCAAGATCGGGTTACAGCCGCGCGTCCGTTCGCGGTAAAGATGTCCGAGGTGCTTGGTGGTTTGAGTGCAAAGGTCTCCGAAGAGTTTTCTCATCCCCTGCTTGACCCTAGGGGCGACGAGAAGTATCTAGTCGTCTTGGTTACAGCCGACAAAGGTCTCGCCGGGGCATTCAATGCCAACGTTATCAAGGCGACCCAGGCTTTTCTAAATGAGAACGCTTCGCGTTCGACCGAATTGATGGCTGTTGGACGCAAGGGCCGCGATTTTTTCAAACGTCGCGAGATCACGATAGCTGCCGAATACATCGGCCTGACCGGGACAGGGCAGGTAAAATATACCGATGCCGCCGAGATAGCAGAAAACATCATCAAGACCTTTACCGAGGACGAAAGCATCGACAAGGTGTTTCTCGTATTTACCGAATTCAAAACGGTGCTCTCGCAGAAACCCATTATTGAGCAGCTTTTGCCGATCCCGTCGATCTCACATGACGAAGAAACGGAAGGCGGGGTCGAAGCCGAATATATCTACGAACAGCCGCCGGCCGAGATATTCGGCAAGCTGCTTCCGAAACAGGTGGTCACGCAGGTCTATCGCGCGATGCTCGAATCCGTCGCCTCCGAACAAGGTTCGCGCATGACGGCGATGGACTCTGCTTCGAAAAATGCCGGCGAGTTGATAGATACGCTTACGCTCAATATGAACCGCATCCGCCAGGCCGCGATCACAAAAGAGATCATCGAGGTCGTCAGCGGCGCCGCTGCGCTTTAAAACCGTTTCCCCAGGAAACCTCGTTTTGAACGATCTAAGACAGGAAAACACTTGGCGCGGGCGTTTAATACGCTACGCGCCTGTTCTATTTTGGGTCGGCGTCATTTTATTTCTTTCGAGCGGGGCCGGAGCGATGTCCGAGACATCGAGGTTCATTCGCCCGATCTTACAGTTCCTTTTTCCTGATGCGTCCGAAGAAACGCTCCGGCTTTATCACGGCGCGATACGCAAATTCGCACATTTTGCCGAGTATGCGGTGCTGGCATTTTTGGCATCGCGTGCATTGTTGGGGTCGCATTTTGCCGTGCTTCGGCGATATTGGTATGCAGCGGCGCTCCTTCTGGTTTTGATCGTTGCCGGGGTAGACGAATACGGCCAGTCGCTCGACCCCTCGCGAACCGGGTCTTTGGGCGATGTTATGCTCGATGCCGCCGGAGGTATTTTTGCAGTGATCGTGGTCGCTCTTTTCCGAAGGGTTCGCCGCCGCAGAGCAGCCTCAGGCTAACGGCAACCGCCATTCACGAAACGGCCCTCCGTTCGTTCCCAAAAATCGGCAGCCGGTCTGTCTCAAACGTCAGTAAAACTTCCAATTGAGCGAACTTTGTGGCATATTCTTCGTTAGTTTATTCACGAGGAGAATTAAAGAATGAGCATAATGGACAAGGTCAAAGAAGCCGCGATGAACCAATTTATCGAGGTCATCGAATGGCTTGATGAATCGCAAAATACGCTGCTTTATCGCTTTCCGGTCCATGGGCAGGAGATCAAGAACGGGGCACAGCTTATCGTCCGCGAATCGCAGGCCGCCGTTTTTGTCTTCGAGGGGCAGGCAGCGGACGTGTTCACACCGGGACGCTACACGGTCGAAGGCGGCAACACGCCCATCTTGTCTAAGCTCGGAGCATGGAAATACGGCTTTAATTCTCCGATCAAAGCCGAGGTCTATTTTGTTAATACCAAACAGTTTACGGATATGAAATGGGGCACCTCAAACCCGATAATGCTTCGCGACGCCGATTTTGGCATCGTTCGCCTTCGTGCCTTTGGGGCTTACAGCCTTCGCGTCGCAGATCCGGCCGGATTTATTCGTGAGATCGCCGGGACAAACGGACATTTTCAGACAGAGGACATCGACGGCCAGCTTAAACGGGCTATCGTCACTGAGTTCTCTGACGCCCTTGGCGAGATGAAGATACCGGCTCTCGACCTTGCGGCTCAGTATAAGGAACTCGGCGAGGCGATCCGTTCGAAGATCAATGGTGATTTTGGTTCATGGGGCCTTGAGGTAACAAAGTTCTTTGTCGAGAACATATCGCTTCCGCCCGAGGTCGAAGCGGCAATGGACAAGCGTGCCTCGATGGGAGCTCTCGGCAATGTCCAAACCTATGCACAGTTTCAGGCGGCCGATGCAATGCGCGACGCCGCACAGAACGAAGGCGGCGGGGCAGGCCTGGGTGCCGGCCTCGGCGCTGGCTTTGCAGTCGGGGGCCAGATGGCAAATGCCTTCAGCGCAAACCAGCCCGGTGGTTCGGGCGGCGCTGCTGCCGGCATTGTGTGCCCCTCATGCGGAAAGCAGAACGCAGCCGGTGCAAAATTCTGCGCCGATTGCGGCGGCAAGATGGAGGTCGCTCAGGTGCCTTGCGTCAAGTGCGGGGCCAACCTCCGCGAAGGCGCAAAATTCTGTTCGGAATGCGGCTCTTCGCAGGAAAAGGCGAAATGCACCGGATGTCAGGCAGAACTTTCGGCGGGAGCAAAATTCTGCCCCGAGTGCGGAACGCAGGTTTAAGAAGCATTAGGTAACTATTGGCGATTATTTAATGATCTGATGAGATTAAGATTGGGCATAGTGTTGGTGTTTTTCTTGTTCGCAACTTCACCTGTGGTTACTCAAGGGCAAGATCCTATTTTTGTGGATGAGCCTGTGATCGTTCAAAACTATTCTAAAGCTCCTTTTCATCTATCCGTAGTACGGACATGGAATGAAGAAGGTTCGTCGGAATGGTGGAAGACTTGTTTTTCCTATACAATCAGAAACAAATCAAGAAAAATAATCAATAACTTTCACTATGAAATTGGCCCCAAAGGTAAGCACCCGTATGTAATGGGAGCTATATATATCACGCCTGAACCGCTACAGACAGTGGTTCAGGAAATGTGTGTGCCCAACAACTCCTTGATTGATGAGAAAAAGTTTCTATTTCGTCTAACATTTGTTGAATCGAATGACCGGATTAGATCAATATGGTCCAGCAAGGACCACAGGAAGGCTGTCAAAAGCTTAAGACTATCAAAGATAAGCTTGGATTAGAATTTATAGAATAGGATATGAATCATGGCCGTTAGCCCCGAACTATTAGAGATCCTGCGTTGTCCGAAATGTAAGTCTGAGGTCAGGATAGACGACGAGCAGACCAAGCTTACCTGCCAGAATACAGAATGTCGTCTTGTTTATCCCATCAGGGACGACATACCGGTGATGCTTGTCGAAGAAGCGACGGTCGAGAAGTAATGGACAACTGATAATGGACAATGGATAATTGATCAAAGCGTTGTCTATTCTCCATTGTCTGTTTATGCCGCAGTTCGCCTGGGAAGAAGTTCGTCGCGTCCTTGTCATCCGGCTTCGCTCTATCGGCGACACAGTTCTCGCAACCCCTTCCCTTATAGCCCTAAAACGTTTTCTGCCCGATGCTGAGGTCGACATCCTGCTTGAGGACTGGGTAGCCCCGCTTCTCGACGGGTTTGACTCTGTTGACAATGTGATCCGTATAGGCAAGCGGCTGTCCGACCGCCTCAGTGCTACACGTCTGATCCGCTCCAAGCGTTACGACGTCGTATTCAACCTCCACGGCGGCAGCACATCAACCTTCTTATCCCGCGCCTCCGGTGCCGCCTATCGCATAGGCTACTCAAACTACCGATATGCCAGCCTTTACACGCATCTTTTAAGCTCTTCTGCCGATTTCTGGGGGCGTGAGAAGACCCACTCGGCCGAGCAGCAGCTTGCGCTGCTGGGCTTTGCCGGTGTTCCCGTCGACGACCGGCCGAAAAGCCGCCTACATGTCACGGAAGCGGCATTGAGGTCGGCCGATCAGCGGATTGCGAATTCCGCGATCCGCATTCCGGATTCCCCATTTGCGCTGCTTCATCCCGCTGCGGCGTTTGCAACAAAGCAGTGGGCCGCCAGCAATTTTGCCCGTGTTGCTGAGTTTCTAAGTGAAAAGAACCTGGCGGTCATCGCGATCGCAGCACCAAACGAACGTTCTGTCCTAGCTGATGCGGCATCGGCATCGAGAGTCCCTATCGTGACGTTTGACGATCTCACGCTGCCCGAGATCACAGCGCTAGCATCAAAGGCAAAACTCTTCGTGGGCAACGACAGCGGCCCCGCCCACGTCGCCGCCGCTGTCGGCACGCCATCGGTCGTCATCTTCGGTTCGTCAAACCGCCACCATTGGTACCCCTGGACCGATGCGCCTAACAAGATCGTTTTCGAGGACTTTCCATGCCAGCCCTGCCCCGGCTACACATGCGAGGTTTACGGTGAGCCCCGCTGCATACTTAGCGTCCCCGCCTCAAGCGTGATTGCGGCGATCGAGAAGCTGAATTTCTGATTCTCTTTCCTTATTCCCTTACAAACTTGTAAAATAGGTCGAATCGTTAAGTTACACCCTCAGGTTAGGCCTTCTCAGATGGTGGCATGGCTTAAGTGCAAGTATCTATATGGCATACGAGAACGACGAGAGCTTACACTCAACCATTAACCCCCATAACCCGGATCATCTACAGGATCCGTTATTGCCCTATGCCCGTACTGATTTCCCACAACTTAGCGAATCGCTTACCGTCGAAGGCGCGCTGCGGATCATCAGGACCAAGGGTCTTGGCCAGAGAATCGTCTATTTCTACGTTGTCGATGAAGACGGTAGGCTGACGGGTGTTCTTTCTACCAGAGGGTTGCTGCTCTCCGGGTCCTCGGTTCGGCTTTCCGAGATAATGTCACGAGACATTGTTTCGATCTCTCACAGCGCAAACATTCTCCAGGCATGCGAGATGTTCCTTCGGCACAAACTCCTTGCGTTTCCTGTTGTTGATGATGACGGCAAGATCGTGGGTGTCGTGGACGCCGGGCTTTTTACACAGGAGACGATGAACTTTGCAGAGAAGCAGCACGTTGACGACGTGTTCCAGATCATTGGTTTCGGCATAGCTCAGATCAAGGGACGCTCGCCTTTCGGCATTTTCAGGTTCAGGTTTCCCTGGCTGCTTGCGACAATGGCCAGCGGCACCATTTGTGCGGTCCTGACCGGTTTCTATGAAGCGACGCTTTCGGAGGCAATAGTCCTTGCGTTCTTTATCACCCTAGTGCTTGCGCTTGGCGAGAGCGTAAGCATTCAGTCAATGACCGTCACGATCCAGAATCTGCACTTCCGAGCCCCGGGCCTTTCGCTCTATCTAAGATGGCTTCGGCAAGAGGGAATGGCAACGTCGCTCCTCGGCCTCGCCTGCGGCACCATAGTAGGAAGTATCGCCTACCTCTGGCGAGGCAGCCCGGAGGCCGCGCTTATTATCGGCCTGAGCGTGCTTGTTTCGGTATTTTCAGCCGGTGTCATCGGCATGAGCATCCCGACCCTCCTCCACGCCATCCACGAAGATTCAAAAATCGCCGCCGGCCCCATTACACTCGCCTTGACCGATATTCTTACGCTCATCTTCTATTTCAACATCGCGGTGTTTGTTCTGCGCTAGCCGATTGCGATCGGCTGGTGGCGTTGGCTACATGATGTTTTCCGATCCGTATTATCCTACCCGATTGCAGTCGAAGACGAGGGTTTTGCTCAAACCGGCATCAAATACGCTAAAACGAACATCCAAACCTACCACGTCGACCATTCGAAAAGTTGACAGGTTGCACCACAAACACTAGTATTTATAGTTTCGACTCTTGTAGCCGAAGTGGGTCTATATGTTCGAATCGCTGTCCGATAAACTCAAGAAAACGCTTAATGATCTGCGTGGCCGGGGCCGTCTAACGCCGGAGCACGTGGATGCGGCGCTTCGCGAGATCCGGATGGCTCTGCTCGAAGCGGATGTAAACTATAAGGTAGCAAAGGATTTTGTTGAGTCCGTCCGTTCAAAGGCCGAGGGACAAGAGGTTTGGCAGGGCCTCAACCCCCATGAACAGGTTGTGAAGATCGTCTATGACGAGCTTGTCAACCTCATGGGCGGCACGTCGTCCCGCCTTGTTTTTACAAGGCAGATCCCGAATGTCGTTATGATCGTCGGGCTCCAGGGCTCCGGCAAAACGACGTCTACGGGAAAGATCTCTCGCTGGCTCCGCGACAATCAGGAACGCAAGCCTCTCCTCGTTTCCGTTGACGTTTATCGCCCGGCTGCCCGTGAACAGCTTCGCGTTGTTGGCGGTGCCGTAGGTATCCCCGTTTTTCAGGACAAGGACACCAATGACCCGATGACCCTGGTCCGGGGTGCTATGAAGCACGCCGAGGAAATGGGGTTTGACACGCTGATGATCGATACGGCCGGCCGTCTTCACATAGATGACGAGTTAATGGCCGAACTCGAGCAGATAAAGACCGAAACGAAGCCACTCGAAGTGCTTTTCGTGGCGGATGCGATGACGGGCCAGGACGCCGTAAATTCCGCACAGACGTTTCACGAACGTGTCGGCATTACGGGGGTTGTCCTCACAAAAATGGATGGCGATGCACGCGGCGGCGCTGCCTTGTCCATTCGACAGGTTATCGGCCAGCCCGTAAAATTTGTCGGCGTCGGTGAGAAATACGACGCAATAGAGCCATTTTATCCAGACCGCATTGCTCAACGGATTCTCGGAATGGGCGACGTGCTTACGTTGATCGAAGAGGTCCAGGGCAAGATCAGCGAGGACGAGGCAAAGGCCCAGCTCGAGAAAATGACGCGTAACCAGTTTACGCTCGAAGATTTTCGCTCGCAGCTTGGCCAGTTCAAAAAACTCGGTTCGATGTCAAAGCTGATGAAAATGCTGCCCGAGCAACTCACTGGAGGGCTCGCGATCTCTGAAGAACAATCTGCTGAGGTCGATCAGCAGATGAAGAAAACCGAGGCGATCATCGATTCGATGACGCGGCAGGAGCGCAACGATCACCGTGTCATCGATGCCAGCCGCAAGACCCGAATCGCCGGCGGGTCGGGCACAACGATCGGCGAGGTCAATCAACTGCTGCGTCAATACGAGCAAATGCGCAAAATGATGACGCAGCTCAACAAAGGTGGCCTGTTTGGAGGGCTCGGACGGAAGATGGCTGGCGGGCTCGCCGGCGGGCTTGGTGGAATGCTGGGTGGCGGCGGACTCCCGGGTATGGGAGGCATTGGAGGGCTACTGGGCGGCGGAACCTCCGATGACGACCCTTCGCCGAAACGTGCCCGTAAGAAGAAACGGCACAAGAAACGAAAATGATGAACTGTTTTTCGTGGTGGTGACGGCTACGAAGTTATGATTTTGAATCCCGCAGCGATGCGGAAGAAAACGTGAAAAACATATGCTAGCGATCAGTTTGATGCGAATGGGGGCAAAGGGGAAACCCTTTTACCGAGTTGTAGTTAAGGAAAAGCGTTCTAAGCGCGACGGAAAATATATTGAGAATCTTGGGACCTATAACCCGATGACCGACCCGGCTCAGGTTGATCTCAAACATGACCGGATACAGTACTGGATAGGGGTTGGGGCTCAGCCCACGGAAACAGTTTCCAGCTTGATCAAGCACAATCCGGCGACGCCGGCGGAGTAGCAGGACTCGAATCCGAATATTCGCAGGGCTTGCCGTGCGGAAGACAGTTTCCTTTCGCTGTGAGGACGGTTTGTGAAAGAAGCAATTGAAAAGATCGTAAGAGCTCTCGTAGGTTCGCCGGACGAGGTTGAAGTTTCCGAGGTCTCCGACGGTGGAAAGAATGTAAGGATCGCCGTTCGGCTGGCACCAGACGATTACGGCCGTGTCATCGGTCGTGAGGGGCGGACGATAAAGGCGATCCGGAGCCTACTCTTCTTTGCCGGACAGAAGAAAGGAAGGCGCTTTCAACTAGACCTGATCGAGGACTGATCCGGGACGGCCTCGGCATCTCGTGATGAATGACCTTGTCGCAATTGCTAGGATCGCCCGGCCGCGAGGGATAAAAGGCGAGGTCGTTGCCGACTTGTTGACAGATTTTCCCGAGCGTTTTGAAGGCCTGCAAAGTGTTATTGCGGTCCTGCTGGATGGCAGCAGGATAGACTTGGAAATTGAAAGATCATGGCTGAGCAATGGACGTATTGTATTTAAGTTCCTTTCGTTCGATTCCAACGAGCGCGCCGAAGCCCTGCGGGGCGCGGAGATCTGTGTGGATGAGACAGATGCCGTCGAACTTGGGGACGATGAGTATTACGATTGGCAGCTTGTAGGCTGCGACGTCCACACCGCTACGAACGAGGCGATAGGCATGGTGACGGGCGTGTTGAGAACTGGCGGTACCGAGATACTTGTTGTTGCGAGCAGCAAGAAAGAATATCTGATCCCGTTTGCCCGGACGATATGTACAGAGGTCGATATAGAGGGAAAGAACATTACGATCGATCCGCCTGAAGGCTTGCTCGAATTTTAGAATTTGGATCGGGCAGGAGAAAGATCGGTCCAAAATGAAGATAGACGTACTGACAATTTTTCCGGAGTTTTTCGGACAGGTCTTTGATTTTGGGATCATTCGCCGGGCAAAACAGGCCGGTATAATCGATATCAGTGTCCATGATATCCGGGCATTCGCTGTCGATAAACACAAGATGACCGATGATCGGCCGTTTGGCGGGGGTGACGGAATGGTCATGAAGCCCGAACCCATTTTTGCGGCTGTTGAGCATCTGGCCGGGACTACTTGCCGGGAAGAGTACGTTGCCGGGACCCGCGTTATTTTGTTTTCACCGCAGGGGAGTCCGCTCAAACAGTCTCTGGTGAGAGAATTAGCGGAGGGGACGCGCCACCTTGTGATGATCTGCGGAAGGTATGAGGGTGTCGATGAACGCGTGAATGATGCACTCGTGACCGACGAGGTCTCGATCGGCGACTATGTTCTTTCGGGCGGCGAACCTGCAGCGGTCGTTATGGCAGATGCCGTGATCCGCCTTATGCCTGGTGCTCTGGGCAGCGAAACATCCGCCGAGAACGACTCTTTTTCGAACGGGCTGCTTGATTGGCCGCACTATACCCGTCCGGCGGAATTCAGGGGAATGAAAGTTCCCGACGTACTTTTGAACGGCAATCATGCCGAGATCGAGAATTGGCGCCGAAAGATGGCGCTGGATAAGACAAAAAAAAATAGACCCGATCTTTTAAAAGGAGAGAAAGGTGATATGTGAGCAGGGTGAAATGCCTTGCTGACCTCTGGCCTATACGATCATGAACAATTTGGATTCGATAGAGAAAGCACAGTTGCGGGACAATATTCCCGCGTTTCAGGCGGGGGACACCGTGAAGGTCCACGTGAGGATCAAAGAGGGCAATAAGGAACGACTTCAGGTCTTTGAGGGAGTCGTGATCGCCCGAAAACACGGCGGAGTGAGGGAGACAGTTACGGTCCGCAAAGTGAGTTTTGGCGTCGGCGTAGAACGTATATTCCCGCTTCACGCGACGGTCGTAGACCATATCGACGTCGTGCGTCGGGGCAAGGTCCGTCGGGCGAAGCTCTATTACCTCAGAAACCTCAGAGGAAAGGCTGCGCGAATCAAGGAAAGAGATACCCGCAATAAGGCACAATCTGCCAAATAGGCTCCGGCGAAGACATCATATGCTATTGAGGCGGCGCGAGTTTGTCACATCCACGGGTGCGGCAATTGCGTTCGCCTTTTTTGTGCCGGGACACGAAGCATTTGGAGGAGCAGAAATGTTCGGATTGATCGGAAAGATACGGGCTGCTGAGGGAAAAGGCGAAGATCTTGTCAAAATACTCCTCGAAGGCACCGGTGATATGCCCGGTTGTCTAAGCTACATTGCGGCGAAAGATACCGGCGATGCTGACGCCATTTGGATAACCGAGGTATGGGAAAGCAAAGAGTACCATCAGGCCTCTTTGAAGCTGCCTCAGGTACAGAGGGCCATCTCAAAGGCCAGGCCGATGATCGCCGGCTTCGGAGAGCGATTTGAGACAGAGCCGGTCGGAGGTCAGGGATTCACAACGAAATGATTGCAATTGCCGATACTTGCCCAAAGGAATATAATCCCCATCGTGAAAGAATTCGAACTCAAGGCCGATCGTACTCATTGGACGATCGGTTTTGATTTTGAGGACCATGCTAGAAGCGAAGGTTTTCAATTTATCGCCGGTGTTGACGAGGTCGGGAGAGGCTGTATCGCCGGACCGGTCGTGGCGGCGGCATGCATCCTCGACCCTTCACGCCCTGTACCTGACGGCCTCACAGATTCGAAAAAACTAACCGCCAAACGTCGCGAGGTCATCGCAGATGAGCTCAAGCGAACAGCGTTGGCCTATGCTATAGGACAGGTCGAGGCCGACGAGATCGACCGGATCAATATTCTTGAAGCTACAAAAAAGGCCATGCTGCTCGCCATCGGCAGTCTTGATCCTTCTGCGGATTATCTGCTTATCGATGCTCTTCGGTTAAAGCTCTGCCCGCTTCCGCAGAAAGCGCTCATCAAGGGGGACTCGATCTCCTACTCCATAGCCGCTGCCTCTGTTCTTGCAAAGACTTTTAGGGACGAGCTTATGCTTGAGTATGAAAACCAGTATCCCGCTTATGGTTTTGCCGGTCATAAAGGATATGGCTCGGCAAAACATTTTGATGCGGTCCGCGAACACGGCCCCTGCCCGCTCCACCGTCTTTCTTTTCGTGGTGTAGTGTCAAACTAGAACTCGGACGATCGAGATCTTCCCCGACACCCGGTCTACAGGTTTTTTCTTCCATGCTGTATTTTGTTATTTTTGACGCATCTAAGCTGACGAAGAATGCTCGATGCGTTGAGAAGACAATTTACGCTAATGACCATCTCCGGCATACCGATAAGGGCCGATATGCGGTGGTTGGTGGTCATTTTGCTTATCTCAGCGGTTATTGCCGCCGGGATCGTCTCCCTCGTCGGAAGTTGGCCGGCCGGATTTGCGCTAGGACTCTCGGCAACTCTTGTCTTCTTTGTATCTATCTTTATTCACGAGTTCGCACACGCTGCGATCGCACGGATCGAAGGGCTTCGCGTTGTCGAGATAGTTCTCCACCCGTTCGGAGGCCTCACCCGATTTGCACACGAACCGGAAACGCCAAGGGCCGAATTTCTGATCGCGATCGCGGGACCGGCGGCCAGTTTTCTGCTGGCACTGCTGTTCGTATTGGCTGCTGCTGCGGCAAGCTCGGTCGGCACAGACATCCTCGCGATCCTGCTTTTCACGCTCGCGATAGGCAATTTCCTGATCGCCGTTTTCAACATGCTTCCCGGATACCCGCTTGATGGCGGCAGGGTGCTTCGGGCATATCTTTGGCGCTCTGGAAAAGACCTTGATGAAGCGACTATTCTAACGGGCCGCAGCGGCCAGGTGATCGCAATGGTCCTTGTCGTTTTCGGACTATATGTAACAGTGGTCAGACGTGATTTTTTCACGGGATTCTGGGCAATGATGGTCGGCATCTTCCTTTTTGATGCGGCGGCCGGCATAATTCGCGAGGTTCGCGCTCAGCAGTATCTTTTCGTTGAAGATTCGATGCGGTTGGCTGTAACAGTCGATCCGGCCCGGACAATTCGCGAATTTGTCGAGGAGATACTCCCGATGCACCGCCAACACCTCTTTACCATAGGGCGAGAGCGACGCCTCCATGGCCTGTTGCTGCTTTCAGATATTAAGTCGATCGGTAGAGAGAAATGGCACAGCATGACACTGGCGTCCGTAATGAGGCCGGTCTCCGATGAACTTTTCGTTGAGACCGGCACGTCATTTAGCGAAGCCCGCGAGATATGCCGCCAGAATGGGCTCGGGTCAGTGGCGGTCCTTGATGCCGACGGCCTTCTCGTAGGTGTGTTTCACGGTGCAGCCGCAAGATGAGTTTACGCTTTCGAGCGATGTGCTATTCTAGAAAGCATCGGCGTCTGCGGCGAGCGATTGTGCCTTGTCGCCCGATCAATTTGACATGGAGTTCTACGACCAGATACCAACATGGAACACGCTGCGCAATTTCCTAGATATTGCGCTGGTTTTCATTATTGTTTATGTCGTTCTGAAGCTCCTCAGGGGAACGCGAGCGGTACCGACCATCGTCGGTATCGTTCTATTGGCGCTGATCTATTGGCTTTCGGTCGCGTATGATCTCGCAACACTTGAGTTCGTGCTTCGCTGGGCCGTAGTGCTTTTGCCTTTTGCGATCATTGTTCTCTTCGCATCAGAAATTCGCCAGGCGCTTATTTATTTTGCCAATCGCCTCCGTTTTCCGATACTTAACCGACAGCGAGGCCAGTTCGGCGGCACGGTTTACGACGAGATCGTTCTGGCGATCACCACTCTTTCTACGGAAAAGACTGGGGCTCTGCTTGTAGTGGAGAGAAACGTTGGTCTTCGCAACTTTATAGATGCTGGTGTTCAGATCGATGCGGTCGTTAGCTACGACCTGCTTGTGTCGATCTTTAACCCGGCGACCCCGCTTCACGACGGCGCGGTCATCATCAAAGATGAACGAATTGCGGCGGCTTCTGTCTTTCTTCCGCTTACGAAGAACCCGGAGATATCGCGCGACCTTGGCACCCGTCACCGTGCCGCGATCGGCGTCACGGAGGGCAGCGACGCGATATCGATCGTTGTTTCAGAAGAAACGGGGCTCGTGACGTGGGTGGAGGACGGTCGCGTCAAGCGAAATTTGGATATAGCCCAGCTTCGAAAGATGTTGTTCAACGCAATGGGAGTACCGCTCGTTAGGCGCGATCAAAAAGAAGCCACTTCTATTAAAGGATCAGGATCGGAGCTTACGGCCGGTTAGCTTGGCTGGGTATATTGGATGGGATCTGTAGGAAACGAGATAGGCAAGTCGGAGTCGCGAGGGCTGCTCTTCAGGCACCTCCTCCAAAAGATCTTTATGGAGGACTGGCACCTTAAGCTTCTTGCGCTTGGTATCACCCTCGCGCTTTGGCTTGGCGTCACCGGCCTGAGCACGCCGACGACCACCCGTCTAACGGGCGTTCCGCTTACGCTTCGTTTTGCCAGCAATACCGAAGTAACGAACTCGCCGATCCAAGAGGTCGATATTATAATCTCCGGCGACAAACGCAGGCTCGATCAGATAAACAAGAACAACCTTTTGATCTCAGTTGATCTGTCGGACGTGCCTCCTGGAGAGCGGTTGATCCAGCTTTCACCGGAGAATGTAAACCTCGACCTGCCGACCGGGGTCAAGCTCGAGGAGATCCAGCCGAACCGGATCGCCGTAAAGATCGAGACCGTCGAAGAGACCGAGGTCGAAGTTAAGGTCGAGACCGAAGGCGAGCTTCCGGACGGCTACGAATTTTATGTGGACCCGATCGCGTTGCCGAGCCGCGTGACGGTTCGCGGCCCGTCCTCGTTCATAAAGGGCCTGACTATGGTTTCAACGGAAAAGATAGATATCTCCGAGCGAAAAGAAGACTTCGTAGCTAAACAGATCTCATTGAACCTGGCGAACCCCAAATCGTCGATCGTTGACAGCGTTGTCGACGTCTCATTTAGGATCGGCGAACGCAGGATCGAACGGCTTTTCCTCCTGCCTGTCGGTGGAAACCCGGATCGAAGGGCCACCGTCGTTCTTTTCGGGCCTCGAACGCCCCTTATTCAAACCGACCCCTCTGAGATCGAGGTTGTCATCGACATAAACGCCGGCGGCGAGGAAATTCCGCGTCTTGTTCTTCCCGAGAGATTGCAGGGGCGCGTCCTTGAACGCCAGCTAAAGATCAACTAATTAGAAAGCTCCGTATTTCCTCTCGCATCTCCTCGGTTATCTCGTGGCCGGCCCGAAACTGTTTTGAGGCCAGGCCGGGCAGGCGTGCTCGCAGCTTCGACTCAAATTCAGCGAACCTGTCGTTCGAATAGAACTCATCGTCATCGCCGTAGAGGTACAATGTCCGCGCCGTGAAATTCCGATAGTTGTCATTCGTGTCAAGATCACCGGGGATCCCACCGCAGAGGCCAATAATGCCGCTCAGAACATCGGGATAGGTAAATGCAAAACGAAAGTTCAGCGCGCACGCCTGCGAAAAACCGTAGAGATAAACATCATCGGTATTCACGATCCCATTTTTACCGAGTTTGTCTATCAATTGTAGAACGAAGTCGTGATGGAGGCGGACGGATTCCTCCGGCTTGAAATCCGTCAACCATCCGAAGCCGACCCTAAGCCCGTCGTCCGTCTGCCTAAAATGCTGGTGCTGGGCCTGTATCGACGCTATCACCCATCCATCCGGGACAACCGACCTTGCCTCGCGCATCATATAGCGTTTATGTGCACCATAACCGTGGACCGCTATCAGCAAAGGCATCGGACCTTTGGCCGCCGCCGGAACGTGAAGGTCATAGTAGAGCGATACCTCCGCTTTGAGTGAAAGGTCAGTTTGATCCATCAGTTGCGTTTCAATTGGGCGACCCAGCTTTCGGGATCGACTCTCCCGTGCGGGACCAAAAACTTGTAGAAGTTATATATCTCTTTCTGAGGGCGAGTCAGCTTCGGCTTATACACATGGTAAGGGATCATTCGCGAAAGCCGCCGAAAGAACTTGATCTTCCGCTTTCTTTGAGCTTCGGTCTCACCTCCGCTGTGGTATTGGGCCCAACCGATGGACCCGCAAAATCCGAAGGCTCCAAAGTTTGGCGAGAGAAGTACATTCTCGGCGAAAACGCGGATGCCTCCATCATACATATGCAGGACATCGTGGATCGCTACGATCGCCCCGTCAGCGAGATGTGACATAAAGCCCTCAAGATCGGTACGAACGCCCGAATATAGATGATCGCCGTCTATCCAGAGCAACCGCAGCTTGCGGTCCCAGGCCGGAGCAAGCTCGTGGGAGAACATTTGATGCAGCCTTACTCCGTCTTCAACCCCCGTTCGGCGAATATTCTCCTCAAAATCACCGAGCGTGTCTGACGCACCCATTAGGTCAGGATCGGTAACGGACGGCGAGGTCATCGGGTCCACGGCGTGGACCGTCGCACCGTCGCCAAGTCTCGCCGCCTTTGCAAGGATCACGGTGGACTTGCCCTTGAAAGAGCCGATCTCAAGTATCTCGCCTTCTGCCGTGGGCACTGCTCCGGCGATCGCAAGGAACCGCATCTCGTTTGGATACAGAAAGCCTTCAACGGTCTCGGCCACCCGGCAGATCTCCGCTGCCTCCTGTTCAAAGTTATCAGGGATCTTAAACAGTTCAGTGTTCATACTTTAAGCGAAGGTTCCTCCAACACAGACTACTTCTTTCTGCCGGCAGAGACAAAACTCGCAAAATTGCAATAGAGATCAGGCATCGCCGGCCTTACTTGGCATTGTCCCCGCGAACTTGCGCAGCGATGTGTACCGGTCTGGAAACCTGCCCCGCACACCGTCCCTCGTTAGATAACAAAAGAACGACGCGTACCGGTTCATACTAAATGTCACAGCAATTTAAGGCAGCACGAGATCCCCAAAAAAGAACTTTCCGGCTTTACTGGCCGTATATGAGAACAGAATAATAGAAAACATCATTATGAGACAGAAGCTTATCCGAACTTTTTCGTCGTTCCTTGTCCTCGTTTCGCTCATTGTTTCTGCTGCCCCTCTTGCCGGTTACGCTCAGAGCAACGGAGCAGTACCGCAGCCTTATGCGTCGGCGCTAACAGCGATAGAAGAAAAGGCCGAGGCGAGGCGTAAGGAACTTGGCATCCCGGGCATCGCGCTTGCTATCGTAAAGGATGACGAGGTGATCTACCTGAAAGGCCTTGGCTACAAGGACTTTGAGAAAAAGCTGCCGGTAACGCCGGATACACAATTTGCCATCGGCTCTTCTACCAAGGCGTTTACCGGATTGACGGTGCTGATGACCGCGGACGACGGCAAGCTGTCTCTTGATGATTCCCCCCGCACTGTGCTGCCCTATTTCAAGATGGCAGACGAGGAGACCGACAAGAGCATAACTATCCGCGACCTGTTGACCCATTCGTCGGGCCTTAACCGTACCGATATTGCAATGATAACCGGCAGGCTGAACCGCGAAGAGTTGATCCGTGTAGCCGGCGAGGCGCGGCCAATTGCCAAGCTGCGCGAGACCTTCGGCTATCAAAACCTTATGTACACAGCCGCCGGTGAGGTGGTCGCCGTTGCGCAAAAGCAGCCATGGGAGCGGTTCGTTCCCGAACGCATATTCAAGCCGCTCGGCATGACTAACAGTAATATGTCCGTTCGAGATATGGAAAAGGCAAAGGACCGGTCCTTTGGCTACAACTACAATTTCGATACGAAGGAGACCGAGCGGCTCCCCTACCGCAACATAGACATCGTCGGCCCGGCGGGTTCGATCAATTCGTCTGCCCGCGATATGGCCAAGTGGGTGCGGTTTATCCTCAACGGCGGCACCGTTAATGGCAAACGTCTTGTTTCGGAAGAGGGATTTGCCGAATGGTTCAAGCCGCATATGAAGGTGGCGCCAAACGGCTCGGTCAATTATGGGCTGGGCTGGTTCCTCCGCGATTGGAATGGCATGCGGGTGGTGGAACACGGTGGAAACATTGACGGTTTTAACGCTCTGGTGGGAATGATACCGGAGAAAAAGGTGGGCTTTGTCCTGCTGACAAACGTCTCCGGTTCGCCGCTTGGCAATGAACTGATGTCGGTGATCTGGGAAAACCTGATCGGCAAGCCGAAGACCGGATCTACCGGACCGGCTGAGATAGCGGAAGCCGACATGCTCGGCCGGTATCGATTTGAGCAGGCGGGCTTTGATATCGAAATAAAGACAGAGAACGGAGGCCTGGTGGCAATTGTGCCGCAGCAGCCGACATATAAACTCGAGCGCGTAGAAGGCAGCCGATATCGGCTCGGCGGTGCCCCGGACGGCTTTTTCATAACGTTCCGCAAGAACGAGATCTATCTCGAACAGCCACACGGCAACTTTACGCTGCCAAAAGCCGGGAGTGAAAAGCCCGTTGAGCAATCGGCGGCGGTAAAGGAACTGATAGGACGCTATCTGACGCCCGGTGGCGGCGGGACCGTCGAGGTGAAAGAGGTTGAAGGAAAGGTCTCCTTCGTTTTGCCCGGCCAGCCTCCTTATGCGCTCGTCGAAAGAGAGAAGGACGTTTACCGAATGAACCCGCTCCCCGACGCCTATTTCGTTTCCGTAAAACGGAATGCCGACAATGCGGTCGAGGCGTTGGTCATTACACAGCCCGAGGGTAAATTCGAATTCAAACGAGCCGGTAACGGCGCCACCGGTGTTGGAATGACCATCGATGAACTGATGGCAAAGGTGCTGGAGGCGGCAGGCGGCGAGGAAAATCTTCGAAAACTTAACTCCCGTGTGGTCGAAGCCGATCTCGACATGGTGAACCAGGGCGTAAAGGGAAGCTCGGTCAGCTACGCAAAAGCGCCGAATATGTCTGCCAGCGAATCGCGGCTGACGGCGCTCGGGAAAGAGATAGCCACCGGGCATGAATTCTTTGACGGCAAGGCCGGCCAGCAGCTCTTTAGCTTTGCACCGGTAAACAAATATGCGGGAAAACGGCTCGAAGACGCGCGTCTCTCTTCAGATTTCTATGGGATCCTCAATTGGAAAACGAACTTTCCAAAGGTCCAGATAATTAACAAGACAAAATGCGGCGACGAGGAATGTTATGTTGTCGAGTTCGAACCCGAAAAAGGGTCGAAATTCACCGACCACTATTCCGCGACCACATTTCTGCTAAAGCGGCGGCAGGGGTCTATTCCCTCAAGCACCAGTTCGCAGGCGTCTCCCTATACGGTCACATTCGAAGACTATCGCGAGGTTGACGGGGTGATGATACCGTTTCGCTCGATAAACGAGACCACCGGAAACGGAAAGGTGATCACCACTGTCCGCTCCGTGAAACACAACGTTGAGATCAGCGACAGCCTCTTTCGGCCCAAAAAACTCGACTAACCCTTAGCTTCGCCGGAATAAGGACTCGGTCTCGGCCAACTACGGCAGTTCTCCTCGGCACATCGCAAGATCCACAGAAGGCTTTACAAGGTCTTCTGTGGACTTCGCGATATATTGTCTAACAAACCGCATTTCTACGCTGACCGGGGGCATTTCTACGCTGACCAAAGGCTTTTCTACGGTGACCAAGAGCATTTCTTGTCGTCAGATCGCCACCTTTCCCGGCAAGCGGCCAATATTTCAACGAATGTTGGCCTTCTAACCACGAAAGATCACCAACTTACCGCGAAAGTAACGCTCATGACCCGGTCAGCTCCGCAACTTTCCGCGAAAGTAACGCTCATGACCCGGTCAGCTCCGCAACTTCCCGCGACAATACCGCTCACAACCCGGTCAGCGCCGCAACTTTCCGCGATATTTGTGCTCCTAACCGCGCAATCTCCCGATATTTCCGCCAAATACGATCCGACAAACGCCGCCAACTGCCTGTATTTACAGGCTTTTTACAATATTTCAGCCTCAAACGGCCGTTTGACACCCGCCAACCCCCGCCCGCAGCCGAATTTTCTTGCCATAACCTCCGCATCGAGGCTATCCTAAGGCAACAAAACCGCATCGAACGGTTCAAAACGGTCGGCGGTCTTGAAAGGATGCGAAGCGTCGGCCGCGGCCCGGCAAAAATGAATGCAAAAATATCGCATTATCGAAGTCCTGACGCCGATTTTCCTGTTGCCGTGTCACACCAACATACTGTCTGCTGATGCGCGTGAAAATCAACTCCGATGTACAATGTCATTACGGTTTCTCCTGTCAAAGAGCGAATTCTTTTGTCAACATCGATTCTAACTCGATGCCTCGAGAAACCGTCTTTATAACATCAGACGTGACACCGTTTTTTATGCATTGTGGTAGGTAATAGTATCAGATGAAAGCAATTAAAACTCTAGCTATATTTGTTGCTGCATGGCTTATTTTAACTGTCATCGGCTACCTTATCGGCCATGCGATTTTTGACCCATCCAAGCATTTGGAACTTGAAGAGAATGGATCTGCGGTACATGGAAAAGTAATCAAACTCGAACCTGAGAATCATCAGTTGGTTCATTATTCCTATCGTGTGGGAGAAGCTGAGTTTCAAGGTACGGGAACAGCTGGTGGATATAATCCAGGGTTTGCTGAATTAAATGTCGGGGATCAGGTCATTGTGGTTTACATTGAGAACTCGCCCGAAAAGTCGATGCTCGGCTATCCTTCCTATGACAGGTCAGTGAATGAACAAGCCGTAGTTGCTACAGCAGTCGTGTTTCCGATCTTCCCAATGCTAAGCATCGTGGGATTTTACCTTATGATTCGAGCGTTAAGACGTGATAAAGCCACATTAGAATAGGCAGTCAGTTATTTAGGCAACACGACTTTTTATAGGCAGCCTGAAATTTACGTTTATCTTTATCACACTGCCGTAATAGTCAAGCATGACAATTTGACATCAGTTACGCAACATGACGTGTTTTCCGCAAGATCAACTCCGACCAGAGCTATGTATTTATCTCATACGAAGGCTGCGGCTGTGCGGGGGGTCTGGTGACTACCGTCGAGGGCGAGCTTGTTCCAAGGACTGACACCACGGGAAATGCCCGCCGGAAGCAGAAGGCGTGGCAGGACATTTTGGGAAGGACGTGGAAGACGCAGACTTATGAATGGGACGGTTCGGCGCCGATTTTTTAGGGGAAAAACATCCATTCAGGCAGGGATATACTTTCAGAGAAATCCTTTTAGAGAGAAAGACCCTTTCAGGTTATAAACCTCCAAACCTTTTCGAGATCACCTCAGGCTTGCGATAACCTTTTCGATAAATTCGTTGATCTTTGCCTGCTCGATCCAGCGAAGCACGATAACCAGATCGTTCTCGGGGTCGATGAAGATCGTGTTGACGCCGTTGCCCACGTGGGAATAAGCGGAGGCGGGTGCCGCCGGCAAGAGCCGCTTTTCGGTGTTCAGAAAATAGTTCATAAACCCGTAAGTCGGCTGTGCGGCGGTCGGTGTGCGTGCCTGCCGGAGAAACTCTTCGGAGAGGACTTGCTTGTTTCCCCATCGACCGTTTCTGGAGGTGAGCAGGCCGAATCGCGCCATGTCATACGCGTTGATGAAAAGCCCGCCGCCCCAGTGGCCGCCGCCGCTAACGGACTGGATGATGCGGCCGTCCAATATCACGTAAGAATTCTCATAGCCATGCCATCGCCAGGTGTTTGAGGCGCCGATCTCGTCCATCACAAGCTCCCGCATCACCTCCGGCAGCGGACGGCGCCATACATCCAGAGCGGCAAGAGCCAGCACGTTCACACGAACGTCATTGTATTTATACACGGTGCCGGGCTCGCTGCGCTGCCGGGTAAGCCACGTTTCGGGGTCGCGGTCCGGACGGTCTGCCCAATCGGGCTTGCCCCAGAGCGTGCCCTCCCAGTCGCTTGTCTGCCGGAGCAGATGTTCCCAGGTGATCTTTTGATTGTGTTCGGAGGCGAAAAGCTCTATGAACTGAGGCTTGCCGAAGCGCTCAGCAACGTCATACCGCTGTCCCGGGAGATACTGAGCTATCGGTGCAGAATAATCAGCGGCCCTGTCCTGCAATGAGCGTATCAGCTGGCGGTCAAACGCTAGTCCGACCGTGGTAGAAATGAAACTCTTTGTAACGCTGAATGTCATATCGACGCGCTCGGGCTGGCCCCATTCGGCGACGATGTATCCATTACGTATGATGATACCCGTCTGGTCGCCGCGATCCTTGAAAAGCCCTATCGCCTCGCCAAACGGCTCTCTTCCGAACGAACGGTAATGTGCCGTCTCGAGGTTGCGCGGCGTTCGAGACTCGCTTGCTTTGGCAAGGTCGATAGCCTCTTTCAGCTTTGCGGCGTCCATCCCGGCCTGTTCCGGTGTGCGGCGTTCCCACGCACCGCGTGGCGGCGTGTAAGCGTTTTGAGCATAGGCGCCAACCGCAAAACTACAGAGCAGAAAAACAAGGGTGAGTCTTTTCATACGCATAGCTACCTCGGTGGACGCATTATACAGCCGAATTGCAGAAAATCGATAAGGAACAAAGCGGCTGCGAAAGTTAGTTATGGATATTTGACGCAGTTTTTGTTTATATTCAATGTTGGGACCATGCCGATCGGGGCGCGCCCACGGCATCGGCCGGAAGAAACGGACCCGGTAAAGACTTCTGGAATTTTTCTTCCGTGAAAAACTGATAGAATTACATCAAATGCTTACTCGCGAACTTGAAGAAACGTTAAGTTTTGCCGTTGACCAGGCGGTCAAATATCGGCATGAATACGTTACGCTCGAACACCTGCTCTATGCCCTGCTGCAGGACAGCTCGGCACAGGACATCCTTTTCAATTGCGGGGCGAGGATAGACCAGATCGCGAGTGCGCTGGAAGAGTATTTTACGAACACTCTTGAAAAGCTCCCCGACGGTGTCCAGGCGATGCCGGAGCTGACTGCGACGTTCCAATCGACGATAAATTACGCCGTGCTGCAGGCAGAGGGCAGCGGCCAGCCGACCGTAGACGGCGGGAATATTCTGGCAGCTTTCTATCAGGCGGAGCAGAGCTATGCGGTTTATCTTTTGCTTCAACAAGGCGTGAGCCGACTGGATATTCTGAACTATATCTCACACGGCATCTCGAAAGTAGATCCGCTCGGCCCATCGGATGAGAGGTTTGAGGACGACGAAGAATTTGCCGGAGGTGTTTCGCAGCGGCCGCAGATGAAACCGCTGGAAAGCTTCACTGTCGAATTGGTTGAACGCGCCGCTAACGGACTGATCGATCCGATCGTGGGTCGTGCCGCGGAGATCGAACGAACGATCCAGGTACTTTGCCGCCGGAAAAAGAATAATCCGCTTTACGTTGGAGAGCCGGGAGTCGGCAAGACCGCTCTGGCCGAAGGGCTTGCGCTTAAGATAAGCGAGGGCGACGTGCCGGAGGTGCTGCAGGATGCAAAGGTGTTCGCACTCGACATGGGAGCCGTGCTTGCGGGTACGCGCTATCGCGGCGATTTTGAGCAGAGATTCAAAGCGATCATAAACGATCTCAAAAAAGAGAAGAACGCGATACTGTTCATTGATGAGATACACACCATAGTCGGTGCCGGTTCAGTTTCAGGCGGCTCGATGGATGCATCGAATATATTGAAACCGGCGCTGGCCGCGGGAGAATTGCGATGCATAGGTTCGACGACCTTTGCCGAGTATAAGGCGGCATTTGACCGGGACCGCGCATTAGCTCGCCGGTTCCAAAAGATAGAGATAAACGAACCGACGGTTGATGAGACGTTCCAGATATTGAAGGGTCTAAAGAAATTTTACGAGGACCATCACGGGGTTCGATACGGAAACGAAGCGTTGAGGACGGCCGCGGAACTTGCCGGAAAATATATCGGCGACAAGTTTCTGCCCGATAAGGCAATAGACGTTATAGACGAGGTGGGCGCCTCCGTGAAGCTGATGCCCGAAGGCAAGAGACCGAAACGCGTGTCCGTACAGATGGTCGAGAACACGGTCGCACGAATGGCAAAGATCCCGCCAAAGACCGTGGTCGCTGACGAAAAGGCGCGATTGCGAACGCTTCGCGACGACCTAAAAAAACACATCTACGGACAGGACGAGGCCATTGACAGGATCGTTGACGCGATACAGATATCGCGGGCGGGCCTGGGTCACGAAACAAAACCCGTCGGGTCGTTCCTGTTTTCGGGCCCGACGGGCGTCGGGAAAACCGAAGTATCGAGACAGCTTGCAGAACAGCTAGGTGTCGAATTCATTCGATTTGACATGAGCGAATATGCCGAACCGCACACCGTCTCGCGGCTGATCGGAGCACCGCCGGGCTATGTCGGTTTTGACCAAGGCGGGTTGTTGACAGAAGCGATAATGCGTACGCCGCACGCGGTGCTCGTGCTTGACGAGATTGAAAAGGCACATCCGAATCTTTTCAATCTGCTGCTGCAGGTGATGGACAATGCGACCCTCACAGACAACAACGGGAAGAAGGCCGACTTCAGAAACGTGATCCTGATAATGACAACGAACGCGGGGGCCCGGGAGCTGTCGTCGGGCGGCGTTGGATTTCGCAACCAAGCTGAAACGAAGGGAAGCGCGAAAGGCGCGATAGAGCGGACGTTCTCTCCCGAGTTCAGAAATCGCCTGGATGCTTGGGTCGCGTTCAAGGCGCTCGGCATAGATGTGATAAAGCTGATCGTTGACAAGTTTGTCGCGGAGCTGAACGGCCAGCTTGCCGAAAAGAGAGTTTTGGTAAGGCTTGAAGATGACGCCCGCGAATGGCTTGCCAAACACGGCTTTGATGCGCGGTTCGGCGCCAGGCCGATGTCGCGGCTGATCCATGACAAAATAAAACAGCCGCTGGCAAACGAGATATTGTTTGGGAAACTCGTCTCGGGCGGAAGCGTTTCGGTATCGGTTAACGATGACGATATAAATTTGAATATCTAGTCTCGACCGCGAATATCAAACAAAAAAATGCCCGGCGAAAAATTCGTCGGGCTTTTAGTTTGAGATCTTGATGAATGTCGTAACGACTATTTTTTCTTTGCCGCCGGCTTTTTCGCTGCAGGTTTTTTCGCTGCAGGTTTCTTAGCTGCGGGTTTCTTTGCCGCGGCTTTCTTGGCCGGGGCTGCCTTCTTAGGAGCTGCCTTTTTCGGAGCCGCTTTCTTTGCTGCTGCTTTCTTAGGAGCTGCCTTCTTTGCTGCCGCCTTCTTAGGAGCTGCCTTCTTTGCTGCTGCTTTCTTAGGAGCCGCTTTCTTAGCAGGAGCTGCCTTCTTGGCCGGAGCCGCCTTCTTCGGTGCAGCCGCCTTCTTGGCGGGTGCCTTCTTCGCTGGTGCTTTTGTAGCTGGTTTTTTTGCTGCCATATTTCAATTCAATTCAAAGTGGATTTGGGTAAAGCTAAAGTAACCGTCTTATAACGTATCACAACTTTATTAAATTGTGTAAAGTTTTTCTTTAAGTTTTATGCGCTATGTGTAAGAAAATGAAATGTCTTGCAACGGAGCGGATCGTTCGGAAGACTCTCCCGGCCCTTCGACCGGCCAGGCTCCTCGTCACCGGCGATAAAAGCCCTCCTCTTCCTCGAGCGTCATTTCTGTGATCTTGCCATCCTCGTCCAGAGAAAAGCGCCAGAGGAAAACACGCTTTCCGGTTTCGGCAAGATAACGAAAAACCTGTTTTCCGTCTATTGTCTCGTCCCCTGCAAATACAAATCTTTGTATCTGGCCATAGGCTGCGAGCCTTTCATTGGCGGCACGAGCGCGTTGAGTGGAGAGCGAGCGAATGAGTCCGGCGGACAAGATATCCGCACTCGGCTTGTTTGCCAACCTGCCGCTAAGAGCTTCCTGAAACCGGCCGGTGCGTTCGGGGTCGGGATCGTGAAATGGCTTCATGGCCTTTAATGACATCGTCGGGATATAGATCTTTGCAATGCTTGCCGCAAAGGGACCGGGTAAACCGATCTCGCCAAGATTTGTTAAAACTATCACGGTGATGTCGTTCTCGGTATATCTGAAGTTCGCGGCGCCAAATCCGGCAGTCTGGCCCGTGTGCCCAACAAGCCGGTGTCCGCGCACGTCCGATATACGCCAACCGAGACCGTACACCGACCGCTCGCCGTTGTTGAAGGTAAACTGGGTCCACTTTTCACGTTTACTCTCGGGAGAAAGAAAGCGGTCGCCGCGAAGTGCCATCTCCCATTTGATCATGTCGTCAATGGTAGAGGTGATGGAACCCGCCCCCATCAGATCGGTAAGGCTGCCGTCGCGCCCGCTCAAGCCGTTCTCCCTCCATTCATAGCCGGCCGCGCGTTTCTTGATAATGTATCGAGGGTCGCGGTCGCCGGTCCGGGTCATTCCGAGAGGCAGGAAGATCCGCTCGCGCATAAAGTCCATAAATGGTTTTCCGCTTTGAGTTTGAATAATATACGCGAGCAGATTGTAGCCGCTGTTGCTATAGATATTTCTTTCGCCGGGCGTGAACTCCAGCGGATGTTCGGATAGCTGTTTGATGAACTGCTCCATCGTAAGCCGCCGGGATAGTTCAAATCCTGACAGGCCTGTGTAGCTTTTTATCCCCGATGTATGCGTTAGCAGATGACGAACGGTGACATCTTTCCAAGTGTCGGGTGTGTTAGGAAGATATGCGGAGATCCTTTCATCCAGCCGGACCTTCCCATCCTGGACAAGCAGCATTATGCCCGCGGCCGTCATTTGCTTTGAAACGGAGCCGATCTCAAAAACCGTATCGCGTGTGACCGGTGCATCAAACTCCACACTTGCCAAGCCGTAAATACCAAGCTTTTCAAGCTTTCCTTTCTTTAGCACGGCGACCGCGGCCCCGGGGACGTTGCGTTCCCGCATATGCTCTTTTACGAGGCGGTCAACAGCATCTGCGTGGACACCGAGAGCGGGCAGAAGCGAAAAGAAAAGAAGAGCGAGCGAATGAACGACAATTTTCTGTTTCATAGATCTAGAGCTATTAAATACCAATTCTAAAAATACCGCGAAACGTGCCTCCAACTAGCGTGCCGGATCGAGAGAGACAAAAGCGTCGAACTTTGTACGGCTTCTCTCAACACGACAAATTTTTTCTGCGAACTCACGGCATCGGTTCGTCGGCGTCCTTCGTTGACTCATCAGCCTGATGACGCCGGCTGATCCGGGACATCTGCCTTTCAAACTCCGGTTCAAGCCCGAGCTTCTTTAGCCAGTCGATCTGCACTCGCATAAGTTCGGGCAGGTAAACGACATCGGAGAGAGCATAGTCGATCAGTGCAGGTGTCCAGTTGCCATCCCATTTTCGTCCGAATTTCGCCCGCTGCGATTTGTCAAGATCTACCGCGAAATGTCGATAGAGGGTTTCCGCAAGCGAGGACGATTGGCCGGCACCGCGAGTAAGGACCTTTTCGGCCACCATTGTGTCAAAAACGTTAGTTGTCTGATAGCCGGCCTCAGCGAGATACTCGATGTCGAACCGCGCGTTGTGAAAAACTTTCGTTACCCTCCTATCAGTGAGAATATCGGCAAGCGGCCCGAGCGAGACGCCCTCGGATATGGGTACCAGAACATTGAATTCACCATCTGAGAACTGAACCGAAAACAATCTGCCGGTCCGGGGATCGAGGCCCGATGTCTCAGTATCGCAACCGATAACCGCGGCCGTGCGCAAACGGTCGAACGCGGTGGTCAGTTCATCAACAGCTCGAGGTATAAAAACGTTCATCTCCAAACAATGAATTTTCCCGCAAACTGACGAACTATACAAAAGCGAAGTTCCAGATCGGTGCGACGGCGGAGTATTATTGATCAGGGACGAGAAATATGCCGACCGTAATAAATGAGATCGAAGCCCGTGTTCTCGGTAGTTTGGTGGAAAAACAGCTTACCACCCCGGAATACTATCCTCTAACCTTGAATGCTCTTACCGCCGCGTGCAATCAAAAAAGCAACCGCGACCCCGTTATGTCGCTCGGCGAAACCGAGATCCTGGCGGCGATCGACAGTCTCCGGGACAAGAACCTTGTTTATCTTTACTACGGCAGTTCGAGCCGGGCTGTGAAGTATAAACACATGTTACCTAAGGTCCTCGAACTGGATGAACCGGCCGTTGCGGTAATGACCCTATTGCTGCTTAGGGGGGCGCAGACCGTCGGAGAGTTGCGGGGCCGTTCAGACAGGCTATTTGAATTCGGCTCGTTGCCCGAAGTGCAGGAGACGCTGGACACACTCGCAGACAGGGACGAACCGTTGGTCGTAAGACTCGAGCGTCAGCCTGGCCAGAAAGAATCCCGATACGCTCATCTGTTGAGCGGGCCCGCGGAGCCGACCCCGGTCGTTCGTGAACAGGTGCAAACATCGGCGGCGGTCTCCGGCAATAAGATCGAGGACCTCGAGAAAGAGATCGCACGGCTCTCGGACGAGGTCTCTGAGCTGCGTTCGCAGTTCAACGAATTTCAAAAACAATTTGAATGACAACTAGTTATGCAGTCTTACGCTGATGGTAAGGTCCCGGACCGCAGTTGCCGTTGCGTCGTTGGCATCGGCGACTGTGACAGTAAACGCCGTCGGTGAATTTGCGCGGGGCCTTCCGCGGATGATTCCGGTCTGCGGATCAAGGATCAGGCCCGCTGGCAGGCTGCCCGAAGAAACCGACCAGACAAACGACCCCGAACCGCCTTCAGCTTGCAGTGCTTGGTTGTAATGACGCGATCGGAAAGCCACCGGCAGCGATGTGGTCAATATCTGCATCGGGACAGCGGCGGAATATTCAAAAGCCCCTAGGTCAAACTGGCCGCTTACGGGTCTTGCCATGCTTGTCTGATGTTTTACGTATTGGCGGACAGCGTTATGATCCGGCAAAACGTCCGTGTGCAGCGCCGTGCCCGCGTCGCGTGCCTGTGCATTTTCCGTTAGGCCAAATTCCTGCAGCGATGCATTTGAAAAGCCGGGTGCGGTTCCCGTCACCATCGTCGCTCCGCCGGTTATGGTGCCGTTAAAACCGCCATCGTGCGAATTTCTCCACCCCGTTTTTGCCCAGTTGTTTGCAAGCGTCAGCGTTCCTGATTCGGCAAGCATTGCGAGACTGGTACCTGCGGCCGTGTTGAAGAATATGTTATTGCGCAGATCGGCCTGTTCGTCATTGGTCGAGAGCCGGAGCACCGTCGTGTTGCCTGCTCTTATCGAATAGATCGTGTTGTTATAGAAATAGAGCTTTCCTTTCCGATAGTTTGCCGTGTTGCCGCTATCGCCGCCGTAATGAGCCACCTGGTTGTTTCCGCCGTCCTGTTTGATAAGGATGTTCCCGTAAACGAAAGTCTTCCGATATTCCGGCGCGTTGCGGATGATCGCCGTGTCCTCGCCATCGACCATGTCGATATTTCGATTGCCGCCCTCGATCCAATTATAGCGGACAACAAGGCCGGCCGAGCGGTCCTTTAGGTTGACACCGGGTGCACCGCTTCGAAGCGGCCCAAAACGATTGTATTGAAAAACTATTCCTATCGCGGCGGTGTAATTATTGTGCTGAAAGATGCTGCCTACTATGCCATTGCCGTAGATATAGTTACCTTCGACCACGATGTTCCGCGAAACGGCGCTGTCGCTGGACGCGACAAAAAACCCGTTTGCTCCATCGGTGATTATATTGTTCCGAACAGTGATGAACTCGCCCTTTTCGACAAAGATGGGCGAAGCCGCGGAGGCATAGCTTTGCAGATTACCGTTGCGGCCGGTGAATTGATAGTCCGGGTGAGCACCGCGTATCTCCAGGTTCTCAATAATGATATGTCGAGGCATTGTATCGGCTGGCACATTTGCTCCGCCGATCTTTATAACCCCTCGCTGCTCGCTCCAGAAGTTAAGGTTAGATGGCGTCGTAGCTCCGTTTCCATCTATTATCGGCAGCTCGCCATTCGGGCCCGGAACGCCGCTTACGGTTATCGGATTCTCGGCAGTACCCTGCCTGCAAATGACCCATTTTTCCTTGTAGGGTTCGGCTCGCCAATGGATCAGGACAGTATCACCGGGCTGGAGAGTCGCCCACGGCACCTGTGCAATAGTGGTCATCGCCGTGCCCGGCCTGACCTCGTAAACGGCTCCGGATACCTGCAGAACGGCCAAAGCGAACAGCAACGTCAATACAAGCATCCTTAGTTCGATCTTCATAGCTGATGTCGGGGAGCCGGGCGAGACACGCGGGTGAGTTTAAACCCTTTTTAACATCCCAAGTCTAGCACGGCTGCGGGAAGCAGGTAAACAAAAAAGAGCCGGCTAAGGACCGGCCCTATCGCGAATCTGATCTTGGCGGATCTTACTTGACCTTCACCCAGACACCGAGCTTTTTATTAACGATGTCCTGAACGGTTGCGTTCGGGTTCTCAGCTCGAGCCTGGCGGACAAATGCTGCATCTATCTTGAAGATCCTCAGTTTTACAACATCCTCAGGACCAAGATCGGTCAGGCCCTCATTCCTCAACTCGCTCAGAAACTCGGGCGTTACCTTGAAAATGCTGTACTTAACCAGATTTTCGAAATTATCTGCCCCGAAACCCATGTCCTTTACCATCCGCACAAATTCTGCGTCGATCTTGAAAATGCGAGCCTTGACCAGGTCTTCCATCGAAAGATTGGGGAACCCGGTTGCTTTCATCTCGGACATGAATCGTCCATCGATCTTGAAGATGGTCGCTTTGAAAAGATCACCCATGGTGAGTTTGCCAAAGTTTGCGGAAACAAGGTCATCGGCGAGCGCCATCTTCACATCGAGAGCGGCCGCGGCAAAGAGTCTTTCTTCGATGCTCTGCGAACCGCGTCCCTGGCTGTCAACGTCAAAGCCGCGTGCCCGAAGCCCATCGGCAAAGCCGTAGTTGGGAATAAAACGATAGGTCCCGCTTCCCCGGCCGTCAACGAAATCTCCGGTGCATTCGATCGTTCCGGCTTCGCGTACGATGCTGAACGCCACACGGCCGTTGACTATCTGGCTGCGGCTGATCCCGCGGAGATCTTCGAGATCAAAGCTGCTCGAATGATGGTTCTGTCCTCTGACCCCTTGTGTTCGCTCAAACCCGATCTGCAGTTTGCCGGGCGACTTCTGGCTTTCGCGGGCGGTCCAGGTGCCGCTTATCTCTGTCTGGGCCGCAATAACGTATGAACCAAAGACAATTATAATTAGCGCGGTGAACGCCGATGAAAGCTTTGTGATTGATGATCGTTGCATAAATTCTCCTCCGTATGACTGGTTATGTTTGTATGTCTTTCAATGAGGAGAACACCGTCAGGCATCGCTTTGTGACAAAGGGGCGGGGGAACGAAGACCCACCGGACAAAAAAGGACCGGCCCAAAGCTGAGCCGGTCCGGATCGGAGCAATGTGCGATGGCCTAGCCGCGGCGACGCGGGGGTGCCGGCCTTCGCTGAGGCGTAAGCTTTTGCTCGGTCTTCAAATAGTCGACCGCCTCGCGAACGCTCGCCTTTAGCGGGTGAGAATCGGGGGCATTATCAGCAAACTGCTGCATGATATTGAGGCCCTCCTGCATCTTTTCGGTACTGTCCTCGACTACGCCTACGTTGAAAAGAGAGAGCCCGAGTCCCGCCATAGAGTCATAGTTACTGGGATCCACCTCGAGTGCCCTTCGGTAGGCGTTTATCGCATCCTCGGCCTCACCCGATTCACGAAGGATGTCGCCGAGCGTCACCATAGCTTTCAGCTTGAGGGCGGGGTCTGCCTCAACCTTGAAATACTCTTCATAGACCGGGATCGCTTCCTTTACCCTTGAGCGGTCCGCCTTTGTCAATACGAGAAGGCGGTGGGTCTCAACAAAATTTGTCAGAATGCTCTTGCGAGTATTGACCATGTTCTCCCGGATCTTCGGGTCCTCGTTGGTCTTTGTGTCGAGAATATGCAGTCCACGGCCGAGCGTGTCCGCCGAGGCGTTGAAATCCGCTTTCGCACGGGCCATTTCGGCATCTCTGCTTGCCGGATCGCCGCGTACGGATCGTTCGTAGGCACTAAATCCACGCATTCGAAGAGCTACGCCCTTGTAGTTGAGCAGGACCGGGGCGCTTCCTTCAAATTCGGGGTCGGCATTAATGCCCTCGTCGAATCTGGAAATCGCGAGATCGTAATCCCTCTTCTGAAACGCAGCGTCACCGTCCTTTAGCGCAGCGCTCACTATCTGGTGTGTCTGTTCCGCACGCTTCTTGGCAGCGTTATACTTCTCTAGTTCACGCTGATATGCCTCTTCCTGCTTCTTTTGTTCGGCCGCTGCCTCCGGATTGTCGGCTATCAGCTTCTGAACACTGACGAGGGCGGTACGAGCCTCGTCCTCGGTGTAGCGTTTACCGTCACCCGCACGAACGAGCACCTCGATACCCTCCATATTCGCACGCACATTCGGGTAAACTACAGGTTCTATTCCCTCACCGCTTACGGCAAGAAAATACTGGTTACCGAGCGGAAAACCGGCAAAGGTGAACTCGCCGCGTGCGTTCGTCTTTGCAGACGGTGCTGAGCCCCGGGACATATCGGACCGATATGGCTCAACGAGTGCACCGGTGACGGGCGTTTTCGAGCCATCCGCCTCCAACTTCAAAACAACACCGCGGACAGGCCCCAACTGGGCATGGACAGCCGTGCCAAAGATAACGACCGCCGCGAACACGGCGAACATCCCAAATATTTTTGTTCTAGGCATAAGTATTTCTCCGATCTCAAAAAAGGACAGATCAAGTCCATCTGTTTAAGATGCGCCTCACAGATCAGGCGTTTATTGAATAAAGCAATTCTACCTCAAATATTGAACAATCTGGAAATTCAGGAATGTTCGATCACAGTGACGTCGGTTCTATTTCGTTGAACATCGGCGGTGTGGTAGCGTATCGTATTTTGGGGCCGAAACAACTTTTATCGTATGTCAGAAAGAGTTCTCAACTTCAGCTCGGGCCCGTCGATGCTGCCGGAGCCTGTGTTAGAGCGTGCCGGAGCCGAGATAACGTCGCTGGGCGGGCTCGGTGCAGGGGTAATGGAGATAAGCCATCGCTCGCGCCAGTTTGCTGCCGTACTTGAAAAGGCAGAGAGAGGGATCAGGGAGCTGATGCGTTTGCCGGACGATCTTCGCGTACTTTTTCTGTCCGGGGGAGCCACACTGCAATTTACGATGGTCCCGATGAACTTGCTGTCGGCAGACTCATCGGCCGATTATCTGGTAACCGGTGCGTGGGGTAAGAAGGCGGTCGAAGAGGCTCGCCCTTTCGGGAGGATCAACGTTGTGTTCGATTCGTCGGCAAGTGGCTTTAGGAGCGTTCCCCAACAGGACGAGGTCGCGCTAACGAGCGGGGCGGCATATGTCCATTACACTTCGAACGAGACGATAGACGGCGTCGAGTTCCCCTATGACCTGGACGCACACGGCGTTCCGGTGGTGTGCGACGCATCGTCAAACATCCTTTCGAAGCCGATCGACATAACGAAATATGATCTGATCTATGCCGGTGCACAGAAGAACATCGGGCCCAGCGGCGTGACCGTTGTCATTATTCGCGAAGGTCTCTTTGCGAGGATCCCGCGCGGGCTGCCGTCGCTTATGGATTACCGAACGTTTGCGGACTCCGGCTCGATGCCCAATACTCCGAACACGTGGGGCGTTTATATGATCGGCCTGGTCTGCGACTGGCTAAAAGAACAAGGCGGCGTTGAAGCGATGGCCGAGCGGAACCGTGAAAAGGCAACGCTGATCTACGACACTTTGGATTCCAGCGACGGATTCTACAGCGGCCACGCAGAGCGGGTTTCGCGGTCGTTGATGAATGTGACGTTCCGTCTTCAGGACGAAACGCTTGAAGAGAAGTTCTGTTCCGAGGCCGAATCCGCGGGCATGATCGGCCTGCGGGGGCACAGGACGGTCGGCGGAGTTCGCGCGTCGATCTATAACGCGATGCCGCTTGCGGGCGTAGAGCGCCTCGTCGGATTCATGAAGGATTTTGCATCACGAAACGGATAGCGTCGATCAGTTCACCTTCCTCCGACGCATCAACGGTGCGGAGGTCAATTAGGAGCTTGTCGTCATCAATTCTCGCGACTACCGGTTTCGGTGCATGCCTAAGCCTCGCCGCAAGATCGTTTGGAGACAGATCGCCGACGGATACAGCGATTAGGCAAGTTTCGAGCCGGGTTCCCGGCGCCGCGCCGCCGCCCGTAGCGGAAAAACCATCGATGATCTCCAGCGCCAGCTCACCGCCGGTGCCGACATTTGCGATCAGCTTGTTGATGAGTTTTTCCGACCGCCGACGGATCTCCTCCTTTTTCAAAGACAGCATTCGCAGGACGGGGATCTCCTCAAGCTGAGTGTCGCGCAAAAAGGCGGATAAGGTGGCTTCGAGCGACGAATAGACCAATTTGCCGGCGCGGAGCGCCCTGTAGAACGGATGGCTGCGCATCAGTTCGATCAGCTCGCGCCGCCCTGCGATGATGCCTGCCTGCGGCCCGCCGAGCAGTTTGTCGCTGCTGAAAGTCACCAGATCGGCGCCGTCGCGGATCGAGGTGCCGATAACCGGCTCGTCCGCCGATCCGAGATGTGACAGGTTAAGCAGTGCACCCGAACCCGCATCCTCACAAAACAAAATGCCGCGTGAGCGTGCCAGTTCCGAAAGCTCTGAGTTCGTCGGTGCTGCGGTAAAGCCGATAATTCTGTAGTTCGAGGGATGAACGCGAAGGATCATCGCTGTGTTATCACCGATCGCACGTTCATAGTCGGCGAGCTTTGAGCGATTGGTGGTACCCACCTCACGCAGCCTCGCCCCGGAGAGCTCAAGCACATCCGGGACCCTGAAATCACCGCCGATCTCGACCAGTTCGCCGCGCGAGACGATAACTTCCTTTCCCGCGGAAAAGACAGCCAGAACTAGCATCGCCGCTGCGGCGCAATTATTCACGACCAAGGCGGCCTCGGCACCGGTGATCTCTTCGATCATCGTCTCGGCACCCCGTCCGCGAGGCCCGCGTTCTCCGGTGTCGAGATCGAATTCTACCGTGCTGTACCCGGCACCGGTCTCCGCGACCACATTCTTCGCCGCAATTGAAAGCGGCGCACGGCCGAGATTTGTATGGATAACGACCCCGGTGGCATTTATCACCGCCTTCAGACGCGTCCTCAATTTCTTTTCGGCAAGATCATTGATACGGCGAACGGCCTCCGCCGTTAGCGATGGGCGATCGGCAGACGCAAATGGACCGCCCCGGCCTGCCGTTGAGAGGATCTCCGAACGGATGGAATCGACCGCCGAACGGACGATACGCAAGACGGCACGCTCGCCGAGCAAGGCGCTTAACCGGTCGATCTCAGGGGATCTCAAAAGTTCGTCTGTCGGCGGCAGGTTTCGAAGCAAAGGCTCTCCGTTCGGCGCTTTAGCGTTTGCCATATGCATATCTTTAACACATCGAGGAGAATTTCTGGAACTTCGCCTCCAATGAGCGTTTTTATTCTGAGGTGGTTTCTCACCTCTCATTAGACATTCCTCAAAAAAACATGCGACCGATAGGAAACCGATTATACCGACAGACCTCTACACGGATGGAAGAGGCGGCGGCCTTTGACCAGGAACTTTCCCGGCTGGACGAATCGATTCGAAAACTGAAGATAGAATTCGATATCTATTTTAATGGTGCGACGAAACGCCCGCCGCTCGAAGCTCGGGCGCGTCTCGAGGCACAGCTTAAACGCCTGTCCGACAAACGAGGCCTGACCTATGGCCAGAAATATCAGCTGAGCGGATTAGTGTCGCGCTACACGTCTTATCGTGAACTCTGGAGACGGACTCTGCGGGCGCGCGGTGAAGATCTCATTTGATCGTTCACAAAATGCGGTCTCGAAAATGCAAAGAGCAGCCCCCGTCAAAGGGAACTGCTCTTTTGTTTTCTTTTGCATCATTCCGCCTGACCTTACAAAGGCCCGGGAAGGCGAAACTAGGCAACTTTGCTTACGTTCTCGGCCTGCGGGCCCTTCGGCCCGTTCGTAACCTCGAACTCAACTTCCTGTCCCTGGATCAGTGTCTTGTAGCCATCACCGGCTATCGCGCTGTAGTGCACGAAAATATCCTGTTCGCCGGGTTGCTCAATAAAGCCATATCCCTTTGCATTATTGAACCATTTGACCATTCCCACCGTTTTAGCCATCTTTCGTTTTTCCTCCTAAAACTTCAAATCGATCTTGGATCCGGACCGCAAGCGAAAGTGCCGGCCGCAAAAACCATTGCCGCAGCAGGAAGATCAACCCCACCGCGGACAAAAAATGAACCTCAAGCCTGACTCAACATTCACTAACAAACATCAAATCTTAAACTTCAAGATTCTGAAACTGAACGGATTAACTTTGAATTGATTGACGAAAGAGAATTTACTTTTATTTAATTCGGCTGTCAAGCACTTTTTGCGAAAATTCAGCGAAAAATTGCCAGAAAATTGACAATAGCACCCCTATGAACAATGATGTTCGGTAAATCTATCACGCTTGAACACTATCTAAATGGCAAATCAATATGGAGAGAATGCTCCGCTGTCTTACAATAAATATCTGAAGGTTCCGGACCTGATCGGGCTTCAGCACACGCTTTCCGACCCCGAAAGCCACGATGAGCTTTTATTCATAATTATTCATCAGACATACGAGCTCTGGTTCAAACAGATACTGCACGAATTGGATGCATGTATCGCGTGGATGGGTGAGGACAGGCTTTTTCGCGCTAATCATTCGCTGAGATCCATCCTCTCGATCGAGCGGATACTGGTTTCTCAGATCCATATCCTGGAAACGATGGCTCCGATCGGGTTTCTGGAGTTTCGCGACAAGCTCAATCCGGCCAGCGGCTTCCAGTCGATGCAGTTTCGCGAGATAGAGTTTGCGTCGGGTGCAAAGGACGAGTTGATACTCCGATCGTTTCAGGACGACGAATATGCCTATCCCAGGCTGGAAAAACGATTCTCGTCACCTTCGCTTGCCGACGCCTTTTGGGCACTCGTGGCGAGAATGGGCTTTTCGGCCGAGACTTATGAAGATCGGGTCGATGCCATCGTAAAGCTGCTTGCCGTCCCGGAAAAATTTCCGGAGCTCTACAATATGCAGGACCTCCTGATCGAACACGACGAGTTGATCATTGCCTGGCGATATAACCACATTCAGATGGTTGAGCGAATGTTGGGAATGAAGCGAGGTACCGGCGGGTCGGAAGGAGTCGGCTATCTGATGACAACGCTCAAGAAGAAGTTTTTCCCCGAACTTTGGGAAGCAAGGACTCATCTCAGTATAGAGGATATCGATAATGAAAAGGTTTGATCACGGTACATTTTTGTCTTTCCTTCTGGTTTTTTTCTTTTCGTTTGTTCCTGCGAATGCCCAGGCAGATGAAAATGTCCGTGTAACTATCCTGCATCTCAACGACACCTATCAGTTCACGCCGGTCGATGGCGGTAAGCGCGGCGGGCTTGCCCGTGTGATGACGATCCGGCAAAACACGATCAAGGAAAATCCGTACACGCTGATGACTCTGGGCGGCGATACCCTCTCGCCGTCGGTCGAGACGCGCACCTATCGCGGCAAGCAGATGATCGATGCCTGGAACATGGTCGGCCTGGATTACAGCGTGTTGGGCAATCATGAGTTCGACATAAGGACCGGCGAGCTGCTGGACCGGATAAAGGAATCCGAATTTACCTGGCTTGGGTCAAATGTGTTCGATACAAAGACAGGCAAGATCTTCGCCGAGCTGCCGCCGTTCGTGATACGCGAGATCGGCGGTGTGAAGATAGGCATTATCGGGCTGCTGTTGCCGGAAACCAAAGAAACATCCTCGATGGAAGACCATCTGGAAGTGGTAGATTTCTGCAAGACGGCACGGGAACTGATACCGAAAATGCGCACGGCCGGCGCGAACACGATCATCGGCCTGACGCATATGTTCATGGCACAGGATAAACGGCTGGCGCACTGTGCTCCGGGCATTGATCTGATCCTCGGCGGCCACGAACACACCCTGCTGCAGTCTTCGGCCAACGGTGTTCCTATCTTCAAAATGTGGGCCGATGCAAGAGAGGTAGGAAAGTTTGACCTCTTCATTGATAGAAGAACCGGAAAGCTGGTAAGCATGGATTGGGAGATAATCCCTGTAACGGACGAGATACCCGACCATCCTGACTTTGCCCCGGTCGTCGCAAAATATAAATATCTTCTGGATCAACTCGAAGTTCGCATCGGAGCTACGTCGGTCCCGCTCGATGCTCTTTCACATTCGGTAAGAACGAAAGAAACGGATATCGGAAATTTTATAGCCGACGCATACCGAAAAGCAGTCGATGCTGATATAGGATTTGTGAACGGCGGATCGATAAGAGCAGACCTTTCTTACAATCCGGGTCCATTGACCAAACGCGACGTACTCTCTATGCTGCCTTTCAACAACCCGATCGTGAAGGTAGAGGTAACTGGCAAAACGCTGATGGAGATACTCGAACACGGCGTCGCACGCTCGGCCGAGGACAACGAACCCGGACGTTTTCCGCAGATAAGCGGTATGAAGTTCACCTTTGATGCGGGCAAGCTGCCGGGCCAGCGAATAATTGAGGTAACCGTTGGAGGAAAACCGATCGACCCCGCTGCGACTTACACAATAGCCACTTCGGATTTCTTGGTTTCCCGAGGCGGCGACGGCTATACGATGTTCAAGAATGCGAAGATCTTGCTCGGAGCGGAAGATGCGCCGAAGGACTCTGAGGTTTTTGAACAGGCAATAAAGGACTCACGCGATTCGACCATTTCACCCCGCATTGAGGGCAGGATAATACGGCTGAATTAAACAGCAGGTGAAAAAAGTTAGCAATCCAAATCCGCTTGCGGTAAACTGAAAATGCTATGTCGGTTGCGACCCTTAACAATCACATCACCCTGAATGAAGAGGGCTTCCCCATCGTCAGAGGCACGAAAACAAAGGTGATCCAGATAGTTATGGATGTCATGGCTCACGGCTGGAACGCTGACGAGATCCACGAACAATATCCTTATCTCTCGCTTGCCCAGATCCATTCCGCACTCGCTTATTATTACGATCACCGCAAAGAACTCGACGCAGATATTGAAAGGCGTCAAAAATCGGTCGACCAGATCTTTCGAGAGATCGGCCCTTCAAAATTGCGAGATAAAGTTCTGAAAAAGCGGGGCCTGAAATAGGTGGCGGTTGGCATTTATACCGACGTTCATATCTCAGGAGCTATAATTACAGCACTCCGATCACGTGAGGTTGATGTTCTTACTTCAGTCGAAGACGGCTCCCGAAGGTTTCAAGATACTGATCTGCTCGATCGGGCCACCGAACATGGCCGGATCCTCTATACTCATGACGACGATCTTGTAAAAGAAGCAATGCGGCGAATCCATGCTGGCATTCCGTTTTCAGGTGTTGTTTACTCGCACCAACTGAGGTCCCCTATTGCCCAATGTATCGAAGATCTTGAAATGATCGCCAAGATCACTGATTCCGAAGAGCTGAATGGCCTGCTCGAATATATACCTTATTAGCGTGGATTCACGTTATACTATACGAAAACCGCAGAAACCTCATTTGAGAAAAGTTTGCCTTTTCGTGTCAGCCGCAAGTTTCCGTTGGCGGTCTCGATAAGGCCCGAATCAATTATCTCAGCCAATTCATCATTGTATTTTTCCATTAGGTCAAAGCCGAATTTCTCGGCAAAACCCTTCAGATCAATGCCGTTTTGCATTCGAAGCCCAAGAAAAACAAACTCTGATGCCAGATGGGCTACTTCTCGCATAACCTCCGCCGATGCGTCGGTTTCTATCATCTCAACATACCGTTCCGTATCACGTTCGTTCGCGTACCGCTCCTGTCCGTCAAAGGAATGAGCCGAAACACCAAAGCCGTACACAGGTTCGAGCTGCCAGTATTTTGTATTGTGTCGAGATTCGAAACCGGGCTTCGAAAAATTTGAGATCTCGTATTGTTCGTACCCTGAGGCGGCAAGGCGGTCGAGCATTACTTCATACATCTCTGCGGCAAGCTCTTCATCTATCGGCGTTCGCCGGCCTGAGCGTATTTGTTCGGCAAGCGGCGTCGATTCGTGTATCTCCAGCAGATAAAGCGAAATATGCTCCGGTGACATCTTGATTGCCTCGTCAAGATTCACTTTCCAGTCGTCCATGGTCTGGCCCGGCAGTCCGGCGATCAGGTCGAAGCTAACATTGTCGAAGCCTGCCTCGCGCAGCATCTTGAAGGTGTTTCGCGCGTCATTCGCATTATGGCCGCGAGCGAGCAATTTCAAGTCGCGATCGTTGAATGTCTGCACGCCAAAGCTAGCCCGGTTTATCCCAAGCTCACGAAAGGCCGCCAGCTTTTCAGGCGTGACCGTCGCCGGGTTCATCTCCATCGTGATCTCAGCACTGTCGGCCACCGAGAACACGGAGAACACCGAGTCTATAATTTTCTCTACCTGCTCGGGATCGATCAGTGACGGCGTCCCGCCGCCGAAGTAGACAGTGTCAATGTCAGAACCCGCTGCGTTAGCGGCGGGCCAGTTCGTATTGCGGTGGGGCTCGCCAGAAGTCCGGCCGCCCACTAACGCAGGCGGTTCCGACTTGATCTCACGGCAAAGCGCGTCAACGTATCGCTCGACCGCACCGGAGTCGCGATAGACGTCGGTCGCAAAATCGCAGTACGAGCACTGCGACTTGCAGAAGGGAATGTGAAGATAGACACCTGCCTGCATATCATTAGTCTAGCCGGTATTGTAAGACTGTCGAGTCGAAAAAAGCATTGCTTCGTTCGGCGATCTAATGTTCTAATATCCTCACTGTGTTAGCGCGCATTTTACTTTTCATCTTCATAGCCATTACCGCTATCGGTTGCGGAAGGGAATACTCGACGGCTGACGACAACGTTCGCGAGGCGGTCGTGATATCAGCAGCCAAAACATTGCCTACTCCGGTTCCCGAGACAACGTTAGACTCTGAATCAGAGTACAAAGGTGTAACGATCGATCAAATTTTCCCGATCACCGAGCAGATCTCAGCAATTGACGACGATGGACGTGAGAGCTATGCCAAACTCGAAGCCGGAGGGCATGTCCTGAAGATCGAAGACTACGTACCTCGAACACTCGAGCGTAACGCAGAAGTGATCTTTAAGTTCAAACAACGTGAGCCCGGGGGCTACTGGGCAACGTTAGCGGGCACCTCACATTTGCTGGGGCCGGGGTCTACCCAAATATACGCAGTCGTTTCCGGCCCGTTTGGTGTCTGCTGCACTAACTACTCCATAGTCGACGTTTCGTCCGGACGCCCAAAGAGCATCTTTCACAGTGAAGATTTTGGTGGATTCCGTAACCCGATGGAAATATTCGATGCGGATGGCGACGGAATCTATGAGCTCGTGCAATTTGATTCATGCTTCAGATACTTTATGGATGACTGCGGTTCATGCTCACCGGAGCCGCGGGCATACTTCAAATACGCAAAGGCAAAAGGGCAGTATCTTCCAACAACAGGGGTGGTTCAGGATTTCGTGAGGGAAGGCCATCAACGCTCCGATCAATGGCTTGCTGAGAAATTCAACGAGTTAAAGCGTACAGGCGATATTGGACTGAGCTTGGACATACGCCGCAGTGCGCTTGCACATATGGTTGACCTTTTATATGTCGGCGAAGAGAAGCGAGCCTGGGAGGTCTTCGATAAATACATTGCTGACCCCAAAGGCGAGACGCGACGCGAGATCAAAAAACGGCTGGCTGGCTGTAAGTTCTACCAAGCGTTGAAACGCCGGTAATAACCTAAACTCGTGCTGTTTATCCGAGCTTTGCGGCAAGTGATGATTCCCAAATCGCTTCGAGTTCCGCAACCGGCTCCCCTATCTTGGCGACACCGTCTATGGAGACATTGAACACATCGTCGCTGACTGTGCCGATGACTGTGAAAGGAACATCCTTCGCGATCTTTGCTATCGCATCGAGATTCTCAGGTGCAAAGCTAACTACAACGCGCGACGGCGATTCACCAAACAGTAGAGATTCTGCTGACAACCCTTCCGATGAAAGTTCGATCGTTGCGCCGACTGCTTCGCGATTGAGCGAAGAGAAGCAGCTTTCGGCGATTGCCACCGCCAGACCACCCTCAGAACAATCATGCGCCGAGTTCAGAAGCTCCGCATCTGCCATCGCAAGCAATGCATCCTGAAGCTTGCGTTCTGCCGCGAGGTCGATCGCAGGCACCCGGCCATACGAGATCATTTCGTCGGTAGAAATGCCACCGACCGAATAGGCAAATTCGCTGACCGAAAGATCGTCGCCGGTCATACCGAGCAGGGCTATTACATCACCTTCGTTCTTGAATCCCTGTGTGATGAGCTTTCGCGTATCGTCTATCAGGCCGACCATGCCGATGGTTGGGGTAGGCAGGATGCCGCGGCCTTCCGTCTCGTTATAGAACGATACGTTCCCGGAAACGACCGGTGTTTCAAACATTTCACATGCCTCCGCCATTCCGTCGATCACGTCCGAGAAGGAACGCATCACCTCGGGGCGTTCCGGCGAAGCAAAATTGAGGCAATTGGTAACGGCGATCGGTTTTGCACCTACACAAACGACGTTTCGAGCGGCCTCTGCCACTGCGAGTTTTGCTCCCTCTTTCGGGTTAACACCAACAAAGCGGCCGGGACCGTCGAGACACATTGCGATCGCTCGTCTGGTTTCCTTCACACGGATCACCGCGGCATCCGCACCTGGCAAAACGGCCGTGTTCGTCCGCACCATCGTGTCGTATTGTTCATAGACCCAATGCTTCGAGGCGATATTGGGCGAAGCTAGAAGTTTCCTGAGAGCCGCATTTGCATCGAATTCCGATTCCAGATTCCAAATTCCAAATTTGTCTTCAGATCTGGGATCTGGAATTTGAAGTTTGGAATCGGCCATCGGCCGTTCGTACTTCGGCGCCTCATCGGTCAGCGCCATAACGGGCAGGTCGGCCTCGAGCACACCGTTGTGCATTATCTTCAGCCGGTCACCTTCGACCACTTTGCCGATAACGACGGCGTCGAGGTCCCATTTGTTAAATATCTCGACCACCTCTTTCTCGCGGCCCTTGCGTGCGACGATCAGCATTCTCTCCTGCGATTCGGAAAGCATCATCTCGTAGGCGGTCATTCCGGTCTCACGTTGCGGGACCAATGTCAGATCAAGCTCTAAGCCTGTGCCGGCACGAGCAGCCATCTCTACCGAAGACGAAGTCAGCCCCGCAGCTCCCATGTCCTGTATGCCCTCTATTGCGCCCGAACGCATCGCCTCAAGACATGCCTCAAGCAGCAGCTTTTCAAGGAACGGGTCGCCGACCTGGACCGTCGGGCGTTTTTCGAGAGCCTCGTCGTCAAATTCGGCCGAAGCCATCGTCGCACCATGAATACCGTCGCGGCCCGTCTTCGCACCGACGTACATCACAGGGTTGCCAACACCCGACGCCTTGCCAAAGAAGATCTGATCCTTGCGGACGATGCCTAGTGCAAACGCATTGACCAGCGGATTAAGCGAATAGCTTTCGTCGAAGACGACCTCGCCGCCGATGGTCGGCACGCCAAAGCAATTGCCGTAATGGCCGATGCCTTCGACGCAGCCTTTCAGGATCGAGCGGTTGCGGTTGCCGTGTTTGGGATGATCGAGTGGGCCAAAGCGGAGTGAGTTCATTGCCGCAACCGGCCGGGCACCCATCGTGAAAACGTCACGGAGAATACCCCCGACTCCGGTCGCTGCTCCCTGAAATGGTTCGATGAAAGACGGGTGATTGTGCGATTCGACCTTGAAGGCAACGCACCAGTCGTCGCCGATATCGACAACGCCGGCATTTTCACCGGGCGGGACAATGACACGCGGGCCGCGGGTCGGGAGCCGTTTTAGATGCACCCGCGAGGACTTGTACGAGCAGTGCTCCGACCACATTACGCTGAACACGCCGAGCTCGGTCAGATTGGGCTCGCGGCCCATTATGGTGACGATCTTTTCGTACTCTGCGGGTGAAAGGCCGTGCTGTTCGACGACCTCCGGCGTGATGGCTGTTTCGTTCATCGTAGGTATATTTCAGGCTAGAAAACAAAACAGTAATTTTAGCGGTTGGACGCCATTATGTCGATTGCAGAAATCTTTCTCTCACCTAAATTATGTGAAATAATCGACTATACAAGGGCTGGAATATGGAAAAGACCGAACTCGCAAACATCATCGAATTCGACCCTGACAAGATAAGCGGAGAGCCCGTCTTTCGCGGGACCCGCGTGCCTATCCGGGCCCTTTTAGAAAATCTCCGGGACGGATCAACTGTTGATCAGTTCCTCGAATGGTTCCCCGGCGTCCAAAAGCAACAAGTAGAAGCGTTGCTCAAGCCCAAGACATCAGTTGATATCTACGAGCTGATCGAGAGAATTCGTCTGAAGCCGGCCCTTTATCTAGGATTGCACTCGATTACTCGATTGGATTCGTTTCTCGATGGCTACAGTTTAGCCCTGGATAATCTGAATGTTGAGCTTGTGGGTAACCCGGATATTTGGTACTTCCACGACTGGGTCGCAATGAAGCTCGGCAAATATGAAAGCACCGCGGGTTGGTGCAACTTGCTTCTTGAATCAGCTGGCGGCCACGAAGAAAAAGCCTTGGCGTCGTTCTTTGAGTTCTTGGATGAGTTCCGCCAAAGGGAAGCGACGGTGCTTTTCGAAAGTATCCCCGAAACCGACAGTAAATGGCGTTGCGAAATTAATCCGACCACTGGTGTTGAAACCCCCCTTGAAAGACCGGCTTTAGTTCAAATCGTGAAATATACCGAGGACAGGGGAGTGTTCATTCGATATGTGGGAGCTGATGGAAACTTAGTAGATCGAGAGGAGTATTGCCCGAGCATGGAACTCGCATTTGAGAGAACCGATTGGCTTGTCCAAAAAGGAGCTTGGACAACTCCCGACAAACTGCATATCCCTTCGTAAGACCCATGAAGGACAACAATCATAGATTATTACGGCAAAGCGGGAGCGCCCATTGCGGCCCATTCTTCTTTTGCGGGGCCGTAAACGCCGGGGACGGTGAGGCCGGCCTGCCGCATCAGGACGGTCATCTGGCCGCGATGGTGTGTTTGATGGGCGATGAGGTAAAAGAGCGTTAGCCCGCGTGCCCACGTCTCGCCGTACATCTCGTCTTTTTCCCGTAGAGTTTCGTCGGTCCAATTGGCGGGAACCTGCTCGGACACAGAAGCGGCGACCTTTTCGAACGTAGAGGCGATCTCAGCAGACGTCGGCGGGCACTCGGCATCCTCTGGGGGGCTGTCAATGGTCAATCCGGCCTTCGCTAGCATCTCGCCCGGCGTAAGAACTATGTGCCAGGCTATAAAACCGAGGGTCCGGCCGTCGTCGGTAACCCGTTGGCCCAAAGAGCCGTCATTTAGGGCATTCAGTATTTTTGAGGTTGCCTCGACTTCATATTTCCATGCATTTGAGAAATCCGTTATACGTCTGAACATTGTATCCTCCTATGAACTATTGTTGCAGCAATGAAACTACCACGGCCGGCCGGTTTGGTCAAGCGACCGCGAGAGGCGGGTGCGGCCTACACACTATTTGCCTTCTGTGAGAAGCTTTTCGATCTCAGCGGTGACGACTTCGTGCTTTATCAGCCCCTGCCGTTGATAGGCGATGGTGCCGTCGGGAGCGAAAAGTACGGTGAAGGGCAGCCCTCCGCCCCAATCTTTTGAGACAGACGCGATAGCGGCCGTCTCGTCTGGCGTTACCAGAAGATATGCCGGCATCTCGGCCTTCATCTCCGCGAGGAACCGAGGGACGGTCGTATCGATCTCATCCTCAAAATCCAGCGAGATAGTGATGAAATCGATCTTGCCCTTGAACTCGGCATCGATCTTTACGAGGTCGGGAAACTCCTCCCGGCAAGGAACACACCACGTAGCCCAAAAGTTTATGAGAAGCGGGCGGCCGTCCGGCTTTAAAAGCTCGGCGAAGCGCTTTTCGTCTATCTTCTCGACCTTAGGGCCGGTGGGAACGGGCTGAGCAGAATTTCTTTGCTGGGCCGGAGTATCGGCCGCAATTAGAGAAGCTAAGAGCCACCCTAATGCGATGGCTCCTGCTATTGACCTGAAAGATGAAAGAAGATCCATTTCCTACTTGCCTTCCATTCCTACACGCTTGATGGTGCAGCCAAAGGCGTTGGTCTTAGGACGTTCGATCGCCTTGCCGGAAAGGGCCGCGTCAAAGGCGGTCTTGAGGAAATGGTCCTGAATGTTCCTGCCCGAACGGTCGTTGTCAATGGCACCGTGGTAGAGAAGAACATTATCCGTATTGAAGAAATAGACCTCGGGGGTCACGGTCGCACCGAGCCGGTCGGCAAGCACGTTACCCTTATCTAGAAGGACCGGGAACTTGTATCCGGCCTTTTCTGCATCGGATGTGACCCACTCGAGCGACTCTGTCGCATTCGAATTTATGCCGATGAAGCGGATGCCGCGAGCTTCATATTGTTCAGCTATGGCAACGATACGCTCGTCGTAGGCCTTAACGACCGGGCACTGTGCCGAGACCCATACAAGGACCGCGCCGTTCTTGCCCATCAGGCTCGAGAACGAATGTTCCTTACCGTCAATGCCGGTCAGTTTGAAATCCTCGATCTTTTGTCCGATCTCTATACCGTCGGCGGATGCGGCCGGGCCGTAAACAAGTGCAAAGAATGAAAACAACGCTACAAATACCAATGATCTTCGCTTCATAGCTCTATCTCCTTTTATATGTTTTACTAACGTTCTAAAGTCTAGCAGAAGGACCTTCCGGCTACAACTTAGTCGTTCGGACAAAATGACGGTGCTTTCCCGTCAGGTCTTTCGCTGGAAAGAACACGTTAGATGCATGAACCTTGCCCCGGGTTTGCATAAATCTAACGGTCGCGGGTGTTATAATCGTTACGGCCCTTGTAGCTAAATGAAACCAGGACAGGACATTCAACATTTCACCCTGCTCTCTTCGCTTGGTAAGGGCGGTATGGGCGAAGTTTTCCTGGCCCGCGATAACAGGCTTGGACGCAACGTCGCTCTTAAATTCCTCGCCGAGGAGTTTTGTTCGCAAAAGGACCATGTGACCCGCTTTGTGCGAGAGGCCCGTGCGGCCTCGTCGCTTAATCACCCAAATGTCTGCACCATCCACGAGATCAGCGATTCCGGGCCGCGGCCCTTCATTGCAATGGAATATGTTGAGGGCGAAACGCTTGCCCAGATGATCGTTCGCAATCGACGCGGTGCGAATCAGGCCATCGCCATTGCTCTTCAGGCGGCTGATGCCCTTGCCGAAGCACACAGGTCGGGGCTGGTCCATCGGGACGTCAAGCCGGCCAACATCATCGTGACACCGCTGGGCAGGGTAAAGCTGCTCGATTTCGGCCTTGCAAAGCAGGTCGCCCGCGGACTTGGCGATGCAGAGGAACTTGGCATCACGCGTGAGGGTATGATAGTCGGGACCGCATCCTATATGTCGCCCGAACAGACTCGGGGCCGCGAGGTTGACGAGCGAACGGACGTCTGGAGCCTCGGCGTCACTATGTACGAAATGCTGAGCGGAATTCATCCGTTCGCAGGCGAGACCATCGTCGATACGCTCGCCGCCATACTGACGCGTGAACCCGAACGGCTGGAGAATCTTGTTCCCGGCATACGGCCGGCCCTGAGTTCACTGATCGCTTCGTGCATGATCAAAGATCCGGCAGCCCGGCTGGGCTCTTGTACGGAACTCTTTGCGCGGCTGCGAGAGGTCGAGGATGAGCTGAAGCGTTCGCCCGATCCGGTCGGCGACAGCCCCGGAAATGGGACCAATGATGAGCCCACCGAACTGATCGAGCTTGCCACGACCGAATTGGCTCTCGAAAAGGTTACCGGCGAGGAGATCAGACGGCGAAATCTCCGTCCGAACAATCTGCCGGAGAGGTTTGGGCCGATCTTGGGCCGAGAACGGGAGATCGCAGAGGTAGCCAGGATACTCCGGGACGAAAGGACGCGACTTGTCACATTAACGGGTGTCGGGGGAACCGGAAAGACCCGGCTCTCCGAAGCGGTCGGCGAAGAGTTGCTCGCCGATCTTCAGGATGGTGTGTTCCTGGTCGAACTCGGCAATGTAACGGACAAGGATCTTATTTGCCAGCAGATCGCGGACTCGCTTGGTATAGAAGATCGCAGAGGGAAACCGGCCGAAGAACTGCTGACCGAACATTTGAAAGCAAGATCGATGCTTCTGATCATAGACAATTTTGAACAGGTGGTCGATGGCGCAGGTGAGCTCGCAAAACTGATCGATGCGTCGGAAAAGCTAAAGCTTCTCGTTACAAGCCGGGTGATTCTAAATCTTTCTATCGAGAAAGAGTATCTTGTGCCGCCGCTCGAACTGCCAAAAGGCGACGCTTCGCCGGAAGTGCTCTCGTCAAATCCGGCGGTAAGGCTGTTTATCGAACGTGCGGCCGCCGTGAGGCCCGGATTTGAGTTTACGGAAAAGAACGCGGAGAAGATCGGGCGGATATGTTCGCGGCTTGAGGGGTTGCCGCTTGCGATCGAGCTTGCCGCGGCGCGGATGCGAATACTTTCGCCCACCGTGATCCTGGAAAAGCTGGATGAAGGACTGGCGATACTGGGCGGGGGAGCAGGCGACTTGCCCGAAAGACAGCGTACCATGCGGGGAATGGTCCGGTGGAGTTATGACCTTTTGGGTAAGACCGAGCAGTCGTTCTTTCGAATGCTGTCTGTGTTTCGAGGCGGTTTCCGGCTTGAGGCCGCCGAGGAGGTTTGCGGCCCTCTTGCCCGGGCTTCGGGTGTCGAGACGTTTGAGCTGTTGTCTTCGCTTGTTGAGAAGAGCCTGATAACAAAGCGGGAGCTTCCCGGCGGCGAACTTCGCTTTCACTTGCTTGAGGTGGTGCGTGAGTTTGCTGCTGAAGAGCTCGAAAATGCTAAAGAGGCCACAGAGGCTGCGGAGAGTCACGCGGTCTTCTTCGCCGGCCTTGCCGAAACACTTGAACCGGAGGTCCAGTCGGGCGAACCGGAAGCGTTTCGACGTTTGGAGGAGGACCACGACAATTTTCGGGCAGCTCTTCGTTGGTCGCTTGCCTCGGCACCGGCGGTCGGGGTAAGGCTCGCGGTGGCCCTCAGGAACTTCTGGATTCTCCATGGCCATCTGAACGAGGGGTCCCAATGGCTGGCGGCCGCATCAGAGGCCGGTGAACCGCCTGCCAACCTCAGATTCAAGCTGATGAACGGGCTCGGGCTGGCCGCCCGCTTTCGCGGCGATCTTGAGACCGCCCGGAAGGCATATATCGCAGGTCTGGCCGCGGGCGAAGAAGCGGGTGACAAAGCCGGCATCGCGATCTCGTGCAGGGGGCTAGGGCTGGTGCTTTATCAGAGTAAGGAACTGGAAGATGCCAGGGCAAATTTTGAACGCGGGCTGGAGATTAGCCGTGAACTTAAGGACGACCTTGGTATCGCAATGTCTTTGAGCTTTCTCGGCGACCTGCACCGCGCAAGGGGCAACTATGAGGAGGCCTCCGACCCGATCGAGAACTCGGTTGAGATCTTCCGCAGGATCGGTCGGCGGGCCGCACTTGCCGACGCGCTCAATAATCTGGGAACGGTACATTTATCAGGTTCAAGGAGAACAAGGGCATTTGAGTGTTTTTCGGAGGCGTTTGATATTGCAACGGAACTTGGGAACAAGATAACCACTTCCCATTGTCTAGACGGATTTGCCGCGATCGCCGTAGAACTCGGGGACCATTCAATGGCGGCACGGTTCGCGGGTGCGGCAGACGCTATGCGTTCGGCTGTAGGCTATGAGATCGAGCCGGCGGAGGCACATTTCCGAGAGTCGATCATTGAGAAGATGCGGAGTAGCCTTTCGGCCGACGAGTTCTCCCGACAGATCGAGTTGGGAAGAAACGAGGACTCAGAAGCACTGAAGAAGAGCATTTCCGATCTCAGGCGAACGCAAAGCACGCCTGAAACTACCGCCGCCATCTAGCTTCGGCGAGACTGCGAACACACAGTTAGGCGTTCGTCTCCAAACTTAAGGCAATTCAGTCGGGAGATCCGAAACTCTCCGACATTGTCTGAGAACACGATCCGTGAATTTCTGGTAGATCTCTGTGTCCTTTGTGTTTGAGCCGGGCTGATCAACACGCAGGTTAGCGGTTTCTCAAATTCTATAAAGCTCTCGTTGCCTGTTCGGGCATTTCCGATCGCCTGATTTTGATCCACCACCTGCCACGTATGTGGTATCATCAGATGGTAGATGGACAACAGTGTTGAATGTTGTCATACATTTTTGATATCATATTAAGCCTGCGGGTGATCCCGCGAACTATCGTTCACCTGTTGTCTGCGGCTTCCCTTGGTAAAACCCGCCGCAGTCTCATCTCTCCGACAAATTTGCACCGTTTTCCGGAACCACCCGGACCAACCGATGAAAAAGCTCCTGATCGCCATCTTGGCTCTTTTGCTGTCCTCTGCGGCGGACGCCTTCTCGCAAGGCCCCTCACGCCCGCTGGACAATTTTGATATCGCCGGCGGTGTGATGATCCATTTGCCGCCGCCGCCTCCTCCACCACCGCAACCGCAGACCCGCAGAGTAAGGCGCAATGGGCGCTGGGTGACCGTTCCGGTCCAGCCACCCGCAACCCGCCGCACGGCTATGACCTCAAGTGTTAACGACGGGCTTGCCACGCGCGAAGCAGGCAGCAGCGTGCGGCTGATCATGGGTACCGGCACCGACCTCAAGGGATTTACCACGGGTAACGCGGCCCATGACGCGATGATCGTAGCCTCAAGCCGCAAGTATCGTATCGACCCGCTTTTGATATATGCACAGATGCACCAGGAATCGTCGTTCAAGGTGCGTGCTACTTCGCACAAGGGTGCGAGCGGGCTGATGCAGTTGATGCCGGCGACCGCCAGGCGTTTCGGCGTTACAAGCATTTATGACCCGAAACAAAATATCGACGCGGGTGTTCGCTATATGCGGTGGCTGCTTGATTACTTTGAGCAAGACGTCGTGCTTGCGCTTGCGGGCTACAACGCCGGTGAGGGTGCTGTTCTAAGATATGGCAGACGCGTGCCGCCGTTTCGCGAGACCCAGGAATACGTCCGGCGGATAAGCGCCCGCTATAACACCATCTCAAACCCGCGGTATGTTCAGACCGCAGCCCGACAGGCCGCTTCCGAACGGGAAGCGATCGACCAAAAGGACACGCGGCCGCTGACGGTATTTGAACCCGCACCGCTTACCGTACGCCTACCGGACGGCAGGATGATACTTGTAAACCAGTAAGCTAAAAAGATGCTGACCTGAATGTCTTTTCTCCACTGATCTTTAACGACTTGTCCAATGGACCTGCGGCCGCAATACGTCGGCCGCTTATTTTTTGCCGATACGTTGTTATAAAGATAAAATCCGCCTAAACTAGCAAAATGCACTGCGGAAAATGCGGCACGCCGAACACATTAGATTCGTATTTCTGTAAGAAATGCGGGTCACCGCTGGAACCCGAGGATGAGACGAGGCTCGCCCCCGGTAAACGCCTGGAAGTCGTCCCGGACGAAGACAAGCGGCTCTTTTCTGTCAATCCAACGCTCAAGTTCGTAATGGCCGGTTATCTGCTGACGGTGGTTTCTGCGTTTTTGGTAGTTGCCTTTTTCAGTGTGCTTCTGCCCTCGGTAAGTTCCCTGATCGCCGTGATCGCGGGGCTCGCGCTGCTCCTTGTGCCGGCATATTTTCATTTGAAGAAGAAGCTGGTGCGATATACGCTGACGGAAGCCAAGCTTGAGATCGATGAAGGTCTCATCTCGCGGACCACCACCAGTGTTCCTTTGCGCCGGGTCCAGGACGTGACCGTGCGGACAAGCATCCCGCAACGGCTGTTAGGCTTTGGGGACATTATTGTTGACAATGCCGGCACGGACGGCCAGCAAGTTATATTGAAGGACATTGATTCACCCCGGCGGCATGCCGACATCATGATGAAACAGATCCGACGAATAGAACGCCATTCCGCCGACATCTGACAGCAGGTCAAGACCATGAGTGTGATCTTTGTGACCGGCGGTGCCGGTTTTATCGGTTCAGAGTTTGTCAGGCAGGCGGTAAACGAACTCGCGGACGAAAGGGTGGTCGTTTTTGATGCTCTGACCTATGCGGGTAGCCTTGATAATCTCGAGGGGGTTGATGCCTCCCGATACAGCTTTGTCGAGGGTGACATCTGCGACCGCGACGCTGTGCTTCAGGCTATGCCCAGCGGCTGCGACGCCGTATTTAACTTCGCAGCCGAGACTCACGTTGACCGCAGCATCAAGTCCGCAAATGAATTTGTAAGGACCAACGTTCTCGGCGCTCAGGTGTTGCTGGACGTGGCACGCGAACGCGGGGCCGGCAGATTTATTCAGATATCGACCGACGAAGTAACGGGAAACGTGCCCGAGGGCAGTGCTCCGTTTGACGAGAACTCGCCGACAAAGCCGAATTCGCCTTATGCCGCCTCAAAAGCAGCCGCCGAAATGATGGTGAGAGCGGCGGTGAGAACGCACGGCCTCGATGCCGTCATAACCCGCAGCGGAAATAACTACGGGCCGCGCCAATACCCCGAAAAGCTGATCCCGCTAATGATCTCCCATGCGCTCCGGGACGAGCCGCTTCCCGTCTATGGCGACGGGCTCTACCGGCGAGATTGGGTCCATGTCGAAGACAATTGCCGAGCGATCCGGCTTGCATTCGAGCAAGGGCGGACAGCGGAGATCTATAGTGTAGGTGCAAGAAATGAGCGCACGAACCTGGAAGTGGTAAAAGCGGTCCTGGATATTCTTGAAAAGCCCCATTCCCTGATCCGACACACTGCCGACCGGCCCGGCCACGACCGCCGATATGCGACCGACCCCTCAAAGGCTGAAGCGGAACTAGGATGGCAAGCGGAGGTTGAGTGGGAGGCCGGCCTGAAAAAAACTGTGGCTTGGTATCTGGAAAACCGCTCCCGGCTCGATGCTGCGAGCGAGAGCGGCTAAACCACCGCGGATTAAACTAACAGCGACGCCCCGTTAGTGCGAGAACAGCTTGTCCAGTTCCTTCAACAGTGCCTCGATCGCCTCGTTTTTAGGCCCGTCAGGTCCCTTTGGCCGGGTGGCCCGCAGCTTGATGAAGTAGTTCTCGTAGGGGAACACATAGATCTCGGAATCCAGCTCGCGTTCCTTCACCTTGATAACGTAAAGCGAATGAAGGGACTGCACTTTGCCTTCTACTCCGCCGAGGGTGACGGTCGATGAACTGACCTCCGTTGCGCTGCTATAGAGGCCGGCATCAACAGCTGCGTTTATTTCCGCTTTCGCCTGTCTCATTTGCGCGGCGACGGGACCGGTCAGTTCGTTTGGAATAGACCTTATGCCGCCGTTATAGACGTAAACCGTTACTCGGCCTCCCTCAGCCGATTCATAATTGACGCTGTATCCGAGTTCCGGCCTAGGATATCTGAACTTTCTACTAAGCTCCCAGCCTTCGACCTCGGGAAAATCGACATCTCCGTCAAACGGCGTGATCCGTTCCAAAATGACCTTCTCGTCCTTAGGCGTCGGTGTTGGCTTCGGGTCGCCCAAAGGTGTCTGGCCATATGCCGGCGACGCCAAAACGAACAAAGCCACGAAAACCAAAAACGAGCCTATTTTCAATGAGCTATTCATAATTCCCTCACAGGTGTATTTTACTCAGAGGGAAAGCGTATCCTATATAACCATGAGCGTCAACGAAAATAATGTTCTCAACGTAATGGTGACGGGAGCGGCGGGGATGCTGGCGCGAGTCACGGCGGAACATTGCCGGGCAAAGGGCGACCGGGTAATTGCTTTCACGCGGGCGGAACTGGATATCTCCGACCGAGCAGCCGTGTCCGAAGCGGTTTCTGCCACGCAGCCGGATGTAGTGTTCAATTGTGCCGCCTATACAAATGTTGACGCCGCCGAAGACGAACCGGAACCTTGCTTCGCAGCGAATGCCCATGGCCCGGAGAACCTCGCAGTTGCGTGCCGGAAGGCTGGCTCGGCGTTTGTCACCATATCCACAGATTATGTATTTGGTGGTGAAAAGGAGGGCTATTATTACGAGACCGACCGGCCGTCGCCTCTGAGCCTTTATGGGCGTTCGAAACTGGAGGGGGAAGAGCGGGTCGCAGATGCCAACCCTGATGCGTTGATCGTAAGAGCCGGATGGATTTTCGGCAGCGACGGCAGAAATTTCCTGAGCCTGATCCCCTCTCTTGTGCGTGAACAGAATTCGTTCTCGGCGATCTCGGATGTCTACGGCACCCCGACATTTGCAGGTGATCTGGCCGCCCGGATGCGCGAACTCGCCGTGAAAGGGACTTCAGGCATTTTTCACATAGCTAACACGGGGGGCATTTCTACCTTTTACGCTTTTGCACGCGAGGCCCTGGCGATCGTTGGCGGCGAAGACTCGTTGGTTGCACCGGTAACGGCAGACGAGCTAAAAAGAAAAGCCTTGCGGCCAAAAAGTTCTCCGTTGGCAAGCGTGCGTCTTGAAGAGACCGGGCTAGACGAACTCCCGGCATGGCAGGATTCGCTGCGTTCATTTCTCGACGCGAACTAGAAGATATTTTGATCAAAACGTCTACCCGCGGCCTTCGCCGTTGGTGTCATGGACCGAAGGCATATCGCTCATCCTCGGCGTGTCCACGTCCGCATCGCTCTGTTTGTAGTAGTCGTAGTACCCCGAGCCGTAGTATTGATATTCGACAGAACCTGCCTTGATACCGTTAAGTACGACACCGTAGATCCGTGCGCCGATATTGCTGAGCCGCTGTTTGAAGCGGCGCATAAGATGCATCGAACTTTTGCCCGCCATAGCCACAAGCACAACGCCGTCTACCTGTGTCGAAAGGATCGCGGCATCGGTAAATGATATCGCCGGCGGCGAGTCGATGATGATATGGCGGTATTTGCCCCGGAGAAATTGGAGCAGGTTCTTCATCTCGTTCGAACTGAGAAGTTCGGCCGGATTTGGCGGTATCGGCCCGCTGGTTATCACCTTCAAACGCGGAAGGCCCGGGCAGGTCTTTATCAGGTTTTGATTGTTCCGTTCGCCGGAAAGGTAATTGGTAAGTCCCTGCGTATTCTCCAGATCAAAATGGCTGTGTAGCCGGGGCCGCCGGAGGTCGCAATCAACGACGATAACATCCGTGCCGGATTGGGCAAGCGTGATAGCTGTGTTGATCGCCGTTGTCGTCTTGCCTTCGGAGGGCTGTGACGAAGTGACGAGAATGGTCTGCGGCGGTTTTCCCGCCGACGAGAACAGAAGCGACGTACGCAGATGGCGATAGGCCTCCGCCATGGGCGAATGGCTCTCATTGAGCGCAATTAGGCCCGTTCCGGCTCCTCCGCCATTCCCATTTGCTGCCGCAAGCCGCAAACGCTTCTTTTCCGATCCAAAATAGTGCGGTATCAGGGCGAGTGTCGGCAAACCAAGCTGGCGGCCGATATCCTCAGACGATTTGACCGAATCATCAAGGTAATCAAGAAGGAATGCCAGCCCGATGCCCGCCGAAAGCGAAAGCAGCAAGGCAACGGCGATATTTCGTCCGCGTGCGGGGCCTACCGGCCCGGCGGGGCCGGCACTGGCGGCGATCTTGATATTGTCGGGTGCCTCGCTTTCCAGTTCGAGCTCCCTCTCCTTCAATCTTTGCGTGTACGTGTCGAGCAGATTTCGCTTCGTCTCGATCTCACGTTTCAGCGTTGTAAGCCTGGTCTGTGCTTGTCCCTGTATGTTGGCCAGAGCCGCCTCGCGTTCATATGCCGCAAGGGCCTGCTGCTCTTCCCGGCGCTTTGAATCGAGCTGTGACCGGAGAGCGACGAGCGCACCCGTAACCGCATCTTTCTCGATCTTTTTCTGGTCTCGGTCGATTATCTCCGAGACTTCACGCTCGGTCTTTGTCTTCGCCTCCTTCAGCGAGGCGATCCGTTCTTCTTTCTTCTTAACCTCCGGGTATTCCGGCGTGTAGCGAACCAAAAGTTCTGACTTCTCGGTCTCCGCCTGCTGGATCTGCCGGTCAATGCTGCGAATGTCGTCCTGCAGCTTAGCCCTCCGCTCGGTATTGAGCCGGATGGTGTCCTGAAATATCTTGTTCTCGTAAAGATCGGGGATATTCATCCCTTCGCCTCGCGCGTTTGCCGCGACCGCCGCATTGTAACGGCCCTCTAACTGACGGCGCGACTCCATTGTCCGAAGCCAGGTCTCGCTTAGCGTACCGAGCCGGCTGGCGGCTAGGTCCTGCCCTTTCTCCTGTAGCGGAAGATTGCTTTTCCGCATCTCGTCGATCAACTGGGCCTCTTGTTCCGCAATTACGGCCTGTAGTTCCGTGATGGAACGAGAAAGATCTGCGACGGCCCGCCTGGCACCCTGCTGTTCGCGTTCGGCATTCTGTCTCGCAAAGACAACACCGACCATATCGGCGACCTTTGGGGCAAGTTCGCGATTGGTGGAATTTATACTGACACGCACGAGATTGGTCCTTTCAACCTGATTGACGCTGAGCCCGCGCAGAAGCCTAGATGCATATTCCGACACCCGCTTTTCTTCTTCGGGCGAGAGGATCACCTGCGGTTTTTCGCCTAGCAGAAGTTCCGGCGAGGAGATCACCGGCAGCGCGGTTCCGCTTTCTGCACCGTCCGACTCCGAAGTGAAAAGAGCCCCGAGGTTCCACAGCGTACTGTCGCTCCGGCCGGAAAAAAGATCCGGGTCGCGATAGAGCCCTAGCTCTGTGACGACCTCTTTCATAAGCTCCGGGTTGCGGAGCAGCTGGAGCTGTGTGAGCAGATAATTAGCGTCGGCGCCGAAATTGATGTTTATCGCATCTTTCGCCGTTGCCTTTGGCCTCCGGGGCTCGATGATCATTTCTGCCGTAGCCTGATAAACTGTAGGCAGCCGATACATATGAAAAGAAGCGGCAATCGTGGCAAGCGCGGCAAGGGTTACGATCATCGGAAGCCGCTTGTAAATAACGGAAATATACTGCTGCAGATTTCGGCGCCCCTCAGAGGTCTCGTCGTCGTAAAACGATGAATAAGCAGGCGGATAATCCGCTCCACCCGTTCTAAGTTCTGCCGATCTCGGCAGCGATGTCAGCCGCTGATCTTGTTCCATAATGAGCCGAAAAACAGGCGCCTTCCCAAAAAACGAAGGATAACCTTGGTTTATACCACATTTACGGGCCTATTTCATTTATTTTCCGCGTTGCTGCCGGCGGTTCCGCGGGCGGAAGCTTTGTTTGCCCTTGTTTCAGAATGGTATTATAACCGTTTGGCGTATAGTTAGGGTTCTATTCATAAAGAAGTATATGATCGCAGTTTCCGAAAACATAGGCGACGGCAACACCAACGACCTTGAGTTGGGCATACCGGGATTTCGTTTCTCGGACCTGTTTGACGCGGTCAAACTACGTGAGTTGGCGGAAAAGTTCTATGCCGAGGTTCGGGAGAAGGAGCCGGTCCTTGGCGATGCCCTGGAAAAGTACATAGCTGCGCACGGAAATGGGTATGAGCGAAAGGTGGAATCGAAGATCCTTACAGATGCGGCACCTTTCCTTTCGGAATTTGTCGCCCGCATGTTTCATATCACCCGAGAACGCTCGGAACTTGAGCGGGAGATCAAAGACCAGGATCCTATCTGGAAGTACAAGTTCTTTGTCCAGCGGCGAGCGGTCAAAACATATAAGGAAGAGGACATCTCGCGCCTGAACTACAACGAGTTGAACGCCGCCGTCAGGGATATGCGGAGCCACGCCTTTAGCGACACACTGGTGTTCGATGATGAGCTAGGGATAGCAGCGATGGCCTCTCGGCTTATAGAAGCGGAAGAGGCTCTGCAAAAGGACGGACCGCATTCAAAGCCGGTGCAGAAAACCGTAAGCGACATTCAAAAGGCTTATGACAAGCTGAGAGAAAAGACTTTCGGAAAGATCTTTAACGAGTTCATTCTCTCGACCAATGCAGCCGGGGAACTGTTGACGGTAAAGGCCGCTCTGGCAATGGTCGAGGCGTGGTCGGCGATCGAATTTTACAAGAAAGAGAAGCGTTGGAAGGCTTTCAAGACGCCTCACGCTCTCGATTATCAGAACCTTGTTCATCTCATCCATCCCGAACCGAAGCTCCAAAACATAATGCGGGGGCGCGACCAGGACCTGCGGCGCCGGGTCGGATTTAAGCTCACGGATGACCGCGGAACGATGCGCGACTCGCTCTATGAGATCGATTACTGCATGATCTGTCACGAGCGTTCGAAGGACGCTTGTTCGACCGGGCTCCGCGAACCCGACGGCACCGCAAAACGCAACCCTCTCGGCATAAAGACGGAAGGCTGTCCGCTCGACGAGCGCATCTCGGAGATGCACTTGCTTAAGAAGCAAGGCGACCCGATCGGTTCGCTGGCGATCGTTACCATCGATAACCCGATGTGTGCCGGCACCGGCCACCGGATCTGCAACGACTGTATGAAGGGCTGCATCTTCCAGAAGCAGGAACCCGTGAACATACCGCTTGCTGAAACGGCGACTCTTACCGACGTCCTTAAGCTGCCTTACGGCTTTGAGATCTACAGCTTGCTGACCCGTTGGAATCCGCTGAACGCGAAACGGCCTTATGCGTTGCCGTATAACGGGAAGAACGTAATGGTTGTCGGGCTGGGGCCGGCTGGCTATACGCTTGCCCATTATCTTCTGAACGAAGGCTTTGGCGTTGTCGGGATCGATGGGCTGAAGATCGAACCGCTGCCGAAGGAATGGACGGGTGATCTCGGGCGGAAATGTCCGAAACCTGTAAAGGATCTTGGCGAGATAACGGAAAATCTGGACGAGCGCATATTGTCGGGTTTCGGCGGCGTCTCGGAATACGGTATCACCGTCCGCTGGGACAAGAATTTCCTGACTATGGTCCAGCTCTTGCTCCAGCGGCGGAAGCGATTCCGTGCTTACGGCGGCGTCCGCTTTGGCGGCACACTGACTATCGAGGACGCGTGGGATTTCGGGTTTGACCACATCGCGATCGCGACCGGTGCAGGACGCCCGACGATCGTCCCGATGAAGAACAATCTTATCCGCGGTATCCGCCAGGCTTCGGACTTTCTGATGGCGTTGCAGCTGACCGGAGCCTTCAAAAAGGACACGCTCTCAAACCTGCAGGTTCGCCTGCCCGCCGTTGTGATCGGTGGCGGACTGACCGGGATCGACACCGCGACCGAGCTTTTCGCTTATTATCCGGTGCAGGTCGAGAAGATGCTCGAAAAATATGAGGACGTGATCGCGGAGTTTGGCGAAGAGGCAACACTGGCCAGATTTGACGAAGAAGAGCGTGCGATGATGGTCGAATTCCTGGACCACGGCCGACAGATCAGGGCAGAGCGCGAAAGGGCCGCGCTGGCCGGAGAAACGCCGGATCTGGTCTCGCTGGTTCGTTCATGGGGCGGCGTTTCGCTTGTTTACCGCAAGCGGCTGCAGGATTCGCCGGCCTACCGCCTCAACCACGAAGAGGTTCAAAAGGCTCTTGAGGAAGGCATCAATTTCGTCGAGCTGATGTCGCCGACCGAGGCCGTTCCGGACGACTACGGTGCGGTCAAGGCGCTCAAGTTCGAGGCCGTTCATTACGACCCCGAGACGGGCAAGTTCAACAATACAGATGAGATACACGAATTCGAGGCTCGGACGGTCTGCGTTGCCGCCGGAACTTCGCCGAACGTGATCTACGAAAAAGAGAAGCCGGGAACGTTCCAGCTCGACGAATGGCGGCAATTCTTCAAGCCCTATAAGGTCGAGCGAAACGGCGACGGTAATTTGCACGTGGCAGAGCCCGCAGAGGGCGAACCCGCCTTCTTCACTTCATATGAACGCGAAGGCAGGTTCATTTCGTATTACGGCGACAATCACCCGCAGTACGCCGGCAACGTCGTAAAGGCGATGGCCTCGGCAAAGCACGGTTATACAAAGGTCGTAGAGATCTTTGCCGAGGAACTCGCCGAGCGGGGTAAACTGCCCCAAGCGGAAAAGGACTCCATATTCGACGATCTTATAGCAGGGCTTGATGAGCAGCTGCGAGCCTATGTTGTAAAGGTCGTTAGACTCACGCCAACGATCGTCGATGTGATAGTCAAGGCCCCGCTTCAGGCACGCAAATTTGAACCGGGCCAGTTCTATCGTCTGCAGAATTTTGAGTCGCAGGCGCCGATCGTTGACGGCACGCGGCTGATGATGGAGGGCCTTGCCTTGACCGGAGCATGGGTCGACGAGCAGGAAGGCCTGCTTTCAATGATCGTGCTCGAGATGGGCACGTCGTCGCGTCTCTGTTCGCTGCTCAAAGAGGGGGAAGAGGTGCTTGTTATGGGGCCGACCGGTACGCCCACCGAAATACCGGAAAATGAGACCGTATTGCTTGCCGGCGGCGGACTCGGCAACGCGGTCCTTTTCTCGATAGCACGCGCACTTCGCGATAGGAATAACAAGGTCGTTTACTTTGCCGGCTACAAGAACAGCGCTGACCTCTTCAAACGCGAGGAGATCGAGAACGCGACCGACCAGGTCATCTGGGCGACGGACGCGGGTGCATTCATCGAACCGCAACGGCCGCAGGACGCCCATTACCGGGGCAACATCGTTCAGGCGATGGTGGCCTACGCGGACGGCACCCTCGGTGAACAGCACGTAAGGTTGAACGAGATCGACCGCATCATCGCTATTGGGTCAGACCGTATGATGAACGGCGTACGCGAGGCACGCCATGGCGTACTGAAGCCGTTCCTGAAAGAGGGCCACGTCGCGATCGGCTCTATAAACTCGCCGATGCAGTGCATGATGAAAGAGGTCTGTGCCCAGTGCCTCCAGCGACACGTAAACCCGCACACCGGCGAGGAGTTCTTCGTCTTCTCATGCTTTAATCAGGACCAGCATCTAGACTTCGTCGATTTCAAAAACCTCAACGACCGCCTGCGGGCCAACAGCGTACAGGAAAAGCTTACAAATATGTGGCTCGACCGTACGTTCGGCCGCGACGACTTCAAGCGGCTCTACGGCCAGGCAACGGTCTGACACAAGACATCAAGGCATCACTCAATTGATGTCTTGATGTTGCCGGTATGGTCAATCTGATGTATGATAGGTGTATGAGGACGACCTTAACCATCGATGATGACGTAGCATTCGCTCTCAAAAAAATTCAGGATGCGGAACCCAAAAAGCCTTTCAAAGAGATCGTAAATGAAGCTTTGCGACGTGGTCTGAATGGTCCGAAAGCCAAGCCGCGTAAACCATTTAAGGTAAAGCCACTCAACCTCGGTCTCCGTGAAGGCTTAAGTTATGACAACATTGAGGAACTGCTCGATATTGCGGAGGGGCCGGATCGACGATGATATTTCCCGATGTAAATATGTTGCTGTACGCCTATGACGGCGGCAGCAAATTTCATACAAATGCAAAGAACTGGTTAGAAAATGCGTTGCTGCAGGACGAGGTTATCTTCTCGTGGCACACTATTACAGGCTTTTTGCGCATAGCTACGAACCCGCGAATTTTGTCCAATCCAGCTTCGATCGAGCAGGCTATTAGTATCGTGGACGCCTGGCTTGCACTGGACAATACACATCTGATCTCAATGGAGAAAAAGTATTGGCCGCTGTTCTCAAGGATGCTCGTTGAAGGCCAGGCAACCGGAAACCTTGTAATGGACGCGCACCTCGCCGCAATGGCCGCCTCGTGCGGCGCGACACTCGCCAGCACAGACCGCGACTTCACACGATTTCCCGGCCTTCAGCTTGCTGATCCTTTAGCCAAAAAACGTTGATCTGTACTTTTCGCTCACGGTCCAATTTTTTCAACGACCTTGATTTCTTCAAGCGCCCTTAGATACTCGAGCACAACATCCACCGGCACCGGGCCGTAGATCGCTGAGACCGCGTCGCGGATCTGCTGGACGTTACGTTTACCGTCCGCGAAATTGAGCACCTCATAGGCATACTCCCCTCCCGATCCCCGCAGGCCCTGATAGCGAAGCAAGCGGATCGAACGGGCCCGCTCCTCGCCGTACTTGTCTGTGAAATAGTTGTAGCCGAATGCGTTCATCGTTCCCCTGATCTCAGGATTTCGTTTGAAAACAACCTGATAGTTAGGGTGCGGAGGTGGAGCGGGTGGGAACACGTCCTCAGGTGACCTTTGTCGTCTGAAAAACGCATCCGCATCGTTTCGTACAGCAGCCGGTATGGAAACGAAACGACTCATGGAGTCGAAGATCCTGCGTTCATTTGAATAATGGAAGATCGCGTAGTTCATGTCTTCAACGCTCGAAAGACTGCTCCGACGCTCTAGGAACTTCGCCGTTCGAAGCAAGCTGCGCGATCGTACAATATGCCATATGTTCTCGGCATCATCCGCCGTGACATTCGCCACAAAATATCCGCTCGCCCCGCCGATAAAGCCCGCGCGTTTCAGCTTTGTTGTGTCGATGTTCGCGGGCGTGTCGAAATTTGTGTGGATATAGCGGTCGGGCCAGTCGTTAAGGTAGATCGCGGGTATGCCAAACGAGCTGTCGGTGTAAACCTGATGGTCGCTGCCCATTGAGAAATCGGCCATGCGTGCGTTCAGCGGCTCCTTGCCGCCTTCCGGAGCTACCAGAGGATAGAGAACCGTCTGGCCCGCCGCGTGTCGATAAGACTGCTCGTTTACAAATTCGCCAAACGCTTCGGCGACGTCGTTTATGAATGACGGCAGGCTCGCCGGGCCGCGGGTCACGTGAAAGACCGCCTTTGTCTCGGGCCCGCCGCCGACCATGTCCATGTGAATGACCGCTTTGATCCGTTTGGTGATATCCGGCCGGGCATTCAAGAGCGCAAGTGTGCCTTCGATCTCCGGTGGCCAGATAAAACGTATCGACCTTCGCGGCCGCTCGATCTTTCCCTCGCGGATTAGCTTCGCCAAGGTTCGCCCGACCTCAAGTATGGTCACGCAGCCGCTCGCGTTGTCGTTTGCCCCCGGTCGCGGATGGTCCAGATGACAGCTGAAGGCAATTTCCTCATCACGAAGATTCGGATCTGCTCCCCGGATCACCGCCGTCGGGATCTCGTAATTGCCCGGCTCTCGTCCGGCCCGCACCTCGGCTTTCAGAATGATCTTTTCGCCCCGGGCAAGCCGAGCCTGAAAACCGCGTGCCTGCTTGAGCGAGAGCATAAAGCCAAACGTCTTTGTGTCCGTAAAGCTGTCCAGATGCCCCCAGCGGATCAAATTGTCGTTTTCGCCGAACCACGCCGTCCGTTGATTTTGCGCGTAGCTTAGGATGCCGGCGGCTCCGTATTTTTCGACCGCAAGCCTGAAAACCGCTTCGGGCTGGGCAGATACCAGGACCAGTTTTCCGCGAACATCCTTACCCGCATAGTCGGCCTCGCTCGTGCCCGCACCGACATCTACCAGCTCCGCCGTGACATTTCCGCTCTCGCTGTCCTGCGCTAAGACAAGCGGCATTGCGTCCCAACTTGCGATCAGCGTCCTTGGTCTACCGTCCGCCCCCATTTCCCAAAGCTCGGCGAACTCGGCATTCCACGCCGGCCGCGCCTTCTGCGTTCCGTAAAAGGTCTTGCCATCCGCCGGAAACTTCAATATCTCGACGTCTTCGAGGCCATAGACGCGGGCTTGTTCCGCAACAAACTCCGCCGCAATGCTGATCCCCTTCGATGCACGCATCCGATGCTGCCGCGAAATGAACTCGAGATCGCGCTTCGCCGTCTCTCCCGAAAGCTCATTCGCAAGAGCGGCAACCACCGGCTCCGGCAACAGCGGAGGCCCCTGTTGGGCTCGGAGATCGGAAAAGGAAAAGGCCGAGAAAAGGATCGCGGCCGCAAGACTGAACATCTTCATTCTTAGCATAGACGTCACCTGGTTTCCGAGTATTCTACCCTATCCGCCGTTTCGCCACGACGATCTTTCCGGGCATTGGCGAGATATAAGAGAGGGCATCCGCGCGGAATATGCCTACCGGCGGTTCCTCGGGTGCCGGCTCGCAAGGCGTTCGTTTCCACGCTTATAGTTACCGGTCAGTCGAGCCATCAATTGCTGCATGTCCGGGCTTCCGGGGTCAGAAGCTTCAGCCAGAAACTCTGCAGCATCCCTGCCTCGAAGCGTGGCTGCCAGCCGCCTGTGATGCAGTATCTCGACGTCACCGTTCTTTCGGGTCCGATAGCTGAACCCAAGGTCAGCCGTCTCGTCATTTGATCCAGGATTCATGAGTATTTGTAAGCGGTATGTGTGGCCAAATGCGGTAACACGGGCGTCATCGCACGTCGCATCCGGAGCTTTGTTAGGCTCCGGGGCTGTTGAACTCTTCTTCTGTCCACCACCTTATGTCTCGAATCGATGGCTCAGAAGAGAGCAAGGAGTCCAATGCTTGTGTAACTGCCTGAACCTGCGCTTCCGTCGGGATCTTCCTGAAAAAACGCCGCACGAACGGTTTGCTGGGCTCAACGAAGCACAAGAAGCCGTCCGGATACTCTTCGTAGTTAGCGCAGCCGATCCAAAGAGGGAATGCCTCGTTCTCGATCTCGACCATCCATCCCCAGTCTTCTGCGCCTGGCTCCCTCGCGGCGATCCCACGGCTCCTGAGGCCCGCCGAAATGAACTCAGCGAGACGCTTTCCCCAGATTCCGGGGTTCACTTCCTCATCCTCCCCCGGGTATGCAGGAAATTTGTCGGAGCAAAACTCAACGTGCGTTTTCATATCATGCTTAACGGCTGAGTTCACCGAGCGCGAAACCGGCGAGCGACAACATAAGATTTTGCACGTAAGCCGAATAAGAAAGTAGCTGTTTCGCGCTCGCGTCCAATAACTTGTTGAGTGCGGCGCAGAAAGAAAAGTGTTTCATTCTATAGCATCTACGGTAACAGGTTTTGCCTCTATTGAACCTGTCCAGGTATCATATTGTTCCGCAAACTTCTGACTGATTCTATAACCTGACGAAATCGTAAGCGGTTGCCCTCTAAAAAATTCTGCATTGTATTCATAATGAATCTTAAAAGGAATGGTGAATGTTTCGTTAGAACTAAGTGTTACAATTTTTTCCGCAAACTTCTCCGGTTCCGGCATATTTGTTTTCCACCAGTCAGGACTAAAATTCTCCTTATAATTCCCTTTCCAGACATGACGTGAGCCAGAATAAAGAGCGGAAATCCTGATAGATTCTTCGCTCACGTTTTTAATGATTAGGCTGCCATTAATCCAGCCGCCAACAACATTAACTTTTGAGGGTAGAGAAATTTCGCAAATTAACTTTTCGGTTTCGCTCGTTTGGTTTGCATTCGATTTTGCGGAAGTAACAAACATCGGAGAATAAGTTATCAAAGCAAGTAGGCAAACGTAATATGTAAACGTTACCAATAAGTTCTTCATCATATTCAATATAAAGCACCCAACGGGTCGAATAACAGGGCCGCCGCCAGTGACCTCTGATTTGTAAACACGCGCCGTCGGCGGCTCCGGTGCACCGTTTTGTTCGGCATCATCCGATGATCTCCGTGAGAAACATGATGCCGTCCTCCACACGTTTTCTAATGGCGTTCAATTGGGGAAAGTCGAACGTGCCAGCGGAACCGTGGGTACCATCGTTGAAGACGCGAAACAGTTGGACGATGTTCTCCATGTCATTCTCGACGAACTCTTCGAGGGAGTCTTCGATCATTCCTTTGCGATGAAGAAAGTATTTGATTTTTGAACGCCGGGTTGGATTGCCACGATCCGTCGTATCACAAGTTGGAAGCAGCGCAAATACGTCCGCATCAGGTGCCTTAATCTCAAGGATTTGCGTAATGATCTCGCGGGCGCTTGCACAGAAGTGCCGGGCCGCGTCCGGATTTCGAGGGTTTAGGGCGAAGACCGCGCCATTCCATCGATCATCAAGGTCGGGAGATATGCGACGCAGACCATCCAGTAACGTGGCATTTTCGAGTTCTTCGCTGGGTGTGTCGCCAGCGGTTTGGTCACCGAGAATGCGATTGGTGACCTCGAGACTGTTGGCAGTTTCCCGTTCGGATAGATCGAGTACCCGATTGTACCGAGGGTCGAACTGCTGTGACTCGGCACGGTTTTCGAGCCGCGTGTAGGAACTGTGAAGAGTTTCGACGGACGTTCGGTAAACGACGTACCGTGTCGTCGTGGTCGTGGATGATTGGCGGCTTAAACGCGCGAGTTCGTTCTTGATGCGCTGGCGATTGGCACGCACCCGAGAATTGTGCGCACGAACTTCCTGATTGTATTTGTTAACGGCGTTCTTTACGCCTTGGTTGTAGCGACGAACGGCTTGGTTGTACTTGTCAATCGCTTGCTTTTGTTTTTGTTGGGCCTGTCGGATCTTGTTACGGAACTGAGAGGCGGAATACCTTCGGGCCACGGGAACCTCCTTGACGGAACAATGCGTCAATTGTAGGGGACACGTCCAAGGCAATCCGGGTTCGCCTCTGATGCCGAACTATTGATTATACGTCCTACTGCGTGATAATAAGCTCCTTCAAATCTCCTGTCACACGTTTTCGTCCTTACTTTAACGACCCAAGCAAGCCAAAACGGTCGGAAAAAGTCCGCCGGGTCGTTTGCACCGGCCTTGCATTTCATGCATTTTATGCGAAACGTGCATATCGTGCAAACTGCCATTGTCTGCTGTTTTTACAAATAGGAACATCGCCTGGAGTGCGGACACTCCTGTCCGCCTCGCCGCCTGCGGCAATACGACTGGCAGTCACAAACGCCTACCCTTTAGCAGACTACAAACCAAAAGCTAGCGGCTGTAAGCTGGAAACGGGAAACTGATAACTGGAAGCTGGAAACTGATAACTGGAAACTGGTTTCTAGATCTCTTCTCGCCCAGACCGATTGACTGAACGCGGACACCCCTGCCATGCCGATTTTAGATTTTAGATTTTGGATTGCGGATTTGGCGGCTCTGCCGTTCGATGTGCGGAAAAGCTCCGCTTTTCCGTTAGCTTGATAAAATATCCCGCGGCTCCGCCGCTGCTGCAAGGTTACTAGCTTTTCCATCCGGCGGCAGAGCCACCGTCCCGCGAAGCGGCACTTAGCCACGCCGTTCACGGCTTTAGCGTCTATTCTTTTGTGCGATGAATTGCCACGCCGTTCACGGCGTGGAACACGACCACAAACAGAACCCCAGCCCGCTTTAGCGGGCGACAGATCTCCGCCCGATCATCCCGCCAACCCGCGTTATTGCTCGCTGCTTTCTGACATCTGCCCCCTCAATTCCGCA
>CALMAH010000014.1 GCA_937859595.1 uncultured Acidobacteriota bacterium | reverse complement strand
TGGAAAAAGGCCTCCGCTTCGCTATCCGCGAGGGCGGCCGCACCGTCGGTGCCGGGACCGTTTCGGAGATCGTGGAATAAATGGCAGTAAGCAGTAAGCGGTGAGCGGAAAACTTTCGCCCTCCGCTTACCGCTAACGGCTCACTGAGGTTTTATGCCGAGAGATAACATAATTTTGCAGTGCACTGAGTGCAAAGAGCGTAATTACGTGACAACCAAGAACAAGAAGAACACACCTAACAGGCTGGAGTTCAAAAAGTTCTGCCGTCGCTGCCGCAAGCATCAGCTGCACAGAGAGAACAAGTAGGAACGGATTTCGGAATGGGGATTTCGGAACGCGGATTTACGACACGATGGAAGATCCGAGATCGCAGATCCGAGATCGACACAGGGGTATGGTGTTAATGGTTAGCATGGAGGTCTCCAAAACCTTAGGTCCGGGTTCGAATCCTGGTACCCCTGCCAGTTTTGTTTGTGGGCGGGAATGCTGGCCCGCAGATTAGCTGCGGCCGGGCTTGCCGGTCCCGCACGATAGGAGAAGAACAGTGTCCGAAGCAGTTGGAAAGAAAAAGGAAAGCGTGGGCGAGTTTGTCCAGAAAACGCGTGAAGAGCTTACGCGCGTCAGCTTTCCCTCGGGCGAGGATGTCCGCAAAACAACGATAATCGTTATTATAAACGTCATCTTTTTCGCGGTTTTTCTCTATGTGGTCGATATTTTTTGGAGTTACGTCCTCGAGGGCATTACATGGGCCGTCGGCCGCGTAACCGGTTTTTAGGGATATTTTGTAATGAAGCAGTGGTTTTTCATCCACACATATTCGGGGCATGAGAACAAGGTGGTCGAAAGCCTCCATGCACGTATCCGCGACCTTGAGCTGGACGGCCTTATTACCGAGGTCCTGCTCCCGAAAGAAAAGGTCGTCGAGATGCGCGGCAATAAGGAGCACGTCTCCGAGCGTATGTTCTACCCCGGCTACGTGCTGGTCGAGATCGAATGTGACGACAAGGGCAAGATACCCGACAACGTCTTTCACGCTATCAAATCGACCCCCAAGGTGACCGGATTTCTCGGCGGCAAACAGCCGACGCCGCTGACGCAGGAAGAGGTCGACCAGATAGTGCACAACATCGAGGTCGCGACCGAAAAGCCGAAACCGAAGTTCACCTATCAGGTCGGCGAGGTCGTGCGTATCAAATCAGGCCCCTTCGCCAGCTTTACCGGCAAGGTCGAAGAGGTCAACGAGGACAAGAATACGCTCAAGGTCTCTATTACGATATTCGGCCGTTCGACCCCTTACGAACTTACGTTCCTTGAGGTCGAAAAGGTCACGTTTGCAGAAGAAGAATAAATGAGGACATTCCCCCCTCGGGGGATCGTTAATCGAAAATGGCAAAGAAGATAGAAGGTTACATCAAGTTGCAGATACCGGCGGGCAAGGCAAACCCCGCACCGCCGATCGGGCCGGCTCTCGGCCAGCACGGCGTAAATATCATGGAGTTCTGCAAGGCGTTCAACGCCAAGACGCAGAACGACGACCCGGATATGAAGATCCCGGTCGTGATCACGGTCTATGCCGACCGTTCGTTCACGTTCGAGACCAAAACGCCGCCGGCCGCCGACCTTTTGAGAAAGGCTTCCGGTATTGCGAAAGGTTCGGGCAAGCCTAATCGCGAAAAGGCAGGCTCGATCTCGCGCGACAAGATCCGTGAGATCGCCGAAAAGAAGATGCCCGATCTGAACACTACCAACATCGAATCGGCGATGCGCACTATCGAAGGCACCGCGAGGTCGATGGGACTGACGGTAGAAGGATAGTGACAAGTTACGAGTGACGAGAAACAAGGTCATCTTGTCACCTGTCACGGTTTACACGTCACCTTAAAAAAGGGAGGGAACCGACCGTTCCCGTTAACACCTGGAGGAAAAATGAAACGAGGCAAGAAATATCTTGCGGCTCTGGAAAAGATAGAGCCGCAAAAAAAGCATACGCTTGAAGAAGCGGTCGCAAAATTAAAAGAGATCGCTTTTGCAAAATTTGACGAGACCGTCGAGCTTACAATGTGGCTCGGTGTCGATCCCCGAAAGGCGGATCAGCTCGTACGCGGAACCATCGTGCTGCCCCACGGCCTTGGCGGCTCGGCCAAGAAAGTGGTCGTTATTGCACAGGGCGATAAGATAAAAGAGGCCGAAGAGGCCGGAGCCGACATGGCCGGCGGCGACGAGATAGTCGAAAAGATCAAAGGCGGCTGGCTCGATTTTGATGCACTTATCGCCACGCCCGACATGATGGGCAAGGTCGGCCAGCTTGGCAAGGTCCTCGGTCCTCGAGGCCTTATGCCCAATCCTAAAACAGGCACCGTAACGATGGACGTGAAAACGGCCGTCGAGGAAACCAAGGCCGGTAAGGTCGAATACCGCGTCGATAAGACGGGCGTTATTCATTCTCCGGTCGGCAAGGTCTCGTTCGATGACGCCAAGCTCGCCGAGAACACCAAGGTGCTCATCAATGCCGTAATGAAGGCAAAGCCCTCAACGGCAAAGGGCCGCTACCTTAAAAAGATCAATCTTGCCGCAACAATGAGCCCGGGCGTCTTGCTCGATGAGCTTCATTATGTCTAGAGAGTGAGGAGTGTCAGCAGCCCGCACGTTCGCATGGGCTCAATACGAAAATGAAAACAAGAGAAACAAAAGCAAAAGACCTGGCCGCCCTCACCGAATCGCTCCAGAACGCCAAGTCGGCAATGATCGTCAGCTTCTCGGGGCTTTCCGTGGCAAAGGATCAGGAGTTCAGGAACGGGCTTCGCGCGGCAGGCGCAAACTATAGGGTGGTCAAAAATACGCTCGCCAGGCTTGCCGTCAAGGGCACCGATTTCGAGCAGGCTTCGGAAGCTTTCAAGGGAGTGACGGCCATCGCCTGGACCGACAGCGACGCGGTTGTTCTGTCAAAGGCGATCTCAAAGTTCATGAAGGAGAATGCCGATATCTACACCTTCAAGACGGGTGTGGTTGACGGTAAACTCGTTGACTTCAGCCAGGTCACCGAGATCGCGAGCCTTCCATCTAAAGAAGAGCTGATATCCAAGCTCCTCTTCGTGCTTAATGCACAGGCACAGCGTATCGTCACGGTCATAAATGCCGTGCCTCGCGACCTTGCGGTCGTAATAAAGCAGATCGGCGATAACGCTCCTGCGGCATCAGCGGAACCGGCAAATGCCGAAGAGCCAAAAGCCGAGGAACCGCAGGCGGCAGCTCCGGTGGCCGATGAGCCGGCGCCTGAGGCCGCGGCTGCTGAAGAGGAGGCGTCGGAAGCCTCGGGCGGCGACGACAATAACGCCGATGCCCCGGTCGAACAGGCTGAAGAGGCACAAGAAACATTAGAGAACGAGCAGGATCCCGGATCGCCCGAGGCCGAACAGGCCAATCAGGCGGAAAACGCCGAGGAAAAGCCTGCCGAATAAGTTTGTTCGCGGTGCGCAGCCCATTGAAGTTTGTTCGGTGGGCCGCCGTCTGCGATACGAAGGCCGTACTCAAGGAAAACGAGCCGGGCGATTTGTCAGGTCGCCTGTGCTGCTCGGATCGGACGCTAAGGAGATGCAACCCTATCGGCCGGTACCGTGGGTTCTAGCGGCAGAACACGGTAAATGTTCATCGCAAATGGGAAATAGAAGCCTTCTATTTTCGATCTGCTTTTGACTGTTTACCAGATTACAGAACCCTAAAACAGGAGAGACGATTAATATCATGGCAATCACGAAAGACGACGTAGTCGAATATTTGAAGGGAATGACGCTCCTCGAAGCGTCTGAGTTGGTAAAGGAACTCGAAGAGGTCTTCGGCGTTTCCGCCGCCGCCGCTGCAGCCCCTGTTATGGTGGCAGCCGCCGGTGCCGGCGCCGGTGACGGAGCGGCCGCAGCTGAGGAAAAAGATTCCTTTGATGTGGTTCTGGCGTCCCCGGGCGGCAACAAGATCGCCGTTATCAAGGTGGTCCGCGAGATCGTTTCCGGACTCGGCCTCAAAGAGGCCAAAGACCTTGTGGACAGCGCTCCGAAACCGCTCAAGGAAGGCGTTTCGAAGGACGAGGCCGAAGAGATCAAGGCAAAGCTTACCGAAGCGGGCGCTACCGTCGAGGTAAAATAGCCATTTTGGCAGCTTGGTTCCGGTGCCTGCGCGTTCGTTGTGCGGGCCCCGGAACCGAAGCTTTTGTCGCGATTTGATAAACGATGGCCGAAACGCTATACTTTTAGGTTGGCGCTTTGTAACTTTTTTCGGCTCGTTTTTTGTTCGTTCGGTCGTACAGCCGTAAAGGTTGTACTTACAAGGTTTAACGCTAGGTGGCCCAGGCGTGGACGGGGAGCAGGTGTCCTTCTATCGGCACTCTCGTAAAGAATTTATTCTAATATCAGGCTGCTTGCCAAGCGGTTCGGGGGAGATTTGTCCCTGGCCGCATTTGCCGTCTTTTATTGGCATTGCGACCTGAGTTCCGCCTCTGGTTTCGGGAATCGTATCAGCAAAACCGGAAAAAATCAATCGTTTTTTTATCCACAAGCAACATACGCATATGATCAACAATCCGCTACAGAAAATCACTGCCGGCCTCGGACGGCGAAGCAGCGCTTCGCCCGAACGTGTGGATTTCTCCAAGATCTACACTTCGGCACAGGTGCCTAACCTGATCGAGGTCCAGCGTGAATCTTATAACCGGTTTCTGCAGATGGACCTTATTCCGGAGGAGCGCGACAACATCGGCCTCAATTCCGTTTTCCAGTCCATCTTTCCGGTCTCGGACTTTCGCGAGACCGCAACGCTCGAATACGTTGAGTACCAGATCGGCAACTGGCAGTGTAAATGCGGAAATCTCGAGGGTCTCGAACATCTCCGTGCAAATTGCAAGAAGTGCGGTTCAAAGGTAAAGGTCGATCCGTTCAACCCCGCTGAGGTGTTGTGCAACAGTTGCGGCACGTTCAATACTGTTCGCCCAAATCTCTGCAACAACTGCGGCGAACCCGTCGGGTTAAAGCATAAACACGACCAGCAGGAATGTCAGGAGCGAGGCATGTCATTCAGCGTCCCGCTCAAGGTTAAAATTCGGCTGACGGTCTATGATAAGGACCCAGATACCGGCGTTTCCACCATTCGCGACATCAAGGAAGAGGACGTTTTCTTCGGCGAGATACCGCTGATGACCGATAACGGCACGTTCATCATCAATGGCACCGAGCGCGTTATCGTCTCTCAGCTCCACCGCAGCCCCGGCGTCTTCTTCAAGGGGGAGCGCGACGAATATCTCGCAAAGATCATCCCGTATCGCGGTTCGTGGGTCGAGTTCGAATACGATCAAAAAGGCCTGCTCCACGCACGTCTCGGCAAGCGAAAGCTGCTCGCCACGATATTCCTGCGTGCTCTCGGCTTGTGGCTCAATCCGCAGATCGATATGAAGACCGTCTCGGACACGATAATCGAAGAGGTGGTCAAGAACGCCGAATATACCGATGCCGACATCCTGAAGCTCTTTTACACCACTGATGAAGCCGTGGTCGAAAAGGGCAGCCTTTTCTTTACCGTCAAGCCCGAAGGCGAGACCAATCTGGCCGGGCTTCGTGCCGACGAGTCCATCAAGGACAAAAAAGAAGAGATCGTCCGCACCGGCAAAAAAGTGACCAAGGCCGCCATCGCCGACCTCCGCCGTATGAAGGTCGACAAGGTCGCCGTCAATCCGGCCGATCTTGAAGGGGCGTTCGTCCTCGACGACGTTATCAATACCGAGACCGGCGAGGTGATCGTCGAATCGAACACCGAGGTCTCTGCCGCCAAGCTTCAACAGATCATCGAAGAGGGCATCTCCCGCTTTTCGGTCTTTTTCCCGAAGAAGGACATCATCGGCGAGATCATTTCCAACACACTGAAGAAAGATTCGATCACAAAGCCCGTCGATGCTCTTCTTGAGATCTACCGAAAGATGCGGCCCGGCGACCCGCCGACCGTGCCTACGGCCTATCATCTTCTCGAGGGGATGTTCTTTGATATCCGCCGGTTCGATCTTTCGCGCGTCGGCCGTCTCAAGTTCAACATCAAGATGGGCCGTCCGCCAAAGGACAAGATCAATGACCCGCTGCTCGAGGCAAAAGATTTTATCGAGGTGGTCAACTATCTGCTGCGGATGAAGCGCGACAGCGACAATTACACCCAGGACGACATCGACCATCTCGGCAACCGCCGCGTTCGTGCCGTCGGCGAATTGCTCGAAAATCAGTTCCGCATCGGCCTTGAGCGTATGGAACGCGCCATTAAGGAGAAGATGTCCATCCAGCAGGATATGTTCACCACGATGCCGCGCGACCTGGTCAATGCAAAGCCGGTGACGGCGGCTGTTCGCGAATTCTTTGGCTCGTCCCAGCTTTCGCAGTTCATGGACCAGACCAATCCGCTTTCTGAGATCACACACAAACGCCGGCTTTCGGCCCTCGGGCCGGGCGGGCTTTCGCGTGAACGAGCCGGATTCGAGGTCCGCGACGTACACCCGACCCACTATGGCCGCATCTGTCCTATCGAGACGCCTGAAGGCCCGAACATCGGCCTTATCTCGTCGCTTTCGTGCTTTGCGCGGATCAACGAATATGGCTTTATCGAATCGCCCTATCGAAAGGTGGAGAATGGCCGCGTTATCGAGTACGTAAAGGTCCACAACGGCGGCGACACGCCATTCAAACCCAATGAGCACGTGCCGCTTGAGGCCGTCGAAAAGGCCAACCGAAAGGTCGCCAAAGAGGGCGGCAAAGAAGCCGAGTTCGAACCCTATCCCTTTTATCTTACGGCCTGGGACGAAGACAAATATGTTATCGGCCAGGCGAACATCGTTCTCGACACAAAGGGCAATCTGGTAAATGAGCGAAACGCGGCACGAAAGCGCGGCGAATTCATCACCTCCGACCGTGAAGAGATCGAGTATATGGACGTATCGCCGAAACAGCTTGTTTCGGTGGCCGCCTCGCTTATCCCGTTCCTTGAAAATGACGACGCCAACCGTGCGCTGATGGGTTCGAACATGCAGCGCCAGTCCGTCCCGCTTCTCCGTGCCGAATCGCCCTACGTCGGCACCGGTATGGAAAAGATCGCCGCACGCGACTCCGGAGCCGTGGTCATCGCCAAGCGTAACGGCGTGGTTGACTATGTCGATTCCGAACGCATCATCGTAAAGGCCGACCACCACGTTGACGGCACCATCTCCCGGGAAGTTACGGCGGACATCTATTCGCTCGTCAAGTTCAAGCGGTCAAACCAGAACACCTGTATCAACCAGCGGCCGATCGTCCAGGTGGGCGAACGCGTCCGCAAGGGCCAGGTCATCGCCGACGGGCCCTGTACAGACCGCGGCGAACTCGCACTCGGCCGAAACGTGCTGGTGGCGTTTATGCCCTGGCGCGGTTACAACTTTGAGGACGCCATCCTCGTCTCCGAGCGGCTTGTGAAGGACGATTTTTACACGTCGATCCACATCGAGGAGCTCGAGATAGAGGCACGTGATACGAAACTCGGACCCGAAGAGATAACCCGCGATATCCCGAACATTGGCGAGAATATGCTTCGCGATCTTGATGAATCGGGCATTATCCGCATCGGTGCTCAGGTAAAGCCCGGCTCTATCCTTGTCGGCAAGGTAACGCCGAAGGGCGAGACCCAGCTTACAGCCGAGGAAAAACTGCTCCGCGCGATCTTCGGTGAAAAGGCCGGCGACGTAAAGGATGCTTCGCTTACCTGTCCACCGGGAATTGACGGGACCGTGGTTGACGTGCAGGTCTTTACCCGCAAGGGCCAGGAAAAGGACGAACGCTCGCTCGACATCGAGGGTATGGAGGAGGACAGCCTCCGCCGCGACCTTGAAGACGAGATCCGGATCCTTCAGGAACAGCGTGACGAACGCATCTTCGAACTCTTTGAGGGCCGCAAGCTTGCAAAGGACCTGATGGACGGCAAAGAGGTCGTTCTCAAAAAGGGAACCACGCTCAAGCGTGAACTTCTCAAGGACATTCCGACCAAGGTGCTCCGCTCCGCCGATGTACCCGCCGGCAAGATCGACATTGCCGCTGAGATAAAGGAATACGAGCAGCGCACCGAACGACAGATCAGCATCCTCTCCGATATCTATGACGAGAAGATAACCAAGCTGAAACAGGGCGACGAGCTGCCGCCGGGCGTCATCAAGATGGTCAAGGTCTTCGTCGCAATGAAGCGCAAGCTTTCCGTCGGCGACAAGATGGCCGGACGCCACGGCAACAAGGGTGTTATCGCCCGCATCCTGCCCGAAGAGGATATGCCCTATCTGCCGGACGGTACGCCCGTCGAGATCGTGCTCAATCCGCTCGGCGTGCCTTCGCGTATGAACGTCGGACAGATACTCGAGACCCATCTCGGCTGGGCCGCACGCGTTCTCGGGCTCCATTTCGCGACCCCCGTTTTTGACGGCGCCAGCGAAGAGGAGATCAAAGGCTATATCTCACAGGCGAACCGGAAATTTGACGAGCTAGAGCTGCCGCCTTCGGTCGGCCCTTCGGGCAAGACCCGGCTCTTCGACGGCCTCACCGGCGAACAGTTCGAGCAAAAGGTAACCGTCGGTTACATCTATATGCTCAAGCTCTCTCACCTGGTTGACGACAAGATACACGCTCGCTCCATCGGGCCGTATTCGCTCATCACCCAGCAGCCGCTCGGCGGTAAGGCGCAGTTCGGCGGACAGCGATTCGGTGAGATGGAGGTCTGGGCGCTCGAAGCTTACGGTGCGGCCCACATCCTCCAGGAATTGCTCACATGCAAATCGGACGACGTTGCCGGCCGCTCAAAGATCTACGAGACCATCGTAAAGGGTGTCTCCAATTTTGAGCCGGGCATTCCGGAATCGTTCAACGTCCTCGTCCGCGAGCTTCAGTCGCTCTGTCTCGATGTCGAACTCATCCAGGAAGATGAGATCGACCCCGACGCCATCGTCGCGGGTGTTGATACTTTGGTAGGTGCCGATTAACGATAGTGTGGAAGTTCCGGGAGGTCCGCACGGCCTTGCATGGCTGGACAGGCTTCCCGGACGTCCCCGACTTACGGAGAAAAAATGTTTCGATTCAATAACGAAAGCAAGACCCAATTGAACGCCAATTACGAGGCTATACGCATCAGCCTCGCTTCGCCCGATAAGATCCGCTCCTGGTCCCACGGCGAAGTCACAAAGCCGGAGACCATCAATTACCGCACCTTCAAGCCGGAGCGCGACGGCCTGTTTTGCGCCCGCATTTTCGGGCCGGTCTCAGATTGGGAGTGTCTCTGCGGAAAATACAAGCGGATGAAGCACCGCGGCGTTATCTGCGACAAGTGCGGCGTTGAGGTCACACAGTCCAAGGTCCGCCGCGAACGGCTGGGCCATATTGAGCTGGCCAGCCCTTGCTCGCACGTCTGGTTCTTCAAGGGGCTCCCCAGCCGTATCGGCCACCTCCTCGATATATCGCTCCGCGACCTCGAAAAGATACTCTATTTCGAGACCTATATCGTCATCGATGCCGGCGATGTTCCCGATCTGAAGGAGAAGGACCTGGTCAATGACGAACGCTACCGCGAACTCGCTCGCGAATATCCCGGCAAGTTTGTCGCAAAAATGGGCGCCGAGGCCATCAAGGAACTCCTGCTCAAGATAAATATCGAAGAGCTGGTCGACGACCTCCGTCAGCGGATGCGCGACGAGACGTCACAGCAGAAAAAGCTGAAATTCTCAAAGCGGCTCAAGGTCGCCAATTCGTTCCTCCGTTCGGGCAACAATCCGGAGTGGATGATCCTCGACGTGCTTCCGGTCATTCCGCCCGAGCTTCGGCCTCTGGTCCCGCTCGATGGCGGCCGCTTTGCCACGTCCGACCTCAATGACCTCTATCGCCGCGTGATAAACCGGAACAACCGGCTCAAAAAGCTTATTGAGCTCCGCGCACCGGAGGTCATCGTCCGCAACGAAAAGCGTATGCTCCAAGAGGCGGTCGATGCTCTCTTTGATAATGGCCGCCGCGGCCGCGTGCTTCGCGGTGCCAACAATCGCCCGCTCAAGTCGCTCTCCGGCACGCTCAAGGGCAAGCAGGGACGTTTTCGCCAGAACCTTCTCGGAAAACGTGTGGACTATTCTGGCCGTTCGGTCATCGTCATCGGCCCTGAGCTAAAGCTCCACCAGTGCGGCCTTCCGAAAAAGATGGCCCTTGAGCTTTTCAAGCCGTTCATCTATAACAAGCTCGAGCGCGACGGCCACGCCGCCACTATCAAGCAGGCTCGCGAAATGGTCGAACATCAGGAACCGGTCGTTTGGGACATCCTCGAAGATGTCATCCGCGAACATCCTGTGCTTCTCAACCGCGCGCCTACGCTCCACCGTCTCGGCATTCAGGCTTTCGAGCCCGTGCTTGTCGAGGGCAAGGCGATCAAGATCCATCCGCTCGTCTGTACCGCCTTTAACGCGGACTTCGACGGCGACCAGATGGCGGTCCACATTCCGCTGTCGCCCGAGGCCCAGATCGAGGCAAGCGTCCTGATGCTCGCGTCGAGAAACCTGCTTTCTCCCGCCTCCGGACAGCCGATCACCGTCCCCTCGCAGGACATCGTCCTCGGCTGCTATTACCTTACGCTTGACCGCGATGAGCTCAAGGGCGAGGGCAAGGCTTTCAACACCGTTGACGACGTTCTTCTCGCTCTTGACGCCGGTGCCATCGAAACACAGACAAAGATCAAGCTTCGCTGGAAGGGTGACCTGATCGATCTCACCACCGAGCACAACCCGCAGGATGTGGGCCGCGCGACCGTGCGTGACAATGTCGATCAGTTGATCGACACCACCGCAGGCCGCGTCATCCTGAACGAACGCCTTACTCGCGATGGACTGCCCTTTGTCAACGGAACGCTCAAGAAAAAAGGCCTCCAGTCGCTGGTCAGCTTCTGCTATCTTCGCCTCGGCCGAGAACATACCGTCGCTCTTCTCGACGACCTGAAGACGATGGGCTTCCTCTATGCGACAAAGTCCGGCATGTCCATCGGCATCGACGATATGGTCACCCCGCCGAGCAAGCGAGAGATCATCGAGGATGCCAGGAAAGAGGTCGATAAGCTTCAGAAGCAGTATGAGGATGCGACCATGACCAACATGGAGCGTGAGAACAAGGTGACTGCGATCTGGTCTGAGGTCACCGACCGCGTCGCAAAAGAGATGTTCAAGGCGATGCATACCCGCGAGGATGAGCGTAAGGAGCTCAACCCGATCCTTGTCATGGCCGATTCCGGTGCCCGAGGCTCTGACGCACAGATCCGCCAGCTTGCCGGTATGCGCGGCCTTATGGCAAAGCCATCGGGTGAGATCATTGAGACGCCGATCGTCGCCAACTTCCGCGAGGGGCTCAACGTGCTCCAGTACTTTATCTCCACCCACGGCGCCCGCAAGGGCCTTGCCGATACGGCGCTCAAGACGGCCGACTCCGGCTATCTTACCCGCCGTCTGGTTGACGTTGCGCAGGATGTCATCGTCTCCGAAGAGGATTGCGGAACGATGAAAGGCATCTGGGCAGAGGCCATCATTCGCAACGGCGAAGAGGTCGAATCGCTCCGCGACCGCATCGTCGGCTGCACCTCGCTTGACGATATCGTCGATCCGGTTGACGGCACCACCATCGTTGAGGCAAACGTCGAGATAGACGAGGAGCGTGCCGCCGCCGTCCAGCTTTCCGGGCTGCAAAAGGTCCGTATCCGTTCGGCACTTACCTGCCAGAGCCGACGCGGCATCTGCGTCAAGTGCTATGGCCGAAATCTCGCCACCGGCAATACGGTGGAGATCGGCGAGGCCGTCGGGGTCATCGCGGCCCAGTCCATCGGCGAGCCCGGCACCCAGCTTACGATGAGAACCTTCCACGTCGGCGGCACCGCCCGTCTCGAATCAGAGACCAAGCACGTTGCCGCTATGGACGGAACGGTCAAATTTATCGATGAATGGAAGATCATCAAGAACCGCAAGGGCGAGATGATCTCTATGAAGCGGCAGCCCTCCGAGCTCGGCCTGATGGACGACCGCGGACGCGAGGTCGCCCGTTACCGCATCGTTTACGGTGCCCAGCTACACGTCAAGGACGGCCAGAAGGTCAAGGAAGACGCGGTGCTGGCCACCTGGGACCCCTTCACCTTCGCCATCCTTACCGAGGTGCCCGGCACGGTCAAGTTCCAGGACCTCAAGGAGGGCAAGACGGTCGAACAGGACATCGACAAGGTCACCGGCCAGATCCGCCTTGTCGTTAAGGATTCCGACGAGAAAAACCAGCCGCGGCTTGAGATACGCAAGGGGACTAAGGTCCAGAAGACCTATCAGATGCCCATTCGTGCCAATCTTCAGGTCTCCGACGGCCAGGAGGTAGAGGCCGGCGACGTTATCGCAAAGATCCCGCGTGAGACCACCAAGACAAAGGACATCGTCGGCGGTCTGCCGCGCGTCGTCGAGCTCTTTGAAGCTCGCCGCCCCGGCGAAACGGCCGTTATGTCCGAGATCGACGGCGTAGTTACGCTCGGCACCATCTCAAAGGGTAAGCGCAAGGTGATAATCACCGGCGAGGACGGCGCCGAACGCGAATACGACATCCCGCGCGGCGTCCACATCAACGTCCAGGACGGCGACCACGTAAAGGCCGGCGAACCGCTGATGGACGGCCCGCTGAACCCCCACGATATCCTTCGCGTGCTTGGCACCGAGGCTCTCCAGAACTATCTCGTCTCAGAGATACAGGAGGTCTATCGGCTTCAGGGCGTTGACATCAACGACAAGCACATTGAGGTCATCGTTCGGCAGATGCTTCGCTGGGTCAAGATCAAAGAGGTCGGCGACACCGATTTTCTCATGGAAGAACAGGTTGACCGCTTCCGTTATGAGGACGAGAACCGCCGCGTTGCAGACGAAAAGGGCAAGACCGCCGTCGGCGAGCCGCTCCTGCTCGGCATCACAAAGGCGTCCCTCTCCACCGATTCGTTCATCTCGGCGGCCAGCTTCCAGGAGACCACCCGCGTTCTTACCGAAGCGGCCATTTCCGGACGTGTCGATTATCTCCGCGGCCTGAAGGAGAACGTCATCATGGGCCGTCTGATCCCGGCCGGTACCGGTATGAAATATTACCGCAACGTCAAGATCGACCATGATCCGACCGAGAACCAGAAACCGACCGATGAGTTCGATGAGCTGGAGAATATCCGCGGCGGGCTCGACCTCCCGATATTCGGCGGCGTTCCCGGCGTCGAGGAACCAGATCTCGAAGCCGAGGCCGAAGAGGTTGACGATGCCGAACTTGAACTCGAGGACGACGAAGAGTTCGACATCGACGAAGCTATGAAGATCGACATCGACGACGACGAGGCCTAGCCCGTCGCCCATTCCAAACGAAAAAGGCCGTTGGGAAACCCCCTCCGGCCTTTTTAGTTTATTGCCTGTCTGTGTTTACCAGATCGAGCATGGCGTTTCTCTCACCATCGGGTCGCCCGCCTTGCAGCCGAATGCCTGCTTGAACTGCGGCATATTCGAGAGCGGCCCGAGCACACGCCATTTTGGCAGCGAGTGCGGCCCGTTCCTCACCTGTGCTATCTCCGCCTCCGGTGTGTATTTTGAGGCCCAGACCCGGGCCCACCCCAGGAAGAACCTCTGCTCCGGCGTAAAGCCGTCTATGTTCGCCGGCCTCGGCTTGCCCTTTAACGAACGTTGAAATGCGTCGTAGGCCACCGTCAACCCGGCAAAATCCCCAATGTTCTCGCCCAGAGCCAGCTTGCCGACCATAAAGAGACCCGGCTGCACCTCATAACCGTCCCATTGCTTTACCAGACACGCCGCTCGCTCGTCAAACTTCTGGCGGTCTTCCGCCGTCCACCACATCCGCAGGTTGCCTTCCGCGTCAAACCGGCTCCCCTGGTCGTCGAACCCGTGGGTTATCTCGTGGCCTATCACACCGCCTATCGCACCGTAATTTATCGCGTCGTCCGCCTCAAAATTGAAAAAGGGCGGCTGCAGGATCCCGGCAGGGAATGTGATCTCGTTGTTCAGCGGCGAATACGATGCATTCACCGTCGAGGGCGTAAAGCCCCATCGGGTCTTGTCCCTCGGCTTGCCCAGGTCCTCAAGGCTTCTGTTTATCTGAAACCTCGCCGAGGCCTGCTGGTTCTCGGCATATGATCGCCGCGTTATCTCCAGCCCCTTGTAGCCTCTCAGCACGTCCGGATACCCTATCTTTCGCTTAAAGGTCGAGAGCTTCGTCTGTGCCTCTTTTTTCGTGTCCGCGCTCATCCATTCAAGGTTGTTGATGCGGTCTTCCATCGCCGCCATCAGATTGTCGATCAGCTCGTTCATCCGCGCCTTTGCCTCAGGCTTGAATTGCCGTCTGGCATATTCCATGCCGAGCGCCTCACCCAGATTGCCGTTCGTGTTCTGCACACACGTCCGCCATCGCGGCTGCCTTTCCTGCTGTCCGCTCAGATATCGGCCAAAGAAATTAAAGTTCTCGTCCGCGAACCGCTTCGGCAGAAACGGGGCCGCCGAGTTCACCGTCATCCACCGCAAATAGGTCTGCCAGTCCGCCACCGGGACGTCCTTCACCATCGCGTTCACTTCTTCAAAGAACTTTGCCGGCGCGATATTCGCTTCGGTCTCGCCCTTTATGCCGCGCCCTTCCAGATACCGCTTCCATTCAAAGTCCGGCGTCAGCTTCTGCGCTTCCTCAAAGCTGATCTTGTTATAGCGGTTGTCCGGATTTCTCAGCTCCACCGGAGCCAGCGAGGCACCGGCCAGCCTCGTCTGCAGCCGCATCACCGTCGCTGCGTTCGCCGCTGCGGCGGATTCGCTGTCGCCGAGCAGCTTGAACATATTCGTCACATATTCGACAAATTTCTCACGCGTTTCTACCGAGCGTTCGTCCGTGTTCGAATAATAGTCGCGGTTCGGCAGCGAGAGCCCGCCTTGAAACCCATTGAGTATCACGGCCTCCGCGTCCTTCAGGTCCGCCCCGACGCCAAAGCTGAACACGGCCGGCACCCCGTTCGCGTGCATCCACGCTATCTGCCGCTGTACGTCGGCCGCCGTCTTCATTCCCGCTATCCTTTTCAGCGTCTGGTCTATCGGCCGCGTGCCATTCCGCTCTATCGCTGCTTCGTCCATACACGTGGCATAAAAGTCCCCGATCAGCTGCGTGTCTGAGCCCTTCGCACCCGGCTTCTTCGCCGCCGCCTCCAGTATCTCGCGAAGTATCACATTGTTCCGCTCGGACAGTATGTTAAATGTCCCCCAGCGTGCCTCCGATGCCGGTATCTCCGTCGTCCTCAGCCATTCGCCGTTCGCGTACTGATAGAAGTCGTTGCACGGCGCCACGCTCCGGTCCATCAGGCTTGCGTCAAATCCGCTCGATTGTGCCGCGACGCCCACAGAAAACACCGCTGCCGCTGCTGCAGCAAAAAAACTACGTAGAATTCTTGTCATTATCTATTGCTCCCTTCGTGATGGTTGTGGTTGTTTGGATGATACGTCCGCCGGTTTTGTATGGTTTCGATTTTCGCCCCTCCCGCCGCGAGCGTCCGCCTCAAATAACAGGGATGAAACGCTCTTTCACTTTTGCCCTTAGCTTTTCCGCCAGCTGTTTGCGGTCCGGGGCGAGTATCGGTTCCTCGCCAAATGTTATCACCGCCGTATATCGGCTCAGAGTAAAGAGCCGGTACATATGCGCCACAAATCCGGTGTCGTCCCACCAGCAGACAGCCTCGCTGGCGGTTGGTTCGCCGGGCGGCGTTCGGTAGGAGATAGCCGCATACGAGACCGGGAGGTCCGTCCTCGCCGCAAATTCCAGGAACGACGAATTGAAAGGAAGAACGTCTTCGCCCTTTGTGCTCGTCCCTTCCGGAAAGACGATCACGCCCTCGCCCTGCGACAGCTTTTCTATGATCTCCTCGCCGGCTCTTGGTATGTCGCGTCTGTTTGCGCGGTTCACAAAGACATTTCCCATGTCCCGCACCATCCGGCCTGCCAGAAACCATGTGCCGATGTCATGTTTGGCTACAAAGATCCCTGTCGCCGCCGCCCTCAGCGCCGGTATGTCCGCGTAACCCAGGTGGTTTGCCACAAGAAAGAATGGCGGCTTGGGCGCTTCGCCTATCACCTCTAGTTCCATTCCCGAGATGCGGACAAACCCCTGCGACCACCAGCCTAATGCCAGTTGACGCCAGTATTGCTTGTTCGGGATAAAGATCGACGTAACCCACCAGGCCAAATACAGGCCGAACGAGAAAATTACGAATGATGCAAAGCGAATTGAGGCCCGGAGATGTTTCATCGGGTCATAAAACCTGCCGGCGGCTTAGTTGCAAAGCCCGGCATTTTGGGGAATTCAGTTATCGTCCTTTTCTATCTTAGTGAAATTGTAACGCAGCAATACGCGTATCGGCAACGTTTTCCCGCCGCGTTCCGCCGGGTGCCAGTTCATCCGTCTGATCGCGTCCGTAACCGCCGTGTCCAGCCCGTACCCGGCCCACCGTACTATCTCCAGCCGTTCGATCTGGCCTTCGGCATCAATATCCACCTCTGCGTCCACCGTCGCCCTGACGGAGAAAAGAGCCGCCAGCGGCGTGTATTCCGGCCTTATCCGCGAATACGGCATCGGAAGCCTTAGCCCCGGCGTCTCCTCCGTTGCCCGCGAATGGTCCTCTATCGCCGCCTTGTCCTTTCGTTCGGTCTCTCGCCTGTGAAACGCCTTCAGCGTCTCTGCCGTCAGCCCGGCCCAGCGGACAGCCTCGTCAAGAAGCGCCGCCTCGGCCCGTTCCCTTATTGGATCGTCCGCGCTCAAATGCTGAAAATCGAGCAGCTTGCCGCTCCGCGACCCGACCGTAAAAAGCGACGCCCACGCCTCCTGATATTCACCTTTTTGGAACGATCGCCTCGGCTGGATCTCTGCCCGCACGAGTATTATCATGTCCGCGCCTATCGCCGTTCCGGCGTTCCTTGCCTGATCTCGTGTTTGGTTGAACGGAGTCTCGATCCCCATTGCCCGAAAAGCCGCCTCGGCTGCCCCACGGTCCGAGACCGTCAGATATCGCCCGAGGTCGCCCGCCAGCCTTTCCGCAAATGCTTCGGCCGTCTCGTTCGGCTCCGGTACGATCACCGCTACCCTCTGCGCCCATGCCGCCGAACAAAGTACACAGATCGCGGCCGCCGTCCACGCCGCCAGTGCCGTCCGCGAGATATGCCTCGAACCACGCGTCAATGGTATAGCTCCTCTATCCGGTCCTTCAGCTCGTAGGGGAAACACAGCCGATGAATCCTGTAGCCCTTTTGCAGCCCTCTTACGGCCGCGCTTACCTCTGAGATCTCGCGTATCTGCGGCCTCGCAAAGCCGTCCTCCACATATATCTGGTCCTTTGGCCGCGCGTCGTCCTTTATGTAGAAATTGTGCCAGATGTCCCCGCCTGTGTCCTCGAGCACGTAATAGTCCGGGTCCAGCCCTTCGCCCGCCACAGCTCGCCGCACATCTCTAACAAAACCGCCTCGCTCCTCGTCCGGCATATCCAGGTCAAACGCCTTAAAGAGCCTCCGGTTGAGAAACCTGTCCGCAAGGTCCGACAGCACCCTGTCTTCCGCATATTGCCACCGCTTTATGTGAAAGATCATGTCCGAATCGTCAAGCGAAAGATGTTCTGCCAGGTTGAGTTTGCTGCCGTCAAGTATCGTCTCCATCGCCGACCCCTCGACAAAGAACACGTCCTTTCCCTCGGCCCGGAGCCGCAGCGCCCGCCTCAGCAGCGATCTCAGCACGATCTCCGCCGACCGCAGGGTCCGGTGAAAATAGACCTGCCGAAACATATAATATCGGGCCTGCAGATAGTCCTCCACGGCATATATCCCCGGAGCCGAGACGTACAAATGGTCGTCACCCTCGTTTATCTCGATCGACTTGATTATCCATTCCAGGTCAAAAACGCCGTATTTCACCCCGGTCATCAGCGAATCCCGCAGCAGGTAGTCCATCCGGTCAACGTCCAGTTGCGACGATACGAGTTGGGCCAGAGCCATCGGCCGAAAATTTCCGCGGATGATGTCTGCCACTCGCCCCGGCAGCTCCTCCGAGTGGTTACTCAGCAGCCTCCCAACAGCCGTCTCTCCGCTCGTGACCGTCTCGATCGTAAAGTCTTCGTGATGAAACCCGAGTATCGACTCTATCACATGCGAAAACGCCCCGTGCCCTACGTCGTGCAGCAGCGCGGCGATCCTCACCGCCAGCCGGTCCTCGTCCCTTAAGGCATAGGAATTCGAAAGCTTTGCCAAGATCCGCGTCGCCAGATGAAACGCCCCGAGGCTATGCGTAAACCGCGAGTGCTCTGCCCCCTGATACGCAAAATGGGCAAGCCCTAGCTGCCTAACGCGCCTTAGCCGTTGAAACTCCGGCGTGTCTATCAGCGCCACGATCAATGCACCCTCGGCCGAGTCGGTCCTCACCCGTATGATGTTGTGCACCGGATCGCGATATATCCTTTCGGGATTGCTCATTTTATGGTTTTAGCACTATCCGCGGGGTTTGTGAAACTCACGCTCTTCCGCACGCTGTCCGTGTTGCGGCCATTTCGGGCTTGTCCCGTCGCCACAAAAGACGCCGTCAAAATTCGATCAGGTGGCCGAGTTTTTCCTTCTTGGTGCGAAGATAGTGGGCGGCGGGTTCTTCGGTGCGGATGTCCATCGGTATGCGGTCCACTACCTGCAGGCCGGCGTCTTCCAGGGCCTTTAACTTGTCCGGATTGTTTGAGATCACGCGGACCTTGCAGAGCCCCAGGTCAAAGAGTATTTCGGCACATTGCCGATAGTCGCGGGCGTCCACCGCAAAGCCTAGTTTTTCGTTGGCCTCTACCGTGTCCGCGCCGTCGTCCTGCAGCGCATAGGCCCTTATCTTGTTGATTATGCCGATCCCTCGGCCTTCCTGCTGCTGATATACGACGGCTCCGCGGCCTTCTGCCTCTATCATTTCCATCGCCCGATGCAGCTGGGGCCCGCAGTCGCATTTTATTGAGCCGAATACATCACCGGTAAGGCATTGGGAATGGATGCGCACAAGCGTAGGGATGTCTTTCTCAAACTCTCCCTTCGCGATCACGACAAATTCCTCGCTGCTCGTCAGCGAACGATAGCCGATTATCCTAAATTTACCGAACCGCGTCGGCAGCTGGGCCTCGGCCACGCGGTCTACCGAGATCTGTCGTCCTGTTCCGGGGTGTTCTCCGTTGCTCTCGCTCAAGTTCAATGTCTCCAACGACCCTGTCTCGTTTAAATCTTATTACAACCAACAAGAAATGCAACCGTTTCGGCTGTCCGCTTCGGCATTATTCCTTCCGCTAAAAGGGGGAGAGGCTGCCGCGAATCCGGTTCGCGAACAGCCTCGGTGTGGGCAGATTGCCACATCTATTCCTTTTCAGGGTCGTCTTTCTTCTCGCCGTCTTGCTCGTCCTCTTCTTCATGGTGGGCAAATACCGCACCGTCCGAAGTGCCGAATATTTTTGAGAAAAGCCCGCTGAGAACTTCCGAGATCCGGGTCGGTTCAGTTCCCTGGGCGGAAGGCATCTCCACCGGCACGTCGGCAAATGCCGCCTGGAGCCTGAAAAGATCGGCCGTTTTGTGTCTGCAGAACGAGCAATCGACCAGATGAGCGATCATCGGCCTTATTTCGCGGTCTCCGAGGCCTCCGTCCACAAAGCTCGCAAGTGTGTCCTCGTCCGGATGGGCTTCGGCTTTTGAGCTGTGTACTGCGGCCCGCTCACGCGATTCGAGGTAGCCTTTCAGCAGTTCTTCGATTTTCTTGATCTGTGGGTTCATTGTGCTTTGCTGCCGTTCGGCCCTTTCCCTCCGATTTAGTGACGAGGCCATCCCGGCCTTTTTGCATAGCAGGCGGAACTTTTTTTTCTAATCGCCCCCGGATCACCCGCCGCACGGTCACGTAGCCGACAATCGCCTGAAAATATCACCCCCGGAGAGGTCCCGTGTGGCAAGTTCCATACACGTCTCCATCTCCTTCCCGCTTAGCCCGTGAGTTTCCTTCAACTCCCGGCTGAACGCCCCCAGAACTTTCGCGTAACACTTTTCCAGCCAACGCATTACGGTCGATTCGTGCGTCCTGCCTCCCGTTTCGCGGGCCCTCGTTTTTCGCTGGAACCAGCCCCGCAGCGGCGAATCTTCATCCTCAACCAAAACAGCGATCTCTCGGAGCTTCAGATTTTCAACGTGGTAATACAACAACAGGAGCTTTTCGTGGTTTTCAAGCGAGCCGAACGCGGCATCTATCGAGCTGACCGTGGCCTGTCTGAAGCGGTCGGTGGTGATCTGTTCGATCATCTCGTCCTCGCCGCCCGGAGCCGGTGCCGCAAAGCTGGCGTGTGCGGCCCCTTCGCCTACGTTCTCGGTCATCTCGTCCAGCGAGACCTCGTCATGTCCGGCACGGTGCAGGTCCACCAGAGCATGCCACACAACGGTCCGCAGCCAGCCCCTTAGCGGGCCGCGTCCGCTGTAGCTGGCAAATTTCGAGACCCGCTCGCCGTCAACTACCCGTGTTCCGTATAGTTCCACATAGACCGTGTCTATGACTTCCTGCGCGTCGCCTTCGGTCCTTGCCAGATGGCGGGCCACCCGCTCCAGATAAACGCGGTGCTGCTGGTCAAACTCCCACCAGGCACGCTCGTTCCCGTTGGAGCAGGCTATCGCCATAAAGAGGTCATTTGACTGGAGCTGATCGAGAAACGCTATTGCCTCGTCGGTGCCGGGTGTCTCACTGTCGCCGGTCGTCGCAAATCTGCGCAGCGACCGCTCGATCGATCGACGGAAGCAATCCTGATCGACACCGAAATTCGGCGCTTCTTCATTGCACCGGCTGAACATTTCGTCAACCTTCGGCCCGCAATCGGCTATCAGCCTGTCGATCATCTGTTGGTCCGGCTCCATTTCGTCAAGAATTATACTTAATGTGCGCTGTTTCGCATAGCCACGCTTCTTTAGGCGTGGAAACCCCTCGATCGCCATCTACCGGCCCGCGACCATCATTTCTACGCGAGCGGTCAAATGGTGCCCGGCAATAGATGCTCGTCCGTTCCCGTCGCGGCGCCGTTAGGCTCCGATCTGTCCGCGTATTGCAGCATATACAGCCGCCAGTAAAGCCCCCGTTCAGCCAAAAGCTCGTTGTGCGTGCCCATTTCGCGCAGCTCTCCGTGATGAAAAACGAATATCCGATCGCATTTCTGTATCGTCGAGAGCCTGTGCGCGACAACCAGCGACGTGCGGTCCGTCATCACGCGTTCCACCGCGTTCTGGATCAACTCTTCCGTTTCCGTATCGATCGAACTCGTCGCCTCGTCCAGTATCAGTATCTTCGGGTCAAAGGCCAGGGCCCGGGCGAACGAGATCAGTTGTTTTTGCCCTACGGAAAGCCCCGCACCACGCTCGCGCACCTCGAGATCGTACTTTCCGTCGAGCTTTTGTATAAATTCGTCCGCCCGCACCTCTCCCGCGGCCCATTCAACCCGTTCGTCGCTTATCTCTTTGTTCCCGAGCCTGATGTTGTCCGATATCTTGCCGCTGAATAGGAAAACGTCCTGCAGCACGACCGCAAAATTTGATCTCAGGTCGCCTAGGTCCCATTCGCGAATGTCCACTCCGTCCAGCAATATCCGGCCTTTCTGAACGTCGTAAAACCGCATCAGCAAATTTGTGACCGTCGTTTTCCCGGACCCCGTGTGCCCCACCAGCGCTATGTTCTCCCCCGCCGATATCTTGAACGAAACGTCCTTCATCACCCATTCGTTCTCTTTGTAAGCAAACCAGACGTTCCGAAACTCGATCTCGCCGATGGCCTTTCCGGTGCGTTTCGGTTGCTCGGGGCTCTTTATCTCGATGTCCAGGTCAAGCAGGATAAATATCCGGTGCGATGCGACGATCGCCGCCTGCAGAACATTGAACTTGTCCGAAAGATCGCGTATCGGCTGAAAAAGCTGAAGCGAATACTGGATGAACGCCGCCAAGATCCCGACCGTTATGCCCGCTTCGGCCGCCGAGAGCCCGGCCAGATACTGATAGCCGAAAAAAAAGATGACCACCGCTATGCCTACCGCTCCGATAAAGTCCACCATCGGATAAAAGATCGAGTAATAATAGATGGTCTCGATGTTCGCTTGCCTGTAGTCGTCGTTTATCTCGCCGAACCGCTTTTTCGCCCGGTCTTCCGCGTTCATCAGTTGGACGGTCTGTGCTCCCGAAAGATATTCCTGCAAAAACGCGTTGAGCCGAGCGTTTCGCGTCCTTACCTTGTCAAAACCGATCCGCGCCCGCTTCCGAAACCAGTTTGTCGCCAAAAAAAGCAGCGGCACCGTTACAAGCGAGACGATAGCAAGCTGCCAGTCGAGCGCGAACATCCATGCAATGATCGCGATGATGATCACGAGATCGCCGAGAACGTCTATCACGCCCGACGTGAACAATTCGTTGAGCGCGTCAACGTCCGAGGTCAGCCGCGTCATTATCCGCCCCACGGGATAGCGGTCAAAATAGGCGACTTCCTGATGCTGGAGCTTTTCGTAGATCTCGCTTCTGAGATCGTACATAACCCGCTGCCCGACCTTGTTGAGCAAGACCTCCTGAAGATAAGAAAAGATGAACCGGAAAAGAAAGACCCCGAAAAATGCGAACGCGAACAGCCATAGCCCCTCCAGATTCTTCGGGACGATAAAGCTGTCCACGGCGACCTTTGTAAAGAAAGGCTGCGTGCTGATCAGAGCATTTGTGAGAACAGTAAGGAAAAGCGCTATGGCCGCCAGATGCCAGTAGGGCACAAGATAGCGGAGCAGACGCTTAACGATGCGCAGGTCATAGGTCTTCCCGATCGCATCCTCTTCGTGGTATCTGGTTACTTCGTCTGACACTTCCTACACGATTCTAGGGATTGCCAAACCAAAATCCAAAATCTAAAATCTAAAATGAGTGAACCGCTTCATCGACGAAAAGAAAGACAACTGGCAGCGGCTTGAAGATCTTCTCGGTATGATGGGCGCGTCCGGCGTCCGGGCCCTATCGCGGATGGAGGTCCGCGAGTTTGGCGAGCTTTACCGCCGCGCGGCCGCCGATCTTGCGATCGCCCGTGCCGAGACCCGTGACCCCCGGCTTATCAACTACCTCAACAGCCTGGTCGTCCGCGCCCATGGCCGCATCTACCAGGCAGATGGCGACGGCCGAAAGCTGATCCGCGCATTTTTCGCCCGCGAGCTGCCGGCCGCCTTTCGCCGCCTGTTGCCCTTTTCGTCTGTCGCTTTTGCCGTATTTTTGGTCACCGCCGTGGTCTCGTTCGTGCTCTGCTATAACGACCCCGAATTCGGCAACCTGCTCGGCCTCGGCCCCATCCGTACCGCGGCTGAGACCGACATGCGGTGGTGGCTTAGCCTCAATGAGGCAAATCAGATAGGCTCCAGCGAGATACTTACCAACAATATCCGCGTCGCGTTCATGGCGTTCGCTTTTGGCGTGTTTTTCGGCATCGGCACCATTTACGTTCTCTTCTTAAACGGTATGCTGATCGGCGGCGTTCTAGGCGTCTGTTACAGCGTAAGTACGGCTTTTGGCAATGGGCTCGTCAACTTTATGATCGCCCACGGCGTGGTCGAGCTCGCTTGCATCTTTATCGCCGGCGGGGCAGGCATGGCCATCGGCTATTCGCTTATCGCCCCTGGCGATCTGCCTCGCGGCCAGGCCATCAAGCGAAGGGCTGTCGATGCGATAAGGGTCGTCGTCGGCTGCGCCCTGTTTCTTTTTGTGTCCGGCTTTATCGAGGGGTTCATATCGCCGTCGGCCCTTCCGGTCCAGGTGAAATATGCCGTCGGTATTTCCACCGGGGCTGCAATGCTTGCCTATCTTTTCCTCGCCGGGCGCCACCAAACGCCGCTTCCCGACACCACATAGCTCAAGCCTAGTACGAAAGCCCCGGTGTTTTGTGCAGATAGGTGTCGTCGTCCAGTTGCCGGAGCATAAATTCGGCCGTGTCTGCCCGTGAGATCTTTTTCGCCGGGCGTTCTTTGCTGATCGCGTCGCCGTGCCGATATACGCCCGTTCGCGGGCCGTTGGTCAGGGCCGCCGGCCTTACGATCGTCCAATCGAGCGAGCTTTCGCGTATCTGCCGCTCCTGTATCTCCTTGTCGGCATAAATGTTCTTGATCACAAAGGGGATAAAGACATGCTTTGTGAACCACGGCACGTGCTCCGCGCTGTCGCCGATGCCGATCCCCGACTCAAAAATGAGCCGCTTCGGGCCGTTCAGTTCCATTACGTCAATGATGTTCCGCAGCCCGTCCGAAAGCTCCGTGCTCTTGCCCAGCCCCGGCGAACCCAGTGCCGAGAGCACGGCATCGTGTCCCGGTATGGCCGTTTCAAGAGAGATCCTGTTGAGTATATTCCCGACCTCGACACGCAACTGATCGCTCCTTATGTCTAACTTTGCGGGATCGCGCACAAATGCTGTCACCTCATGCCCCGCCGCCAGGGCCTGTTTGACCAACTCACGCCCCGTCAGCCCCGATGCTCCGAGTATTAGCAGTTTCATATCTCACCACCTAGATCAGAGTTCTTAATTTCAATAGCACCTCAGTCGTCACCGCACCCGGCAGTTTTGTGATCAGCGACGCCCTACGCGATTTCCAATCCAGATTCTTGACCTGATCGGAAAGCACGCAGCCTGAAACTCTGAGTCCGTCAGGAATGAGAACTTCGAACGGATAACCTTTTATTTGATTAGTTATCGGACAAAGAATGGCTAGCCCGACCTTTCGATTATAGCCCGCAGGCGACAGGACGATCGCAGGCCTGCGGCCGGCCTGTTCGTGCCCTGCCTGCGGGTTGAAGTCGAGCCAAACAGCATCGCCTCGGTCAGGAACGTATGCCATTACCAGACCTCTTTGCCGACAGCATCGCCGGCGTCTATTTCTGAATGGACATTACGTTCTGTTACCTGCGAAAGAAGTTCGTCGAGTTCAAACTCAGGCTCCACCACCGGCTTTACGACCAGACTGTCGCCCTTTACAGTCAGTTCGACCGTAGAACCCTGCTCGACCCTTGTCTCGATCGCAAATGATTTCGGTATCCGCAATGCCAGACTGTTTCCCCATTTTTGAACTTGCACCTTCATATGTATCTACAATGACTATACGACATCGTCACTTCTAAATCAAGGGATGTCATCCACATGGAGCGGCAAGAGGCAAATTTAGCAATTGGCAGCTGCTTACAATAGCCCCCGCTCCTTCACTCTCAAGTAGCTTTCCAGCAGCCGCGGGCCGAGCGTCTGCGTTGTCACATCCAGGGCCAGCCCGCCGAGCGATTCTACCAACAGCAGTGCCGATTCTCGCTGTTGTATTATCTCCTCCGCCGCCGATTGACGAAATACCTCGCGGATGTCGTCCGGACTCGTGGATACCATCGCGTTCAGGTCGCGGTCGCCTATCGTGGCCACCAGCGGCAGGTGTCGCGGCCGCAGCAGCCTTAGTGAATTTATCAGTTCCCGCGAACTGTCCTTGTCCACCAGATCGGTCAATATCACTACGAACGCACGTTTTTTAAGGTTTGACGCGATAAACTGGAACGCCCTCGCATACGACGGCTCTATCAGCTCGGGCTCCATATCGTGCAGAGCTTCCAGTACCGAATCCATATGCTCCACGCCGCGTTTGGCCGGCAGATATTTGCGGACCCGGCGGCCAAAGACAACGATCCCCGCGTTGTCGCCCGCTCGAGCACATGCCGACATCAGCGCAAGCGTCGCGTGTATCGCCGTGTCAAATTTTGTCTCGCCCTCTATCCGGCCGGTCATCAGCCGGCCCGCGTCCAGGGCTATTATCACCGTCTGGTCGCGTTCTATCTGGTACTGCCGCGTGGTCAGCTTCGACCTTCGTGCCGTTGCAGTCCACGATATATGCCTCAGTTCATCACCCAGGACATAGTCGCGCATTGATTCGAACTCGCGTCCCTCGCCGCGTCTTACGGCCTTTCGCTGAACGGCGATGAACGACTGGTTCCCGAGCGCCTTTAGCTCGATCTCGCGGGCACGCCGCATGTTCGGATAGACCTTTACGGCCTGTGCCTCGCCCAGCTCCGCCTGGCACCACACCAGCCCCCAGCGCGAAAGATATCTGACGGCGGTCCGGCCAAATTCATATCGCCCTCGTCTCGGCGGCGTCAGGCTGTAGTTGAACGACGCCGTCTGCCGGGGCGGTATCGTGGTCTCTGCCTCGCGTTCGCCCTCGATACTCATCTCCGATGGATATTCGTCTTTCAGGCGGCATCGGAACGGCCGATCGGTGTCGTTCTCCGCGGTCACCGTGACGGCCGTGGGGTCGCCGATCGCAAACCGCCTGTCAAACGTCCGCTTGCCCGCCACGCCGTCCGGCAGCCGCCTGCTCATCAGATGGTCCGCCACCGCCGCCGCTATCAGCAGAATGTCGAAGACCAGGACACCCGTCCGTATCATCGGTATGTTCCACGACATCGACAGCGGCACCAGTCCGACCGCAAACAGCAGATAAAATCTCCCTGAAAATACGAACCGCATCTCTCGCCGCCGATTATACCACTAAGGTGCCGTAGTGCGTTCGCCGCAGGGCTTATAGAGGTTTAAGATCATTCCGGTGCTTAGAAATTTTATTCGCAGATGCAACCAAACCGTGGCTTTGTGTTTCAAACCCATCGTGCAAAGCTTGAGATTTCCCCCCGGTGTTCACTGCATGTTTGCATTCGTTTTGTCTGCGGTCTTGCTGGCGGCGCCGCTCTTCGGCCAGTCCGAACCGCAGGACGCCGAAAACATTATCGAAAGCGTCTATCTCGCTCGTTCTAACGCCGCCGGCGAGCCCGGCGACCCGGTCGAAGGTTTCTTGACCACGGATGTCCCTATCCATTGTGTCGTTTATCTTTCCCGCGCCGAACCCGTCGCCGTCCGCCTCAATTTTGTCGCCGTAAAGGTTCCCGGCGTTCGCGCCGAGACCCACGTCGTCTCCGCCTCCTACACCACCAAAGAGGGCGAGACCCGCGTCTTTTTCTCCGGCCGCCCTCACAACCGCTGGCACGCCGGCCGCTACCGGGCAGACATCTTTGTCGGCGAAAAGCTCGAACGAAGTGTCGAATTTGACATCACATCGCCGCCCGCCAAACCTGCCGTTAATGCTCTGACCGGGCCAAAACCGCCCACTCGCCGCCAGGCCCCTCGCCGCCGCCCCTAAAATTGCCGCAAAAAAAATACCCGAAAGCCATCGGGCCTCCGGGTATTGTTTCGTTAAACGGCGTTCAGGCCGCTTATTTTCCCTTGTTCTACCAGCGGTTGCGTCCGCCGCCGTAGCCGCCTCCGCCGCCATAGCCGCCGCGTCCGCCGCCTCCGCCGCGATTTTCGCGGGGCTTGGCTTCGTTCACTTTGATCTCACGGCCATTCTGTTCCGTGCCGTTTAGTTCCGCGATCGCCTTTTCGCCGTCTTCTTTCGACGACATTTCGACAAATCCAAAGCCGCGCGAACGGCCCGTGTCGCGGTCTTCTACGACCGATGCGGATTCGACTGTGCCGTAACCGGCGAAAAGATCTTCCAGATCACCACTTGAGGTTTGGAACGAGAGGTTCCCTACATAAAGTTTCATTGACATTTTGATTATTATTTTGCTGCGTGCCGCAGCTCGCTGAAGAAGCGTCGAAAGGCGAATATTTCTTTGGAGTTACGGTCTGCCCCTAAAGTTCGGCTAACTGTGCTCACGTATGAGCGGCTTCCTTTTCCTATTTCCGGCCTACCCTCGAACTTCCAACGCCGTCGAACAAAACTCTATCGTATCGGGGCGCATCACCGTTGATGCGCGAGAGAAGGATTACCAGCTTTTAATGATGACGGTCTCCGGCTCGTTTGGCAAATGCGGTTCTGCGATTATTTGCCCGTTGCCTGCAATATCTCGTCCATCTTTTCCATCGCCGCTTTATACCCAAGTTCGACGAGTTCATCCATTCTCTTTATCTCATCCGGCCTTATGTGTGCTATCTGCGGCTCTATGACCACCGCGGCGCGGTAGTGCTGGTTTTTTGACGCTGTTCTTATCGCCATCATCGCCGATTGCACAAAGGTCCCGATCAGCGTTGAGGGAGACGAGGCAAAATTCGATCCGCAGGTCAGCAGGTCAACGGCGATGATCGTCTCAGCCCCAAGCTTTTTCACTGCCCGCGTCGGCATCGGCGAGGTCACGCCGCCGTCCACCAGATCGCGGCCTGTGCCGTCGTCCACCGGCACGAAAACACCCGGTATCGCACAGCTCGCCCTTATCGCCGTTGCCAGATCGCCTTTTTTCTTAAATACCACCTCTTCCTCGGTCTTCAGGTCGCAGGCGACCGCCGCAAAGGGTATCCGCAGTTCCTCAAACCGCTTTACCGGAAAATACTCTTCTATGTACCGGCCCAACGCCGCATTTGATAACAATCCTCGGGGCGAATAGGAAAAGCTCGATATCCCAAACCAGCTCACCCCGCGCCCCATCTCCAGTATCCGGCCTGCGTCCAGCCCCGCCGCATAGGCCCCGCCGACCAGCGCCCCCGCCGAGGTCCCCGCGATCGCACCTATCTCGATCCCGGCTTCCTCCAGGGCCCTCAGCACGCCTATATGAGCAAAACCCCTCGCACCGCCGCCCGAAAGTGCCAACCCTGTCTTTTTCCCATCCGTCATTATGATCCGCTCGGGGCCTCCGGTCCCTCAGCATCGTATGTTACCAAACGATGTCACACTGCGTCTTCGAGCTTCTGAAGAACCTGTTCTGATTTGACCCGCAGATGCACAGAGTGTTGGGTGTTGAACTCGATCTTCTTGATCTTTTTGGGAAGGGGCTCCTACAGTCCTTCAACCGCTTTTGTCCTAACAGGTTACACGGAGGAACCCTCTCAATGGATGGAAGGATCTTTCACATTATCGAAAAAATCAGAGAAAATTGGAATCATGATTGGACCGTTGAAGAGATGGCGATCATCATCGAACTTTCAGAGTCACATTTTCAAAAGCTCTTCAAAAGTGAGACGGGAATGTCTCCAAAAGCATACCTTAAAAACCTTCGTCTTGAAAAAGCCCGGGAACTTCTTGAGAACGGGTTCAAGCAAATAAAGCAAATCGGCTACGAAATCGGCCTGACTAATGACAGTCATTTTGCACGTGATTTCAAGAAGAAATACGGTACTACCCCAACCCAATATCGAAAGAATTCCTGGGCGTTAAACCGATCAAATTCGGTTTATTGGTAAGGAATGATTGTTTTTGACAACTAATAATTTTTTTTTGACAAGAACTTTATCTATCAGTTTGATAGGAAAACAGTTTATTTTATGATGAGGCGTTCATGTCAGAGGAGGAGATGTAGTATGAAATTGTTGGTTCCGACATCATTAGTTTTCGTGGTCGCTTCATTGGTGATTTCAATAGCAGCCAGTCAAGGGTTTTTATACAAGAACACATCGGAAACGACCTCTACGCAAGGCTCGAAACAGACCGTATCGGCACAGCCTACGCCGCCGGAAAAAGACGAAAATGCAAAACAAACAGATGTCGGTTCGCTATTGAATGCCCGAATCGAAAGCCTGATCAAAGAAAAGGAACCGGAATGGAAATTGGTGAAGAATGATTGGGCTTCCTGGACTGAGACTTCCTACAGAGTATGGACATATAGAGACAAAGAAGTAACTGTTTCAACTAATGCTTATGAAACAGTAGAACAAGCAAAACGAACCTTCGAAAAAAGCAAGAGTTTACTCTGGGTTTCATCTGGTTCGCCGGGCCGCGAAATAGAAGAGTTTGGCGATGAAGGAGCTTTCTTAAGATCCAATGACGGAAGACCAATACCATCCTCGCTTACATTTAGCATAGGAAAATTTCATGTCCTTATCACAGGAGAAACATCCGATGTCCTGCGGTTTGCAAAGCATATTGAAGCAGTGTTGCGGGCGTTGTAGCGGGGGTGAAGCAGTGACGCGGTGAATAAGCGGTGGAAACGACAGAAACAGGCGAAAAATTCAAATAAAGCAAAAACGACCCCCAAAAGTCTTAGATTTGGGGGTAAAAAGCGCGAGATCGTCACTCAAAGATCGCGCTACTCGGCCAAAAGTCCGCAAAACTCAAATTTTTCCTGGGGAGAGCATCTTCGGGCGCTTACGTCTGCTCAAAAATGCCGGCACCGATCTGGCGGATCGGATGAAGTGCGTATATCATTCTGGGAGGGATATTATGAAATTATTAGTTCCTGCGATAATAGTTTTCGCGGTTGTTGCTTTAGTTATTTCAATAGTAGCCGGACAAGATTTCTTATTCAAGAGCGCAGGGGAAATGACACCGCAGCAAGACTCAAAGCAGATCGTGTCGGTACAGCCTACGCCGCCGGAAAAAGTGGAGAATACAGAACAAACAGATGTCGGTTCGCTATTGAATTCCCGTACCGAATTCCTTATCAAAGAAAAGGAACCGGAATGGAAGCTGGTACTGGACCGATCTTCGTCGCGGAGCGAAACTTCTTTTAGGCGTTGGAAATATAAAGAGAAAGAGATTGACATTTCTATAAATGCCTATACATCCGCTGAACAGGCAAGATCATCTTTCGAGAAGAGCAAGGACATTGAATATATTTCGGCTGGAATCGAAGGAAAAGATATGTCTGAGTTTGGGGATAATGGTTCTTATCTCAGGCCACGAGACAAGAAGGGAGCAAGATCATCTCTGACATTCAGTATCGGTAGATTTCATGTTCATATTTTTGGCGAAACCGCGAGTGTGCTTCGGTTTGCAAAGCATATAAGCGAGGCTTTGAGGGCGCATAGATAGAAATGCCCTTACATTTCGCCACTTTCCCGCTTTCATTATCTCGGTCAAATACCAGCCACTCCTCCATATGGGAGCGCGTTTTCTGAGACTCTATATATATATTCGTATCCCGTTCGGATTTGTAGTGTTCCCAAATTGTCGAGCAAAGACAAAATTTCCTTAAACCCGGATTACACATTAGAAACTATGATGTTGATTCTTTCTCTTCTTTGCGAATACTCTTTGCGAACTTGGCGTCTTTGCGTGGAAAAAGCCGGTTTCACGCAAAGCAAAAACAGTATCAACAAAGCCCTTAATGCGTAATCTGGGTTAGATCTGCCTTGGCTCCCTTTGTTCCAGTCTGCCGGGGCTACTCAAATTGCATTTGAAGGCGGCTTGTGGAAAACTTGTCTAGCTGAAAATGACCCCGCAGGAAACCTCTTTTTTCTCCAGACACAAGACCAGTGCAGACATCGCGGCGGGCGAGAGTGTCTGTCCGGTCTGTTCGCGCGAGACGCTGGACGAATTTGTCCCGATGCGCGTACTTGACGACGATCTCCAACGGCTGATCGGTGCAAATGCTCCCGATACGGCAGAGTTCCAGGCCGTCTGCTCACGCTGTCTCCGGCTTTTTGAAAAGGCAAAGGATCAGATCGTAAAGGACGCGGCGGTTCAAAAAGACGGTTCTCACGTGCTCTCGACCCCGCTCCGGCTTGATGCCGACGAGCGGTTCACGGGACGCGGCGTCACCATCGCTTTTCTCGATTCCGGCTTTTATCCGCATGTCGATCTGACCACGCCGAAGAACCGCATCGTCGGCTATCGCGACCTGCTTCGCGAGGATGGCGACCTCAGCTCACTGTTTCAGCCCGATGTCGCAAGCTGGCACGGCATGATGACCTCGGTCGTGGCGGCCGGCAACGGTTCGCTTTCGAACGGATTCTATCGCGGCATTGCACCAGATGCAGATGTTGTTCTCGTAAAACTTGCCCGCACCGGCCGCATTACCGATCAGAATATCCTCGACGGACTCGAATGGGTGCTCAGAAACAAAGACCGCTTTGGTGTTCGCGTCATCAATATCTCCGCAGGCGGTGACGACGTTCAGCATTACCTGACCGACCCGCTCTCGCAGGCCGTCGAACGCTGTACCGCCGAGGGCATAACGGTCGTCTGTGCGGTAGGGAATTCGGGCCATCTGCCTGACCATCCGGTCGTGCCTCCCGCGAGCGCTCCATCGGCGATAGCCGTCGGCGGCCTCGACGACAAGAATTCGTTGAACCGCGCCCGCCGCGGCATGTACCGATCCTCGTACGGCCCCACTATCGACGGCCTGCAAAAACCTGAGGTCATCGCTCCATCGATCTGGGTGCCTGCCCCCATTTTGCCGAACACGCCCACCGCCCAACAGGCGTCATTGCTCGAGGCTCTGGACAAGAGCGACGACGGCGACCTTCACCAGATCATCCGTGACCACGAGGGCGTCGATGGCGAACTCGACGCCGCTCTCGACCGTCACGTTCACACCGTACGCCAGATCATCGCTCTCAAGCGCCGCCACGAAAACGTCATCACCAAACACTACAAGTACGTTGACGGCACATCGTTCTCCGCCCCCATCGTTTCTTCGATCGTCGCACAGATGGTCGAGGCAAACCCATCGCTCTCGCCTCAGCAGATCAAGCGTATACTCATCACCACGGCCGAACGCCTGCCCCACTACGAAGTGGACCGCCAGGGCTGGGGCGTCGTAGATCCGCGAAAGGCGGTCATGGCGGCGTACGAACTCGGCGGTTGATCGAGGCTATTGGCTCATTCTGTTGTCGGGTGTCGCCGGCGGTGGGCTCGGGCTCGACCCGGGCCTGATTATCGTCGGCGAAGGCGTCGGCAGCGGCGTCCTGACCGGTGTCGGTGTCGGCGTGAGTGTCGGCGTCGGGTCGGGTTTTTCGGTCGGCGTCGGTGTCGGCGTGGGTGTTGGGGTCTGAGTGGGTGTCGGCGTCGGCGTCTTTAGGTTTGCGTTCGTGTCGCTATTTGTGTTGCCGATGTTCGTGTTGAAGTTTCCGATGCCGTTAAAATCAAAATTGCCATTAAGCCCCAGATTGGAATTTACGTTCAGGTCCTGATTCGCAAAGTTTGCGTTGATATTGACGTTCGCGTTCTCGGCCGTCCCGCGTGTCAACAGCCAAAAACCCAGCGCACCCATTCCGAGCAATGCTGTCGTCCCGAACATCGTCAAGATCACCACCAGAAATGTGTTCGGCCTTCTCGGCGGCTCCTGATAGGGCACTACGCGGGCTCTCGGCGGTTCCGGCTGCGGCGGCGCGGCCATCGGCACAACTATCCGCTGGGACGGCGGCTCCGGCTGCGGCGGTGTCTCGTCTTCTTCGTCCAGGCTCGGCGGCGGTATCGGCACCACCGGCGCCTTTCTGACAATGGTCACCTCGTCCGGCTCGTCCTCGATCGGCTGCTCCAGGCTCTCGCTCGGCATCTGGATAAAGTTCGGCTCTTCCTCATCAACCAGCGGAGTACCGTCTTTCATACAAAAACGTAAAATTTCCTCGTCGTAGCGTGTCTCGCAGGTCGGGCAATATTTCATAGGCTGGTTCCGGATCGATATTGCGGTTTGGGAAAGCTAACCGGATTCTAGCATCATTTGGGGAGATTTCAATCGGGAGCGACAAAGTTGTATGTCAACACGCCGGACACCTCGACCGGCTTTCCCGACAACGTTGTCGGGGCAAATTCAGCCGCCTTCGCCGCCTTGACCGCCGCGGGCCTCAGTAACGGGTGCCCGCTCACGGCTGTTGCAAAGGCGACCTTTCCCTTTGTGTCAACAAGGACCTGAACGGTGACCAGCCCTTCCGCTTTCACCGCTTTTGCAGCCGGCGAATAGTCCGGTTTGGGAAGCTTCTTGGCCTTTCCGTTGAGCACTCCGCCCGAGATCTGCTCCGGCCGCTTGTCTGTCGGCTCTCCTTTCCGGCTTTCATCGGGCTTGCCGGCATCGTCTTCCTCTACCGGTTCCGCATTGTCCACCGTCGGCAGCGTCACCAGCCTTTCAGCCTCCGCCTCCGGCCCCGCGTTCGACGGCTGTCGCAGCAGAAAGAAGGCCGTCAGTAACGCGATGGCCATGACAAAGACAAACGCGATCCCGGCGACCCCCGCCACGATAAAGATCATCTTTGACGAGCCTTCGCGTGCGGTCTGCTGGTGCCCGAAGAGCATCTGCTGCTCCAGCCGCGAACCGTCTTTCGGACAGTTCTGATATCCGTCTGGGAATGCGCTGTGGCACGTGCGGCAAACCTTCATCTTCTGCCTCCTTTTGCGATGGCCTCACGAGACCGCTGTACGGCCCTGGGCGTTCTTGCTATTGCGGATAGTCAAAGACGATGTTCGCAAATGCCTTTACGCCTACGTCAAGCCTGCTGTCGTCAATGTAAAAATCCGGCGTGTGGTGCGGCGGGGCGTCCTTGGGGTCCATTCCCTTCGGCATCCCTCCGACAAAGAAATAAAATGACGGCACCGTCTGGAAAAATGAGAAATCCTCCGCCCCCGTCACCCATTCGCCCATCGTTACGTTCTCACGCCCGGCCGCCTTGTGCAGCGAGGGCAGCATCCGCTCCACCAGTTCCGGCGTGTTGTGGGTCACCGGTGCCTTTGTCTCGATATTTATCTCAACGCTCGCCCCCATGCTCTCGGCGATGCTCGTTGCCGTCCGGCGGATCCGCTCGTGGACGTCTTTCTGCATCTCGGCGTCCAGCGTCCTGATCGTCCCCGCCATCACCAGTTCTTCCGGGATGATGTTCTCGCGCACCCCGCCGCTTATCCGCCCTACCGTTATCACCACCGGCGCTTTTGGCAGGTCAGATTGCCGGGCCACTATCATCTGCAGTCCCGTATAGATCTGCGTCGCCGCCGCTATCGGGTCCGTCCCCAGCCAGGGATACGCGCCGTGGGTCTGGCGGCCTTTTACCTTTATCTCGAACCAGTCGCTGGCGGCCATTATCGAACCCGGTTTATATTTGATCGTCCCGGCCTCGGTCCGCGAATTTATGTGTATCCCGAAAATGGCCTCTATCTTCGGGTCGTTCATCACGCCCTCTTTCACCATCAGTTCGGCACCGCCCTCTTCACCCGGGGGCGGCCCCTCTTCCGCCGGCTGAAAGATAAAGACGACCGTGCCCTTTATCTTGTCCTTCATCCCGGCCAGCACCTCTGCCGCGCCCATCAGCATCGCCACGTGTGCATCGTGCCCGCAGGCGTGCATCACACCGACCGTGTTGCCCGCATATTCCGCCGTCTCGCGCGAGCGGAACGGCAGATCGTTCCTTTCCGTCACGGGCAGCGCGTCCATATCCGCACGCAGCCCGATCACAGGCCCCGGCTGCCCGCCTCTCAAGATCCCGACCACGCCCGTATGGGCGATCCCCGTACGGACCTCCATCCCGAGCCCCCGCAGATGGTCTTCTACGAATTTCGCCGTCTTGAACTCCCGGTTGCCGAGCTCCGGGTATTGATGGACGTGCCGCCGCCATTCGATCACCTTTGGCATCAGCTTCATTGTGGCGGCCTCTATCTCGCGGCTCATGTCGGTTGCGGCGGCTGGTGTTGCGGTCAGTGTCATAACAAAAAGCAAGCTAAGGAAAAGTTTCATTGATGTCTCCGGAAAGCGTTAAGTGGGAATATTGTATTCTCAGAACGCCGGATTGCCAATACCGCGTTGTTCACAAAACCGCTTTGCCCGCCCGAGCGGCCTATTCCTCCCGTGTCATTATCTCCAGCAGCCGCAGCGTTATCCGGTTTGCACTGGCCCCGTCGCGGTTGCACATCACCGCCACCGCAACGCCCCGGTCCCGCGCGTACGCAAGAAATGTTGAGGTGCCCGCCTGGCTTCCGCTGTGCCCGATCAGCCTTATCCCGCCGTCGATAACGTTTATGCCCCACCCCAGCCCGTAGGGCAGATCTTCGCCGCCGGTGGTCCGCTGCCGCGTCCACATCAATTCCCGCCACTTGCTGTCGAGCAATTTACCGTCGCCTGCTGCGAACGCAAATCTCACAAGGTCGCCCGAGGTCGAAAGCAGGCCCCCGCCGGGTATCTTCATGCTCGTGTCGTGGAGCTGTGCGTTATAGACCTCGTTCGGCCGAAGCACCTTCTTCAGATCGTCCGAAAGCTGCCTGTAGGCGGCATCGTTCAGCATCGAATAGCCCCGCGAACGGTTCGCGATCACAGCCTGGTGGCTGTCGATAACGGTCCTCGTCATACCCGCCGGTCCAAAGACCGACCGGGCCATTATTGCCTCATAACTTTCCCCCGAAGCACCCTCTATCGCACATCCGAGCACCGTATAACCGTATGTGGTGTAATGATATCGCGTCCCCGGTTCGTGGAGCAGAGGCTCGTCCTTAAAGAGTGCTAGCGAAGCGGCCACGCTCGGATAAAACTCCGTTCCCGATGCCTCCCCTGGCCGGTTATAGTGTCGGACGCCGCCCAGATGGGCCAAAAGCTGACGAGCCGTTACCGGCCATTTCTTTTCCGGAAAGGCCGGACAATATTTGCGGATGTCCGCGTCCAGGTCCAGCTTTCCCGCGGCTGCAAGCTGCATCACCGCCACCGCCGTCATCGGTTTTGCGATCGAGGCCGTGCGATATCGCGTCGCTGCCGTCGCACGGACATCATTTTCCAGGTCCGCCAGCCCAAAGCCCTGTTCGAAAACTATCTTGCCGCCGACGCCTATCGCCACCGAAAGCCCCGGTATCTTTTGCTCGTCGCGTTCAGCCGAGACGAGCTTTTCGATCGCCTCGATCTTTTCTTTCGTAAGTCCCGGTGCCTGGCCCGTTGCCGGGATGGTGCCCGCCGCAAACGCCGCGCCCAAGATCAAGGTGGCGCTCAATAATGCTTTAGCAGATCTGTTTTTCATGATTTTTCTCGTTCGGTGTCCAACATTGTAGCACCGGTCTCAGTTTTCCAGTCGCCCGGTCTCCGCACGGCCTGTGTCTATTTTGCGGGGCCCTTCGATCGCCTCGGCCATTTCCGCCAGCAGACGGCTGAGCGGTTTGCCGAGCGTTTGCCCGACGCTTGTGTTTACCTGGACCGCGATGGCGATGTCCTTTTCCGGGAAGTACATCATATCGGTCAGATAGCCGGGGAAAAATCCGCTATGGCCGTAGCTCATACCGGCATCGGTCGGCCTTATGATAACGCCGAGGCCGTATCTGGCATTTGGCCCCAGTCTGGCAGCCACACCGTCGAGCATCTCTTTCTTCATCGCCGGTTTCAGCACATCGCCGCCGTAGAGCAGCCGGGCCCAGCGAGCCAGGTCTTCCGAGGTCGATACATACCCGCCGCCGGTCCATTCGAATTTCGGATTGAACGGCAGCCTCCCGTCCTCGATCATCCGGTTTCGGACGTTGAATATATTCTGCTCGCCGGCATAGCCCTGGATCAGCCCGTCGATCTTCGGCCCGTAGGATGGCGTCGTCCCGGCCAGCTTGTATCTCTTTATCAGCCGCTCGTCCGCCAGATCGTAAAATGCTCTGCCCGTCACCTTTTCCATTATCATTCCGAGCACAATGTAGTTCGTATCGGAATATTCCCATCCCTTGCCGGCTTCGAACGGAGGCTTTTCGTCAAAGACATAGGCGGTCTGCTCTATCGGTTTCCAGTCTTTGTCCGGCCCCGACAACAGGTCGCGGACAAATTCCGGCTTGAATTCATATCGCACTAGCCCGCTTGTGTGGTTCATCAATTGCCGGATGGTGATGTCCCGCGCATTCGGCAGCCGCGCGAACCACGTTTCCTTTCCCAGATATTTCTCGATCTTTGCATCCAGGTCGATCTTGCCTTCATCCGCAAGCTGAAGTGCGACCGCCGCCGCAAATGTCTTCCCGACGCTTCCGGCCAGCATCCGGTCATTTGGCCTCATCCTTGTTTTGGCCTCTGCGTCCGAAAAGCCGGCCGCCAGCCCAAACGACTCGCCGTTTGCCAGCACCACGCCAAGTGTCGCCCCCGGAAATTTCCCCGCCGCGTGCCATTCGTCCAGTTTTTTCTGAAGGCTCTGCCTCAGTTGAGCATCGGGTGCGCGATGCTCGGCGGCCCCTTGCCCGCTCGCAAACGAGAACGCGGCAATTATCGCTATCGCCGCTCTAAATATTGATTTGGTTTTTAGCATGACGCAGTTGATACGTCGGTTTGTCGGATCTGGTTCTTGAGTTCTCGATATTTGGCCGGGTTGACCGTTCCGGATGCGTTGCGTGCCGAGTCAGATGAGGCTGTTTGAAAAGAACGATCTCGGGTTTTAGCTCCGTGAAAAGAACTATTTCGGGTTTTAGCCCCGCTCATACTTTGTAACCTAAATTACTATAAGAAAACTTTCGTCTTCCTTTGCGAACTTGGCGGGCTTGGCGTGAAAGATCTCACGCAAAGGCCGCAAAGCTTTGTCTAATTATCTCTAAATAGAGATCGGGGGTCAGACCTGCGACATTGATCTCGGGTTTTAGCCCCGCTCATACTCTGTAACCTAAATTACTATAAGAAAACTTTTGTCTTCCTTTGCGAACTTGGCGGGCTTGGCGTGAAAGATCTCACGCAAAGGCCGCAAAGCTTTGTCTAATTATTTCAGTTACAAAGCACTAGGAGCATGGTGTTTATAAATACGATGCCCGCCGCAACCCCAAGCTCCGCAGGAGCGGCATATTCTTAACATGCACGCTCATGCCGCACCATCGGCATTCAATTTCTGCAGTACATTTCTAATATGGAAAAAACTCTTGACACTTATGACTGGGGAGCGGTACTATACTCGGCAAAAGTTTTGAATAGTAATAATGCTTTGCCCACGCTCCCATTTTGAATGCCCGGATAAACGTCTCCCAAAGACGGCGAGCCCGGCTGAGACGTCAGCAAAGCAATCATTTTTCCAAACAAGAAACGCCCTGAAGGTTACTTACGATAACCCTCAGGGCTTGCTTGTTTTTAACAGCCTCTGCCGTGTTTAGGACAACAGATGCGTTTAACATTAGCAAACACATCTTAGCGTAAAACATAGCGGGGGCACAACCTCTTTCTATGGAGAAACCGATGCGGTCTATGCAAAAGGTCCTGTTCGTTTCCGGTTTCTTCCTTGCATATTGTAAGGAGTACGCAGATGAAAATTTAAGAGCGATTAGCGCTTTATTGTTATTAGTGTTGGTTCAGGCAGGATTCTCGCAGACTGAACCCAGAAAGTTCTATCGTTATGAGATCGTCGAGGCGAGCAGTTCAAATCTACAAGTGTTTGCAGCACCTTCGATCAATGATTTTGGTGATGTTGCCTTTTCCGGAAGATTTACCACAGGCGGCGGAACCGTATTCCTGAGCCGAATAGGCCAGTCGAATGTTGACCTGATGCCGGAGTTCAGCGGTAATCCGATCAACTTTGTCGGAGGCAGAGTAAAGATAAACGATTTCCGGCAAGTTATCCAACAAACATTTATTTCCGGCACCACGCCTGCGCAAAATTTCCTGCGTCGAATAAACGATGTGAGCGATTATACGCTTGTGGCGGCAGCAAACGGTGCGGGTGGTTTCAATGATTTCAATCAGATATATGCCAGCTCGATAAGCATCAACAATTTCGGGCAGCCGGTTTATGTAACCCGTATCGGAAACGACACCACGATCCTTACAACAGGGATCAGGCCGCATTTTTCATTATTGCAGTTTCCTTCGACCGGCGATTCTCTTCGACCAACGATCAGCAACTACGGAGATATTGTTCTTCGTGCAGGAGCAAACCAGACAGACCCGATAATGATATATTCATACGATCTGGCCAAATCCGATGTCATAGCAGGCATAATTGACGGCTTTACATCGGTTGGGCAAAGTCCTGCGATCAGTAAAACAAATGAGGTGATCACATTTTACGGCGACCTGAATCAGGTCGGGGCCGATGCATTGGGCACAAATCCCGGGCCGGGCATTTTTGCTTCTATTGAGATAGACGAGGACAAGGGCACCCGGCAAATAGTCAGGCTCGCGGGAAGGCTTATCGAAGATATTTCTGCCCCGGGCGGCAACGATGACGGCTGGTGCGACCCCGGAGAGACCTGCATGCCGGGCGAGCTTGGTTTTACCACGGGCGGCACGCCGATAGTTTTCAGTTCGTTTGACCAGTTGGATCGGATCGCCGTTACGCATCAGGAAGCCGGGGCAAAGGGAATCGAAGACGATATATTCGTTGTCTCATTTCAGGGAACCCCAAACGTGGCCAGCGACAACCCAAACCGTCCGTTCAGCGATCAGCCAGGATTATGGACGGTCACGACACAGATCAAAAATGTAGGCGGCGTACTTCGCGAACGCCCCGCCGTTCCGGTTCCGGTCATACAGTTAGGCGACACGGTCGACGGACGCACCGTCACGGCCATCAATGTATATGACCATCTGGCAGGCGTCAGAACTCCCGGCTCAACAGCCCAAAGCCCCGGCGACCACCGCCTCGCCTTTCACCTAGTCACAAATAATGGCAACCTGATCGTCCGAGCAGAACGCGCCGGAACTCCTGTTATTTTTATTCCGGGCATAACGGGAAGCAGACTGGCCGAAGTAACCGGTAGCGGCACGCCGCCAGAGCGATGGCCGGGGTTGGGACCATCTATTTTCACTGGGAGCAACCTTGACAGATTGCTGCCATCAAACAATGCCAACATTATTGCCACAGACGTTATTCGTTACCTTCTTCCAGGAGAGCTAAAGCCAATCTACGGTCCGTTATTGCAGACGCTGGGGGTGTCAGGTGGTCTCAGAGAATATTTGGTTGATGGTATTCCGGGTAGGCGAACCACGCAAGGCTGTGATTTGCAACAGCGATTTAACTCACCCACGCTGTTTGTGTTCGCATATGACTGGCGACTCAGTAACATTGAGAATGCGCAAAAGCTAAAGGACTATATCGGCTGCATACAGAAATTTCATCCCGGAACCAAGGTCGATCTCGTCGCACACAGTATGGGCGGGTTGCTTGCACGTCGCTACATAATTTCAAATCCGCAAGACCATAGCGTTCGGAAAATGATTTCGATTGGCTCACCGTTTCTTGGGGCACCGGAAGCTCTGCAAGTTATCGAAACCGGAAAACCTAAATCCCTCGAAGGCATTCTTGGTAAAACTGCACTACGAGCCTCGCCTCCAAGAGTTAAGAATATAGCGATCGAATCACTTGCTGCGCACGAGCTTTTGCCCTCAGAAGCATACTTTGACTTAGGCGGGAGCCCCTTTGCGGAAGAAACCTTCGATATAAATGGGAACGGCACGTTTCCCGAGGAGTATGACTACCCACAAATATTCGAGTTCTTCAATGATCGATTTCCGACCGCACCCTATCTTAACAATGAATTGTTTCATGGCTTTGCAGGTCAGGATGACTGGCGAGGCGATACTAGCGGAGTCGATTATTTTCACATATTCGGCGAGCGTAGAGGGGCCGACACTATTGAACAGATCGTAGCCCGGCCGATTGCAAAGAAACCGCTATCGGTTACACGCCTTGACCTTCGGATTCGATCAAAACTCGGTCCAGGGGACAAGACTGTGCCGAGGCTGAGTGCAGAAAGGTGTGAAATCGCGAACTGCCCGAGTGGGCTGAATTTTAACGCGCCGAATGCAACTGTCATAGGATTTGTGTCAGAGAGTTCTTCACAAGACGAAGCTTACGAACACCTCGGTTTGGTTAAGGCAACTGAGATACTTGAAGAGGTTTTGGAAATCCTGGAATTGCCAAATCAGGCATTGGTTGGTGGTACTCTACATCAAAATACGGAGGCAGCAATGAAGATGGTAATTTTGGATAAAGGAGTCCCCACCGGCGCACAGACGCCGCCGAAAGTGGAGATGTACTACGCTACAATCGAAGGAGTTGACCGTTTGGATATTACTGACAATGAGGGTAACACCAACACTCCTCTTGGCGATGACGGTTTCGAACTCTCAGTTCCAGGCGTGGGCTATCACGGCGGAATTTATGCCGACGAGGTCAATATCGGCTATCACGGGTTATCTCTGCCCGCAGACATAGGCGAATACACCATCAAATTCATGACAGGGACAGATTCGATTGATATCGAGGTGCTCAAGGGGGTCGGTAATAGCTCGCCGAATCTGGCGATTCGCTATATCGATCTGGATCTTCCGCCAAATGTGGAATGTTTGCTTACGTTCAATCCGCAAGGGGTGCCAGACCTAAGCTACGATTCGAATGGCGATGGGACGTATGATACGGTTGTTCCGGCGCACGTTCGGGTTACTGGGACGGCGGCTCAGGACGTAACTGCTCCTTTGGTTAGTCTGGAGTATAGCCACAGGACGGGACAGGGGCGGTTGATCACCATCAACGCTGCTGACACCGAGTCCGGAGTGCAGACGGTTTACTATCGTGTCGGTGAAACGGGGCCGTTCCAGATATACACCGGGACATTCTTTCTTCACTTGCCGACGGCGAAGGTCGTCGAGGCCTTTGCGGACGATAATGTAGGCAACCGCTCAAGCCCGATACGCGTTGTCGTCCCGGCCTGGAACACTTTGCCGTAAGCCCCAAATTATTCTGATCTTTATCAACGGAACGGCGGCCGCAAGCTGCCGTTCCTCGAATTATCCACCCACATCACAATAAAAATAAAGGCCCGGAAACGTTCTGTCCCGGGCCGTATCCTGGTTGGGGCCATATCAAAAGAGCATAGACACCAGCTGCAACGCGGCATCCGCCGTTTGTGCCCTTGCGATGTCGATCGTCTTCAGCGTTGAGATGCGGGCGATCGATCTCACGCCCTCTTCCGTTACCGCAGTCCCGCGAAGCGAGATCTTCTCAAGCTTTTTGAGATTCGACAGCCGTGCGAGATTGTCGTCGTCCACGTTTGTTCCCGAAAGGTCCAGCGTCCTTAGCTCTTTCAAAAAAGCGATGTACTGCGTGCCGGTCGAGATCGAAGTGCCGCTCAGGTTGAGGTCTCTTACGTATTTCAGCCCCACCAGGTGTCGCAGGTCCGCGTTTCCCGCTTTGCTTCCGCTTAGGTCAACACTGACAACGTTCCTTGCCCGTCTGCCCTCGCCATATTCCACCGTTCCGCCAAGTTCCTTTATTGCCGCTACCGCCGCTTCTTCTCTATTCACGTTGGCAGCCGCCGAAACTATCCCCAAACAGATGATCATTGACGTTAGAATTATTGCTCTCATCTTTCCTTCTCCTAATTAAAAGTATTGCGGCAGTTTGCCGCTCCCCGGTCCAATGCCGCGGCACGGTTCGTATTGTCAAAAGCCGCACCGCGGCCCGCAACGTGCGTATATGAATAATGAATAAAAATTACACACGTCTAATAATTACTGACGCCCGCGGGACGGACCGGTTACAAGAATAGACAGTTTTCCCGGACGGATGGCTTTGCGGTTCCGATGTCCCAAAGAGGTAAAGGAAGAAAAACAAGAGTATCGCCGACTCGCGAAAACAAAAGCGGACACCCCGGAAGAGACCGTTTCTGGCCGCTTCCCGGTGCCCGCTAATTAGTTGATCTTAAGGGGGTTACATCCCGAACAGGGCGATGCCGTCCGGCTGGTTGCCGGTCTCAACGCTGCCCTCTATGGTACCCGTCTCAAGGTTTACTTTGTAAACCAGGTCGGGTTTTATCGCGGTCACAAAGGCATATTTGCCGTCGCGTGTGAAATCTATCCCAAAAGGCACGCTTTCCATCTTGATGCGTTTTACGATCTCTTTTGTAGCGGCGTCCACGATGATGAGTTCATTCGACGGCCACGTCGGATTGACCACATATTTCCCATCCGGCGTAAAGCGAACTCGATATGGCCGCCCGCCCAGGTCCACGCGCCGCACCACCTTGTTCGTCGCCGTGTCTATCACATCGATGCCGCCGTCCTGGTTCAGCCCCACCCAGACCTCTTTGCCGTCCGGCGACATATCTATCGCTTCCGGCTGCCGTCCCGTCGGTATCTGCACTATCTGCGAACCCGCCGGCGGCACATTTTGAAACATGAATGCCGTCACCGTGTCCGAGCCGATATTCGCGGTGTAAAATCGCCTCTGGTCGCGGCTGCCCGCTATCATGTGCGAACCGTTCTGGCCTGTTCCCATTATCCAGTCCACCTTGTTCGCTTCCGGATCGTATCTTGCTATCGCCCGGTTGGTCTCGGCCGTGAAATAGGCCTTTCCGCCGATCACCTGTATCCCGTGCGGACGCATCAACGGCCCCAGGTCCACCCGACGCAGTTCTTTTCTTGCGGCCACGTCCAGCACCGAGATGCTGTTGCCGGGCGTCTGCGCACCATAGTTCACCGCAAATGCCAGCCTGCCGTCTTCCGAAAACACCACTTCGTGCGGCCCTGTGCCCACCGCCACCTTGCCGAGCACTTTCATCGCGACCGGATCGACGAACACAGCGTCGTTGTCCGCTTTGTTGAGCACTATCATTATCGGCGACGCCGTCTGAGCGGCCGCAGACCCATTCCCGAGCGCGAAAAGAAATAGCAGCAGGATAAAATATCTCAAGTTCATATATTGCCTCTGTCGATCATGAAGAGCGTGAGAGCATAGCCCGTCTGCGGACCCCGGAGGCCTGCGGCGGGCACTTATTCATTCGCTATTATTGTGGACTGATACGGCCGGGGCGGCCGCAGGGTTTCATTGTCCGCCCACCGCGTTCTCCGCTCTAAGCTCGTCGGAAGTAGGCTCCGGACCCAGCTCTTCCTGGCGAAGCCGCTCTTCCAGCAGCCGTGTCGAGACCGTCAAAAAATCGTGAGCGGTTATCATTCCCACCAATTTCCCGTCTCTGCAGACCGGCAGACATCCGATGCCCCGCTCGCGCATCATATAAAGTGCGTCCAGCGTCCGCGTCTCCGGCGGTATCGTCGCCAGCTCCGTCTTCATCACGTCCGAGACCAGCAGGTCGCCCGCCGCCCGCTCGCGTTCCGTCGCCAGCAGCGAGAGCAGGTCGCGATGCGAGATCAGCCCCACCAGCCGCCCCTGGTCGTCCTCTACAGGTACGTGGCGGACGTGTTTCCATTCCATCAGGCTCGCCGCCAGGTCAAGCACGTCTCCGGGCCTTACCGTAAAAAGATCGCGCGACATAAATTGCTCCACCGTTCGAAAATTATCTATCCATTCTGAGCGGTCCCTTATCGTGGCCAGCGGCCATTCGTGCAGCGGCAGCCGCGCGTTCTGGTTCTCTACCATCGCCGCCACCAGCGTCCTCATCCTTACGTTCTGCTTCGCCGCCGGGTCCATCCTTGCTATCGAATCCAGCATCCAGCGTGCCCCGCTCATCTCGCGTTCCACACGCTCCTCAAGCGTGCCGAGATAGCGGCCAATGTCCTCTCCGTCTATCCCCGCGCGCTCCAGACCCTGGCGGGCCAGCGGCAGCAGCTCGTCCAGGATCAGCTGCGGTGTGCTGTGCGAACGCCCGTCAAGCCAGGTTATCTGCGACCGCAGCCCGTACCTCGCCACAGTGAAAAAATTGGTCTTCGCGTCGTCAAATGACATTCTCATTCTCACGTCGCCAAATTCGCGCGGCAGCGCCTCCATCAGCCCGATAAAGAACGCCGCATTCGCCATCTCGTCGAGTATCGTTGGCCCCGCCGGCAGATAGCGGGCCTCTATCCTCAGCCCCGGCTTGCCGTTCATTATCCCATAGCACGGACGGTTCCATCGCCAGACGGTGCCGTTGTGCATGCTCCAGGCCTTTAGCCTCGGCACCCCGCCCCGCCTTAGCGTCTCCATCGAGTTTTCTTCCAGGTCGCGTGTCAGGATTATCCGGAAACGAGCCACGTCCTCGTGAAATATCTCCACGATCGAATCGTTCACCCAGCTGCGCCCGAACGTTACGCGTGCCGGGCGGCTCCGCTCATGATGTATCTGCGAGCGTTCGTCCACGGCGTGTTGAAACAGGGCAAGCCGCGTTTCGTGCCAGAGCCGGTGAGCCAGCAGCAGCGGGGAATTGACCGCCGGGGCCAGCACCGGAGCCGAGATCGCCTGTGCCCAGTTATAGGCGTTCGTAAATTCCGCTATCGGCGGCTGTAGATGGACCTGAAAGCTCGTGTTGCAAAATTCAATAAAGGTGTCCTTGTGATAGAGCCTTATCTCGTCAAGTCCCTTAATGTGGACAAACCGGTCGTCGCCGTGCAGCGCCGTCAACACACGGTTGAGTTCCGCATAGCGCGGCTGTGGTGTCAGGTTCTGCTCCTTTAGGTCTGAGCCCTGTATCGTAGGCAATATCCCGCAGAGCACCACCTCGCCTCGCCGCTGCCGCATCACATGTTTTACCTCGCCGATGACCTCTTCCAGCTCCTGCTCCATCCTTCGCAGACAGTCGCCGCCAAGCTCTCTCGGGGTCAGATTCGCTTCAAGGTTGAATTGCCCTATCTCCGTCGTCAGCCGGGGGTCGCCGGACGCCGCTATCGCCTGTTCGGAATATGCCGCCGGGTGCAGCGAAGAATCGACCAGGAACATCTCCTGTTCGGCCCCTATCCGCCGTGCGTGCGGCTCCAGCGATCCCGAACGCAGCATCTCTTCCATCGCGTGCAGGTCGTTCAATACCGCCTTTGTAAATTCTCTGATCTGGGCCTCGTCCGAGGTCTGATGTACCGTCTTGTCTCCCATAACTTCTCGTGCCGCACTCCCTCGGCATGTCTCTGTGAGAGATCTGCGCCCGGCCGGTCACCTGTCGGCAAACGGGCTGTGCAGGTCGTGTCGCCGCCGGCTGACGAAAAGGCTGCGGTCGTGCCAGCGAAGTTTTCTGAATCCGAGCAGGTGGAAGACCTGCAGCGGAAAGAGCCTCGCCACGCCCGTATCCACCCTTAGCACCTCGCGGCCCTCGTCCGTCGAATGTACGCCCGGAAGAAAATGAACCAGGTCCGGTATCCTCATCCGCCTGAGTATCGCCGAAAGCCAGAGCCAGAAGGGGCTTATCTCCCGCCCGATAAAAAATCCGTCCTCGCCGAGCTTTTGGTATAGCGGCATCAGTATTAGCCCGCTTTCCGGCGCCTTTATCGGGCCAAACCGTCCGTCTGCGACATGCTGGCCTCTCTTGACAGGCTGAAAGTTCTCATAACCCGGATTCATCGAAAAATCGTCCTCTTCGCCTATCGCGTGCCGATACCGCACTTCTAAGATCCGCGGGCTTCCTGTGGCATTTTTCACGGTCTCTGCGTGAAGCTCCGCATCCGGCAGATCCTCGCGGGCTATGACACCCGCCGATATAAGTGAAAGCCACACAAGCGCTTCATGTGTCCTGGCGGTCTTTTCGGCATAGTGCTGCCCGCCTTCAAACCCGAGTGTTACAGCTCCGATGTTATTTAGGTATTCAAGTAGCGTGCCTTCGAGCTGTTCCTCGATCCCGAGCAGTATGGTCACCGGCAGGCTCTGGGCAAAACGCCGGTTCCGCATCGTGTCGCCGACCGTCGCAAAGGGCACGCCCTCCGCCGATGTGGAATGCAGGTCGATAGCATAGACCTCGCCCCGCGCCTCCGCGATCGCAGGCGTGATTATCGCAAGCAGTTCCCGCTGTTCCAGGTCTTCGGACATCTGCGGCGGGATCGCAGAGTCGGGGTCGCTCCGCGTGATGTTCTCGTCCGTCCAGTGGCGGTTGAGATCGCTGTCAATGAACCGCACGCCGCGATCGAGCGCACGCCGGTTTCCCGCCAGCAGCAGCACCCGGCCCCGCAGCTTGTCCCTTAGCTCCTCCAGCGGCTCCGCCATCCGCCTGATCGCCTTTAGCCCCGCCGCCTCGTTGCCGTGAAGCCCGCCAAAGACCATTACCGTCGGCCCGCTGCCGCCAATAACGTCCGCCGCCACACGCTCCGTAGCCGGCTGCACCCCTGTCCCGCTGTCGTTCATATCATCCGAACACGAATACGCAATTTCCGCACCCGAGTCCTGGCCCCCGTTCATGCCCTGTCGTAGTTGGCCCGTTGTTGAGAAACTATCATGAACGGGACGCGGCGACTATGCTAAATTCCGGTAAAGGTGGTGCCGTGACCCATTCATTGACCATAGAAGTTCCCGAAAATATTTATGAAAAGCCGGCTGAGACCGCTAACGAGCAGGGCCGGCGTGTAGAGGATGTCGCGCTCGATAAACTGCCGAACCGCTCCGAACCGCTGCGTGACGACCCGCTCGATAAGATGATCGGCGTCATTGACAGCGGTATTCCCGACCTTGCCGAACGCCACGACCAATATATTGGTGAAGCCCTGGCTCGTGACTTGAGAGATGATGGACGATCTGCGTATCTCTGACGCACTAACCGCCGACCACCACTTCGAACAAGCCGGTTTCAAGCGGCTGCTGAGACCCACTGCCTGATGTTCTGTAACTTAAATGACTAATGTAACTTAAATGACTTTATAAAAACTTTTGTCTTTCTTTGCGGCCTTTGCGGGCTTTGCGTGAAAGATCTAACGCAAAGATCGCAAAGTCTTTCAAAAGCTAAATTTAACTATCCCGGTTACAAAGCACTAGTCTCCTATCTTATACAACTCCACCCCTTCGCTTCCCACCAGGTCCTTTCTTACCAGCAGCATCAGTTCCACACCCGGGCGGAGGCCGTAAGTCCCATAGTACGCATAGTTTGCCGAATAGCGGGCGGTCACGTCGTTTTCCTGGTCGCGTCGTTTTGCGACTATCATCTCGGCGCTTGAGCGGTCGACGAGCTGGCCGTGAAAGACGGCCTCTCTGTAGTCGCGCAGATACCACACCAGCGGCCAGTAGTCCGGCGAGACTATGTCCACCGCCGCCTTTTCCCCCTTTCCGCTGGCCTCCGCAAAGCGTTCTATGTCAGCCACCATGTCCAGAAATTCGCGCCGAGTGTGGGCATAGACGTAGGGCATCTTCTCGTCATCATAGCGGACGAAATTGTGGTCATATGTCTGATATGCCAGCACTCCGCAGGCCGCCGTCCCGATGGCCGCTGCCGCCGCGATCCCGTTCCTGCCGCCGTATTTTGCTATCTCGTTTATCGCGTATCCCGCCGCCAGGCACGCCGGCAATATGAACGACAGCGCCAGCCACGGCGTCTTATATGGAATTATCGAGTATGCAAGAAACAGCCCCAGCGTCCACAGCCCCGCAAACATCGCAAAGCGGTGCCTCGCCTTTAGGAACGCGATGGCCGTCCCGACAGCCGAGAGCAGCACTATCGGGGCCTCTACCTGCCACGCCCATTCCAGATAGGCTTGCCAGCCGTTGTCCGTGTGGTCCCGGGTTCCGGTCTTGGTCCATATGGCGTATGCCTCTAACGCTTTTTTCACCCCCTCCGGATACGTAAAGAACGACGAGAAGAACAACACGAAAACATATATCAGCATCAGAATGCCCGCCGTCCATATCAACCACCTGTCGGCGCCGGTCCCTATCGCTTCGCGAAAATTCTCCCCGTTGAGCCCCGCGTCCGCTATGTCGTCCTCGCCGCCCTTGTCCAGCGTAGCGGCCATATTTCTTCGCCAGAGCCAGACGAGAAGTACGGCAATCGCCATCGTACCCAGCGTGATAAACGCCGTCTCCTTCGTCGCAAAGAAAAGCGCGACCGAGGCCATAGCCAGCAGAAAATATATCGGCCGCCCGTCCCGCCAGGCCGCCAGCATCCACACCACAAAAAAGACCAGCACGGCCTCCAGCGCAAACACCGTCACCGCGATGTAAACGAAATTATCGCTGCCCTCGCCCGCTATCACCCGCGCCAGGTTCAGCGCCGATGGAAGAAAACAGACCAGCAGCAACAGGAACATCCACCCGATCGCAAATGGCCCCGCTTTCCGCCGCTCGATAAAATAAACGACCGACATCACGATCGTCAGGCTCAGAAAAACAAAAAAGATCTCGTGGATAAAATAGCGTGAGATAAAGACCATCCCCGGCGAGAGCGCCAGAAACGCCGCCGCCGCCAGCGAGCCGATCCTGCCCAGATACGGCCGCAGATAGAACGCCAGCACGACTATCAGCACGCCCCACACCGCCACGCTCCACCTCACGGTCACCGTATCCAGCCCAAAGGCCTTCGAAAAAGCAAGCGAGATGTAATAGAGCGTCGGGCCGTGATAGTTCTCCGGGTCGTATTTGTAAACCCCCGTGCGGAAAAGATTTGTCAGAAACCAGCCGTTCACCCCCTCGTCGTGGTGAAAGGGTTTCAGCGCCAGCCAGTAGAAACGCAGAAAGAATGCCAGCGCCGTTATCGCCGCACAGCTCGCCAGCCAGCCGATATCGAACCGCCCTGTTCCGGTTGATCCCGTTTTGTACTGCTTACTGCTCACCGCTCACCGCTAACCGCTCATCGCCCACCGCCCACCGCCAACCGCCCACCACTCACCGCTCACCGCTCACCGTTACAATTCTCAATTCTCAATTCTCACTTCTCATTTCTCACCTTGACCACCTTATTCTGTCCCGTCTCCACCACTACCGGAAAACGGCTGAAAAATTCCTCGTTCGCCTGCAGTGTGTTCCGCTCTTCCTGTGAGATCAGCACATATTCTATCCCGTATTCCCGCAGCAGCTTCTCCGCCTGAGGCCCGCCCGCATACATCGTTTTCACGTCCGCCTCGCGCTGCCGATAGTCGATACCGTGCGATTGCAGATGCCCCGAATACCGCATCAGCGACCGCCGCCCGGTCAACACCACGGTCGAGTTATACGTCGGTGCATTCAGAAAAAGCGAGTCCTTTTCCGTCGCGTCCTTTATCTTTTCGGCCGCCTCCACCGCGTCCGCCGAAAATATCTCATAGTTCACCGCCCCCGAAAGCGTCCGCCAAACGTCCAGAGAGCCGCTGAATATCAGTAAAGCGAAAGCCGCGGCCGCAACGCCCTTCCACGCTCCCGCCTGCCGCCACGCAAAGCTCACCGCATATGCGATAAATGGTATCGACACCAGATACCAATAGATCAGCAGCTTGATGTTGTCCCACTCCCACGGAGCCAGCTTTGCCGCGTTGCAGATCATAAAAATGGCAGCAAAGGGCACGTAAAACATCAATAGGCTGCGTGCGTTCGTCGGCGTCGGTCCCGCTGCAGTCGGCTTCTCTTTCGCTTTCTTCTTTTTCTTCGCGCTCGGTTTCAGCTCCGGTTCGGCGACGGCGTTCGCGGGCGGACGTACCACTTCAAACATTAGATAAAGCCCCACCGCCACCAGCGGGATCACAAGCCCGGTGTTCTTTAGCCAAAACCAAAGAAAATTGTCCTCGCGCTTGTCCCACCCAAAATGCCAGCCGATAAATTCGCTCGCGTTCGTCGCCGATCCGCTCATCGACCACAGCAGCATCGGTACCGCCACCGCCGAAACGCAGATGCCGAATGCGACGTACTGCAGCAGGCGCACCTTTTCCGGTCTCATCGCCATCAGAAGAACGCACGCCACGAATAGCACCGCCAGGCTGTGCAGATGTATCAGAACCAGCGTCCCTGCCAGCAAACCGTAAATGAACAGCGCAGGCGAAAACGAGACCGTCGTAAACGATATGCCGCTCTTTTCCGTTGTCGTCTCTTCGTCCCGTTGGCCGGTGTTCTCGCTAAAGATCGACCACAGCAAACCGAGCACCAATATCGTCAGCGGCATCCCGAGCAGCAGGCTCCGCTGTGTCATGAACAGCGTCGTCAGCGAATTTCCCCAGCGGAAACGCTCGCCGATCGTATAGTCGGTCGGCAGATTCCAAAGAAAGTCGGTAAACCCGCGCGATTGTGCAAAAAAGTCAGAGAAGAAATAGATGAACCCCAGCCCGCCTGAAAAGAAAAGCAGCGGCGGGGCCAGCCGAGCGGCCAGCCGGTCGTTGACCAGCCGAAAAACGAACCGCTCAAGCAGCACCAGCAGCGACAGCGCCCACGCCAGGTTCTGCGCCAGCATCGCTTCGCGCACACCGATGCCCAATTTGACGAACATCGCCGTTATCAGGTCCGCGATAAATGGATAAGTAAATTTTACACCCGCAAAATTGGGATTCTCCGGCGGGAAAACGCCGCCCTCGGTAAACGCAAAGATCGCCCCGAGGTGAAACGGCAGGTCGCCGAGGTTCTGCGAGCCGCCGGTAAATATCCCCGAGTCCGTCTCGATCATCGCCCGGTCGAAAAAGAAGAGCAGCATCGCCGCGAAGAACGCGTAATAGAAAAACCCGAGCGCCCGGCCCTTGCCCGGTGCCGTCGCACGGCTCTTTCCGCGCAGCCATTCGCTCCGGAGCGTCTGCCTGGCCGCCTTGTCGCGAAATATCAGCAGCAGCAGCAGCACCGCCACGAACGAAAGCCCGGCCGCCGGCACGCCAAACCCCATCAGCCCGCCGAACAGAAGCCCCGCCGTCCCGAAAATGGCCGAACCCGCGATGCACCCCGCCGCCAGCCGCCAGATAAGCGGCTCGTCCTTCGAAAGGCGATAGGTCAGCGCAAACCCCCCGGCCGTGACCAACGCGATAAGTAAAAACGACGCTATCATTTATTCCTCATTAAATTATCGCAGTTTCCGCCTGCGGCAAAATAGCCTGCCTCACTATAAAAAGCAGAGCAGGGCCGCCTCCGCTGGCCGAAAGCTCCCGCTTCATACTGTGATATCTAGAGAGATCTCATTGCAATTCATGGTGTGAATAAATATAATTCACATTGTGAATAGAATGCCGTTGCCCAGGCTCGTTGAAAAAAGCCTTGCCGAACGTCTGCGGGTGATGCCCGCTGTGGTTGTGATGGGTGCAAGGCAAACCGGCAAGAGCACGCTTGCCAGAGAACTCCTGCCGGAAGAACGTAAATTCTATTCTCTAGACGATCTCGACGTCCTTGAGTCCGCACAAAGTGACCCCGGTCTCCTTATCGGCGGGAACCGGCCGGTTACTCTTGATGAGGTCCAGCGTGAGCCGAGTATTCTCAACGCCGTCAAACTCGAGATCGACCGTAAGCGAACTCCCGGAAGGTTCCTTTTGACCGGTTCTGCAAATCTGCTGCTAATGAACCGCATTTCCGAGTCTCTTGCAGGGCGGGCCAGCTACCTTACCCTCTGGCCGATGACCCGCCGCGAGCAGCTGGGAGAGGGAAAATGTGGGATCTGGGAGGACCTGCTGGCAACGCCGGAAGACAAATGGGCCGAACTTATCGGTGACGGCAATTCCAAACCCGAAGACTGGAGGCTCTTGGCATCGAGGGGAGGCTTCCCGACACCGGCCCTTGATCTGGCCGGCGCCCAGGAGCGGGCCATATGGTTTGACGGCTATATCCGGACATATCTCGAACGCGACCTTCAGTATCTCTCGGCTATCGAAGCTCTTCCGGATTTTCGCAGGCTGATGAGGGCGGCCTGCTACCGGATCGGCGGGATCCTCAATCAGGCCGATCTTGGACGTGATGTTGCTCTTTCACAACCCACGGCACACCGCTACCTTAATCTGCTGGAGACCTCCTATATGCTCGTTCGGCTCCCCGCGTGGTCGGCCAATCGTACAAAACAGCTGGTCAGGTCTCCAAAGCTCTATTGGGGTGATACCGGGGTAGCACTTCATCTCACCGGCGAGGATAAGCCCGGGGGCGAGTATCTGGAAAACCTTGTACTGAACGATCTGCTCGCGTGGCGCGATTCACGTATCGAGCGGGCCGAGGTCTATTATTGGCGGACGCGATCCGGCGAAGAGGTCGATCTTGTCGTAGAGGCAGGGGGGCAGCTCTTGCCGATCGAGATAAAATCTGCTTCCCGGCTTCGTCTTAGCGATACAAAAAGCCTGCGTTCGTTTCGTGCCGAATACGGAGACAAGGCACGGGCATCGCTTCTCCTTTACACCGGCAAAGAAACGGATTGGATCGCGCCTGATGTTCTTGCGGTTCCGTGGTGGCGGGTTATCTAGTCTGAACATTGCCGGCCCGCGTGGTTCCCGGCCCGAAAATAAAGCGGTCTTTTGAGCCTTTTCTCCGGAAAACGTTTAAACTTGAGTCCGTGCGTGTCCTTTTTGTAAAGCTCAGCTCCATCGGCGACATTGTCCACACATTGCCCGCGCTGGCCGCCGCACGCGAACGTAAACCCGGGCTGCACATCTCGTGGGTCGTGGATCGCCGATATGCCGAGGTGCTTCGCGGAGATCCGCTCCTTGACGAGTTGATCGAACTCGACACGCGCGGCCTCGGAGACCGCTCCGTCCGCGAACTCGTTTCCGCCATCCGCGCCCAGGCCGGCGGGCTTCGCCGCGGTGGTTACGATGTCGCCATCGATCTCCAGGGCCTGATAAAATCGGCCGCCGTCGCACGCATCTCAGGCGCACGCCGCCGTTGGGGGTTTTCGCGGCGAACACTCCGCGAACCCGCCGCCCGTGTTTTTTTTAACAGCACCGTCGATATTCCGGACCGCACCCACGTCATCCGAAAAAATCTGATGCTTGCCGGTGCCGCACTCGGATTCGATCCGCAGGTCGAACGCCCCGAGTTTCCCATCGCCACCACCGAGGCACATCGCTCTGAGGCCGCCGCTCTGCTCACCCGCGTTGGCGGCCGCTATGCCATCCTCAATCCCGCCGGCGGCTGGGTCACAAAGCTCTGGCATGCCGAAAAATACGGCGAACTTGCCGACCGCATCTGGGATGAACTCGGCATCGTCCCGCTCGTCTCTGTCGGCCCCGGCGAAGATGAGCTTGCAGATCGCCTGCTCGCGGCTTCAAAAAGCGGCCGGGCCATCGCCGTCCGCCCCAGCCTGAAAGGCTTTTACGAGCTTGCCCGCCATGCGGCCGTCTATGTCGGCGGCGACACCGGCCCAACGCACCTTGCCGTTGCCGCCGGAGCACCCGTCGTCGGCATCTTCGGCCCCACCGAGTGGTGGCGAAACGGCTCGCTCGACCCCGACGACATCTGCGTCGAACGCACCGACATCGGCTGCCGCATCGATTGCCACCGCCGCACCTGTGACAAGTGGATCTGCATGGACATCACCCCCGACACCGTCTTCACCGCCGTAAAACAACGCCTCGTCAGTTAGGTATAAGACTTGAGAAATCGGAATTGAGAATTCAGAATTGTTAATTGCTAATTGGAGATTGTTGATCCCGGATTACGCATTAGAAACTATGATGTTGATTCTTTCTCTTCTTTGAGAATACTCTTTGCGAACTTGGCGTCTTTGCGTGGAAAAAGCCGGTTTCACGCAAAGCCGCAAGGAACGCAAAGCAAAAACAGTATCAACAAAGGCCTTAATGCGTGATCTGGGTTAATTGGATATCGGTAAGTCAGAAGTCGGCCGTGGGCAGCAGGCATTGAGAAATGAGAGGTCACACAAGAGAAATAAAAAATGGTAAGTGAGAAAAAACGTCTGCTCCAGCGATTTCGCGTACCGCTCGGTTTTGTGCTGGCGGCGGTCTTTTTGCTGCTTGCGCGGCCGACCGCTTTTACGCTGGCTGTGGGCGGCGGGGTCGCGCTTGTCGGCCTGCTGATCCGGGCCTGGGCCGCGGGCCACATCCGCAAATATGAGCAGCTTGCCGTAACCGGCCCCTACGCCTTTACCCGCAACCCTCTCTATCTCGGCAGCTTTGTCCTGGCGGTCGGTTTTACCGTGGCGGCGGGGGTCTGGTGGCTGGCTTTGGTCACCGCCGCCCTCTTCATTGGCATCTATTTGCCCGTTATGCGCGTCGAAGAGCAAGACCTAAAGCGTGCATTCGGGGCCGATTTCGATGAATTTGCCAAAAACGTCCCGCTCTTTCTTCCTCGGCTTACCCCCTGGAAAAAAGATGGAAAAATGGATGCCGGCTTCGATTTTGGGTTATACTTGGGACATCGGGAATATCAGGCGGCCATCGGCCTCGTGCTTGGGCTTGCCGCTCTCGTTGTCCGGATGGCCGTATTTGGCTGAGTGAGATCTCCGATGAACCGAAATATCTTTACTCGTTTTCTGCCGCTCGTTCTCGCGTCTCTCCTGTTGGGGACCGCTGCCGTGGCCCAACACAACGGCATCAGCGACGATCGGCCTGCGCCTCCGCCGATGCCTTTTCGCGTCGGTGAAAAACTGGTTTACGACGGCAAGCTCAGCCGCATCATCAGCGTCTCCATCGGCGAGCTCACGTTTACCGTGAACAACTCGCCCGAGAGCGAAGACCTCTGGATCCGCGCCGAGGCTCGCTCAAAGGGAACGCTTATCAGCCTCTTCCGTTTCAGCTTTCGCCAGGAGATCGATTCCACGGTTGACCGCCGCGACTTCTTTGCCCAGCGTACCGTAAAGGTCGATATCCAGAAAGACCGCGTCCGAAACAGCGAGGCAAATTTTGACTATTCCCAGCGCCGCGTCACCTACGTTGAGACCGACCCCAAAGAGCCGATGCGCCCGCCGCGCACCATCGCCTCAGAACTCGAAGGCGAGACCCACGATCTGATCTCAGGTATCTATCAGCTTCGTATGCTCCCGCTCGAGATCGGCAAGGAGTTTGAGATCACCGTTAGCGATTCGGGCCTTGTCTATCGCGTCCCCGTAAAGGTGACCGGCCGCGAACGTATCCGCACCGCCATCGGCCGCGTCTGGTGTCTCAAGGTCGAACCTCAGGTCTTCGGCCCCGGCCGCATGATCGAACAGGAAGGCGGAATGACCATCTGGATAACCGACGACCGCCGCCGAGTCCCCGTCCGCTCGTCTATCAACACGTCGTTCGGCCGCATCGATATCCGCATCAAATCCGCCGAAAACCTGCTCTGATCCGGCAAACCCTCAGTTTGCGGTTGATATGCCGGGGCCTTCGCAGCACATATACTCCAAACCCGCAGGGCAAATAGCCACGCCATTTATGGCGTGGTTGGAGATCGCGAACCATCTGCTAGGGCGTTTTAACGTCCTTTTTGTTATGCTTTAGCCGAAATGTCAGACGCCGTCTATTCCGAGATAAATTTTCATATCACTTGGCATACGAAATCGAGCCTGCCGATGATAACCGAAAGTATAGAGAACCGTCTTTATCAGTATCTAACCCACAGGATTCTGCAGACCCCCGGAGCTAGATTACACGCCGTCGGAGGAATCAGTACGCACGTTCACATAGGCGTGAGTTTACAGCCAGACGTTCTGGTATCGGATTGGGTAGGAAAATTAAAAGGTTCGAGTTCCTATTACATCAATCATGAGGTCCAGCCTAAAGCTCTGCAGTGGCAACGCGGCTACGGCATCGTCACATTCGGCACAAAGGATCTGCCGTGGGTTGTGGAATATATCAGGAATCAAAAGGAGCACCATCGAAACGGATCTGTTTACGAACGGCTCGAGAGATTCTCTGAAGTTGGCTGATGGGAAAAGGACGTTAAAACGCCCTATTCTTTTTGTATGCTGATGCTGACCACGCCATAAACGACGTGGCTATGTGCCGCTTCGCGGATCTCGAATTCTCTTAGTCACCTATTATTAATTTTCTTCAAACACCCATCTGCCAAGACTAAGATTGCCGGCCAATTACCCCAATCCCACAGTCCAACTAGCCACGTCGTTAAGAGGCCATGGCAAAACCCCGCAGGGCAAGTAGCCACGTCGTTAAGAGGCCGTGGCAAAACCCCGAAGGGCAAATAGCCACGCCATTTATGGCGTGGTTGGAGATCGCGAACCATCTGCTAGGGCGTTTTAACGTCCTTTCCTCAACCCCGGCCGGGTTTCATCCTTGTAACTTTCCCGTCAAAACCTCATAATGCCCTTTTGCCTTTTGCGCTATTTTATAGAGGGTATTTATATGGGTGTAGATAAAAAATTGGCTGCTGAGGCGGCCGATAGTGAAGAGACAGGATTCGTGCTTGAGGACGAGGGCGGCGTGTCATCTGCGGAGCTGATCCGCGTCGGGCATGAGGCTTCGGCGGCACCGGAATTCATTGCCGAACCGTTTGCTAAAGAGGACGATGCCCCCGAAACCTTACCGGCTGAAGCAACAGGATTGAACGCCAAAACAACCGGAGACGCCGAAGACGGTGCCGAAACGGAGCTTTCGCCCGTTTTCCGCGAGCTTGCGACGCCTCGGCTGCCGCGGCTCCGGCGTGACGACCGCGCCCGGCTCCAGATCCAGTCGCCGAACCGCCTCTATTTCTATTGGTCGATGCGTGCCAACCCATGGCAGACGTTAAACCGTGCACTCGGTGCTTCCACGGCAAATTACACGCTCGCGCTTCGCCTGGTCGATATCCGGCGTGATGCCGAAGAGCTGCACCCCATCGACGCCGAGGGCAATTGGTGGTTCAGTGTCGAATCGGGCGGCGAATACCGCGCCGAGATCGGCTTTTATGCCCCCAACCGCCCCTTTGTCCGCGTGCTTTATTCGAATACGGTCAACACGCCGCGTAAAAGCCCTTCGCCCCGAGCCGCTTCCGAGGCCGATTGGCGCATCCCGGCACAAAAATTTGCACAGGTGCTGGACGTGGCCGGATTCCGGCAGGATGCTTTTGACGTGGCCATCGCCGGCGATAATATCGAACAGGCCGAACGCTCATCCTACGCCGCATTTGCCCGCCTGACCGGAAATCCCGCGGCCGATCTTGAGGGCCTCGATGCCGACGATGTGCGCTATGCGCTGACCCTGCTCGCGGCCGGTGCCACGCTCGAAGACCTCCGCTTCCGCATCGGCGAACGCCTCTTTGCCGTGCTCCAGTCGGCCATCGACAACATCTCGCGCGAAAATGCCCTCGCCGCGCTAAAGGCCGAATTCGATATCGACGAAGAGGAGCTGATCGCCGAGGAATACGAAGAGACCGGCCCCGCCGTCTTCGGCTCCAGCCTGGTCAATTTCCCAAAACGGCTGAGAACACGTCCCCGCGGCTTTGACCGGCTCGACAGGCTCGGGCCTATTAGCTCTGCGAGCAATCTGTGATCTGCCGGCTGGAGGCTCGTAACTGACAACTGGCGGCTGGTCTTTTGTTCTTATGTAGTTGTAACTAAGGTTGCAATTGGCAGTTGCCAGCTGCCGACCGATCCTATGCCGACCGGATATTTCAGCCTCATCCTCCACGCCCACCTGCCATTCGTCAGGCACCCCGAGTATCCCGAATTTCTTGAGGAAGACTGGCTCTTCGAGGCGATCACCGAGGTCTATCTCCCGCTTATCTTTATCTTTCAAAACCTGCACGAGGCCGGGGCCAGGCCGCGCCTGGCGATGAACGTCTCGCCGCCGCTGTGCGAGATGCTTGCCGATGAACTTCTCCAGACGCGCTACACTCGCCATCTCGAAAATCTGCTCGAGCTTGCTGAAAAGGAAGTGCACCGAACGCGGCAAGAGGCTATGGAGTTTCACGACGTCGCCCTTATGTACGCGCGAAACCTCCGGGCATCGCTCGGCCTCTGGAACGATCGCTATAAACGCAATCTTGTCAATGCTTTCCGCGAGCTTCAGGACAAAGGCGTGCTTGAGATCATCACCTGCTGCGCGACCCACGGCTTTCTGCCGCTCGTCTCCACACCCGAATCTCGCCGGGCGCAGATCGAGATCGCCGTCGCTAATTATCAGAAGCATTTCCGCCGCCGCCCGCGCGGCATCTGGCTGGCCGAGTGTGCCTACGAACCCGGCATCGAGGACCTTCTGAAAGACGCCGGCATCGAATATTTCATCGCCGATACCCACGCCATTCTCTATGGCGACCCGCGTCCGAAATACGGCGTCCACGCACCGGTCGTGTGTCCGAATGGCGTCGCCGTTTTTGCACGCGATGTCGATACCAGCCGCCAGGTCTGGTCTGCCGAGATCGGCTATCCGGGCAATGATCTCTATCGCGAATTTTACCGCGACATCGGCTGGGACCTGCCCCACGAATATCTAAAACCGCATCTGCACGAGGACGGCAACCGCCGCCATCTGGGACTGAAATATCACCGCATCACCGGCCGCGGCGTTCCCCAGCAGCACAAGCAGCCCTACATCCCGGCGCTGGCCACCGAAAAGGCCGCCGAAAATGCGATGCACTTCATCGGCGAGCGCATCGCCCAGGCCCGCAAGCTCCGCGAGACCTTTGGCGGGCATCCTCCGCTGGTCGTCTCGCCCTATGACGCCGAGCTTTTTGGCCATTGGTGGTACGAAGGGCCGCAGTTCATCGATTTTCTGTTTCGCAAACTCCACTGGGACCAGTCGGAGATCGCCGCCGTCACCCCCGGCGATTTTCTGGACAGCGAATTGCCCATCCAGGTCCAGCAGCCCACCGCCTCAAGCTGGGGCGAGGCCGGCTATTACAAGGTCTGGCTAAACGAAGGCAATTCGTGGATGTATCCCTACCAGCACGATGCCGAACGCCGCATGACCGAACTCGCAAACAAGTTCAAAAGCTCCCCTCCTTACGAAGGAGGGGTGGCAGCATCGGCGTCTTCTGCCGAGGCTGACGGGGTGGTTCTCTCTCCGTCGCGCATCCTCAACCAAATGGCCCGCGAACTCCTCCTCGCCCAATCCTCCGACTGGGCATTCCAGATCTACCAGGGCACCACGGTCGAATATTCCTCCCGCCGCTTTCAGTCCCACATCCACCGCTTCAACCTCCTCGCCGACATGCTTCCTCAGGCTCCCCTCCTGGATAGGAGGGGTGGCAGCGAAGCTGACGGGGTGGTAGATTCCCTTACCCCCGAACAACTCGCCCTCCTCACCGAGATCGAAGCCCGCGACAACATCTTTCCCGAACTCGATTTCCGTATTTATCAAACCTGATAATACGCCTAGGCCGTTATGATGAGCCTGTGCGGCTTCGCCGCCATGATGTGCGGCAAGGCTCTGCCTTGCCGGAGAGCCTGCTCAATAGATCTCCCAGCCCGCTTTAGCGGGCGGCAGACACCGGCGGCGCAGCCGCTTCCTTAAAAAATAGCCCATCCCGGAAGGGCAACGAGGCCGTGGCAAAACCCCGAAGGGCAGATAGCCACGCCATTTATGGCGTGGTTGAGATGAGAAGTATCTGCGAAGGGCGTTTTAACGTCCTTTTTCTTAAATGGCTGAAGCCGCAGCATTTAAGCCCGTTAAAACGGGCTGGGATCTGCTGATCCCTGTTGACCACGCCATAAATGGCGTGGCTAATTGTCGCTTCGCGGAGGCGTTTTGACACAATCTCCAAGCCCTTTTGCACATCATCGCGGCAAAGCCGCAAAACGCCTAAATTCTCAATTCTCAATTCCGCCCCCCCTTGCATTTCATGCAAATCGTGCATATCGCGCAAATTGCCGTTTACCTGAACACACATATTTTAATAGACTCGGCGTGGGTCGGGCATCGTGCCTGCCCGCGGTTGATCTATGAAGCCCTCCTGCCCCACCGAGAACAGCACCTGCACTGGCGGCGACGCTCGCGAAAAGGCCCTCGAACTCTTCATCAAATACGGCGGAAAGCACCATCGCCGGATCGAATCCGAGATGCGTGCCCTCGGGTTTCCCACCTTTTCTCGCCGCGTTTTCTATAACCGTAAAAATCGCGGCCGGGAAGCGACCGGCTGGATCGAACGCTTTGGCTGGGCCGAGCGATTGCGGAATGCGGAATGCGGATTGCGGATTCCCAAATATCAACAAATCGAAGAAGACGGGTTCAGTCGCACCGAACCAGAAAACCTATCTACCACTTTTTCCAACACAAACGAACTAAACGTCCCTTCAAATACAAACGAACCAAATAGAACCGAAAACGTTCCAACCGAAAATTCCGCAATCCGCATTCCGCAATCCGAAATCGACCCGTCGGCTGACTTCGAGGCATGGCTTCGCGAGACCGCTCCCAGGATGCAGTGGGACGCCCGCCACCAGAAGATCATTTATGATGCTCTTAACCGCATCACCAAAGGCGAAAACCGCCGGCTGATGATAATGATGCCGCCGCGTCACGGCAAATCCGAACTCGTCACCATTCGCTATGCCGCGTGGCGGCTCCGGCAGCGGCCCGAGACACGCGTCATCATCGGCAGCTACAACCAGAACCTGGCAAACAAATTCTCGCGCTCCATCCGCAGCGTCCTCTCCGAGTCAGAACCACCTGCGTCAGCGGGTGGGTTCTTGTCCTCCGCCGGGCCAAGGAATGTGTCAGAACCGCCGCAGGTATGCGGCGGGCCACCTGATCAGATCCGCAATCCGCAACGTCCCATGTTTCCCCGTGCCCGCTCCATAAACACCATGTCCGAGTGGGAGACCGCTGTCGGCGGCGGTGTAAAGGCGGTGGGCGTCGGCGCGGGCATCACCGGTTTTGGCGGCGATCTGGTCATCATCGACGACCCCATAAAATCGCGTGCCCATGCCGAGAGCCTCAACCGCCGCGATGCCGCCTGGGCATGGTTTCGTGACGACATCACCACCCGGCTTGAGCCCGGCGCCGCCATGATCCTGATCCAGACCCGCTGGCACGAGGACGACATCGCCGGACGCCTGCTCCGCGATATGGACGCCGGCGGCGAGCAATGGGAGGTCCTCTCCCTCCCCGCGCTCTCTCACCCTCCCCTCCTGGATAGGAGGGGTGGCGGCGAAGCCGACGGGGTGGTAGATCAAACAACTCCCCTCCCAACCCTGTCAGTACCACCTGCGTCAGCGGGTGGGTTCTTGCCCCTCCCCGCCCTGTCAACACCGCCGGAGGCGTCCAAATTGCGGAATGGGGATTGCGGATCGCGGATTTCCTCCAATGAAGAAAGTATAAGAAACTGCGAGACCGCTGCCGATGGAACAGAAACCGGTGTTGCAAACTCGCCTGTCAATACCGAGAACACTCGCACCACGAATTCCGCAATCCGCATTCCGAAATCCGCAATCGAGAATTCCGCGTTCCACATTCCGCATTCCCTCGAGGCTCTCTGGCCCGAACGCTTTTCCGTCGCCGACCTGCTCGAACGAAAGGAGCACATCGGCAGCTATTCCTTTGCCTCGCTCTACCAGCAGCAGCCATCGCCCGCCGAAGGCGGCATATTCAAGCGGGCGTGGTTCACCCGCATCGTCGAATCCGCCCCGCCCGGCCTCCGATGGTGCCGCGGTTACGATCTGGCCGTCTCCACCCGCACCACCGCCGACCGCACCGCCAGCTTTCGCGTGGCAAAGGGCAAGGACGGCACTTTTTACATCGCCGATGGCTTTCGCGGACGCATTGCGTTCCCCACACAGCGCCGCTACATACTCGGCCGGATGGATGAGGAAAAGAACACTTCCCACGGCATCGAATCCGCGATCCACGGCACGGCCATCGTCGATGACATCACCGACCGGCGCGGGTTCTCCCACATCCCGCTCAGGGCCGTCCGCGTCGATTCCGACAAGATCACCCGATCGCTCGCCTGGGCAAACCACGCAGAGGCCGGAAAGATCGCCCTTGTCCGCGGCGCATGGATAGATGATTTCATCGAGGAGCTCGTCGCGTTCCCCAACGGCCGCCACGACGACCAGATCGACGCCGTCTCCATCGCCTTCCGAATGCTCGGCGAAGGAACAAAGAGAAATGCCTATGCCTGGTAAACCCGGTCAAATGCGGAATGCAGAACGCGGAATGCGGAATGAAGAATGAAGAATGTTGAACGAGGAGAGAAAACAAATCAGAGATGGCAGTGTCCTGTCTGTTACATGTGTCTTATCTGTCACATACGTCCTACCTGTCCCATAGGCCCATTCCCCGGACACCATTCCGCGATCCGCAATCCGCATTCCGCAATCGAAAGTTTGCCTTAACATATTCGTAAGGCTATGATTTTTTATTCGGTTTCTTCAGTGGTTGGTTCAAAGGGGTCGGATTCGACCCGGTAAATACGACGATATGGCCAGGATTACAGTGCTTAACAACGAAATCAGACTGCAGTTCCTGAACAAAGAGGACTACATTTCTTTGACCGACATTGCGCGATTCAAAGATTCGGAGCGCACTGATGATCTGATAAGAAACTGGCTTCGTAACCGTAATACTATTGAGTTTGTCGGAATTTGGGAAAAGATAAATAATCCGGGTTTTAATCCCGTCGAATTCGACGGGATTAAAATGCAGGCCGGACTGAACAGTTTTACGCTTACTCCAAAGCAATGGATAAAAAAAACCGGAGCCATAGGCATTATCTCAAAGACCGGAAGGTACGGTGGAACCTATGCCCACAAGGACATTGCTTTTGAATTCGCCTCGTGGGTTTCGGTCGAATTCAAACTTTACCTCATAAAGGAGTTCCAACGTCTAAAAGCAACCGAACAAAGACAGCTCGATTGGGACATAAAACGAAATCTGACAAAGATAAATTACCGCATACACACAGACGCGATAAAAGAAAACCTGATACCGCCGGAACTTTCCGGGACACAGGTCAACAGGATCTATGCCTCTGAGGCCGACATTCTCAATATGGCCCTTTTTGGTAAAACAGCGGCCGAATGGCGGAGGGAAAACCCGAAGAAACGAGGGAATATTCGTGATGAAGCCAATGTTTCTCAGCTTGTCTGCCTGTCAAATCTTGAGAATTTCAATGCCTTGTTCCTAAATGAAGGTTTGCCGCCAGGCGAAAGGCTTCAAAGGCTCAATCAGATAGCGATCCACCAAATGAAGATATTGACCTCCGACCGCAGGGTTGGATATATGGAGAGAAAGCAAAACCTGCTTTCGCAGAAAGAAAATGACAAATAAAGGCGTGGACATCGCTCCCGCAGACGGAAAACTTGGAATTTTGCTGGTCGGCCTTGGTGCCGTCAGTACAACATTTGTTGCAGGTGTCGAGGCCGTCCGCCTCGGCATCTCACAGCCCGTTGGCTCACTTACACAGATGGGCACCATCCGGCTGGGCAAGCGGACCGAGGGCCGCGTGCCTCACATTAAGGACCTGGTCCCGCTCGCCTCGCTCGAAGATATCGTCTTCGGCGCGTGGGACATCTTTTCTGACAATGCCTTCGAAGCGGCAAAAAAGGCCGGCGTGCTCGAACGCGACCTGCTGGACCAGGTCGCCGAACCGCTCTCCTCGCTCCGGCCGATGCCGGCCGTCTTTGAACAGAATTACGTCAAGAGGCTTCACGGTGAGAACGTAAAATCAGGGAAGAACAAGATGGAGCTTGCCGAACAGCTCATCGAGGACATCGCAAAATTCAAAAGCGATAAAGGCTGCGACCGGCTGGTTATGGTCTGGGCGGCTTCCACCGAGATCTTTCTTGAAGAATCCGACGTCCATCTCACCATCGAGGCTTTCGAAAAAGGACTCTATGACAGCCATCCGGCCATCGCCCCGTCAATGATCTACGCCTACGCGGCCATCCGTTCAGGGGTACCCTTTGCCAATGGCGCACCTAACCTGTCGGTCGATATTCCCGCTCTTACTACGCTCGCGGAAGACAGCGGCGTGCCCATCTGCGGCAAAGATTTCAAGACCGGCCAGACGCTGATGAAGACCATCCTCGCACCCGGGCTCAAGGCTCGTATGCTCGGCCTCGACGGATGGTATTCCACCAACATCCTCGGCAATCGCGACGGCGAAGTGCTCGACGACCCCGAAAACTTCAAGACCAAGGAAGAATCAAAGCTCTCCGTGCTCGAACACATCCTCCAGCCCGAAGTTTACCCCGAGCTTTACGACGATTTCTCACACGTCGTCCGTATAAATTACTATCCGCCACGCGGCGATAACAAAGAGGGCTGGGACAACATTGACATCTTCGGCTGGCTCGGTTACAAGATGCAGATAAAGATCGATTTCCTCTGCCGCGATTCCATACTCGCCGCCCCGCTTGCTCTCGACCTCGCGCTCTTTCTCGATCTTGCTCAGCGTGCCGGGATGCGCGGCATTCAGGAGTGGCTCTCGTTCTATTTCAAGGCGCCGCAGACCGCCCCCGGGCTTTATCCCGAGCATGATCTGTTCATCCAGCTGATGAAATTGAAGAACACTCTTCGCCATATGGCCGGCGAAGACCTGATAACCCATCTCGGGCTGGAGTATTATGATTAACTGCCGCGCAGCAAATTTATCGTCCCTGCCTCGTCAGGTCTATGGGAGGCTTTGAACCCGAGATATGCCCGATTACATGAGAGACGCTTACCCCCACCGGTACGATCATAACCGTTATATGAACGCGCTTCTCAGCGGGCTAAATACCGAATATACTGAAAACCTGGAACTCGGCTACAGCGGCTCGCGTCCGGGCAGCGGCCGCCATCCCGGCGACCTGGACCGTGTCCGTGTTCGCGCGGCGATAGACGCCTGCAACCGCCATATCTCCGACCGCTTTTGGGATTTCCCGTCGGTCCGCCGGCTCGATCGCGGATTCGATCGCGGACTCGGGCTCGATAATAATCTTCGCATCGCCCGCACACTGCTCGAAAATCACGCACCTCGCGGCGCCGTCAAGTTCATCTACAACGAACTCTGGAACGACGAGGGCTTTACGCGCGCACGGCTCAGCGAGCAGGGCAGCTACAACTGGGCCTACTCCGAGATACTCCGCTGGTGCGGCCAACATTGCTATGCCCTGCCAAACTTTATAATGCGTCAGGTTAATGTCGCCTCGCTCGGCGGCCAATCCGCTTTGCCCATTATTTATCAGGCCGCCTGGCGGCTGATCCACGATGCCTATCAGGCACGCCGCGGCGTCTATGCACGCTACTTTATCGACCAGACGATCTGGTCGCGGCTCAACCCGTTTTGAGATGGCCGACGCTGCCGTCCGTTTGGTTCTTTGAAATCCTTAGATCGACTGCCCGCCGTACGATTAGCATCCGGCCCGCTTTGCGCTATATTGATAATCGGCTCGTTTTCCAAATTCCTGTTGAAATAATTTTGGATTTATGAGAAAAATAGAAAAGGGGACGAAGCCCCCGTTTTCTGAACGGACAAACCTTCCACAGTTCAATGTCCAGCCAACGATTAAAAGCTTGAAATCATCTTTAGTGACGACGGGTCCGGCGGATCGCAAAACGTCTGCGGGCAACGGTTTATGCGGATCCGATCTTTCGGGAACGTCGAATGTAGGCAACAGAGGCCCACATCGGTCGTTTGCAGAGCAATAGGGAGAAAACCTCGATGAAGAGTGAAACAGCAAAGAAAAAGGATACGGGCGGGAAAGTTATCCTGCTTGATCCAGACCGCAAAAGCCCCCGTGCGGCAGAGTTTGAAGACAAGCTTTCGCAGCTTATCGTCGGCCAGGAGCGGGCGGTCCGCCGTATGAGCGGCCTGTTCCAGATCTACCTCGCAGGGATGAACAACCCCGCGCGGCCGATCGGCACCATGTTGTTTCTCGGGCCTACCGGTTCCGGTAAGACCCGCGTCGTCGAAGCTGCATCCGAGGTCCTGTTCGACGATCCGCACACGGTCGTAAAGATCGATTGCGCCGAGTTCCAGCATTCGCACGAGATCGCCAAGCTCATCGGTTCGCCTCCGGGCTACCTCGGCCATCGCGAGACCTCGCCGATGTTGACCCAGGAAAATCTGGACAAGGCGCATACCGAAGATACAAAGCTAACCTTCGTTCTCTTTGACGAGATCGAAAAAGCGTCTGATTCGCTCTGGCAGCTTCTGCTCGGCATCCTCGACAAGGCCACGCTTACCCTTGGCGACAACCGACGCGTCGATTTTTCTCGGACCATCGTGATAATGACGTCAAACCTCGGCGCCCGAGAAATGTCCGATATGATCTCCGGAGGCATCGGCTTTGCACCGACAAAATCCGGCAAACCGAAAGAGGATACCGAGATCGATACAAAGATCTACCGCACGGCGCTCGAGGCGGCAAAGAGGAAATTCTCACCCGAGTTCATGAACCGTATCGATAAGGTCGTGGTCTTCCGCAGCCTTAAGGAACACCACCTCCGCAGGATACTCGACATCGAACTCAACCTTGTCCAGGACCGTATAACTCAGTCCGCCGGAACAAAGTTCATTTTCGAGTGTTCCGAAGGGGCAAAAGATTTCCTGCTCTCCGAGGGCATCGACCTGAAATATGGCGCACGCCACCTGAAGCGTTCTATCGAGCGTTTCCTTGTCTATCCGTTGTCTAACCTGGTCGCCACCGAACAGGTCGAGACCGGTGATCTGGTGACCGTTGATTTTGACGATGAGAAAAAAGTGCTCACGTTTACAAAACAGGCCGGCAAGATGATCGTTTCCGATCCGCTGCCGGAGGAGAGTGAAGATGCTCCGCTGGTAAAGTCGGACGCCGCGGGGGTTCCGCTCCCACAGGCTGAGGCAGCAACCGAGATGAGCAGATCAAAAAGCGAGAACAACGACGTCTAGGCCTTCCCAGGCAGACGTTGCAAAGTTGGGGCTGAAATTTGGCCCCAACTATTTTGAAAAGAGATGCAACAAATGTTGTGCAATCGGATACAACTAGGCGATAGATCGAGGCTATTTGCCGCTAGCTTTTATTCCGGCATCGTTAGCAAAGCCCGACGCCGCATAGTCGCGTATCCGGTCGCGGACACGGCGAAATGCCGCAAGCCGCTCGGCCTCATCGCCCTCTACCGCCGCCGGATCCTCAAAGGCATGATGTATCAGACGCGTCCGGGCAGGGAAATAGGAACAATTCTCTCGGGCGTTGTCACAGACCGTCAGCACATAGTCGATCTCTCGGTCAGCAAATTCATCCGCGGATTTCGACCTGTGATGCGAGATATCGATGCCGATCTCGGCCATTGCTTCTATCGCTTCGGGGCGGACAAAGCTCGGCTCCGTGCCGGCGCTGAAAACGTCAAATTCGCTGCCGAATGCGTCGCGGAATATTCCCTCCGCCATCTGCGAACGTGCCGAATTTCCCGTACAGAGAACAAGTATGCTTTTTCTCGTGTGGTCCATATTGGATCAGATCGATGCCGTCTCGGAGAATCTGCTCCGCTGTCTGAGCGCCACTCGCACCAGCAATATCAGCACCGGCACCTCCACCAGCGGCCCGATCACAGCGGCAAATGCGACCCCCGAATTGATCCCGAAGACCGCTATCGCAACGGCAATGCCAAGCTCGAAATTATTGCCGGCGGCGGTAAATGCCAGCGAAGTGCTTTTCGGATAGTCCGCTCCCGCCTTCTTGGCGAGAAAGAATGCGGAAAAGAACATTATCACAAAGTACAGCACCAGCGGTATCGCTATCCGCACCACATCGAACGGTATCTCGACTATCAACTGCCCCTTATAGCTGAACATCACCACTATCGTAAAGAGCAGGGCCACAAGCGTTATCGGGCTGATCTTTGGGATGAATACCGTGTCATACCATTCGCGGCCCTTTGCCCTGACCAGCAGAAAACGTGTCGCCATCCCGGCAAAAAAGGGAATTCCGAGATAGATCAACACGCTCTCCGCTATTTGCCCGATGCTGATATCAACTTCAGCTCCCGTTACGCCGAACAGCGGCGGCAGCACCGTCACAAACACGTAGGCATAAATGCTGTAAAAGAGTACCTGAAAGATGCTGTTAAAGGCCACCAGTCCCGCAACATATTCGTTGTCGCCCATTGCCAGATCGTTCCAGACGATGACCATCGCGATACATCGGGCTATGCCGATCATTATCAGCCCGATCATGTACTCCGGTTTATCGAAAAGAAAAGCGATCGCCAGAAAGAACATCAGAAAGGGGCCGATCACCCAGTTTTGCACCAGCGAAAGCCCAAGTATCTTTGTGTTCCTGAAGACCGACGGGAGTTCCTCGTACTTCACCTTGGCGAGCGGCGGGTACATCATCAGGATAAGCCCGATCGCGATCGGTATGTTGGTCGTCCCAAGGTTGAACCGGTTTATGAACTCCGGGGCTCCCGTCACGAAATACCCTATCCCCACGCCAAGAGCCATCGCGGCGAATATCCAAAGCGTAAGAAATCGGTCAAGAAAGGAGAGCTTTTTGGCCGGGTCGGTAATTTCAGTCGCACTTTTCATCCTATATGCGTTAAAGCGTATATGGCTGGGCAGATATATTCAAACCGAAACCTGTTAACTTTAGATGAACGGGCCGCCGCTCTTTGCCGCGTCCCCTTTAAGACATTACGCTGCCGGAGCGCAGCACGAAAATCGCTTGCATCCGACAACATCGCATACCGTCCGGCAGTTTACGGAAGCTATCCTCGAGTTGAGCAATGCAGCATGAAGCACACCGATCAGCAGGCTGCCCCCCATCACCTTGATGGCGATCATCTCCCCCATATATCCATAGCTCCCAAGCAATGCGGGCGAGGCCACGCTCCAGGCTTCGGCCGGTTTTGCGGCAAAAATGAACGCAAAGGAGGCCACCTTCAGTATGGTGGCCGCGACGTGCAGCGAATATTCGCCTGTCGTCAGGCCGCCAAGCGACGCCCGGCTGTCCCCTTCCGAGAAAACGTCGAGCATTTCCGTTACGAGCGTAGCAGCGACAAAGAAAACCCCCGCCCACAGAGCGTAGCCGCCGAAGTTCTGAAAGTAGAGCAGAAACGCGACCGGCACCATCAGAAATGCGAATGTCATGTGCAGCTTGTGCTCGTATCGAGATTCGGGCCGCGTATGGAGTTTATACTTCCAGAAATGAAAATAGAACATGTCCACCGCTCCGACGATCATGAAAAGATTAAGAAATACAAATCCGAGAATTACAAGATGTTCCATATTGATAGATACCCCAACTATGCTAATGCATCATATATGTCCTGCCGTATATCATTTATGTCCTCTATTCCTACGGAGATCCGCAGCAGCCCGTCGGACACCCCGGCCCTCGCTCTTTCTTCGGCAGAAAGCGTCGCGTGGGTCATCAGCGCGACCGGCTGCACCAGGGTCTCAACCCCGCCAAGCGATGTTGCAAAGGTGCAGACCCTCAGTTTGTTTACAAGATCCTTCGCCGCCTCGGCGGTCCCGACATCGACACCCATCATCCCGCCGAATCCGCGCATCTGGGAGGCAGCGATAGCATGACCCTTGTGCCCTTCCAGCCCCGGATAGTGAACCGCCGAGACTTTGGGATGTCCCGTGAGGTCCGTCGCCAACTGCATCGCATTGGCATTGTGCCGCTCCATTCTGAGCGCCAATGTCTTTATCCCGCGAAGTACGAGCCACGCGACCTGCGGAGCAATGTTGCCGCCGAAAAGTTTAGCTTGCCCATGACGGGCCCTATCGACAAAATCTGCCTTGCCGGCCAAAACCCCGGCGGTCAGATCGCTGTGCCCGCCAAGGTATTTCGTGGCGCTATGGATCACGGCATCGCAGCCGAGTTCGATCGGCTGCTGATTGAAAGGCGTCGCAAAAGTGTTGTCGGCAACGGTCATTACGCCATGCTCTTTCGCGACGGCGGTTACACGGCGAATGTCCGTTATGCCGACCAGCGGATTCGATGGCGTCTCTATCCAGAAAAGCTTTGTCTCGGGCCGAATGGCTGCGGCATAGGCACCCGCCTCGGTCGCATCGACAAAAGTAGTTTCGATGTCGAACCGCTCGGCGATATGCCGGAGCAGATTCGTGGTCGTCGAATACATCGACTCCGGCGCCACGATATGATCGCCGGTTTTAGCCGCCGTCAATATCGCCGCCGAGATAGCGGCCATACCCGAAGCAAAACCGATCGCATCATCGGCACCCTCCAGTTCGGCCATAGCCTTTTCAAGGGCCGAGACCGTAGGATTGCCAAGCCGTCCGTAGAAATAGCCGGGTCGTTCGTAGTTGTGTATCGCGATGCCTTCCTCGGCATCGGTAAAGGCGAAGACCGACGCCGGGTAGATCGGAACGGACAGTGCTCCGAAGTTCGCCTCGCGGTCTTCGCCGGCATGTACCGACAGGGTAAAGAAAGAGTGTTCGCCCATCAGGCCTCCTTTCTAGCAACAGGGTTGAGAAGTCGCGCCAATGGTAGTCGCTTTCTGGCTCGGAGTGCAACACTCAACAGCGCCGGATCCGGCCGCTGCTGCCTCGGCAGGTGCAAGCTCGGCATGTGTCACCTTTTCGCCGCAGGCACAACCCTCGGCCGCAGGTTCCGTATTTTCGAGCACCACGAAAACCTCCCACTCGTTGCCGTCCGGGTCGCGGGCCCAGGTCTTGTCCTGCAGGGCGTAGCAGCAGTCAACCTGCATCTCGTCCACGGTCAGCAGACCCGCCTCGATCCATCGTTGCTTCGTCTTTATGACATCGTCGGTCGATGCCACCTGTATCCCAAGATGCGAGAGCGATCCGCCTTCGGTGAACGGCACTTCGTTCAGCACCAGATTGAGCGGCGGGTTCTCCACGTCAAACTTGGCATACCCGAACCTCGGCTTTTCGCTTTCTTCACCCGCTTGCTCGCGGACGATAGAGTGGGTGGTCGTGTTCCCTTTTATAAACTTCATCGGCTCGATGCCGAAGAGTTTGGAATAGAAACCAACGCTTTCTTCAACGTTCTTGACGTTCAAAGATATATGCGGCTTAAGGGATATGATATTGTTTTCTGACATAATGGTCACCTCATGTTTAGGATCATATATGCAATAACATATATGTTAAGGCGAATATATTCCTATCTGACATATTTGTCAAGACAAATTTATCGATCTGTGATATTTTTTTATTATGGCAGATGAGATCGACCTTGGCTACATGGAACAATTCTATATGGCACTTGCGGACAAGACCCGGCTTCGCTTGCTCAACCTGATGCGTACAAGCGAGGTATGCGTCTGTTTTTTTAGCGAGATACTTGGCGAGAGCCAGCCAAAGATCTCGCGCCACCTTGCCTATCTCCGCAAGGCCGGGCTGGTTCAGGCACGTCGTGACGGGAAGTGGATGCACTACAGCATCACTTGGCCTGAAGACGAGGGCGGCCGCCGTTCTATGCAGGCCATGCTGGACTGGCTTTCTGAGATGGACGATATGCAGATCGATCTCGAAAAATATGAGAAGGTCTGTTGCACCCCCGAACTGCTTGTCCAGATAGCCCGTACGCCTATGGATTTTCTCGATGCAAAAGAAGCGACAAATGAAATTTCTGTACAGAAAGAAAAACAGCAAAAAAAGACCAGGGCAGGGAAAACGGCGGAGGTGATCGAAGATGTGATGGAAGGAGAAATAGTGGAGGCCATTCCACCGGGACCCGTCCGCAGATATCAGGCTCACAATGAGCTCGAAGAATTTCTGCTCTGATCCTCGTCCTTTGGATAAGGGCAATGCCGGCATCCGCTGCCGCAGCAGTATCCGCGTTCGAGGAGAAACCGTTCGGTCAGCACCATCAGTCCGTTCTCGAAATAGAAATGAACTCCTTCAACAAACTCCTTCGGCTCTTTTGTCTCCGGCTTGTTATCTTTCATACAGCGCAAGGAATTCCTTGTTTCCTTCGGCACCCAATATCGGTGAATCGATCACGCCTGCCGGCTTCAGGCCAATGCTGGCCGCACACGCATTTATCTCTTCCACCACCCGCTTGTGTTTTTCCGCATCGCGGACTATGCCGCCTTTGCCTACTTCTCCGCGGCCGACCTCGAACTGCGGCTTAATCAGAACGATGATCCGTCCGCGTTCATTTAGCAGCCCGGGCACCACCGGCAATATCTTCGTGACCGAGATGAACGAGACATCTATAACAGCAAGATCAAATCTGCGTTCCAGGCCATCCGGCTTGAGCTCGCGAGCATTTGTATTCTCTCGCACCTCGACCCTCGGATCGTCCCTTAGCTTCCAGGCAAGTTGGTTTGTGCCCGCATCTATCGAGGTCACATGTGCCGCCCCGTGCTGCAACAGGCAGTCCGTGAATCCGCCTGTCGAACTGCCGATGTCGATGCAATCCATTCCTGTCGGATCGATGCCGAATGTCTCAAGGGCTTTTTCCAGCTTCAGCCCTCCGCGGCTCACATATCGTGCCTCGGGAGTGTCACCCTTGATGCGAAGCACGACGTCAGCGGCAAACGCCTCCGAGGGCTTATCTACCCGGCGTTCATTCGCAAGAACTACGCCCGCCATCACCATCGCCTGCGCTTTGTTACGCGAATCGGCCAGCCCCTGCTCCACCAGCATCACATCCACCCGGCGCTTCTTCGCCGATAGTGCTTGCTCTTCGCTTTTGGATTTGTCACTCATCTGCCGTCGCAGCCTCAAAATACATCAATTTGTCATTGTCTGCCGTGTAGTCTATCAAGATCGGTTTACAGCAGACCTCACAATCCTCGAAATATCGCTGCCGGCGGACGGTCATATCGATGACCATCGATATGTTCTCACCGCAATACGGACAAATGAAATAATGTTCATCTTCCATTCAGTTGTGCTGATATCCACCGGGTTCGGCGACTCTTCCCAAAGTGGTATTCTACTATCAATGCAATATATTCGCCCGGATCGGTGCCGGGCCATCGGCGCCATATGAACCGTTTCACAAAATTCGCATGGTTTGCTTTGGGATACAACATACTCGTTGTCCTCTGGGGCGTTTTTCTGCGTGCGTCCAGATCCGGCGACGGTTGCGGCCAGCATTGGCTTACCTGTCACGGTGAGATAATCCCTTCTGCTCCGGAATTCAAGACCGTTATCGAATTCTCACACCGGGTTACCAGCGGCATCGCGTTTCTCGTAGTTCTTGCCCTTGTCGTCTGGGCGTTCAGGAAATTTCCAAAAGGACACTTGATACGAAAGGCCGCAGTCGTATCGTTCGTATTTATCGTGACCGAAGCCTTGGTGGGAGCCGGTCTTGTACTCACCGGAAACACGGCCGACGCCGTTACGCCCTATCGGCCCTTTTGGGCAATGGGTCATCTCATAAACACATTCATACTGCTTGCCGCACTTTCACTTACCGCCTGGCTTGCCACCGGCGATCGTAAGTTTGGTTATCATCGTGATCGGATTGCAATGCTGCTCGTTGTCCTTTCGGTGATCGGGTTGTTGCTGGTGGGCCTCAGCGGATCGCTTGCCGCTCTCAGCAACATGCTTTTTCCGTCCGCTTCTATTGTCGAGGGAATAGCGAAAGATTTCGACGCGGGTTCGGATATTCTGGTAAGGCTAAGGCTCAGCCATCCGATACTGTCTATACTTGTCAGTGTATTTGTGATCTTCGTCGCCGGCTGGCTCAAATCGCGTTCGGGCAATAACCCCTCGGTCTCGTGGTGGTCAAATATTGTTTCGATCCTTGTATTGGTGCAGGTTGCTTTCGGGGCGGCGACGCTGTTGATGCTCGGGCCGATCGTTATGCAGGTCGGACATCTGCTTCTGGCAGATGCCATATGGATCGCTTTCGTGCTTCTATGTGCGAGCTATTTTCTGGCGGACAGACGACCTGACCGGTCAGCTGTCTCAGGATTGCCCTGAAAAGTTCCGCCACCGTTCCCCGTCCTCGACGAGCTTGTCGAGTCTTGTCTGAAGTTCCAGTCGTTTTTCCTCAAGCCGCTCGTCTCGGGCGTCCTGCTCTACATAGACAGGCTCGCCGACCATCAATCGAGCCCTTGTGAAGGGCTTTGGTATCTGCAGGCGGTCCCAGCTTTTTATGGTCCAGAACCTTTTACATTCGATCACAAAGGGGACCAGCGGATTTCCCGTTTTCTTCGCCAGAAGCACGGGTCCTGATTTTGCTTCATATCTAGGCCCTTTCGGCCCATCGAGCGTGAAGGCCATTGCAAAGCCCTGTTTCATCATCCTGATCATGCCGACCAGGGCCTGAATCCCGCCTCGTGTTGACGATCCTTTGATTATGCCGAACCCGAATCGTTGTATGCATCGAGCCGTGTACTCGCTGTCAAAGCTGGTTGATGAAAGCACGATTATGCCCCGATCGCGAAAATAATATGTGCCCGAGACTATTCTGTCGTGCCAGAAAGCGTAGATCGGCAGCTTTCCTTCCCGGGCGATCTCGTCAAATCGCTCCAGGCCCTCGGTTTCAAACCGGATAGTCCTGCCGATCAGCCTGACCATCCAATAGAAAACGAGGCCGGCCGTTCTGATCACAAACTTCTGCTTGAAGTTGTATCTGTCAAGCTCTCCAAATTCGTAAACACGTGTAAATTGGTCGGACACAGATAGAAAAGTAGTAACAAGTTAGGTTATTATTTGCAACAAGGCCTACTGCTTCAACGTAGGGTATATTGGCGATACGGTATCCAATGCAGAGACGCATTTTGATAATTGACGACCATGATGACCTGGCTTCCGCTCTTGAGGAGGTTTTTACTCATACGGGCCATTATGTTGACGTTGTCGAAGACCGCCGTTCTGCTATAGCCGTCGAGAACATCGAGAACTACGACCTTGTTATCACAGATCTGGATGTCGACAACAGGCCCTCTGAAGCCGCTAATGGCGATGTCCCCGCTTGCCTTCCTGATCCGCATTTGCCCTACGAATGCGAGCACATCAAAGCCTTTAAGATCTGCGCCGCCAATTTTCGACGGGATGACTTCGACGAGGACGAGCTAAAGGATCTAGTAGCAACGATCCTGGATTATAAGATCAGGTTCGTTGACAGTGAAGAACGTGTTCATGATCTCCTTGAAAGCATCGAGTTCGAATTGCCAAGCGCGCTTTCGCTGATGCATATAGTTCTCGAATATCTGATGAAGCGGGTCGAAAAACTCGGTGTTGTAAGCCCCGAACGCTCAAACCTATTCATCGCACTCGACGAGGCGTTTGTAAATGCCGTGAAGCACGGGAACAAGTTCAACGCTCATAAGCTTGTGCGGGTTGCCGCGTCGGTTTCGGCGACAGAGGCACGCTTTACGATCGAGGATGAAGGCGAAGGATTTGACGTTAATAACATCCCCGACCCGCTCGACCCTGAAAATCTCTTCAAAACGTCCGGCCGCGGAGTTCTTTTTATCTACAACATAATGGACGAGGTCGTCTATAACGAACGCGGCAACCGGCTGACGATGGTGAAAAGGAGCGAATCCACCGATTTTGCTGAAAGTTAATCCGGTATGACAGTGTGCTTGGTTTTGACTCATCTTTTCCAGTTCGTTTTAGAGACTTCCTTCGTGCTGTTTATCCGAAACTATCAAAATGAAGGTTACGATCGGCCAGATAAATACGACGAACGGCGATATTAACGGCAATGTCGAAAAGATACTGGCTGCGATCGAAAAGGCGAGGTCGGCGGAGTCTGACTTGATTGTTTTCCCAGAGGTCTGCATTCATGGCTATACCTCCCAGGATTGGTTTCAAGATCGCGATATTATCCATGCCGCGCTCGACCCGCTGTCTCAAATAATTCCCAAGACCGAAGGCATTACGGCTGTTCTCGGCACGATCCGGCCAAACGAGAGCCCGGACGGCCGGCGATTGTTCAACTCTGCAGCGGTCATCTCAAACGGCGAGCTTGTCCGGTTTGTCGATAAGACGCTGCTGCCCGAGTACGATGTTTTCGATGACCCGCGTTACTTTGAACCTGAGACTGAGCCTAACGGTATAGTCGAGATCGCTCGACGCGACGGCGACGTATTCAAGCTCGGCGTTGTCGTTTGCGAAGATTTCTGGAACGACAAGACATTTTGGCGCGAGCGGCTTTACGAAAAAGATCCCACTGATATCGTTATTGAGAACGGAGCTGAGCTTATCGTTGCGCTCAATGCCTCACCGTACAACAAGGGCAAGATAGGTGTGCGATGCGAGATGGTCTCGCACCGGGCCAGGGAAAACCGCGTCCCGATAGTCTTCGTCAATCTGGTGGGCGGAAACGACGGCATCATATTTGACGGCTCAAGCCTTATTGCGGATGAAGAGGGCGACATTATTCTCCAAGCCTCTTCATTCGAGGAATTTGTCGAAACCGTCGAGCTTGATGTTCGCAAGCCTGACGCTCGCGGGATCACCGGAAACGAACTCGAATCGATCCGCAGGGCGTTGGTGCTGGGCATTCGCGACTATGCGCGAAAGAATGGTTTTAGAAACGCAGTGCTGGGCCTTAGCGGTGGCATTGATTCGGCGCTGGTCGCCGCATTGGCCTGCGAAGCTTTAGGGCCGGAGAATGTTTTGTGCGTTATGATGCCCTCGCCCTTTTCCTCCGAAGGCAGTATCACCGACAGCGAAAAGCTGATACGCAATTTCGGCTGCGAAGGCCGGATGGAACCGATCACAGATACTTTTGAGGTCTTGCTGCGGCAAATGGCTCTTAATAAGCCGACACGCGGCGGTGAGGTGCTGGCAGCCGAAAACATGCAGTCGCGTATCCGCGGTGTCATCCTTATGGCGATCTCAAATGCCGAAGGCCGCCTACTGCTTTCGACCGGGAACAAATCGGAACTCGCCGTTGGTTACTGCACTCTGTATGGCGATACAAATGGCGGATTGGCCGTACTGGGCGATGTGCTCAAAACCGAAGTGTGGGAAATTGCCGGACACATAAACAAACATGACGGCCGCGAGCTAATACCGCAGGTCATCATCGACAAAAAACCGTCTGCCGAGTTGGCACCGAACCAGTTTGATCAGGATAGCCTTCCCCCTTACGAGCTGATGGATCCCATACTGAGAATGTACCTCGAGCAAAAGGCATCGCCTGCCGAAATGATCGAAGCAGGCCACGATCCCGACCGGGTTTACTGGATCCTTAACAAGGTCGAGCATCCATCAAACGAATTCAAACGCCGCCAGCTCCCGCCAACCCTTATCATCTCAAAAAACGCCATCGGCATCGGCCGCCGCAGGCCAATAACGCATAAGTACAGACGTTCAAGATCCCCCAAATAAAAGTTGCAAATATAAGGACGCCTCATCGTTCATTCAAATAAGGCGACTGCCGAAGTCTGCAACGATGGAGTGACGTTATGTCTTTTGTGAACGATCCGCTTGGAAATGTGAGGGTTGCCAGTCCCTGCCCGGCTAATTGGAATGAAATGATCGGTGACGGCCGAAAACGGTATTGCGGTGCCTGTAAGCTAAATGTTTACAATCTTTCCGGAATGACCAGGGCTGATGCCGAAGATCTGCTACGTAGTTCCGAGGGGCGATTGTGCGTTCGGTTTTACAGACGGGCAGACGGGACGATCCTGACACAGGACTGCCCGGTCGGCTGGGCTAAGGTGAAACAGAGGGTTTCCAAGGTCGCTGCGGCCGCATTCTCGATATTTACGGGGTTTTTCGGAGGGGTCGCCGCGGTATCAGTCTCTGAGGCTACCGCCGTTGATTGTGGCCCGTGCCGAACCGTGGAAAAGAAGAAAGAACTTCCGGTCGTGATGGGGGCTATACCGATTGACGAGCCGTTTCGGCAAAATGATCCGCCATGGACCGACGAGATAGACGAGCCTTTTCAGCAACTTGATCCCGCATGGACCGGTGAGGTCGATATAGAACATTTCAGAAAAAACTCCGGCAACTAATTCCGTACAAAGTAACCTTGTCGTGCCCTGATCCTGTTGCCGGCTGAATTGGCAAGCGATATGGAAAGCCGGACAAACTTGCCGTCCGAATGGTCCGTGTCCGAATAGTATTGGACCAGGTATTGGGCCCGCAACTCGCTCGTTAGTTGCCGGAATATTCGCTCGAGTATCTCCGTGTTCCGGCGAGAATTATTTGCATTCTGATAGAGGTCCGAAGTGTCTATCGGCGCGAACCTCGGAAGGAAAGCAGTTCCTCCAGTTTCATCAGCGAACGTTTGCATGTTCTCTTGCCCAAAAATACTGATCTCATTCAGGTGGTATGAACTTCCTGCAGGATTTATCGAATAGAGAACGATGTCCGCATCCTGCAGCCCGCGAAGCACTCGAGCCCGTTCGGTTAACTTCGATCTTTGCTGGGCGCGAACAACCATTGTCCTCAGCTCGGCCAGGTCATCGTCGTTAGCTCGCGTGGTCCGTCCCTCTACTGTTCTGCGCTCTTCTTCTCGGCGCGCTCTTTGAACGCCGAGGCTGAAATTATCTTCGCCGTCGGAGATCACCACGATCACCTTACGCCGGCCCGCAGGAGCGTTTGTGTTCAGTTGTTCCGCGGCGGCACTTATACTATCAAAAAAGGCGGTGGGTTCTTTCTCTCTTTCTGTCGGGATAGCTAACACGTGTTCGATCGCAGTATGCGCAGGCGCTCTAGAAACCAGTAGCCTCGGCTTGATCCCTATCGAATAAATTGTCGCGCGATCGTCTGCCCTCATTACTTCCCTGAGAAATTTCGCTGCCGTGTCCTGTTGAAACTTGAACATGCGGTCCGTGCTTGCCGACACATCAAAAACCAGCCCGATCTCCAACGGAACAGCGTCGGCAGGAAGAACGCTGTCTATCGCCTGTACCCGTCCCTCTTCCTGCAGCCGAAAATCTCCGGCATTTAGGCCCCGTACAGCGTCCCCGTTCGCATTTACCACGGAAACCGGCACCACGATAAGCCTTGAGCTTACCCTGATCACCTCATCTTCCTCTACCGGAGGTCTTGTAGGGGTCTGCGCTGCCGCACCGGCAAAAACCGCCATTGTGACAACTATCGTGGAGACAAACCTGGTAAGAGCAAAGTTGTAGTACATATCAAGAAATGGGAATTTGGAGGGAAGGCCAAACCTCGGAGGGAAGGCTGGCGGCCGCAATGATCAATCGGACGCCAGCCTTCGCATCTGGTTATGGCTATCAGTCGTTGTCGTCGTCGTTGGTCATCTGACGAACTTCAACGTTCTGATTCAAGCCTCGGCTGACCAGCAGCTTGACCTCGACCCGGCGATTTGCTTCGCGTCCTTCACGGGTCGAATTGTCCGCAACCGGCTGCAAGATACCGTAGCCGTATGACGTGCCAAACCGACGAAGAGGTATGTTGTGGGTTTGGATGAGATAGTCCTTCACGGCCTGTGCTCGGCGATCGCTGAGCTCCTTGTTCCGCTGCGGACTACCTTCAGACGATGCAAACCCGGTGACCTCAATTACAAAGCCCCTGAGGGTCATTGCTGCGGCCGCTACCTCATCAAGCTGAGCTCGTGCCTCAGGTGAAAGAACCGCACTATTCACCCTGAAATTGACAGTCGCTGAGCTCTGAACTACGTATTCGTCCAGCGCCGAGATCCGCTGATTGGTCGCGTTCACTCCCGCTACGGCGGCATCTGCCGTTTCCTGTGCGGCCTGTGCTCCGCCTCTCGCGGCGTTCGAGATCGCCATCAACTCATCGATCTGTCCCGAGATCCGCTGAGCATTTTGCTCGGCTGCGGTGAGACGTTCTTCAGCCGGCGCAACTCGCGTGTCGATCGATTGGGCCGTTTGCAGATTGCTGCGGTCAAATCGGATCCTCGTCGCAGCGAGGTTGCCGCTGGCATCGCCTCGTCCCTCGACTTCAAGATTCAGTCCGCGAACGAGCGACGCCGGCGGATACCGGTCACCCCCAAACAAGGCATTGTGTCGAATACTTGCGTTTGGCGCGACAACTACCCGTGAGTCGATGCCTACCGAATCACGAACTATGAACGTATTGTCATCTTCTTTAGAAACGATGACGCCCTTTATCTTATAACGCTGACCATTTACCAACTCCCGGAGTTGGACGTCCTGGGCCATTAAGCCGGTGGTCGCGATGATCATCGCTATCAGTAGTCCGAAAAATTTCCTCAACATATTATTTCTCCTCTGATCTCTTTGCCTCTATCTCTCCCGAACCGAACAATAGACGTTGTCACCTTTTTCTTGGTTGCACGTTTGTTTTGTCCGCAACCGGGAGGGCAATACAACCTCAAATTTCTTCCTTCAATCGTCTTTTTGACAGCTAATACAGAATCTCCCCATTCTCTGTCTCAATTGGCGTGCCAAACAGACTCCCACAATACAAGCGGACAGAAATTATGCAAAATGCTCCGAAATTATGTAAATAGTGAAGTTACGCGATGAACGCGCGTAGTCGAGCGAAATGTCTTTTTTCTATACAAATTTCTTGGTCTTGGCCGATTTCGTACCATTTCCATACATGTTCCCGTTGGTAGGCAAATCGGTGTCCCATGGCGACAGGTTATGAGGTGCTCTTGGTCGATCCGGGAGATCGGTGCAAGAAGCACTAGAGAGAAAACTTCGCGGTTTCGAGATATTTTTTCATGTCAGACAAGAATCTTTCAGCGTCGGCCCCGTCCACGATCCTGTGGTCATAGGTCAAAGCGAAATACGCCATATGACGTATCGCGATATAATCGTCACCCTCAGGCGAAGTGAACACCCGCGGCCGCTTTTCTATCGTGCCGACACATAAGATCGCCACCTGAGGCTGATTTATGATAGGCGTTCCGTATAGTCCACCAAAAACACCCGGATTTGTTATCGTAAACGTCCCACCGGTAACTTCGTCGGGATTCAGTTTTTTCATCCGCGCCCGGTCTGCCAGATCGTTGGCGGCGAGTGCCAGTCCGGATAGCGACAATGTGTCCGCTTTCTTGATCACCGGAACGATCAGCCCCCAATCTAGGGCGACCGCCATCCCGAGATTCACATCGCCTTTGTAAATGATATTCTCTCCGTCTACTTGGGCGTTTACTACCGGATGCTTGCGGATCGAATTCGTTAGTGCCTGAAAGATGAACGGCATATAGGTGAGTTTCGTCCCGTAGCGTGCCTGAAACTCCGATTTGCTCCTTTCGCGGAACTTGTGAACGTTCGTCATGTCGATCTCGTACACGCTCGTGACATGTGCTGAGGTCTGCTTGGAAAATGTCATGTGCTCGGCGATCTTCTTTCGCATCACGGACATTTTCTCGATTCGATCTTCGGCAGATGCTGTTACCTGTGTTGGAACATAAACAGATCTTTCTACATCTGTAGGAACAACTCGCGCCGCTCCGGGCTTCAAAAGATCTTCCGGTCGCAGGGCCGCACCTGTCTCGATAAAGGAGAGAATATCGCTTTTGGTCACGCGACCGCTGATGCCCGAACCCGGTATGCGTGAGATATCGATCCCGTGCTTCTTCGCGATGCTCCGGACCAGAGGACTCGACTTTGTCCGCCGCAGGTCTTCCACCGTTACCTGGCCGTTTTCTGCCGGCATCGTTATCGCAGATGTTGATGCCGCGGCCGATGCTGTCTTTTCAGCAGCCGGCACCACCTCTTCGGTCTTTGGCTCAGCCGGACGTGGCGCCGAATCAGGTTCCGACGGCCTTGCGGCGGGCGTCGCGCCCTCTGCCCCGACTGTTGCAACTACGGCCCCAACCTCTACAGTTTCACCTTCTTGTACCCATATTTCCAGAAGCGTTCCGGCGGCTGGCGAAGGCACCTCGGCATCGACCTTGTCGGTTGATATCTCGAGTAACGGTTCATCCTTTTCTACTGTGTCGCCTACAGCCTTTATCCACTTCGAAACGGTCCCCTCCGTTATCGATTCGCCCATCTGTGGCATCACCACCTCAACCGCAGCACCGCCCCCGTCACTGGGACCTGAGGGTGGAGGCGGTGTATTAGCCGCCGCCGCACTCGCCTTCTCTTCGTCAGCTTCAACGTTTTGACTTTCAACATTTGTGGGTGCCGAGGTCTTGGCCTTAGATGTATGCGTCCCGTTCGTAGCTGCCGTTTCACCCTCCGCTCCGATGACCGCCACGACCGTGCCAACCTCAACAGTGTCCCCTTCATTGTGTCGTATCTCAAGGAGAACGCCTTCCGCCGGACTCGGGACCTCGGCATCCACCTTGTCGGTCGAGATCTCAAGGATCGGTTCATCCTTCTCGATCTTCTCGCCAACCTGTTTTAACCACTTCGAAACGGTTCCCTCGGTTATCGATTCGCCCATCTGCGGCATTACGACTTCTACGCTCATAGTTACTCCGTTCTAACTTCGTCGGGTGAAAAAAAAACAACTTCAAACATTCAGGATACTAAAATCAGGCTGCAAAAAAAAGCGATACCGTTTCGGGGTTGGTTTTGCGATGCGATGCGTTTAGAATACGCAGAAATCATATTATGAAGACAAGTACCTCTCGTTTCGCGACGCTCAGTGTTTCATTGTTATTCCTCCTGGTCCCGTTCGTGTCCAATAGCGGAGCCCAAAACGTTACCGCCGAGGATTACGTCAGGGCCGAGAGGATGTTGGGCTTTCGTACCGCGTCGCTGATCGATCGTGTAGGGCTCCGGCCCATCTTTCTTCCTGACGGGCGTCTATGGTACCAAGCCCTGACGGCCGACGGACGCGAATTCGTCCTTTTCGACCCGGCCACTCGGACACGCAGTACGGCAGGGTCGCTGAAAGAACTTGGCCTCGGCCCGCCCCCGCCCCAGTTCGGACGCCGGGGCAGCGGCCGTGAGGTTGTCTCACCCGATGGAAAGCTTTCCGTCTTCATCCGTGACTGGAACCTCTGGCTAAAGGACGTGGAAACCGGAAAAGAGACGCAGCTCACCAAAGACGGCATTGAAAACTTTGGTTACGCGACGGACAATGCCGGCTGGCGAAAGAGCGATCGGCCTATAGTCCTTTGGTCCCCAGATTCGAAAAAGATCGCGACTTATCAGCAGGACCAGCGGCACGTAAGTGACATGTATCTCGTTACAACCAATGTCGGTGCGCCGCGGCTTGAGGCTTGGAAATATCCGCTACCTCAGGATGAGAGGGTCATCATGATCCGCCGCGTGATAATAGATGTTGAGAACGGACGCTTGACCGAAATCAAGGTCCCTCCCGATCCGCGTCGCGGCACACTTTGCGACGATATCTCCTGCACCGGAGCGTTTGATGACAATGAATGGAGCCCGGACGGCCGCAAGCTCGCTTTCGTTTCTAGCTCCCGTGACCACAAGGAGGCGAAATTCCGGGTCGCTGACGCCCAGACGGGAGAAGTACGGGAGGTGTTCGAGGAAGTGGTGGAAACCCAGTACGAATCTGGACGGGGCGAGATAAACTGGAAATACCTGCCCCTGACAAACGAGGCGATCTGGTATTCGCAACGCGACGATTGGGGCCATCTTTACCTTTACGACCTCACGACCGGACGCCCGAAGGTGCAGATCACCAGGGGCGACTTCGTGGTGACGCGGGTGGCAAGGGTTGACGTCGAGAACCGTGTGATATTTTTCGAAGCGAACGGCCGTGAAAAAGGCCGCGTCCCCTATTTTTCTCATTTTTACCGAGTGAACTTTGATGGTTCCGGTCTCAGGCTTTTGACCCCCGAAGATGGACATCATCAGCTATTTCTTGCTCCAAACGGTCGATATTTCGTTGACAGCTACTCAAAGCCCGATGTCCCTCCCATTCTTGCCGTACGCGATATGGAAGGGAACCTTATCGAAACGCTCGAACGTGGTGATATCTCACGTCTCGCCGCCACCGGCTGGAAGCCGCCTACACCCGTGACCGTAAAGTCCCGCGATGGTCGATGGGATCTTTACGGGCTCATGTTCACTCCGTCCGTCCTCGACGAAAAACGAAAATATCCCGTGGTCAATTACATTTATCCCGGGCCGCAGGCGGGAGGTGTCGGGAGCAGAGCCTTTTCGGCCGCGAGGAGCGATCATCAGGCGCTTGCGGAGTTGGGATTTATCGTTGTTGTGATTGACGGTACGTGTAATCCGGGAAGGTCAAAGTCGTTCCATGATTCCTGCTATGGCGATATGGCAGACAATACCCTGGAAGACCAGATAGCGGGGATTCGCGAGTTGGCAAAACGTTATCCCTATCTTGACCTGGATCGCGTCGGAATTTGGGGCCATTCGGGCGGCGGGTTCGCTACGGCGGCAGCACTCTTTAGATATCCGGATTTTTACAAGGTCGGTGTTGCCCAGTCCGGCAACCATGACAATCGCAATTATGAGGACGATTGGGGAGAGCGCTACATCGGGCTTCTGAAGGGCGACAACTATGAGAAGCAGGCCAACCAGATCTATGCAAAAAACCTAAGAGGGAGGTTATTGCTCGCCCATGGGGGGATGGACGACAATGTTCCGCCCTACAACACCTACCTTGTGGTGGATGCACTTATCAAGGCCAACAAGGACTTCGACCTGTTGATCTTCCCGAACGCCCGCCATGGCTATGGGGCAGACAATTTTTACATGATGAGACGGCGATGGGACTATTTCGTTCGCCATTTGCTGGGCGCTGATCCGCCGAAGGAGTATGAGATCAGGCCGGTTCAAGACCCCCGCGTGTCTTTACAAAACTAGCGAGCAAAGACCATCGGGTAAGAGGGGTATAAATTTCTCACCTATTTACGGCCGACGTTACTGATTCGCATCGATTTCTCGGAATAGTTTATTGATCTCGGCTACTGTGGCCTTTCCCGTGCGACGGCTTAGTATTCGACCGTCCTTGCCCACCATAACGACCGTCGCCTTGCCGGCTTCGTATGAATAGGCCTTCGAGACCTTTCCGCCCCAGTCCAGGAGTACCGGAAAGTTCGTTTGCCGCCTTATGAGCCGGCGGACCAGTGGGCGGGCGGCCCCGGGCACGCCTGTTAGAGAGGCGATACCGAAAAGGTAGATGTTGTTCCCGTATCGCTTGTATATCGGTCCGGACCACCCGTCGATCTGCTCCGAGCCCTTCCGGTCCCCAAAGATCAGGATCGCTACCCTGTCACTCGGGAACTTTACTGATACCTGTCTGTCGTTCTGGTCTTTCAGGTCAAAATTGATGGCCTGCGACTGTCCGTTTCCCGTCAAACCGGTAGCGTGGACGGCAAAGAGAAGTAAACTCGTACACATCAACGCCCTGGCAGAAAAGAGTTCTTTCATAGACTTTATCTCCCTCATCCGATAATGTCTTCGGTCTCTGACTGATCTCGGATTCCGACTTGAGCGTTTACTTGTTTTTTCTTTGCGGGTTTGGTGCCGCTGCGTGATATCGACATTTCCTTCCACGCCAAGTCGCAAACATCGCAATCAGATCGAAACGAAAAGGCGGAAAACGTGAACACTTTTTCCCTTCAGGCGCGGTCGTGATTCATCGAGATCTCCGAAATTGATCGTCGTCGATCTGAAAGCGATTCCGTGGGTTCGGAATTAAGTGTTTTGGGATCAGGAAGGCAGAATGAGGCCTTCCGGGAAATATCACCGGACGGTCGGCTTAAGTTGTTAAGCAAGACACTTGATGGCGCTCTTGCGACCTATGAGGCTCGGGTCGGGTCTATTAGGGCCTTGACCTCAGAAATATTGTTTGCCGGAAAGCCGCTTTCCCGCGCGTGCTCTTCGATCAGCTCCGCGTTCGGGGCGGTGTAGACGCAATAGATCTTGTCGTCCGTAACATAACTATGGACCCATTGGATCTCTGCTCCGAGTTTGTTCAAGACATCGCAGGACTTAGCGGACGCACCGTGGAGTTCTTCTGCGGACATCGAACCCGCGCCGGGAATCTCACGTTCGATCACATATTTTGGCATAGAGCCCTCCCCAATATGGAAATAGATCTGTCGATTGAGAACAACAATATAGCATCGAAAGCCAGTACCGGCCAATCTGCGGGCCTATCGATATCAAAAAATGTCTGTTACGGCTCGTCGTCTTATAGCCCGCATGCGCAGATCATTTGTCGGCTTCTTTTTTCAATTCGCGGGTCTCGTCTTCGGTGTCGTCGAGGAATAGTTGGCTGACCGGGGTTTGCGGCGGCGGTAGGTCCCGGGCAAGTGCTTCTATCGTTCTTTCGATCTGCCTTACCGCTTCCTCACCGCGCTCGAGATCGTAGCGGCCGAGCTTTAGCGTCACTTTCCCGTCTTCGTTGGGCAACGTCGCAAGCGTCGCATATGTACGTGTCCTGATCTCTATTTTTCCCGAGCGTTTGAAAAATCGCTTCCTGAATTTTATATCGAGGATCTCACCGATCGGCAGTCGGGCTTCCTTAACCCCGCCACCCAGCAGGCCCAGGAACTTCGATTCAAACTCGAATACGATCCCTGCCGCAGAGAATTTGGCTACACCGTTCACCGAGGTAAATCCGTGGGCGGTCTCCGTCTTGAACGGCACGCTGATGAAACCTTGGTTCATATCCGTCTGTCACGCAACGGCTTCTTCGTCATCTTCGGCGTAGTTTATCAGGTCTTCGTCGGTTCCCGCGGCCGCTCGCTTGCTCAGTATCGAGAGCCAAAGATATCCACCGATACCGGCGCTGAGCGAGGCAACCAAAATAGCCATTTTCGACGCATTCACCGTATTCGCCACAAAGGCGGGCTCTCCGCCGACGAATGCCAGGTTTGTAATAAAGATCGACATTGTAAATCCGATCCCGCCCAACATGCCGGCCCCGAACACGTGCTTCCATTTCAGATCGAGCGGAAGCCTGCAGATACCGATCATCACGGCGATGAACGCCAGCACGGTAATTCCGATCGGCTTGCCGACAAAAAGGCCCAGAATAATTCCTAGGCTGTTCGACGACGTGAGATCAGATGCCCAGTCGCCGCCGACCACGATCCCGGTATTTGCAAGCGCAAATATTGGCAGCACAAAAAATGCGACAGGTTTGTGAAGCCAATGCTCCAGCCTGTACGAGGGTGACTTCTCGTCGTCGCGACGATGCGTAAATGGAATGGCGAAAGCCAAAAGGACACCTGCGATCGTCGCGTGAACGCCGGATTGGAGCATAAAATACCACATCACAAGCCCGCCGATGACGTAGGGAAGTAGCGACATTATCCGCAGCCGGTTCAGCACAACGAGAAATGCGAACGTTCCGAGCGCGATCGCGAGCGCGTCCAACCGAAGTTCAGCTGTATAGAATACCGCGATGATTATGATCGCCCCAAGGTCGTCCATCACCGCAAGTGCCACCAGAAACACCTTTAGCGACGCCGGCACCTTGCTTCCTAGCAGGGCCAGCACGCCGATCGCGAACGCAATGTCCGTGGCCATCGGAATGCCGATACCTGCCTGGGTCGGCGTTCCTGCGTTAAAGGCAAAATGAATGCCCGCGGGCACCGCCAGGCCGCCGATCGCAGCAAAGATCGGAAGCAGAGCGTTGCGCACGTTCGATAGTTCGCCGGCATATAGTTCCCGTTCCAGTTCAAGGCCGATCAGCAAGAAAAAGATGACCATCAGGGCATCGTTCACCCAGTGTTCTATACTCAGATTGAGCGGCCCGGCGCCCAGGTACGTCTTGAGATAGAAATTCGGATATGCTTCGCCAACGATATTGGCGATCGTTAGCGAAATAACCGTACAGACGACCAGGATGATCGCTCCTGACTTCTCACTGTCAAAAAAGGCCTTGAACGCCTTCGTTAGTCTCTGGGGCTCAATTCTTTTTACGATCGGATTCATATACTCGTATCAGAAAGTACGCATTCTCTCATTTATCAGCACCTTCGCCCGAGGAGGGCGACAAGCTGTTCGCACTGGCTCGGCGTAAACAAATAGACTATCCAAACCTCCACAAAATTCAAACTTCGATACTCCAAAAATCGGGGCCTAGCTCGTAAGCACAGCCACAAGATACGTGATATACAGCAGAACAAGTATCAGGCCTCGGCCTCTTCCCAGCTTTCCGTATCTTCCGGGCACGGTCAGCGCGGCGGTAATGACCGCAAACCCCAGCACCACGGCAAGCTCTTTTAGCGGAAGCGGGCCGATCGGCTCGATTAACGCGGCGACCGAAAGTATCCAATAGCTGTTGAAGATACTGCTGCCCAGAATGGTTCCTATCCCTACCTCGTCGTGGCCCTTGATCTTTGATATTATGACCGTCGCAAGCTCTGGCATTGTCGTTCCGATCGCGACCACCGTCGCGCCGATCACGAATTCGTCCATACCGTATGTTGCGGCTATGCCTTTGGCTCCGGAAACGACCAGTTCCCCTGCAAGTACGAGCAACCCCAAGCCTGCGACTACGGATACGATTGTCAGCCAACGACGGTGCTCGCCCAAAATCTCGACCGTCGTTTCACTTCGCTTTTTTCTTACGTGTCGAAGAACGAAGTATATCCACCCGAGAAACACGAGGAGAAGTAGTGTTCCCTCGAAACGCGAGACCTCACCATCCATTACGAAGATAGCGAGCAGCAGCGGTCCCGCCACGGCCACGGGAATGTCTCTACGGGCGATGTCCCTCGGCACCTTTATCACCGAGATCAATAAAGCGATCCCGAGAATAAGACTAATGTTTACAATGTTTGCCCCGAGTGCGTCGCCAAGCGCGATCTGCGGGGTGCCGTCCAGCGACGCATTGATCGCGATCGCTAATTCCGGGCTGGAGGTCGCAAAGGCCGCTATCGTTGCACCGATGATCCCTGCAGGTATTCTCGCCCATTTCGCCAGTCCCACGGCTCCGCGTACAAAGAACTCACCGCCCACACCCGCGGCTATCACCCCCAAGACGAAGAGCAAATAATCGTTCATTCCTTCGACTGATGTTACGGACCGGGGTTACAGTTCACTGGCGGCAAGAAGCCGGAGCATGTCGTGCCGGGCAACGACCCCGACCGGCTCCCCGTCCTTTACCACCGGAATGCGGTTTATGTCGTGCTCAAGCATAAGCTCAACTGCTCGGTTTATTGACTCATGTTCTTCTACCGTGACTGCCGGTGCCGACATCACATCGCCGACGCGGGTCGTTCGGGCTTCCGCATAGATCTTCTCCACACCCGCTTCAGATAGCCATCGGCCGAACAGCTGCGGGGCCCTGAACGTCGAAAAAGGGACGCCCTTTTCCTTCGCCGTAAAACTTGACTCGGTTACCACCCCGACGATCTTACCGCGGACGCCAACAACCGGAAGACAACCGATCCCGTTTTCCAGCATCAACGTCGCTGCCTCTTGCAAGGACGCGTCCTCGGAGATCTTGATCACCGGTTTAGACATTATCTGCTCAACATTCATAACTTTTTGCCGGACCGTCTCAGGTCGAATTTACACGCCTTCGCGGATTGCCCCAATATGTTCTGTCGAACGCAAGATAGGTTTCCGCGGCGGCCCAAGTTATCAGGATCGCGCCGAAAATCAGAGCCATTGCCCGTATATCGAGGCTTTCGAGGCCCAGAAGTGTCCGCAACGGGGTCAGATAGATCGTTGCTATCTGCAATGCCGTGCCGAGGATGACAGCAAAATGCAGCAAGATATTTGACCTTGGCACCACTGAGATCTTTCTTGAGGGATATGCCATTACCAATTGAACGATCGATTCAAAGAGAAAGACTCCCGTCCGCGTCGCCAAAAGGCTGTAACCCAGCCGCGGAAGAAATACAAGCAAGACTCCGCCCATAAGGGCCTTGAAGAATCCTGTTGAAAGAATAAAGCGTATCGACGGCCGGTCGAGCAGCGGTTCTTCCGGGTCGCGCGGCATTTGCCTCATCACGCCCGGGTTCCGGTCAAGCCCGAGCGCAAGTGCCGGCGGGCCGTCCGCAATGATGTTTATCCAAAGCAATTGAACCGCAGTTAGCGGAAGCAGCAGTCCGCCGAACTCATCCGTCAACCCAAGCCAGAACGAGCCGAACGCACCGCCAACCACAAGCAAAACTAAAGCAAGATTGGTGGAGAACAGAAATCTGATGAATTTCTGTATGTTGTCGTAGATGCTGCGGCCTTCCTCGATCGCCGCTACGATAGTTGCGAAATTGTCGTCCATCAAGACAAGGTCCGCCACTTCGCGCGAGACGTCGCTTCCGCGCTGTCCCATCGCAACCCCAACGTCCGAACGCTTCAGGGCCGGAGCATCGTTTACTCCGTCGCCCGTCATCGCGACCACCTCACCGTTTGATCTCAGCGTCTCGACCAGCCTCAGTTTATGTTCCGGGTTGACTCGGGCAAATATCGTCGTGTTTTCAAGAGCCGCCGAAAGCTCCTCGTCGCTCATTGAGCCGACATCGCTGCCGGTAAGGACTCCGCCGACCGGAATGCCTATCTCTCCGGCGATCGCCTTTGCGGTCTCCGGATGATCGCCCGTCGCCATTATCACCCTGATTCCGGCTTCACGGGCTTCCCTTATCGCGTCCGGCACCTCCGGCCTGGGCGGGTCCCACAGTTTGATCAAACCGAGAAACTCGATCGCATCGTCGCCTTCACCGTTACGAGCGCCGACGGCCAGAACACGAAAGCCCTCCGTTGCGTGTTCTTCTATCCGCCTCTGCCACCCGCCTTTTTCACTCTCGCCAAGCTCACTCCGTTCGAGCAGTACCTCCGGTGCACCTTTCAGATAGCTGACCTGTTTTCCTTCTTCCGACACCGTGACCCGCATGAATTTGTACGAACTGTCAAAAGGCAGTGTGCTTATCCGCTCAGACTCGGAGCGCAGTTCGTTCAGGTCGATACCCGCCTTCTCGGCGTATTCCAGCAAGGCTAGCTCAAGCGGGTCTCCGATCTCGCCGCTTTCGTCCGCATCGTTTGCCAGCACCATTGCCCTCACAGCACGAGCCTCGTCCTCTACGTCCAGCCCCCGGACGAACATCTTATTTTCCGTCAGCGTACCGGTTTTGTCCGTTGTAATTACCGTGACCGAACCAAGTGCCTCTACCGCACTTAACCGCCGCACCACGGCCTTTCGTTTTGCCATTCGCTCGACGCCGAGCGCGAGCGTTAGTGTTAGAACCGCCGGCAGGCCTTCGGGTATGGCGGCTACCGCCAGGGCCACGGCAAAGATCAGAACGTGCCCCAGCCTGTCCGTTCCTTCGATCAGCAATCCGCCCACGAGGATGAGTATTGCCAGGGCCAGGATCACCTTTGCGATCTGATTGGCAAACACGCTAAGCCGCAGCTCCAGCGGCGTCTTGCCGGTCTCGATCTCGCCGATCATGACCGCCAGCCTGCCCATAGTGCTCTTGGGGCCGGTCTTTGTTACCTCGGCAAAGACCTTTCCCCTCATTAGCAGCGTGCCGCTGAACAACTCGTCAGAGCTTAGCTTTTCGACCGGCACCGATTCGCCGGTTAGTATCGATTCGTCGACAAGAGCACCTTCGGGGCTTCGTATCTCGGCGTCGGCTGGAACCCTGTCTCCCGCTTCCATTCGAACAATGTCGCCGGGGACAATTCCTGCCGTTGGTATATGCTCAAAATGCCCGTCGCGCAGCACCCACGCCAGCGGGGCTGCCATCGCCTTTAGCCTTGCGAGCGCGGCTTCCGATTTTCCCTCCTGGTACATTCCGAGCCCGGAATTCATTAACAGGATCAGCGCGATCGCTGCCGATTCGATCGGAACGCCCGATGCCCCCTCAAAAAACCAGATCAACAGATCGACGAACAAGGCGATCAGCAATATGTAGATTAGCGGGCTCTGGAATTGTTCGATAAAGCGGCGGAAAAGGCTTTTCGGAGGCTTTTCGGGAACCGAGTTCGGACCGTATTTCTCAAGGCGCACCGCTACCTCGGCTGCGGAAAGGCCGGTTCGCAGGATCTCGGGCTGATCATTCTTTCCCATTTTTGTCGTCGGAAAGCGACCTTAACTTTTCCAACGTCGTCCCTAAAACGTATGCCGAGGCTTTTATACCTTCCAGTTCTTCATCATCGAGCGGGACCGTCATGACCCGCTCAACACCATTCCTCCCCACGACACAAGGAAGGCTCAGATAGATCTCATCAATACCGTATTGCCCCTTCACAAGTGTCGACACAGGCATTATGGTCTTCTCGTCGCGAAGTATCGCTTCGCATATCCGTGCTACGCAAGATGCTATGGCCACAGACGTATAACCTTTTGTCTTCACGATCCGCGGTGCCGCCTTTCTAACGTCGTCGAGGATCGCCTCTAGATCAATGCCCGCGCCATCGGCCAGGCTCTTTAGCGGAACACCGCCGACGGTTGCCGAACTCCATGCAGCGATCTCGGAGTCGCCATGTTCGCCGATTATGTATGCGTGTACAGAACGTGCGTCGATTCCTAACTTGTCGCCGATCATCGATCTGAGGCGCGCAGTGTCCAGAACCGTACCAGAGCTGATGACATGTGAAACCGGAAGCCCTGAGCTTTCCTGAGCGGCTTGCGCGAGAATATCGACCGGATTCGTGGTCATCAAAATGATCCCCGCAAAGCCGTGTTTCATTAGATCATCAACAATCTCGCGGGTAACCTTTACATTGCGTTCGAGCAGGTCAAGTCTCGACTCGCCCGGTACGCTTCCGGCACCGGCCGCAATAACAACAATGTCCGCCTGTGCCGCCGACTCCCAAGCGCCTTCGGATATTTTGGTCGGCCTGATGACCGGCACCGAGTGCTGCAGATCCGCTACCTCGCCTTTCAGCCGATCCTTGTCCTTATCCAACAAGATAAGTTCATCGGCAGTGCCGGTAAGTAGCAAGGCATAAGCGGATGCTGCGCCTACATTGCCGCATCCGACCACCGCGACCCGCTTCAGGTCGCTCCTTCGATTTTCAGAATTTCCCATTGCCGAACTGAAGCGGTAGTTATTTCGAGATCCGCACCACCTCAACCGAGCATTTCGCCTTTGCCGCAACGGCCGCTGAAACGCTGCCTATCAGCAACCGCTTGAATCGGCTGAGTCCGCGGGCACCAATGAAAATGCTGTCGGCATTCCATTCCTCCGCTTCGTCCAGGATCACCCGCCTCGCGTCTCCCCAACGGCAATATTGCGAAGTGTTCAATCCGGCGTTCTTCATCTTGCGTCCCGGCCCGGTTATCACCCGTTCCATCCATTGCTTAGCCTCGTCCGAATCTTCAAACCCCTCGGGCACCGCATCCAGTGCGCTGATCTCCGGCCGCGATGCCGGGTCGTCGTCTGCGGTAATGATCCTGAACTCCGCGTTCTCATCCCAACTTCGTGCGGCCACAGTTTCCACACAAAGATCAGAGTTCTCAGAGCCGTCCACGGCAACAAGCACACGGTTCTGGCCGGCGTCAGCCCTTCCTTCTCTCGCGATCCTTACCGAGCATCTGGCTTCGTGGAGCACCTTCATAGAGACGCTCCCGAGAACAGCCCTGCCTACAAAACCTCGCCCGTGAGACCCCATTACGATCAAGTCCGGATCCCAATCATCCGCATATTTGATCAACTCCCAGGCCGGTTTCCCCGTTCGGGCTTCAGATGAGACGTTCCATCCCGGGAATATGGTCCTGAGGCGCGCTGACGCGGATTCCGCCAGCACTTCCGTATTCGCGATCACCTGTTGCAGGTGGTTCTGTATCACTTCGGAATTCTCTTTTGAAATGCGTCCGCCCTGCTGTGAGACCCGATCAACTATCTCCGGCAATTCCCAGGCGTCCGTAATGCTCATAACCATGGCTTCGGCCTCGGATGGCAGTCCGGCCCTGGTGAGGTCTTCTATTGCTGCGTCGGCAAACACCGACCCGTCATAAGCGATCAATAGTTTCATCTTTTTGTGAAAGGGTGACCGGACTCCGAAAGACTCCATCATCCCTGATGTAAAGTAGCTCCAAGCCAAGCAGGAAAGGCTAAAATGTTCTATCTAAATTATTTTAACAGGTATTCGAATAGGTAAGAAATCGCAAATTTTGATGCCCAATTTGCCAATATCGCGTTAATCGCGGGCACCGGCTCCCAGCGTCGAAGCGACCTTTCAAACTCAGATATCTAGGCGTAGGTATCGGAACGCCGGCCCCGGTATCCGGAATTTGTTATCCGGGTTCAAGAATCTGGGATCTGGATCTCTGTTCACTGACCCCCGGCCCTTGCAAATGGCCCATATCGATCTTATTCCGCAAATTGCCATTGAGGCCGAAACATCCGCATTGGAAATTTGCCTGGTGCGGTAGATAACCCCAGGTTCGAGATGGCGATGATGTACCAAAAATTCTCCTTTCCCTCTGCGATCACGGAGCCCTCCGCGTTGAGACCCCACCTGACCGCTGAGCCCGCAGAGTTCGCCGTGCAGAGAACGGCTGAGACGTGTCTCATCTGTTTCAGCCGTTTCACTGCGACACCTCTCACATTCAAAGAAACGAAACAGAGCGGCCTGAGTAGTAAGGGCCAGACCTACGCACTTTTAACCGGTGATCCCGTCCAATGCCTTTCATGGGCGGGTCATCTCTTCGGGTTTGACAAGTTCGTCAAACTTTTCGCCTGTCAAAAGAGCCAGTTCGATCGCGGCTTCGCGGAGTGTACTTCCCTTTTTGTGGGCGTGCTTTGCGATCTTGGCTGCGTTGTCGTAACCGATCTGCTGATTTAGTGCGGTAACGAGCATTAGTGAATCATTCAGATACTTATCGATCTGTTCGCGGTTGAGCTCAATTCCGGCGATGCAGTAATCGACAAAGCCATGGCAAGCATCGTGGATCAACCGCACCGAATGAAGGAAATTGTGGATCATTACCGGCTTGAAAACATTTAGCTCAAAATTTCCCTGTGAGCCGGCAAAGCCGATTGCGGCGTCGTTACCCATCACCTGAACAGCGACCATCGTCATTGCCTCGCTCTGGGTCGGGTTGACCTTGCCCGGCATTATTGACGAACCCGGTTCATTCTCCGGCAACGTCAATTCGCCGATGCCGCACCGCGGGCCTGATGCCAGCCAACGAATGTCATTGGCAATTTTCATCAGCGAGCCAGCAAGCGTCTTGAGTGCCCCTGAGGCAAAAACGACCTCGTCGTGGGATGAAAGAGCTGCGAATTTATCGGGATGTGACTTGAACGGAAGCCCGGTAAGTTCGGCGATCTTTGCCGCCGCCCGATCGGCAAATTCGGGATGAGAATTAAGGCCCGTACCGACCGCTGTGCCGCCGATCGCCAGATCCATCAGGCCCGGCAGAACCATCTCGAGCCTCGCGATATCGCGGTCGATAAGGTTCGCCCAGCCACCGAATTCCTGCGAAACGGTGACGGGGGTCGCGTCCTGCAGATGCGTGCGGCCGATCTTTACGACGCCTTCGAACTCTTCTGCCTTCGCCTTTATCGCATCGCTGACGCGGCGCACCTCGGGTATCAGGGCAGTGGTCTGTTCCGCTGCGGCAATGTACATCGCGGTCGGGAATGTATCGTTAGATGATTGTGATTTGTTTACGTCGTCGTTCGGGTGGATCGGCGTCTTCGAACCCATTTCTCCGCCGGCGATTTCTATCGCACGATTTGAGATCACCTCATTGGCGTTCATATTGGTCTGCGTTCCGGAGCCCGTCTGCCAGACCCGAAGCGGAAAATGGGCGTCGAGCTTCCCTTCGATGACCTCGTCGGCGGCTTGCACGATCAGCTTCATCTTGTCTTCCGGAAGCTTGCCAAGATCAAAATTCACTATTGCTGCCGCCTTTTTCAGGATACCGAGCGCCCGGATCATTTCGCGCGGCATTACGTCGATGCCGATGTTGAAATGCTTCAGGCTACGCTGCGTCTGGGCCCCCCAATAGACATCAGCGGGCACTTCGATCTCGCCCATCGAATCGGTTTCTATACGTGTTTCCACCACTTTCTCTGCTGCTTCTGACATACATTAGATTCTGCCACACTTCGCGTTTAACTTTAACGCGAGCTACCTATCTTTCATACACAACGACAAAGCGGTTTTGAGGCGTTTCATCGTCACCCGGCATCACCTCGAAATAGGTTTGCTCAAAACCGTGGATCTCAAATCGGCTCAATTCCCTTCGTGACATCGGCCATGGGAGCTCCTCGGGCTCTTCATCGTCCTCCCGACCGCGAGTGACCACGACCAACTCGCCACTAGGCGCGACAAATGAGGCGATGGCGTCGATCGTCCTTTCGCGTATCTCAAGCGGCAGCGGCTGGATGGTATAAATCTCCAGAACAAATTCGAACGCTCCGAGCCAGCCGCGAAACGGTTCGAACAGGTCCATAACTTCAAAGCGGATATCAGTCTCAGCGTGGAGCCGTTTTGCCCAATCGATCGCGGTGGGGGAAATATCAAATCCTGTAACGGTAAAGCCGAGGTCGTAAAGATAGCGTGCGTCGTCGCCCAAGCCGCAGCCAACGACCAGGGCCGACCGCCCCTCGCCACTGAGACCGACCTGTTCGGCCCAAGCGCGAAAATACCTGTTCGGCTCAAGATCGGCCCACGGGATCGTCTCATTGCTTCCCGCCGCCTCCTGATAAACGGCCTCAAACCAGCCGAGAGCATCGCCACGAGCGGAAAACTCCGCTTGGATCTCACGCATACGCTCCCGCGGGTCCGCCTCCGCGGCTTTCTCGTGTTTTGTCATCGACTATTGCAGTGCGATCTTTACGATGTCGGAGGAACTGACCCCACGTGACATCGCCAGAAATCGTCCATCCTGCGAAACAGCAAGATTTACGATCTTCATTTCGGAAAACGAGGTTACCAGTGTGATCCGCTTTGTCTGAAGGTCATACAAACAAATATTGTTTTGGCTTCGTCCAACTTCGATGAAATAGATCGCCCGTCCATCCGGCCTCCATCGGATAATAGACCGCTCAGAATTTATTGGGATCTCTTCAGGAGGAGATGAGCCGTCCGCCGGCATTATTCCGAATTTCCACGGAGACCGGGTCTTCTCGTTTCTATCAAAATAGTTAACAGCAAGCCGGGCCGAGTCCGAAGAGAAATGCGCGGGGCCGCCGCTATCGTCGAGAATCTTCCGAGGTCCGCCTCCCTGCATATCTACGAGCCATGTTGTTTTGGGTACGTCGCCAGGTGAACCGTAGATCAACTTCTGTCCATCAGGCGAAAGAAGAGGGTGCGACTCTCCAACGCCGTCGGTGAGCTGTGTCGTGACGCCGTCCCGGAGATCGAGCCGCCAAACATGCCAGTTCTCCGAACGGTTCGACGCATAGATCACGGATCGCCCGTCGGGTGTGATCGAAGGCCACCGGTTCGATGCCGATTCGTCGAATGTCAATTGCCTTTCAGTTCCGGACTCAACATTCACAGACCACAAATTGCTGGGATCGAGGTCATTCGATTGTGCGTATATCAATTCGCGGCCGTCCGGCGTCCAAGCGATCCCATAAAATCCATTTCGGACAGCAATAGAGTCCGTAAGTTGAACAGGATCTGACCGTTTCTCAACGTCGTAGATCCAGATGTTATAGAAGGAAGATCTTGCCCCGGTAACTAGTTCTTTACCGTCCGCTGTGATGGAAAGCCGCTCGTAGTTGATCAGGTCGTTGGTGATCTTCTCGGCATTGAACGTTTTGAGATCGATCTTCCATATTTGGAATGCATCGGTCGGCGTCTGTTGAGCGATCGTGTATAGGGCGCTGCCGGCGCTGCTCCAGATCGCCTGGCCGAGGTAATTGAAATTGGGTGTCGGAATCTCACTTTCCAAACCCGAAGCGACATCGATCTCAACCAAGTATTCGCGTCTTGACTTCGACGTTGTCTCCGGTTGGTCGAATGCTGCTACAACAAGCTTGTCGGCTCCGGGCGACCAGGAGGGCGAGGTTCCCCAGACCCGATACTGTTTTCTCCCGGTCCGCGTAGCGATCACACGTTCATCCGAACCATCGAGTTCGGCAGTGACCAGTTCAAGCGTATCAGTCTCACCATTAAATCTAATGAACGCAAGGCTGCGTCCGTTCGGAGATACAGAAACCTCGCTTCTCGCATTGCGCGCAACGACCGCAGATCGCCCTCCGGACACTGGAACACTGTAAACGGTAGCTTCTCGCCCGCCGTCACGGGCCGGATAGATAAGCCTGCCACCACCCGGAGTGAACTCTGGCTGTCCGATCTCGGCAATCGCCGGCGGCACGACCTCTGTTACCCCACCTGAAGCCACATCCTGAACCCTTACGCTGTCCATATTCTTAGAGTGATAGACGTAAGCAATCTTTTTACCGTCGGCTGAGACGGAGGGAAACCATGCGCGCCCGGAATCGGTAAGCCGTTTCAACGAGGCGATAGGAGAGGCGGGAACTTTGCCATACTCACGAGTTTCACTCAAAAACAGAAAATAGCCCAAACCGGAAGCTGTAGCCAAAAAAATCGCCGCAATGACGAAAGGCATCAATCGGACGCGCTTTTGTTTGCCATTTTTGTGTTCAGATCCGTTCCGTGAAGGCGCAAATTCTTCGTTAACATACTTTACTTCGCCGACGAACCTATATCCGCGCCTCGGAACTGTTTCTATGAATTGTTCTTTTCCTTCTCCTGAACCAAAAACCTTTCTTAGGATGAAGATATTCTGGGCAAGATTTCGCTCCTCGACCACGGTATCTGGCCAAAGACGCTCCATCAACTCATCTTTGGTCAACAGCCTGCCGGGAGACTCGAGCAAGATGCTGAGCGTTTCCGCGACCTTTGGTGCCAACGAAATACGTTCGTTGCCTCGCGAAAGTATCTTTTCGCCTAGGCCGAATGTAAAGTCTCCAAAGTTGATCTGGCGGTCACTTTCGCTCGACATGCCAACAATTGAACGAAAATTGATAATTTATTGAACGTTTTATGGTAGAAACGCCTCGTAAAACTGGGATACTCTCCACGCTGTTACGTAAGCTTACCCAAACTGTGAGGATGCTCAAGTGGAGTTTACCTTTAGCGGGGCTGGGCTAGCAAGTCCAATTTGCTCTTGTTCAGGAGATGTACTTAGGATCTACGGGATCATGCCGTATCCGGACATAAGACGAAAAATATGATAAGAACCAGAACTGTAATTTTATTCGTGCTCACAATGCTTACGCTCGGTGTTATCACGGCAGCCGGGCAGATCCCGAGGGTTCCCACTATTCCCCGCGCCCCGGCTCCGATGCCCACGCCTGCACCGGCCGGAGCTCCCGCTTCGTTGAGAGACGCTCCTGATTCAGATTTTTACTTTATCGGCGAGCAATTCCTTGACGGTCGACCGGTCTCGAATCTACGCGTTTGCGCTCCTTCTATGCCGACCGCACCGCCGGTGGCGCGTGGATTTTTGCGGTGGCTTAACGGAATAAGTGAGGCCGATGCTTGGAGGTCTTATGGGAACGATTGCAATTTAGTCGTTTACGGGGTCGGACCTAACTACAAGCACAAGAACCTTGCCTCTCTTTCAACATTGTCCGAGGGACGATCTATATATACCGTGGATAGGGATAAACTTCGACAAGTTTATCCCTCAGGCTCATCGGCTGTACAACCATCCCGATCAGTTTCATCTGTCGCCCCACAAGGAAAGACGATGCTGGTATTTTCCAAGTCGCCGATAGACCCTGCAAATCCATCAAATCTTACAAATGTCTTTGCAGCGGGCGACCATATTTACGGACTTTTGATCCTCGACCGGCCACTTAAAGATTTCTTGAAGGAAGAATCCGTTCCACACAAAGATCTTGGCTATAACGTCACTCGGCCGGCGATGGAGATACAAATGAAGATGGACGGGAGTCCTATCTATGACGGAACGCATTATTTTGCGTGGGACATTGAAAATAAGGATACCGCGTGGGATGCGGTCCCTTCTGATCGTTATTTCATCTTCGACGTTGCACCAGACCCCTCAAACGCAAAGACCTATGCCTACCCAAAGGTTCATTTCGAGATGCTGTCGTCAGCGGGACGGCCGGGTAACCGAGCACGTGCCGGGGCTCAATTCTATTCTCACAAGATAAGTACCTTGAGAAGCGGGACCCACAAGATAGAATTCAGCATTATCGGCAGCCAGACCATACGCGGAGAGTTCGCGGTCACCGACGGCAACTATGCCTTTTACAATCAAATAGCCGACAAACTGGACGAGGTTGCGGCTCAAAATGCCCTTCTTCCGACCGCACAGCGTAAGGACCCTACGATGGAAGTCGCGATCAAACAGGCCGTTGCGGCCAGCGGGAATCGGGACACGATCTTACGCGTTTCTATCACGAACCCGGACTGGTTTGTTCAACGCGGCCCGCTTGGGCAGATCCTCTTTCGAGGTATTTTTGCAGCTATCGCATTCCGCAAGGCGGACGGCACCTGCTACTACTACCAAGCATATTTCAAGCAAGACCATGCCGGAGGACGTTACGGAGCGACAAGGCAGGACGGACGTCCGGGACCGATCCCGATGGCGTGTGCGAACGTAAATAAATGAGACGGCAGATCTTCACAGCACTCTATGCATCAGGTTTCCTGCTGATCGTCGCGCTGGGTTGCGGCGGCAGCAAGACCTGCACAGCAGAATTGGACATAGATGGCGTGACGTGGATAGGAACCGATGTAGAACCTGAACGTGCAAAACGAAATGCGTGCAGCAAATATTGCATTGAGGGCAACTTGGAATTCGATCTTGCCCACGAGCGATGGCTGCGGACGGCTGACGCCAAAAAGGTGCCTGATCGAGAGGATAAGTGGGCGGCTCAAGCAAAGAACAAAGAACTTGGCACTATCGTCGAAAGATGTGTCGACAACTGCCAGAGGTCGATAAAGGCAGAACACTACTCGCCAAAGGTTGTATGCAAGTGATCAGCCGAGGTCGTCGGTTGCGAGCGGAGCATCTGCATCGAGCCAGGCTTTCCAGCCGCCGGCAAGGGAATAAACGTTTGTGTAGCCCATTTTCTGCAGCATATCGGCGGCAAGGGCGGACCGATATCCACCGCCGCAGTATAAGATAATTTCCGTGGCTTTATCGGGGAACTTACCAACGATGTCGCGTTCGATCACGCCCCGTCCCAAATGGATTGCTCCACTAGCGAAACCGCTTTTCCATTCCTGATCTTCACGTACATCGATCAAGACGGCCCCACTTTGCATGCGACGGATGGCCTCCGTTACCGAAAGCTCATTCACTCTGGCTTTCGCGTCATTTACTATTGCCAAAAACTCGTCCGAATGTTCCATTTTCTTTACCCCTTTTCAGGCATCAGTACGAATCAAATCTGCTCTGACTCTTACGGACATCTTACAGCCTAATAATTGGAAAGATAAATATTACCGCCACTTTCCGTCGATAAGACATATATCCCGGGGGTTCGCACCAAAAGTGGTCGGCGAAGCGATCCAACAATCGATACCAGGCCTCGAATCCGCTGATACGCAAACTTTCAATTCAGGTTTCATGCAAGGGTGTAGGAGACAGGAAGTTTGGCAGACTTTAACTACTCCGACTCAATTTCGTTTTCAGACTTGCTTTCGCACCGGATCGCGGGGAGCCCTTTGGACTTTGCGTAGGCCGACATGGCCCTGCTTATCTCAATAAATGCAGACTCGGCAGGAAGTAGACCGCTAACTTTCACCTGCTTACGACCGCTCGGTAACGTCTTATATGTCCGGAAAAAGAATTCCAGTCGCTCCCTTTCTATTCTCGGGAGGTCTTCGACCGACTTTACTTCGGCATAAGTCGGGTCGACTTCCGCTGTAGGGACCGCAATGACCTTATCGTCTTCTTCTCCGCCGTCTATCATTTTGAGGATACCGATGGGCCTTACGGAAATAAGAGCTCCGGACTGGATCGGTGAACGTGTGAACACAAGGACGTCGAGATTGTCCCCGTCACCGGCGAGAGTTTGCGTGATGACTCCGTAATTCGCCGGATAGACCATCGGGACTGATTGGAACCGATCGACGACAACGTGCCCGGTCGCCTTATCCAGTTCATATTTTATATAGCTTCCTGCCGGTATCTCTACGACTGCGACCACTTCCTGCGGACAACTTTTGGTTTGAGGAAAATCAAACGGATGGATCCACGACTGTCCGAACGCAGTGGAGAAAAACAGCATTATGATGACCATGACCGTCGGTCCGAAACGCTTTACAACTGGCTTATTCATATCATTTACAGCAAAACGCGGAATCGGTTTAGAGGCGGACGATCGCCGCCCCTAAACCGGAAAAGTGGCAATAAATACCCTAGACTAGAATACAAAACGAACACCGAGCTGTAGTTGTCGCGGGCCGCCAAACCTCGCCGTTGACGGAGCGAAAAGGGGAACACCCGCGTTAGGTTCTGAAGGCGACCCGTCAGGGAGAGGTGTGCCGAAGAAGCTGACCGCGTCGTTACCGAAATTCCGGTTAGAATTACGTGTAACATTGAAGAGTTCGGCTGAAAGATCAAGCCGCATTCGTTCTTTCAGTATGAAGCCCTTAAGCAATCGAAGGTCCAGGTTGAAGAAACCGGGCTGGCGGAATGAGTTTCTATCCACAACACGTCCATTGATAATAGCCCGGTCGTTGTCGTCGTTGCCGTCATTCTGAGTATCAAATCCTATCACGGGTGTGTAAGGAAAACCTGAACGCGTGATCAACACTCCGGACAGGGTAAACCCGTAGCCGAGATCGACCAAACCGCTGAGGTTTATGTTATGGCGGACGTCCTGTTTTGAATAGCCCCGCTCGATCGAAAGGTCGAACGGATTAAGAGCCGGCTCCTGAGAGAAGTTCCGTTCGTTTGAATCATCATCCATCGACTTGGAAAGAGTGTAGTTTGCCTGGAATTGAAAACGATCAGCGAATCGCCGGGTCATTGTAAATGTCATTCCATCATATGTGGAATGGGCGGTCGATTCATTGATCGAGAGCCAGCTTATTCCCGGAATTGGCCTGGCTGCGGGGAATATCGGCATTCCGGTCGAGTCGATCGTCGGCGGGAACAAGTTTCTGTTCAGACGCCGTTGTAGCGCCCATGTAGAATTTCGGATGTACCCGATCGACATCACGATGTCTCGGGAGATCTTCTGTTCAAGCGTGGCCGCAGCCTGGAACGATCGTGGATTTCGAAATGTCGGGTCAAAACCGAAGACGCGCGGAAGCAGAGCAAATGACTCAAATGCAGGAGGAATCGATGTTAGCGAATTCGGAAATGTAAAGATAGCGTCAGGTCCGCGAAGTCTGCAGCCGGGGCGGTTTACTATCGAGGAATTTCGGCAGGCCCCGGGCTCCGCGATCTCGATCTCGCGGGTTGTTGATCCGTTGTTGGTAAACACCCGCTGAAATAGATTCGCCGGCGTTCGAGCGGTGAATATGCCTGCAGAAAATCTGATCACGGTATTACCGCGGCCGTTGACATCGTAAGCCATTCCCAGCCGTGGTTGAAACTGTTTTAGGTCATTCGGTATGCGGCTGGTTTCAGGGATGCCGGGGAACGGATCGGTCGGTTGCGGGTTTATCTGGGCCTCCCATCGAAATCCCGCATCGATCACGAATTGATTCGATACCCTTATCCGGTCCTGGATGAATAACGCATATTCCTGTTGTGTTCCTTGGAAGAGGGAAAGATTCTGGTCGTTTGTTGCCAACGTTTGCCGGAATCGACGCGGACGTCCGGCGATGTATTGTTCCAAACCTGTGGTTGGAACTCCTTCCAATACCCGATTTTCAAAATCCCATCTTCCCTGGATCCTCGTCTCACGCCGCTGAGCAACATTGTTAATGTTCGTCTCAAATCCGAATCGAAGTTGATGTCGGCCGGCCGAAATACTCACATTGTTGGCAAATTGGTAGCGGGTCGAGTCAAACTGTCGCGGACGCCCATCGTTCCCACCGATATCACCAAAACCCGCGATGTTGATACGAGGCATGTTCGAATTTGGTTGTTCCAATCGGTTGTCGGTAGCGACCTGTCCACGGATCTCATTTATGATGTTCGGCGAGAAGACGGTAACGAGCGATCCCTTTAGCCCGTTGCTTGATCCCTTTCGCATATAGTTTCCGGATTCCGCCGTGGTCTGACGAGGCGAGTCGAAATCAAAGTTCTCGCCGCGCATCCTCGTATATGTGTATTGGAGGTTTAAGGTATTGCTGTTGTTGAGAAGATAATCTGTGCGACCGAAGAGGACCGTTGGATTGTTTGTTCCGCGCTTTTCGCCCTCGAGTGCCGCGAGCTCGGAAGGTATCTGTACTCCGGGCACGTCTTGGAACTCGACGACAAATGGTACGCGTAGAAGGTTTTGTTCGAGGCTAAAGAAAAAGAATGCACGGTCGCGAACGATCGGCCCACCGATGGCGCCACCGAATTGGTTTTGGGCATTATCTAGGCTGCGGCCGAACGCATCTTCGGAAGTGAGGTATCGGTTACGATTGTTATAGAAGACCTCGCCTCGGAGATCGTTCGAGCCGGATTTCGTGACAACGTTCACGAAACCGGCATTTGTTCGGCCTATCTCGGCACTTGCTCCTGATCGAACGACCTGAAACTCCCTTACGGCCGATTGGGGGAAAAAGAAGACCGACTCATTGCCGCCGCGTTGGTTACCCTGAACCGGATCATTGAAATCGGCTCCATCGACAGCGATGTTCGAGTTGATCGACCGCTGGCCCGCGACAACCAGCCCGCTGCGGTCGGCTTCCTGGATGACAGCAGGAGTCAATGTAATAAACTCGGAAAAATTACGGCCTCGAACCGGCAGGTCAGCAACAAGACGCTCGCCGAGAGATGCACCGGTAGTGGACGTCTCGGTATCAATGAGATCGGTACCGGAGACGATGTCTACCTGCGCGGTAACTTCCGAAGGGCGGAGTGAGACGCTAACCGGTGTGGACTCACCGACCCGGAGCATAACATTTTCGCGGCGGCCTTCGGCAAACCCTGACGCCGAGGCCACGACAAGATAGCGGCCGACTGGCAGAACACGGGCTGAAAAGCGTCCGTTGCGGTCGGTCACCACAACACGTTCCAATCCGGTCTCCAGATTGCGGATGGTGACGGACGCCCCGGAAACAGAGCTACCATTTATGTCCACGACGGTGCCTTCGATAGCTGAACTTCCGGATTCCGCCTGCCCAAAAGCGCCCACCGCGATCAGCGCAGTAAGGAAGAAGGCGAAGACAGAATGCGGAAACCCGACGATGGTGTTTCGTTTAATCATTAGATCGTATTTACTCCTGTTGAGGTTAGAAAAATTCAAAAAGACCGGGGCCAAGATCGTCAGGATCTGAACCGCAGGCATTACAAAAATTGGTTTAATATTGACGGATGCAAGTTGGGACGATACGCCACCGGTGTTACAGCCGGGTAAACGAGGCGTTAAGTTTGTATGAATTCGGTAAGAGAGGTGGCCTACAAACGAGAACGGGGCTTTTTGATTGTCCCCTGTGTGCCCTTATAATGTTGATTTTGCAGTAAACATCGATAAATCGAGGAATAAGACATTGGCAGAACAATTTGACGTAACTATTATCGGCGCAGGCCCGGGCGGCTATGTCGCAGCGGTCCGCGGAGCACAGCTGGGATTAAAAGTAGCCATCATTGAGAAAGAAAAGGATGCGAAGCTGGGCGGCACCTGCGGACTGAGGGGCTGTATTCCGACCAAGGCGCTGCTAAATGCAGCACATCTTTATCAAAAGGCCGGACACTTTGAGGACTTTGGCTTAAAGGTCAAGGACCTCAGCTATGATTGGGCGGGCGTCCAGAAATACAAATCGAACATAGTTGATAAGAACGCGGCGGGCGTGACCTATCTGATGAAGAAGAACAAGGTCACGGTCTTTAACGGCCACGGGAAGATCACGGGCAAAGGCAAAGTCGAGGTCGCGCTTGCGGACGGCAAAAAAGAGACCATCGACACGAAGAACATCATCATTGCCACGGGCTCGGTCGTGCGGCCGATACCGGGATTTGAGGTGGATGGCAAACAGGTGGTCAATTCGGATCAGATCCTTGAGCTTCAGAGTGTGCCGAAATCGATGATCGTGATGGGCTCAGGGGCTGTCGGTGTTGAATTTGCAAGCGTTTATGCCAGGTTCGGCTGCGATACGACGGTGATCGAGCTTCTGGACCGAATTGTTCCAATAGAAGATGCAGATGTTTCAAAAGAGCTTGCACGGGCCTTCAAAAAGCAAGGCATAAAATGCGAGACCGGCATCAAGCTCGACAAGATGGAGAAGAGTAAGAAGGGCGTTAAGGTTTCCGGAAAGAACGCGAAGGGCGACGATGTTTCGTTTGAGGCCGAGATGCTGCTGGTGGCCGTTGGCCGGATGCCGTATCTAGAGGGGCTTGGCCTGGAGAACACAAAGGTCAAGGTAAAAGAGCGCGGCACGGTGCAGGTAAATGAGTTTTGCGAGACCGATGAGCCGGGCGTTTACGCGATAGGCGACGTTATAGACACAGCCTGGCTTGCACACCTTGCCTCGAAAGAAGGAATCATCGTCGTTGAAAAGATCGCCGGCAAAAAGGTAGAGCCGATAAAGCAGAACCTTGTCCCGAACTGTACGTATTGTGACCCGGAAGTCGCAAGCGTCGGGCTGACCGAAGCTAAAGCGAAAGAAGCGGGGTATGACGTAAAGGTCGGCAAGTTCCCGTTCTCGGCATCCGGTAAGGCCCGCATCCTTGGCGAAACTGACGGTTTTGTTAAGATCGTCGCCGAGAAGAAATACGACGAGGTCCTCGGCGTTCACATCATTGGCCCGCACGCCACTGAACTGCTTGCCGAATGCGTCGTTGCAATGGCGCTTGAGACGACCGCCGATGAACTTGGCCGGACGATACACGCACACCCCACGGTCTCCGAATCAATAATGGAAGCCGCCGAAGGCGTGCACGATATGACGATACATATGTAATCAAGTGGTATGAAGTGTCCGATTTACGGACAAGCCCCGGACGTGAGTATTCGGGACACCGAAAGCGATAATTTGCATATCTGCTGGAGTGAAGAAGACGGATTTATGATCCTTTTCACTCCGGATATGCAGAATACGAATAACCACTACCATGTGGAGTTAAACCGTGACCAGGCAACTATGCTCAGGGATTTTCTGAGCGAGCACATACGTTAGATCGGACGAAATAGTGACTGCATCAACCTCGTATCCAAAAAGCAAGATCAAGATCCTTTTGCTCGAGAATATATCCGATGCGGCGGTTCGAGAGTTTGGTGCGGGCGGCTATACCGAGGTGCAGCGGCTTGGCGGGGCTGTTAGCGAAGAGGAGTTGATCAGGGCGATCAGGGGCGTTCATGTTCTCGGAATTCGTTCGAAGACGCGAGTTACGCGAAACATTATCGAGGCGGGGGATAAGCTGCTGGCGATCGGTGCGTTTTGCATTGGTGTAAATCAAGTCGATCTCAAAGCCGCGACCGAGAAGGGGGTTGCGGTATTCAACGCGCCGCATGCGAACACGCGTTCGGTGGCGGAATTGATAATCGGGCTTTGCGTGATGCTGATCCGCAAGATCGCCGATAAGAACGCGGCTGCGCACAGGGGCGAATGGCTTAAAGAGGCAATAGGCTCGTTCGAACTGCGCGGTAAGACGCTCGGCATCATCGGCTATGGGAACATCGGTTCGCAGGTGTCGAACATGGCGGAAGCGCTCGGGATGCAGGTGGTCTATTATGACATCGCAACAAAACTGCCGCTCGGGAACGCCAAGCAAGTTGCTGACCTGAAAGAACTCCTGAAACGCTCGCATATCGTTACTTTGCACGTTCCTTCCGATAGGACAACACACAATATGATCGATACCGATGCCATTCGTGCAATGCGAAAAGGCTCGATCCTGATAAACCATAGCCGAGGCGATGTGGTCGATCTGGCGGCTGTTCGAAAGGCGCTGAAAAGCGGCAAACTTGCCGGGGCCGCTATCGACGTATTTCCCGAAGAGCCGGAGAAGATCGGAGACGCATTTGATTGTCCGCTGCAAGGTGTGCCCAACGTGATCTTGACCCCACATATCGGCGGCTCAACGGAGGAAGCCCAGGTAAAGATCGGGCTGGATGTTACCGCCAAGCTGATAAAATACCTCGACTATGGTACCAGCGAAGGTTCGCATACGGTTCCGCCCGTAAGCCTCCCGCCGCAGGCCGGTACGCACCGCATCTTACACATCCACGAAAACATACCGGGCGTGCTCGGGGAGATAAACTCGCGTCTCTCAAAACGCGGGATCAACATCGTCGGCCAATACCTGAACACTAATCCTAATATCGGATACGTTATCCTCGACGTCGAATCTAAGCTCTCGAAAGAGGCTTTCGAACTATTGAAGGACGTGCCGGGGACCGTAAAGGCAAGAATGGTTTATTAGAGCGGAGTCATTAAATGCCCGGAGGACTTTCAGAACCTTTAGGATTGCTCGCATTTCCTGCAATTAAGTTTGCGGGATACACTGCCTTTGCTATCTATCTAAATCGTAAATTTCCCGATAAGCCCCGAAATATCTTCTTAGTAGGTGTTTCTAGGATGTTGCTGGGATTGGCTTTCGGAACAGCTTTGGCATTTCTTTCTTTTCCATTTGTTATCGTATTTGGAGTTGGTCTTTTGATATACGTTCTAGGGCTGATACCCGTTCGTATTTTTGAGTGGTGGCTATTGATCAAGGGCTTCTACAGTCCACGTGAACCACTAAAGTTCGCTGAAGTTAAGGATTCGGTCATCCTCGGAGTTGTCACATCGTTTGTTCTCGATATTCCAGCCTTGTTTGGGTTGGTTTACGCGGCTGACTTTTGGATCTGTTGAGTTCCCTTATGAAAATCGTCATACCAGGTGGAAGCGGGCAGGTCGGCACGGCACTAGCCCGTGCGTTTCATACTGATGGGCACGACATTGTCATACTGAGCCGACGTAAAGGCGATACACCGTGGCGAACGGCGATCTGGGACGGGAAAACCCTCGGCACATGGGCGAAAGAGATCGACGGTGCGGATGTTGTCATAAACCTTGCGGGCCGCAGCGTCAATTGCCGCTACAACACGGAAAACCGCCGACAGATGATGGACTCGCGAGTCGATTCTACCCGTGTTGTTGGCGAAGCGATAGCGGCCGCAGCCTCGCCGCCGAAGGTTTGGCTCCAGTCCAGCACAGCCACAATTTACGCACACACATTTGATCATCCAAATGACGATGTGACCGGCGTGATCGGAGGCAACGAGCCGGACGCACCGGACACCTGGAATTTCAGCATTGATGTGGCCACAGCCTGGGAGCGTGTAACAAATGAGGCTAAAACACCAAAGACGCGCAAGGTGCTGATGCGGTCGGCGATGATAATGGGACCAGCTCGCGGCGGTATTTTTGACACCATGTTGGGCATCGTTCGATTTGGGCTTGGCGGCACGGCGGCTAGCGGCAAGCAATATATTTCCTGGATACACGAAAACGATTTTATCCGTTCGGTCTATTGGCTGATCGAACATGAAGAGCTTTCCGGCCCGATCAATATAGCTTCGCCTAACCCACTGCCAAATAAAGAATTTATGCGTATTTTTCGAGAAGCCTGGGGCACCCGCATAGGTCTGCCTGCTTTTGAATGGCAGCTTGCCATCGGCGCATTTTTTATGCGCTCGGAAACCGAATTGATCCTGAAAAGCCGCCGCGTCATCCCTAAATTGCTCACCGATTCCGGCTTCACTTTCGATTTCCCAGAATGGAAGAATGCCGCGACCGATCTTTGTCAGAGGATCCGAAAGCTTCGATGATTTTTTTGTAACTTTTTCAAATGAGCTGTCGTCATATTTTGTTTGATCCAAGATCAAGTAAATTGCGATATGACAATCTACCGATATAGTTTTCATTTCTATTTCTTACTTTTTGTTTCCTTTCTCGCAACCGCCGGTAAAGGTCAGGTACCGGATCGAACCGAGATAATAAAGGTCATACAAAAGGAAGGATGCGCAACCATAGAAGATGACCGGGTAAAGGTATGCAAATTTGACTACAAATTCAATGGAAAAAACGTTGAGGCATTGACGTTTCGACCTACGACCGAAGGCAGATTTCCGTCGGTAATGATGATACCGGGGTACCAGGGAACGGCTGGAACTTACTTCTCATTCGGTACCGTGTTCGCGAAACTTGGTTTTGCGACCATGACGGTATCGACACCCGGTTTTGGCACTACCGAGATCGAACCGGATTTTCTGGGCGAAAGAACCATCAATGCCTTCCTCGAAGGTTTTAAGAAATTTGAGCAGGAACCTTACGTGGACAGCCAAAAGATGGGGTTATTTGGCTATTCTCGTGGGGCGATCGCGGCGTCGTTGATGTTGCCAAGGCTGGATCGCGTAAAGGCGGCTGTGCTCGGCGGCGGGATCTATGACCTAAAACTGGCTTACAATGACATTACTATTGAGGCCATTAAGGCAAACATTGAAAAAGAAACCGGTTTGACCGATGATGCCCTTAAGATGAGGTCCTCGATCTTTCAGGTCAATAAGATATCGTCCGCGATTCTGATCGTCCACGGAGACAAAGATATGAATGCTCCCGTGAATCAAGCCTATTTGCTATACGACAGGCTGAAGTCTCTGGAAAAGGATGTCGAATTCAAGCTCCTCGAAGGCCAGGATCATGGTATCCGAGCCCCGGATCTTTTTAACCTGATGACAGATTTCTTTTCCAGAAAATTTACGGGAAAATCTGCACCGATCAGATCCAGATAGCAAGATGTAGCGACATCGGATACGCTCTGTCGTAAGATAATCGATATGTCTATACGATTGTTAATTACTGCTCTGGCCTTGTTTTCGGCGGCGAGCCAGGCCAACTCACAATGGGTCAAACAGCCTATCGCCACGACTGCCTCTTTCCGGGGACTTTCCATCGTCTCTGAAAAGGTGATCTGGGCAAGCGGGACCGGCGGGACGGTAATAAAGACCAAAGATGGCGGGAAGACGTGGAATGTGATAACGGTTCCCGGTGCCGAGAAACTTGATTTCCGCGATATAGAGGCGTTTGACGCACCGCGTATATTTTGAGCATCGGCAACGGCGATGCATCTCGAATCTACAAAACCATCGACGGCGGAAAGACGTGGCAGTTGCAATTCACCAACAAAGACGAAAATGCGTTTTTCGACGCCATTGCCTGCTGGGATAGAGAAAATTGTTTGGCAATGTCCGATCCTGTAGAGGGCACTTTTCAGATCTTGCGATCTGTAAGACTTTTGACCCGACAGCTCAAAGGGGTAGCTTGGGAACCTATACCGAACATTTCCATCCCCGCAGCGATCGAGGGTGAGGCCGCGTTTGCCGCAAGCGGAACATGTCTAATCGCCAATGGCAAAAACAATGTGTTTCTTGTTTCCGGCGGCGCAGATGCCCGTGTTTTCCGTTCGACCGACCGCGGCGTTTCCTGGTCTGCTACTGATACGCCAATGCCGAAGGGGTCGCCGGGTAGCGGGATATTTTCGATCGCTATGTTCGATAGCAAGAACGGTGTCATCGTCGGTGGAGATTATCAGAAACCCGACGCTGCAGACGATAACCTGGCCTTTACGTCCGACGGGGGCAAGACGTGGACGCTGGGGAAGGGACTTTCCGGATACCGTTCTGCAGTCGCGTATATCGACCGAACAACGTTAATTGCTGTCGGGACGAACGGCACCGATATTTCTAGAGATGGCGGAAGGACCTGGCAGAAAGCCGGTAACGAGAATCTGAATGCGGTCGCTGCACAGGGACGCGACGCGGTCTGGGCGGTAGGGCCGAATGGCACCGTGGTCCGGCTTCGGAAGTGACGATAGTTCACCTATCGTCCCCTTCGAATTCGGGTCTCGTTTCTCTGAAGGGAAGAGGTGTCGCAGTGAAACGGCTGAAACAGATGAGACACGTCTCAGCCGTTCTCTGCACGGCGAACTCTGCGGGCTCAGCGGTCAGGTGGGGTCTCAACGCGGAGGGCTCCGTGATCGCAGAGGGAAAGGAGAATTTTTGGTACATCATCGCCATCTCGAACCTGGGGTTATTTACCGCACCTGGCAAATTTCCCATGCGGATGTTTCGGCTTCAATGGCAATTTGCGGAATAAGAGCGATGTGGGCCATTTGCAAGGGGCGGGGGGTCAGTGAACAGAAACGTTGTGCAGAATTTCAAATCAGCGTTCACGAATCCAAGGGCCATCCGAGATCAAAATTTAAGATCCGGGATCCAGAATCAAAGCACACACGCTTATGTAGACGATTCTGAAATGGGCCGGTAAACGATTTTAACGTCCAGACGGTTATCCGCCGATGATCACCGTCATCTCGCCTTTAGTGATGTTATTTGGCGGGCCGATCGCCTCAAGGATGGTGTCGCCCTGCCGGGATGCGGGGAGATTATTTATCATTACCGTGGCAGAACCCGTGATGACGACACCTGGCCCATGCGGGGGTATCGGGAGCGGAGTAGTACATGCATGAATGTCTGCCCCGCCGGCTGCCGCTGAGATGGCGTTGGACATTGAGGCAAGCGCGGCTGATTTTGCCAATTCCTCAGCTGCTTTTGCGGCCGGTGCTCCGGGAGTCCCGGCGGCGGCTGCAGTCGCCGCTTCGGCGGTCTTGATCGCCGCGTCTGCCGTTGCCTTTGCCGCCTGAAGAGCGGCGACCGCCGCAAGCGGCATCCCCCTCCATGCCGGAAGAAATCCGATAAGCACATCCATACTGCCCGGTCCGGGCATCAGTACCGGCGGCAGCGGATGGGCCACCGTATCTGTTGTTCGTGCTGCTGGTCCCTGTGGCATCTTTGTCAGTCACCGTCCATTCGACGGCCATTAAACAAGTTGGATTCCGGAATAAGTGGCTCTAGGAATGACAAAACTCCACTTACGTTGCCGCCATTAGTTGTCTGGAAAGGGGGGTACAGGTTTGTTTTCACCAGGATTTATGCCCCCAATGTGGTCCAGAATAAAGTCATATTTTTCATGGGAGGGAGGGTAAACTAGCCGTCCAATCCCTTTCTCTCCCTTTTCACCGGTCGCTTGCAGGTCAAGGATTATCGTGCCATCCTCTTCCATTGTCGCTCTTCCAATGCTGTTGGTAGTTGTTTCCACTTTTCTCACCTTTCGTCTATCCTTTCGGTCTTTACGGTCCTGCTGCTGCTGGGGGGGTTGGGTTGAGCGGGTCTCCTTCCCAGTATTCGTGCAAGCCTGGGTGATTGGTGGCGTCATTAGGATCACCACCATAATAGCGAGCTGCGCTCTCAGCGTAGGCTTCTTCTGCACCTGCAGGATTCGCAGTACCTTCGTAACCGTCCGCCATGATAGCTGGGTCATTGTTCCTTGCATTGACAAAATTCTCGTCTGTTTCTGAAATATGATTTCCGTCAGGCCCATGATGGTCAACGCTGTGCATTGCCTCATGAATCACTAAGTTCGAGCTTCCGTGCCCGTCGCCAGTTGGCGGAACATAAGGGCCATCATCTTGATCATGGCCTCGCGTAGCAACGATCACCGTGTTTGTGCCAGGATCATAGAGTCCGGGGACTGTATCCCAAGATGTTCCCGGTGGCCATCCACGCGGCGTAACACCAGCGAGGTCTGTTCGGACCTCCGTAACTGAATCCCGACAAACGGCAACTGTTGTTCCGTTATCTTCCATTCGCTGAAGAACGTGAGGGGGAAGTTTGCTTAGCTCGGCGGCAACCAGTGCCCGATCCATATCGTCTGCTGTTCCCCTAGCCTGTGTCAAGGCAAACGCCTGGGCTGTGACATTCGGAGCGTGTTGACCGCTAAGCGTTCGGGTTCTGCGTCCACCCCCGCCCCCGCTTCTAGGTCTTTCAAGATACCCGGGTTCGCCGTTGTCAGAAACGTCTGCATCCAAAGGATCGGATATGTCTGATTGTCCAGTACTCGATCCGGAGCCGCCAGAGTTTATCTTAACCATAGGCCCAGATATTGTGACACCTGAGAGGTCAAGAGAAATGAAACTACCGCCTACTTTTAATGTGACCTTGCTCAGGGCTTCGAGGGTTATTTCTCGGGCATTCAATTCTCTCGCGCCGGTTACCTCCGTGTATTGTTTGCCCTGATAATTTTCAACAACATCGGCTTTGACCGTTTCGTTCTGTTTTCCGTCAATACCGATAAAATGGTCTTCTTTAACGTGCAGGTCATAGCAGCCGGCAACGGTTATGGCTAGGTTGCCGCCGGGTTGGTTTTCTTGTTTGAGTCCGATGACCTCGTGCCGGCTGCCGCCGCAGGTCTCGTACATCGAGCCGCGGACCCGGAGATCATATCGCTTTTGCGAGCGGATGAACACCTGTTCTTTGTCAGCCTTGTCCTCAAAACGCAGCTCGTTGTAACCCTTACCGTCGTCGGGCGAGGTGCGGGTTTTGATATACGTAAGGGTCTTATACTGCGGCAGCTCATAATGCGGCATTGTCTGCGGGTTATAAACGGACCCGACGATGATCGGTTTGTCAGGATCACCGTGCTCGAAATCGACTATTACTTCCTGGCCAATGCGGGGAATGAACATTGTTCCCCATTTGTTCCCGGCTATATCACGCGCCACGCGCACCCAGCATGAGCTATCCGGGTCGAACTTTAGGGTCCGGTCCCAATTGAACTGGACCTTCACCCGTCCGTACTTGTCCGTGAAGATCTCTTCGCCCGCCGGCCCAACCACCGTGGCCGTTTGCGTACCAAAGATCTTGGGCTTGGCCGTGGATCGCATCGGCCTGAAGGGAGGCTTGCCTGCTCCATGAGCGATTGCCGAAAAGCTGCACTCATAAGGTGACCCGGGCGCATCTGAGACATATCCCGGGGACTGTACCGCACTGTGCGCAACGTGGGTTAGCAAATATTGACCGTTTTGTGCAGAACTCGGGTGATCGGTCAGCCGGAACAGATGGCCCGAAGTAAGGCTCGGGCAATCGCTGATGCCCCTGATGGTCTCGTGCCGGGCGTCCAGTGCCTGCATCGCTCTTTCGGCCGTTGCCCGCTTGTCGTCGAAAATGTTGTTCAGGTCCGACGCTCGTTCCGAGCCGCCCTTATCTATACCGTCATATTTGCGTGCGTAACCGCCCGGGAAGTCGTAGACCTCGAGCTCGCCGTTACCACCTATGGTGAATCTTGAGGGCTGTTCGGCGTCAAGTTTCTGGGTTGGTAATTCAAAATTATAGTCCCAGAAGGTAACTTTGCCGGTCATCAGCTGATAATCCTTGTGCCATGACAGTACCGACGACACCAGATCATCTCCCTCGACCCGTGTAAAGAAGGGGATCTCATTCTTGTTCGGACAGTCCCGGTGTGAACGCGGGTCATTGGCAATGATCATCTGATGATTGCCGTCAGAATGTTCGAAAAAGTAGAATATTCCCTCCTCTTCCATTAAACGGGATATGAAGTCCCAGTCGGTCTCCTGATACTGAGCGCAATAGTTACGTGGCTTGAAATCCCCTTGAAGCTCGATCTTAAAGTTGAACCCCTCGAGAACTTCCTCAAGTATCTGGGGGACCGTCTTGTGTTGAAATATTCTGCTCTGGAAACATTGTGTAAGTAGCCAGACCTCGGGCACTATCGAGACGTTGTAAAACGTAAAACGAACATGCCGGACGCCCTGTGACAGCCGGTTGACTATCCCGTTAATGTATCGGCTTGTGCCGTCCGCCTGGGCTATCTCGATCGTGACCTTCTGTCCAAGGATCTGCGAAGCGTCCACGATCGTGGGCTCGATCCCCTCCGACGGTTCTGCATGAAGCAGTTCCGCGTCGACGGAGAACATCTCGGAGAGGCCCTCGCTGGCCGACAGTTTGTTCACCAATAGGAAATCCTTACCCAAAGGGGTCGAGATCCTCAAAAGCCTGTTGTCTTGTGTGGTCGCCATATAAACGTTTCCCGGAGTATCTACTTCTTGTCAGATCTCAGTAGACCGGATCTCCGGTCGCAACACGGATCATCCAAGGAGACCGCCAATTTCTGGCCAACTGACTTTTTATACTTGCATAGATCTTTGGTTTCTCGAGATCTACGGGCTTAAGATGATCCCAGATGGCCTTGACGGCGATCTTTGCAATCTGTTTTAGTGCAGACGCGATCGATTTCGGTGGTTTGGTAAATGACCTGAAGAGGCCTTCTATCACGCTCATCCGTTTGCTTGCCATGATCGCTTCTATCATCAGCGCCTGTGCAAAAGAGCGGTCGTTATAGGTTATCGCCGAAAGCGAGACACCGACATTACCACCGAAGAACCAGATCAAGACGTCAAGCGCCTCTTCGTCTGAGATATACACGTCACCGGTCTTGTAAAATTCGATCAAAGCCATTCCGACTCTCCTTATGCTATATCGTAGGAGAAATTTCCATCTTGCGACACGGAGACGTGCACCTTGTGGATACCTTCTCCGGTGGCCATTCGCGAGAGCACCTCGCTGCTCATATCGGGCAAGAGCGTGCCGGTCAGGATGTTATAAACATTCCTTGCGCCGCTGTCCACGTCCGTACAGCGTGAAGCCACCGTATCTATGACGGAATCATCGTAGGAAAATTGCGCACCATGGTTGTCCGCGATCCGATCTTTGATCTTTCCAAGCTGGAGTTTGATGATCAGCCGCAGTATTTCGTCTGAGATCGGGTAATACGGGACGGTCACCATTCGGCCTAGCAGTGCTGGTTTGAAAGCCTTGTTCAGCTCCGGCTTTACGGCTTCGATAATGCCGTCCGGCTCCGGCCGGGTGTCCGGGTCTGCACAGAGTTTCATTATCGTATCGGTTCCCACATTAGAGGTCAGGATGATAATGCAATTCTTGAAATCGATCTCGCGGCCTTCGCCGTCTTCGAGAACGCCCTTATCAAATACCTGAAAAAAGAGCTCCATGACGTCCGGATGTGCTTTTTCAACCTCGTCTAGCAAGACGACCGAATAAGGCTTGCGGCGCACCGCCTCTGTCAATACACCGCCTTCGCCGTAGCCGACATATCCCGGAGGAGACCCCTTAAGGCTCGAAACGGTATGGGCTTCCTGATATTCGCTCATGTTTATGGAGATTAGGTTGCGTTCACCTCCATAAAGGGCCTCGGCCAGAGCGAGTGCCGTTTCCGTTTTACCGACGCCGGATGTTCCGACCAGCATAAAGACGCCTATCGGCCGTTTCGGGTCCGTGAGGCCCGCCCGCGAGGTCTTGATCCGCTGCGCGATCGTTTCGAGAGCATGATCTTGTCCAAGTACCCTTTCGCGAAGAGTACCGGCAAGGTTCAGTACCGCGTGGATCTCGTCTGCGACCATCTTACCAATGGGGATGCCGGTCCACCCGGAGATGATCTCGGCAACGGTCTGGCCGTTTACCACCGGCTGCATCAACGGTGTTTCGCCTTGTATCTCCTTAAGTTCGGCATTTAGCCGGGAAAGCTCAGACTTCAGAAACTCGGTATCGACCGGTTTCGCGGTTTCGGGCGCGGGAGCCGTTGCCGTTGCAGAGACATCTTCACCCGTCGGCGCTTCGCCTTCGGCGGTCGCAGCGGCAGCCGCCGTCTCACCTCCTCCATTGGTCGAACCGGCCACCGCATCTGCTAGCCTGCCGTCCAGCCGAGACATCTCTAGCTTGGTCCGTATATTTCGGATCTGTTCTATCAGCTCCTTTTCCTTCTCCCATTGTTCGTTAAATTTCGCAAGCTCGGCTTCGGCTTCCTCTCGCGATGCCTTGAGGCCGTCGATCCTGTCGTTATGGTTCGCTCCTGTCGCCAACTCCCGTTCAAGGGAATCGATCTCAGAGCTGAGGTTCTGGATCCGCCTGGTAACGTCTTCGACCGCTGCGGGCGTTGCTCCCTGTCCGATAGCAACCTTTGCACAAGCCGTATCGAGGACGGAGACCGATTTATCCGGCAGCTGACGGCCAGTTATATATCGGTGTGAGAGCTTGACGCACTCTACGATGGCCTCGTCCAGTATCCGAACATTGTGATGGGCCTCCATCTTGTCCGCGATCCCTCGCATCATCGCGACCGCCTTTGCTTCGTCTGGCTCATCGACCTTTACGACCTGAAACCGACGTGCCAGAGCCGCATCTTTCTCGAAATACTTCTTGTATTCCGCCCATGTGGTAGCAGCTATCGTACGAAGCTCGCCACGTGCCAGTGCAGGTTTTAACAGATTTGCGGCGTCGTTCTGTCCCGCGGCCCCGCCGGCACCGATCATCGTGTGAGCCTCGTCGATGAACATTATTATCGGCTGAGGCGAGGCCTTGACCTCGTCGATGACGGACTTGAGCCGCTGCTCGAATTCGCCCTTGATACCGGCTCCGGCCTGCAACAGGCCCAGGTCGAGCGACCGCAAGGCTACGTTCTTCAGCGGATCCGGCACGTCGCCCTCAGCGATGCGAAGCGCGAACCCCTCTACCACCGCGGTCTTGCCCACACCTGCCTCGCCCGTTAATATCGGGTTGTTTTGCCGGCGACGTGTGAGGATATCCACTATCTGACGGATCTCGAAATCTCGACCGAGTACGGGGTCGATCTTGCCGTCACGCGCCTTGGCTGTGAGGTCTTCGGTGTATTGATCAAGTGCCTTTGTCTTGCCGGGGACGCCGGTCGCGACTGAATCTCCATGTGAAACGCCCGAGGCTTCGCCGAGAGCAACAGCATCACGGGCCTCCGAAGAGTCGCCTGTTATGGTGGGAAGTTCCGTCTGCAATGATTCGAGCGAAATATGGCTGAATTCCTTTGAGACCTCTCTCGCGATCCTGGCAAAACTGTCATTTGCAAGCAGGGCGAGTACCAAGTGGCCCGAGCGGATACGTGCGGCGCCGAAATCCACCGACGCCAGCAGCCACGCATCCTGGATCCATCGCGGAATGCGATCGCTAAGGCCCGGCGTTCGCGAATTCCCGCTCTTGAGCCGGTCAAGGGCAACGCTGACATCTTTTGTCAGGCGATCCAGATTGACCTCAAAATGAGCACATATCTTGTGAAGATCCGTGTCATCCTGCTCAAGCAATTTCGCAAGGATATGCTCTATCTCAACATCATAATTCGTTCTGGAGAGGCAAAGCCCCGCGGCGCCCTCAAGTGCACCTCTCGTAACATCGTTCAATCTTCCGACCAATGATTTTAGGTTTACGTTCATAACTGTTTCTCCTGAAATGTTGAGATATTTATAACCAAAGGTGCGGCCCGGCTTCGTTGTCCATACGAGAATGCCAGACCCGTCAATTCATATTCATTACCACCTGATCGTCGTCGCTCGTAAACGATTGCGTCTTTAGCCACGTGGTCCAACCCAGCATCGGCCTGCGGACCGCTTTGGTGGTCAGTATAAGACTCGGAACCTGTTTTGCTTTCAGCACAAGCTTAACATCAAAATCCAATTCCAGCCCCGTCACAAAACGGACTATTGATCTTAGCGGCTTGTTCCCGGTGCCGTTCGGGAGCATTGCCTGGAACTGGACAAAGGTCAGCGGGCCCAGGACTATCCGGAACATGGACTGCTGGTCCCAGACACGCCTTCCCAGCAATGCGGTATATCCAAGCGTGCTGTTCTTTTGTCCTAGGAACGTAATGTCCGAATCAGAAAGATCGAGCCATTGCCCAAAGAACTGAATGACTTTCGCCGGAAATCCAAAGAAATCCGAAACGATGTTCTCAAGTGCCGAGGCCGAATGGGGCTTTTGTGAGATAAGGCCCGTGTAGGGAAGCATTGCCTCATCTTCAAAACCCATTCTTCCGCGCAGGCCGTCAGTACCCAAGCCCGCGATATCGAACAGATACGAGGTAAACTCATCGTTCCCACGTTCATAGGCTACAGGGAAGCGGTATTTCGCCCATGCACGATAAAACATCGAGACCGCCCGGTGGGTAAAGATATCGAGAAATGACCAAAGCGTCGTGTCCCTGTGCCTGACGCGATCCAATACCAACTCGGTGTAATGGACTGGCAGGACCCCGCTCGGGCCGATCAGGCCCATAAAGTTCACGATCATTTCCAGGCGGTCGCGGTCGGCGATCTCGTCATAGACCTCACGAATCTCATTGATCTCGCTGGACGGGAAATCGAGAGCGACGTTTGTCCGAAATCTGATCTGTTCATCAGAAGGCAAAGCTTCGCCGCCGACCGGCTTGCGGTCGCTTACTATCCTTTCAAAAAGCCTGACCGCCTGAAAGAACTCAAAGCGATAAGCCTCATCAAAAAGTTTCTGTTTTAATGAACCGTCTGACACAGAAATAGAACGCCGCCGCGGCGTGCATTTATCGCCGGCACCAAATATTCCCAAAACTAGATCAGGCCCGGGGCCGACCGTTAGCTATTACAAAAGCACCTGCTCACCCGTCCTCGGCAGAAATATCTTTATTGGATCCTCTCGCTGCTCAGACCGTACAGTAAGCTGGTTAAACGAGTTCAATGTTGAATACAGCGCCAGGAACCGCTCAAGGACACACGCAAAGAGGAACATCCCGCTCCCGACATATTGTTCTTCGTCGAGCGTTATCGTTGTCTCAAGCCCACGAACAAAACCGGCGCCGATGCGGCCGCCGACCTGGCGAACAGCCTTTTTCGACTCAATGTGGGTGATCCCGAGAATCTGTTTTCTGATAACCGAAGAATCATCAAAGTTATATAGATGTAAGATCTCCTGAAGTGCTTCAGGACGACCGCTTTCACTGTTCACTATCGACATATAGTTAAGGTTCATATGTGAGATCAGCCGCCATTGGAGCGCCCTTCGCTGCGGCGGCCTGATTGTCTCCGTCGGTTTTGTAAGGCAGCGCACACGCGAGACAAGAGCCGTGCCTTCAACCTCAAACTCACCCTCCTTTCCTCCAAACGGCAGCCGCGCGGGCAGGTCGCGATTTGTGCAGGTCGCACGGACGTTAAGCACCTCGACGGCCGGTGCAAAAGGATCAAATTTCGAATCCACAAGCGACAGGAACACCTCTGTCCCCGTGTCGTCCGGCCTTTGAGATTGGCGTCGCGTCGCGTACCAGAACGATTTCTCCATTTGCTCGCCGTAAGCGTGCCGGAGCGAATAGAAGGGCGAAAATTCGCGAACCACCCCGGTCCTTGGATCGGAAGTAAAAACTTCATCTATGGAATAGATCTCTGTCGCAGATTGCCTGTGGATATCGGGGATTATCTGATACTCATACTTCTGCTGCGAGATATAGACCGGGTCAGATAGGCGTGTAAAAAGATTGATTATGGGGGTACAGCCCATTCGGAACGTTTCCGTAACCACCGGAGCGATCGGCGGGGTTACGTCTTTCAGATGGATCAGTATGTCGAAATGACTGCCGAACTTATTTGCGATCGCACGATCGACCCCAAGTACGTCGAAGAACAAGAACTTGTATGGAAAAGCAAAATATTCCGTCAGGAGCCTGTAGCCCTTGAACGAATTCAGCTTATAGGGAAGCATCGACTCCGAATCGTCAAAGCCGACCTGCCGGATCGCCTCCTCCGCAGGTATGATCACGGGGTCGGGCAATTTCAGCTGGATACCCGTTAGGGTCTTCATCGTGCGGTCACCGAGCGGCGGATCCTTTGGCCTGAACTCGACAGAGACCGCATTGTTAAAGATCATCTCATAAAGCGGAAAGACCAGTTGGGGATCGCCGTCGAGATAAAACCTGAACGAATCCGGGGGACTATCGGTGGCGGCGACCTTCATCTCGTGCAGATTCGCGCCGCCAAAGCATCTCATGCTTATCTTAATAGCGGATTCAGCGAACTTGCCTTGCGAATTTTTCGGAGCGGGCGAATCCAGCGATGCGGACTCGATCTCGACGGGAACCAACTGAACATCATAGGCCGTACGGAACTGGCACGGCGTTCCGTCAACGGGACGCGAGTTCAACCTGGAGCCGCGTTCGAGTGACTGTATAGAGGTGATCTTGTCAGTAGGCGAACCGAAAGAGAACTGAGTGACGGCCATTGAGGGAATGGGCGAAAGATAATGCGGATAGAGCAGATTAATGAACGATTCCGTGATCTCGGGAAGCTCGTCGTCCAGCTTTAGGGCAACTCGGCCCGTAAGGAACGCAAAGGCCTCGATCATCCGCTCGACATGAGGGTCTTCGACCTTTTCGTCCTCAAGAAGCAGTCTGGAGGCGATCTTCGGATACCGCCGGGCGAAATCTGCCCCCATACGGCGCAGAAAAACCAATTCTCGCTCGTAATAACCTAAGAGTTCGTCTCGCATTCAGTAATTTGAAGAGATCTAATCTGAAGGCCATTAGCCTTCTGCGGTGATGGATCTATAGCTCAACCACCTCAAAGCCGCCTCCGCCCGAATTGAGGACGGAGTCGAACACTATCGGTTCAGGGGCGGGTTCGGTGTCGAGGGTTGCTTCTATCCTGAATCGAAGCTGGCGATCGACATTCTCCAGCGGATCCATGAAAACCTTCAGATTGATGAAACGAGGTTCGAATCGGCGGATCGCATCCTCGATCGCTCGTGTCATTCGCTTTTGTTCGATATGGCTTTTAACGCTTACGCCGGTGAAATCCGGCAGGCCATAGAACGCGACCGAGTTCGGGGTTTCTTCCAACTTGTCGTCGATAGCGTCAATATGGCAACGGGTATTCAATAGCCACTCCAGGTCCCGCCTGACCGACTGTTTCAATTCATGAAGCGATGTGGACCGAGATTTCGGCGCTTCCTCCGAATGTCGCGGCTCAAGGTCTATCAATCGGTCAAGGACCGATGGGGTTACGCGAATTTCGTGGTCGATACGAGACATGCCCTAACACGAAAAAGTCGCTCCCGCCGATTAGACGGGAACGGTTGAAGTGTGATCGATCGAAATGAACGCCGCGACCTTTGCGGCACGGCGTTCACCGTTAAGTTTCGAGTTACTAAGCTCCGCTTCCTTCCACCTTCTTGACGTCGTAGGTGACGTTGTTGGTTTGGGTAACCTCGCCCTTTTCGTCCTGTTGGTAGTACTGCATCGTGATCTTAGTGAAATTGAACGAGATCTGCTCCAACGGGAGCCCTCCGCCGGCACTTCCACCCGTCTGGAATGACGAGATCACAATATCGCCGAACGTAACCTTGAAGTAGGTATACGGTGAGCCACCGCCACCTGTCTTGCGGCAACTGAGGACTGCATTCGGGATGTGATTTCCTTTGCAGGCCGCGAGAAAAAGCTGATTGCTTGCCGTTCCGTTTTCGACTACGAAATGGAAATCCTGCATCGAGACCTTGCCGGTGCCCAAACCCGTTCCCAGGGTGGATGATCCGGAGTTCGAGGCTCCGAACGACCACGACTTGATCTGCATTTGTTTCTCAAATCCGACTGCAGCGGACTCGCCCTTGATAGTATCAATTTCTAAATAAAAATCTTCTGCCATTTTGTGCTGTGCTCCTTTTTTTGATTATTCAACCTAGGACTGCCTTCAGGCAGGTCCGATGTAGGCTTTCGTTCCGACTCCTCTCGTGTCCTACTCGCATACAATTAAGAGACGGAACGAAAGCATTCTTTTGCAAAACTACCGTATGCTTTTTGGTAACCGGCCAAACTACTTCGCCGGCGGTGGAAGGTCAGCGACCAAACGCAGACTGACCGAAAGCTCATCGAGTTGGAAGTGGGGCCGCAAAAACGCGACAGCCCGATAGCAGCCCGGTTTACCCGGGATCTCAGCGACATCGACCCGGGCTTCCCTCAGTGGGTATTTCGCTTTCTGTTCGGCGGGTGCGACGTCGTTGGCAAGTACGTAGCCCTTTATCCACTTATTGAGGAACATCTCCGCCTCGGCGCGCGACATGAACGAACCTATCTTGTCTCTGACCATCGCTTTCAGATAGTGAGCAAACCTCGAGACCGCAAAGATATACTGCAGCTGGGTCGAGAGCCTTGCGTTGGCATTCGCGGCGTCAGTATCGTACTTCTTAGCCTTGTTTGCAGACTGCGTTGCAAAAAATGCGGCGTAGTCCGTGCCTTTGCAGTGGACCAAAGGAATGAAGCCGTTGTCCGCAAATTCTTTTTCACGACGGTCCGTTATCGCGACCTCGGTCGGACACTTCATTGCGACCTCGCCCTCGTCGGTCTCAAAGGTGTGAGTCGGAAGCCCCTGGACCAAGCCGCCCCCTTCAACACCACGGATAGCTACACACCATCCGTGCATCGAGAAGGCCTCAGTGAGACGTGTTCCCAGAGCATAAGCTGCATTTCCCCACAGATATTTCTTGTGGTCCTTTCCGTCCACGTCTTCTTCAAAGCGGAAGCTTTCGGTCGGTTTGGTGGCCGCGCCGTACGGTTCCCGCATAAGAACGTGAGGCAGCGTAAGGCCGACGTAGCGTGAATCCTCCGACTCGCGGAAGCTTCGCCATTTCATATATTCCGCCCGGTCAAAGATCTTTGAGATATCCCGGACCTCGGTCATTTCCGAATATGTGTCCCACCCAAAGAGGTCCGCCGAGGCGGCACTTAAGAACGGGGCGTGGGCCGCCGCCGCGACCTCGGAGATCTTCTCGAGCAGGGCCATGTCCTGCGGATGGTTCCCGAACTCGAAATCTCCGATCAGGGCACCGTAGGGTGCGCCGCCAAAGGTCCCGTACTCTTCTTCATAGATCTTCTTGAAGAGAGTAGATTGGTCAAACTCAAGTGCGCGTTCAAAGTCCTTCAGGAGGTCCTTTTTGGTGACGCTCATGACACGGATCTTGAGCTGTGAGCCGGTCAGCGAGTTTCTTACCAAATGCTGCAGTCCTCTCCACGAACCCTCGAGTTTCTGGAAGTCCTCGTGGTGCATTATCTCATTCATTTGCGCTGAGATAAGGCGGTCGATCTCGGCTATCCGCGAGTTGATGGCCACGTCCATGTTCTTGGTCATGGTCAGTTCACCTGCCATCACCTGATTCACGAACTCAGCGATCATGTCCTTGGCCCGTTCTTTTTGAAATTCGTCACGGGCCATTCTGCCGTCTGTCAATATCTTGTCGAGAAGACTGGCTTCTTGTTCCTGCTCAACGGTTTCGACAGCGGCTCCTTGTCCTTTTTTCTGAGTTGCCATTGTTTGTTATTCCTCCTTAGCCTCAATTCCGAGAGCGTCGCTTAGCTCTTTTTGTTTATCCGCATTTGCGATAACATCCTCGAGCATCGACTCCAGTTTCTCGTTTCCATCCATCTTCGATCGGAGATCGGCAAGCTTTTGCCGCGCTTCAACCAGCTTTCGCAACGGTTCGACCTGCTGCACAACATTGTCGGGTTCAAAGTCCTCGATACTGTTGAATTTCAGCTCGACCCCCATCTTGCTGCCATCGTCCTGCAGCTTATTATCTATCGTATATGCAAGCCTGGGCTTCATACCGGCGAGGACCTGGTTGAAATTGTCCGGGTCGATCTCTACGAACTTTCTGTTCTTGAAGGCGGGCAACGGCTCTTCCGGCTTACCTACGAAATCGCCCATAACGCCAAGTACGAACGGGAGTTCTTTCAACTCAATAGCTCCGCCTACTTCTACGTCATAGGTTATCTGAACACGGGGCGGCCGCACCCGGTCGATCTTATGCTGCAAACTTTCTTTTTTTGGCATTGACTTATCTCCTTTCGAATTAATATCCGTTGTCTAATTATTCCGCTGCTCAAATGTCCGGATTGCCCGGTATCCATCTTACTACTGGGGCTGCTGCTCGCCGTCCGCGGACGAACTTGTGTTGAATCCAAGCGTTTGTCGAAGCTGATACAGGATCGTTTCATCCTTGATCACATCCTGAAGCCAACTATCAAGCGGCATATTGCCCCATTTCACTGCCCGCTGAACTAGGTAAGAGACCGGGCTGTGCGGTTCGGTCTTGTGGAAGAAATCTGCGATATCCTGAAGCCTTCGAAGTGCGTCGCGACGGCTGTTTATCGCACCCGTTGCGGTGGCCACGCCGCCCGCAACCGGTGTACCGTCCGCCGCAACCGCGCCCTCAGCACCTTCCTCAATATCAGACTCATCAGGCTCCTCAAGGCGTTTTTCTTCAAGGAGCTTTTTCATTTGCTGATGAATGTCCTCTAGCGATTTGCGGAGGATCGAGAGTCCGGGAGCCTGGTTCCGGTCGTACCTTTCTTCGACGACCCTGTTAAGTTCCGCTATTCCGGCGAAACATTCCTCGATAACAAAATTAGTCTGTTCGCAAAATGCTCTCCGGGTGGCGGCAGCCTCTTTTCGCCAAAGGTCGGCCGTGACCCTGCCTTCGCGCTCGGCCTGTTCCTTTAACTGCGTATATTTAGCATTGTCCTCTGTTGAAAGGGCATCGAGATTTTCCGGAATATCAAAGGTCCTCGAATCTTCCCAGTCGATGAAACTATAGCCTGCAACGCCGGTAATTGGAGCCTCTTTGGCCGCAAACCCCCCTGAAGTGTCGAACCAGGAGATCGCGTTCGCACGGCCTTCCATGTCGCCTTCGTCGATCTCCGGATGGAGATCGTCCCAAAATCGCTCCTGTAGCCCTACCAAAAGATCCAAACTGTCCCTAAGCCCAACAAAACCGTGCAGTTTGATAAGAGCTTCACAGAGCCAGACCGCAAGCTGGAGGTCCTTTGACCTTTCCGTAAGGGCCGGCACCACCAGGTTTGTGACCAGCCGGAAATCGGCTACTTTTTGTTCCGTCTGCCATTCACCCTGATTTAGGCCGTCGTCCGAACGGCGCGCCTCACTGACCTCGTCGTATAGACCCGAGTATCGGAGATTTTCCCCTGCCGGTGCCTCCTCTGAGATCGGGTTCAGCAGGGCAGCAAGGTCGATCACCGGTGGTTGTCGAAGTTCTTCGCTCATAGCGGAAAAATCCTCTCAAATTACGGAAGACGGGTAGCGAAAGCAAATGGACGAACAAATATGCTACCTATCATAACCGAAAATCAAAAATAAATCACGAATTTATTCGGCCGCCGCCGCAGCGTGGACAAACTCTATTGATTCGATCTCGAGGATCGGACGGTCTTTCCCATCCATCCAAAAGACCCTCATACCTTCGCCAACATATAGATCTTCGCCAAGATCACGCCAGTCTGTCATTCGGCCCAGCCTCACCTGGTCGTTCTCGCTTTTCCACGAGTTGGCATAAAGTGTCGGAAAGAACATCTCTCCATTCGTGCCATTTGTCAACGAGACATCCGCCTGGAGCCAGTAGAGATCCCTAAGCGACTTCGGCTTGAAAAATTCGATCTTCTCCACGTTTTCCATTGGAAGCCAGATGTAAGCATCCTTGAACAAGACCTCAAAAACCGGGGCGGTCAGGTCATTATAGTCGCGAAGATCACTAAATGATTCGCCGTTGACCTTGCATTCAAAGGCCGGACGCTCTTCCTCGACCCGGTCAAGCACCTCACGTGCTTCCTTTATGTTGCCTTCGCGGACACGATTATTCGCCTCGAGGAGATCTGTAAAATACGGCGGGCTGCCGGTCAGCGTCTCCGGCTTAAGTCCGTCAGAGAAATATTTCATGCGATCTCGCTCGGCCTTGAAATTCTGCTGGTAGATCTTTGAGCCGATCATGGCGTTGATGTCCTGATGGCCGATAACCTCAAGCTGTTTTTCAGCACGATCCCAATCACCCGAAAAACACGAGAGTTCGAACAAGAACGTCCTTGCGGCGGCATCAGTCGGTTTGGCCTTTACAAGTGCCAGCGCCGATTCGATCGCCCCTTTCAGGTCACCGTTGTCCAGTTTTTGTTTTGCTTCATTCATATGTCCAAACTCCTTTCATTTCCGCGCTTTTTCGTGAAAGTGCTTACTTTAGGAACGCCTTGGGTGAGCGGACCCGGCGGAAGAGGTTCCTGTCAAAAATGTCGCCTCCGCTTGATTTGACCGTTGCGTTCACCGCCCTACCGCCTACGCTGAACGTCAGCTGGTACTCGCCGCTATCCTGTTTTTGCGGACGAGACGCCTCAACGAACTTTAGTATGCCCCAAACTCCCTGATATGGGATGGAAGTAGCCGTGCCTGACAGCCCGCCGTCCGCGCCGCCCGACGTTGAAACCAAATTCACGACCACGCCGGTCTCGCTTCCTTGGGCGGGGAAGACGAGTCTCACAGAGCCGGTTCCCTCAGTAGTTATCTTAGTACCGTCGATCGAGACCTCGACGATAGCATCTTTCATTTGCTGCAGTGCAAACTCGTAATCTACTTTTGCCGCCTTTCCGGTGCCGAAAAGAGCGGTCCTAAGTGTCATCGCATTATTTAGGTATTCGACGAACTCGTCTGCAAACTCAAATTCGCTGCCGCTGATGGGCCTTAATTTTCCGTCAACCTCCTCGAAATACTTGCTTAGCCGCTCGTCATAAAATCTCGAAAATCTTCCGTCCGCCGGATTCAGATACCTTGTAAGCGCCGCAAGGTCCGCGTCCTGCTGGCTATCGGCAAAGGGAAAATTCGCCTCGATCTTCTGAGCCTCGGGCAGCAACTGTTCCGTCCACATGCGAATCATCTGCTGCCTAACCCCGGCTCCGAGCAGGTTTCTGAGCCGATCAAGCGGTTGCTGGAGAAGTGCCGCCACTTCTTTTCCGGCGTCGGTCTCGTTCAGTGCAGAAAAAGCGCCGACCATTGTTTTCTCGACATTGTTCAGGTTTAGCGGGTCCTCTTCTTTCCCGTACGCCTCGATCGTCCTGGTCAACGAACCATCTGTCTCTTTGCTGAAATTCGTGTAAGCGCTGGAGATCGCAGAAATGTAGTTTTCCATCGGGTTGCGCTTTACATCCGGGTTTCCGATAAACGTCGCCAGCGGCCTAAATTCGCGTTCCGGTGGCGTATTGCCAGGTTTGTCTTCAGCCTTTTTTCTGAACAGATCGAAAATGAAATCGAACCAACCTCCGCCGTCAGCCGCAGCTGAAAAATTGGTTTGCCGCTCGATCTCGCGGACCAACACGATCATCGGAGAGCCGCCTTCCCTAAACTTATCAAGAGCCCTTTCTGCTTCAGTTCGGTTCTGATATTCCAGAACGCTGGCTCCCCTTACAAATCGTCGCCATTGGTTGGCATAGTCACGATAATAGAGCTCTTCCAGCCGGGCCGAATCAGGCGTTTCGCTCCGGATCTCGCCCTTGCGGACCTCGCCCATTACCCAGTCATCTTCGTCAAGCCGCCGCGTTACGTCAGCGATAGACGATTTCATCAGCTCTCTCCCGGCCAGCGTATATGCTCCGGGCACGCGGTGTCCGCCGGTCACCAGGCCCGCATCTGCACCGCCGCGCGAGACTATACCCGGCACCGTCATCTCTCCGAAGTTGGCGTCCACTTCTTTTGAGATCCTCGAGACCTCATTGCTGTAATAGCGATTGAGCGGCGGGAACGCCTGCAGCTTCTGTCGAACCGAAGTGACAAGCGAGTCGTCCAACTTGATGCGGGGAAAACGATCACGATCAACCTGCCGTGCCCAATATTCGAGATGTTTAATGGCAGCGGCCTCATACTCCTTAGGTATCTTTGATTCTGACAGCCAAAAATCACTGATCGTGTTCACGATGTGGCCGGGGTCAGCTTTTTCCCGATAGGCAATCTCGGCGTCACCCATTCTGATCGAATTACCCGAGAGCATCAGATAAGCCTTCAGCAGGTTATAATGACGGTCGAGCTTCTGTTCCTGTTCATCGGTCAGTTGGCCTGGATTGAACGTCTCTTTTTCTTTTGCAAACTTGTCAAGCTCCGCCTCTATCCGCCTTACGGTCGGTTCCTTGAACCTGGGCTCTACCGCAGCAATATAGATCGGGAGCAGGTTCTCCAGATAGATCCGATTGCCGGAATAGAAGCCAAACCGCATGTATATCGGGGCTCCGTCCCGCTCATATCCATCGAGTTGATCAAGCAGAGACCTCACATTGTCAAGTGTGTCCATCTCTTGCTTTACCTCTTCCGGCTTCTTCTCCAGAATTTTCTTTCCCTGATCCTCCCGCCGCATCGCGATCACTTGTTCGCCGCGTTGTGCAGCGTCCTCAAGAAGGTTCTTGTTGTTGTAAAGCGAAACACCGGACATCACGAGAAGCACGAACGTTAGAAACGCCCCGAGCAAGGTCATCGCCCAGCCAAAGATCGGAGGCCTCTGTCTATGGGCCTGAAAGGTCTTTACAAGATCCTTGTCACGAAGCAGAACGTCCCTAAAAAAGCGTTCGGTAAAATAGGTGTTCCCAACGGTCGGAGGCACATTGCCCCCGGCCTTGGCAACCGGTGAAGCGGTGAAATAAAAGCCCCGGAGAAATGGGTTTTCGCTGAACGGATTTGGCCTAAAGAGTGCATTTACAAAGGCTCCGAACTTGCGCCGCCCGGACCCGAAATGAAGCGGGAAGTTAAAGATCCTAAGCTGCCTGACGGGCGGAAAAGGTGCCGAGAGCCTGACAAGTCGGCGCTTCATCACCGCCCCGTGAAGAAGTTCGTATTCGCCATCAAATAAAGACTGGGCATTTTCGCTCTTTTCAAGCGGGATCGTCGCGCCCCATACCAGCGTCTTGTCTTCCTGTTTCGACGTAGAGAATGAATCGCGGAACCCTTCGATCGAATCGGCATTTGTAAACACGATATAGACCGGAAACCGGACTTTAAGGCGCTGCATTGCCTCGTCCAAGCGATTCCTGAGTACTTTTGCAAGTTCTTCGTTCTGCCTGTCGTCAGACTTCAGAATAGTGGCGGCGTCAACGGTCAGGACAAAACCGTCTATCGGCCGAGCTGATCGGTATTTTTTCAGCGTTTCAAGCAGCCCACCCCATTCGTCAACATCGACACCCTCGCTCTGATATCGGCCCGCACTATCTACGAAGACGGCCTCGCTTGCAACTCGCCAATCAACGCTTGCTGTCGGCTTGATGAACTTCATCTCCGACTGGCGTTGACTTGGCAGAGCCTGAAAATTGAGGTTCGAACCTATCACCAGCGAACTCTTTCCCGACTTCGGCGCTCCAGCTATCAGGTACCACGGCAAGCCGTAAACTGCCTCCTTGCCGCCTTCACCCAAATTCGAGGTCTTAAGAAACTGGACGACCTCCTCTGCCGACGAGGCGAGTGTTGCGTAATTCCCTTGGGGAGCACCCGGGGCGGCCGCTTTTTGTGCGGTGTCCGCCGGCGCTGCTGCTGTTTCGGCAGCCGCCGCTTCTTTGGCGGCCTTTTTCTTGGATCTTCTTGATACAAGGTAACCGCCGAGCAATGTGAAGGGGAGGGTTATAAGGATCAGGGCAATGACAACATACCTCTGATTCTTTAGAAAGCTTCCTTCAGGGGCAGCCACGACGATAAAGGTCACCACCCCGTAAAAAGACATCAGGGCGCCGATGCCAAGGGCATATTTGAGTTGTCCTACTTGCCAAGATGACATGATCTCTTTACTTTCGTAACCCTCCTGACCGTCTTCTGGTCAGAGCCAAGGCGGCAATGAACCCGTGCCCCCTTTCATTGAAAAGGCGGCTCAGGCCGTCCGGTGTCGCGCTCGTCCCGAACTAATTCGTTCAGAACTCCAATCTCGAGGCTGCCGACGAAAGATGCATCGTCGATGCGATGAACATTGCAAGATATATGATCACCGCGAGCCCAACCCAGGCTACAGCTCCTAATTTCGCCCAAACAGGCATCCCCCGCTTTTCGGGGGGCTTTGGCTGGTCCGTTGCCAGCCAGTGCGGGGACAGCTCCACCGGATTTATCTTACCTACTTTGACGAGCGCATTTGCCGTGGTTTGCATTATTGCCAGAAACTTGTCCTGCTCGTATATCGCGTAACGGCCCCGAAAGCCTAACAACATACAGAAGTAATACACCTCTACCGCGTCCTGCGTCACCTCTATCTGCTTGAGCATCGCGTTCAATTTGTCGAAAAATTTATTTCCGGCTAATTGTTCCCCAAAATATTCCAATTGCAGAGGGTTCTTTTCCCATTCGATCTTCAGCGGGAAGTCGTTCGTGAGAACCGTCTCATCAACGAAAGACGCCAGAGCAAACTTTGATACTTGCACGATCTTGTGGTTGAAGCGATACCGTTCAGCCCGTTTTTCAAAATCCTGCAGCATCCCGGCGATCTTTGGCCTAAGCTCGTTTGACGGCGCAACGATACCCGCCTTGAACCGAAGTATCAGATCGAAGATCGGCCCGGCAAACGTGATTAGGTCATTTTTTACAGCGGTTTCCGCCATAGTATTACGGTTTTACTGCGTATAGCTCCAGTTTCTCGTCCGGGATCTCGTTCGGTACATAGATCGAGATCACCTTCGATCCCGCTATGCCGTTCCAATAAGGACCGATCGAGTCGAGTTGAAAATATTTGAACCCGACCCTTGCCGGTATCGGTGCCGGCGGCGGACTAGCGTGTGTAAGCACAACCCCCGGAAGGGCAGATCCGATGACCGAATCGATCACGTCGCGAGATGCGATCTTAACCACCCTCGGCACACCGTCTATTAGCTTCGATTCTGGCATCTGGGCTCGGACGGCCAAATAGAACCCGGCTTCTTTGAGCAGACGCTCGTCCTCTATCCTTCCGACATAGAGCGTATCCCTCGTCTTTTCAAGCGGTATCGGCACGCATCGGCTGGGTATGACCGTCTCGAGCAATTCCTTTAGCTGGGCCGAAAGATTGAAGAAGGTGAAATGAAGATCGTCGTGGTCGTATTTGACGATGTCCTTGGGGTGATGCTCAATCGCAAACGTCATTAGCTTGCCTACCAGTTCGCCCATCGCAAGATAGAGTCTTTCCGGATGGATCAGCGGAGACCGGAAAAAATGCGACATCGTCGGGATCGAAGAATTTATGGTATGAAGTAGCCAAAAGACCGCAACTTCCGAGGTGGTAAAGTCTGCCAGCGAGGCGTTCCGCTGTCGCCGCTGTTCGCCGAGGCTCCCGCTCTTCGTAATAAGTATTTCCACGAGTTGGCGGAGCATGTTCACGAGCCAAGTCGAGGCCGATATCTTTAGTACCGGAGGGATATAATCGTCCGAGATCTTGAGCTGTCCGGTAGGGGTTCGCTGCAATTCGGCGATCTTCATTGACGTAAAGCCGTCGCGAAGTTCGTCATCAAAAATTATCCGGAAATTGCCTTTGGCATAGGCGACCGGCTGTTCATTCGAACCGCTGGTCTCGTCCTTTACCATTCCGCCCTCCTGCAAAAACCGCAGGTTCGAACTAGGCTTCGCACCATTTGCCTGAAAATTCGCTTCGCCTATCTTCAACGCCGGTATCGCAAGGTGGACACCAAGGGTTTCCTGCTCGACCTTGAAATGATCGGCAACCGGCCGGAGGTCAGGTACCGCTTCAGCGTCCGGGACATTTATCATCAAGCCGTCCGGCATCACGCCGCGGCAGTTGATGATCTGAAAATTACCATTTGCGATCGCTTCATTGCTGATCTGCAGGTCCAATACCCCATAGTCATACTGGAGGGCGGAGTTTACCCGCGAGTTCAACAACTGTTCGTGATAGTTGTCCAGTTGCTGGAAATGATGAGGGGTCAGGAGCATCCCTTCGTTCCAGGCGATTTTGCGATAGCGGCTCATATTTGGATCAGACGTAAATAGTAGAACGACTTGGGAAATTAGTAAACACGGCGCAACGTGATTCTAACGCGGTTGTGATAATGCTGCTAGCGGCCCTTCTTCTGTCGTTTATTGGTTTTCCCCCGGTTTTTCGGCAAGCCCTTTCTCGGGTCTTCGGATCGGGTCAGAAAACCAAAAAAATCAGCGACCCACTGCTCCCCTTTTTTCTCGACAAAGTGTTCGGGCACTTCGGCCGCCAAATCGGGGGCCAGGATGAGCGGGATAAGTCCCATTTTATAGAAGCTGCCCGTCGTGCCAACCGATTTCATTGCCTTGGATGGCTCCATTAGAAGTGGAACCTTTCTTATGGTCTTTGCCGACGGAGCCGAGCAGTTCTCGGCCGGCGAGGTCACAAGATATTCCCGGCAGGAGAGCGGCCTGTCCTCATGGATCGAGCAGGATTCGTCCACAAGAAAAGGACACGGAACACCTTCGCGGAAATATTCTGCCACGATCTCCTGCAGCTCCTCGGCCACAACATCCTTTGAGTGAGTGCGGGCCATCTCGACGCATCTGCTCATTTTTTCGAACCAGCCGATCTCCCGAAAATGGCTTACTGCCTCAGCAAAACGCTGCCGTATGACTTCCCGTTTATCGTCCGGCATCGCTTCCAACACGTCTGTGATCTGATAGACTTCCGCCTCGGACAAGGGTACCGGTTGGCGGCAGCATGCCCCGCAGCCGGCCTTGCACGAAACCTTCTCGCCGTTTGCCTCGGCGGCCTGGACGCTGAGTTCGACAAACGAGTCTGTCATCTTCTGGAATATAGGCAGCATCCGGTGAGGCTTTACAGGCTTTGCCGGTACAGTCAACTGCATATCGAAGGGCCTGCCCCCGATCGATAAGGTGATGTTGCCGGTCACCCAGTCTTCAGCATTCATAATCTTTGATCCCCCGGCTTTGTTGAACCTGTCGGGTACGTCAAATCGCCAATGCCTCAGCGTTGACGCCAAACTCCTTCGGGTTTTGCGAGATCGCTCCGATCGCAAGAAAGGTCAACGCGCGGTCGAAATCTGCATCCGAAAGATGCTTGTTTTGATGTAGGAACCAAATGGTCCGGATCGAACGCGTACTCTCCGGATATTGATTCGCAAGCCTCTGCAGCAGGTCACGCAATTTCCTTGTGTCGCCCGCGTTCCCCTGTTCGAGCGCGGCGACCACGAGCAGTGCGTCATCCGAGAATTCGTTGTTCAATTGAACGGTAAGCTTATCGATCACGTCGACCATCGATTGCGAGGTTTGCAGAGGGTCGCCGCGCGAATTTCCCAATCTAGTGATCGCCGCAATAGCGAGAAATTGTGCCCGCAAGTTGCGAGATTGGGCAAGCGACGCGATCTGCGATGAGCTCTTTTTTGCGGCGTTGAGGTTTGCGGCAAGTGCCGGGTTGCGGCTTATCTGCTGGATCTTCGGAGCCAGCCGCTTTGCCTGATCAGATGTGATGAACGCTTTAGGATCATTGAGGGCTATCCGCCTTAGGAACATCGCTGCAAATCGTTCTATCTTCTCCGTTTCGCTAAGGTTCGCCACCGGAGCACCGTTTGTGTCACCACCGCTCGTATTTGTTGTCGGAGTTGGGGTTGAGGTTTCTATCGGTCCTGGATCGTCTGTTGTTGACGTTTCCGAACGGTCACGTTCTGGTGTTGCGGGCGGGTTGCTGTCCTGGCTACGACGAGTGTCAAGGTCGTCAAAGCTATCCATTCGGTCGCTTTCTAACCGATCCGTCTGGGCGCGTGCACCGCCCTGGTCGCTTACGGCCAAATAGACGATGCCGCCGAACATCAGAAGCACAAGCCCTGCCACCGGAATTAGAAGAAGCCAAACAGGCGGCCCTCCCGAACCCCCGGCGGACGCAGATGCGTTGGCCGCTGCCGGAGCCGCCGCAAGTGGAGCGTTTCCGGCCCCGTCTTCTTCTGGTTTTGGTTGTTCGGGCTCCTGAGCGGCACCGCCCGTCATCTCGATCGTGAGGCTGGCCCCTCCGCCAAGTTCGATCACGTCATCGTTCTTCAGGCCTTCAGGTTGGTTCAGGTCTGTCCCATTCAGCTTTGTCCCGTTGCTCGAACCGAGATCGTTGATCACGAATACAACGCCAAAACGTTCGATCCTGATGTGCTCCCGAGAGAGCCTTCCGTCCGGAATACATAGGTCGCATGAGGACTGGCGCCCGATGGTAAACTTCTCCCCTTCGACCAAAACCCGATGGTCTTTTCCGTCGTTGTCAGTAAAATTAAGCCAAAGTTGGGTCATCGAGGCTAATAGGGGTCATCTGGTATAGCTGGAGATCGGCCTCAGCTTCAATCCAAAATCCTGCGGATTTTCACCAACAATTGCTGCCGCAAAGAAAAGCGGGACATATTTGAAGTTTTCCGCCTGAAACTGCTTTGAGAGTATTTCACCCTTTGAGATCAGCGTCCAAAAGTCCCTTTCCAGCCCCTGGCCAGATTCCAGAGCTTTTACAAGGTTAGAACTCAACCCACCCTCACCGCTGTTATAGCTGCCGATCGCCAGCGGGACGCTCGACGGCCCGGTGCCGAAACGAGCAGTGAGTGCCTTCATATAGGATGCTGCCGCTCTTGCCGAGGGCTCCGGCTCACACCGTTCATCCGGATTTGACGGGCTGGCCCCCGAAACGGTCTTCAAGCCGTGCAACTCTCCGGTCGCCTTTGTGAACTGAAACATTCCCAGCGGGCCTGTCGGGCTCTGGAGACATGTGCAATGCTCTGATTCGATCATCGCCAGATAGATCCCTATCCTCGGGTCGATCCCTTTTTCGTTAAATGCCCGGATTATGAATGGGGCGTTCTTGCTCGCCCTTTCATACATCGACTGCAAATTGTCACCCAGGCGGCAGCCGCCGAGCGGCTTTGAATTTATTCTGCGTGAATAACCATCTGCATAACGCTTGATCGCATCGACCGCCTCCGGCGGGATCTGGTCCGTGGACCTGTTTCCGATAATTTGGGCGATACGCATCGAGCGGTCAGCTATGTATTGCCGCTTTTCCTGGTCCGATACGTCGAGATACCTTCGGCCTTTGAGTATATCACCCGCCGGGGGCTGGCTGTTGCCCGAATTTACCGGCGGAAGCTCTTCAAATGTTTCGTTTTCCGTGTTACTAGTGAACGTGGACGAATCGGTCCTTACATCGGTGTCGTCCTTTGGGGTCTCGGTCCTGCTGGGTGTCGGGGGCAGGCCGTACTCGTCAGTCTCCCTGGTGTCTCTGACCACCTCCGCCTGGACCGGCCCAAATATCTTGAATCCGACAACGACTGCCGAAACGCTCACAATAAGAACCGCAAACGCAATAAGCAGAACAGGGATCAGCGACATCGGCGTGTCGGGCATCGGACCGCCGAGTGTTCCTTGGCCTTGTGGTGAGGCGCCACTGCTCGGAGCGACGGCAACTGCTGCTTGTTCCGATATCCGAACCGTAAGGATCGTCTCGTTCCCGATCTTTATCTCATCACCATGGCCAAGCGGCGTCCCGGAGGGGGCTGCGGGAATGCCATTTACAAAAGTGCCATTTGAAGAATTCTCGTCCACGACCCAGATCAGGTCACCCTCGCGGTAGACTGTCGCGTGCAGCCTGGAGAGGCCCGCATCGGGGAATCTGTGGTCCGCGTCGGTGCCGCGGCCAAACGAAACCCGTCCCTCGTCCACTCGGATCTCACGAGAGCCCTCGGGAGTAGGATATGTGAGCACAACCTCTGGCATTACTACTATTCTATAATGTGAGACGATAAAGCTCCGAGAGGGGTTTGTCGCGATTCAAATTGAACCTTTGCGGGTTCTCGGCAACGATCCCGGCGGCAAACAGCCTCACCAATTGCTCACGTTCAGCCGGCGTGGAGATCGAATTCCAGAGATCGGCCCGGTTCTTTGGCAGTGTCTCTTTCCACGCGATAGCCTGGTCCGGGGTTTTGCCAAAGGCTACTGCTCCATATATCGCGTCCCCGTCGAAGACCCCCAACACCAATGCTTTCAAATAGATGGCCGCGGCGCTTGCAGCACAAATCTGATCGCTGTCGCCGATCGTTCTCGTTCCGCATTGCCCTGTGTATTTATGCTCGGTGGCGAAAGCCTCGGTCATTCGCCAGAGCCCCAGTTCCTGGCCCTTCGCAGCCGGATCAAACTTGCTTCTGCTCATCGCAAGCATATACCCGAGCGGTGCATCCAGGTTCTGTTCTCTGACAAATGCTACGTTTATGGCGTCGCGATAGTTTGACGCCCGCTCAAAATATCCCTCCTCCGCATATTGAGGGATCATCCGTTGTATCTCCTGCAGAAATTGCCGATTCGATACGACAAATCTTTCTCCGTCCGGAAACTGCCTGAGCACGCCTTTGGCCATCTCATTTACTTCGATCATCGTCGGGCCGGTAGGTTTCGCCGGACGCACCGGTCCGGTTTCAACATCCTCTTCGTCCCCTCCGGATTCCCGCTCGGTACGTTTTCTTGCAACGGCCCGCGTTTCAAAGGCCACCGGGACCGAATCGCCCTGAGCAAGCCGATTGCCCTCCCGATCAACGAGTACCAGCGAGAGAGGATGGTCACGGCCATCCGCCAGATCGGCAAACTCGGCCGGGTCAAGTGTTACGGAGTAAGGGTCGATGTCGGCGGATGCCACTTCGATGTCGTCGACCATGATCAGGACTCGATCAAGACAGCCTTCGTCGGCAACATCCAGCCGCACTTCGGTCGGCTTTTCGATTAATTCGCCCGGTACCGGTGAGATTATGCTCGCGGTCGCCCCGCAAGACGACGGACTTGAGAAATAATAAACACCGGCGCCAACGCCGACCAGGACTGCCAGGCCGAACGCCCCCGCCGCGACCGCCATCATCGGCCCCGAACCGCCCGGAGCCGCCGGTTCTACGGGTGTTATCTCGCTGGATGAACGGTCTTCCAACGCGCCGGAGGGTTCGACGGGAGGCGCAGGCGTCGAGCTTACGGGCGGATCCGATCCCTGCGAAGAACTGCCGGCATCAAAGACGAGCTCGGCAGAACCGCCGAGCAGTATTACATCACCGTCCGAAAGATAGTGCTCGCCCGCCAGCGGCTGGCCGTTCACGGTCGTTCCGTTACTGCTGTTCAGGTCAACGATGCAATATTCTTCGCCCTTTTTCTCTATCTCGGCGTGATATCTGGAAACGTTGTCGTCTTTCTCAAACGAGATAGAGTTGTCCGGTCCCCGGCCGATCGTAACGATTCCGGATCCGAGGTAGAACTCCCTGTCGCTGAATTTGAGCTTAACGTTTGGCATAGCACACCATCGTTCACACCGGTTTCTTGTCTCGCTGCCGCGCGCGCACTTGCCCTACGCACCTTCGCGTCCCCGGGCCCTTATTTGACGGCCCCAAGAGCCTCGTTTTGCGTTCAGAATAGCGAGCCGGAGCCCTCCGGCCGAAGGAAAAGAAAATAAACGACGGCAAGTATCAGGGCGATAAAGCCCAGGATCAGGGCTAAGCCAAGCAAAGTGAATAAGAGCCCGTAAGAGCTGCTCTTCTTCTTCGGAGCGGCACCATATTGCGGCGTGTCCAGGGGATCCGGCACCAGTACCTCGGCAAGCTCTGGCTGGGGCTCGACGTTTACGGCTGATCCTGAAATATTGTCTTCGCCGGCGCCCGTAGCAGACCCGGCCACCGCGCCCGCCGCGGCGATTTCAACTGCACCCACATCCCTGCCGTCCATCTCGGGAGCAGCCCTCTTCTCAAAATTCGAGGCAAGCTTGCCGCTGGTCCTTCTGAACACCGGCTTCGGCATTTCCCATTTTCCCGGCGACGCCGGCTGGGGCACCGCCGGTGCGGTGTCGGCTGAGGCGGGGTTCGGGGGAGTGGTGTCGAGTTCGTCAGGCTCGCCCGTCGCAAGACTATTCTGTTGGGTTTCGCTCATTGCATTCACCCTCCGCTTGGTGATCCAGTCACTATTTCTGAAGCTCAAGGACGTCAGTTCTGGTTATTATACCCGTAATTCGCTTGAAGTCCTCAATTAAAACCGCAGGCGATTTCTGAAGCTTCTTTTTGATCTCTGCTAGGCTCGTATCTACGTCCACCACCGGAAAGCTCGGTTCCATTACGTCCTTGACTTTAGACTCGAGCAGGTCCCGGTCGCCAAGAAGTTTGGTCAAGAGCCTGCTTTCTCTCAGGCTGCCGACGGCTTCGGTCCCTTCGATGACCGGAAGCTGTGTCACACCGTGTTCGCTCATCTTGGTGAGCGCCTCAGAAACCGTGATCTCGGGTTCAACAAAGATCAGGTCGGCGGGAGAAGCCTGGTCCTTGGTCTCCGCGATCAATCGGGCCGTTATACGCTGTGGTTCGAGCAGGAGCTTCTCCTTCATCCATTCGTCAGAGTGGAATTTCGTCAGATAATGTTCGCCCGTATCACAAACAATGAAAACCACGATCCCGTTTTCGTCCAGGTCTTTTGCAACCTTTAGCGCAGCGGCAAAATTGGTGCCGGTCGACCCACCGCAAAAGATCCCTTCTTTACGAGAAAGCTGTCGCGCATATTCAAATGATTCCCGGTCCGTTACATTTATCACCTCATCGATGATGTTCATATCCGCATTGCCAACGGGCAGGCTCTGTCCAATGCCTTCGACAAGATAGGGCGTCGCCTCCGGCACTCGTCCCGATTCTTTATAGGTCTTAAAAATAGATCCGTATGGGTCAGCGCCGATGATCTTTATTTCCGGGTTCATTTCCTTTAGATACCTGCCGGTACCACTTATAGTTCCTCCGGTGCCGATCCCTGAGACGAAATGCGTTATCTTTCCATCAGTGTCGTTCCAGATCTCCGGGCCGGTCGTTCGGTAGTGGGCCGCCGGATTGGCAGGATGATTGTACTGATCGGGATAAAACGAATTCGGCGTTTCATGAGATATACGTTTCGCGGTCTCGACGTAGTGGTCCGGCGTCCCGGGCTTGGCAGCCGACGGGCAAACAACAATGTCGGCGCCGAGCGATTTCAGGTACCGCATCTTTTCCACCGAAACCTTGTCCGTAAGCACAAAGATACATTTGTATCCTCGGACGGAAGCGACAAGGGCCATTCCTATTCCTGTGTTGCCCGACGTGGCCTCGATAAGCGTGCCGCCCTTTTTGAGAACGCCTTCTTTTTCGGCCCAGTCGACCATGGAAACGCCGATCCGGTCTTTCACCGAATAGCCGGGATTAAGGCTTTCCATCTTCGCAAATATCTGAGCCTTTATTTTATTCTGCTGTGCAAGATTGTTGACTTTGACAAGCGGGGTGCCGCCGATCAAGTCAAGTATGTTTTGATATACCCTCATATCCGGAAAAAAGAATTAATGATCACGTGTGTAATTGATTGCCTAATATTAAACCCGATTCGTTTCTCCGCAAAATTGGCGGGCCCGAAATAGGCCCGCGAACAACCATAGAGGATCATCGGAGATCAGTGGACGGTGAATGGAGTGGTTTCGTTGAGCATTTCTTCCGGAGCGAAAGCGGAACGAGAAATGTTCCGTCCGGAGACTTAGCAGGGGAGCCGGCTGTCGGCGTTTTATCGGCCTAAACGCAAATGCGGGCGTTCTCACCCCGGCAATTCACTTCTTCGCCTGATAAGCCGGGCCGGGTCGTTTGTGATTATGGCCTTAACGCCAAGACGGAGTGCACGCTTTACCCATCGCGGATGATTCGCGGTCCAAACCGTCACCGGAAGTCCCCTGCGAGCCGCTTTTTTCATCAGTTTTCGCGTCACAAGCGAGCGATGAAGCGACAGTTCGCTCACACCCAGTTCAGCCGCTATCCTCACCAGGTGTTTTTCTTTTCGAAGTATAGAAAGTATCCTTGGGGCAAAAAGTGCGGCCGTTCGAATCTCCGGACATGCACGCCGGACATGAACCAACGCCGAGAGTCGAAAACTTTTGATCACGACCTCACCTGCCAGCCTGGCCGTACTCAGCGATCTGGCGACGGAAACCGCCAGCGGCCCGGCGTCCCGTTCCTTGCATTTCAGCTCGATGTAGATCAGGCCTTGAAATTCGCTCAATTCCAGAAGTACGTCGCTAAGTGTCGGCAGCCTGTGGCCAGGGTCCGGTCCTTTTGACCATTCCCCGTTCTTTCTGAATTCCGATCCGACGTCGATCATTGAAAGCTGTTCCGAAGAAAGCCCGGAAACCCGCCCGCGGATACCCGCTGTCCGCTTGAGGTCGCTGTCGTGGATCACCACGGCCACGCCGTCCGCAGCCAGCCTGACGTCAAGCTCGATCCCGTCTGCACCGTCCTCTACAGCCCTGCGAAATGCCGCGATCGTGTTCTCCGGTTCAGATATGCTGGATCCCCGGTGGGCGATTATGAGCGGCGTTGGCCTTTGGTTGACGTTTCCGCCATTCTTTGCCGGATTCACTTTTTCTCCAGAAGAAATATAGTTTTCGACCATGATATGGGTTCGTTCAGAGGAAATTCGTGATTCCCGACAAGATTAAAATACTGTTGTGAAATCCTTCTTACATTTTCAATGGGATGTATCTTGAATTTGTAAAGAAATTCCAGCACCGAGCCGACGATAGACGGCTTTACCGGGATAAACACCAGCTTTCCGCCCGGTACCAGCACCCTGGCCATTTCCTGAAGTCCATCGTCCAGCGGTACGTATTCGAGCACGCCGCATGACAATACAAGGTCGAAGGTTTCATCCGCAAATGGCAGCTGAAGCACGTTTCCCTGGACAGGGTCGATGACACGGCCGTTCGAGCGTTTGTCCTTACGATATTCGACGGCCGCAACCCCAAGCGACCTGTGCGAGAGGTCAAGAGCAACGGTTCGCTTAAATGGGAGCCCCGAGTCTCGAAACCCCAGCGTTACGATCCCCGTCCCGCTTCCGGCATCAAGTACGTTAGAAGTTTCCGAGAGCTCCAACCCGAGCGATCGGAGATATTTTGCCACCGACCCACGGTAGCCGTTGATCTTGAGCGCAACGTTGTGAACGTCCGCAATGCGATCGTAAAAGCGCCCGGCCCCGGCCTCCTTTTTCTTCTGCCCAGATCGGGCCATAGCTATTCGGTCTCCGCAAGAAGTTTCAATATCATTCTTCTAAGTTCGGCAAGACGGCTTGAGCTTGTGCCAACCTCAATATGTCTTACTCTGCCCGCGCGATCGATCAATACGGCGGTCGGCAGAGCCGTGGCACCGTACGCGATCTGGGTTTGCTGTCCCTTCGTCACAACGAAGTCATACGGCAGCCCGTATCTTTCACGAAAACGCCTCAGGAAATTTATCTCGTTTGGCTCATCGACCGAGAACCCTTCCGCGCGTCCGTAATAACGTGTGATGCCAAGTACGACAAGGCCGTCACTGCCCAGGTCTTCCTGCCATTCCGTAAGGTGCGGGAAAGCATCAAAGCACGGAAGGCACCATGTGGCCCAAAAATCCAGAAGCACAACTTTTCCTTTTAATGAAGCGAGCTTCGCCGGCTGGCCGGGGAACCATTTGTCCACACCTGTCAGTTCCGGAGCGGCCTCGCCCATAAGCTTATAGTGTTTTTCGCGTGCCCTTATTCGCCGCTGAACATCGGTTGCCTGTGCCTTGTCCAGTTCTTTGCCCGCGCGTATCAGAGAGGTCAGATAGGTCTCCATTCCCAGCGGTTTGCGTCCGCTCTCGATCTGATGAGAGATCAGTTTGTCCGTCGCATAAAAATATAATGACGGCGACCCGATAATTGTCGCCGAAGACCGAATGTCGTCAAGTGCCCCATCAGCTTCCACGTTCATTCCACGGTCGCGGAACGATTCGAAAAGCAGCATTCCGGCGTCAAGAAGTTCGTCTATTGCCCGCAGTCTGGCGGTCGGGTCTGTAATCAAGGCCTTGGATGCCTTGTAGGCACGTGCCGCAAACGGTTCTGCAGAGGCATTGTCGCCTGCGGCAATGTGGGCCTTTGCTATCTCCGAGTTCATCCGAGCGACCTCAGTCAACCGTGTATCGCTTTCCCGCTCGTATTCGGCACGTGTAGCTTCCGCTTCTGCCAGCCGGCCGAGCTTTGCGTTCGCAACCGCAACCAGTGCCCTCGCTCGCTGCCGTCGTTCGGCAACGCTGTCGTCCCTTTGGGTATATTCTGTAAAGACCGCGGCCGTCTGCTCCATGTTCTCGGCGATCCAGTGGAGCAGGCCTTGATAATAGGTGTCTTCGGCCGAAAGCTCCTCACGTCCGGCGAGGACGGCGGCATATCTCGCCGCCAACTGACGTTTCTCTTTCTCGGTCTCGAGTCGCAGTGCCTCGCTGACCGGGACCTTTCGTTTTTCAAATTCCTCAAATCTTGCTCGAGTGTATCCGTTGGCTTCGTCAAACATCTCCTTTGCCGAGAGTCCGCCGTCGCCCAGTGTCGCTTCCGCCCGAGGCGTCTGGCCCTGAGGCACACGCCGCGCCTGAGCAAAGGCCGATACAGAGAACGCTAGAACTATTATCAAAAACACTTGCATTGTAAGTAAACTATGCTTGGATGGCCGCTCTCCCCTGATCCTTCAGCCTATCAGGGCTGAAGATCTCTGACGCCAGATCAACGATCCCGTCCAACACCATTTCGGCGACCAGCTTAGCGGTCAAAGGAGCCAGCAAGATCCCGTTTCGGTAGTGTCCTGTTGCGACGAACAATCCTTCGGCCCCTCTAACTTTACCGATCACCGGAAGCCCGTCTGCCACAAAGGGTCTTAGGCCGGCCCAGCTTGTCGCCACCTTTTCATTCTTCAACACAGGTACCAATTCTTCGGCAGCCGACCTTAAGGCGTTTATGCCGCCGGGGGTCACATTCTTTTGAAACCCAACATCTTCAACCGTGGCCCCGACCAGGATGGTTTCGCACTTTCTCGGGACGACATATCCCCTCGGACTGCATACTATGTGATCGAGCAAACGGCCATCAGGCTCAAAACAAAGCATTTGTCCTTTTATCGGCAGGACGGCGACCGGAAAGTCGGCATCGCCGATTTTGATGAGAGACGTCCAAGCGCCGGTTGTAACTATTGTTACATCAGAAAAATATGACCGTTTGCCCGCCCGGCATCCGGTTACTCTGTTCTTCTCCGTCAGTAACTCGTCCACCTGCGAGCCCTCGATCAAGGTGACATTGTTCTGCCGTGCAAATGCGGCCAGCGCTGAGACCATTTTCCGGTTTTCGACCTGTCCGTCCTCGTTATAGAACAATCCTCCCAGGGCCTCCTCGCTCAGATTCGGTTCAAGTGACCGCAACTCCCGGGAACTTATCCGATGAACCGGCAGCCCCATTGCATTCTGCTCAGCAAAGCGGCTGTCGATATGTTCCAGGTCGTCTGCATTCGTCGCCAGCATTATCGTGCCCGTCCGGTCGAGTTCAATGTCTATCCCGGTCTCGTCCAATAGGCGAGCCGCAAACCCGGGAAATAGTTCGTTCGACCGCCTACACGCCTCATGAAATGCCGCATTTGGCGACATTTCCACATTCGGCGATAGCATACCGGCTGCGGCCCATGAGGCCTCCCGGCCGATCTTGCCGCTTTCCACGACGGTAACGCCATCCGCACCGCTGAGCCTCAACTCGCGAGCGATGCTGAGTCCGATGACCCCGCCGCCGATGATCAGAGCATTCATAAAGTCAGGAAATATTATAAGATAGATGCCGATACTACTGAATCTATGAAACACATCATCACACTTATTCCTGGCGACGGTATCGGGCCAGAGATCACTTCGGCGGTAGTTCGTATTATTGAAGCTGCGGGCCTTGACGTCGAATGGGAGACCCATATCCTTGGTGCTCAGGCACAGGAAAAATACGGGACGACCTTGCCTGACGAAGCTATCGATTCCATTCGTAGAAACAAGGTGGCGTTAAAGGGCCCGATAATGACACCCGTCGGCAAAGGCTTTACGTCCGTAAACGTCGGGCTTCGGAAGGCGCTCGATCTTTACGCAAACGTCCGCCCCGTCAAGGCATTGCCAAATGTGCCATGCCGATATCCCGAGCTCGACCTGGTCATCGTTCGCGAAAATACGGAAGGGCTTTATTCCGGGTTGGAACACGTAGTGGTTCCCGGCGTCGTCGAGAGCCTGAAGATCATCACCGAGAAGGCATCGCGTCGCATCGTAAAATACGCGTTCGATTTCGCCCGCGATACAGGCCGGGAAAAGGTGACCGCAGTTCATAAAGCGAATATTATGAAGCTCTCTGACGGTCTTTTCCTTGAATGTTTCGAAAAGGTGGGCGAAGACTATCCTGAGATCGAAAAGGAAGACAAGATCATTGACAATTGCTGCATGCAGCTCGTGATGCGCCCGGAGCAGTTTGACATCCTTGTCATGGAAAATCTCTACGGCGACATCCTTTCCGATCTTTGTGCGGGCCTGATCGGCGGACTCGGTCTTGCTCCCGGTGCCAATATCGGCGAGCAGGGAGCCGTGTTCGAGGCCGTCCACGGTTCGGCTCCGGACATCGCGGGGCAGGGTATCGCAAATCCGACTGCTCTGCTTCTCTCCGGCATTCTTATGCTCCGGCACATTGGAGAAACTGAAACGGCTGATCGTGCAGAGCGGGCTATGTTGGCTGTCTTTGCCGAAGGCACGCACCTTACACGCGACCTGGGCGGCAGCGCGAACACCGCAGATTTCGCCAATGCGATAGTCGAAAAACTTGGCTCGGCCGATGTCGCCGCCGGTTGAGGTTAGGAAACCGCCGACAACCTTTTTGTGCCTCGACAAATCAAAACACCGCACCGCATAAGGCGGTGAAGGAGTGTCGGTCATGGTAAGCAGAATATTGATCTTGGTAATTGCGTTCGCGTTTTTTTCCGTTGCTATGGCCAATGAAATGGATTCCGGAACCGACCTTACGCTAAAGCCCGGCGGACAGACTAAATTCTCTCTCGACGGCAAAGAGTTCACCGTTCGGTTTGTTGAGGTCGTCGAAGATTCCCGGTGTCCCAAAGGCGTGGACTGTGTCTGGGCCGGGATGGCACGTATCAGACTTGAGCTTTCGGTGAACGGGGGCGAAACACAAGAGGTCGTTCTAGACACGCTTGCAGAAACAGATACGGCCGAGTTTGGTGATTCGTCGATCCGCCTCAAAAGCCTGGACCCATATCCAGAAGCAGATGCTCAGATCGATCCTATGGCTTATGTTGCAACGCTCGAGATAGTGCCGCGAAAGGGCATCTAGTTATCGCTTCGAACCAATGACCCGCCGCATTGAACTATGGCAGACTTATGAAGTCCACGTCGATGATATTGTCGTCGGCCCTGATAAGTATCGATGACTGAGAAAAACGATGCCGCTTGGCGCTGGCTGTAGCGATATAATCCCGGCCCGCAGAAACCCCTTCAAACCTGTAAAATCCGAACGAATTTGTAGTCGCTGCCCGCACCTCTTCACCCTCGCTGTCCCTTAGGCTTATCCGGACGTTCGCCAGCCCTCTGCCGTCCACTGTTCGCGCCCGTCCCGTGATATAGACTCCCGCTGATGTCGGCACGAAATTCGTCTGGACCTCAACCTCGGCAGAGTCCTCGCCGTCGCCGGTCGGCCATATCGGCGCAACCACAAAGAAATGTCTCCAATGTTGCAAATTGTTCAACGTCAGTGTGGTGACATTACCGGTCGCGACACTCGAAGTGTGTTCTCCTGAAGTGGTCCCGTACTTCACCGTATATCCCGTCGCCCCGTTCACTGGCACCCATGTAAGAGTCGCCGAACCGCCCCCGCCCGAGGAGGCAACTATCATCGGAGCTTCGGTTTCGTCGCCAAATTCGACCCGCATCATTCTGGCTTCCGAAGGCACTCCATCACCGTCAAGGACAAAAAGCATATAGTAGCCGGGAGGCGCGATATTCGAGTTTGCCGGGGCCCTTGCGTTCAGGCCATTCTTATCTACCCAGAATGTCAGCGGCACCCGCCTCTGCTCAAAATCGACCGAGTGTGTAACAGACGACACACGCATCATCACCACCTGCTCGATGTTCGCAGGTTGCGGAGTGTCGATCACAAATGCGTCGTTGTATGCTACTGCACCCGGAGCAAACGATATGGAGGGCCGCGGTGCAAGGTTTCCGGACCCGTTTCGGTCGTAGAGGTACGGCGGCGTAAAGATCTCCATGTTCTTTTCCAGATATCCGACGTTATGACACGTACCGCAAATACCGCCGCCGCCCGTCAGGACCCGGCCGTCGGGAAGGAGTATCGATGTCGAGTGATACTGCCTTATCTTTTCCGCCGAGGAAAGCACGGTCCATTGTCCCGTCGCTGGGTCCCACAACTCGGCATCATAGACGTTATTGTTCACGTCTATGAGATTTGCCCCGCTCGAGTTTCCGCCCGTGGCCAGGACTGTCCCGTCCGGAAGCACGGTCAGATTGTGCTGTCGCCGTCCAAAGTTCATCAGCCCCGTCTCCGTTGAGACGGGATTCTGGTTCGGTATCCGAAAATCGACGATCACGGATTGTCTGACAGAGCCTGCTCCGCCGCTCGCTACTACACGCCCGATGTCGTACATGGCGAAAGAACCATACGTTCTTGGTATGTTGTCTCGAGTCCCTGCATTGGATTGTGATCCCGTCCCGGCAGTGTTGATAAAACGCATGCTCGTGTTCGGCCCGAACAGCAGAGCCCTGCCGTCCGACGAGGCATGGAGCCAGGGATAGAGCGGCATCGAAAGTGTAAATCCGCTCAGAGCGCGTATCGTCCCGGAGGTTGTATATACCTCGTGCCGGTTCTGAGCGCTCGAACCTGATGTGATCAGCATCTCGCCGTTTGCCAAAGGCGTCACCGACGGATACCAGCGGCTTTGCGTCATCGTCGGCCCCAGCGCCCATTCATTGGTCAGTGGATTGAAAAGGTGGGTTCGATTTATCCCGTTTAGGCCGCTGTCCAGATTACCACCCGCGAGAAACGGCGTTCCGTCCGGCAGATGTGCAAAGCCCGCGCAGAAAATGTTGTACCCCGTAGCCGTGTTGTCCACATTGAAGACCAGGTTCGTTGCCGGGTCCCAGATAGCAGCCCTTGTAAAATCATGGTCTTCGTAGTCCTCCGCCGGAGCGTCTCCCACCGAATCCCACATCAGCACTCGCCCATCGACAAGCAGCATTACATGGATCGGCACCAGCGGCAGCGAAAACGAGGGCGACCATGAGCCGTTTATGTGTCCATCCGGCACGAAGAGCTTTCTATTAGCTTCCCCCGCAAACGCCAAATTGCGGCGATTATCAAACGAATAGAATGCCCGCTGTAGATCCTGATTCAGCTTCTTGAATCCGGGAAAGCCGAAGTCGAGTTGCCGATGCGCTTCGACCTCCCTGCTTGTCGGGCCTGAACCCGCGTGCAGGTCGTGTCCGAACGCCGAATTTGAACAGATGAAAAAGAGGGCAACCAGGCAGAAAACTGCCGGCAAGGTGGGCAAGGGGCTTCGCGAGATCATAAAAACTCCTCAGGGCTTGGGGGCCTGAAAACTCACAACGTGGAAGCAATCTTTCCGTATAAAATGTCCGAGCGTTGGACATCATATACCCATTTGTCCAGATAGTAAAGTGCTATTTCGCTGGGCGTTCCAGGTAAGTTTTAACTGATTTTGATCAGGTGGACTGTCGATCTTCCACATGAGCAGCGAAAAATGCCCTGTATCTGTCTGAGGCTTGATTTTTTGGTTCCGGCCGCCTATCTTCCGAAGGGATTCGTGAGATACATCATTGCGAGCGTGAGCAGAAAATAGGGGACCAATATGGCGGCCCCGGCATAGTCTTTTGCGACACGCTGGCCAAAGAAAAGGCCGGTTACAGTGGCGGCGCCGAGTATCGATGCGTAGAAGACGACTATCATCGAACCGACAGCAAAAAAATAAAGGATCCCCGCTGCGGCTGTGATGCCGGTCAGAAGTTCGAGCACCGTTATCTTTGCGACCATGATCTTGGTGAATGGTGCAAGAAACGTCTTCGAAAAATGCCCCGTCAGCCACGCGACGTTCCCTTTCCAGTCAAACACCTTATCTAGTCCCGACTGAATGAAAAGGATCGCAACAAAGAGGGCCGCGAAAAGCGCCGGCAAATTTTGCAAGATCTCAGGGTTCATTTTCCATCTCTTCTACGAAACAAAAGCAGCGACAAAATATAGACCGGCACTGCAAATAGCAACACGTTCCCGAGAATATACATTAGCCGTTCAACTATCCCGCCGATAGGATTTGAGGCCAGAAGATCTTGTATCGAGTCCGGAGCGATCGCCTGGAAAACCGTCGCCGGAAGCGAGATCGGTGCGTACAGCGTCGGGTGTGGCGACAGGGGCGAAGTGCCGAGCAAAAAAGAGCTGATAAAATAAACGAAGAAATAGTAGAGAACTACGCACACAAGCGAAATGCTAAATGCGATCAGTATTCGTTTCATCGTAATACTTTACCTTTCGATCATTTTTTCTACTTCCGGCCCTTTGCCATTATCGCTTCGATCTCATCCGGGTCTTTTGTAACTTTTGCGGTCAGGTTCCGATTGCCGTCCTCAGTCACAAGAACATCATCCTCTATCCGTATCCCGATGCCCCTGTACTTTGCCGGTGCCGTCTTGTCGTCTGCCGGGACGTATATTCCCGGTTCTACCGTCAGCACCATCCCCGGTGCAAAAGGCTTTGAATTCTTCGCTTCCTGGTCCGTAAAATATCGGCCCGCATCATGTACGTCCAGCCCGAGAAAATGCCCTACGCCGTGCATATAATATTTCATATACGCCTTTTTCTTTATCAGGTCTTTCGTCTTGCCCTTCAGCAGCCCAAGCTTGACCATACCCTCCGTAAGCAGCTCTATCGAATACTCTTGCCTGCCCTTCACCGTATTCCCGGTTTTTGTGTAGTCGATGCACTTTTCCTGAACATCGAGCACCACATCATAAACCTCACGCTGAGCCTGCGTGAACTTGCCATTTACTGGGAATGTTCGGGTTATGTCGCTGGCATACCCCTGATACTCCGCTCCCGCGTCTATCAGGAGCAGATCGCCGTCTTTTAGCTCCGCGTTGTTCTCTACGTAATGCAAAATGGTCGCATTTTCTCCGCCGCCGACTATCGAATTATACGCAACCCCGCTTGCCCCCTTGTCGCGCATATATGCTTCCATCAGCGCCTCTACCTGGCCCTCGTTCATTCCCGGCTTCACCTTCTTCATCGCCAAAATGTGGGCCTCTGCAGCGATGTTTGCCGAGGTCTGCATCAGCTCAACTTCCTCAGGCGTCTTATGCAGCCGCATCTCGCCGATAATCGGCGTCGGGTCGATGATCGTATGCGGCGGATAGGCCGTCTTTAATCGGCGAACGCGCTGGCCCGAGAGATATGAGAGGATCATCTTGTCTATCTCGCGATCGACGGAAAATCTGTAGTAAAGCCTATCGTGGCCGTCGAGCAGTTTCGGCAGATCGGCCTCAAATTTTCCGATAGAAAACGCCTTGTCGGCGCCAAAGTTCTTAACCGCGCCCTCTACTCCCTGCCGCCTTCCATACCATGTCTCCATCAGCGGATCGCGCGGCCTCACGTAAAGCGTATAAGGAGACTTTTTGTTCTTCGGCGAAATAATCGCGATCGCATCAGGCTCAGGAAATCCGGTCAGATACCAGAAATCCGAATCCTGCCTGAACTTGTACTCGGTATCGTAACTCCGCGTCTTCTCGCGTGCCGCTGGTATCACGGCAACCGAGTTTTCCTCCATCTGGTCAATAAATCGCTTTAAGCTTTCTCGCATAGTGCTAGTCTAGCCCAGATCGAGGGATTTTTCAGCCGCGAACTGCCCGAGACTGCAAAAATCTCCCGCCTTTGCAGTTAAGTATGAGGCTCTGTCTTTTGAGATCCGAATTAACCGAACCGCACTATTTGTGTAATTCGTGCAATTCGTGGCTAAATCCTCTTTGTGGGCAACACGCTTCGTATCACAGAGATATTCTTATCCATACAGGGCGAATCGTCCCACGCAGGCCGTCCGTGTTCGTTCGTCCGCCTAACAGGCTGCCCGATGCGGTGCGTCTGGTGCGACAGCGAATATACATTCCACGGCGGCGAAAAGGTCTCATTCGAGGATATCTTCGCAAAGCTCGAAGAATTCGGCTGTCCGCTGGTCGAGGTGACCGGCGGGGAACCGCTGGTGCAAAAGAAAGTATTTCCATTTATCACCGAGCTCTGCGACCGCGGTTATGAAGTGCTTATCGAGACCGGCGGTTACGTTTCGACCGAGCAAGTGGACCCGCGGGCAAAGATCATTTTGGACGTAAAATGTCCTGCCTCAGGCGAGGCTGAACGTAACCACTGGCCAAACCTCGAACGTCTCAACCCCGAAAAAGACGAGGTCAAGTTCGTCGTGGCCGATCTCGCTGATTGGGAGTTCGCAAAAGAGATCACCAAGAAATACGATCTCAACAACCGTGCTAGAGAAATATTGATCTCCCCAGTCCACGGCGTCGAAAACCTTTCAGAGATCGCAGAGACCATAGCCGCAAGCGGCCTTCCCCTCCGGCTAAATCTCCAGCTTCATAAATATATTTGGGGAGTAGATGTCAGGGGAGTTTGACCCCCTGCATACTGATTATTAATTATTCAATTAGTAATTATTAATCAATTCTGCGACTAGGATCTGGTATAGATACTGAAACGACCGTGAAATTGGAGAATACAAACTTTATGAGGATCGCACTTACTTTTGCTTTTTTGTTGTTTTGCGGATTGGGGATCTCGGCACAGGCGCCCGATCGATCAGCGGCGCTCAATGAAAAGATAATGGCCGAGATCGCCGACTTCAAAGGCAAGGTCTGGATCTACGCAAAAAATCTTGATACAGGCGCCGAATACGGCCTCCGAGCCGATGAACAGGTTCGAACAGCTTCCACCATAAAGCTGCCGATCATGGTCGAGGTGTTTCGTCAGGTCGCCGAGGGCAAGATCGCCTGGACGGACGAATTCACTATCGAGGCAGGAAAGACAGCCGGAGGTTCGGGCATACTTAGAGAGTTCTCGCCCGGTTCAAAGATCGACCTAAAAACAGCGACCGTTCTCATGATAGTGCTCTCGGACAATACGGCCACAAACCTTGTCCTTGACCATATCTCCAGCAATTCGGTCAACGATTTTATGGCAAAGCTTGGCCTGAATGATACTCTCTCGCTTCGCAAGATCGGCGGCGGCGGCGATGCCAAGGCATGGGACGAGCCGCTGAACAAACTGTTCGGCATCGGCCGCTCCTCGCCGAAAGATATGGTCCGCCTCCTTGAGATGCTCGAAAGGGGCGAGGTCGTTTCAAAAGAAGCTTCGGCCGAGATGATCGCCATTCTCCGCCGCCAGCAATACAAGGACGGCATCGGCCGCAATTCACTCGATACGGTTCCGGTCGCCTCCAAATCCGGCTCGCTCGACCGCCTTCGCTCAGACGTCGGCATCGTCTATACCCGCCGCGGCCGCATCGCAATGGCGATCACCGTGGACGACATGCCCGTCGTGCAATACATTATGGACGACATGGGCAACGCGATGATTTGGCGGCTCTCGCAGATACTCCAGGAAGGACTTGCTCGATGACTTCTGTCGTTCTCGTTTCCGGCGGAATGGATTCGTGCGTCACGGCTGCACTTGCATTCCGAGAAAACAGCGATCTGGCCTTCCTTCACGTCTCCTACGGCCAGCGGACAGAGGCTCGTGAGAGAAAAGCGTTTAAAGATATTGCCGATCACTACGGGGTCAAAGATCGGCTTGACGTATCTATCGAATATCTTGCGAAGATCGGCGGCTCATCAATAACCGATGAGCAGATCGCCGTAACAGAAGCCGACCTCGGATCAAAAGAAATCCCGACCAGTTACGTCCCCTTTCGCAACGCCAATATGCTCGCGATAGCGACAAGTTGGGCTGAAGTGATCGGAGCGACGAGCATCTACATCGGTGCTGTCGCAGAAGATTCGAGCGGCTATCCCGATTGCCGGCCCGAATTCTTCGAGGCGTTCCAACAGACAATAAATACCGGTATAAAACCCGGCACCCGCATCGAGATACGCACGCCGATCATCCATCTCTCAAAAGCCGAGATCGTGAAAAAAGGGATCGAGCTAAACGCCCCTCTTCATCTGACGTGGTCATGCTACCGCAGCGAAAAGCTTGCCTGCGGCACCTGCGATTCATGCGCGCTCCGGCTTCGCGGTTTTGAACAGGCCGGCATCAAAGATCCGATCCAGTATCAGGCATCATGATGTGTGTAGATTGACATCACTACATCAAAGGGCCTAAGATTCAATTATGAGGACGACCCTTACATTGGATGAAGACGTTGTAAAAACGATCCGGGAAGAGATGAGGTCAGGTGAGGGCAAGACCTTTAAGGATGCCGTAAACGACCTGATTCGGCTTGGTCGTTTCTTCAGAGAAGATAGGAAAGCGAGCAAGCGGAAACCCTTTGAGGTAAGGGCAAAGAACCTTGGGGTTTACGAGCATATCGATTACGATAAGACAAGTGAGCTCCTTGCTTTGCTTGATGACGAGGAGCTTATTTTAAGTCCGCGGGAGACTGATTGATATCGCCCTGCCCATGATCCTACCTGACGTCAATGTGTTGATCTACGCCTATAACTCTGCCTCTAGGCATCACGAACGTTGTGCCGAATGGCTCGAATCGATATTAAATGGTGATAGCGCAGTTTGTTTTTCGTGGCACACCATCCTGGGATTTGTGCGGATCGTTACCACCGTCAGAATGGTGCCTCGGCCCTTTTCCGCCGTCGAAGCAATGGAAATAGCGGACGAACTGCTTCGGTCGCCGGTTTCAAAGATGCTGATACCCGGCGACGGGCATTTCGGAATATTTCGTCAATTGGTTTTAGATTCCGGTATCTCAGGGGCTCGGTTGGCGGACGCGCATATCGCAGCGCTTGCCATCGAGCACGGTGCGACCGTAGCATCTGCCGATAGAGATTTTAGGGTCTTCGATGGACTCAAATTGATCGATCCGCTTTCTCAGCACTGATCGATGCCTTTTTTTGTTCTAGCTCGAGAATTCGCTTCTTTAGCTGCTCGATCTCTAGATCGATCTTTCCGATATCCGGCTCACCGGCGCTTAGCTTGTGAAAAACCGGTGTGACCACTGTAACTGTCGCAACAATGATCGACAGCACGGCGATCGATCGAAAGATGATGTCGCTTTCTCCCTCGGGCTCGAACCACATTAAAAAAAGTATCAACCCAGCAAGCAGCCAGTCAGAAAACCAGCCCACCCATCGCGACCATACAAATCGCCCATCAAGCCGTGCCAAAGCAAGCAGCGACAAATGCGAGCAAACTACAGCTAAAACTGTCACCGTAAGTGTAGATTTTATGAAGATCTCATTTCGATCCAGTGCATTCCAGATGATGAATTGATACGAGATAGCCGCGACGACGGAAGATACGATCCCTGTTTTGGGCAGGAGATTCCCTTTACCTGATTCAAGCGCCGCCCCGCAAGTGAGTCCGAGTATGCTCGCGGCCGTTATTGTCAGTGTTGTCATTAAAACCCGAATCTCAAAGTGGCCGAAATCGCCAAATAGCACGACACCGATACCAATTAGAGAGCTAACAGCGACAGAACCGATCAGAAGTTTCAGAAAAAAACTGCGAAGTCTCATATTTCACACAGCCACCTCGATCAGTCTTGAATGTGGCCCAGCTAAGAAAAAGCAAAAGAGCCTGTCAGCTATTGACGCATTTTAGCCTACATTCCGGCAACTAATATACGATATGGTGTGTCGTCTGTCGCGGCCCAGTTGAAAAAATATGCTTCATTAATACCGAACTGTGATATCTTTCGAGAAATATTTCATCCGGGCACCTGATTTTAGTGTGTTGAAATACTATCTGTTTGCCCTGGCAGGCTAATTGCAGTATGCATCGGCGGCCTGGCCAAAAAAGCAGTTCACATCATTAGCAAAAATTGGAGGATAAGATGGGATTCACGGAATTTCAACGGTTTTTCATATCTAAGATCGATCGCAAACGTAACGTGCTGCTTTTTGCTCTGTTCGCTGCTGTGATGATCTTCACCCTATCGGCGGACGCTGAGGCACAGCAAAGAAAATGCGGGGCCGAGGGTCAGCGCCCGTGCAAGATATGGGAGCGGATCCCTTCGTGCGACAAGGGGCTAAAGGAACACTTTCGTCTGGGAATGTGTGTCGGGCCAAGGACACAGATCGATGCAAACACCGGGAGGCACATTCCGCGTGATACCAGAAAGATGACCACCGTTAGCCTTTGCAACAGATCCTCTTGGCCAATGATCTATGCGGCGATCGCTCAGTGGTTTGACGATCAGTACGGGTGGGTCACACGAGGTTGGTTTAGGATCCCGGCGGGCAAATGCGACAAGGTTCCCGTGGACCTGGATTATACCGGAGCGGTTTACGTTTACGGGTCGGCTCCCGATGGAACCGAATGGGATAGCCCGGACGCGAAATTTTGCATTAAGACACGGGACTCGTTCGAGATCGACAATGCCGATGATCTCCAATGTCCGACCCGCGATCATTCAATTGTCGGTATGGCAAAATTTGACGTAAAACCCGGCAATAACAACTTCAACTTTGGCAACTAGACCGGCAAATTGACCTGGTCGTCTTTTGACAATCGCGTCATAGATGTCTGATCTCAGGGGGCAAGATGGCTGGCAAAGGTACGTTCACTTAGAGTGCGGCACAGTGCTGACATCCGGGAGGAACTCAAATGAAACAAACGTATACGAAGATAAAAGGTTTACACGAAAGGTCCGATTGCGAAGCCTCCCGGATCCAAGAGTGACCGATCAGTACTTTAACCTGACGTTTTAAGGAGGAGATATGAAAAAACTAATTCTTGGTGCGATGTTCACTGTTGCCTTGTCCGTTTTTGCCGTCGCACAAAAAGGAGCCGGCGTTAATTCGATCACGTCAGATTCAGCCGGTAACGTCAGGCTGGGAATGACCGTTGCACAGGCTCGTAAGGCGGTCGCCCCGCTGGTTCTCGAACGGTCGAGCGATGGCGAAGGCGTGGCACTGATAGGCGTTAAGCGTGGGCGTGATACGGTCATGACGCTCTATGCCGGTGAAGAGGATCGTGATGCGAAGATAGACGAAAATGCAAAGATAGAGCAGATCTGGGTTTGGGACAAAAACTACAGGACCGATCGCGGCGTTTCCCCCGGTATGACTCTGGCTAGTGCGGAAAAGATCTATGGCAAAGTGAAAAAGATCACGATGAGCGAGATCGAATCGCGCGAATTTGCTGAATTTACCAACCACCCCAGCGGGATCGAGTTCCGGCTGTTGGGAAAGGGTGGCGATGCCGGTGTTTATCCCTCCGGGTCAAACGAGACAACTGCCTATTCGTCAAATGCTTATATTTTTAGTATCAATGTAACCCGATGGAAAGCTGCCAATACGGTTGACGAGGGAGCTGCGCCCGCAGGCTTCTCCAGCAGCTACACCGCGCTCGATACCGGCTGCACTGAGCATGGCGGCAATGAGGGCGGGCACGTCTCGCATTTCTGCCCTGGCCCGGCCGGTTACCAGATACACTATTTTGACAGCGCCACGACGCTTGAGTTCAACGCTCAGAATGAGGACGAAGAGTTTAACGTCAGGCTTGCCTCCCAGGGCCTCGACTACGATCTCAGCACCCGAAAGGTCGAATGGCGTTTGGCCGACGGCAGGCCCTTTGCCGCGATAATACGTATCGATCGAACCACCGGCGCGGATCCGGGACAGTTTCTTGTCGTAAAAGGCCTTAAGGGTTTTGAGTTCATTGATGGTCAGGTCAATGCTCAACTCGCCGGTGCGAACGAGGCCGCACGCACGCTCGCTGATGAGGCCTTTCGGGGCAAGGCTGAAGCCGAGGATGACTTCCAGCAAATGGATGTCGCCGAACTAAATAAGCGGTTGGATGGTGGCAGGGCCTCGGATGACCCTCTTGGTGTCATCTCGGTTCTTGTCGGCTCGTTCGAGGACATGCTGACTCGTTCGGTCGAGGTCAGGGCAGATTCCGTTGAGGCCGCAGAGATGTTGACGGTCGTTGTGACTGACGATGGCTACGCAGATGATTCTGTTCGTGGGGCCCAATACAGATTCCGGCTTCGAAAGGATGCTGAGGGGAATTGGCGGGTTACCGCAGCCTCGCGGGGATGGCGCTGCCAACCTGGTCGCGGATCACAGGAGTTTTCGGCAAAACCCTGCATTTGAATAGGCCCTAACGTATCGTCAGCCGTTCTCGGCCTATATCAAGCTTGTCAAGATCGCCAAGAGCCGCAAACGCTATCTTCTCGGTGGTAAAATGCTCGCGGGCTAGTTCGCCGACGGCCTCTGCAGTCACCGCATCGATCGCGGCAAGGGTCTCCTCCACCGGGATCTGGCGTCCGTGGACCATTTCCATATGTGCCAGCGTGCCGGCACGTCCGGCCGAATCCTCCAGGCCGAGCAGGATCGAAGCGCGTGTCTGGTCTTTCATCAACTCCAGTTCGTCCGGCGAGATCCCATTTCTTACTATCCAGCGTAATTCATCCAGTACGATGTCCAGCACTTCTTCGACCTGCTCTGGTGAGGTGCCTGCAAAGACCGAGAAGATGCCGCTATCGAAGAACATAAGAGCCGAAGCCCCGACGCTGTATGCCAGTCCGCGTTCCTCGCGAACCTTCTGCCAAAGCCTGCTTGAGGTTCCGCCGCCGATTATGTTCGCCAGCAGGTCGGCCGCATATCGCTCCTTGCTGCGTGCATCCGGGAAAGGTGCGGCAATGATCATATGTGCCTGCTCCAGGTCGGGCCTCTTTGAGATGATGATCGGAGCGGCGGGAGTCGGCGGGATCGGGTCCTTCTCGCGCTCATTCGCTTCACTTGAGCAAAGTGCGGTCTCGGCAACCATCTCTACAAACCTGTCGTGGTCGATATTTCCTGCCGCCGTGATCACGAGATTTGCAGGGCGATACGCTGTCTTGAAGTAAGAGCGTGTGGCTTCGCCGTTAAAAGTGCGAACCGTCTCAGGGGTACCTGCGATAGAAAGCCCTAACGGATGGCCGGGGAAGAACTCGCGATGAAAAAGGTCGCTGAGATGTTCCTCAGGCGAATCTTCCATCATCTTCATTTCTTCTATTATCACCCGCTGTTCGTTCTCAAGATCGGTCGCGTCAAATCTCGGGTTCGAAAGCAGATCGGCAAGCAGGTCAAATGCCGCCGGCAACTGGTTGTCGATCACCTTTATAGCGAATCCCGTCTCTTCGTGGGTCGTAAAGGCATCCAGGTTGCCGCCCAAACGATCTTGTTCGATAGCGATCTCCATCGCCGAGCGCCGCTCCGTCCCCTTAAAGACCGTGTGCTCGATGAAGTGAGAAATGCCATTCAGTTCGTCAGGCTCATTCCGTGAACCAACTCGATAAAAGAACCCGAGCGTCGCCGACCGCACCCCCGCCATCCTGTCCGTCAGCACCGTTAGCCCATTCTCAAACCGCGTCTCTCTTATCTCTTCGTTCATCGTGCGAAATGATAGAGACTAACACTCCTGAGCGTTTGATTAAAGTAGAGTGGTAAATCCTTCCTGGGTGAAGTGATCATCGTGGGTCAGCACGTTTATTATCCTATGCTCGCGCATTGCCAACATTGAAATACAATCGGTAACGCTGTATCCCTTATCTGGACGGTTTCTGAACATTTCAAGGCCGTTTAGAAAATTGTCGTGGGTAGCATCCAATATAAAGATCTCCCGAGCAAGCAGAATTTGTTCGATCTCCCTTGAGACAAGTTGCCGAAAATGACTTCCGGCCTCTGCAAAATGGTTCAGTGTCTCAACCAAGACCTCGTCAGTGGTATAGATCGTACAATCGGTGAGCTTGCGACTTGTCTCAAGTGCGGCTTTACGCCATTGATCACGAGGATTGATCAAAGCGATCCAATAAACAGAGTCAGCAAATACCTTATTCATTTAGTATCTCTTTGGAGCCCCATAGAGATAGTGATCATGGTTTACCGAACCATCTGATGGCAGCTTTTCCCATTCCTCCAACGGGATTACGTCGCTCATTTCCGTTAGTATTTCCCAGATCGGGCGCTTGTCACGTTCGATCCGAGACCGCATTTCGATCCGACTCTCAATATATTCGAGAACCATTTCCTGCTCGTTTTCGGGTAATGACGCGATCTTGTCACTGATCTTTTTTGCTAACTCCGGATTCATAATCACCCCGTATTATATATTACATCGGCAATCAACTTACTGGTCTTACTTCGTCATCAACAAAGGTGGTCGGTTATGGTCAAAGAACGTTCCGGTTCCGCCATTATGTATCGGACTGCTCAGGTCTCGGTACAGGGTGCTGTTTCTCTGTTCGATGTACGACCTTTGGTTCCGTCGGTTCCCCATTTTGCTCTATGCCCAATTGAGCAAGCACTTCCGGCAGGCTAATGCCCAGTGCCTGAAGCTGCTGCAGCAGCGAGAAGATCACCGTCGGCCCGGTCTGTGCGAATCGGTTGATGCCGCTTTGCTCACCATGTCCGTTTCCGCCCTGGTCGATCATTACGACCTTGTCGATCTTGCCCAGCGGTTCTGAGACCGCACGGAAAACTGGTGCCGAAGATTCTATTATCGCCGGGAGCTTTTCGAGAACGGTCTGCAGCCGAGCCGCGTCGTTGAACTCGCGCCATGCGGCGGCTTTTTCTTTTATCGCGGCGGCTTCGGCAAGTCCCTGGGCTTCGATCGCTTTCGCTTCGGCCAGGCCCTTTGCTTCAAGTTTCTCGGCCTCCGCAAGGCCAACGGCCCTGATCTTTTCGGCCTCTGCCTTACCTTCGGCAGCGACAGCGGCGGCACGTCCCTGGCCTTCACGCTCCAGCGTTTTTGCGTCGGCTTCGGCGATCGCTATCTGTGCCTGTTTGCGGCCCTCGGCTTCGAGAATGGCTGCTTCCTGAAGGCCCTGAGCGCGAAGCACGGCGGCCTTTCGGTCGGCTTCGGCCTGTTTCACGACGGTCGCTTCGAGTTCCTTTTCCTTACGAAGGACCTCCTGCTCTTGAACTGAGATCTGTTCCTGCGTGCGGATGCGCTCGATCCGGACCTCTTCCGCTGTCACCTCTTGCTGTGCCCTTGCATCGGCGAGCGGGCCTGCCTGATTTGCTTTCGCGCGTTCGGCTTCGATCTGCGCCTGAACCTGTGCTTTTTGAATCTCGGTTTCACGATTTGATTGGGCGATCTGTGCTTCGGTTTCGAGGCGGACCTTTTCCCCTTCCTGCAATGCAAGCGAAGCCTTTATCTTCGAGTCGCGGTTGGCCTCGGCCTGGCCGATCTCGGCGTCACGCTTCACCTCCGCTGTCCGCCGTTTGCCGAGTGCGTCTAGGTAACCTTCTTCGTCCGATATTTCCTGGATAGTTAGAGCATCCATCCCGATGCCCATCTTTTCGAGGTCGCCGGCGGCCTCTGTAGTCAGCTTTTGGGCAAAGCTGAGGCGGTCGTTATTGATCTCCTCTACCGTCAGGGTTCCGAGAATTGCACGAAGGTGGCCCTCCAGCGTCTGAAATATAAGCCGGTGAAATTCCTGCTGCGGCATCCCGAGAAACCGCTCGGCCGCCGCCCGCAGGCTCGCATCGTCGCCCTTGATCTTTACGTTCGCCACTGCTTTGACCGACACCGGTACACCCTGAACCGTATAGGCCCGCGACGTCGCCAGCGGCACCGTTATCACGTTCAGGTTCAGATATTCGACCTTTTCAAGGAAGGGAAAAACGAGCGTAGCGCCGCCGCGCACAAGGCGGTATCCGACCTTTGTGCCGTCGTCCAGTTTCCGGCCGCGGCCGGAAATGACGGCCGCCTGGTTTGGCGATACCTTTATATAGTTTCGGCTTATCAGCATTATCGCGATCAGCGCGCCGACCACCACCAGAAGAATTGCCAGGACGATGATGATGCTTGTAAGGTTTGTTAGATCAGGCATTGGTTTATTTCCTCAAAAAGTCAAAAACAGTCTGTTACCCTTCTATATTTACGATCACGGAGTCGCCCGCGATAGCGGATATCTTTACTATCGAGCCGGGCTTGATCTCTTCGCTGCCGTTGGTCCGGGCCAGTTTCTCTACCCGTTCGTCGCCGATGCGGGCTGAGATCTGCCCGAGTTCGCCGGGCTTTATCGTAACCGTGACCTGCGCGGTCCGTCCGATCAGGTCACTGTCCGTTACGCTGCTGGAAGATTGCTGCCCGATAAGAAAGCGTCCAAACGCCGAGACCACTCCGCCGAATATTACCCCGCCGAGAAGCCCCGTCAGCGAACTCGTCACCGCACCAAGCCCCGACCACGCGCCTATCAGTCCGAATCCGCCAAAGGCCGTCATAAAAACAGCGATCACACGGCTGTCGAAAAGTCCAAAATCCGCAGCGTCGCCGCCAATATCGGCATCGGCGCCGAACATCTCAAAGATGTCGCCCAGTATCAGCGAAGCCAGCAGAAAAACGAACCCAAGGCCGCCGATTATCGCAAAAAGCATCACAAGATTTATACTCGAAAGAAAGTCCATTCAGGTCTTCTCCTCAGGTAAGGCTGTTTAATGGTTTGAGACATCATACACCGCTTTGCAAGTCAGAACCACCTGCGTTAGCGGGTGGGTTCTTCCTCCATCGTCGTCTCAAGTCAGGACCACCTGCGTTAGCGGGTGGGTTCTTCATTTTCGTATCCATGTAGAGCTTCCCAAGTCTCTAGATCATTTAGATCGCAGCCTTGTCCGTTTATCACGTAATCGCACGCGTTGGCTACCGACTCTTCCGTCCACAACCACCTTTCGCTTCCCTTATCTGCCCACGGAAACCGATCTGATGTCCAAAGACCGAATGCTCTCATTCTTCGTGTCGCATAGGCTTTGAACGAATTCAGCGCACGAAAAGGCTTCAAGCCCGGGGTTATGGTGACCGCATGAAAATGATTGGTTCGAACATTGAGAGCAGGCAATCCCCAATTCCTATAAACACAGACCTCACGGATCGCATCTTCAACAACATGTCGTCTTGGAGCATCCAGATAAACCGGTCCCGAACGCATTATGCTCTCGTTGTAATTTCGACGTTCAGGACGATGCGGAATTTTTGGAGACCCGTATTTGTTCATGGATCGATCGATCGAACCGCGCTCGTCGCCGTGGAGCCACGTACCATAGCTGCGCACCGTAATAAGATAGGCAAGTGGCGTGTCGGTGTCGTTCCATTTAGCCATAGCCAATGTCCTTAGATCAGAACCGCCTAAGTAAGCGGGCAGGTTCTTTTTGCGACCTCTGTCTAGGAACCCACCCGCTCACGCAGGTGGTTCTGACCTATTGTGCGATCGCATTGAACAACAGCGGGAATGTCGCCAGGCTCTGCCCACGGTACTGCGGGCGAAAACCGAACAGGATGATCTTGCCCTTGCCCACCGTCACCTCTACGAGCGCCGCTTTTCCGGCGATCTTTTCCGCTCCCAGCGCCCAACCCGAAAGCAGTATCTGCTTCGGGTCGGAGGGGTATCGGGCGATGATGCGAACGTTCCCAAAGCTCCCCTCCTGGATAGGAGGGGTGGCAGCCGCTTCGGCTGACGGGGTGGTAGAGAGAATCTCAAAGACGGGCGATTGCTCAAACCACGCGATCGACTGTTCGGGCATTCCTTTCGCGATGGGATGACTTGTGTCAAGCTCCGTGCGAAGGATCGACCCGGGTATGAAGAAATCTTTTCGATCAAGCCCCTCGGTGACATTCACGATCGGAAGCTTGAACTGCTCGATCGCAAACAGCGATGAGCGGTTCAGAAACACAAGCGTCCCGCCCGCCTCCACAAATTTCTTCAAATTCTCAACACCCTCTTTCCCAACCCCGCCCACATACTCATCCGGCATCGTGCCTTTTGTGTAACCGTTTAGGATCTGGCTGGCGGATTGGTCGGGGAAGACTATTGTGTTGAGACGATTCAGGCGATGTTCTTGGCGTAGTAATTCAACAGCCGGTATTTGGCCAATGATCGACACGAAATCAGCACATATTAAAGCAGCCTGTGAAGCTTCTTCAAATAGCCACCGAGTCCACCCCTCGTCCATGCTCGGAATATGGGATCGGTAAAGTCCGTGTTTTGGTGGATGGCTGCAGCCGTCGGGTCTTTGCAGAGATTTAGGAGTAGCTGGTGTTCGATAAGTGAATGGCTCGTAAAGAGGAATCGATCGGACCTCCATTAACAATGGTAAAGTGTGGGCCGTGACGTCGTAAGGCGGAATGGGATTACCCTGTGCATCGTTCAGATCAGGATAAGTTTGTCGCTCAAGGAGGGCTTTTGCGAAGCCACCGTATGGCTGGTCTATAGGAACGACGAAAGCCAATTCGGAAATGTCCTTTTTGTTTTGCAGGATTGGTATAGCGAGCCGCATGAATTCCACAAACTCCGGCGACTTGATGTTGCTTGGATCAACAAATCCTCCAATCACACCGGCACGCGAAAGAAGGCCAATAAAATTCATCCGACGTAGTTCGCCCTCTTTTGTCGGAAGAGGCGGCAGGACAAATGCTCGTAATTCACCATCCTTCCTCGGCCGGACGGCTTCCTTCCCGATCTCATAAAACCTCGACAGCCATTTTTCGCGATTATCCGCTGCGTGATCCAGAAGACTAAACGCTGTGGCGGTCATGTAGTCGGTGATGTTGCGGAGTTTCCATTCTCCGCCTTTCCAGGCAGGTCCGTTGTTGGCGTCGTCTTTGTGCGGGTTGACGCCGCGGCCGCCGCGAAGCTCTTCGGCTTTAACGGTGACCGGCGTTGCGAGGCGAGCGGACGCAGTTTCGCTCAAAATTCGCACGCCGCCGTGGTAATGCGAATAGGCGCGTGCGGGCGTCCAGGCGTCGTAGGTCGTCCCGGTCGTTATGCCCTGAAAACCTTTCTTTCGCAGGTCGTTCGCGATGTAGGTGCCGAGTTCGGTAAAGCCCTCGACTATCTGTTTCGGCACATTTGGTTCGACCGGCGGCATATATGGCGGTAAAAATTGCCTCGCTCCGTAGATGCCCTGCTGATGCACGTCAAGCACGATCTGCGGATGCCAAACGTTGTGGATTTTGTCGACCGTAAGCTGCGTTTCGACCTGTGTAAAGGCATACCAGTCGCGGTTGTTATCGTGGCCGACATATTTGTGATAAAGCTCCGGCGGATTCGTACCTTCATATGGCGTCCCGAGCGTTTTGTCATACCAGTTCTTGACGATGTCAACACCGTCCGGATTTAGCGAAGGCACCAGCAGAATGATCGTGTTGTCCAGGATCTTCCTGATGCGCGGCTCGTTCGAGCTTGCCAGCTCGTGTGCGACCAGCATCGACGAAAGATAGCTGCCGACCTCGGTCGAGTGGATTCCGTATGTGTTCAGGACTATAGTCTTGCCTTGGGCTATAAGCTTTTTTGCCTCGGCATCGTTGCTCTTTATCAACCTCGGGTCAGCCAGCTTTTTGTTTATCTGTTTAAACTGCTCGAGGTTCTTCAGATTCCCGGGGGAACTGATCGCAACATAAACAAACGGAGCCCCCATCGTCGATTTGCCGATCTCCTCGAACATTACCCGGTCCGAGGCCGCCCCCAATTTCTGGAAATAATCCACCACCTGGGCCCAACTCGCGAGCTTTCGATCATCACCTGGCGTAAAGCCCAGCACGTCCTTCGGCGTCGGCACCTGAGCAAATGTGACGAGCGCCGCCGCCAGCAGCAGCCCGCATAGACGAATAGAGGCAGAGATATATTTCATTGTTTACCGTTTTCCCGAAAAGATTTTCGTCATTCTAATTGATTTCATTCTGTATTGAAAGACTTTCTGCCCTGGATCTGCACGTTCCCGCCATCTCAAGGGCCTTGGCCGCCCCGCCCGCAACCATTTTCCATACTTCCGCCAAAAATGGATGCACGATTTGCATGATTTGCACGATTTGCATGGCCCGCGAGCATCTTCCGGCGGGAAAGGAGGATCAAATGTCGGCGCGCTCCCCCAATCCGATGTCTCCGGCGGCGGGTGACCCGACGAGCCATTCCGGGCGACACGAGATTCCCCATCGAGCCGGGCCGTGGGTGAACCCCCGGGTGAACACCCGGAACTCCGCATGATCCGCACATTGAAAAGGTACGCGGGTCTGGGCGTAAGGACCTGGTGTCTTTCCCCATGGTTCTCCCACTGGGTCCGGTTATTGATTGACTGTTTTTTTCTGGCTTGCCCACTCGCCCATGGCCCGTTCTTTGCTAAAACCCACACCAAGGATTTAGCAAAAGTTACGCAGTGTGAAATTTTGTTTTACCTTTTGGAGAAAGATGCGTATAATGCTAAACGCGTGCTGCGCCTTTTCTTCTGCTTCCTGCACGCACTAATGGAAGCAAACTTGCCCATCGGGCCTATTCCGGAAATGCCGGTAAAGTTCACCCATTGACCAATTTATGACAGTTAGTTCTTCGCCATCCCTCCGATACGTGTTGTTCTGCCTCTGTGCCTTGGCTTTGTCTTCCGGCGTGGCATGTTCGGCAAATACGTCCCAGGCGCACTCCGAACCCGGCGGCCCATCGTCATCTGATGCATCAGCCCGGCCCGAAACGGGTTCCGGATCCGGCGGCCCGTTGATAGAGATTCAGCCCAATTCGCCCGCCGATACTGTTCGCAGCTTTTATACAAAACTTCGCGAAGGCCGCATTCGCGAGGCCATTCACCTTACAAATCTGCGTCCTGCTATCGAAGGCCTGACGGACGATGAGCTAAAGGAATTTTCGGTAGATTTTGAAGCCATCGCCAAAAAGGTCCCGACCGAGATCCGCATAAATGGCGAGATAATCTCAGGAGACCGAGCCACCGTTACGGCTCTTCTGCCCAGCGAACCGGGTGAAGATCCGGAACTTCAGGAATTAAACTTAAGAAGGGAAGGCGAATACTGGATAATTATCAGTGCCGACGAGGAATCGGAAAAACTGATAAAAAGGGACGGCAAGGCATATTTTTACAAGCTTAAAATAGAGACACACCAGGAAGAAGCGAAGAAGATGCTCGAACGTGTAGCAAAGGCCCAGATCGCTTTTGCCGCTCAAAATCAGGGCAGCTTCGCCACCCTCGCCGAACTCGTCGAGATCGGCTACGTCCCGGCGGATGTCAGTTCGTCTGAATCCACCGGTTATGTTTATGCCCTTCACCTAGGTGAAGGCAGAAAGACCTATTTTGCTACTGCTACGCCGGCTGTTTACGGCAAGACGGGCAGAAATTCGTATATCCTCGAACCGCGTGAGCAGGGGCTCCCGTTGGTTACGGGCCGCGACAACAATGGGGCTCCGCTCCGAAAGTGATACCCCGCAGGCGCTCGCCGCGTTCACTGTACAGGGGTTGTTTTGAAAACGGTCGTCTTCGGTGACAGATCGGACAACGGACAAAACACATGATCAGAGACCTTGTACAAAAGTTGACGGGATTCATGGCCGAGACCTCTCACTCGGCACGGAAAAAGCATAACTTTCCCATCAAGGTCACTTTCGAGCCGCTTTACAGCACCGGACGGCTGAACACCCCCGGTGAAAAGCTCTACATTTCGGGCGAAACCCACGACCTAAGCCGCTCAGGCATTGGTTTCATCGTCTCTTCGATCCGTGTTCGTGAGAACTATCTGGTCGGCCAGGAACGCCCGCTGACTGCGGAGATCGATCTGCCGAGCGGAAAGGTCAGGATGAAAATAGTAGGCCGCCGGTATGAAAAGGTCGGCGTGCACCTATCGACGGAGAAGTTTCTCATTGGTGCTGAGATCATCGATATCGACAAGGAAAACCGAGAGGCTTACGAACATTTTCTAAAGTTTGGCAAACGAAAAAAGGCCGCCTCGCCTAGCCTTGAAATGGGCAAAAATTGAGCTGGTCATCCCTTCAATTCGAGCATAAGTGCCGGTCCGCTGCGTCCGGCCTTTTTTTGTCTCGTGTCGTACAGCGTGTATCATAGGGTCATAACAGAAACTTATTTTTTGGGCCGTTCTCACTGTCGGTTCATTTTCGGCGGGTTGACCGCCATGGAGGTTAAATTATGAAGATATTGGTACTTGGAGGAACCGGTACTGTCGGTTCAAATGTTGTACGGGAACTTTTGGATGAAGGGGCGGATGTAAGTGTATTGACCAGAAACAAAGAGAGAGCGAAAAAGCTGCCCGAAGGTGTAAAACCCGAGATCGGGGATCTCCAGGATCCGGCCACCATTCGAAACGTTTTTCGCGACAAAGAAGGCGTTTTTGTCCTAAATGCGGTTTCGCCGACGGAGACGAACGAGGGCCTGATGGCACTCAACGGTGCAAAATTGGCGGGGGCTAAAAAGATCGTATATCTTTCGGTTCCTGAGATCGAAGACGCACCACATTTACCACATTTCGGTTCAAAACTCGCGGTGGAATACGCGATAAAGCGATCAGATATCCCTTTCACGATACTGCGGCCGAATAATTTCTATCAGAACGATCATTGGTTCAGAGATGTGATCACCGGTTACGGTATCTATCCCCAGCCTCTCGGCAGTGTTGGGGCTAACCGGGTAGATGTTCGAGATATCGCCGAAGTCGCTAGAAAGGCCTTTTCAGAAAGCGGCCACGACGGCAAGACCTATCACATTGCCGGGCCGGAAGCATTAACGGGCCAGCGGACCGCAGAGATATGGAGCACAGCGTTGGGCAGGGACATCGTATATGGTGGTGACGATATGGACGCCTGGGAAGAGCAAGCCAGAGCGATGCTGCCGCCATGGATGGCGTTTGATTTCAGGCTGATGTATGAACATTTCCAGAAGTCCGGGCTCCTTGCTACCGAAGAAGATCTTGAACGTTTGGCCACGGTTCTCGGACATGAGCCGAGAAGGTTTGAGGATTTTGCAGCCGAGACGGCGGCGAACTGGACATCTGAAACCTCACAGGGAACGGCAGCCTGAGCAGCGCCGAACATATGGAGAAAACCGTCGGGATCGGAATTGTCGGGGCCGGGTTTGCACGCAGGGTGCAGATCCCGGCTTTTTCACAGTGTGAGGGCGCCAGGCTTGTCTCCGTCTCAAGCGGAACGCTCGCAAATGCCAAGGCTGCCGCCGAAGAATTCGACATCGAGCATTTTAGCAACGATTGGCGCGAGACCATTGCCCGCGACGATGTCGATCTCGTTTGCATCACCACCCCGCCAAACCTCCATCGCGAAATGGTGCTTGCCGCACTCGATGCAGGAAAACACATCCTCGCAGAAAAACCGATGGCAATGAACGTCGCCGAGGCCGAAGAAATGACCGACGCGGCTAAGGGAAAAAGCGTACTTGCTTTGATCGACCACGAGCTCCGTTTCCTGCCGGGCCGTCAAAAGGCATATCAGATGCTTCGCGATGGCGTGATCGGCAAGGTGCTTCACGCAAAATATGATCTCCGCGCCCCGCACCGTGCCGATCCAGCCGTGCCCTGGAACTGGTGGTCAGACATCGAGGCCGGAGGTGGCGCCCTGGGAGCGATAAACTCACACGTCATTGATTCGTTCAATTGGTTTCTCGGTACCGAGATCTCGTCCGTCTATTGTCAGCTCCAAACCCACATCAAGCAGCGGCTGAATAACGGCGAAATGCGTGACGTGACGACAGACGACGAAGCAAATATGCTTCTAAGATTTACGGATTCCGAACTAACCTCGGACGCCACTGGCATCGTTTCTGTGTCAATGATCGAGGGGCCCGAATACGTGAACAAGATCGAATTTGTTGGAACCGAAGGATGGATGCGGGTCGGTCACCGCGGCGACGTTCAAATAGCGAAGCGCGGTGAAACTGAAATGACCGTGGTCGATGTCGAGTATCCGCCGAGCATTTCAGGAGTTTTCGAATCGGGATTTCCGAGCGGTTTCATGGCGTTCGCACCAAAGATAATAGAAGCGATTCGAAATGGCAGCACGAAGATCGAACATGCCGCCACGTTCGAAGACGGCCTCAGCGTCCAACGCGTTCTCGACGCCGCCCGCGAATCTAGCACAAATGGAGCGCGGACACTCCTGTCCGCATGAATGCAGTAAATACCAACAGGCCTGAACGCTGAGCTTTCTTTCGGCTATTTCATATGCCTATCAAGAAAATCGGCAACGAGCGGATAAAGCTCTAGCCGGTTCTTCAGTTTTGAGATGCCGTGGCCTTCGTCGTCAAAGAGTTTGTATTCGACGCTGACACCGCGTTTTTTCAATGCCTCTACCAGTTGCTCAGCCTCCGTATAGGGAACGCGCGGGTCGTTCTTCCCATGAATGACAAAGAGTGGTGTCTTGATCTGATCGACCCTTCGTATCGGCGATATCCTTCGCAAAAATTCGATGTCGCGGTCCAGCCGGCCATATTCGACCTCGCGTTGACGCCGTCGATACCCGGACGTATTCTGCAGAAAAGTCTCCCAATTTACGATACCGACGGTGTTCACCGCTGCCGCCCAAAGATCAGGATAAAGCGTGATCGCCGCCATCGTCATATAACCGCCGTAACTGCCCCCCATCACCGCGATGCGTTTCGGGTCGGCGCCCCCTTGCTTTACAAGCCACTCGTGAGCGGCGGCAATGTCCTTTACCGAATCTTCACGCTTTTCCACATCGTCAAGATGCGTATAGGTTTTGCCGTAGCCGGTCGACCCGCGGACGTTCGGGTCGAGAACCGCATAACCGCGAGACAGATAGTATTGGAACAACGGATTGAAACCCGGCCGCGACTGGCCTTCAGGCCCGCCATGGATGGAGACGATCACTCGAAGAGGCATTTCTGTGGCCTTGATTGACGATTCAATTCGAACTTGTCGGATGGTCGGCCGATAATACCACGCCGGGATGTTCCTTCCATCAAACGTTTTAAATTTGATCAACTCGGGTGCTACGAACGTATTTGGATCGATACCTGCTCGATCGCTCTGTGTTACTTGCGAGAGTTTTTTCGACCTGATGTCGTAGAGCCATATATCGCCGTTATGTTTTGAAGAGCTGAAAGAGAAAGCGATCTTCGCTTGGTCTTTTGAAAAAGTCACACCGCCGACTATTCCCTGGGCGGGAAGTTCGACCTTTGTTCTCCTGTTCGGGAATTTGGTCTGGAGAGGTTTGCCTTCGGTCTTGATCTCATCGAAATAGAGCTCAGAAAACCCCTCACGGTTGATCACGTATGCAAACCTTTTGGCGTTATCGGGCAAAGCCACGCTCGAAACATCCCACTGGGTGTCGTCCAGAATGCGAACTTCGCGGTTCGCGTCGCTCCAGTCGCTGGACCGCGCCGGGTTGCGAAGCCGCATATGCGAAAGGCTCATGAACTCACGATCATTATTTTGTGCAAATAGCACCGAACTTCCGTCCGGCAGAAAACCAACGTTTCCAAATTGAGCCGAGCCCTTATGCGGCGTCAGCAACGTCTCTTTGCCCGTCTCAAGCTCGATCAGGAACAGGTTGTTATCAAGCGACAACTCGCCGCCCGAGCGCGATACTATCAGCCATTTCCCGGATGCATCCACCGCGGCAACACTATTATTGCTGTCGTATTGATAGATCATCTCCTCTTTCCCTGAGGCGATGTCCATCTTGTAAATGTCGAAATAGTTGCGGTTTCGCTTGTTCGAGGCGTAGTGGATCGTTTTTCCGTCAGGTGAGATCTCCCCGAAATTGTGCCGAACTCGCGGATCGCTTGTCAGTTCGCGAACACCGCTGCCGTCCGCCGTCATAAAGAAGAACTGCGTGTTCTCGTCGCCGCCGCGAGCCTTCCCAAAGATAAGCCCGCTGCCATCAGACAGCCAACGGACGAAACCGACGTTGTCCTCATAGTCGGTTAACTGGACCGGCTTTCCGTCGGGAAGGTCTATCACCCAGACTTGTGACGTTCCCGTCGTATTGGTCGTATAGGCCAGCCGCTTTCCGTCGGGCGAAAACGATGGCCCGCCCGCAGACTTTATGCTCAGGTATTGCTGAATGTTGTAGGGTTGGCCAAACAGCAGCGAAGCCGGGAAAAGGAACAGAAGCAGAAACAGTACTTTCCTCATAATTTTGACGAGATCCTGAATTTTCAGAGATTATAGCAGGAGCCGGTCGTGCGTTCTATACTGCGATATATGATATGGGGACCTTGATGCTGGATGGACTTCGATATCGGCGAGAGATTATCGAAAGAAAGCAATAAGGCCGTTCAAGCGAACAGCCTTTAGAACTAATTGGTGGAGTCGAGGGGGATCGAACCCCTGACCTCATGAATGCCATTCATGCGCTCTCCCAGCTGAGCTACGACCCCAGGATCTTCACCCGATCAGGTGAATCTTGAATCTATCGAAATCCGTTCCCTCCGTCAAGCCACTCGGCGAGCCGACGCTAATACCGAACCGGCCGTGATCACCGGCCCTTGAACTCCGGCTTTCGTTTCTCGAGAAATGCCGAAACGCCTTCCTGTTTGTCTTCGGTCGAGAAACAAATGGCGAAAAGGTCCACCTCTCGGCGCAACCCTTCGTCAAGATTTGAGCGAGAGGCAAACTTCACCGCCTCCTTGCAGAGTTGGAGTGCGATCGGGGCTTTTTCCGCGATCTTGCTGGCAAGCTCGAGGGTCTTTTCCAAAAGCTGGTCGGCGGGGTACACATGATTGACCAAGCCGAAGCTATGCGCCGTTTCCGCGTCGATCATGTCACCCGTCAACATCATTTCCATCGAGCGGCCCTCGCCTATCAGCCGCGTTAGCCTCTGCGTGCCTCCTCCTCCGGGCATTATCCCGAGATTGATCTCCGGCTGAGAGAACTTAGCGTTTTCACTGCAGATTCTCAGGTCACACGCAAGGGCAAGTTCATTGCCGCCGCCCAGGCAAAACCCGTTGACCATTGCGATCACCGGTTTTGGGAAACTGTCGATCGAATTGAACAAAGTCCGCTCTTGGAAGACCGCTCGCTGAGTTACCGGTGTTTTGCCTTCAAATTCGCTGATGTCAGCTCCGGCGATGAATGCCTTTTCACCGGCTCCCGTGATCACCACGACCCGCACCTCGTTATCGTCTTTCAGCTCGTCGAGGACGGCGGCGCCCTCGCGGTGCACCTTAGAGTTCAACGCGTTGAGCTTTTCGGGCCGATTTATGGTCACCATGGCAACGCGGCCGTGCATTTCCAATGAGATCGTTTCGAAATCACCCATCTTTAAAGATTTATGACAGGCAGTGAGCCTGTCATCTCCCTATACTTGATAGTCCCGCGTGGTTACGACGGTTATTCTTCCACGCCTTCGGCCACATTATCGTCGGCTATCCACGCAACGAAAAGTCGCAGCCAGCTTTCCTGAGCTTCAATTATTGAAACGCCGACGCGTGTGGCTCCATAGCTTGCGGCGTTTAACCTAACCACTTTTGCCTTCACCTCTACCGGGACACCATCTGGTCGATGGGACCGAAGATAAAGCGTATCGCCCTGCTCAACCTCCTGATTGAGCTGAAAAAGGGCTCCGAGCGTCGAAATGTCGTCGGTCTCGGTAGGTTCGCTCCACGCCGCGCCGTCCTCCGTACGACCTGAAACGACGATCGGCAGCCGAAGAGCCATCCTGAGGGCAAATCGTTTTTCCTCGAACTTGGGTTGGGTTGTGGTCACCATTCTCTGCAGACCGGTTTCTTCAAGGGCCTTCCTGTAATTTAACGTTAACCTGGGGAGCAGGTGCCCAAGGTTCGCTGATCCACTCTGATGGGTCTCGGTTTGTGAAACTTCGACAACTTTGATCCTTCCAAAAACGGGACTGTTATCGTCCGAATTCGACTAAGTTGACAACAGCTAGTTATACTATAAATCAGTCGCTAAGTTCAAACTACTGTTCGATTTCCGCAAATTTGCGGATCGCACCAAGATGAAGGAAATAAAAAGAAAAACAGTCATTCTCGGTTCCGGCCCCGCCGGATTGACCGCCGCTATATATGCGTCCCGTGCACAGCTAGACCCGCTGGTCATAGATGGCCCGCAGCCTGGTGGCCAATTGACCATCACTACTGATGTCGAGAACTATCCGGGTTTTGCCGATGGGATAATGGGCCCCGCGCTTATGGAAAGCTTCCGATCGCAGGCTGAGCGGTTCGGGACGGAGATAATTAACGTCTGGATAGACAGCGTCGATCTTTCCAAGCGGCCGTTCACTTTGTTTGGGAAGGAAAGCCAGGATTCCGAGGAGATCACCGCAAAGATCCTGGCTGATACGCTGATAGTTGCCACAGGAGCGTCGGCGAAATGGCTTGGCATTCCGGGCGAGGCCCCTATCCCGGAGGGCTATGGCGGCAATGGAGTGTCGGCCTGTGCCACGTGTGACGGATTCTTTTTCCGCAACAAGCCGATAACGGTGGTCGGCGGTGGGGACACTGCCATGGAAGAGGCACTGTTCCTGACAAAGTTTGCGTCTGAGGTAAATGTCGTTCACCGTCGCGACGAGTTTCGCGCATCGAAGATCATGGCGGACAGAGTGATGTCACATGAGAAGATCAACGTGATCTGGAACACAGAAGTGCGAGAGATAAAAGGTTCCAAAGAATCGGGGGTCACCGGCGTCACACTCTACAACAATGTTTCTAATGAGACATACGACTTTCCGACCGAAGGTGTGTTCATCGCGATCGGTCATCGCCCGAACACCGATCTTTTCAGAGGCGTTCTGGATATGGACGAGGTCGGATACATCAAGACAGAGGGGCGAACGATGAGGACCAACATTCCCGGAGTGTTCGCATGCGGAGATGCTCAGGATTCCTATTACCGCCAGGCGGTGACCGCAGCAGGGACCGGTTGCATGGCCGCCATCGACGCGGAGCGGTTCCTTGCTGACCATGATGGCGATGTTGTCGAGAACACCGCCTCCAACTACTGATGTTCGATCATTTTTGTGCGGGCCCGGCACCGTCCGAAGATAGCGCCGATGAGTGCCGTGTCCGCTCGACCCGCGACGGATCGAACCCCATCTTCTCGGCCTGCTCAAGTATCTCGTTGAGCTTTGCGTCGTCTATATCAGGGGTTCGGCTTAGTATCCAGAAGTACTTCCGGTTTGGTTCGCCGACCACGGCATATTGATAATCCTCCCCCAGACCGATCACCCAATAATCGGCCCAAACAAATGGGAGAAACGACAAAAAGCCCGGGGCAAACCTAACCTTCAGTCGCGAGTTCGATGTTTTGTCTGCGGTTTTTGCCTCCCCTTTGGCCGTTAAAATTGATCCATCGCCGGTTCGACACCGATTCACCACTTCGAACCGGCCATTCGGCTTAGTGGTATAGGTGGCCGTCGTGTCAGACACGCAACGCCGCTGGAACCGATTCGGGTATTTCGCGACCTCGAACCATCTGCCGCTATATCGCGATAGGTCAAGGTCTGGAATTGCTCTAAGGTCTTGGCCGTTCCTCTGGCTAAGTACCGGAACGGCGAAAACAAATATTAAACTGACAATAACAAGATTCATAATTTCATCCTGCAAAACATATTCAGATTCGACCTAATGGTTTCGCCAATAGCGGTTTCGTGTATAAAATATCGATGGATGCAATCTGGGCAAGGCTCGAAAGAAGAGCGGCCCGGATTATCCGCACGTCAAATATTAGAAATTAATTCCAGAGAATGCCGATCTACGAATATCTTTGTAAACAGTGCGGGGTTCGTCTTGAACGACGTCAAGCGGTGACCGACCCGCCGCTAGCAACCTGTGCAGAATGCGGTGGTGATCTCGAAAAGCAGTGGTCGCTTTCGGGATTCCATTTCAAGGGCGAGGGGTGGTATGTTACCGACTACTCCAAGAACCGTTCCCCAAAGGCCACTGACGACGACGGTGTGGAGAAAAGTGTGAATACTGAATCAACCTCCGCCGGAAAAACTGCATCAAAGTCCTCAAAAAATGATTCTCCGGTATCCTCGTCACCCGCAGATTCGAAGAAAGAGAAGTGAAAGGGAACTTCTACATACATTCCTTGGTCGTTTGTTGCTTACTACTAGTAGTGGCGGCGCCTTCGGCGGCGCAATCGCGTCATGCCATCCGAACGGGTGACCTCGAGGGAGCCGTGTTAAACGTCACCGCTATTCGGACGGACGGCAATGAGCTGCCGATCAGCGTTTCGAATCTTAATCTTTACGAGGATGGGATCGAGCAGAGAATAAGAAATTTTTCCCACGATCCTTCGCCGTCGCGAATCGTCCTGATCGTAGACAATTCTCAGACGCTGCCAACGGATATCGAAAGGCTTAAAGGTGCAGCCATGGAGTTTGCCTACGAGATATTTGATGGCGATCAACTCTTCGTTATTGCCTACGACGAGAAACCGGAAATAATTCAGGAATGGACAGACAATGCGGCCCGGATGCAAGAATCGTTTACCACTTTTCGGAAAAAGGGGAATCCTCACCTGTTTGACGCTATCGACTCTGCGATGCGGGAGGTCCTGCTTCCGCTGATGCCTGGAACTCGGAAGACGGCCATCGTGATCATTGGCGACGGGCTTGATCGTGGAAGCGTGACGAATTTTGACAAACTGCTTTCCGATCTGCAGTTTCACAATATCACGGTTTACGGGTTACAGCTCCCGGACCGGACCGGCGGGGCCTTTCGACGAAATATGCCCAAACCGGCGGCAGTGATATCACAGTTGACCGAAGCTACCGGCGGCAAGGCATTTCCGTTTGACGAGGCTCAAGAAGCCGCCCGCATCATCTGTGACGAGCTTCGAAGAAATCGCTACCTGCTTTCTTATTTGCCGCTCAACACCTCTACATATGACCCGAAACGGGTATTCCTGGTAGCCGATGAGGGTATCAAGGTCAGGACCAAGGCTTTTCAGCCGCCTAACATCAAATAAACGCTTAATGCGTAGCGAGCGACGTGTAATACACGCACGTTTAACAGTTGTGTTAGACTAATTTGCAGTGTACGCTGGTTCGTCTCCTTCGCTTCCGAGGAGTTAGTTAGTGAGCAATTCTGAGAACAATCCAGGACCGCCGCCGGACGATTTTTCAAAGACCGTTCCGAATATTGATGTGCCCGGCGACAGCGGCTCGAACGATTGGGACAAGACCAACTATAATATCCAGAAGCAGCCGAACCCCGATGAATGGGGCAAGACGGTCACAAATATAAAACCGATCGACACCGAGGGCCATGATTTCGGAAAGACAATGATCCCGGGATCCGGATCGGTGCCCGAGGCGGACTGGGGGGCGACACAGGCGAACCTCCGTGTGCCCGATACCGATTTCGGTACGCCCGCAGATCTGCCCGAAGGCGGATTTGAGAAGACGACCCCGTACTTTCAACTTCCAGAAGCAGAACGTCTGAAATATCAGAATTTGCCGCCCACACCTACCGAACAGGCTGCACAAGAGGAAAAAGAAAAAAGCAAACAAGGCGGAATACCGGGATGGGTATGGGTACTAGCCGGATTGACTACGATGTTCATGTTTGCCGTTCTGGTGCTTCTGGTCGTATATCTGTGGTTTATTCCTCCGACCGGTTTTGAGATCGTCGTTCAGAGTGCTCCGCGTGGTAGTACCGTCAGAGTAGATGGAGTAGATTGGCCTGTGACACGACCTGACGGATCTGTTGTTCTGCAGAATTTGCGTGAAGGTCGAAAAACGATCACGATCGACCATCCGAGCTTCACTTGCGAGCCTCGGCAGGCCACGGTTTCGAGGGACAACCCCAAGGAGGTTGTAACCGCCCAGTGCCGTCCGGCTGAGGTCACTAAAGGCGAAGATTGTTCAAAAATCGGGCCTGGTGAAGAAGATAGGGCGGAACGTTGTTACAACATTGCTCTCGCCGCCCTGAAACCGGAGTTTACAGCCAAGGAACTGGTCGACGCGCTGAACATTCTGATCATAAACTTCGAGACCAATAGATTTGATGTTCCGCCTCGAAGGCTAGAAGCACTAAGAAAAGGTGCCACATACATCCAGAAACTGCCATCATCAGTCGTCCTTGAGATAGGTGGGCATACTGATAGCGACGGCACTGATGCAACGAACCAGCCCCTATCTGATAATCGCGCAAAAGCCGTCAAAGACGCTCTGGTTGGTTTTGGTGTCAGGCCGGAGGTTCTCGAGGCACGGGGTTACGGAGCAAAGCGTCCGAAAACAACAAATGATACGGTATTTGGAAAGTTTCAGAACCGTCGTATCGAATATTCGATAGTCAAGGAATAAAACGTCTCAAACGGCTACTGGCGCGGCGATCTTTCCGTGGTGTTGGTAATTCGCCAATTCCAAATTATCAAATGTGAAGTTCAGCAGTCCGTCGAGTCCCTTAAGGTGCTCGGCGTTCTTTATTTCGAGGCTTGGAAGCGGGAACGGTGCGCGCGAAAGCAGTTCTTCTACTTGCTCAAGGTGATTAGAATAGATGTGCAAATCGCCGAAGGTGTGAATAAATTGACCTGCCTCCAATCCACAGACGTGCGCGATAAGATGGGTCATCAAAGCGTAGCTTGAGATATTGAACGGCACGCCGAGGAAGGCATCGGCCGAACGTTGGTAAAGCTGGCAATGCAGAGTTTTACCATCATCTATCTTGAATTGGAACAAGGTATGACAGGGCGGCAGAGCGACATTATCGCAGGTTTCGGGATTCCAACCCGTTACGATCAGCCGGCGCGAGTTGGGGTTTGTCTCAATTTCTCTTATCAACCGGGCTATTTGATCTATTCCGTTCATCTTCGGGTAATCGCCGCCGAACGACCGCCAAAGATAGCCATACACCGGCCCGAGGTCACCCTCGTTCCGGCCGAACCGTGCCGTTTGCTCGGCGGTTGCCCATTCCTCCCAAATATCGACTCCCCTCGCACGCAGATCCGCCTCATCGGTCGAACCGCTCAGAAACCAAAAAAGCTCCTCAGCCACCCAGCGAAACGGCACCCGCTTTGTAGTTACTATCGGAAATCCCTCACGCAGATCGAACCGCGTCTGATAGCCAAACGCCGAGATCGTCCCGACTCCGGTGCGATCCTCGTGCGGAGTTCCGGTAGCTAAAATGTGCCGTAAGAGATCGTGATATTGCTTCATTCTAGTGAATAGTAAATCGTAAACAGTGATCAGTAAGCAAGTCGGCCCGTTAAGACCCCTATTCACCCAGTGTTTACAATTCACTATTCACAATTTACTGTTTACAATTTACTACTATGTTGGAAGTGAGTTTCAATTCGCCCCAATGCGGTTGGATGTCTATCGGATTTTCTGATGGCGTGAACGAATTTCACACGACTACCGCGTATTCGCCCCACGAGACCGCTCTGCCTGATCTGATGAGCATCCTCACCGCACTCGCCGACGGCGGCGGAGACCAGACCGGTAGGGAGGGTGGATCGGACGAATATACACTTAAATGGAACCGCGACCCCGAGGAATTCGATTTTCATTTCATCCGCAACGGCACCGAATTGACTATCAACATCTATCAATACCCGACCGAGGAGCGCGATGCCGCCGAACGCGAGCTTGTTTATTCCTTTACAGGCCCGCTGCGCGACGTCATTGCCGCCTTCGCCGAGACCTTCCATCAGCTCTACGAAGACCGCGACACGGACGAATTCGAATCCAACTGGCGCCAGCCGTTTCCATTTGAGGAGTACGAGGAATTTAAGGCGAAGACGACATGACTCGGGAGGAGATACACCAAGCGATCCAGTTTTTCATGGATGTGATCCTTGGTGATCATCCGGTTGAGGAACGAGAAGAAAAGCTCTATTTCGCGCTCGACCGGCTTGCTCTAGTCTTCCATTTCGCTGACTATACTTTCGACGAGATCGAATACCCTGAAGCAGTAACAAGAGACTATTCCACTCTTAGAGATCTGGTTGGTCCCAATTTCCCGAATCTTGGCTTGTATAATGTTGTTCTTGATATCAACGAGAAGATCGGTGAATGCGAACCTGCGGTCGGAGATGCCATAGATGATATTTGCGATATCGCAGGTCACATGGAGGAGGTTCTTTGGTGCTGGGAGAACACGAGCGTTGACAATGCTCTGTGGCACTTCAAGGAGCCATATTCATGGCATTGGGGGAGACATCTTCGCCAACTTCAGGGTTGCCTTTTTGAAAAGCTGTACACTTAGATCGGTGGTTTCGAATGGTCGACACGCGGCGAAATTGATATCATTTCCATTCGTATCAAACTGGGTTTGGTACGTTTTTGCTTTTAATGAAAGAAAAACTGTTAGACCTTCTTGCTTGTCCAAAGTGCGGCGGAGACATTCTGCTGGCATACGGAAGCAAGTATGAAGACAAAGAGATTATCGAAGGCGTTTTGACCTGCAAAAAGTGCGACCGCGAATACCGGGTCGTCCGCGGTGTTCCCCGCTTTGCCGATCTTGGGAGGATCGAGGCGGACAAGGCCGAGACGGCTGGGAATTTCGGCTGGCAGTGGACACATTTCACTCAGGAAGACCCAAAGTATAATGAGCAGTTTCTGGGGTGGCTCCAGCCCGTAAAGCCAGACTTTTTCGAAGGCAAAACGGTGCTCGAGGGCGGCTGCGGCAAGGGTCGTCATACAAAATTGGCCGCCGAATGGGGAGCAAAAGAGGTGGTCGGGATCGACCTTGGCGACGGTGTGGAGTCGGCATTTGCATTGACCCGCGACCTGCCGAATGCCCACATCGTCCAGTGTGATATTTTCAAACTACCGCTCAAGAAGGCGTTTGACTACGCCTACAGCGTCGGCGTGCTTCACCACACGCCCGACCCGAAAAAGGCATTCCTTTCGCTCGCCTCAAAGGTGCAGAAAGGCGGCCACATTTCCGCGTGGGTTTACGGTGCTGAAAATAACAAATGGATCATCAAATATATTAATCCCATCCGCGAAAGCTTCACCTCAAAGATGTCGCAGCCGATGCTCTATCAGCTTTCTAAGCTGCCGACTCTCTCGCTGTTTCTGACCACAAAACTCATTTATCGGCCGGCGAACATCATCGCAAAACCGGTCGCGTCAAAGCTCTTCTACAACGATTACCTCAATCACCTCGGCACATTCGGCTGGCGCGAACAGCACAACATCGTCTTTGACCACCTGGTCGCACCGACGGCGTTCTATATCTCCAGGGAGGAATTCGAAGAATGGTGGCAGGAAATAAATGCCGAGAACGTAGAGATCATCTGGCATAATCGGAATAGCTGGTGCGGATTTGGAAGATTGTAGGTGAGTGTTCCGTATGAATATTGATTCGTCTCATAAGAATCATGCAGATGATAAAGATCTCCTGGCGTCTTTGAAAGATCATGTTATCCAAACGCTGCTTTATTCTATTTTCGCCGCCGCTATCTTTGTGACAACTCTTTTTTCATGGTGGCTCGGATTTATTCTCTTTCTCGTATTTGTTTTCCTTATTTCGACACGATTATTGATCTCAGGATTTGTCGTCTTTGTGATGGCCGCTGTTTCTCTAATGCTTTTTAGCTGGGTCCGTAAACGAGGAGTCAATTTAAATAGACTTGATGAGATGACGGAATCGATAACATCATTGACTAAATTGAATCTTCTGATCGTGCTATTAGAAATTTATCTCATTTCAATAACTGTGCTTCTTGCGGGAGTTCTTTTATTTGGTTGGTTTAGCTAGATTCTGATGTCCAGACGGAACAAAAGTCTTGAAATTTGAAAAGGGCATTGCGAAGGAGTACCGCGGTTCGGTCGAGGATGCGCTTGAGACTATAGCTGTACGCGGCAATAACTCTCATCGGATGGTTGCGGAGCATATTCTTGGGTCGGAAATGCTTGTTTGCGTAAAGCCTGTCAGCAAAGTAAAGGCCTCCGGTATCACCGGCCTGATCGATCGTTCGACAACAAACGAAAGCATCGCGGAGGGGGCATTGAGCCTCCGCGAAGCACTAGGCCAGGTGTACATCACGATCGCCGAAGAGACAATTGACAATGGAGGGCGACGCGGATGTGAGGGCACGTTCGTTCACGAGGGTCGCCATGCCTACGATTTTGCCAGGGTGATAGAAAGTCTTTCGCGTGCGGGCACAAATCCGCTGAGCCTTTTTGACCCGACGCTATTCGAGCTTGAATGGGACGCCCATCGTACCTCGGCCGAGTATATGCTGTGTATAAATAAAGACGAATATCTCGAAGAGGGCCTGCAACTGATGATACTGGGCCGAGAAAATGAGAACGGAATCTATTTCGTCGACGAAGACGGCATTGCCCGCCGGCTCCGACAAAGCTATGGCCTTGAACGCGGCCGGAACGAAGGTCCGCTGGTAAGTGAATTGCTCGGACTAAAATACGACTGAATCGGCGGTTTACTATATCATCTGCAAAGAATCTTCCATTGACTGCATTTTTTATCTATAATTCTCGAAACAGGTCTATTGTTTTGGCACCGGCTTTTTTGCTGAGTGCGAGTAAGCTCTATGAAAAGACCCTATTTACTGTACTTTATTGTCGTTGTTTCGTGCGTATCTGTCTCTGGACAAGGTGAATTTCAGGCAACGGCAGAAGATCTTTTCAATGAAGGGATAAGGCTCCTACGCGAACGAGATTATCAGAATGCACTTGCGGTCTTTCAGAAAAGTGCCTCGATGGACAGTCGCCAGCCCTCAACCCATGCGAATATTGGCGCGGTGCTATTAGCACTTAACGAACCGGAGGGGGCGGAGTCGGCATATAGAAGAGCGATTGATCTTGATCCCCAAAACGGTGAGTTTTATGGCGGGTTGTGCACTGCTCTAAGTATGCAGAAAAAGCACATCGATGCACTCGATGCATGTGATACGGGTATACGTCTGAGTCCGGATTCCGAAAGGGTCCACGCAGCCAGACTGCAGGCTTTGGAACATTCAGGCCATAATTTCAATGAGATATTAGCCATAGCCGACAAAGCAGTCTCAAGATTTCGTCAAAGCGAGTTGATCCTGATCACGGCTATAGAACTCCACCTGATCGCAAAAAATCTTCCTCATGCTGCAAATCTTCTCGAAAGTCTCATTTTGTTTCGCCCTGGTGTAGCTCCATTTCACGGACGCCTGGCCGAGGTCTATCTTCGTTTGGGAAGAGACACTGAATCTCTTGAGCAGGCACGGCGTGCACTTGAGCTAAATAGAGATGACCCGTACGGCAATTATGCCATGGGATTGATCTTTTTCGAGCTTGGACAACATAGAGAAGCTGCCGAATCCTTTTCCAGGGTTCCGACATCGACCAGAAGGATAGGTGATGCAGCATATTACAGAGCTGTAAGCCTTTCCCGAATGGGACGGCCGCAGGAAGCTGTAGATTTATTGAACGAACTTGTCTCTAGGGTACCTTCTAACCCCACATTTCAACTCGAGCTTGCCAAGAACCTTTCCACTCTTCATCGCAAAGAAGAAGCTATCAGAGCTTTTCAGAAGGCATATGAGATTAGTCCAGACGACACATATGTTCTCGCCGGGTTGGGAACCGCCTATATGTCCATAGCCGATTTTGAGAATGCGATCAAATACTTTGAAGCTGCGCTTGTGAAAAGTCCCGATGAAGAGATACTTCAAATGTTTCTTCGAGTTGCAAGGTCAAGGCAGATGAACTCCGGTAGGATCAATGACCTTACTATCGAGGTCGAATCAACACCTAAGGACGTGCAAAAAAGGCTTGATCTTATTCGACTGCTCGGCCAAATGAATCGAATTGTGGAAGCAGAAAAGTATGTTTCGGAGATATACGAACTCGATCCCCCAGATCCGGCGATATATCAAATGATCGGTGTTGTTTACGCAGAAGCAGGTCTGAATGATAAGGCTTTTGATGCCTACAGACGATCGTCGATAAAAGGTGATTATCCCGGAGCTTACCTCGGGATGGCTATTATTCATCAGTCAAGGGGTGAAATTGACGCAGCTTCGGCGGCTTACGCCCGAGTGATAGACCTCAAACCAGACACACCGAATATAATGCTAGCCTTTGCGAATCACCTGCGAGATAACGGCAAGAGACAGGAAGCAATGGCAATGTACAGGCGCTCGCTATCGATAATGCCGAGAAATTCGTCCACATTATTTAATGCCGGTGTTCTTGCTCTTAAGCTCGGTTTTCGTGATGAGGCCGTGGGATATTACGAAACTCTAAGGAGCATCGATCGTCAACTTGCATCAAGCCTAAAAAGGTGCCTGGATCTTAATATATGGTGAAATCCTCTTGAGTTAAGGGTCACTCGAATAATGATCTTAAGGCTTCTTTCTCGCAACTATGGCAAAATATTGAAATGAGTTCCTCACTTCCGCAGGAGATGGAGCAGCATACCTACGCGATAATGGATCGCGTGGAGGACAAGCATTGGTGGTTTGTTGGCCGCCGGGCGATCCTCGAAACTTTTCTAAAGAAAATTTCTTCGTTACTCGTTACTCGTCACTCGTCATTCAAAATTCTGGACGTCGGCTGCGGCACCGGTGCCAATCTGGAGATGTTGGCTCAGTATGGTAATGCAGAGGGTGTCGATGTTTCGGACGAGGCGCTCGAATTTTGCCGTCAAAAAGGCTTGACCGTGCAAAAAGGCCTGGCCGAGACTCTCCCATATGAGGATGAGACATTCGATATAACGACGGCACTCGACGTGGTCGAACATCTTGACGATGACGTCGCCGGACTAAAAGAAATGCACCGCGTTACTAAAGCCGGCGGTTATTCGCTGATCTTTGTACCCGCATTTATGTGGCTCTGGGGTGTCCAGGACGATATTTCGAACCACCGTATCCGGTACACCAAAAAGCAGATCGTCGAGCGGCTGGAAAAGGCTGGTTTTAAGGTAGAACGTGCAACATACGCAAATTTTACGTTCTTTGCCCCAATACTCGGCGGTCGTACGCTAATGCGGATAACGGGCATCAAACCCGAATCTGAGAACAACGTAAACATCTCGGCCCTTAACGGCCTCTTCGGCAGGATATTTTCTGCGGAACGACTGTGGCTTAAAAAGTTCAATTTTCCATTCGGGGTATCGATCGTTATCGTGGCGAGAAAAAATGACTGACGATTTTTACTGTGACGAAGTGTTTTCCGGTAAAACACCTGTCGAAAAGGTGATCGAGACCGACAACGTCCTGGCCTATCACCACACCAGGCCCTTTTGGCCGGTGCATATCGTCGTGGTGCCTAAGCGGCACGTGGCTTCCGTGCTAGAAGCCGACAACGAGCTTTTGATCGAGATCTTTGAAGTAATAAAACAGGTATCGGCAAAGATCTATCAGGAAACCGGAGCAGCGCGAGTTTTGACAAACCTGGGAAATTATCAGGATTCAAAGCATCTGCATTTTCATGTTAGTTCCGGCGCGCAGATAAGGTGAGCTTTAGCCACAGAGGGCACAGAGATCTTATTGGTTTTTCTTTGTGTGCTCTGTGGCTAAAAATAACTCTTCGCCTCAAACACTTTCCCTTCAGGAAACTGCGAGTTTGTTAAGGAAAAAGTAAATCCTTTTTGTATGGCAAACGCCCCGATCTCTCCTTTTCTTGATAGAGCGAGAAATCCGACCTGAAATTCCTTGGCCTTTGCCGGGTCGCGTTTTACGATGCGGCGGATGGCCTCTCGGCAGGCCTGTTCGGGCGAGCGGCCAGCGCGCATTTGTTCGATGACGGTATGCGTGCCGCAGATGCGTATCACCTCTTCGCCGACGCCGGAGCTGGTCGCCGCGCCAACCTCGTTATCGACAAAAAGCCCGGCTCCGATTATAGGCGAATCGCCCACACGGCCCCGCATCTTAAAGCCCATGCCGCTTGTTGTGACCATGCCGGAAAGATTGTTTTTCGCGTCGATCGCGACGGTTCCCATCGTGTCATGATTGAACGAGCCGTCGTCGAAAACATACGGGGCAAACCCGCGCGACATCGCCCGCGGTTTTAAATTCTCTATATTGATAACCGGCTTGTATTCCGATCTTTTAAGCCATTCTTTCCACGCCTTTTCTGCGTCGGGCGAGAGTTCGCCGCTTTCCAGCGGAAAGCCGTTCTCAATGGCAAACTGCCGCGCGCCTTCGCCCGAAAGCAGCACGTGCGGCGTGGTTTCCATTACCTTGCGGGCCACCGAAACAGGGTGTTTTATTCGCTCAAGAAATGAAACGCCGCCGCAATCGCCGTTGCCGTCCATGATGCAGGCGTCGAGGGTCACCTTACCGTCGCGGTCGGGATTGCCGCCCAGACCCACGCAGCAGCTTATCTCTTCTTCGGACGCCCGCCCCGCCGCCTCGACCGCATCCAATGCCCGTCCGCCCTTCTGCAGTAACGGCCACGCCGCCGCATTCGCCTTTACGCCGCTGTCCCACGTCGAAACGATCGCCGGCAAACGAACCCGCATTGTTGATCTCGTTTCGAACTTCTTCTGCGCACTTGCTCGGGAGCCAAGCAGTAGTGGGACTCCGAAAAGCGGTAACGAAATGAAGTTGCGTCTGTTCATTGAATAAATTCTCTCCGTTTCGAAGGAGTTTAGACTCATAAAACTGAGTCTGCAAATTGAATTTTCCAGCGTGATGATTCTAAATAGTATCGTTTACCGTGATCGTTAACATGGAAACTCTAGAAAAACCGTCTTCATCCGAAGTGATCGAGATATCGCTTTTTCTGCCTGTATTGGACGAGGAAGAAAACCTTCGGCCTATGCACGCGAAAATTGCGTCGGCGCTCGACTCGCTCGGCAAGACGGCTGAGGTCATATACGTGGAAGATGGCTCGACAGACCGGTCCCTCGATATCCTGCGTGAAATAGCCGCCGCCGATCCCCGCGTTCGTGTCATCAGCCTTCGCCGCAATTACGGCCAGACCGCCGCGATGAGCGCCGGTATCGATGCTGCGCGCGGTGACATCCTGATACCGATGGACGCCGACCTGCAAAACGACCCGGCTGACATCAAGCGCCTGCTCGAAAAGCTGGACGAGGGTTACGACGTCGTCTCCGGATGGCGACGGAATCGGCAGGATAAGCTCGTCTCGCGGAAAATACCGTCGATGATCGCGAACAAGATCATCTCATGGATCGGCGACGTTCACCTCCACGATTACGGCTGCTCGCTCAAGGCCTATCGCCGCGATGTGCTGAAAGACGTGAAGCTCTACGGCGAGATGCACCGCTTCATACCGATCTATGCGAGTTGGGCCGGAGCACGCGTGACCGAGATCCCGGTCGATCACCACGCCCGCACGGCAGGCAAGTCGAAATACGGGATCTCGAGGACGATAAAGGTAATTTTCGACCTGATAACAATAAAGTTCATGGCCCGCTATCACACAAAGCCGCTGTATGTTTTCGGCGGTTTTGGGATGCTTGCGTTCTTTATATCAATGATCGCCGCTGTTTGGGCGTTGGTCCTGAAGCTCGGCTACGACGTGTCGTTCATCCTTACTCCGCTGCCGATTATCGCCATCGTCATGCTTGCGATCTCGGTCCAGTTTTTTCTCATGGGCCTCCTCGCAGAACTCCTCGTCCGCACCTACCACGAGTCGCAGGACAAGGCGATATATGCAGTGAGGGAGAAGATCGGATTCGGAATTGGAGATGCCTAAACTAAGATGGAAAGATTATGAGGTTGTCGAGTGTCTTGGCGTCATGCCAGAGACAGATGAATTCTTTACCTCTCATTACTTTCAAAAGGTCTTCGGTTCAATTCGTCTGGAGTTGACCATTTGGGAGAACGAAAGTCTGATTGCGGTTAGCTTATTCGAAGATCAAACGACAGAACCTTTTCTCGACTTGTGTTTCATAGTCCGCGACCACGTCGAATTTGTTTCAGAAACTGAGTTTAGCAGCCTTAGATTCCACGATTCAGTAATAGTAACGAGCAGATTTTGGCAGATATATGACGAGGATAAGAGCGATTGGTTTGATACCAGACTCTTGCCAACCAGAATCGGCTTTGAGTTAACCACTTTCCCGAAATTTGAATTCGGCGTCATTGAAAGATGTGCGGCATCACCGGTTGGATAAACCTGAAACAATCTGACTCAAACCACGACGCCGAGGCGGTGCTGCACTCGATGTGCGAGCGGATCGTGCATCGCGGGCCGGACAGCGAGGGATTGTGGCTTGATGATAGGGTCGCGCTCGGGATGCGGCGGCTTTCAATCATCGATCTCAAGACCGGCGACCAGCCGGTGTTTAATTGTGATCGTTCGGTCGTCGTGATGATGAATGGCGAGCTTTATAACTATCGCGAGGTCCGCGCGGAGCTCGAAAAAAAAGGCCACAAGTTCACAACCCGGTCAGACACCGAGATACTTCCGCATCTTTACGAAGAATACGGCGAAGGCCTGCTCGATCATATCAACGGCATGTACGCGTTTTCGCTTTGGGACACCCGGGCGAAAAAGCTGATCATCGCACGCGACCGCTTTGGTGAAAAGCCGCTTTATTACGGGGTCTTTGACGGGAAATTGATGTGGGCTTCGGAGCCCAAGGCGATGCTTGCCCATCCTTCCGTCAAGCCGGAACTCGACCTGAACGCGCTCCGCCACTACATTTCATTCGACTATGTGCCGGCACCGATGTCCATCTACCAAGGCATCCAAAAACTCCCGGCCGCTCATGTTCTGGCGGTCGAAAACGGTGAAGTAAAAGCACGTCGCTATTGGGACTTAAACTGGAGCGCGGACACTCCTGTCCGCATGAGCGTCGCTTCGACGCGAAGAGACCCGAATGGCCAAGTTAGCATCGCCGGAGGAACCGGCGATGCGGACAAGAGCGTCCGCGCTCCGTCCGAAGAGCTTAAAGACCTCCTCTCCGACGCCGTCCGCATGCGGCTTGTCTCAGACGTCCCGCTCGGCATTCTACTCTCAGGTGGCATCGATTCGTCGACGGTCGCGGCCTTTGCCGTTCAGCACGCGACCGAACGGGTAAAAACCTTTTCTATCGGTTTTGAGGAAGACAGCTTTGACGAATCAAAATATGCACGCCGGGTCGCAAACCACCTGAATACAGAGCATTATGAAGATCGTCTGTCCGCCGAAAAGGCTGGCGATCTAATATCTGAGATAGGCAAATGGCTGGATGAACCGATGTCTGACGGCTCGCTTATTCCGACATATTTGCTGGCAAGATTTGTTCGCAAGCATGTTACGGTCGCGCTGGGCGGAGACGGCGGCGACGAACTTTTCGCGGGTTACCCGATGTACTACGGCCACAAGGTCGCGGCGAGATACCTGGCGCTGCCTGCGATCATACGCAGCGGCTTGATAGAGCCGCTAGTGAATGCTCTTCCCGTTTCGACAAAAAATCTCTCGTTCGAATATAAGGCAAAACGATTCGTTCGCGCCTCGAAGTATGACGAGGTCGCAAGGCACCATTCCTGGTTCGGCTCGTTTTCGCTTGACCAGCACGAACAGCTTTTCACGAATGACGTTCTTGAACACACTGATGCCGATGTCTATCGCGGCGTTCGTGAACTTGTCGGCGGTTCGGATGCAAAGAACATCATCGAGCAGATGCAGTATGCCGACATCAACTATTATCTGGCTGAGGACATTCTGACCAAGGTTGACCGTGCGGCAATGGCCGTCAGTCTCGAAACACGCGCTCCTTTTCTCGACCCGCGAATCGGCCAATTTGCCGCCTCGATACCAGTGGAATACAAGCTCAAAGGCAAAAGCGGCAAGGTCATTCTCAAAGAAGCGATGAAGGAAATACTTCCGCACGACATACTTCACCGCCCCAAAAAGGGCTTTGGCATACCCATCGCCGAATGGCTCAAGGGGCGGCTCAACCCGCTGATGCGTGAAATGCTCTCGCCCGACAGACTAAAAAAGCAGGGCCTGTTCAATGCCGAATATGTGCAAAAACTGATATATGAACACGAATCCGCCGCTGCTTCTCATCATAAGGAGCTTTGGACTTTGCTTGTCTTCCAAATCTGGACGGACAACTTCGTTCCTAACGGCTTAAGTTCCTGCTTTTCTTCTTTTCCTATTTCGTGATCAATCATTGGATAGGCCAAAAAAACGTCAGCATGACGTTCTAATTTTCCAGCAAGCTTAACAACTCGGATGAGCGAGCATCGCCATCTTGACACATCGAAAAGAGAGTTCTCTTCAACCAATGTACAACTTCGGCATCTTTTCCAGGTAGTCTGATGATGTCTAGTAACCTATTGTGCCTGTGTGGGTTATGCGAATCCCTATATCCCTGAATAAGCGCTGTGAGTCCGGCTTTGTCTGAACCCTCAATAATACCCCTTGCTAAGATATCGGCCTCGGGCAGAGGTGAGTGAGCAATTGTATAGAAAGCGACCCACCGATCTTTGTCATCGGTATTCATATTCTCTTTGGCCCATAAGATAGTGTTCTTATCTCCCATGCCGGCAAGACTAAACGTTAATTCCCAGTTTTCTTGGTACTCGCCACCGACAAGGTTCTTCACGATCTCTGTTGCCTCGGCGTTCGGGAAGCGGACAAACCATTCGGCCAGCCTGCCCGCCTCCTCTCTGTTCGCAGACCTCAATGCTTGCATCATGAGATCTATGTGCCTTTCATCAGCGGTTTTGATCAAAGCCCACATTAATGGCCAGCGACTTGATCTATTCAATTTGGGGTAGTTCCTTCCAAGCCTAACCAACAAAGCCTCATGCCGTGTCGTAGTGATGTATTGGCTGATCGGGCCTATATAGCTTAAAGGAATCGGGGAGTCGAGCATATTCTCGAAAAATTCTGCGGCCTCCCTATGACCTCCCCAGGCGAATGCCCAAAGCACATCCCTTTTCACTTTGGAGTTAGAACGTCGAAAGATCTCAACCAGATCTTTGAAGGTCTTATCAGGCGTTGGTGTGTTCAGGTAATCTTCGATCAACTTGATCAACGATTTTGGATAATTTTCTGGCTGTCGCCCACGTTTAGCAACTCGAAGGATCTCTTTCATCTCCCGTTTCTCTGCTTCGTAATCGTTTCGTTCACTAACACTGATCAAATGCTTGATAGCCGTTAGGTATTCTGACGATTGCCAATCCCAGATGGGAGAATTCATCCTTTCGGTTGCGTTGATTGATAGTCTCAAGTTGTCTTTTGCTCTCTCAAGAAAAAGCAGGTACCCTGGGACCCTTCTGGGTAGTTTCGCTGCCAGAATAGGAGGAAGAGTTGTTTCCCACTCAAGCAAAAATCTGATCTCCGTACAACTGGTATTCACTTCCGAAGCAGAGAACTCCTGAGCCGCGAATTCGCCTTTCAGGACTTCCCTTATGTGGAAATCGACTTTGTTTCCGTTCTTTGTATGCGGCTCTGCGAGTAGTATAACCGGGGTAGCTCTAATGTGGTCGTAATGCGTAGGAAACAAAGCTCCATCCGCATATGAACAGGCAAAGATCGTTGTCAGGGACGCGAACTTAATAAATCCGGTCGCCACTAGAATCCGAGAAATACCGAAGGTTGTCATTAAGAACTTCTTAATACTGAAAAATCGAAAAAGCTCCAAAAAGATCACCTCTTTCGTTCAGATCTGAACTCGAAAAACCGAAACCTCATATCGATAATTGTCTATCCACTTTACGCTCTCCAGAATATAATGATGCGAGACCCACGTTTTTGGATGTATGCTGAACCTGAATCACGGCATTCACCGCACTAGCCGTCAGGCTCTCTGAACCTTGACAACGCCACCAACATCATCGGGTTTCCACAGTAGAGCTAATTCACGTATCATTAAAACATATGAAAACCCTTTACCCTGAGATCGAGCCATTTGAGTCGGGCATGCTCAAGGTTTCTGATATCCACGAGATCTATTGGGAACGTGTCGGTAACCCCGAAGGAATTCCGGTTGTATTTCTACACGGCGGCCCCGGCGGCGGGCTGATCCCGATGTACCGGCAGTTTTTTGACCCCGAGGCATATCACGTCATTCTCTTTGACCAGCGCGGATCGGGCCAGTCAACCCCGCACGCCGAACTGCGCGAAAACACGACCTGGGATCTGATAAGCGATATTGAGGCTTTGAGGGAAAAATTTGGCATCGACAAATGGTACGTTTTCGGCGGGTCGTGGGGCAGCACGCTGAGCCTGGCCTATGGAATAAACCATCCTGACCGTTGTCTCGGGCTGATACTTCGGGGCATTTTTCTTACCCGCAAGAAAGAACTGGATTGGTTCTATCAGTATGGTGCGTCAGAGATATTCCCGGATTTCTGGGAGCGCTATCGTGACGCTATACCCGACCATGAACGCGGGGATTTCATGACTGCCTATCACAAACGCCTAACGAGCGATAATGAGACCGTAAGGCTCTCTGCCGCCAGGGCCTGGAGCACGTGGGAAGGAGCGACCTCAAAGCTTTTTCCGGATCAGGAACTGGTCGATCATTGGGAAGGCGAGCACGAGGCGCTCAGCCTTGCCCGCATCGAAAGCCACTATTTTGTGAATGGATCTTTTTTCCCCGGTGATAACTATTTGTTGGACAATGTGAACAAGATACGACACCTGCCGATTGTGATAGTGCAGGGCCGATACGACGTTGTCTGTCCCATGCGGTCAGCATGGGAACTTCACCAAGCGTTGCCCGAGGCCGATTTTATCGTTGTTCCTGATTCGGGGCATTCGGTTTCCGAGAAAGGCATTACCTCGGCTCTTGTTGACGCAATGGACCGCCTGCGTACCGCGGGGCTTTGATCACGGCGATTATGATATAATTCTGATTCGAGCCGTTAACATCTGACCTCGTGAGGACTTGATATGTTTGCAATTGCTTTGGGAACGACAGAGATAATTCTAATCGTTGCTGTGCTTTTTCTTCTTTTTGGTGCCACCAGACTGCCACAGCTAGCAAAGGCCCTGGGACAGTCGCGCAAGGCATTCAAGGAAGGGATGCGAGAGGCCGAAGACGAGGATTATTCCGGGAATCTGCTATCAGGATCGGGAGCCTCAAAGCTTGCAGAAATGAGCGATGAGGAGATTTCAAGAGAGATGCGTCGCCGAAGCGAGGCAAAAACCAATTGACCGGACGTTTTGTCCATGAAGGACCGCGGGGGTGATTGCGTCTATCAGCATTCGTTGGCACGGCACCAGTCGCCGCTATTCGTCGGTTCCTTCCGGTTCCCTCAAATAGACGAACCAATACACGATACCCACCAATACTGCACCGCCGATCACATTACCGATCGTTACAGGCACCAGATTTCCCAAAAGAAACCGTTCAACGGTTATCAGTTCCGGCTGGGCCCCCAAGAGCTTGCTCTGAATGATCAAGGTCTCGGGCCCAAACCATTTAAGAAGAAGCCCTGCCGGAATGAAATACATGTTTGCGATGCTGTGTTCAAAGCCGAGAGCGACAAAGGCCGTGATAGGCGGCACGACGGCGGCCATCTTATCGATCGTTGTTCGCCCGCTATAGCTCATCCAGACCGCTAGACAAACCAATACATTGCAAAGAATTCCAAGCATTGCAGCCTCGAAGAATCCAAGGCCGGACTTTCCAGATGCTATCAGCAGGGCTGTTGCGCCGACCTGTCCTCGACCAAAAAGGTAGTGACCGCTCACGAACACGGCCGCGGCCAGGCCCGCTGCACCAACAAAATTCCCAAGGAAGACGATCAGCCAGTTTCGCAGCATCTGGACAGTCGCGACTCGCCGGTTTGCCCATGCCATGACGATAAGATTGTTGCCCGTGAACAGTTCGGCACCCCCGATCACAACAAGCACGAGTCCAAGCGAAAAAACAAAACCGGTCAATAACCGAGCGATTCCATAAGAAAGCACTACATCCGCGCCGGTCGCCGTCACGGTGGCCAAAACCGCTCCGAAACCGATAAAAGCTCCCGCGAGAACGGACAATACAAAGAGCCGGCTGAATTCCATCGACGACTTTGCCACACCCAGGTCTTCCGCCCGTTTGGCCATTTCCGGCGGCAGCAGGGAATCGACATATCGCGTTTCTTTGTTTTCCTTGATCATTCCTTCGTGCCGGTTAGGAGCGTCGGTTTCACCGAGAATCTAAAGGTCAGATCCCCTCCCTCGGCGTCGATAAGCCGCGAAACCGCGTCCAAGATCTCGTCTCGCTCCGTCTCGCTGAGCCCTTTCAGCCATGCCGGTATGAAAAAGTCGGCGATAAGCGGTGATGCGGCGAGGGCCGAGCCGTCAGCATATTCAAAGATCTCCCGGCCAACATGAGTCTCAACACCCGCAAGCCCTGCAGCATTCGCCAGCTCCTCAAGCTTGCTTGTCGTTGGCAGCGAGCTGATCATGTTTTCTATGATCGCTGCCCCGCTGCCGGAACCTGTGTTGGAGAGGGCTTCCCAGAGCACCGAGAAGATCTCACCAAAACTCCCCGAGCTCGGAAGCATGAAATAGAACCGCGCACCTGATCTACCGTATTGAACAGCCTGTTTCATTACCTGCTCGAAAAGATCCGGCGGCGTAAGGCTGGCGTCCGCAATTACCGCATCGAAAGCTCCGAGGACTGCCGCTCCAACCGAGAATCTTACGTCGGATCCAACGGCCGCAGCCTTGTCGCGCGCAATGCTCAGGAGCTCGGAGTTCTCGCAAATACCGTGAACTGCTGCCTTTCCTTCGGCAGATTCGCAAAGTGCCAGACAGTGATTTCCGGTACCGACATTCAGGTAGAGAAGCCCCTCCACTTGGTCAAGCGAAATATGCCGGTCCGCAAGTTCTGTAAACCGGGTAGTATAGTCGTCGGTAATGTGTAGGTCTCTCAAAAATGCAAGCTCTCTCTCTGATCTGCCCATAGCGTTATTTAACTCCAACCGGATGGATCAGTCCAATGCTATCCTGCTTGTAGACAGTTTGCTCGATCCGAAGCGAAAATCCGAACTACTTGGCAAACTCCGGTGTTTAGGCCCTATACTTGTAATGAACAAGGAACATCGACGATACATTTAAAACATGACAAAAAGTGTGAAGGATCTATTTGATCTCACGGGTAAGACGGCCATCGTCACCGGAGGTTCCCGAGGTATCGGCAAGGAGATGGCTGAGGCACTTGGCGAAGCGGGTGCCTCACTTATGCTGTGCGCTCGTCGCAGCGAATGGCTTGACGAGACGGTCGCAGAGTTTGCCGCGAGGGGTCTTAAGGCCGCCGGCCTTTTGTGTGACGTCTCACATCCTGATGAGGTTGCCGGATTGGTTGATGAAACCGTAAAGCGTTTCGGCTCTCTGGATATTCTCGTTAACAACGCCGGGGTCTCGTGGGCCGAAATGCCGGAAGATATGCCGCTGGAAAAATGGCAGAAGGTCATTGACGTAAATCTGACGGGCTGTTTCCTGGTGGCTCAGGCAGCGGCAAGGCAAATGCTCAAACAGGAAAGCGGCTCGATCATCAACATCACTTCTATCTCGGGATTGACGTCATCTGCGAACGGGCCTTTCTATGCAGGATATGTTGCCAGCAAGGCAGGGTTGATAGGCCTCACTCGGGAACTCGCTGCCAGTTGGGGACGGCGGGGAATCCGCGTAAACGCGATCGCCCCCGGCTTTTTCCATTCTCGGCTTGCCGATTCGGCAATCGAGATCTATGAACGTTCTATACAGGAAAACAACATGCTGCCGCGGATCGGTCGACCCGGCGAGCTCAAAGGGATCGTAGTTTTTCTGGCTTCGGAGGCTTCCAGCTATGTCACCGGCCAAACCATCGCGATCGATGGGGGCATGACAGCATAACGGAACCAATCATCGGCCAGGCAAAAACTGCCGACAGTCGCCGACGGTCCTAACCACTTATGTAGTGTTTAGCGAAGAAATTCTATCTCACCAAATTTTGACGGAACGTGAAAGTCAGGTTTTGGCGTCATAGTCGGCCGCCAGGCGAGATACCCCCTGTCCGGATCACGGCCAACTGCACGGAAAAAATTACCAAGCCAGATCTCACCAGGCCTTGGGGTTTTGTCAAATGCCTTAAAATCAACCTTAAAGGCCATTGTCACGCTGCCTTCGTCAACCCTTGCCGCCGCAAGCATGCCAGACGCAAAGTCCCAATCAGTGACTCTTGTGCCGCTTGTTACGTCTATCGCCAAGTCCAGCCACTCGCCATTGGGAGCCACTTCAAACTCGAAGTATTTCTCCGGCAGTTCACGGATCGGCGCAATGAAGAGCTCGCAAACATCGCGCCCCCAAAGGCCCATAGCCTTGGATTCGGTTTTAGGTGTTAGTGATACTACAAGCGGCTCCTGCTGAGTTGCCTCACACTTCATGTATAGCGATCTGCGGGTCCATAGCATACGTACAATAAAGTGCCTGGACATTGGGGCTGTCTCGCCAGACCAATAACGATCTATCAACACCGCACGTGCCGTCTGCCATTGCGGATTGTCGAGCTCATTGATCCGGAAATCCTTTTCCGCACGAACAACCTGATAACGGTCGGTATTCTGCATTGGCGGCATTGCCTCTATTACGGCCGTGGCAAGAAAACAGCAAAGTAAGGTTGAGAGAACGATTGTCCCTTGAAGTCTCATATTAAATGAGGATTAAACCTGATTGTAACCGGAAATTCAAGTGACAAACGGAAGATTTACACGCGAAAGGCTATGTGCGTGGTCAGTTGTCTCCGGCAATTATATCCAGAGCTTTGGCAAGGTCCGGGTCGGTTCCGGAACAGACGTCATTTGCGGTCCATTCTGTTTCGATATGCGGGACCACCGGTTGGTCTATCACGGGCTTTCCGTCCGGCCCCCAGCCCGAATGGGTTGGAACTGCGAGACGCCAGCCGCCGGGCAGAGTGAAATACTCGGCACCTAGCAAAGCCCCGGCTGTCTTCCTTCCAACCAGGGTCGCTGCGGTCATCAGTTTCATATGCCATGCAAATCCTTCGGCCGCGCTGGCAGTCTCATCATTTATCAATACGACCACCTTACCGGAATACTTTCTTTCGCCTAGGTCCTCGCTGAAAAAAGACACCGCACCGCCGTTGCTTTTCATAGCTTCATAGATCTTTTCATTTGTATACGAACCGACAGTTCTTGGCAGTTGGGTCGGGTCAATCTGACCTGGAGTGTGCCCCTTCGCTTCGAGGTAGTGTCTTGTTAGTAGGGCCGCGACCAAATGCTCACCTGAGCTTAAGTAACTGCTCAGACGTATGAATGACATATTTCCACCGGTATTGTCACGCACATCAATAATGAGGCCTTTTGTATCCTTCAGTTCGCCCATTGCCCTATCGACAGAAGGAGCAACATCGTCGTCGAAGCGAACAGCACGAAGGTAACCTATCCGCTCACCTTCGCCTATTATGAATGTCCTCCATCGAATTGACGGCCGCTCGGGCTGTGAGTGCGACTCGCGGCGAACCTTTATTGTTCGGGTCCGCCCATCGCAGCCCCTCAAGCGAATTTCTGCATTGGACCCCAACGGCCCGGAGACCCGCGAAGCGTCAAGAAATACATCGCCGGTGCGTATGCCTCGCCGCTGAGCATCCGATCCAGGGTGTACGAAGGTGACCGTCTGGCGGCCATCAATGTTATGGGTGCGAACGCCAATGCCAATGTGTCCTTGCTGGCCGGGCATCCCGAGGCCCAGGTGCGACACAGGTAATTCGCCCAGCATTTTCTGCATTAGGCCATGAAATTCAGCGTCGGTTTTGGCCTTCGCTGCCAACGGGCGATAGCGCTCCCCTACGGCTTTCCAGTCAACCCCATTGAACTCGGGATCGTAAAATCGTTCATTTACCGTTTCCCAAACGGAAACAAACAAGTCGGAATACCCGGGTTTAGCGGTGGGGGTTTGTCCTACGGCAAACTGCACCGCCGCCATCAATAGATAAACGAAACAAAGATCTCGAACAAATGTAACCATTACTATTTACCGGTATTCAACACCGTCTTCATCGCCATTTTCGCAAGTTTCCATGTGCGGTCCCAGTCGATCTTGCCGCCGTTGTCCCTGCCCATAAGCCTATCGACGAACATCTTGCGAAAATCACGTCCCTCTCGCTTGAGCATAAATTCCTTCGCATAGGGCTTTGCCGTTTCGAAGAAATTGAATTCGGGATCGGTAATTATACCGATACCCTCCAGCGTCATCAGTGCACGCATTATATAAGTAAAATTCGAGGGAAGCCGAAACGGGTAATCATACATGACGTCAGCAAGGTCGTAGGTGAGCTCCTTGAAATTAACGTCCTTGAGTTTCAGGTTCAGATGGAACTCGAACATCTTTTCCACCACCGGCCGTACCACCGATGGATTCGTGCCCGGTTTAAGGAAATCCAGATCGATCAGATCTTGAGCGATGCCCGCCGGGTCTTTGCCCACGACGTGGAAGAACGCATCTATCATCTTGGTCTGCAGTTCGGGCGTTATCCTGCCGACCATTCCAAAATCGAAAAACGCCAGCCGCCCATCCGTCATTACCAGCAAATTTCCCGGGTGGGGATCTGCGTGGAAAAAACCATCTTCTAACAGCTGTTTGAGATATGTACGGATAAGCAGACGGTTAACCTTTTCCGGTGAGATGTTCTGACCCCGCAGACCTTCCAGATCGGTTACCTTTTTTCCGTGGATGTACTCCATCGTTAGGACCTTCGGAGAGGTGAAGCTCCAATAGATCTTAGGAACGTGTACATTGCTCCAGTTCGCAAAATTCTCCCTGAAACGCTCGGCGTTTCGCCCCTCGGCGGCATAATCCATCTCTTCGTGGATGGTCTGGTTAAATTCACGGAGCATTCCCGGCCAATCCGCGTTCTCGTTCAACTGTGGAAAGCGCTCGGCAAATGTGGCTACCCTGTTCAATATTTCCAGATCACCCTTTATGATCGCTTCGAGGTTTGGACGCTGCACCTTGACCGCGACTTCCTCGCCTGTATGGAGCCGCGCCCTATAGACCTGGCCCAGAGATGCTGCCGCAACAGGTTCCAGTTCAAATTCCCGATAGACCTCGTTTATCTTCTTTCCCAGGTCCTTTTCGATCCGGGCAAAGGCGATCTCATTTTCAAACGGCGGCACCTGATCCTGCAGCTCACCAAGAGCGATCACGAATGGCAACGGCAGCAGGTCTGCCCGGGTTCCCATCGACTGGCCTATCTTGATAAAGGTCGGTCCGAGTTCTATAAGCTTTTCCTTTAGCCAAACTGCCTGTTTTTCCTGATTTACCTCGCGATTCAATTCGCTCCCGAGGAAGATTCGCTGCAGAGCGAGCACTGCAATATTAAAGAACCAGAGGCGAAAGCCGTACAGTTTTTCACCATAGACAGCCGCTCGGGTTAGCCGTCTTGCAGTCTTCATTCGCTCCTCGGCGTGGCGCAGATGAGCTTTCCGGTGTGTTTCGTATTGATCGAGGTACAGGTAAAGAGCCAGCTTCCCGATCACGGCTGACACGTGTAGGATCCGAAACCATCCACGCACGCCAGAGTAACGCCGCTCGACCTCGACCTCTTTTTGGATCAGAAACCTCTCCTCTGCTACCCGCTGCTGATTTGTCACGTATTTCGCGATCGGCAGCGAGTCCGTAGCTGTCATTATTCGCGCGCCGTTTTCGGCGGTCTGTTTGACCAGTTCCGCGGGTATGATCACAGCCAAATCTTTTGTTTCATTTCCCTTATTCATCTTCCAGCAGAATTCGCTTTTTGCCGCATATTCGATGCGTGCCCGGCCCATGCAAATGCATCACAGAACATCCAGCATATTCCTTACGCCCTCGTGCCGAAAATAGTTCGACGCACGGGCCGTGTCTCTCTCGATCTGTGTCCGCAGTTCTTCGATACCGTTAAATTTCCGTTCGTCCCTTATCCGATGGAGAAAACGCACGCGGAGCACGTCGCCATATAGGTCGCCATCAAAATCAAAGATGTATGTCTCAATCGAGGGCTCGACATCATTCTCGAACGTCGGACGAACGCCTATGTTCGTAATGCTCCTTCGCCACACGCCGTCTACCAAAGTGGCTGTCGCATAAACGCCAAACTTCGGGATGACTCGATTATGTGGTTTGAGGTTTGCAGTGGGAAACCCTATTGTATGGCCACGGCGCGCTCCGCGTTCGATAACGCCCTCCACGCCGTAGGGCCTGTCGAGCATCCGCCGGACCAGGTTGACCTTCCCCTCGGCGAGCAAACTTCGTATCTTTGAAGAGCTGACCCGCTGTCCGCGAAGCCTTAACTCCGGAACTTCGTCCGCAAAAAATCCGAGTTCTTTGCTCATTTGCCTAAGCAGGTCGATATTGCCGCCGCGGCCCTTACCAAAAGCAAAATCTTTTCCGAGATGAACCTCAACGGCCTGCAATCGCTCATGAATGATCTCCGAGATAAAGATCTCGGCTGGCTGGCCGGCAAATTCTTCGTCAAACTGGATAACGATCGCCTGGTCGATCCCAAGAACTTCGAAATTCGCCAGCCGCTGGTCCAGGGTCTGCAGCAGTGGCGGGGCGGTATCCGGATGCAGAACAGATCGAGGATGCGGATCGAATGTGATCGCGGTCGCGGCCGCATCTGCAACTCTGGCCCTTTCGACCACCGTATGCATTATCCTTTGGTGACCGAGATGCAGGCCGTCAAAAACGCCCAGCGTCAGAACGGTCGGTTTTTGTATATTGGCATTGTCCGTGCCGTGAAATATTTTCATGTATTAATGCGATCTTTGTTCGAGCAATGCAAGAAATCTGTCGGGTTCATCTACGCTGAACGAAATCGCAGAATATTCCTTCTTAAGACCGTATATGCTGTAAAAGGCTGTTACCTGCTTCATCTCGATCCTCACGTTAGGCTGGACAAGCGAGCCGAGTGGTGAAATAGCTATCTCGTTTGTTGTGTTCTGCGGAAATCGAGAGAGCTTTTCGACTCGGGCGATAGATCCCCTCTCGATAAAAGCATCTCCCATGATCCCACATCGAAGCAGGACCGCATCTTCTGTGACAACGATGGGCCTCATAAAAAGAGCCTTGAAATGTGCAATGACCTGTATAGCTAAATAAATACTGACACCGGTTGCTATCCACGCTGCTATCGGGCTAAACATAGCAAGCAGGAAGTGAGCGACAATTGTCTCAGCTATGAGCAGGAACAGCAGGACTATCAGGATCGGGATCGCGCAGTTATTTCGATGGTAAGAGAACCCGGCCGTTGAGGGCCTTTGCCAGACAAACAAGATCAGGAAAAACACTCCGATCTCAAAAGCTGCGGCCCGGGCGACAACAGCAGGCTTCAGTTCGGAGACAAAAGCCATGCGGAGACGCTCCATCAGATCGCGGCCGGTCCTGGCCAGCTTACCGAATGCCCTTCGAGTGAGATAAACCCGGTATCCAAGATACCCAAGTACAAAAAGTTCGGCTGCCGGGACCGCATAGGCGACCGCAAGACCCAGTAGGATTCGATCATCAGAAGGCAAGATGAACGACGCTAAAAGCACTGCGGCAAGAAAAACCGGAACAACCGTTATTCTGGGAATAGCCGAGTTTCGAATAAAGAAATAATAGGCGACCGGCAAAGTGAGAATGAGGTCTATCGTAACGGCTGTAGCAATGATCGGTTCGGCGACGATCAGTTGGCTGTTTGCAAAGAAAAGCGAAACGGCAACGATGGCGGCTAGAATGCTGATCTTTAAGGCCCACCGGACCGCATTTACAGAAAGGTGTAATATAAGCATAACCTCCGATTTAAAATTATCGCACTTTCTTCCAACAAGTATAGTTTTGCACAAAACCGGCCGCTTTGTTGAACGTACCCGATCCCAATACAGTAGAAAAAGAGGCTTTTACAACATGCTAAGAGATAAGCAGAACCGAATAGAACATTAGCAGGGAGCTCTCGGCGTCAGGTTTTAGTACGGACACCACGCTTGGAATTTATTAGATTTATCAGGGCTATGGAAAGATCTACCGGGAAATGTCTGACGAGAAATACGAACAGTTTGTTTTGCCAACCGGGAACTATCAGCGGCTTTCCTTTCAATGCCTGACCTACACCTATCCTGGCTACTTCACAGGCCGACATACCGCTATCTTTCATATCGGGAATGCCGGCACGTGCACGAAATTCGGTCTGTGTGATGCCGGGAGCAAGGACAGAGACCATTATCCCGTCCGCTTTCAACTCATCTCTAAGCGAGGTTGAAAAGGAGAAGATAAACGATTTTGCTGCAGCATAGGCTGCCTGCTGGGGAACCGGCGAAAAAGAATAGACCGAGGCGACATTCAGGATCAGGCCCTCTTTTCTGATTTTCATACCGGGAAGAACAGCTTTTGTAAGCGCGAGCATGGCCGCGATCTGCACCTCTATCATATCCAGTTCGGCCGAGAGCGAGGTCTCCGAAAAAACACCTTTCACACCAAATCCTGCATTATTTACAAGCACATTCGGGGCAAGCTCGGCTGCTTTTTCCACCAGCTTTTCTCTGTCATTGCCGTTGGCCAGGTCGGCACATTGAACATAAGATTCGGTCCCAAACTTCTTGCCAAGTTCAAGAGCGACCTCATTCAATCTTGCCTCATCTCTGCCGGTCAAAAATGTCCGATAACCCAAACGGGCAAATTCTGCCGATATCTCCCGGCCTATTCCAGATGATGCGCCGGTTATCATGGCCAATGGTGCGGTCTCAGACATCGGATAACGGGATCGGAGGGCGGGCGTCCGGGTTACGAGCAAAAAAGTTTTCTTCCATTTCACTGATCGCCCTGCCTATCTGGTATACAGCGGAGATGCTGGCGCGTCTTGGCGAAGTTTCAGTGGAAACCTCCGGTGATATCACCTTCATTTGTATCTGAAAACGAGACCCTCTCGGCGGGTAATTCGAATAACCTTTCTGCAGCGGACTTCGGATATACACACACAGCACTTTTGCATCGCCCAAGGCCGTAATTATCTTTCCGGCACCGAAACGGAGTCTTTCAACATCGAAGAGGCCTGTCCGGCTGCGCTGCCCTTCGGGAAAGATGAGCACCACGTTTCCTTTCTCAAGCAGATACCGGCACAGATTGAGCACCGCGTTCTTATGGGCCGAAGACCCATTGCGGTCAATAAATATACATTTTGTCAGATACAGGACCGCATGATAAATGAATCTTTTCTTGAAGAAATCGCCTGCCGGTAAATTCCACATAAAGGCCCGATAGTTGAACAAGTACCAGATGTTCGAACCGAATGCCCAGATCAGCAGAGCGGAGTCGATAAATGTAAGGTGATTGGCGCATATCAGCAGCGGGACGCCTTTCAGTTCCTTCTCTTTCCATATTTCCCTGAATTGCCGGCGAGTCTCCGCCATGTTCTCGATGCTATAACCTCGGAAATATCTCATCAGAACGATCAATATGCCTCCGAGCGGAAGAAGCAACACTCGGCAGACATTCGCCTGAAAACGTGTCTTTTCGATCTGCCAGAGCGGCGGATCGGAAATCTTGCGTGCAGGAACGCTATTGCGGATGATCTCAATAAGTCTTTCGGCTCTAAGCATTTCTTAACATCAACCCAGGTTTTGATTTCCGGCACCAAAGATATTGTCGGGATCGAGACTCGCTTTCACAGCCTTTTTCCATTTCAGCGAAGTTTCGGACATTATTTCCGAAAGAAAGCCCTCGCGTATCTTGCCCACACCGTGATGATGCGACAGCGACCCCCCCGACCGAAGTATCTCAGCCCGTGCGATATTCTCAAGCTCCAGATAGACCTGTGACGGTGCTTCAACCCCCTTGAAGTAGAATCCGAAATAGAAATAAATAGCTACGCCGGTCTGATAAAGTTGCGTGATCCGCGATGTTATAAACGGCTTTCCGGGCAGGCCGCGTTTTTTATACTCCTCGGTAAGAACACGTTTGACGTTGTCACAGACCGCCAATGCATCGCTCCAGGCACAGCTTGTTTCAAACGATTCCGCGATGATGTAGTAATTCATCAGAAAATCGCGAATATAGGCAATGCTATATGTAAGCTGGTACCCCCGCCGGCCGTTCTCGCTGCCGGCCTTCATACCGCCGTGCCTGGCTGCAATGCGGTAAACATCTCGTTTCTGCTGTTCCACGTCGGCCCTGGTGCCCTCGAATACAAGCGTCAGAGCGACCATCTTATAAGGCTGAAACCCTTTTATCTTAGTAACAAAGAATTTTTCTATCCTGCCTTTTAGGGCGGCGGTACCGCTGGCTGCGGGTTTGAGCGCAAGGCCAAACTGAAACTGAAGATTATCGACCAGCCGACAGCTCGCAGGGGGCCGGGAGGTCCGGACAAGCTCCTGCATAAATGCAAATCCTTCCTCATAGCTGGGAAAAAGCACGGAGCCATATTCCTGAGCTTCGGGCAGAGGAAAGAGTTTTACAGTGGCTGAAGTGACGATACCCAGCGTCCCCTCCGAACCAAATATCAGCCGCCTCATATCCGATCCGACGGATTCACGAGGGGCCAGATTCAGGCGTTCGAGCCGGCCATCTGCCGTAGCGACCGCGATATCGACCACGATGTCCTCTATGTTGCCATATTTGTTCTTTTTCATCCCGCTGGCATTTGTGGCGATCCAGCCGCCCAGCGTGGAAAATTCGACACTATCGGGTTCATGCCCCATGGTGACGCCATATTCGGCAAGCTGCTGCATTAAGTGGCGTCCAACCGCGCCGGCCTGAATCGAGGCGATCATATTTTCCTTGTCTATCCAGACTATCCGACTCAGACGCCGCATATCGACCGAAACTATCATCCTCGATTCGTTTTCACGGCAGCGAAGAGCGTCCGTTACATTCGTTCCACCGCCAAAAGGAATGAGGACCACATTTGTCCGCTTTGCTGCATCGACCAGCATTGCCACCTGTTCTTCGGTTTCGGGATAGACCACAAGGTCGGGAACGCGGCCCAGGTTGCCATATTTGATGGCAAACATCTCTTCCTGCGTATGGCCGTGGCCATGGCGTATGCGGCTGTCAGCGTCCCTTTCTATTTGTTCCGGTGCGAGAAAATCCGATATGGAACCGACAAAGTCGGCATTATCCACGGGCTCAGGTATTTCCGGGGGATAGCGCGGCTCAAAGCGGTCATTGATATCCGGATCAATATCAAGTGTCTCCCGTATCCATGGCAAAAGGCGCGGAAGTTCCTTGCCGCTGAGTTCGTAGCGGTTTCCAAGTATCGTTACATTTCCATTTTCGTTTATCGCAAATGAAGTGTCGCGAAAGCCCCAGTTTTCAAGACTTTCCACTTCATTAGCCCCGATCGTTACAGGCTCGGGATAGATACGCCCTCTTTTTTCCACGAAGAGATATTAACCCGCGGCCGCGGAACCGCGCTTGAACGAATCTGCTATTAAAGGAAAGAGATGAGACGGCTCTCGCGAACCAGATCGGAAGGAGCAATGCCAAGTGCGGTGCGAAATGTACGCGTAAGATGAGAAGAATCTGCAAATCCGGCCGAATGTGCCGCCTCGGTAAGCGAATCGGCAGACGCCAGCAGGTGAAGCGCATCACGCAGCCGCAGCCAAAGCAAATAACGGCGGACGGGAACGCGAACGTGTTCGGAAAAAAGGTGCGAGAACCGGCTTTCGGAAAGATCGACCTCCGCGGCTATGTCGCGTACCAGGATGCCATTTTCGCGGCCTGCGCGTATCCACTCGATACTCTGTTCGACACGCGGATCGATGCCCTCCTGCTGAGCATCGACAGCAAGATGCTCCTTGAGCAGAGCGACTATCTCGCCCGTTTTCCGGTCTATGTCGGTGCCGTCGGTCCATGCTGTATTGAAAAATGACCCCGAACGCAGTCTTTCCCGCACATCGCCCTCAATCGGGATGATCGCATCGCCTTTTGCCAGGCCGAAAATGCTCTTGCCGAGCCGGCCTTCAGGAGCGAGAAGCACCATTGCCATCCGATTGCCGCCGCCATTGATGGCATGAGAAGAGCCTGCCGGAATTATCGCAGCGTTAAAGGCTTCCCATTTTTCCGCTTCGGATTGCCGAAGCCGGAATCCGCCGTCGATCGAGATACAAATTTTTATCGCCGGTGACTCATGCAGTTCGGCGTCACCGGCATTACCGACGAACAGGCCATGCTCCTCCCAGAGAAACACCGTGCCCTGCCATCCGGGATTGGCCTTTTTTTTCACTTTCGAATTTGCCTGGGTCATTCGTCGCGGATCTGGTCGCCGAGGTGCCTGCCCGGGACAAGATAGTTCCTTACATAATCGGCAACGGCCTCGTCAAGCGGGATGGTCTCAGCGGTATATCCGGCATCGCGGATGCGGGTGAGATCGGCTAATGTGTGGTATTGATAGCGATCACGCAGATGCTCCGGCATATCGATGAATTCAACATTTTTCGGCAGGTCAAGCGCCCTGAAGATCGCATCGGCCAGGGCGTTCCAGGTATTCATTCGGCCCGAACCGACGTTAAAGAGCCCCCCGACACCGTTTTCCATAAAATGCAATGTCATATCGACAGCGTCCTTTACATAAACAAAATCGCGTCCGAATTCGCCATCGGCGTAATCGGGGTTTGCACTTTTGAAAAGCTGGAGCTTGCCGGTCGAATTTATTTGCCCGAAGGCTTTATTGACCAGCGAACGCATGTCGCCTTTATGATTCTCATTCGGCCCGAATACGTTGAAATACCTCAGCCCGACAATCCGGTCAAACAGCCCGTTCCGCGCCGCCCATTGATCAAAAAGATGCTTCGAATAGCCGTAAACGTTCAGCGGCCGAAGCCGGGCCAGGCCGTCGGTGCCGTCCTCCATTCCTGCCGAGCCGTCGCCGTAGGTCGCAGCCGATGAAGCATAGATAAACCGCCTATCGTTCTCGAGCGTCCACAAAGCAAGCAGTTTTGTATATTCAAAATTATTGCGGAACATATAGTCCGCGTCGGTTTCGGTCGTCGATGAACACGCCCCAAGATGAAATACACAGTCCGCATCTTCGTGCAGATCAAGCTCATCAGCGAAATCGTCCGCATCTACATAGTCGGCAAATTTCAGCGGCGCGAGATTTTTCCACTTGTCCGTCTCATCCATCCGGTCCACGATCAAAATATCGTCAAACCCCAGCTCATTCAGCCGCCAAACAACAGCGCTCCCGATAAACCCCGCCCCGCCTGTAACAATGATTCGCATACAATCCGATGATACAGCTACAAAGGTCAATTATTCGAACGCACGCCCGGATACCGAAACAGATCCCAAGTCCCGCCGCTTCGCTCACGCCCCTCAAGTATCGCAAACGTCTTCCCCGGACAGTCCATCCGCACCCGAGCCCCGGCCCCAACGCCCGAAAGCCCCGCACCGATGATCAAGTTGTCGAAATGTTCCATAATCCGGAGGGCGGACACTCCCGTCCGCATGAGCGTCGCCCCGGCGCGAAGAGGCTCTGAAATCCTTCACTCGTCGATCGATTCGGGCTTTTCTCGTCGGAGGAACCGGCGATGCGGACATGAGTGTCCGCGCTCCGTTACCAACCCAAAATATACGCAAACATCAGCGGGGCGACTATTGAGGCGTCGCTTTCGACGATGAATTTTGGGGTTGAGGCTTCGAGTTTGCCCCAGGTTATTTTTTCGTTGGGGACGGCGCCTGAATACGAGCCGTACGAGGTGGTCGAATCCGAGATCTGGCAAAAGTAGCCCCAGACGGGGACGTTCTCTCGCTGCAGGTCCTGGTGGAGCATCGGAACAACGCAGATCGGAAAATCACCCGCTATTCCGCCGCCGATCTGGAAAAAACCGATGGTCGAATCGTCGCTCGCATTCGCGGTGTACCATTCGGCGAGCATCGTCATGTATTCGATACCGGTGCGTACCGTATGTACGTTCTCGATGTCACCGGTGATCACGTGGCCGGCGAACATATTGCCCATCGTCGAATCTTCCCAGCCCGGCACGACCATCGGCAGGTTCTTCTCCGCCGCGGCGTACATCCAGCTGTCTTTTACGTCGATCTGGTAATGCTCTTCGAGCGAGCCGTTTCTGAGCACCTGATACATAAATTCGTGCGGAAAATATCGCTGTCCTTCTGCTTCCGCCCGCGTCCAGACCTCGACCATCGCCTTCTCCAGCCGCCGCATCGCCTCGTGCTCCGGTATGCAGGTGTCCGTCACGCGGTTCATGTGCCGGTCAAGCAACGCCTGCTCGTCCTCGGCGGTCAGGTCGCGGTAATTCGGCACGCGTTCGTAGAAATCATGGGCGACCAGGTTGAACAGGTCCTCCTCAAGGTTCGCTCCCGTACAGGAGATGATCTGCACCTTGTCCTGCCGGATCATCTCCGCCAGCGACAGGCCCAACTCCGCCGTCGACATCGCACCCGCAAGCGTGATCATCATCTTCCCGCCTGCGTCCAGGTGCCGCTTATACCCCTCCGCCGCGTCAACCAATGCCGCTGCATTAAAATGTCGATAGTGATGTTTGATGAAATCGGTAATGTTATTTTTCATATGCTAGGGGAGGCCCTTAATCTAAGGAACTACGTCATATTCCGTCGTATCATCGTTGCAGAACACAGTATTCTGGATCGATCTTGCTATTTCAACGGTCATGGTGATATCGGAATCTGTTTTAATAGATATAACCGGGGCATCTTCAACTGAGGCAAAGTGAGGCTTATTCCCGTAAGAAGACATAGAAGTTTCGAAGCCATTTGCCTCCCCAAACGTCTTCAGTTTCTCGATATATGGCAGTTGTTCTGTGGTCATCGCTTCATACTCGATGTGAAATTTCTCACCGGCCTGAACAAAATAAATGCAGTCTGTGCCATTTGACGTGATGCCAAGAAAATCAAATTCGGTGTACCCACTCTTTAGTTTATCTAGCTCACTCGACAGGTCATTGATTGTTAATCGACGTGCGATTCTCGGCCCTCCGCCAAATGAACCAAATATGCGGTTGAAAATCCCCATACCTTCATTTGTCTCCCATCAAAAATTCAGTCCAACGACTAACGCCGCCGCCTTAAAATGCCGACAGTGATGCTTTAAGAAATCAGCAATTTGTTCGTTCATTTAGGTAGATGATATTCGCAAGTAGGGAATATAATCAACATAGCTGCCGTAATGCCTACGATCTTCACACACAGTGTTGTTCCTATCGCCATCGGATTCGGGCTTGGCAGAAACATTATTCCTCCGCGATTGATCGCAGCGGGTATAGTTGCATCGGTGGTCCCTGATCTGGATGTGCTGGCCTTTAGGCTTGATGTTGCCTATTCGCACGATCTAGGCCATCGTGGTGCCAGCCATTCGCTTGCGTTTGCCGCAGTGCTCGGTTTCATTGCCGCATTGGCCGCCCCATTTCTGCGTGCGAAACGACTCAATGCGTTTCTCTTCGTCACAATTTCTGCAGCTTCGCATGGACTGTTAGATATGCTGACAAATGGAGGACTCGGAGTCGCACTGCTTTGGCCGTATGCAAGCGAACGGATGTTTTTCCCGTGGCGACCGATCGTGGTTTCGCCGCTTAGCCTTTGGGAGTTTCTCGGTCTTCGCGGCTGGCGTGTGGTCGCGAGCGAAATGCTCTGGGTCTGGCTGCCTTCGGCGATCTTGTTCATTCTTATCGCCGTAATGACCGCCGGGCGAAGGCCTCGCAGTTCGACATAGCCATTGATATGATGCAGAGCCTCCTGAAAAACGTTCTATGAATAGATTGCATCGGGGCGTTGATCACGGGCGTACTCTTGTTAGCTTTGAGCTGTTGGATCGGCCCGTTCTACGGCCTGCCGCAGTGGTTCGTTGTCTCGCACGCGTTCGTCCATTTGGCATACGGAGGGTATTCGCTTTCGCTCGCCGTCCAAAGCCCAAGACAACTCGTGTTGATAAAACTTCTCGTCTTCGCAAATGGAGCTTGGGCACTTTTTTGCTTTGTTTTTGCGGCGGCAATCTTTGGCACAGCGACCCTTTTCGGGTTCGTTCATTTTGTCATTGAAGGCGTTTATGTCGGCACGTTGGCGATCATCGAATGGAGCCGGAGACATCGGCTGAAAATAGCATGACGGGCTCAGTTGTCGGGAAATGGGCCGGACATCTGGTAGTATCAATTCCGCAACGAGAATCGTTTGATGGCCAGATCGAGGGTGATCGCGAACGCACTCTTCTGCATCAAAGCTATCCGGGAGGCCAGCTTATGAAGTTTCTTTTATTTTTTATCGTCATCAATTTGTCCCCCCTTTATGTTTCAGCACAGGGCGAGGCCGATAGATCCGAAATCGCTGCTCTCACAGTCATCGAAATGAAATGGCGCAGCCAGGTCCGCAACCCAAGGCTTGACCGCGACATTCTCAGCGAGGAGGCAGCACGCGGCCGCGATGAGTTTCGACGGATAGAGGCTGAGCGTACGAACGAAAAACTGCGCGAACAGGGAATGCCAGTGAACAATCCTCCCGTCCGAACCCCTCGAGCGGACACTGGGCCTTCAGGGATCGCCGTTACTTACCTGTATGAGATCAAAGTGAAGAACACCGGAAGCCAGGAGATCCGCTCATTCACCTGGGAATATGTGTTCTACGAACCGGGGACCGACGATGAGCTGGGGCGTCGGCAATTTGAAAGCGAAGTTCGCATCGGGGCCGGAAGGACCCGTACCGTGACCGTCCGCTCATCGTCGCCGCCGACAAGCGTGGTCGCCGCAACCGGCAACGACCTCAAACCGAGCGACCGCTATAAAGAGGAAGTGGTCATCAAAAGCATCACTTTCAAGGACGGCTCGGTCTGGACGGCACCATAGTGATGCCCGTAAACTAGAACGCCTCGCCGAAGCTCACTTCGCCTGCAACGGCTACCTGATAGGCGGCGACGCGGCGTTCGAAGAAGTTTGTGAGTTCCTGAACGTCCTGGAGATCCATGAAAGAGAAAGGATTCTTGACCTTGTAAACCTTCGGGATGCCAAGCATGGCGAGGCGTTGGTCGGCAATGAATTCGAGATATTGCTTCATATCCGCTACGGAAAGTCCGGCGACCCCGCCCGAAAGGATATCTTCGGCAAACTGCATCTCACATTCGACGGCTTCATCGAGCATCATCGCGATCTGGCGTTCGAGTTCGGCATCGAAGAGGTCCGGCTCCTCGTTTCGGACGGTCTTGACCACCTCAAATGCAAAATTCATATGAGCGGATTCGTCGCGGAAGACCCAATTGGTCCCGGATGCGAGTCCGTGAAGCAGGCCCTTTGACCGCAAGAAGTAAACATACGCGAACGCCGCAAAGAAAAAGAGCCCCTCGATACACGCCGCGAAGCAGATCAGGTTGAGCAAAAACTTTCGCCGGTCTTCTTTAGTCTCCAGCGTGTGCAGATCGTTTATCGAATCGATCCATTTCAGACAGAATTCACCCTTTTTGCGGATCGACGGAATGTTCTCGATGGCCGCAAAGGCCGCCTCGCGTTCCTTGTGCTCCGGTATGTATGTATCGAGTAGCGTTAGATAGAACTGCACGTGCAGAGCCTCTTCATAAAGCTGCCTCGAAAGATACATTCTGGCTTCAGGCGCGTTAATGTGCTTGTAGAGATTAAGCACCAGATTGTTCGCAACAATGGAATCACCCGTCGCAAAGAACGCCACCAAACGATTGATCAAATGCCGCTCCGCCGGTGTCATCTTGGCACGCAGATCGGTAACGTCCATCGAAAAATCGACTTCCTCTACTGTCCACGTGTTCTTGATGGCGTTCCGGTACATTTCATAAAAGTCCGGATACTTCATCGGCCGGAGTGTGAGGTTAAATCCAGGGGCTAGCAGCATTATCTTCCTCTCTCAAAAAGTTATTGACAAGCGTCACACGATTCCGGGTTCTCGAGCGAACACGCCAGAGCTTCCTCGTCGGAATAAGCACGAACATCGGGCTCAGATGGAATAAGTTCATCGGTCTTGTATTCGGCCGTCACTTGGTTGATCTTCGTTGCCGGCCGCGAGCGGAGATAATAGGTCGTCTTCAGCCCCTTCTGCCAGCAGTACATATACATCGACGAAAGCTTGCCGATCGACGGGCTTTCCATAAACAGGTTTAGCGACCCGCTCTGATCTATGAACGCCCCTCGATCTGCCGCCATGTCGATCAGCGAACGCATCGGGATCTCCCAAGCTGTTCGATAGATCCGGCGAAGCTCGGCGGGTATCTCTTCGATCTCCTGGATCGAGCCCTCGCCCAGCTTTATTTTTTGCCGGATCTCGCTCGTCCAAAGTCCGGTCGCCTTTAGTTCCTTGACCAGATATTTGTTTATCTGTATGAAATCACCTGAGAGGGTTTCGCGTTTGAAAAGGTTCGAGACCTGCGGCTCGATGCACTCGTAGCTACCGGCAATTGCGGCGATCGTAGCCGTCGGAGCGATGGCGATCATCAGGCTGTTGCGAAGCCCGTGTTCCCTGATCTTTTCACGAAGAGCGTCCCAGCGTTCCGCATCGTCGGGCACTACTCCCCAAAGGTCAAACTGCAAGACGCCCAATGCGGCTTTTGTTTCCGGGAAGGCGGGATGCGCACCTTTGGCTCTGGCCAAGTCGCAAGAGGCATCGAGAGCGGCGTAGTAGATCTCTTCCTGTATCTTTGCAGATACCTTTCTCGCTTCGTCGCTGTCGAAGGGCAGACGAAGTTGGAAGAAGACATCCTGCAAACCCATCACGCCGAGCCCGATATTTCGCCACCGCATATTCGAGTCCTTGGTGCTCGGGATAGCGTAATAGTTGAGATCAATGACGCGATCTAGCTGGCGAACGGCAAGGCCCACATTTCGACGAAGCTTTTCGAATTCAAACTCTCCATCTCTGACATATCTGGCTACATTGACCGAACCAAGATTGCAAACTGCGGTCTCGCCGTCGCTGGTGACCTCGACGATCTCGGTGCAGAGATTTGATAGGTGCACCACATTCTCGGGCCTGCCGGTTTGATTTGACTTCTTGTTGCACGAATCCTTGAATGTCATCCAGCCGTTGCCGGTCTGGGCGAGTGTCCGCATCATTTTGGCGTATAGATCGCGTGCCTTGACCTGGGTCTTGTAAAGGCCTTCGGCCTCGGCCTTTTCGTACTCGCGTTCGAACTCTTCGCCGAAAATGTCCGGGAAATTGGGCACCACTTTGGGGTCGAAAAGAGACCACATCTCGTCCTTCTCCACTCGTCGCATGAATAGGTCCGGTATCCAGTTGGCCGTGTTTAGATTATGGGTCCGGCGAGCCTCGTCGCCGGTGTTATCGCGAAGTTCGAGAAAATCTTCAATGTCGGCATGCCAGGTCTCGAGATAAACGCATGCGGCACCTTTCCGCTTTCCGCCCTGATTCACGGCCGCGACCGACGAATCCAGCGTTTTCAGCCAAGGCACGATACCGTTCGAATGGCCGTTCGTGCCTCTTATCAGCGAACCCTGCGAACGTACCCGCGAATATGCGATGCCAATGCCGCCCGAAAACTTTGAAAGCATCGCCACGTCAGAATATTTCTTATATATGCTCTCCAGGCTGTCCTGCGGTGAATCCAATAAGAAACATGACGAGAGCTGTTCGTGGCGCGTGCCGGAATTGAACAGAGTCGGTGTTGAAGGCACATACTCAAGCGAGGAAAACAGATTATAGAGTTCTATTGCCTCCTGAGGCGTTTCGGAGAGGCCGCAAGCGACACGCATCCAGAAGAACTGCGGGGTCTCGATAACGTCACGTGTTTCCGGACTTTTCAGAAGGTAACGATCGTAAAGTGTGCGTAGGCCAAAAAACTCGAACAGATCGTTGCGGGTCTGGTCTATAGCGTCATTGAGCTTGCGGCTGTTCTCCGAAACGAACTTGACGACACGGGGGGCGATGAGGCCCTCCTTGACGCCGAAAGCGATAGATTGAGAAAAGGAGTGGATCTCTTGGTTTCTTACTTCCTTTTCGATGTACTGATTGAGAAGGCGAGCGGCGAGCCGCGAATATTCGGGCTCTTCAAAGATGAGGCCTGCGGCCGTTTGTATGGAAAGTTTGTCGAGTTCTTTGGTGGTCGCGCCATCGTAGAGGCCGCTGATCGTCTTTGTGGCGATCCTCATACTGTCAACGTTGGGAAGGCCGGGGCAGCAGCGAGAGATGGCTCGAACGATCTTGTTTATATCGACCGGTTCATGCGAGCCGTTGCGTTTCGTAACACGCATCTGGGTCTGAGCGGCATCATCGAGCTGACGAGCGGCGGCGGTTGAGCTAGATCCGACAAATGTTTCCATAGATTGTTGACTCCGTACTCTAATGTCTAAAACCTTCTAAAGGGCCGGCCCCAAAATTTAGGGAGTGAAGTCCCCGACACACCCACACGATATCTGGGTGCGTTTGTCATATCTTTTTCTATCTTTCGTTTTGATTTGCAGGCGGGGCCTTAGCGCAAAATCAAAGGTCTGTGCCCTGCAGTGGTAATAGACTATATTGTGTTAGTAACAATTTGTCAACACAAAATGTAGTGGTTTTTTCCGGAGCCCACAAGCCATTTATTTGCCGCACTTAGCGCGCGCCATATAATGTAACAGGTTAAAATCGTTCAACATTCTCCATCTTTTCCTGCTACACAATATATTGTAGGAGAGCAAATACCGAAAAAGATCATTCGACTACCAGTCCGTCATACGAAAACTCAACGTTGTTCGGCAGAAGTCGCGAGTCTCGGGCGTGGAGGATGTCGTGGTTCAGGTGAGTGAGAAAAGCCCGCTTTGGCCTTAGATCTTCGATAATGGCCAGAGCTTCGTCAAGATGCAGGTGCGTTGTGTGGGGTTTGATCCGAACGCAGTCGAGCACGAGAACATCCAGATCGCGAAGGCCGTCCATCGAATCCGGTGGAATTATCTTGAGGTCGGTGGCATAGGCGAAATCATTGAAGCGGTAGGCGATAACCGGCAGTTTGCCATGTATCACCTCGAGCGGTGTAATCTCGACATCGCCTATGCAGAAAGGTGCATTGTGAACCACCGTATGCGGTATCAATTGCGGCAACCCGCCGCCAATGTGAGATGGCTCGAAGATATACTTGAAGATCCGGCGAAGGTCTATCCAGGCTATCTCGTTGGCGAAGATCGGCATAGCTCCGTAACGGAAGTTCAAAGGGCGGATGTCATCCAGACCGAACACATGATCAACGTGGCAGTGAGTGATCAGAACGGCGTCCAGATGGCGTATGTTTGCGCGGAGAGCCTGTTGACGGAAATCTGAGGACGTATCGACAAGGATGGTCTTACCTGCATGCTCGATCAGTACCGAAACTCTTAGCCGTTTATCGCGGGGGTCGTCCGAACGGCAGGTTTCGCAATCGCAGGCTATGGAGGGAACGCCGGTAGAGGTTCCGGTGCCGAGAAATGTTAGTTTCATAAAATTAAACGCAGGGAACGCGAAGAACGCAGAGAGGGCCAAACAACACTCTGCGGACGCTGCGGTCTCTGCGTCAAAACATCTTTCACTTAGTTCTTACCCAGAATGTCCGCACCGGAGAATTTCTTTGCGGCTTGGGCTTTGAGTTTTTCCTCTGTCGCACGCACCATTGTCACGTACTGCATTCGAAGGTCGGCAAGCAACCCTTCTAAAAGGTGGGATTCCTGGGTGTGCAGATTGCCCTTCGTTTTTTCCCGCAACATTCCAAGGACATCAAGCCAGTATTTGCCAGTTTCCAGGTCTACGGATCGCTGTCCCGTGACCGGGTGGGGGACCGCACCAAGAGCTGCCGCAGCGTTGGTTGCCAGTGTCGAAAGAAAATTAACAAAGCTTGCGGGGTCGTCCGAGCCTATCAGATCATCGTCTGCCGTACCCTCAGCCGCTGCCGGACCATCCACGGTAGAACTTTCAGCAGACACGACGTCTGAACGTTCTTCAGACCTCGACAGATCTGAACTCGGGGCAGGGTTTGTCGTCCGCGACGAGTCCCCTTCGATCGAAACTCCCTCTTTCAAGGACCCGTCGGGATTAAATTTTCTTCGGTCGATAACCTTTAAGACAACATCATCTTGATTTTCTTCTTGTCCGATCATAACTGTGAAACCTTATCCTTGATAGTAGCATTTTGAAAATCAGTCTTGGAAGTCTGTTGACTCGACTTCCTGCAGCTATTGGAATCTAATAATTGTATGTCAAAAAAGTTTGACGAGTTAGTTCGAACAATGGAGCGGCTGCGTGCTCCTGGCGGATGTCCGTGGGACGCCGAGCAGACTTATGCCTCGCTTTCGCAATACCTGCTTGAAGAGGCCTACGAAACCTTTGATGCGATACAGCACGCGGAAGCGACCGGTGAGGTTGAGCACCTGAAGGAAGAACTTGGCGACCTTCTGCTGCAGGTCGTATTTCATTCCACGATCGGAAAGGAACGGGGCGAATTCACGATAGAGGACGTCGCCGAGGGTGTGGCGAAGAAGCTGGTGCTACGACATCCGCATGTGTTCTCGGACGCAAAGCTCGAAAAGGCCCAGGACGTTTTGGACAACTGGGATACGCTTAAGGCAAATGAACGGAAAGCTTCAGGAAAAGAGGAAAAGAAGCGGGAATCGATACTTGACGACGTGCCCATTCATTTTCCCGGACTGCTCGAGGCCCTGAAGCTCACAAAAAAGGCCGCCAAGGTCGGGTTTGATTGGCCGGAGAAGTCGGAGGTCATGGACAAGGCGGAAGAGGAGCTGGCAGAGCTTCGCGAAGCGATCGCCGCCGAGAAGACTGAGCACATTGAGGAAGAACTGGGAGATCTGCTTTTTGTGATAGTAAATTTGGCTCGTCAGCTTGACGTTGAGCCAGAGACCGCATTGAAACGGACTAATCGCAAATTCCGCAGGCGATTCAAGTATATTGAGATGGAGTTGGGAAAGAACGGTCGCGGGTTGGAAGAGGCTTCGCTGAGTGAAATGGATGAGCTTTGGAACAACGCGAAATCATCTGCCGTCATCGACGACCGAGCTGGCTGAGGACAAATACTGATCCGAGCAATTTATTCGATAGCGAGTATATCACGGCGTCTTCAGAGGCTCGCGGGCCGGCGACGTTCAAAATTCTGATCTTATTTGTTGCGAACCATTCAATAATCAGTGAAACCGCGGCATGTTCAGACGTTTTTGAAAGGTCAATGTGGAGAACCGGCTTGCCGATCTCTTCGCAGAGACTTTGGGCAAGGACAGATCCGCCGGTTAGATCGCCGCGTGAGATGATGAGTGTGCCGTCAGAATCGCGGACGTTCGAACTTGTGCGCTCGGCGGGATCGCCGGATCGAGTTTCATTGAGGCCGCGATAGATCTCGGGTATTCGGCCGTCTTCGGCCCATTTCTCGCTTGGCACCCAGCCGCCGATCGCGATGCCGAACTCAAGTGCTGCGTCCCAAGCGGCGCGGTCAACACCGGTTTGGCCGCCTGTTATTATCTTTTTAAGATACACGGCTCACTCGGCAAACATCTCCAACAGCAGTTCGATGATGCGCTCGGAGGTCTTCGCATCGAGTTCGCCGATGCTTTTTACCAGGCGATCGCGGTCGACGGCCCGGAGTTGGTCGAGGACGACCCAACGTTCGGCATTCAGAAATTGGGTCGGGACGCGTGTGGGATATTTTGCATTCGTAGTAGCGATCGGGGCGATGATCGAATGCTGCAGATTGCCATTCATTTCGTCCGGAGATACCACGACCCCCGGCCGAGTATTCTTGGGGTCGTCGGTGACCTCGTCGTCCAGATTGATCAGGTAAACCTCAAATCGCTTTACCATTGCCACTCCCTTTTATCGAATTCAGCGGCTCCGCCACTCAAAGAGAGGTCATCATCGGCTTCCCCTATCTTCTTGAAGATCGCGTCCCAGTCGCCGCGAAGTTTCTTAATGTTCTTAATGAGAATGCCCTCGGGCGTTATCTGAAGATCGACCTCGCCAGAGATGCCGGTTTCTTCGAGCATCATCTTGGGGATTCGGATGCCCTGGGAGTTTCCGATCTGGATTATCTGAGCCTTCATAATTACATCGTAATTACAAACTGTTTCAATAGTCAAATGAATTGGCAGGCAAAGCAATAAGTATATCAGGATGTGTATATGTGCAAAGTGGGAACAACAAAGGAGACTGAAAAGCTAAGAGGACGTTCTGCCAGATCCTCGCTCGGTCTTCTTAACCGATCCGTTTAATTCCGTTCATATATGGACGCAGCACCTCAGGAAGCTCAATAGAGCCGTCGGCCTGTTGATAATTTTCAAGAATGGCGATCCATGTTCGGCCAATGGCGAGGCCGCTGCCATTAAGTGTGTGGGCGAACTCGGGCTTTGCTCCGCCTGAGCGGCGAAACCGCAAGTTCATTCTCCGCGCCTGAAAATCGCCGCAGTTCGAGCAGCTTGATATTTCACGATACGTGTTCTGTGTGGGAAGCCAGACCTCAAGGTCATAGGTCTTTCTTGCTCCAAACCCCATATCGCCTGTCGAGAGCACCACAACTCTATACGGTAACCCAAGAACCTGAAGGACCTTTTCGGCATCAGCTGTAAGTCTTTCGTGCTCACTTTCAGATTCTTCCGGCAGACATACTTTGACCAATTCCACCTTTTCAAACTGATGCTGACGGATCAGCCCCCGGGTGTCTCGACCGTAGCTCCCCGCTTCACTGCGAAAGCACGGCGTGTAAGCAGTGTAGCGCTTCGGCAGGTCTTTGACGTCGAGTATCTCGTCAGCGTGGTAGTTCGTGACTGGTACCTCGGCCGTAGGAATCAAGGCAAAGCCGCGGTCGTCCTTTATGTGAAAGAGGTCGTCCTCAAACTTAGGAAGCTGATTGGTACCGAATAGGGCCGTCCGGTTGACGAGAAACGGCGGGATGGTCTCGGAATATCCGTGATCACGAGTATGCACGTCGAGCATAAAGTTGACCAAGGCCCTAGAGAGACGTGCACCTTCTCCGTTGAGGATCGCGAATCTGGCGCCCGCAATCTTTGTAGCACGCTCGAGATCAAGTATTCCAAGCGATTCACCGAGGTCGACGTGGTCCTTTAATTCGAAATCGAATTTACGCGGCTCACCCCATTTTCGCAGCTCCACATTTGCCGTTTCGTCTGGGCCGATCGGTACATCTTCAGCTGGAATATTTGGCAGACCAGCGAGCAGATCATTCATCACGGCTTCGGCTTCTGAGCGTTGTTCGTCCAATAAAGCCTGCTGCTCCTTAAATGCCGTGACCTCGGCCTTTCTTGCCTCGGCCTCGTCCCGAAGGCCGGCTTTCATCAACTCGCCGATCTCTTTGCTTGCTGCGTTTCGGCGCTGATTGATCGCGTCCGACTCGCTTATGAGCCGTCTTCTTTCAGTATCCAGTTCTACAAAGTGGTCAAGGCTATCCGCCGGAAAGTTCCGGTCTGCCAGGGCTTTTCTTACGAGATCGAGATTATCTCTTACGTAGTTCAGATTCAGCATCTTGGTCCTTATGTTCGAACTGCCTTTTAATGCCGTCCCGTATCATCTAGAATACTTGTTCGTTCGGGATAGGTAATTCCCGGGAACTTTGCGGCATATGGCCGGCAATGACCAATTCTGTAATTTAACAGTCAAAGTATGGCTCAAACAATTCGAAAAGCAATTTTTCCCGCTGCCGGTCTAGGTACGCGATTTCTCCCGGCCACGAAGGCTTCTCCGAAAGAGATGCTTCCACTTGTGGACAAGCCTCTTATCCAGTATTCAGTGGAAGAGGCGGTCGCCTCGGGTTGCGATTCGATCCTGATAATCACTGGGCGAGACAAGAGCGCGATAGAAAACCATTTCGACATCTCGTTTGAACTTGAACAACTGCTGAAGGAAAAGGGAAAAGAAGAGCTTTTTGCACAGGTGCGGGCGATCTCTGATATTGCCAAGATCAGTTACACTCGCCAAAAGCAGGCCCTCGGGCTTGGCCATGCCATATATCAGGCTAAGGATTTCGCAGGAAAAGACCCTTTTGCCGCACTGCTTGCCGATGACGTAGTTGATTGCGAAGTGCCGGCATTAAAGCAAATGATCAAAGTTTTCGAGAAATACGATGCACCTGTGATCGCTACAATGCAGGTTGAAGGCGAGGCGATCTCTCGATTTGGCGTAATTGACGCAGAAGAGGTTGAACCCGGCGTATTTAGGATCAGAGACATGGTCGAGAAACCTGCTTTCGAGGACGCTCCGTCAGATCTCGCGATAATTGGACGTTATGTCTTCACCCCAGACATCTTCGAGGCCATTGAGCGAACCAGTCCCGGTGCCGGCGGAGAGATCCAGATCACGGACGCAATGCGGATATTGCTCAAAGAGCGGCCTTTCTACGCTGTGAAGCTGGAGGGTACCCGGCACGACGCCGGTGATAAGCTCGGATTTCTGATAGCAACGATCGAGTTTGCCATGAAACGTGAGGATCTGGGGTCTGGTCTTAGAGAGTATCTGCGCACTATCAGGCCTTGATCAATTCTGTCGTTCGGTTTTGCTTAAATACAATTGCAGAATAATTAGAACTAACATAGCAGCGACCAGTACGATCATTCCGTGTCGAAGGTCCCCCGATCGCTTTGAAATCAGGCCCATTGACCACGTAATCGTTGCCGCTCCAATCGTGCCGAAAAGAAAGAGGGGAGTTGCGTCCCTGATCGCATCCTTTCCAAATCTCCGATAGAAACGGGATAGATTCGTTGGGAAGATCGCCGATGTCCCCAAGCCAGCGATCGCCGCTCCAATTCCGAGCACTAACAGGTTTTCGGCCGCAATGATCAGGGCGGTTCCTGCCAACAAGACGAATAAGCTGACAGTTATCACCCCGTTTTCGTCAGCAAATCTGAACCAAAGCGGAGCGATAGCCCGGCCGATCACAAAACACAAGAAATAGACCAACGTCGGTGAGATAAAATGGGTGTGGTCCACTCCAGTTAACCTGTCGGTATATGTGGTAAGCCACCCACCCATTCCGCTTTCGAAACCTACGTGAACGAAATTGAAAAGGGCGAGACCCCAGGCAAATGGTGACAACCAGATAGATGCGCGAGATCGCGGATTGTCCTCGTTGTCCTCTCTTCCCGGGCTGCTGAATGGCGATCGTATGACGATCAGCGGCAGGACCATAATACAGATCGCTGATGCCAGGAGAGTTGTCGGCAACAGAATGCTATTTTCGCCCGAAAGCATGTCGACGAACGGTTTCGATACGATCGCGCCGGCTCCCCAGAAGAAGTTTAGAAAACTGAGCGATGACGCTGGGCTCTCAGGGTTCATTCGGATCACCAACAGATTGATCGCAGGAAGCGTGAGTCCAATGCCAAGACCGTTCACAAAAAAGCCTGTCAAACACACGCCGATCTGTCCGGCATTCATTAGCAATAGTCCAACGGACATAAGAAACGCGCCAAGAATTGTTGACTCCAACAATCGCTGTGACCGGGAGAACCATCGAATTGCCAGAGTCCCGAGCAATGAGCCGGAAAATTGTGCGGGAAAAAAATAGCTTAGCTGCAGATCGTCGAGGGCGAACGCTCGAGAAAAATGAGGGAGAACCTGTCCGATAAGAACTGTTGCGATCCCGGACAATAAGAACACAAGGTGAAGCGAAGCTAAGATGAACTGACCATTCCGACTATCTGCACCCATCAGAAGATATCTTGACACTCCCACGATTGGTAAACCACCTCCCAGACGATATCGAATGCCGAATTGCCAGGCGCTTGAGACCGTACCCGGACACTCTCTGGCTTATGATATCGTTCGTCAGGCATACGAAGGGCATCGAATTGCTTCACGAACATGCTGGATAAGACGAGGCGCATAAGCAGGTACGACCCGGGCATGTCCGTTGCCGCAAAACGCTGGCGAAAGCTTCGAACCGGCTAAAACCAAACTACCGGAAGGCCATAAGCCAAGATCGATAATTGATGATTTTGTTCGCCAAACCATACGTGTTTCGTTAAAATCAAGTAGTAGAGCACAGTATCGGGTTGATGAAAGAGTAGCATGCCGTTGAGCACGATCGATGAAGCCGTTGCAGATATTCGCGACGGGAAAATGATAATCATCGTTGACGATGAAGACCGCGAGAACGAGGGAGACTTGGTTTGCGCGGCGGAAAAGGTAACGCCGGAGATGATCAACTTTATGGCGGTACACGGTCGTGGGCTCATCTGTTTGCCGATGACCGAAGAGCGATGTGACGAGCTAAATCTGTTTCCGCAGGCTTCGGAAAATACGTCGAGCATGGGGACCGCGTTCACTGTTTCAATCGAGGCTCGCGAGGGCGTCACGACAGGGATATCGGCAGCGGATCGAGCCCGTACGATCCTCACGGCGGTAAACCCAACCACCAAGCCATCCGATCTCGCCAGGCCGGGTCATATCTTCCCTCTTAGGGCCCGGAAAGGCGGTGTGCTGGTGCGCGTTGGGCAGACGGAAGCGAGTGTTGACGTTGCGCGGATCGCCGGATTGTTTCCTGCGGCGGTCATTTGCGAGATCATGAACGATGACGGGACCATGGCTCGCATGCCCGAACTTGAACTTTTTGCCGGGAAACACGGGCTGAAGATAGTATCGGTCGCCGATCTAGTCCGCTACAGGGTCGTTAAAGAAACCCTGATACGGCGTGTGGTTCAGACCGTTCTACCTACGGAATTCGGTCTATTTAAAACTACGGTCTACGAGAACACCGTGAACGGTGAAAACCACGTCGCTTTCGTACTCGGTGACGCGTCACGGACAACCGACCCAGTTCTGGTTCGCGTCCAAACCGAGAACGTTACGTTCGCAATGTTTGGCGTCACACTCGGGGAAGCCGCGCCCTCGATCCAAGCCTCTCTCCGGAAGATCTCAGAAGCCGGCGTCGGAGTGGTTCTATATCTGCGGCAAAAAGAGAACAACCTCGACCTCGTCAATCAGCTTCGAACCTACTCTTTGATGGTTGAGTCGGATATTGATTTTCAAGCTGCAAAACGCGAAACTGGTTACGGAAAAGTACACGATTACGGGATCGGCGCTCAAATTCTAAAAGATCTGGGCGTAAGCAAGATCCGCCTTTTGTCCAATCATCCCCCAAAGATAAATGCCCTTGAGGCCTTTGACCTTGAGATAGTCGAGACCATCAGTCTTTGATAGGTCCAGAATTTTTTGACTGATGACGGAACCTAACGACGAGGAACGAAACGAAACGCGCGAGACCGGATCGAGTGGGATCGATGATGTCCGTCCAATAAAGCGGCGCTCATTGATCACTCGTCGCAATATTCTTGTTGCTCTTTCGCTTTCGGGGATCGGACTTATCCTTGCGGGACTGTTTTCCGTCGGATTGTACAGATACGGCGTTTTTGACCGATATGTAAAAGATCAGTTCGTCGAAACAATGAATGAGATCGGCGTTAGCTTTACGGCTGATGTATTCAGGCTCACCGCTTCGCCGTTTGAACTTGAGTTAAAGAACGCGACATTCAACAACCGGGCCACCGGCGAAAAGCTTTTTTTTGTACGTGACGCAAAACTTACATTTTCCATCGTGGATATTTTCTCCTGGCAGTTAAGCCGCAGCATCAGCATTGATACTACCGAGATAAGCGGCGTTGAAGTTTGGGTCACGTTTGATGAAAACGGAAGGTCAAATTTTTCCGATATTACGCTCATCGAGGACGAGCCTGATGCTCGGATCACTTTCAAATACCAGTCGATGAGATTCATACTTCGGGACGGAACGATCCACTACGGCGATCTTTCCAGAACGCTTGCCGGAACAGCGAACAACGTGCTGTTTTCCCTTGAACCTGTGGACATCTCGGTCCCGGACGAGGAAAAACGGTATCGTTTGGAGCTTTTATCAACCGGTTCCCGGTTCGTTTATAACGGGAGTCCGCTTGAAGAGATAGACATTCGCGGCAGCGGCATTGCTGACAGGAAAGGCGCCGAGATCACCGCACTTACCATAAGGACCCCGATCGGCGAATCTGTTTTTGAGGGGTCTCTCACGGATTGGGCCTCGCTCTCGTATGACCTTCGTGTCGAATCAACAGTTGATCTGACCCAGACCTCAAATATCTTTCCCTTGGGAGCCACACTAAGGGGGGTAGGTAATTTTATCGGCAGAGTATCGGGGGCCGGAGAGGATTACCGGGTCGAAGGAAAAGTGACGTCGGATACGCTCTCTGCGGACGGGGTCTATCTAAGGGGTATCAATGTCGCAGCGACGGTCGAGGGTACGAACAGGTCCTATACCGCAAACGGGACCGCCATCGCCGAATTGCTCACATTTGAGGATTTTCGGATCGAGTTTCCTCGACTGTCAGGAAATGTCCGAGGCACCGGTAGCGATTTTCGCTGGTTCGGTGAGTTGCAGGCTGCTGCGGCGAAGGCCGGTGACCTAAGCATTATGGGCCTGTTTCTTGCCGACGCTTCCGCCGAACTCAGGGACAAGGAGATATTCGCAACGGCTCGGGATGGCAGGGCAGGCAGATTTTCGATAGCAGACCTGGAGTTCGGAAATCTGATCGCTCGCGATCTTCGGTTTGCAAGGTCGGGCGATGTAACAACTATCGGGGCGCCCGGCGCGCGGGCTGATTCATTTGAGATCGAAAACATTGGGATCAGACGGTTAGAAAGCAGGAGCGTAAGGGTTGTTGATCGACCTGATTCGACGACTGTAGAGGTTGATGATCTCCGTGCAAATGCAGCCGACGTAGCGGGGGGACGCGCAAGAGAGGTAAGGGCAAGTGAATTGCGGTTGAACAGGTTGGGAAACACGACCAACATGACCCTGCGAAACCTCAGCGCGAACCGGTATGAGGTTGAAGGTGCTCGGATCGACCGCTTGAATGCTGACATAGTTACCCTTCAAGATGTCGGACCTGAAACCACGGTCTACTCCGATAACACTCGCATAGCCCGAATGGAGGCCGGAGGAGCTGTTCTTGGCGACCTGAACATTGCCGGTGTCAGAATTACCATTCGCCAAGGTCGAGTTGAAGTAAGGTCAGACGACATTGATGCCGGCGACGTAGTGCTGGCAAGTTCGTCCTTGCTTGCTGATGGAGGCACGTTGGAGAAGGTTACAATAGCCCGGCCGGTATTTGTGCTCGAGCCATCGGGCCGTTATCGCGCCAGCGCAGACATGAGCCTGGGCGGCGGCGTGCTAGGGAGCGTCCCCTTGGGATCTGCAAATGCACAAGTGATCGTCAGCAACAACCTCGTGCAGATAGATGAACTGGCGGCGGAGGTCATGGATGGCCAATTTACCGGGAGTGCCGAGATCGGGTTTTCGAGCGATGTTCGATCAAGGATCAACACTCGATTCTCAGGGGTAGATCTATCAAAGCTGGTTGCCCTGCAGGCCGGGAGGGTGATCACGCTCGACGGGGTTGCAGACGGAGAGGTCGCTCTCACGATGTCCGGCACTGACACCACCACAACGAGCGGAACGGTACGGACCACGATAACGGCGAATGCAGGAAATGACGAGAGCGGACGAATTCCTGTAAACGGCCGAATTGAACTCGCCGCTACAGAAGGGATATTTTCGATCGACGAAGCACGGCTACGAACGGACGTAAGCGAACTGGCAGCGACCGGTCGATTCAGCCTGCGCGACGAAACCTCCGATCTTGACCTTTCACTGCGGTCGTCTGATGCTGCTGAGATAGATCGCCTGGTCCGAATTCTTAATGTTGCTCCGGAAATTACAGACCAGGTCGACGCACTTATGATAAGGCCCTCTGGTGATCTTGCGTTCGTCGGGCGACTAACCGGCTATATTTCTGATCCGGTCTTTGATGGAAGAGCATCTGTTGCTACGGTCTCGATACGTGATCGAATCGTTGGCGGCGTCACCACTGAGCTAACCATATCGCCGCTGGCAACCGAGTTTCGAAATGGTCGCCTCACTGAATCTAGCGGCGGGACCGTCAATTTTGACGTATTCATACCAGCAATCGGAACAAACAACATTAGTCTCCGGGCAGAGCTGTCAAATGTGAACGCAGGAAACCTGATCGCCGCGATCCCGGTCGACCTGCCGGAGCGACTTCGTGACTTCGAGGGCGGAACATCAGGTTCTGTAAACATTTCCGGCATTCCAAATGACGCGCAGGGAGAATTGAGCATTACAACGAAAAAGGGTTCGGTCGCCGGCCAGCCATTTGATGAATTTCGAGCGGACGTGATCTTCACCGGGACACTTATAGAAGTTAAGGAGGCAGAGATGCAGGCCTCGGGTGGGAGGCTTAACGCCAAAGGGACCTATGACCGCATGTCGACGGCCTTTGACTTCGAACTTGACGGTAGCGACGTTCCACTTCCTTTAACCGTTTCATTGATCCCCGAGAGCAGCGTGACGCCAACCATACTCGGAAAGGCCGATCTTTCTGCCAAGGTAACCGGGATCGCGGACAGAACCCAGACGTACAGGGTAGATTTTTCAGGAAGCGCATCTGACGTCGTCGTCAACGATAACCCCTTTGGAACACTTTCATTTAAGGGGACCACAGTGAACGAGGTGCTCAGGGCCGAGATGACGGCAATACTTGAGGGACGCCCCCAGACGTTTTTCGCAAGGGTTGATTTTTCTCGTGAGGAAATGCCATTCCGTGTCGAGCATGAACTTGATCAAAGTCCGCTTCGTCCATTTTTTTCACTAATTCCGCAACTTCGGGGGATCAGCATAGCCGGAACCGGCACCGGTCGAGTCGAGTTTGGCGGCGATCTGACACAGATCGACGATAAAGGAAACCGCACCTTGTCGACGGCGGGGCTTTCCGGCTCGGCACGATTCAGTCAGTTTTCCTTGCTGATCCAAGATACGCCGCTTATTGCAACTGAACCGGTGGTCGTGTCTTTCAGTCCTCGCGAGATCACTTTTGAGAGCGTACGATTCTCCGGCAGCGGATCAAACGTTACGGTCGCGGGCACAAAGGCGCTAACTGACCTAGGCGTAAACGATCTTTCGATAGACGGGCGCCTTAACCTTGGTTTGTTGAATGTTTTTCCCGGCTTTGTGGGTGCCGATACTTTCCTTGGCGGGTTTGCGGAGGTTGGAATACGCCTTTCCGGCGTCAACCGAACCGCGCGGTTGTCGGGAACAGCGGTATTGGAGAACGCAAATCTTGCTACGTTCGTAGGCCCGAGCCGGCTCACCGTTGAGCGGCTCCAGGGCAGAGTCCTGTTCACATCGAATCAGGCTCAGATCGAGACGCTCTCAGGATATCTGGGCGGCGGAAGGTTCTCAGCTACCGGCGGGGCTCTAATCGGTGACGACCTGCAGCTCAATTCCTATCGACTTTCCCTGACAGGTGCGAACATCACGGTTCCATTACCCGAGAATTTTGTAACGACCGGAGATGCCAGGCTCGATATTTCTGGCAGGCGGATAGGAAACGAACTTGCCACTCTCGTGTCAGGTTCCATCCTTGCGCGACGGAGCATTTATAGCCGTGATATAGACCTGGCAAACGTAGTAGGGGCACGCCGAGAAGGTGCACTTTCCGGCGGCGCTTCCGGTGGCATTCCTACACGGTTCGATCTTACGATAACGGGACGCGACGCACTTGTTATTCGCAATAACATTGCCGACCTTACGGCCTCGGCAGTACTCAGGTTGACCGGGACTTCGGCAAATCCTCAACTATCCGGACGCATTACCGCGAATAGCGGAACCGTATTTTTCCGACGAGACCGATATGTGGTGCAGCGCGGCGTGCTGGAGTTCCCGCCGGATACAGAGATCGATCCGATTCTTTTTTTGCAGGCCGAGACCGAGATACAGGGGTATCAGATCTTTGTGAATCTTTCCGGACAGCTTACCGATACGGAGCAGCTTAACGCGAGCGTTCGCTCAAGTCCGGCACTGCCTCAGGCAGATATTATATCGCTGATAACGACCGGAAGCCTGGCAAACACTGAGTCTGGCATTCCGACCTTGGCCTCAACAGGCATCAACACTGCTGCGGAGATATTGACGGACTCAATTATCAGCAATCCGGCACGTCGGGCCACCGATCGATTGTTCGGGCTTAACGTCTTCGAGATCGACCCGATAATTTCCGGAGAGCGGATAAACCCGTCGGCACGCCTAACCGTTGGGCGACAAATAAACAACAATCTTCGCGTGACGTATGCGACCAATCTCTCGCAGGATCAGAATCAGGTCCTTGCCGTCGAGTACAGGGTATCAAACAGATTGTCCGTGGTCGCCCAGTACGAGCAGCGGTCATTGAGCAACGTTACTCGAGATCGGGACAATTTCAGCTTTGAGGTCAGGTTCAGAAGACGCTTCTGAATAGCTTTGCCGTCGTGCAAGGACGTAGTTTTTGATGAATCGACTTTTCCCATTCGTTTGGTGCGGACCTAAGAGAGGTCATGGCGCAAGCTTTCTGTTTGCAGCGTTGACCGGACGATGGGGTATTGCCTTGGTATCCGCTTCTATTCTTCAGGTAAGTGCGATCTGGGTTCCGGCTCAACACAATTTTGAAGGGCGGCGGATCGGCGACGTGAGTATCGTTTTCGATCGGCCCGATCCCAGGCCGGCTGTTGCTGAACCGTTCAGGATCATAACCCGGGATGCGATCGGACAAACTTACTCGGCGGTTCGGATCAGGAATGCGATTGCAGATCTTTACCAGACGGAAAAGGTGGAGATCGTTTCTGTTGAGGCAAGCGAGGCGTCGGGCGAGGCCGTTGACCTGTTGTTCCGTATCCGGCGAAAGATAATCGCTCGAAGGGTGGCGATAAGGCTTGATGATGCGGCGGAGAGAAGCATTACCGAGGCTGAACTTCTGTTACGGGTAAACTTGCTTGATCCGGGCGCGACCGTCAGCGAACAGACCCTCCAGGCAAACGCTGAGTCCCTCGTTGAATACCTCAGAGAACGCGGATATTACCGTGCCGAAGCGCGATATGAACAGGAGCAGCTTCAGAATCCCGACGAGGTGGCGATTACCTATCGTGTAACGGCCGGCCCCCAGTCGTTGGTGGAAAGATTTGAGATCAATATTCAGGGGGCTGATACGGAACTGCTGACTCGTGGTCTGAGGCTCAGCGCAGGGTCTCCATTCTCCCGCGACGCTCTAACACGTGATCTGGACCGACTAAGAGATAACCTGCGCGGACAAGGTTTTTTGGCTCCCTCGATCAATGAGCCCCGCGTTATTTTCGACAGCGAGACGAATCGAATAGACGTTGTAATTACCGGCACATCCGGTCCGGAGGTCGAAGTTATAGTTGCCACTGAAAGAGAGTCGATAGGGTCCCGAAGACAGCGGCAGCTTTTGCCAATAAGGCGAGACGGCTCGTTGGATTTTGCAGCGATCATCGAGGGTGAGCGGAGACTTGAGAACTACTATCAGGAGCGCGGATATTTTTTCGCTGACGTGACCTCGGTTTGTTCGGTAGAACCTCCTCTGGTTGAGGCTGATTCGACGGTGATCTCGAATGAGACCGAGTTCCTATGTTCGGCATTAGGCAGCTATGATCTTATCGGCAGGCAGGTGACCGTGAAGTACAACGTTGATCTCAATCGGCGCCTGCGACTTGTTGAGATCAGACTCGAAGGTACCACTCAGTTCACTATAGACGAGATCAGGCCCGCCATCGATTCACAAGTGGCAAATATCCTCGGGATAATTCCACTTTTCGGTTACGGACGCGGTTACACAAGCCAGCGAATACTAGACGAGGATACGGCGACGATCCGTTCGCTGCTCCGAGAACTTGGGTACCGGGACGCGACCGTTCGCGTGAATCAGGGTGTCTCGCTGGATGGTGAAAACCTGATCATCACTTTCGTCGTGGATGAAGGAGAGCCGACAATCGTCTCAGACGTCGAGATCGACGGGAACACTGCCTTTAGCGACGACGTGCTGTTTGCTGAATTGCCTGTGATCGAAGGGACGAATTTTTCGATAGCTAAGGTAAGAAACGGACAAAGACGGCTCTCAGAGTTCTATGCGAATGCCGGATATTTTGATGCGGTCGTATCGTTTTCTATCGACGAGATCACCGACGATTCCGTTGATCCCGGCAGGCGTTTTCGTGTCGTCTTCAATGTGCAGAACGAGGGTGTTCCCGTTTACGTAGATCGCGTCCTCGTTTCGGGTAACCTACGAACTAAGGAAGGTGCGATCCTTAGGGCAGTCGAGATCGAGCCGGGAACCTTGCTCCGAGCGGCGGAGATCTATTCCAGCGAGCAAAATCTATATGCGTCCGACGCTTTTGAGCGAGTAGAGATAAGAACCCAGCCGGCGGGAGATCGTGCGGACGGCGGGCGTTACGCCGACGTTATCGTGGAGGTCACTGAACAGTCCCCACGATTAGTTCAGTGGGGCGGAGGATTTTCCACCGATGTCGGTTGGAGTGGGTTTGCGGATATCCGACATTTCAATTTACTCGGGAACCTCTGGCAGGGAGGAGCCTTTATTCGCTGGAGCCAGCGGCGGCAGCTGGTCGGACTCGATTTTGTGAATCCCAGGTTTATACGAGACGGCCGAAGGGGATTCGCACCGCTGACATTGTCAGCACAATACCAGCGTGATGCAACAGTTACCCGATTTTTCCGTTCAGCTTTCGATCGCGGGACCTTCGGTATCGTTCAGCGGCTCGACGAGGAAGGAAACCCGATCGACGAATTTGGTGCCCCAGCCGGAAGTCCGACACTTGATCGGCTGACATTTACAGCTGAGACCAATCGGACGCTTAGCCGACGAGACCGAAGTTTGGTCTTTTTTAAGTACCGTTTCGAAAATGTCCGTCTTTCGAATATACGCAGCCTACTTATCCGAGACCTACTGGAGCCGGACGACCGAGTTCGTATTTCCGGATTTGGCGCAACGTTCGTAAGGGACACGCGTCGTCGCTGCGGGATCGAGTATACCGTTCTTGATATTATTGCAAGAGGGGAACCCGGAGAGCCGTGCCGGTATAATGCCAGCGACCCCACGAACGGCGACTATTTTACTGCAGAGTACAATGTATCCGTTCCGGCTCTTGGGGCAAATATTGGATTTCATAAGTTTCAGGCCTCTTACCGTTACTACTACTCGTTTCCAAAGCTAAAGAACACAACCTTGGCAGCTCAAGCGGTGCTCGGCGTTGCAACAGTGTTTTCCAGAACTGCAGATCCGGGTGAAAATCCTCTGATCCCTGAAATTGAGAAATCGTTACCAATAAGCGAACGATTTTTCGCTGGCGGAGGCAATACGCTAAGAGGCTTCGAATTCGAATCGGCCGGTCCGCGGGTGGCCATAGTGCCTGAAGGTGATTTTCGGAATTCCGATGGCGAACTGGTAACTCTTGCACCATTCACCGTACCGTTTGGCGGTAATGCCGTTGCGATCGTAAACGTGGAGGCACGGGTGCCGTTCACACGAGTGCTCCGATTGGTGCCGTTCTATGATGGGGGAAATGTGTTCAGGCGTGCGGGTGACATATTTCGTCCTCCAAGTGTTGCAGAAACAGACCTTGTGAGAAGAAACCTACGCGCTGTCTGGTCACATACTGTCGGACTTGGCCTCAGGTTAAAAACTCCCGTCGGGGCGGAATTTGGAGTTGATTACGGCTATTTGCTGAATCCCCCTGAGTTTCTCGTGCCACAAGGTATGGATCCACCCGCAACTATCCGCCTAAGGCCCGGCAGATTCCACTTCAGGTTCTCACAAGCGTTCTGACAATGAACAGGAGTTATTGCAACGTGGAGATCGAAGACGGCCTCGTATCGTCCGGGGCCTCGTGAGATGGGCATTCCTCGAAATTTTCCGAGGAAACTTCAAGATCCGAGTCGACAGGGTCGAACGCATGAGGGTCGATCACTATTACGTCGTCATCGTAGGTCACATTGTTTTCAATCTGCGTCCTCCGAAGCCGATTTATTGCCTTGTTGCGATACATCGCCTTGTCTGCTGCCACAATAAGTTCTTCGAATTTTTCGCCGTGTGAAGGAAAGCTGGCCGAGCCAATGCTAATCCCGACTCGCGCATATTTTCCGCTTCCCATAACCATCCTAAAGGACGAAACCGTATCTTCAATGCGATGCCGAAGGGCCTCGACAAAGGCCATGTCCGTTTCGGGTACAATGGCTACGAACTCGTCCCCGCCATATCTTGCAAGGAAGTCATATTCCCTCAACTGCGAGCGTATTAATTTGGCAACCTCTCTCAGGAGATCATCTCCGATCTTGTGTCCGAAATTGTCATTCACGCTCTTGAAACCATCGAGGTCCAGAACCAGCAGCTGGAACGTGTTGCCATTCCTGCTCGCTCGCGTTACTTCCTTTTCGAATTCCAAGAACAGGCTTCGAGCATTTGGTAGCCCTGTCATTGGATCGGTTAATGCATAGACCTGAGCCTCGGTGTGTCTCAAGGCTTTCTCGATCGCGTCCGCTGCTATGCGTGAGATCGTGTCAACCAAACGGATATGTTCGTCAAGATATGCGTCGACCGACGATGAATAAAGTGAGATCGCTCCGATCACCTTATTCTCTGTGATCAAAGGGAGAGAGGCCATTGTCTTAAAGTCAGCCCAATCGTCAAAGTTTTGAAGTTCAAGGTCTAGGGCAGGATCAGCATTAACAACAGGAGTGCGTTCTTTAAGCACTCTACCGGTCGTTCCTTCGCCGAGCCTTAATCTGTTGCCCGCCAGATTCTTGCTGTGCTTTCCCGCGATATAGGCGGCGCGTGCAAACTCGCCCGAATCTTCAACAAGGTAAACAACGCATTTGTCATAGGGGACAAAGTCTGCGACCTTTTCCGTGAAATATTCGAGAGTATCTCCAAGATTCAGTGAGCTGCTGACTTCCCGGGCAAGGGAAAACAGTGAGAAGACCTCATGATTTGCACTTTGGATCTGTTCAATGTAATCCGGAAGCTTGTCTTGACGATTCCTTTTATTTTGTGAGCTTTCATAACCAAGCCCGTTGGATTCGATCTCTTCCTCAAAAACCTTAAGATTTCGAATGAATGCGTCAACCAATGCCGGGTCAAACTGGGTACCTGCGCGCGAACGAAGAAATTCGCAGGCCTCTTCGCGAGAAACGGCTCTGCGATATGGTCTCTCGCCTCTAAGAGAGTCGAATGCATCAGCGATCGTGATGATCCTAGCCGTGATCGGTATCTTTTGTCCCTTAAGCCCTTCCGGATACCCGCTACCGTCCCAACATTCGTGGTGATGCCTAACAGTTGGGACAACCGGATAAGTAAAGCCGACTTCTTCGAGGATAGAGGCACCGACGGACGCGTGGATCTTTGACTTCTCCATTTCTGCAGGCGTCAATCGTCCCGGTTTGTTGAGAATATGATCGGGAACGGCCAGTTTTCCAATATCATGCAGAAGGGCGCCCGTCCTCAACGCCCTGATCTGGTCATCCGAAAGGCCCAAGACACGGCCCAAGCCCACTGCATATATTTGCGTTCGGCGGACATGGCCTCGTCCCACCTGGTCGCGGGCGTCAATTGCGGTTGCAAGCGCTTCTACGGTTGCCAGATGGAGTCGACTGGCTTCCGTGATCTCGCGCGTTTTTTGCTGGAGGCTCCGCTTGTGGATTCCGTAGGCAAAATTGCCCAAAAAAGCCAGCGGAACCAGCACAAGTCCAAATTCAACGCCGAAATGGCTCATCGCCAGAAACAACAGAAGTGCGCCAAGCAGGCTGGCCGGGTAAGAACAAGCGGTAACTACCATCTCGTCGTCTCGAGTTGGCTGGAGAGCGCCTGAACTTGCCCACATCCTGCGTATGAGTCGCATGGACTCGACCACACAAAAATGCACCCCTGCCATAAGTACAGCGGCAATCATGACCTCATTCGGGATAGAAGGAACAACGGTGGCGAATGCCGATACTTCCGTCCGAAAATTCTCCAGCGCAAGTAGGTAGATGTGGGCGGCGGCGAACCCTGCGTGAATATTGCAAGCCATCGAAAAGATACTTGGCCGATCGTTCTCATCCGAACGGATCTTATCCGCGATTCCGGAAACCGAGGCCAGAAGCACTGCACCCGGAACTCCTAACCACATTGTCCCCCAAAGGGAAATGATAGTAGGCGGGAAAATGCGGACCCGGGTTCCGGGAACCGAGAAACTGAATCCGGACACAAAAACTGCAACAACTGACGAGGCAGAGAGTATGGCAAGATCGTTCAAACTGAGCGATGCGGAAACAAAAAGAGAGAATACCACCAGCCCGGCTGCTGACGCTGTTACGGTCAACGTCAACAATCGTTCGCTAAAACGAAGGTCTGTTGGTATTTGGCTATTCATAGTGGGCACGATAAACTTTTATTTGCGGCCGCTCCGGATACGAGGTTCTCCTTGATCGAACGATGACGGGGAACCAACCATTCAAGGAGAAATCAACGGCGTGCCCGGAACGGCTTCCCAGCCTCCTTATAACAAAATCCGTGCCCAGCCGTTCTGAGTCGAAACCGCGGATTATAGGGCCTTTGACGAACGTTCGATCGGGTTCCGGATCACGGTTCGTTCAACTTGACACTTCAAAATGAAGGCATTCGTTCAAACTGATAGGAGTTGGTTTGCTTGCTTCACATTCCTTGTTGTCATCACGACGCTAGCTACGACTACATCCTCCCAGAAACGCGAAGAAGTCATCAGGGTCGATACTGAGTTGGCCAATTTTGAGGTTACCGTAACAGATGAGGCCGGACGCCCCATTACGGGGCTGACGGCAGCAGACTTTAGGGTGTTCGAAAATGGCGTAGGGCGGAATGTGGATTTTTTCCAGCCATTGATCGGGTCTGATTCAAGACGTCCTTTGGTCGTTGTGTTTGCTCTGGACATTTCCGGAAGCATGACCGAGGCTGAACTCAACAGGTTGCGTTCCGCAATGAATGCCTTTCTTGGCCGGCTAAGTTCAGAGAATAGCTATTTTGCATTGATGACCTTCTCGATGAACGTCCGGAGGCTTCAAGACTTCACTAATGTTCCGAACAAGGTGTCTGATGCACTCAGAAGGATCAGGCGTGAACACGGCGGCCTTTCGACACACGCCTATGACGCAATAGACGATGCCGTGCGCTTGATCGATAGGCGGTCCCCGAGGCAGGTTCGCGGTCGATCGCCGAAACGTGCCATAGTTGTTATAACCGACGGATTCCCGGTCGGAGATGTGGTAGGTCCGGAGACTGTTATCGAGCGAGCAAACGCGGCAGAAGTTAGTGTTTATTCGTTAATAATGCCCTCGGTCTCTAGACTACAAAGTTACCGGCGACCGCTTTTTACTCCGTTTGAAGCTAGCGGGATCGTAGAAAAGACCGGTGGATTCAGTTATCATGCTCGGGAAAATGAACTGGATCAGATGCTCACCACGCTGGCTGAGAAAGTTTCAGGCTCTTATGCAGTCGCATTCTATCCCGACGGCGTAAAAGGAGGAGCCGGCGAATTTCGGGAGGTAAAAATAGAAACGAGGCAGGGATTTCGGATCCGACAGAATAGACCCGGATTTTGGCCGAACAAATGATCATTCAGACATGGCCGTCGCGTCAATACGATCCGTCATCAAATCCATACTCGTCCATGTCATCGTCAAGATCGTCATCGTCTTCGTCGCGAAGATCGAGTTCTAATGGATCGAGTCCAACTACTACGAGATCCGCGCCGCACTCTTCACAGGAGACCACGTCACCCTGTTCTGAGTCGGCATCTACGTAGACTTCTTCGTCACACTCTGGGCAGATAGAGGTCGGCATATTTGTTTTCTCCGAAGATCAAATAGATCATCAATTATTAAATGAATGCGCGGCTCGCCGCAATGCTCATAGGAAGAAAGTGGTTAGCTTTTTGAATATACTTATCTTCGATATTGATTTTATTTCTACCTAGAGAATTTTTCCAATTTTCTGATGCGATTTCCATTCTCATTTAGATCCCACACAGAGTTCGGAGTGTTCGGCTTCGGCACGAATGCTGTTGATTTCCTGATAGAAGTACCGGAATATCCCAACTTCAATTCCAAAACCAGGCTCTCGAATTTTACGCGGGCGCCCGGTGGCGAAGTTGCGACCACTATGGTCGGACTTCAGCGGCTTGGGGTGAGGACATCTTACGCCGGGCGTTTCGGAGATGATGATGCCGGGACTTTTGGGAGGCTCTCCCTTCAAGAGGAGGGGGTCGACCTGAGCTACTCCGAAGTAGTCGAGGGTGCATCGACACAGATCGCATTCATCGTCATCGATGAGCGAAACGGGGAACGAACAGTTATTTGGGACCGTGATGAAGATCTGCGTTTCGAACCGGACAAAGCACCGATCGAGGCTATAGAGCGATCGCAAGTCTTGCACTTCACTCCGCATGATGTCGAAGCGTGCGCAATTCTTGCGAAAGAGGCCCGGCGATCGGGGGTGATCGTGTCAGCAGATATTGATGACATGTTTGACGGAGCCGAAGAGCTTTTCTCTCTGGTTGATGTTTTCATAGCAGCGGCAGATCTTCCATCAAAGCTCTTCGGGCCGATCGAGAAGCGAGCAGCTCTTCGGCGTCTCCGAGAGCTTTTTGGGTGCAGAGTGATGGGTCTGACCCAAGGCCAAGAGGGTTCGCTTTTACTCTGTGAAGATGTTTTTATCGAGACCCGCGGATATGCCGTTCCCGGCGGATGTCGGGATACGACCGGGGCCGGTGATTCGTTTCGTGTCGGGCTGCTTTATGGAATGCTAAAAGGGGAGACCATCGAGATCGCGGCCCAAATGGCAAATGCAGTTGCAGCCCTAAAATGCAGGGCGGTCGGTGCTAGGACCGCTCTTCCTACGGAGTCAGAACTCGTTGACCTGATGAAAAATACCTAGACCTGCGTATTTCTGTTGTAGTAAAATAGAATCCTCCCTTCCTTCCAAGTTCACTGATCGGTCTCATTTCGTTTTTCTCCCCAAAGCTCACTCGCCCTTCTTTAGACAATGGATTCAAAGACCGGACTTCTTATCCAACTGAATGGTGTTTTCCTGATCACCATACTCTCAGTATTTCTTCGTCGATCACTCCACCTTACGGCCCTCAAATATTGGACGGTCGCCTGGTTATGCTTGTCGTTCGCACTGATATCTCTGAGACTTGCATTCGATCTTGAGGAATATCGAACCCTGCTATTCACATACTATTTCCTTGGCGAGTACATATTCGGTTTTATGCTCATCGCCGGATGCCGGAGCCTGGATACCGACTTCGAGCTTCGGACAAAGCAAGAGCTCTGGGTAGTGCCTTTTATTTTGCTTGCTATTGGACTACCACTGGTCACGATCGAGTTTCACGATCTGTTCCCGATCCATTCTTTGGTGCTAGCCGGCATATTTGCAACGTCGTTCGTGATGCTCGGAAGATCAGAGAATAGAAGTATCGGCCGGCACGTTATTCGCATCTCGTTGGCACTGTTAACGGTCAACTACGGAGGGTATTTTGCACTGGCATCTTTCGGGTCCGCGTTCCCATTCGCGGTCGAGATAATGGGCTACAACTCGATAGTCAATTTGGTGCTTCAGACAAGTCTTGGTTTCGGAATGGTAATCGTTCTTCTCGAAAAGCTGTTGTTCGAGTCAGAGACCTCACGTTTAGAACTTGCCGAGTCAAACAAGCAGCTCGAGACCTTGGTCCATACGGATCCCCTGACCGAAGCGTTGAATCGCCACGCATTCTACGGGTTCGTCCGAAAAGGGAGTGAGAGAGATACGAGCATAGGGGGATGTGTGGGGTTCTTTGATATCGATGGACTAAAAGACATTAACGATTGTTTTGGACACGCGGTTGGCGACGCCGCGATAAGGTTCGTCGTCGGCTCAATACGAAAGATCATACGCGCAGAAGATCTGATCTTCCGATGGGGCGGCGACGAATTTTTTGTAATTATGATCAGTATGGGAGCGGACCTTGCAGAACTGCGAATGAGCCGTTTGGAACAGAAACTAAGGGAAGTTCCTCTCAACGGAATGAGCGAACCGATCGACATAGGGGTCTCGTGGGGGTTCACCGATTTCGCAGGAATTGACGAACTCGAAAAGGCGATCGCCGCTGCGGACGCTGAAATGTATAGGCGCAAAAGGGAACGCAAAGCGAGTTTCGGCGAAATGCAGCTCGCCGTCCAGCAAGCGTATGACACTTCCAGCCGATCGGTCACCCGGTAACATGCTAGATGACGAGGGTTAAACTCATAGGTGAGTACAAAGTCATCCAGTTTCCATCCCTCTGCCGTCTAAAGGTCAAAGTTTTTCGTTAAAAAACGCAATTACGCGGCTCCATGCCTCTCGGGCCGCTTCGGCATCGTAAACCTCGGGGCGCGTATTATTGAAAAATGCGTGATCGGCGTCGAATTTGACCGATTCGATCGGTAGTTCGTATTTTTCAGCGGCAGATTCCAGCCCACTTACTTTTTCAGGTGTGATCCAGCCGTCACGGGTGCCCGAAATGAATAGCGTAGGTGTGCGAAGGCTGCTCAACACCTCTTCATCCGGAATATCACCATAGAACGGAGCTGAAGCGGCAAAGTCTTTGAGATCGCAGGCGGCCCTTAAAGCAAAGGTGCCTCCCATACAATAGCCCGTAATACCCATTTGAGTGGTCCCAAGGGCCTCCCGAGCAGTCTCAGCCGCGTGCTTTATGATATCTATTCCGTCCTCGATACTTAGTTCGTGCATCATCTTCGACGCTTCTTCGGCGTCCGTCGCGATCTTGCCACGATAGAGATCCGGAGCAATAGCCACAAACCCCTCTTTAGCATATCTGTCGGCAATATCCTTGACGTGGTCGTTCAGTCCCCACCATTCGTGAATTAATATTACGGCTTTGCCGTTCGAGGTGACAGGTCGGGAAACATAGGCGGTCGTATCACCGTTAGAGGTCGAAAAAGAAAGAGTATCGGCAGACATAAAGATCCTCCCAAAAATTCGTTTTACCCATTATAAACGAACCTTTGAGAGGATCGAAATCCGGCCAATACGGCATTTTCGCTAGAAAATGCGGATGGTATAGCCAAACCGGATACCGCGGCCTATCTCTGGCAGCAGATCTTTGATGAAATTGACGTGGTTGCGATAGAGCTTGTTAGTCAAATTGTACGCATTGAATGAAAAGATATGGGCGGAGTGCTGCCTCCCGATAGTATAGGAACCCGCAAGGTTTACTAAACCGTACCCGTCGGTTCGCGTTTCAAGCGGGAATATCTTCGTCTGCGCAGAGGCAATAACAACCTCGGGGCGAAGGCTCAGCCCGTTGTAACGAAAGTCAAGACCCATTCTCAGCTTCGCCGGGGGTATCCTAGGGAGATCAACCGACTCGTTCACCAATTGAGCACGTACCACATCAAAACTCAGAAAACCTCCGAGATAGCGGTTGAATGTGGCCTCGGCAGAAAGCTCCCCACCGACAAAACTGGCGTCTTCCTGTTCAAATCTCGCTACCGGAAGACCGTCCTCGATATCTACCTCGCCATCGCCGTCTTCGTCCTGAGGTGCCAAAAACACAAAGTTATTTATGCGGTAGTAGAAGATGTTTCCCGTGAATCGAACATTTCTGGCGAGGTGCCGGAGCGATAGGTCGATACCATTCGAACGCTCGCTCCTCAAATCCTCATTGCCAATTTCAAAGGTCACAGTTCCAATGTGAGGACCATTATTATAAAGCTCTTCAAGTGCCGGGGCCCGGTGTGAATGTGTGTAGTTGGCGATGAACGCTCCGCCTTCCCAAAGACCGATGTTGATGCCGGCTCCACCTGAAAAACCGGTGAAACTCCTGTCTCTAAGGGCCGGATTTTCGGTATTATATCTGTTGTTTTCAACTCGGCCGCCAAACTGGAACCTTATTCGGTCGAGATCGATCTCCTGCAGTGCGAATCCGGAGAAGGAATTCTGAGTTACTTTGCCATCGATCAACTGCTCCGCACCTTCGACCCTGTAGTTACGATTGAAGCCCTCAAAACCAAAACGCCCGGTCAGCTTGTTATACTTCTGCTGCTCGAAAACTGACCTGTACGAGAATGTCTTGTTCGTAAAGATAGTTCCAATCTCTTCATCTCCATCTTCTTCAATTTCGATCTCTTTGTGGCGATAATCGGTGTAGTCAAAGCTGTAGTTCACTCCGCGGAGGAAAGAATTGGTGAGGTTGCGAAATCCCCCGTTGAACCGAAGATTATGACGACGAAGCCGCAGATCGATCTCTTCATCGACGTCCGGCAATTCTCCGAAACGTGAGCGTCCGGCAAGATCGTCATCATCGTCATGCTCCTCGAAGAGCGCCGCAAACGGAACGCCGTATCGGCGAACGTCAAAACCATATGTGCCCCCAAAGAAGGCATTCTCACCATAATATCCCGTACCTAATGATGCAGAATTAGAGCGTGCCCTGGAGTTGGGGATCCTTCCCAACGGGGTGTCATAATCGCCGGTCCTTTGAGCAGAAAGGTTTCCCCGGAACAACCAGCGATTGAAGCCATATTCAAGACCACCGGCTGCAGCACGCTGTCGATCAGCCGTCCCTCCTACGCCCGTGAAGAAACCGCGAAATCCATCGTGGTAATCGTCAGTGTGATGGCCGATCACATTAACTACGCCACCGATCGCGTTGCTTCCATAGAGAAGAGTTGCGGGGCCCTTCAATACCTCTAGTCGCTCGGCGGAGAGTGGGTCCAAGGGCTCTCCGTGATCGCCCGATTGGGAACCGACGGAACCACTCCGAACCCCGTCCTGAAGAACAAGGACCCTGTCGCCGTCGAATCCGCGGATCACCGGGCGAGAAGATCCCGGCCCAAAGCTCCGCTTTGCAACACCGGTCTCTTCTTCAAGTACTTCACCGATCGAGGTAGAGGCTTTTTCCGTGACTCGCGTCGAACCGACCGAGATAACGTTCTGAAACGAATCGAATACAGACTGTTCCTCACCAGATGCGGTTACGGTCACTTGCTCGCGCAGAGCCAAGACCGGAAGCTCGATATCAATGTTCAGACTTGCGCCAGCGGAAACGGTCACTACTCGGGTGACATCCGAAAATCCCTCCAGATGGTAAATTAGCGTGTAACGCCCCGGGGCAATATCGGAAAGCGTATATCGGCCCTCACTGTCCGTTCGCGCTGTCTGGCCGGTCTGAGAGACTCTTACAGTCACGTCGTGAAGCGGGATGTTGCGGGAATAGGTTACTGTTCCGGAGATCGCCGCTGACTGGGCAAAAGCCGCAGCTGACAACAGTAGCAAGAGTGCCGTAGATGAAACGATTTTCATATAAATATTTCCTTTGATGGTTTAATGCCTAATCTCTAATTATGGTCAGCGATCCTTTGGTCAGGGAAACATTTTAATGAATGGCCGATTTCGGCCGGTTAGTGGACGATTTAACTGGCAAATGGCTCTTTAAAATCAGGGACTATCTACAGAAGGATCAAAGTTTCAAGAGCTCGGACCGTAAAACCTTTGACTGAAGCCGACTTGCGGGTATCTCCTGGCCGTTCGTGAGGTTTATCAGATAGGTTCCGCCCGGCATCGGTGACACGCGGTCGATCATTGCCACATTAGCTATCGCTCCGCGTGATAGTCGAACAAACGCTTTTGGGTCAAGCTTAAGTTCAAGATCTTTGAGGCGGTAATTGATGGTATATTTCTGATTCTCAACGGTGGTTATAATGAGCAATTCGCCGTCCGCCACTATGGAGGCGATCTCGTTCACGGGAACAAGGAAGATCTCATCTCTTTTTCGTACAGGCACACGTTCGAGGAATGTCGTCGAGGTCACGCCTTCGTAGGCGGCTATGGCGTTCTTTAGTTTATTTGATTCAGTTTCTCGCCAATCTGTGCGTTCGACCCGCTCCTGGGCACGAACTATCGTTTCCCTTAGTCTTCCGCGTTCGACCGGCTTTAGAAGATAATCGATCGCGTTCAGCTCAAAGGCCTGAACCGCAAATTGGTCAAACGCCGTAACAAAAGCAACCAGCGGCATTTGGGACCGGCGCAGCATTTTGACAACCTCTATACCACTGAGTTCCGGCATTTGCAGATCGAGAAGCGCAAGATCCGGCCGAACAGAGGTGATCGTCTCGACCGCATCCGCTCCATTCTCCGCTTCCGCGACCAGTTCGACGTCCTCCATCCCCGAAAGTGCGGATTTTAGGAACTCCCGTGCCGGACGTTCATCGTCGGCGATCATGACTCTCAACTTGTTCATACGCTGACCGCCTTTCTCCGTGATCTTCTTGCCTCGCCGTCCGCGATCGGTATCGATACCAAAGCTCGTGTCCTTACCGGATCACTGAGATCCAGGCGAAAACTCGCGTTGTATCCAAAATGTGACCGGAGACGGTTCTCGATGTTATAGATCCCAACACCGCCGGTCCGGGTCCTTAAAGGGCGAGGGGGAGCTGTATTTTCAACGGAGACCTCCAGCATCGCACTGTCGGGAGCCACTTCGATCCTACGAGCGGCGACCGTGACCAGGCCACCATCTTTCCGCTCGGAGATCCCGTGTTTTATTGCGTTCTCGACTAGCGGCTGTAGGATCAATGACGGGATCGTAAGGGAAAGCAGATCGTCCGGAATCTCGAAATCCACCGCGAGTCGTTCCTCAAATCGTGCGTGCTCGATCTCAAGATAGCTTTCAATGAGCTTTATCTCGTCGCCGAGCGAACAGAACTCGCCGGTCGAACTTAGTATCCCGCGAAGCAGCTTCGTAAGTTGAATTAGGGTCTGGAACGCCTTCTCGGGAGCGGTCTTTGTCAAATAGCCAATTGTCGTTAGGGCATTGAACAAGAAATGGGGATTTATCTGTGCCCGAAGCGCAGTGAGTTGGGCCTCGGTCGCCAGTTTCGAAAACTCCTGTTCCCGGATCTCCTGCTCGCAACGTTCATGTGTGACCCGCAGGGCATCTATTTTGCGGGCTGCGATATGCGAGACTGCGTCGAGCATCGCGACATCGTCCGACATGATCCGTCGCCCACCCTGCAATTCGCCAAGTTCGATCTCGTAAAACGGCCCCTCCACGGTCGGAACCATCACTTTTGCATCTTCCGGCCCAAAACTAACATTGCTGCCTCCGGTCGAGACCGGGTTTATCGCCAAGGTGCGCCATCTAACCCGGTTTGCAGTCAGGACTCGGGCGAGCGAGTTGCTCACAATGCCGGCGACACTGTCGGCGGTCTCAGCCAATTCGATCTCGCCAGCCATATCGTTCTGAAAGGTGATATAGTCAGCCCGGTTAAGGATCACCTTGTCCACAAGCCAGTTGGCGAGCTTATAAAGGGACGGGTATATGAGCGCCGTGATCATCCACAGCACCAGTATCAAGCTGACCGCGGTGACGTCATTTTGATCGGGAGCATTCTGAAACCGCAGCAATGGCGCGGCGACACCGACATAGAGACCGAAGGTCAAAGATGCGAGCAGCATTATCGAGATCGCTCGCTTCAGGAACAAGTCGGCGAAGGCAAATCTGTAATTCTGATATAAAATAACGAGAGCGAGCGGAATCGACGACTGATGGGCGACAAGTTCGATCAGCCATGAATTACCTTCTGGGGTGGCAAAAAAGTGAAGCCCGGAAAGCGCAAAGACCAAAAGCGCGGATACCCATATAGCTTTTTTTTCGATAGTTTGGCCGATGCTGAAGACCAGCAGCAGCGTTGCAAGAGAGACCGCCCCTATCGTCAATAACAGCATTGCGATCCCGGACGGGACCGCCGAACCCGAGAAAACGGCATAAAAATGCAGCATGGCAGCAACCGTGCTCAAACCATATGCAGTGAAGGTAAGAAATCTTCTCGAACTTGTCTCGGTTTCTGCAGAATGAACAACCACGGACGGCAGGAATCCCAATGCAGAGTAGGCGGCGGCAGTGATCAACGGGTATCCCGCAACCTGCGCAACACTTCGCAGGACGAAAACCACAAGTTCGCCCATATTCCATACGATACCCAGGACGGCGGTTGCAAGAAGGAGCAAAGCCACTCCCCGCATCTCGCGGCCACGGCTATATCGGAGTACCATGAAACCAAGGAGCGAGTATAGGGTAAGACCGACCAGGAAGCCGACCCAGTTCACTAGTAATGCTGCATCCGATGCGTTCATCGCTTGACTAAATTATTGCGCGCAGCAATGAATTGACACTTTAGTTTAACAGATTGTCGGCCATAGATGGCAGGTGGTCGAAATACGCCGATGATCGGCTGGAGTTTAGTCTCCCAATGCGTTAGAACTATTCAAAAATATGAAACGACTGATGCTTTTGAGACACGCGAAATCAAGTTGGAGCCATCCAAGTTTGGCGGATTTCGACAGGCCCCTAAACGAGCGCGGACTTAATGCCGCACCGTTCATGGGAGAGTTGATGGCCAGCCGAGATTTGTTGCCGGAACTACTAGTCAGCTCCCCGGCCCGTCGGGCTGCCCACACGGCTGAATTGGTCCGGGAAAGTTCAGGCGCCAACATTGAGTTGAAATTTGATGATCGGATCTATGAGGCAAGCCCATATGGCCTGATGCAGGTCATTGCCGATCTGCCGGATGCCTATTCGACCGTGATGCTCGTTGGGCACAATCCGGGTTTTGAGGGGATGATCAGGCTACTTACCTCGGAAGACGAATCAATGCCGACTGCAGCACTGGCCGTAATTGACATCGATACCGACCAGTGGGCCGACGTCGCGGCGAAGACCGGGTCGTTGGCTGAGGTAGTACGGCCACGAGAAGAAATGGGCCGCAAGGCGGCTCCCCAGTAATTTTCGTGGCCGATAGTTTTAACACTTTGGTAACATTTTGTTAATGTGTTGGCAAATTGAGGCGATTAGACTCTCAACGGAGTCCGAAATAGAAACAGTTAGGTAACCACGATCGCAAATATATGCAACACAGCATCCTGATCATCGAGGACGACGCTGATATTGCCGAAAGTCTTCATTACAATTTCAAACGAGAGGGTTTTCGTTCGACGATCGCGGAATCGGCCGAAAAAGGTCTGAGGGTCGCACTTGATGGAAAGACCCCACCGTCAATAATCATTTTGGACCTGATGCTGCCGGGTATGAGCGGAATGGAACTGTGTCGAAGGCTCCGTCGCGAACCCACGACCGAACACACGCCGATCATTATGCTGACCGCGAAGGCCGCGGAAACGGATAAGATCGCCGGGCTTGAGACCGGAGCGGACGATTATATTGTCAAGCCGTTCAGCGTAAAGGAAGTGATCGCCCGTGTCAGGGCAGTTCTCAGACGTGCGGAGAAGGAGACACCGCCAAGATATCAGGACGAACGAATGTCCGTGGACTTTGAAGACATGCGGGTAGTCTCCGATGGAAACGACGTGAAACTGACGAGAAAAGAATTTTCTCTACTCGAGCACCTGATCAAGAACAGTGGGAGAGTTGCCACCCGCCAGCAGCTCCTCGACAATGTTTGGGGCTATAGCTACTTTGGTGATACCAGGACACTGGATGTTCATATTCGACGCCTAAGGCAAAAAATGGGTGATTGCGGTGGCTGTATTGAAACTGTTGTTGGCGTCGGTTATCGTTTCATTGGGTGCAAGTAACACAACCGCATATTCAGGACCCTTCATTTGGAACGAGGAGCGACGAAGCCTCGCGTACTCCCCTCCAGTGTGTTATCGACGCAACCCGCGAGGCAGTGCTCGTCTCTGATGCCGGAATGCGGATCGTTGCGGCAAACCGAAACGCCCGCAGCCAGCTTACCCGGGAGGGTGTTGGCCTGGTAGGGAAACGGCTTAGCGAGATAGTCCGCGACGTTTCACTACACGACGCTTTCAGAGCTACCCTTGTCGAAGGACGGCCATCCGATATCCGAATTGAACTCATAGGGGGCGAAAGCCGCACATATGATGTTCATATTGAACCTCTGTTGCTTGAAGGTGCCCGTTATGCGGTCTCAACGTTTTACGACATCACGTCTGTTGAGAGACTTGAACGTGTAAGGCAGGAATTCCTTTCGAATATCTCACATGAACTCAGAACCCCTTTAACGTCGATCCTCGCATTTGTTGAGACTCTTGAAGATGGTGCGATCGACGATACCGAAAACAATCGACGCTTTTTGAACACGATCCGACGGAATGCGGAGAGGATGCACGGGTTGATCTCAGATATTCTCGAACTCTCGCTTATCGAGTCGGGCAATATCTCCATAGAGATAAAACAGGTTAGGGTCGGCCATCTCGTTGAAGAGGTCTTTGTGTCCCTTGCCGCGAAGGCAAGCGAACGAGAGATCAAGTTGATCAACCAGATCGACAAAAGCGAGCGCGTTTACGCCGACCCGATGCGGCTTGAGCAGATGATCACCAATCTTGTTGACAACGCGATAAAATTCAACCGTCGCGGGGGCAGGGTATCGGTGCGGCACGAGCATCGTTCAGGTAGGGACATAATCTCTGTTGCGGATACCGGCGAGGGCATTATTCCGGCGCACGCTCACCGGATCTTTGAAAGGTTTTACCGAGTGGATCGCGGACGCACTCGGGATGTCGGCGGAACCGGTCTTGGACTTGCGATCGTCAAACATCTTGCTCGGCTTCATGGTGGTGACGTTCTTGTATCTTCGATCCTTGGGCAGGGTACGACGTTTACCTTAGAATTTCCGTCAATTCCCGTTTTGACAACTCAGCGCCAATAATCCTTCCCGCACTCCTGCCTTTTATGTTAGACTAAAGAAACTTCGAGATTAATTTTTGATCGAACACAGAAGCCCGGCCGGCATCAGATTCGATCGGCTTTTTCTCAGCTAAAATTGGGAGCAAGACGATTATGGAACTCTGCATCGGACAGAAGGTCGCCTACCCTAATCAAGGGGTCTGTGTGGTCGAAGAAATCGAACGAAAGGACCTCGGAAACGGCCGACTCAGCGTTTACCTGTTAAGGGTTCTTAGTGATAACTCCACCATTATCGTCCCGATCGATAATGCCGAAGCAGTGGGCATCAGGCCAATAATCTCGTCTATCCAATGCAAAAAATTGATACGCAAACTTTCAACCGATTTCGAACCGATATCGAGTGATTGGAAGAGCCGGTCTCGGGAGTTCCAGGAGAAACTTAGGTCCGGTGACGTTTTTGAAGCTGTGGATGTTCTCAAAAAGCTCACATTTTTGAGCTATGAGAAGAGACTTTCATTTCGAGAACAGACGCTTTTAGAGAAGGCCAAGTTTCTCATTATATCCGAGGTGACCAATGCCGATTCGTCCGAGGAAGACGCTCTTTCAGAAGAGATCGATCGGCTGGTCACTTCAGCGTGCAGAAAGCATCTAGCGGTCCAGCCGAGCGTAATGACGGCCGCGAGCCACTAACCATCCTTCTTGTAACTTGCCCTGACAACAGTCTTGATGTTCCCGCGGACATGAAAATCTCCCTCGATCTCCACTTCCAGCGGGTCACAGGCCTTTACAAAATCATCCAGGATCACGTTGATCACGTGTTCGTGAAAGACCTTGACGCTGCGAAACGAATTGATATAAAGTTTAAGGCTTTTCAATTCGATACACCGCTCATTCGGTACATAACTGAGCCGGATCACGGCGAAATCCGGAAAATCCGAAAATGGACAGATCGCAGTAAACTCAGGGATCTCAAAGTCGATCCAGATCTTGTTTCCCGCAAACTCGTATTCAAAGGTATCCAACGGGTAAAGAGCCATTTCGTCGCGTGGTGTCGAGCGAATGTCAAGTCCTTGTTGGTTTTCAGGTGCTAGTGTCATTTTGATCGTACTTTTGGCTTTGGCTTTTGCCGGGTGAATTTGATCACATCCGCCAGGTGAGATATACCAAGCGCCTCCATTTCTGTTAAGAAATTGACAAAGATATGGGCGGTCGCACGGGCGTCATCGACCGCCCTGTGGTGGTTTATCAGGTCTATATGGTAATGGCCCGCGACGGTGTTCAGTTTATGGTTCGCAATATTCGGAAGCAGGCGCCTCGACAGCTTGACTGTGCATAGCGATGGATTGCCAAGTCGATAGTCCTCAAAGACCTTTCCGATCTCGTGGTTCAGGAAACCAAGGTCAAAATGTGAGTTGTGGGCTACAATGATCGAGTCTCCGATAAAGTCCAGAAGCGAATTAACGACCTCACGAAAACGTGGAGCCCCCCTGACCATCTCATTGCTGATCCCGGTCAATGCAGTGATGAACTCAGGTATCGGCACCTCCGGATCGATCAACGAATGAAACTCTCCAGCGAGTTCTTTGTTCTTGACGGTGTAAGCCCCGATCTCAGTGATCCTGCAAGGGGGCGCCTTCGCTCCGGTCGTCTCCAGATCCAATACTACGAAGGTTGCAGTCTTAAGGCTTAGGGCATCGACATCTTGTCCGGCCAGCGATACCTTGTCGCCGATCATCATCAAGCGGGAATCGCGTTCAACCAGGTCGGCCGCCAGCATCTGAGCCAGATGGGGGTCCGGCTTTCGTATCCTCATTACCCGATCTACGATCTGCGTAGCAGTAGCGTTACCGCCATTGCGCGACAAGAGACGGATGGTCTCGTTTATGAGAATCGAATCAGACACAAGATTTGGGAACGGCGGCATACAATTATCATTCTATAACCTAAACCTACTTCTGCAAGGATAGTGGCACCGGCGGCAGCGCGATCTGGTTGGAGAGTTCTCTGTAAGTTTGGCATAATCGAACAACCGCGTGTACTCAGTCTGTTCGGGGGATTCACGTGAGATCGATCAGAATGACAGAAGATCAGATATTGCAGCATTTTAGGGATACCGACGCTCTTCTAGATGGGCATTTCGTTCTTACCAGCGGGCTACACAGCCCCAAATATCTCCAGTGTGCTCTTGCACTTCAGTATCCTGCGGACGCAAATCGCTTTGCCCGTATGACGGCTGAGAAGTACGTTGGTCATGGGGTAGAGACGGTAGCGTCGCCGGCGATAGGCGGTCTGGTCTTCGGCTTTGCTGTCGCGTCTGCTCTCAATGTTAGGTTCATATGGACCGAACGCCAAAATCAGATAATGACAGTTCGCCGTGGGTTCAGGCTTAAGCCGGGCGAAAGGGTGCTGGTAATTGAAGACGTAATGACGACCGGTGGTACAACAAAGGAGTGCATTGAAACGCTGCGAAGGCACGGCGCAGATGTGATCGGTGCCTCTACGATCATCGACCGCTCAAACGGCCGGGCCGACGTGGGCGTCGAGCGTACCTCGCTGGTTACGATCGACGTTCCCAGTTACGCACCTCAATATTGCCCGATGTGTTCCGCCGGACAGGAAGCGGTCATTCCCGGCAGCAGGATGGCAAATGCCGGATGAGGATGCGCCGCTGCTGTTTTCTCACCATGGACGACCTTAGCGGCTACGTCAGCGATGACGAACTCACGATCGGACCCTTGCGGGACCTTGGTTGGGGAGTGGAACTTGTCTCATGGCGTAGCAAAGGGGTCAATTGGGGCGAATACGAAGCGGTGGTCATTCGGACGCCTTGGGACTATCAGAATGATCCGGAGCTGTTCATTGACACGTTGCGTGAGATCGAGGCCGTAGGCACCCGGCTCGAAAACAGCATTGAGCTCGTAAAATGGAATCTGAGCAAGGAGTATCTTCGCGACCTTGAAGCGTCCGGGTTGCCGATAGTGCCTACGATATGGTCAAGCGGCCGTTTTACCAATAAAGATCTCATTCATTGGATGGCCGCTCTTGCCTCCGACGAGTTGATAATCAAACCAACGGTTTCGGCGACGGCACAAGACACATATCGGGTTGCCGGGTACGACCTGGAAATCGCCGGCCGTTTCGTCGGAAGAAAATTCATGGTCCAACCATTTCTGCCGCAAATAGTTGACGAAGGCGAATTTTCAGTCTTCTTTTTCGATGGGGTGTATAGCCACGCGATCTTGAAAGCGCCAAAGGAAAACGATTTTCGAGTCCAGGAAGAGCACGGAGGTATTATCTCTTCGATAGAGCCGGAGGAACGCCTGCTCGCACTTGCAGCGACGATAAATGATGCGGTCACTCCTCGCCCGCTATATTCGCGTGTCGATATGGTTCGCTCCGGAGAGAGTTTCGCATTGATGGAACTTGAGTTGATCGAACCCGCTCTCTATTTTAGGACGGACCCGGATTCGCCAGTTCGATTTGCAGCCGCGTTCAACCGACGTATGAATGAACTATAAGCTCTTGATCCAATATGACGGCACCGATTTTCACGGTTGGCAGGTACAGGAGAACGACCGGACCATCCAGGGTGAATTGGAACGCGTGATAAGCATGCTTGCTGATGACGAGGTGCGTGTGACAGGCTCGGGCCGTACCGACGCAGGTGTGCATGCAGAGGGCCAGGTCGCCAATGTCTTTATCGACAAGCCGTTTGAGCCGGAGAGGCTACGGAACGCTATCAACGGGAACCTTTGGAGGGACATCCGGATCTTTAGTGTAGAAAAAGCGTCTGACGATTTTCACGCCCGATTTCTGGCAAAACGTAAGACATATGTGTACCGGTTGATCAACGCGCCCGTAATGTCGCCGTTTTGGAGGCGATTTGCGCTTCACGAATCGCGCCCGCTAGATCTTGCCAGGATGACGACGGCAGCCAGGCTGCTGCTCGGCGAGCATGACTGGACCGCTTTTTCGTCAGCGCAGGCAGACGGGGAAAACCGCGTCAGAAACGTGTTCGATGCTAGTCTTGAATCGGTCTGGGACCGGCGGGCAAATGCATCGCTGATCGAGTTTCGAATAACCGCGAAGGGTTTTTTGAGGTACATGGTCCGTTCCATCGTGGGCACGCTCCTCGAGGTAGGGCGTGGCGAAAAGGATTCTGATACAATTCAGACTGCGATATTGACAGGTGACCGCAGTCTTGCGGGAAAGACGGCACCCGCCAACGGCCTTTCGCTGCTGAGGGTAGAATACGACTAACCGATACATCGATCTATGTTGATCTATCACATCGCTCTGCCGGAGGACTGGGAGCTCTATCGGCATCGTCCGTCCTATCAGCCCGAGAGTCTCGAGTCAGAGGGGTTCATTCACTGCAGCTACGAGCACCAATTGGATGGTGTTCTAAAGAGATATTTTGGCGGCACGGACAAAGTGGTCGTACTGGCGATAGATACCGACAAGCTGTTACCGAAGCTGATCGAAGAGCCCTCTACCGGCGGCGAGATCTATCCCCATATTTACGGCAGGCTGAACATAAACGCCGTGGTCAGCGCCGAGCCGCGAGACTTAGGAAATATGTGAGAGGGCCGGGAAAAGTGACCGTGGTCCGGCGGATATTTCAGGTGCGATACGGATGGATGCGATCTACCAAAATTTTTCTTCTGTGATCGAGCCCGGCTCAATTGAGGCAGGACTTCTAGCTTCGATCGATCTATCCCGTCTGCCGCGGCACATCGCCGTCATCATGGATGGCAATGGCCGCTGGGCAAAAAAGCGCGGCAAACCACGCATTTTTGGCCATCGGGCGGGTGCCGAGTCCGTCCGGGCCATACTTGATACCTGTGCGCGGCTAATGATCCCGGCCGTTACGCTCTACGCCTTTTCGACCGAGAACTGGAAAAGGCCAAAGGCTGAGGTTAGCGGGCTGATGTCGATGCTAAAGCGATATATAAGAAGCGAGACCCGCGAGGTAAAAGAGCATAACATCCGATTTCAGGCCATCGGCAACATTGCAGGATTGGCACCGGACGTACAACGGGAGATCGCCTGGGCGAAAGAGCAGACGGCCGAGAACTCGGGTACCGTTTTAAGCGTCGCGCTGAACTACGGCGGTCGGTCGGAGCTGGTAGAGGCGTGCCGCCGTGCCGCCGCGGCCCACAACGGCAGCCCTGATGGAATTACTGAGGCTGACATCGAAAAGAACCTGTACACGCATGGGCTGCCGGACGTAGATCTCCTGATCAGGACCAGCGGCGAGATGCGGATCTCGAACTTTCTGCTGTGGCAAATAGCATATGCAGAGATAGTTGTTACGCCGACGCTGTTCCCGGATTTCCGCAGAAAGGAGATACTCGAGGCGATAGTTGAATATCAGAGACGCGACCGGCGTTTCGGTGACGTGAAGTCGAAGAAATAGGATGGCAAAGGATGGCTGATGTTCATCGCCCTTTACCGGTGGAGGCTGAAGCCGGGATGCGAAAAACAGTTTGAAAAGGCTTGGTCGGCCATTACGCTTTACTATCGGGATAATTTTGAGTGGTCCGGATCGCGGCTTCATCGCGGCAGTGACGATCTGTTCTATGCCAATGCGATCTGAGCTTCGGCAGATGCCCGTGAACGAGCATTCGTCACGGGCGGGGCGGAAACCGCGCATCACCGCGAGCGAATGAATGATTCGATAGAAGAACGATATCCTGAGGTGGTGCTGGATCCGACAGCTGACCATATCATTTGATCTATGAAGACTCGCCTGTTGACCGCTGCTGTCGCGCTTCCTATCCTTGTCGCGTCTATCGTCCTCCCGCTTTGGGTGCCCGAAACGGTATGGATATTCGTCGTTATTGCCGTGCTCGCCCTGGCAGCCGGGATGTTCGAGTTCTATTCCCTGACGAAAAAGCTTGAGCTAAAGGCAGACGCCTCTGTTGCCTATATCGGTGCCACGGCGCTGGTTGTCGCCTTTGTTTTCGATGCTCCGGCAAAGGCCCCCGAACTTCTGATACTCACACTGGCATTGTTCGTAGCCGCTGTCCTGGTCACTCAGGCGTTCCGATTTCAAAAGGACTTTTCGAAGATGCTTGCCGGCATAGGGGTAACTCTGCTGGGCGTGTTTTACATTGCATTTCTGGGTGGATTTCTGATCGCAACAAGGGTCGGATTTGAGGCCGTTCCCGATCTCTCAACGAAACTTCTGCTCTTTTTTCTGGTGGTTCTTTTCGGTTCCGACGCAGGAGCATATTTTGCGGGCCGCGCGATGGGCAAACACAAGCTGGCACCGGCGATCTCGCCCGGAAAAACGGTCGAAGGACTGATCGGCGGCTTGATCGCGGCGGCCGGTTTTGCGGCACTTTGCACATGGCTGTTCTTTCCGGAACTCCCGTATATGTTTTCGATCCCGCTGGCTGTCGTAATGGCGGCGGTCGGTGTGCTCGGCGATCTGGCCGAAAGCGCGATGAAGCGCGGTTCCAATACGAAAGACGCGGCAAATATCCTGCCCGGCCACGGCGGCCTGCTCGACCGGCTGGATAGTTTGCTATTGAACGCACCGATCCTGTACTACTTTGCAAGATTTTATTTTTAGTTCGTTCCTAGTTTGAAAAGATCTAATTGGTTCTCGGAGATTCTATGCAAAGTAATTTCGTTGTTGAACTGATCAAATACACAACTATATTGTTCTTTGTGGTTTGTTGTTCATCCGCACAAAGCAATTCCCCTGCCTTGGCGAATGCTAAGTCCGTATCGGCCCCAGGCAATATTCAGCTGCCTGACGGTTATGCTTATGAGCGACGGCGGGGCATTGATTCCCATGTCGGAGCGATAGTTAGAAGCGATGGGTTTACGATCACGCATGACATTGGAAAAATGGCCGCAAATTACAGTGCCCAGTATTTCCCCGAATATTTTGAAAAGTTGAGGAAACAGACACACCTAAACTCGGATGCGATTGAGCGCCAAATAAACTTTTTGCAGAACAAAATAGAATGGCGGCAACGACAAAATGTAAATGAGCAGGATTTGATGGTGGTGCTTCTAAAGGATTCGACACTCATTGCTTCATTTGTTGGTTCCGACGCAAACTTCATTGCCAAGGTCGATTCAAGTGACAAACTTGCAGATTTTTTCTTGATTGTGCTCACCTACCAACCACCGAGTTCAAAACGGTGAGAAGCCAGCGAGTTTGCCAAAAGAAAACGAATTCCTGTATCATCACATTTGTTTTATGAACGCAGTTCGGGTTAACGACAATAATAATACGTAGGCAAGCGTTAATTCTTTTAACGTTCTGCCTTTCGTTTGTCGCAAACCGAAAGGCGTTTTTATTTTTATGCTGGATACTCTTGGAAATTTGGAACGGTCGCACACTTGCGGCGAACTGCGCGAAAGCCATATTGGCGAATCTGTTGTTTTGATGGGCTGGGTCGCGAAGAAGCGCGATTTCGGCGTTTTTACGTTTATCGACCTCCGCGACCGAGAGGGACTGACGCAGGTCGTTGTCAGCTCCGAGACTGCTGAAGAAGCTCATGCAAAGGCGAAGTCGATCCGCGGGGAATTCGTCATTGCGGTAAGGGGGGTGGTCGTAAAGCGAGATGAAGGTGCAAAGAACATAAAGCTGGCGACCGGCGAGATCGAGGTAAAGGTCAGCGAGCTTCTTATTCTGAACGATGCCGCCGTGCCGCCCTTTCAGCTTGAGGTCGCGGGCAGCGAAAATCTCGCGGCCGAGGAAACGCGGTTGAAATACCGCTATCTCGACCTGCGCCGCCCGCAGCTTCAGCACAATATTAGAATGCGTGCAAAGGCGGTCGCCAGGATACGCGAGTATTTTGACAATCGGGGATTCATCGAGATAGAAACGCCGATATTGCTGAAATCGACGCCTGAAGGCGCGAGAGATTTTATCGTGCCCTCGCGTATTCATACCGGCAAATTTTTTGCGTTGCCGCAATCTCCGCAGATACTTAAGCAGATAACGATGATCGCCGGTTTCGACAAGTATTATCAGATCGCCCGGTGCTTTCGCGACGAAGACCTCCGCGCCGACCGGCAGCCCGAATTTACGCAGCTCGATATGGAGATGTCGTTTGTCAACCGCGAGGCCGTCTATCGCGAGATGGAGGGGATGTTCGGGCATGTTTTTCGACTGATCGATGTCGATCTCCCCGGGGAATGGCCGCGAATGACCTATGCCGAAGCGATGGGGCGATACGGCTCTGACAAACCGGACCTGCGTTTCGGGATGGAGCTTATCGACATTTCTGACAATGTTCGTGATACGGATTTCACTCCATTTGCCGACATCTTTACGAAAGGCGGCGAGATAAAATGTCTGGTGGTCAAAGGCCGCTCCGATTACTCCCGCAAGCAGCTTGATGAACTGCAGGATTTTGTGAAACGCTACGGTGCCGGTGCGTTGGCGTGGATCAAGATCGGTGATGAGATAACTTCATCACTACTCAAGGTGCTTGGCGAGTCAAAGATCGAAGAACTGGCCTCAACGACCGGTGCCGAAAAAGGCGACGCCGTTCTGATAGTAGCCGGCCGAAAGAGCGTTGTTGCGGCATCGCTGGGTGCGTTGCGTAATGAGATAGCCCGCCGCGAGGGCCTGATCGATCGGAGCCGCTATGAATGTCTTATCGTAACCGAATTCCCGATGTTCGAATATGACGACGAGACGGACACTTACATAGCCGCGCATCATCCCTTTACTTCGCCGATGGACGAAGACCTTGCGATTTTCAAGGCCGCGATCGAGAACGAATCAGAGCGTCATCTGCTCGGGAAGGTCAGGGCAAAGGCATACGACGCCGTGATAAACGGTTATGAGTGTGCCGGCGGCTCGATACGTATCCACCAGAAGGACGTGCAGGCGTTGAATTTCAAAGCTCTGGGAATGACGCCCGAATCGGCGCGTTCGCAATTCGGCTTTTTTCTGGACGCTCTTGAATTTGGGACGCCGCCGCATGGCGGTTTTGCTGCCGGTATAGAGCGCACATGTATGATCCTGTGTGGGACGGAGAACATTCGTGACGTGATGGCGTTTCCGAAAACGGCCTCGGCACAGGACCTGATGATGGACTCGCCGGGAACGGTGGAAGTGTCGCAGCTTGATGAGCTTGGCATCGAAGTGAAGGAATGAAGACAGTGACCGGCCGGCTGAAACTTTATCGGGCCATTTCGGTGGCGATGCTGGCCTTTAGCGCATATCTCTATTTTATTGCAGTCTCAAAACGCGCTGCTGCACAGGCAGACTCGACATGGTTTGTTGAGGATGTTCTCGCAATTGTCATCTTTCTAGTCGGTGTCGTGTTGCTGACCTTCAGCACCTACCGCCTCAAAAGCGACGAAGGCCGGAAAAGCTGATCTTATCGAGTGCCCGAACAGGCCACCTGCCGACCCCATTGTGCCGGGTTCACCAAGGTGCGTTCCCCAAGAATGCGTTCCCCAAGATGGGTTCACCGGTGTGCGTTCCCCAAGAATGCGTTCACCAGGATGCGTTCACCAGGATGCGTTCACCAGAATGCGTTCCCCAACGCGGATCAAGAGCCGGAGTTTAAAACTTCAAAGATCGAAAACCTAAAACGAAAGCCCAAAGCCCTTGGGCCGAGATCCCCCTTGTTCCCGTCGAATCCGGGCACCACACTCCGCATTCGACAACTGATCATCCGCGAGGTGCCCGCCAGCACCTCTTCCGCACGTTCATCATCTCAAAATCCTTCGAGCAAGAACATTGTGAATTGGGAGAAAAGAGGTGTTTTGCGCGATTTGCACGATTTGCACGATTTGCATGATTTGAAAGGCAAACGGGCCGGAACGGAGGATCCGGTGGGGGCCGAGCAAAGGAAAGGGACATCGATCACGCCGAAATGATAAGATATTTGTTTGGACGTTTTTCAATATGATCGAAGAGAAGGTACTAGTTCAGAAATTCCTTAATCGGAAGAACAGGCTGAGGCTGAAAAAGCCCGATTGGCTGAAGATAAAGCTCGGAGCCCCCACGAATCAGAACAAGGTTCTGAACCTGATCGAAGGGCTGAACCTGCATACGGTTTGCCAGGAGGCTCGCTGTCCGAACATCTTCGAATGCTGGACGGACAAGACCGCGACATTTATGCTCGGCGGTGACACGTGCACTCGGCATTGCGGTTTTTGTGCTGTCAATAAGGGCAAGCCGATGGACCTGGATCCGATGGAACCGACGCACGTTGCCGAGGCTGTAAAGCATTTGGAACTGGAACATGCGGTCATAACTTCGGTCAACCGAGACGATCTGCCGGACGGTGGATCGATGCACTGGGCTGAGACTATCGTGAAAGTTCGCGAACTGAATCCCGGCTGTAAGGTCGAGGTTCTCATTCCCGATTTCAACGGCGACGAGGATGCGCTGAACAATGTATTGAATGCGAGGCCGGATGTGCTCAACCACAACACGGAGACGATAGCCAGGCTCTATCGCCGTGTTCGGCCCGATGCGAAATACGATCAGTCGATGGAACTGCTGGAACGTGCTGCCCGTTTTCGCGATACTCAAATGCCATCGATGCTGACGAAGAGCGGCATAATGGCGGGCCTTGGCGAGACCTTCGAAGAGGTCGTCGATCTTATGCGCGATCTGCGAAAGGCCTCTTGCGACATTATGACCATAGGACAGTATCTACAGCCTTACGAAAAACGACTGCCGGTGGAGCGGTATGTAACGCCCGACGAATTTGCCGAATGGAAGAAGATCGGAGAGGCAATGGGCTTCAAACACGTCGAATCGTCGCCGCTGACGCGGAGCTCTTATCACGCCCGCGAGCAGGCGTCATAGTTAAACGGAGCTTGCTATATTTGCATCAGATTTCGCAACGTATGGTAGACTAAGACCATGAAACTTTCTCGCGACATCCAAAGTCTGAGCGTCTTTAAGAGAGACACGGCAAAATTCAGGCGTCAGCTAAAAAAAACCAGACAGCCGATCGTGCTCACTGTCAACGGAAAAGCGGATATGGTGGTGATCGACGCTGAGTCCTACGACGAATATATACGCGAGAAAGAGAACATCGAATTTATCGCGAGCGTGAATCGCGGTTATGAAGATATGAATGCTGGCCGGACAAAGCCAGCTGAACTGGTGTTTCGGGAGTTTGAGAAAAGGCACAAAACGCGGCTTGGCAAATGAGGCGCTACAAGGTCGAATTCACCGATCAGGCCGTTGCCGATCTCGACGCATCGTTTGAATGGGGTTGTGAGGCTTGGGGACCGGAGCAGGCGGCAGAGTGGTACTTCGAGATGCGTGATCGGATAAGGGAGCAACTCACCCGATCGCCTTTGGCGTGTCCGCTAGCGCCGCAACAGCAGCTCTATACGGCGGAAACCAGAGTTCTTGTCATTGGTCGATACAACGTTCTTTTTCATTTTGACGGAAAGAAGGTGACCCTGCTCCACATTCGCGGTCCGTTCAGGGATCGTTAGCCGGATCTAAAGGTTGCTGTCTTTCGAGTTAACCGATCTTAACCTATACACGTTACGAGTATTGAGGGGTTTAATATGAACAAACAAGTATTACTGCGTCCGATTTTGTTAAGTTTCGCCATTTGTTCTCTTCTGATGAATGGCCTTGTCGTTGCTGTACCCGCACAGCAAGCGGTAAAGATCCCCGATGGCATTGTCCGGGTCACGTCGGTCGAAGGGATCACCGAGTACCGAATGGACAACGGATTGCGGATACTGCTTTTCCCGGACCAGACCAAGCAAACCATTACGGTAAACGTTACTTATCTGGTCGGTTCGCGGCACGAGAACTATGGCGAGACCGGAATGGCCCACCTACTTGAACATCTCGTGTTCAAGGGGACGCCGCGGCATCCGAACATCCCGCAGGAGCTTACCGAGCGGGGAGCGGCGCCAAACGGTACGACCTGGTATGACCGCACAAATTATTTCGAGACCTTTGCAGCTACGGACGACAATCTGGAATGGGCACTGGACCTCGAAGCCGATCGGATGGTCAATTCGTTCATCGCCCAAAAAGACCTTGAAAGCGAATATACGGTAGTCCGGAACGAATTCGAATCCGGCGAGAACAATCCGTTTCGCATAACTTCGCAGCGGATGATGGCCGCCGCCTTCGAATGGCACAACTATGGCAAGACCACCATCGGTGCCCGCTCGGATATTGAAAATGTGCCTATCGAAAGACTTCAGGCTTTTTACCGGATGTACTATCAGCCGGACAATGCGGTGCTGCTGGTGGCAGGCAAGTTTGAAGAATCCCGGGCGTTGGAGCTGATCAAAAAGCATTTTGGCGTGATCCCGAAACCGGACCGCAAGCTGCCGGAGATCTATACGGTGGAGCCGACGCAGGACGGCGAACGGAGAGTAACCATAAGACGCACAGGGGATATCAAATTGGTAATGGCCGGTTACAGGATACCTTCGGGCACCCATCCTGATGCCGCTCCGCTGGCGATACTAACGCATGTGATGACGAATACGCCATCCGGAAGACTTTATCGGCTGTTGGTTGAGACAAAAAAGGCCACGGGTGTGGGGTCGAATGCGTTCCAACTCCATGATCCTGGCTTTATGTCGTTTACTGCCCAGCTCAACCGTGAAGGGGACGAAAACGAAGTGCGAGACATCATGATCTCGGCCGTTGAAAGTTTTGCAAAGGAACCCCCGACGGCGGAAGAGGTCGATCGGGCGAGAACACGTTTGCTTGCAAATATCGAATTGACGCTGAACGACCCGAACCGGGTCGGCCTCGGGATGAGCGAATATATTGCTCAGGGTGACTGGCGAATGTTCTTTATCCATCGAGACCGGATAAGAAACGTGACACCGGAGGACGTCCAGCGAGTGGCACGAAACTACCTGAAGCAATCGAACCGGACGTTGGCAAAGTTCATACCGACCGACGCCCCTGACCGTGCCGAGATCCCGCTGGTGGATAGGGACGAGTTCGCGAAAATGATCAACGAATACAAGGGTGGCGAGGCGGTGGCTCAGGGCGAGGCGTTTGACCCGACCCCGGCCAATATCGAGGCGAGGACCACACGGTCACGGATCGGCGGCCTGCAAACGGCAGTCCTGCCGAAGAAGAATCGCGGCGAAACGGTATTTGCCACGATCCGCCTTCGGTTTGGCGATGAGAAAAGCCTAATGAACCGTGCGGCGGCGGGCAACATGACAGCGGCCTTGTTGAATCGCGGTACCGCAACTCGTACCCGGCAGCAGATACAGGACGAGTTCAGCCGTTTAAAGGCAAATGTAGGTATCTTTGGCGGGGCAACGCAGACGACGGTCAATATAGAGACGATCCGAGCGAACCTGCCAGAGGTGCTGGACATCGTTGCGGAGATACTGAAAGAGCCGAGTTTTCCGGAGAACGAGTTTGACACGTTAAAGCTGCAACAGATAACGGGCCTTGAGCAGGGAAGGGGAGAGCCCCAGATCATTGCGATAAGGGCAATGCAGCAGCACTTCAACCGATATCCACGCGGTGATGTCAGGTACTCCGGGACACTTGATGAGAGCATCGAAGATGTGCGGAACGTGACGCTTGAGGATGTAAAGGCATTCCACAAGGACTTTTATGGAGCCTCAAGCGGCGAGGTGGCATTAGTTGGTGATTTCGACCCCGCGGCTATGGCAAAACAACTCGAAAGGCACTTTGGGTCGTGGAAGAGCTCGAAGCCCTACGAGCGGATCGTAACCGGCTTTTTTGACATACCGGCGGCGAATCAGAACTTTGAGACACCGGACAAGGCCAATGCGTTCTTCCTGGCGAGGCTCAACGTTCAGATGAACACCGATCACCCGGATTATCCGGCGATGCAGATCGCGAGTTCGATAATCGGAGGCGGTTTCCTGAATTCGCGGCTGGCGACACGGATCCGTCAGCAAGAAGGCATCAGCTACGGAGTGGGCGCGGGGCTGCAGACGCCATCAGTCGGGGACGCCGGAGCCTTTGTCGGGAACGCGATCTATGCACCGGAAAACCGCGACCGTCTGGAAAAGGCGTTCATGGAAGAGATCGAGCGTGTGTTGAAGGACGGCTTTACGGAGGAGGAGCTTGCCGGTGCTGTGCAAGGTTACCTGGGTGCACAACAGCGGCAGCGTGCGGCGGACAACAATATCGCCTCGACCCTGGCGAACTATCTCGACCTGGGGCGGACGATGGAGTGGAACGCCGAGCTTGAGAGAAGGATCGCGGCCCTAACGCTGGAAGAGGTGAATGCCGCGGTAAAGAGACATCTGAATGCCCAGAGGATCTCCATCTTCAAGGCGGGTGATTTTGCCAAGGCAAAAGCAGCCGGCCAATAGCGGTTAGTTGAAATTCAGGTTCGCGCGGCTTTAAGTGGGCCGCGCGAATCTGTTTCAAGCAAAGGTTTCGGAGTTCGGAGGCTTTCGCTTAGTTTCCCAACAGTTCCCGCACCGCCCGGTCGAGCTGTGAATCCCTGCCTGTCTTCGTTTCCCCGATAGGCCGTGTTACGGGCACGTCCACCTGCCTTGGGTTCATCTCCATGTTCTTGCCGTCCGCGCCGAGTATCAATTGACGCGGCAGCCGCACGGTGGTGCCGTCAAACAATTGGGCGTTCCAGGTATATATGATCCAGCCGGAGGTCGGTTCTCCAACTACCTTTCCGAGTTTGAGCGTGCGATAGCCTTCGGTCATGTCCTCGGCATCCGACAGCGAATGTTGATTCGTGACCAGGACGGTCGGCTTTTCCAATGCACGCTGTCCGAGAGCCGAACGCGCGGGCACGTTCCAAAGGCCGCGTTCACGCATCGTCAAATAGCCGCGGCGGGCGAGAATATCGATCACATAAACATTGATGAAACCGCCATTGTTGTTGCGAATGTCAACAACCACACCATCCTTCGACTGGTTCTCGGCGTCGAGGTCGATGTATAGCTGGTTGAGCGTCCCCTGTCCCATGTCAGGCAGGTGGACATAACCGAGTTTGCCGCCGCTGATCCGAGCGACGTAGGCTCGGTTGTCATCGACCCACTGGCGATAGAGGAGATTCTTTTCAGCACCGGTCGAAACGGGCCGAACGACGGCCTCACGGCTGTTCGAGCCGTCTGGGGACGACGAGACCCTAAGAACAACACGGCGGTTCACCTTGCCTTCAAGGAGTTCGTCGAGATTTACTCCCTTCGCAATGCTCGTTCCGTCAACGCTCAAAAGAAAATCGCCTACATTGACCCCCTTGACGACGGCCGCCGGGCCGAGAGCGATCACTTCGGTGATCTTCACCCGGCCGTTCATTTCGTATTCGCCGCGGTCGAACCTAAGGCCGAGCTTGCCGACAGCGGTCGCTTGTGGCTGCGTCGTCCCACCACTGACCCCAAGATGGGAGGCGTTCAGCTCGCCCACCATCAGGCTCATCAGACGGCGCACTTCTTCGGGCGTTCTCGATGCCGCGATCAACGGCTCGTACCGGGTTCGGACGGCGTTCCAGTCAACGCCGTGAAACTTGTCGTCATAGAAGTTATCCCGCAAGTACCGCCAGCCCTGGTTGAACGTTTCCATCTTGTCTTCAGCGAAGCTTACGGGTATCTCGATATTGAGGTTGAGAGGCCGCGATTCCCGCCGCTCGATAACTGCGATGTTGATCCGGCCGTTCTCAAGGTAATAGATCTCTTTGCTGTCGGGTGTAAACTGCGCCTGTGATTTAAATCCGGAGCTTGTGGTGATCTGTCGAGATGACGTGTCGGTCGCAAGTTCGTCCAGCGTACGGGTAAAGATATTGAATTGACCGATCGCCGATGCCAGTATCGCAAGCGTTTTCCCGTCGGGGCTAATGACCGGATTGCCCCCGTTGACACCCGTATTCAGCAGACTCAACCGTCTCCGAATATCGTCGAAAACGATCTCGGTCTTTTTGTCGTCCTTGGTTTCGTCGGCCTTGGGCGTAGCGGCAGGCGAAGGTGCAGGCGAAGCGGCCGGAGCGGGAGGCTGGCGATCGCGCGGGTTCTCCTGTTTGAACAGGTCGCGGAACTGATCTTCGCGGAAGCGCGGCGTTCGAAGTTGAAGATCGACCCGGGCAATGAACGTATCTTCGGTCCGCTGGTTGGTATCAAACACGATGAAGCTACCGTCCGGAGCCCAGGAGATACGATTGCTGTTGGAATTTGCCAGAAATGTAATAGTCCTAGCCGGGCCGCCTTCTACCGAGACAACGGCAACATTTGTATAAGATCTGGTTTCCGGCTGGAGCGTCAAAAATGCGATCCACCTGCTGTCCGGCGACCAGGCAATGGAGCCCTGGCCGAACAGCGGCGGGGAATCGGTATATAATCTCGCCAACTCACGCAGCTGTTTCGATGCGACATCCATGACCATCAGCTTGCGTGCGTCGCGCACGAAGGCGATCCACTTCCCATCGGGTGAATAAAGAGCCCCAAAGTCGTTCCCTTCACCCCCGGTCAATTGCGTTTCCGTTTCGGCGCCGAGGTCATATTCATGAAGCGTCATCGTACCGCTGCGTTCAGATGTATAGATCACTTTCCGGCTGTCGCTTGACCATGAGACATACGATTCCGGCGCCGCGGTCGTTGTTATCCGGACGGCATCGCCCGGCTCCTTGGACGAGCCCGCAAACACCTCGCCGCGTGCGATCATCGCCACCTTCTTTCCATCCGGCGAGAGCGCGAACTGGCGTATTTGAGACGAGGCATTGACGCGCTCGGTGATCGGCGTTACCGAGGCACCCCGAAGCCTGATCGGCACCGCCGCCGCCCGTCCGCTGTTCGTATCCATCTTCCAGATCCCGAAATCCCGCTCGAAAACGATCTCGCGGGAGTCATAGGACATCGACGCCCAAAGAACACGTCCGTCGGTGAAATTCGTCAATTGACGCTGCTGGCCGCCGCGCTGCCAAACCCATATATTCTGTTCACCGTTCCGGTCGGAAACAAAGTAGACGCGGGAGCCGTCGGCCGTAGCCATTGGCCACAATTGTTTCGCGCCTCGCTGTGTCAACTGATCGTATCGATCGCCCGTCTTGATCCAGATCTCACTTTCGTCAATGTGGCTTCGGCCCCGGCGCCACCATTGTCCGGCCCCGATGCCACGCGCCGCAAAAACGAACGATCCATCTGTCAAAGGCGAGGCGGAGAACTCTGTGGTGTAGCGGTCACTGCTAACCTGCATCGGTGTTCCTCCGCTCGCGGGCACCCGATAAATGTCGTTCATTCCTGCAATATCGCGGGCAGTTGACGAAAAGTATATCCAGGCACCGTCGCGCGACCATGCGTCGAGGTTCTCGGCGGCATCATCAAAGGTCAGCCGTCGGACCGAGCCAGTCGCGAGATCCATGATATAGATATCCCCGTTCCCGGTCCGGTTCGAGACGAAGGCCAGATGTCGGCCGTCCGGCGAAAAGAGCGGCCTCGATTCGTTTGCCGGATGCGAGATCAGCAGTTGAGCGATGCCGCCTTCAGCCGGGACGGTCCAAATATCGCCCCCGGAGACGAACGCGATCTCCTTACGGTCGGGTGAAAGAGACGGCTCGGTCATATATGCGAGCGGCGATCGGGAAAAAACTGCAATGGCTGTGACAAAAAGAACCACAAGGGCGGAAACTATATGTCTGGTCATACGGGTCTTCAACATTTTGTAAGTCTTCGAATGAAAGTCGGGGCGAACTTCGCAATTATACATCGGAATAAGGACTAAGGTTTCATTTCGCGTCAGTTTCCGGGCGGCGTTTTTGCAATTTCGGAGTAATGTGACAATATTTGAATGACTATTCATGCGATACGGACTGATCGCCGGAAACGGCGAGTTTCCATTTCTGGTGATCGAAGGCGCGAAAAAACAGGGCGAATCGCTGTCTGTGATCGCGATAAAGGAAGAGACCGATCCGCGGATCGATGATGTGGCCGAAAACGTGCAGTGGGTAGGTATCGGCCAGCTCGGCAAGATGATCGGCTTTTTTAAGGCGCACGGGGTCGAGAAGGCGATGATGGCGGGACAGGTGAAGCACGTCCAGATATTTTCCGGTGCAGTGCCCGACGTGAGAATGCTGAAGATGCTCTGGAACCTTCCGAAACGAAACACTAATTCGCTGATCGGCGGAGTTGCGGACGAGATGGCAAAAGACGGGATCGAACTTATCGATTCGACCTATTTTGTCGGCGACCACCTTGCACCTTCCGGAACGCTGACAAAACGGGAGCCCAACGAGATCGAACTTGAGAACATCGAATATGGGCTGCGCATCGCTTCGGAAATTGCCCGCCTCGATCTAGGACAGACTATCGTTCTTAGAGCAAAGGCGTGTGTGGCGATAGAGGCGATGGAGGGAACGGACGCCACGATCGAACGTGCCGGCAGCCTGGCGAACGGAAAACTTACGGTCGTAAAGGTGGCTAAACCACACCAGGATATGCGGTTTGACGTGCCTGTGGTCGGCGTACCGACGGTGGAAACGATGATCGCCGCCGGAGCCACATGTTTGTCTGTCACCGCCGGGAAGACGCTGATCTTCAACCGTGAAGAGATGGTCAGGCTTGCGGACCGCAACAAGATAGCGATAGTGGGTTCGGGAGACGAAACAAAAACGACAGAGGGGCCGTAAACCCCTCCTGCGCAATGGATCCTAATTTTTCGGAGAGACAATGAAACAAAGATCAACAATATTCCTGCTGGTTATTGCCCTGCTGCTGCCGACGGCGGCGGCCGCTCAAACACAAGTTCGCATAACGGCTGCGGAGCGGCGAATGGCCGAGACGATAAAGGCCGACCGACTGAGCAATTGGCTGCATTTCATAGCTTCGGATGCGATGGCAGGCCGCGATACACCCTCACAGGGCCTGGACATAACGGCCGAGTTCCTGAAAATGAAGCTTTCGCGATGGAAGTTCAAGCCGGCGGGAGACAACGGCACGTTTTTTCAGCGAATGACCCTGAAGACGGAGACCCCGGCACCGGAGGCCAACCGCCTAAAGATCGGCGAGACGGAATACGCGTTGAACACGGATTTTTTCCGTCTGAGCGGAAGCGGCGAGGGAACGGGCCAGGCGGTGTTTGCCCGACACGGCTGGATGGTCAGGTCCAAAGGGATCGACGCGTACGAGGGTATTGACGTAAAAGGAAAAGTTGTAGTTTTGTATGATGGGGGCTTTCCGAACCAGAACACACTGACTCGAATGCCTGAGGGTGTTTCGAACGCTGACCTCTCGGGCACCCGGGGGACGGATTGGGCCGATCCGATAACATATGCCGCCAAGAGCGGCGCAGCGGGGATAATCGTGGCCGCATCACCGCAGGTAACGGCTAACTGGCCGAGGCTGCGAAATTTCCTCGGACGGGGCTCGATGTACGTTGAGGGGCTTCGGGAGAAGCGACCGGATCTGCCCGTTGCTCTGATCTCCGGCACCGTCAGCAACGCTCTTTTTGACGGCGAGCAAGCCGGGCCGGATTCTGCCGCGGCATTCGCCATCTCAAAGACCGTAGATCTGAAGGCCGGAGCGAACGTTGAGACCAAATACACCCAAAATGTAGTTGCCGTATGGGAAGGCAGCGACCCGGTGTTGAAGAACGAAATGGTCGCTATAGGGTCACACTATGACCACGTAGGGGTAAATCCGAATGTGCCCGGAGACGACAAGATCTTTAACGGTGCAGACGACGACGGTTCAGGGACGGTGGCAATGCTGGCCATAGCCGAGGCGTTAGCCGTCGCGCAAACACGGCCAAAGCGGTCGATACTTTTTGTCTGGCATGCGGGTGAAGAAAAAGGCCTGTGGGGAGCAGAGTATTTCAACAAGTTTCCGACAGTGGAAATCAAGAACGTGATCGCCCAGCTAAATATCGACATGATCGGCCGGAGCCGCAAACCAGATGACACGGACCCGAGGAACAGAGACTTGACCGGGCCGAATGAGGTTTACGTGATCGGGTCTGAGGTGATGAGCTCGACGCTGGGAGCAATAACCCGCGCCACCAACGACGCTTATCTCAAATTGGAATACAACTACCGGTATGATGCTCCGAATGATCCGAACAGATTCTTTTTCCGCTCAGACCATTTTCATTATGCGGTCAATGGTATCCCCATAGTCTTTTGGTTCACGGGCGTCCACGAGGACTACCATCAGCCCGGGGACACAGCCGACAAGATAGACTATGCGAAATTCGAGACAATAGCGCGGACGATCTTTATGACAATGCTGAAGCTGAGTGAACTGAAGGAAAGGCCGTCGGTGGATAAAGAGCTGCCGCCGGAGCTGCAGCGTCGTTAGTTAGGAGCTTATCTTTATGCATGAGAAAAGGGAGCAGCCGAGGCCGCTCCCTTTCGTACTCATACCTGTTGGCTATCGAAAAACTGACTATCTAAAAACAAATCCGATGCCAAAGCGGAAGTTGTGGGTCGTCGCATTGTCAAAGCGGATCGGGTTGTAGTCGATCTGAATAAGCCGAAGATCGACTCGGTCGCTTAGCTTCACATCGATGCCGCCGCCGAATGCTCCCGCGAAACCGGTCTCAGAGACCGTCCCGCTAAAGCCGGAGCAGTCTACGTCCGTATCACAGAAAAGGTTCTTTACATTGACGCGGCCATGGCCGGCACCGGCCAAAATGTGGGCAAAGGGCTTTACGCGAGCCTCGGAAGCATTGTCCTTGAACTGGACACCGCCAAGGAAGTTGTAAAGCGAATTGTTGGTATCGAAAGCAACTTGCCCGGTTGCGGGCGGGGTAGTGGGAACGGTGAAGGCGTAGCTCTTGCTGTTGTAAGTGCCTGAGATCGAGCCCTTTAGCCCAACGTAGCGGCCAAAATTGTAAACACCGGCGACCTCAAAACCATTGAAGCCCTCCCGCCTGTCTACGAGGTCGCTAAAATCGTCATTTGGCGAGACGCCGGTATCAACCTGGTTATGTGAATAACCGACGTAGAACTCACCTTTCTTGTAGTCGCGGAACTGAGCAAAGGCCGAAACACAACCCAATGCCAGGACGGCGACCATAACTGCTAGTCTTTGCATATAATTACACTCCAAATTAAATTTGATTTTCTGGGAAGAGAAATGCAACGCCCGGTAAAATCTGAACTTCTTGATCTTACCGGGCAGGTTACAGCAAAAAATGCTCTGTAACAGTTACTTAAGATGAGGGTTCTGCGTTTTTGGTTGCCAGAACGTTTCGGCAGCGGTCAGTAAATTTTTCCACCAGTTCTGTCTTTAGCTTACCGTAGGTATCGGACCGGGTAACGACGGTCACCGGGCCTTCGTTCTCGACTTCGTCTTCATCGTCCATATAGTAAACGACCTCATACCGAGAGACGATCGCACGGGCCTCTTCGTCCGCGAGGATCTTTGCGACGCGGTCCATATACTTAGCCCTCGTCCAACCGTGCTCGGATTCGGCGGCGATCTTTTCGATGAGCATCTCGGCAAGACGGTCGTCGCCCCAGCGTCCGACCAGATCGATAAGCACGCGGCCGCCTTCAACCATAGAGGCATCCTCCTCGTTGTTATCGCCCGATCTGACAGAGGAGAGCACGATCTCAAGGAGCCGCTGTTTCTGCTTGTCGTCGAGAAGGCGGGCGTAAGGGGTGTTGTCGAATCGCTCGTATTCCTCGAAATGCGAGCCGTCAAGTTCCCATTCTTCGATAGTCTCTCCGCGTTCCTGGCGTTCACGGATGTTACGAGCCCATTCCTCTTTCCATTCAAGGGTCTCAAAACCGCTCAACAGTTCGAATGCGCCTTCCCAACGGGTATGCGGGTTCTCTATGGTCCGGATGATCCATTCTATTAGCCTGGCTTCTGAGGGTTCGCCGGAAGCAAAGAGGGAATTTAGCTCGCCGATACTTTTTTCATAAGAATCGAGCTTTTTGCCGGACATCGGCTTTACGGCGTCAGCATAGTCGGCTAATTCTACGGAGCCCGGCGTCTCACCGCGCTTCAAGAAAAGCAGTACGGTATCGCCCGGAGACAATTTGAACATGGGATGAATATCATCATATTCAGGCTGTTCCTCCTGGCCGGTGTATCGATATTCATTGTCATTCATCTCAAAGACAGCCCGGGTGGACCCTTTGAGCGAGGAGGTGATAGTGTATCGCTTTTTAATTTCCGTCACAGTGAAATCCTCGCCCGATTCAAGGATACCGACCTCGAGGGCGCCTTCGTAGCGGGCGACGTGGATCTCACTGCTTTTTCTGTAAAGGGAAAGGAGAGTTTCCGGCGGTTTCTCGTCACACCGGCGGGCCTCAGCGATCGGAGCAAATGCCAATTGGCTGAGAAAAATAGCCCCAACCACCATCATCGAGTAGATTGACTTGAACATCGTGTTATCTCCAAATTTAAGCATCAGATCAGTGCCGCGCATCCTCAGAATCGTTTCGGCCAATTTTGGTTGCCATAGTAATTAGTAAATGGCCGATCAATCGGATATTTCAACGTTCCTTTTGCGAAGTTGGATCAGGCGATAGGCTTCGGAGCGGCTGATGCCAAACTCTTTCGAAAGATGCTTGATGGCCGCCTTGCCTAATATGCCGCTTTCGGCAAATTCCTGTATCCGGTTCTCGATCGACCCTGTTAGGGCCGAGGCTTCACGGGGACCGCGCTCGCGGTCAATAATAAGAACGTATTCACCGCGCAAATTTGCAGAAGAAAATTTAGCAATAAGCTCATTTATGGAGCCGGTTAGAAACTCTTCATGGAGTTTGGTCAGTTCGCGGGCGACAACAGCCCTCCGGTCGCCGAGGACGGCGGCAATGTCACGAAGTGCACGGACGATGCGTCGGGGCGATTCGTAAAAGACCAGTGTTGCGGGAATGGACCGCACCTCTATCAGCCGCCTCTGACGCTCGCCTCGGGTGGAAGGCAGGAATCCGCCGAAGAAGATAGAGTCCGTGGGCAAACCCGACGCCGCCACCGCGCTGACGAACGCGACGGGGCCGGGGACCGGAACAACGCGGACATCAGCCGCGTGAGCAAGGCGTACCAGGAAACAGCCGGGATCGCTAATGCCGGGGGTGCCGGCATCAGAGACCAACGCGATAGAAAGTCCGTCTTGAAGCATCGCGATTAGTTCGCTGCCTTTTTCCCTTTCATTGTGTTCGTGATAGCTCACCAGTCGAGTGGAGATCGCGAAATGATTGAGGAGTTTTTTTGTATGACGAGTGTCCTCACAGGCGATTAGGTCGACGTTTTGGAGCGTCTCAAGGGCCCGGGCCGAGATATCGCCGAGATTGCCGATGGGGGTCGCCACTAAGTAGAGCGTTCCGGGTTTGCCTGATGCACTGTTTGCCATTGCGCTAAAAGGAATTTATACATTGTTATGACAGCGTGCAATACAACGAGCGCAAAAAAGCCCGGAATACGGAAACTCCGGGCTTTTTTTGGCTATTCGCGACAAACTAGAACGGCAAGGGGAAAGGAACTCGATTTCTCCAGTCTGCGTTGCGGTTACTGCGGTTACGGTTGTAGTTGTAACCGTAAGTGTTTGCGACCAAGTTGAGGTCACGTCTCATCGGTGTCCAGTGCCGCATCAACTGGTTGTTCATGCCGGAGTTCTGGATCGCATTCTCAAGCCGCGAGGCCGCATTGAGCAGATCGCGGGCCGCGCCTGCACTGTTGTTAAGGTTGCGTCCGTTGCCATAGCGGCTCTGGAAGCGATCGGCTGCCTTCCGGAAATCTGTTGCCAGGCGGCTGATGTCCCCGCTGTAATGGTTACGCTGATTCCATCGCCTGTCGCGCAGCGACCGGTCGACCTGGCGTTCAAAGTCGCGGCTGCGGTCCTTAAGATTTCGAGCGACCGGCCTCAGGTCACGATTCTGTCCCTGTCCGTAGGGCCCTCCGCTGTTCGGATACCACTGGGCCGAAGCGATCCCCGGCAATGCCAAAACTGCAAGTGAAAATGCAGATATTGCGATCAGATAATTTATGCGTTTCATTAAGTCTCCCTCTCTTTCCCTGTTTTGTCGCAATGGTCTTGCCATTGCCCGAACTGGGTATGGGCAAAGGCCGTGCCAGAATGGGCCTGAGGTTGACCGAAGAGTTGTAAGCTGCTTAGTATGAACGATTTAGGGCCGCAGCGAGAGGGGAAGCGAAATGCCGCCGAACTCGAAAAAGTCCAGCGGCATTCCATTTCGTTTAGCGATGTGCGAGAAGGTAGCGGCGATCAGGGAGCCAGGGCCATAGCCGCATTTATTCTGCCTCCCGAGACGGTGCGGCCGCTCAATGCCTCAAGCGGGTCAACCGCCTTTATCAGTCTGGCACGCAGTTCTTCGACTGCTATATCGGGTTCATTTGCAAGGATAAGGGCAGCAATTCCGGCAACATGCGGTGTTGCCATAGAGGTGCCGGAAGCTTCTCGATACGATTCATTTAGCCATGTTGAAACGATCTCTTTGCCGGGAGCGGCAACATGAACGGTCTTTGCCCCGTAGTTCGAAAAGGATGCCAGAAGATCGCTTCGGTCGAGAGCCGCGACGCTAATGACGTTGGGCAGATCGTAGTTCGACGGATAATGCGGCCTGCGGTCATTGTCCGTGCTGCTGTTCCCGGCGGCGGCAACGAAGAGGATACCGTGTTCACCGGCCGCTCTAATGGCATCTTCAAGGGCTTTCGAGCGCTGGACGGAGCCCCAACTCGCGCTGATCACACGAATGTTGACGCCTTTCTGTTTGCGATCGACCGCGTAATTTATAGCTTCGATCGCGTCCTTGGTCGTGCCGAAACCGCCCCTACCCAAAAACTTGAGCGGCATGATCTTGACATTCCAGTTTACTCCGGCGATGCCGATATCATTGTCGGCTTCGGCACCAATGATCCCGGCACAATGGGTCCCGTGCCCGTTGTCATCCATCGGGTCGGACAGGTTGTCCTGAGCATTGAAACCGTGGCGGTCATTGAATGTTCCGAGTTCAGGATCGGAATACTGAGGAATGTTGTCGGGCCGGATCCAGATGTTCGAGATGAGGTCGGGATGGGTATAGTCAACTCCCGTATCGAGCACAGCGACCACCACGTCGCTGCTGCCTTTGGAGGTTTCCCACGCCTTGCGGGCGGCGATGTCGGCGCCTTGTTTACCGCCCGACTGGCCATCATTGCTGAGTCCCCACTGTTCGGAAAAATGAGGATCGTTCGGCAGTTCGAGGCCCGAGTCATCACTCCGTTCGGCCACCGGTTTGAATTCCGGAAGCCCGACCTCGATAGTGTAGTTCGGTTCGGCATATTCGACGACGTCGGTCATCGCCGCGTAGTGATCGGCGATCGTGCGAGGGTCTGCATTATCCAGGTCGTCGATAGCTTTTAGCCCGCGGACCAGCTCAAGCCGGTCTTCGATGCGATCGTTGTTGCGAGCGACGATCCGTTCGATCTGGGCACGCGTAACGCCCGGCCTGAACCTCACAAGCACCTCAGGTTCGGATTCGGACCTGGTACGTTTCATGGTGGCCGGTTTTGGAATGCCGCGTTTAAGATCCCGCGTTTCCGACATCGCGGGCCGGAGCCCCGTACGCAGCCGATCGATCTGGCCGAGAACGGCAGCAAGAGTGACAAGGATCAAAACGATACCAAGATGTATCCAGATGTTGTTACGATTCATACTTCAAACTTCTCCAACTTTCGACGCCCGGCGTCTCACTTGCCATCGGCCCGAACGATGTCAATAAACAACTACGTGATTTGAGCCCTTGAAGTCCTTAAGGCGAAGCTGGTACTTATCTCCGCGGTACTCGTAGCTTTTTCCATCGGCGCTAAGGGCGATCTTCCAACCGCTGGCGATCATCTGAGCCGCCATTTCGTCCTTGGCCGGTGCTCCGAGCGACATGTCCGGAAATTCAGCAGCCACAATTGAAGCCACCGAGATGCTATCTTCCGGAATGCCAAGCCGTTCGGCCAGGTCCTGCTTTGCACGCTTAGCGGCACTGTCTTGGTCAAAAGCCATACTGTATGTTCAAATTTTCCGGTTTTTAGGTCAAATAGTCAATATTTAGATGTTCAGTATTGTCGTCCCCTATCCGAACGGCGACGCGAGGAAACGTTGCGTTCGATCTCAACAAGCGCAGGAATTATGAATGTGACGCAGCCCGCGCCGAGGATCACTCCGGTAAGAAAACGCGAGAGATGGGTATTTTCCCATAGGCCGAACATGGTCAATGACCAGTCGATCGCCAAGGGAACTATCGAAGCGAAAAGCCAGATGCGCGGAAGCGGTTCGATGCTTTCGATCTCACGCCAAAGAGGATAGATCAGGGTTCCGACCAGCAGACCCGTATATACGCCAAAACAACGCGAACAAACGCCGAGTTGATGGCCAAGGAAGTGCATCGAGCGGTCGGGGATCTGATGACAGATATGGCCGAAGAATGAGAAGGCCCCGTCGCCGATACCGGGAAGCCCAAAAACGGGGGCAAGCGGCGGTAAGAAGATGGCAAAGATCCAAACGAATGAGGATAGCGCCACAAAAGACCAAACAACGGTAGATCGCCGCCGTCTTTTACCGACGGCGGCTTGCGACTCATATTGCCCAACAAATTTGCTCATTGTAACCGCGGTCGATTCAAGTCTAGCAACAAACGGAGAAAAATCTTAAACACGACGTTGTCGGAATAATGCCAACCGCGAGAATACTCACCCGGTTGGTTGCACGCCGAAGGCTTGCTGCTGAATTTCAATAGGATCTTTGTGTCTGCAAAAGGCAAGGTCGAATGCGTCAACTAACTGAACAACAACAAATGATCGGAGGACTTATCTACTATGGGTTTCAATATCTTTGCTTCGGGAGCGACCGGCACCCAAAAAGGCGGGGGGCGAGGGCACTTTAATTATCAAAAGAAGAATTGTCTGGATCAAGGTGATTTTGATCCTCCAAAGCTTTTGACAATGATCCCATCCTCGCCAAATGCGGCGGGGGTCGCGGAAAAAATAGTCGGCTCACCCGAATCGCATCTAGGTAGTGCTACAGTCAAAGGGATGTCAAAGATAGCTGAAATGCAATTTGCCCATCTGGTCAGAACCGGCGTAGATCTGCTTGCCATGCACGGAAGCGGTGGAAAGATCAACGTCTACTGTCTTCAAAAGAAATGGTATTGGGCAGACTCAAACAGCTTTGTAAGTTTTCAGTTAAGCGGAAGTGGTAACCCAGGCAGAGATTTTCTGAAGGCAATTGGCCCCGGATTGGTAGCGACTGAACTAAACAATTTTGGGGTGTTGGCTCAGATCGCCATTGTTTTGAGCAAATACGACACAGCGCTTCCGAACAATTCCTCGCCATTCTTGAATATATCGATCGACCATTGAGCCCACCGGGAAAGGGGTTCTGAGGCGGTCGTCGAGTTGATGAGGCACTTTTTGTATCTTTCTGTTCCATGGCAGCACCCAATACTTTTGTGTGGGCTGAGGGCCGATCGATCGATAGGGAGGAGACGGTTGCAAATCCAGACAGCCGAAGTCCTTCCGACGCTTTCGGTATTAAGACGGACGTAGAGTTCCTACGAAGCCGTTTTATCATTGACAAGCCGGAAGCAATGGGCTAAGAAACTAGAGAAATCTCGTCCCCGGGTTTCCAGATCAGGAACATTGGAACAGCCATGATGAACAACAGTCGAGCGTCGAGCCCAATTCTCTCTCTGTGTTTCCTTTTACTTTCGGCCTCCCTCCTTTTCGGACAATCTGATCAACTTCGTCTTGAGGCTGAGAGATCGCAGGCCGAGGGAGAGGAACTTTTCAATAAGAATACTCCCGAAGACCGAGAAAGGGCGTTTCCAAAATTCGTTGAGGCCGCGGCGCTATGGGAAAAGGTCGGCGACGACGAGCGGCTTATCGCGACCTTGAACAAACTCAACGACATTTCATATTTCCGAAGTGATTTTAAGCAGTGCATCTTCTATTCGTCCAAGCTCTTGCCGTTGTCGCAAAAGATCGGCAACCGGAATCTTGAGGGCGGTGTGCTGGGCAATCTGGGCTTATACCATCATATCCTTGGGGAAAGCCGGAAGGGCCTTGGGTTTTTGGAAAGATCGGCAGAGATCTTGGGCGAGATAGGCGAAAAACAACGCCAAAGCATTACTTTATCCAATATCGGACAAGTCTATTACTATCTTGGAGACGTAAAGACCTCGATCGATAATTTTTATCGTTCATTGGAGCTAAAGAGAGAGACCGGTGACCGAAAAGGTGAGGGTATCACCTTGAACAACCTAGGTTTTGTATTCAACGAAGGCGGCGAAAAACGCAGATCCCTCGAATATTACGAACAAGCGCTCGCTATCGCAGTGGAGACCGAGGATAGGTCAACAGAAGCGACCCTTCAAAGCAATATCGGTTTCATTTATCAGGATTGGGGTGAGTTTCAGAAGGCATTCGAATACTACCTGCGATCTTTAGAGATACGCCGAAAGATCGGTGACGTTCGCGGCCAGGCTGTTTCGATGCAAAATATTGCGGCGCTATACAGAACGCTCGGAGACTATGAAAACTCGCGCAGATCTGTAGAGCAGGCCCTTGAAATTTACCAGAAAGGAGGTTTTCGGCGTGAAGAAGCTCTGGCATTGTCCTCGCTCGGTTCGTTATACATGCTGATCGGTGATAAAAAAAGAGCACTTGAACACGACCTTAAAGCATTTGAAATTCAGCAGTCGCTGGACAATAAAAGTGGATTTTCGTTTATTCTGCAAAATATCGGAAAGATCTATCTGGAAGATAATGAAAATAATGCCGCACGTGGGTATTTTGAGCAGGCTCTGAAATATGCGGAAGAATCAAATGATGTTGTTTCAGCAGCACAAAATCTGGTCTTATTGGCAAGAAGCTATGAGAAGACCGACCAGGCGCAGGCGGCCGAGGCCTCATTTGTTCGTGCAATTTCTATATTCACGGAACTTCAAATGCCCTTTGAGCTCGCAAACGCACTTTATTATTTTGCCCGATTTGACGAAAACCAGGGCAGGAGCGAGGCAGCCCTCGATAAGATCCGGAAGGTACTTGAGATCGTAGAAGACCTGCGAAATTCTATTTCATCTCAGCACCTGCAGACCGGCTTTTTTGCCGAGCAGCAGAAATTCTACGATTTCTACATCTCTTTGCTCGCAGCCCAGCATAAGCGATACCCGGATAAGGGTTACGGTGCCCTGGCGTTTGAACTAAGTGAGAGGGCCAGGGCGCGCAGCCTGCTTGATACTCTTGGGGAGATCCGTAGGGATATTCGCACTACAGTTTCTCAGGACCTGCTCGAAGAAGAGAGCATCCTGAGAAGCACGATCAATGCAAAAGACCGCCAGCGTATCGACGCACTCAAGCAAAAAGCGGGAGAAAAGGCGTCGGAGCTTGAAAAAGAGATAGCCGGGTATCTGAGAAGCTATCAGGAACTTGAAGCCAGGATCCGAAAGGAGAATTCCAACTATGCTTCACTCAGCAAACCTGAGCCATTAAGTTTGAGCAACATCAGATCACAGGTCCTGAACGAAGACACTGTCCTGCTCGAATATTTTCTTGGTGAAGAAAGATCGTTCCTTTTTTTGGTGACAAAGGACACGCTCGAGATAGTTGAACTGCCAAAACGTGAGACGATAGAGGCAGCCGTAAGGGCGGCTGTCGAAAATATTAAGGCGCGTTCACTGGATCTGGCGAATGAGACCGCTGCCCAAAGGGCCCTGAGGTTACGAAAGGCTGACGCACTTGCAGAAGCAGATCTTCAGGATCTGGGAAAAACTCTCATTTCTCCTGTATCTGGGAGAATCCGCGGCAAACGTCTTTTGATCGTTGCCTCGGGTATTTTGCAATATCTTCCCTTTGCCGCGATAAGGGTGCCCCGGCCGATCGATGGTGATCAGACTAGGCTGCCGCGTCCACGTGGCTCGACCGGCGGCAGTCCGGGAGCGAGAACCTCATTTCTCGTAGAGACCAACGAGATCGTTTATCTGCCGTCTGCATCGGTGGTGCCTATTCTACGAAAGATCAGATCATCGAGGGATAGTTCGGCAAAAAATATGGTGTCGATACTTGCAGACCCGGTATTTGCCGCTGACGATCCGCGGAACACAAAGTTCTTCGCCGATGAAACGGCGGCCTCCATAATGCGCGATCCAAAGGTCTTGCTTCCAAATTTGCGCTCAGACTTTTCCCGTTTGCGCTTCAGCCGCTCTGAGGCGGAGGCGATCTCACAACTCGGATTGAGCGATCAACGATTTGTCGCGCTAGACTTTGCCGCCAACCTGACATCTGCAACAGGAGAAGAAGTTCAAAGCTCCCGCATAGTTCACTTTGCAACTCACGGTATCGTAAACAGCCAGTTCCCAAGCCTTTCAAGTCTTGTTTTTTCACTGGTTGATGAGACCGGCAAGGAACAGGATGGGCATCTCCGGCTTCACGATGTTTACAGCCTCCGCCTGAATGCAGATCTTGTTGTCCTGAGCGCTTGTGAAACTGCGCTGGGAAAAGAGATCCGCGGTGAGGGGATAGTAGGGTTGACTCGGGGGTTTATGTACGCAGGAGCACCCAGCGTGATGGCAAGCTTGTGGCGAGTCGAAGACCGGGCGACCGCGGACCTGATGAAACGTTTTTATCAAAGGATGTTCAGAGAAGATCTTCTACCTTCTGCTGCACTAAGGCAGTCTCAGATCTCAATGTTGAAGGAAAGGAACACCGCTCCTCCATTTTTCTGGGCGGGCTTTACGTTACAGGGGGATTGGAGATAAGCCATTCCGACGTTGGGATCTTTTCAAACTTCAGGCCAAATAATGTTGGCCATCTATGTCCGACAGCGGTGCCAAAACCAAATGGCAATTGACGCAGACGGCTTTTGACCGTCTGCTTGCTGCGCTTGCGCCTGAACGCGAGGAAGCTGGCGAAAGATATATTCTCCTGAGGAACAACCTGCTGCGATTCTTTGAGACCCGGTCGATCACGGCTTCGGGCGAGGCGGCCGACGAGGTTCTGAACCGACTGGCAAGAAAGCTGGAAAGCGGGGCCGAACTGGAAGCCATTGGGGCCTATGCGCTCGGGATCGCCCGTCTGGTCGCGCTCGAATTCAGGCGAATACCGGAAGAGACGGCAGCGGGAGAAATGCCCGAGTCCGCGGTCCCCGCCGAGCTTCCGGAAGAAACGGAAGAAAGGATCGAGTGTCTGGAAAAGTGTTTGGGTGAACTGCCTGAAGAAAATCGACGGATAATAGTCGAATACTACAAAGGGAGCAAGCGTGAAAAGATCGACAACCGGCAAATGCTGGCTGAGAGCCTGAGGATACCGCTGACAGCTTTGCGAAACAGGGCGGTCAGGCTAAGAGACAAGCTTGAGAGCTGTATCAGAAGGTGTATGCGGTAGAAAAACAACTTTGACGGTTTTTCTCGATACGTTTTGCACAAAATTGACAGTAATAGTTGAGGGGGTGTATTAAACCCGACTCTTGAACGATGGCCCAATTGGATGAAAACAGGGAAAAAGCTGTCCGATACCTTTTTGGTGAACTGGAAGCAGCGGAGCGTGATCAGCTGGAAGACCTCATTTTTTCAGATGACGATACCGCTCTGTATCTCGAGGCTTTGGAAAAGGATCTGATCGACGAATATGTCAACGAGGAAATGTCCGAGGCCTTGCGCCATAGATTTGAGCAAAAATATCTTGTTTCAGAGGAACGTCGCGAACGCGTCCGCATGGCACGGATCGTTGTTGAAAAGCTGTTCAAAGATAGGCCGGTCGAAACAGCGACTGCCGTTCAGGTAAAACGGACCTTTCTGGAAACGATATCCGACGTTCTCCGTTTACCGGTCCCTGCCCTGGCGGGAGGGTTGGCCGTACTTCTGCTCGTGATCATCGGCGGGTGGTTTCTGCTGAGTTCATCACAGGATCAGAGCGAGATGGTGCAGGGTAACCGAAACAGCGAAGTCCCACTTCCGACGCAGGAACCGGCTCCTGATAATTTACCCGATGAGTCAAAGGACGAACCGGGAGGCGAGGTCCAAATGCCTGACACCAATGCAGACCCCGGAAGAACGGGACATGGTACGAATGACCATAGGCCGGATAACAGAAAACAGGAAAAAGCCGGCGATAACACGTCGGTGCCGGAGCCGAGGATCTTTGTCGCCACGCTTCTACCGATAACACGAAGCGGTGAGCGGCCAGTTCTGACGATCCCTGACGACATGGCCTACGTACGATTGAGCATAGTTCATGACAATCTTACGCCTTATGTGACATATCGGGCGGAGCTCCGCGATTCGGCAGGAGAAGAGATATACGTTCGTGAGGTCCGGGCACAAGGGAGGGTTTCCCGGCCCGTGATGTTGAATTTGCCGGCATCCAAACTGCCGAGCGGAGCCTATGAGATAGTCCTCAGCGGCGTCAATGAAGTAAACGGCGTCGAACCCATTAAATTCTATAATTTTTCCGTGAAAAGACAGTAGGAAACCTGTCCTCAGACCCCGACCAACCCTATGACGTTAGAGCAGTTACAGGCTCTGACGTCATTTTTTTTGCCAACCATCATTTTTTTTTCGATACGTTTCTTCGATCTCGCGCAGTTCTAAGTGAAGGCTGATACGAACACGTCGCCGGCCCGAAAAAATCTTAGGAGAGACACAAAGGAGAAACAACGATGCGAAAAAGCAAAACTTACGAGATAACGAAGAGAGCGGCCCTTTCAGCAATTGCAGTTCTGACCATATTTACGGGAATAGCTATGGCAGACGATATCAAGCTTGATATGGAAGGCACCACGGCTACTGTGCCCAAGGGAAACACCGTGACCCGCAGGATCTTTGGCATACCCAAGATCGGCGGGACGATCAAGCTGCGTTACAAATGGCACGCCGTTAATATCATCCCGAACACATTCAATCCGCTTAAGGTCGTTTTGAAGCACGGAACAACCACGTTGAATACAAAGAACGCTTGCTATTCGACGCATTCGAACAAGACCCCGAAATGTGACCTTACACTTAACATCAGCCAGGCGGAAGCAGAAAAGTCAGGTAACTGGACACTGGAGATAACGAACAACAGCGCGGATGAGGTCATCGCTTTCAATATCGAGAAGGGGAGCGACATCAATCCGATGGTCCCCAATTTTAGGAGCACCTATACACCAAACTGTCCGAACACAGTAAATCTGGATATGGAAGGCGTGGATGCAACGATAACCAAAGGCGGCAGCGTTGAGCGAAGGATATTCGGGATCGGAAATGCCCCGGGAACGATGGTCTTGAAGATGAAGTGGCACGCCGTCAACATCATCCCGAACACATTCAATCGGCTCAATATCGACGTGTTTGATACGAAAGGCAACCGAATATCAACGCTTTCCGGAAGCTTTTTCTCACTGCACTCCAACCAGACCCCGAAATATGACAGGACATTCCAGATCACGGAAGCGAATCTTGGTGGAAACCAACCCTGGAAGATAAAGGTCACCAATAACACCGGTTTTGAAGTGATCAGCTTCAATATCGAGAAAGGCGGCGACATCAATCCGATGGTGCCAAGTTTCCGAAGTACCTACAAAGCCAAGTGCCCATAACTCTCGGCCCGGCGGTTCGCTAAGGAATGCGAACCGCGGGTATGACCAAGGCGGCCGAAGCGGGCACTCCACGTGCCACAGGATCCGGCCGCCTGCCACTCTATCCATTTGACCACAGAGAAAAGGATGCTACCGAGATGAGATCCGAGATCGTTAAAACAGAAAATCTCTACCGGACATTGAGAGCGGGTCTTCTGACCGCAACGATCCTTACGGTGGTTTTTGCATCGGAGTTTCGAGCCCTGATGCATTCTCGACCGGAGACGCCGATCGCCGTTACCGCAAGCTTTTCGGGAAAAGAGATCACGCCGGACGAGCGGATCGTTCTTACATTGAGCCGTCCGCTGGAAAACGGCGAGGGACGGATCGCGGTCCTCGTCGCAAGCACAGACCTGACTGCACTGTTCTCAATTTCGCCGACTGAACTCGTTTACACGCCAAGGCTCTTTCATTACCCGATCGGCGAGTCACCCGTAACTGTTTATCGGGTATCTGCTGACGGCGAATGGATGCGGTTAGCAGAATTCAAGCTGAAGGTCCGAAACTCAGCCGCCGAGGCTGGGCCCGATGGGGCAGCAGACAATTCAGCCGAACAAGAAGGCCAGGCAGGCAGAACGGCATACGGATTCACGCCGAATGTGACTATCAACATAAAGGGCCAGAATCAGACGCTGACATTTCCGCGAGAGGCGGCTCCTGAGCGTAACCCATCGTCTGAGATGGACGGGCAGGCGGGGTTCGACTTCAAGGTGACAAGGCGGGGGTGGAGCCTGGCGAACAAATTCGACCTTGTGGGCGTAGGGGCGAGGCAAAACGCACTGCGGTTTGGGGAGCTACAAAACGAGGCCCCGATGATCGACCTTTCGAGCTATCTGATCGAATTTGGCAAGGATAGGTTCAAGGTAAATCTCGGGCATGTTTCGTTCGGTTCAAACAGGCACGTGATCAACAGTTTTTCGAGCCGGGGCGTCAGCGGTGTGGTCCCGATCGGAAAGCAGAACGAGATCACATTCGCCGCAATGAACGGGACATCGGTAGTCGGGTTTGACAACTTTCTGGGTGTCTCACGACGCAAACACAGCGTGGTCGGAGCGGGCTTTGCAAGAGAATTCTTCAAAGAACGGCCAAATGGCCTGAGGGTCGAATTTACCGTCATGCGCGGATCGCTGCTGCCGCTGACGAGCTTTAACGAGGGTAACGTAACCGATGCCGAACGGAGCCTTGGATTTGGTTTCACCGTAAAGGGAAGCGATACAAGCGAACGTCTTAGGTATGAAGTAAGTTTCGGTAGAAGCCGATTTATTAATCCCTCCGACCCACTGCTGGAACAAGATCAGCAAGTCACCGAAATAAGAGAGACATGGCGAAATTCGCGTTTCGCAGAGTTTAGTTTTGACATTTTCCGCGATGTAGAACTGTGGAAGGGGAAAAAGCTCAAGCTTACGGGAACATACCGGCACGAGGAGATACAGCCCCTCTATCGCAGCATAGGTGCATCACTACAGGCAGACCGGCGGCAGCACCAGTTCGAGTTTTCCGGAAACCTCGGGGAGATAAATTTTGCATTTGGTAATTTGAGGGATCGGGACAATCTAAACGAGATAGCCTCGATACTAAAGACACTTAATCGCAGGAACAACGTTGTTATCGGCATCCCGCTCGGCAGTTTTTTTACCCCCAACAAGGCGAATAAATGGTTGCCCGCGGTTTCATACACATTCGATCTGACACATCAGTTCGGGGCTTTTCTGCCGGTAGACGGCGAATTTCGCGACCCCTCGCAGGTACCGGATCAGAAAAGCTACTCGCAGGCATTCAACGCTCAATGGATAATCTCGGAGAGATTTTCCGCGGGCTACAGGTACACCCGAGCGTTTCAGGACAATCGGCAGCCGGGACGCGAACTTGCAGACTTTCGCAGCGAGGTCCACGGCTTTACGTTTGGAACAAAGGTCTATGAGGACCTTGATCTGGACCTTGAATTCTCAAATGAAGCTCAGCTAAATCTGGAACAGCCAAGAACGGACAAGACTTTCCGGGTCGGGTCGCGTGCAACATGGCGGACACCGTTCATAAAGAACTCCATATTTAGCGGAGGCATATCGTTTTCGCTTGCAGGCGACAAAGGGAACCAGAATGACGCAAGGAACGCGGAGCTGGATCTTCAATGGGCGTACCGCTTTGCATTCGGATCGAAGAAGTTCAAAAAGCTGGATACGCAATTTTTTATAAGGTATGCCAACCGTTACGGCAGCACGATCGACCGCGTGTTCTTCGTCAACTCTCTGAACAAAACACAGGTATTCAATTTCGGGCTGACGTTCAACATATTTTGATCGGGAGAGAGCGATGAAAAGGACCATTGGAACCATCTTGTTATTGATGTGGCTGGCAGGAGCGGCAGCATCACAGACCATTGCGGTAAACCCGACCGGGGTGAACGTGAATTCACAGAATCCGACGACCGTGTTCCTGACGTTCGGACAGATACCCGCAGGGTATGTGCCGGCAGAGGCGATCTGGTGCGGCGAGTTGGTACCGGCAACCCCGCCCGCGCTCGGGCTGCAATGCCGTCCGGACACGATCTACGGTTCGCTGCCCGTGCGGTTCAACCGATCGACGACAAGCGGGAACGGAGGGTTTACCGATATCATGACCATTCCGTCGTCGGTTGTGCGAAGGGCCTATCAGGCGGCGGTGGCCGGGGCAAATGCCGGTTTCTTTTACGTCAGACGATTCGTTTCAACGACCGGCGGGCCCGATCAATATGTGAATGTTACCTGCCGGATGACCGGGGGCGGGGCCCGTGTCCCATTTGCCCTAACGAACGTCGAACTGGTGACGCCGAAGGGTGAGCCGGTGCTGTTCGTGCGGGCAGGTGAACCGTTTCCTGAGATAAAGGCGGAGTTGCGATATAACGGGACCGGTAGGCTAAAAGGCCGCTGGGAGATAGTTCAGCCGGGCGAAGAACTGCCGCAGGACCGCGATCTCTTGACCGAGGCGACCCTTCCGATAGAACAACGCGGTACTCAGCGAAGATACACGCAGGTCGCTCGGTTCAATCATTTTCTGCCGCCGACCGGCAAATTCACGCTTCCGCTTGAGGTGACAGGGAAGATGCCTATTACAGCGGATGGCCAGTATCTGCTTATTCTGCGGATCGAGGCCGTTGACGACAAGGAATCCGATTCAAATCTTGCGGCTATTGGTGTTGGTCCTGGGACCGTCCATAGCGGGGCGGTCGCGTCGTTCCCGATGCCATCGCTTAGGTTCTTTGTACAGGGGCCGGCACCGAACTCGCAATGGGAGTCCGACGGGGCAGTGCTGCCGCGGAGCGGATCGAGGAACGCAAAGTCCGAACCCGTGATCTTCACATGGCGAGGCCTGGAGCAAGCAGCCGTTTATCAGCTCAGCGTGATGGACGGAGACGAGAGGATCTTTTCAGCGGTGACGGTGTCGCCGAATACCTCATATCGAAGCCCGACATGGTTTGGTGAGCGTTTTGCGGGCCGGACCCTGAAATGGAACGTGTCGGCGCTAGATAAGGACGGCCAGATAATATCATCAACGTCCTTCAGTTCGTTTGAGTTATTTTGAGCCCGCTTAACGATCCGGAGGACGGATACATATGTTCAAGAACAACAACAATCTAGGAGGAAAATACAATGCAAAGAAAAATGAACCCAATTATGAAGATATGGCTTAGCAGGGCCCTGGCCCTGATGATGGTCGCTGCCGCAAGCGTTACATTCGCACGAGCCAATGAGGCCGAAACGAACTACAATCCAACGCTTTCGTTTGTCATCACACATTACCGGCTTTATATCCAGCCGGCACCGCAATATTCGTGGTCGTCGAGGTTGATAGTCAGGAGCTCGAACCAATCGTGCCAACTGATCTTTATCAAAACAGGAAACAACATCCCGCAAAACTCGGTATCCGCCGACGGCCTGTCCGGCGTGTTCTATTTACCGGAGAGCATGCTCGACTCGGTGATGGAACTAGTGCGAAAATCGTCATCGGTAAGGGTGACGATAGCCGGAACGAGCCTGATCGGGACCATATCGAATAACAACGAAGAGGTGCCGGGTTCGGGTGAATAGCGGCCCAGATCCAAGGGGAACGCTGACGCTCCAGACCTCGGCCTCTAGAAACCAAAGTAAAATGGAGTCGCGGAAAGTGGGGACTTGATCTCTATTGTTCGGTGGCTCCTGCGGCTTTTTCGGAGAGCTTCTTTTCCGTATCAAGGATATTGTGGGTGGTCTGGAGGACGGTATCGGGGTTTAGAGAGATGGAATTGATACCGCGGCGGACCAGGAATTCGGCAAATTCGGGATAGTCCGAGGGTGCCTGGCCGCAGATGCCGATCTTTTTACCGGTCCGTTTGGCGGCGTCTATGGCCATCGCGACCATACGCTCGACAGCGCCGTTCCTTTCGTCAAACAGGTGAGCGACCATCTCAGAATCGCGATCGAGCCCGAGCGCGAGTTGGGTAAGGTCGTTTGACCCGATGGAAAACCCATCGAACACCCTCAGAAACTCTTCGGCAAAGACCACGTTGGCCGGGAGCTCGCACATCGCATAGATCTCAAGCCCGTTCTCGCCCTGAACCAGCCCATATTCGGCCATGAGGGCGATGACCTTTTCCGCCTCTTCGACGGTTCGGCAAAACGGGATCATCGGGGTGATGTTCGTAAGGCCCATGTCCTCGCGGGCGCGACGCAGGGCGAGACACTCCAGCTTGAAACCGGGTTTGTAGCGGTCGTCGTAGTAGCGCGAAGCTCCTCGGAAGCCGATCATGGGATTTTCCTCGACGGGTTCGAACTCCTTTCCGCCGACAAGCATGGCATACTCATTTGACTTGAAGTCGGACATTCGAACAATGACGGGCTTGGGATAAAAGGCGGCCGCGATACGCCCGATGCCCTCAGCCAGGGACCGGACAAAGAACTCTTTAGGGTCCTCTTCGAGTATGCGCCCGGCGATCAGGTCAATGTCCTCCCGGCGCTTCAGGTTTGGGTAGTTGACCAGCGCCATCGGGTGGATGCCGATGTGGTTGTTTATGATGAACTCAAGCCGAGCGAGCCCGACACCGTCATTTGGAAGCCGCGAAACGGAAAAGGCATGGTCGGGGTCGCCAACATTCATCATCACGGCCGTTTTGGGGCGTTCGAGATTGGTTATCTTGTGTCGGTCTACCTTGTATTCGATCTGGCCGTAATAGACGTTCCCGACGTCGCCCTCAGCACAACTTACGGTGATGTCCGAGCCGTTTTTGATCTTTTCGGTCGCGTCGCCGGTCCCGACGATGCAGGGGATGCCGAGTTCGCGGCTGATGATGGCGCTGTGGCATGTGCGGCCGCCTCGTTCCGTAACGATGCCAGCGGCTCGTTTCATTATCGGTTCCCAGGCCGGGTCGGTCATCGTAGTTACAAGTATCTCGCCCTCTCGAAAATGTGAAAGGTGAGCCGAGTCAAGCAGTACATGGGCCTTTCCGCTGCCGATCTTCTCGCCGACAGCGACCCCGGACGCAAGCGGTGCGCCGTGGACTCCGGTGAGTTCGTAAGTCTCGATGTAATTTTCGGCCTTTTGTGTGTGAACGGTCTCGGGACGTGCCTGAAGGATGAAAAGTTCGCCGGTAACTCCGTCCTTGGCCCACTCGATGTCCATCGGCTGATGTTTGCCCGCAAGTTTCGAATAATGGTCCTCGATGGCGCATGCCCATTTGGCGAGCTGAAGTATCTCGAAACCGGCAAGACAGAACCGCTTGCGTTGTGATTCGACAACGTTGCGAACGACCGTTCCCCCGCCGTCATCGGCAAAGACCATCTTGACCTCTTTAACGCCAAGTTTGCGGGTGATGATCGGCCTGAAACCGGCCTTAAGGGTCGGCTTAAAGATTATCCATTCATCGGGCGTCGCCATGCCCTGGACAACCGCCTCACCAAGGCCCCAGGCCCCATTGATCACGACCGCATCGCGAAATCCGCTCTCCGTATCAAGCGTAAACATGACCCCGGAACAAGCCGCGTCGGAGCGAACCATAGGCTGGACGCCGATGGACAGAGCGATATCAAAGTGATCGAACCCCTTGGCGGTACGATAGGAGATGGCCCGGTCGGTCCATAGGGAGGCAAAACACTCGTGACATGCCGCGATAAGGGCGGATTCGCCCCGAACGTTGAGAATGGTGTCCTGCTGGCCCGCGAATGAGGCATCAGGAAGGTCTTCGGCAGTTGCAGACGAGCGAACGGCGACCTCAAAAGCCTTTTTCCCGATGCGGTCGCCAAGCCGGTGATAAGCCTCCTTTATGGCGGATTCGGCCTCGGGCGGGAACGGGGTCTCAAGCATCAGGCCGCGCGCCGCTTTGCCTACACGGGCGAGCTCTTCAAGGTTATCTACGTCCAGCCCCTTTAGGAGCTTCTGAAGTTTCTTCCTGAGGCCGTCAGTTTCAAGGAGGACCTCGTAGGCGTGGCTCGTTGTTGAAAAGCCGTCAACAGCTCGGACCCCCTGAAGGGTCAATTCACGAAAAAGCTCGCCGAGGCTTGCGCACTTTCCACCGACAAGGGCGACGTCGCCCGCGCCGACCTGGCTGAAATCCAACACAAAAGGTTTTGATTCGCCCATAGCAGAAAATTCGATAGCACCACGACGGTCGAACGCCGCCGGCAAGATCGAATAAGCACCCTTTCCGGGAGAGATATTCCGTGAACGGACGCCTAACCTGCTGCTACCATTGTCTGAAAACCTTCGGGAAGGTCGCCGTTGTCCTCCCGCAGGTGTTTCAGCATCTTTGGCTTGAGAGTGGCGAGCAGCTCTTTTCGGTCCTTCGTCTCAAGCGGTTTACCAATATAGATCTTGCCCATTTTCGCAAGACGCTTTTCCGAGAGGATGCCTGAAAACATAAAGAGCGGGTACGTAAAATTTGGCCCGTTGAGCTTTCTGAGCTTGTAAAGCCACATACCGAGCGACCCCACTCTCCACGCCGTCGGCCCCCACCAGCTATACTGTCCGGGCCGGAGATTCATCTTCCAACACTTCATCATCAACTGCCATTGCAGAGGCGTAAGCTGACGCGTTTGCGTGACGCCCTTTTCCATCTCCATCCTCGTATCATGCAGAGGAGTGAAGATCGATGGGATTAGAAACGCGAAAAGGCCGCGTCTTTCCATTTCATAAACGAGATCGAGGGTCTCCATGATGTCCTCGTCGGTCTCGTCCGGATTTCCGACAATGAGCGTCATAGCGGGGAACCAGTTGTTCTCGTTTAGGACGCGAAGCCCTTCCAGAACGATACTGGGCCAATCCTCTATGGAAAACGGCACGCCCTTGCTCGGCATTATCTTTTTCGCCATCCGGACGGAGCCCGTCTCAAGCCCGATGAGCGGAGCGAGGGCCTTCTTTTCTGGGTGGCTGCTCAGATACGGAAAATGGATGGGGCTTTTCGGCAGCAAGATCTCGGAAAGCTGCTTGATAAGTATCGGGTCAACGACAGCCGGGGCGATGGTTGAATGGCTCAAAACGTGTTGTTCGACACCGGGAGTTTCGACGATGTCGCGGTAAAGATCGACCAAGGCCTCGCGGTTTGGGAAATAGAAGGGGGTGTCCGTATGGACCTGTCCCCAGATGAACATATCCTCGGTTGCGAGCGAGATCTGCTTGTTTCCCTGAGCTACATTTGCCCGAACGGCCTTCATTATCTTGTCTTTCGGCAGGTCGATCTGCGGGTTAAGATCAGGGACGCAGAACTTACACCGCCGTCCGCAGCCCGTGGTCATCTCGACTACACCGAAGGTAGTGCGCGTGTCCGGGAACATTATTGCCTCTCGCTCTTTCGGATGGACGACCGTTACCTCTTTTGGCAATTCCTCGCCGGCGACCGCCTTAGCAAAAAGCTCAAGAGTGTCCTCTGATTCGCTTCGCCCCTCGACGACACAGTCAATGCCCAGCTCGTCATACATGTCCGTCTGTATGATCTGCCAACCACCAGAACCGCCAACTATGACCTTGAAGTTTTCACGGTGGGGGTTGCTCTTAATCTGAGCGAAGAGCTCGCGCGAATAATGAGAATTTATCGGCATCTTTGAGGAGCCGAAGATCGAGGTATAGACACCTGCGGCAAACGTTACGCCGAGGGGGTTATGTGTCGATACCGCCACTACTCGTGTTCGCGGTCCGATAAACTTTTCGAGGTCTTCGGGAAAGCAGGAGACGATGTCCTCCTTGTCATAAACCCGCTCAAGCGATTTCTCAACAAGACGGACGCCCGCAGGCATATACTTTGCGGAACCGTCCGGATTGTGTTCGACATTGCGCCATTCGGGGTACTTACGGTTTAGGATGCCCTCAAGCCAAATCGGCAACGAGGCCATTGCCATCTGGATAAAATAACCGGCGTGGTCGATCGCCTCGGTAAGAGGCGCTGTAAGAACGATCAATTTGCCCTGATCGTCAACAGCACGGTTTCCATTGGAATGCACGTTTCCGGCCCCGTTAGTCGTCGTACCATTTTTGTCATTCAGGGTCTTAATGCTCATCAATTCCTCCACTTTTCTATATAACCAATTTTTGGGGAGAATCGCTGCCCCTACAGCAGCAAGATAACGAAAGCGAATGCTGCAATGATCCAGCACTCACTAAAATCTGATCACGGCGTCGGGGCCACCCTCGACGTGAACAGTATCCACGAACCGGATGCTCTTTGCATCGGTGGTCATCACAACTGAATGGGTGCGTTTTCCTTCACCAAAGAAACGAACACCTCGCAGCAACGAGCCATCTGTTACACCCGTCGCGGCAAATATTATCTTCTTGCCCGGAGCCAGATCATTTGTATCGTAGATCTTATCAGGATCCGTAATACCCATCTTTCTGATCCTTTCGATGACCACTTCTTTCGCCGGGACCTTTGTCCGGTCAACTCCCAATCGTTCAGGGTCGAACACAAATTTTGAAAGTATCTCGCCGTTGAGACATTTCATCGCAGCAGCGGTTATAACCCCTTCGGGCGCACCGCCGATACCCATCAAGGCGTGGATATTGGTTCCCGCTACCGCAGCTGAGATACCGGCCGAAAGGTCGCCATCCGATATCAGCCGGATCCTTGCTCCGGCGGAACGGACATCGTTGACCAACTGCCTGTGGCGTTCGCGGTCAAGGCAGACCACCGTTAAGTCCTCGACATCACGGCCCAGCCGTCGTGCAATATTCTTCAAATTATCGGCGACCGGAGCATCAAGCTCGACCGCCCCCTTACATGAAGGGCCGACTATTATCTTGTCCATATAGATGTCCGGAGCATTGAGCAGCCCGCCGCGCTCGGAAGCAGCAAGCACCGCGATCGCATTGTTTGCCCCAAGGGCACAGAGATTTGTCCCTTCGAGGGGGTCAACAGCGATGTCCACCTCAGGAAATTCGGTACGGGCCTCGGCCGAAAAGGCATGGCCGCCGAGTTCCTCGCCGATAAACAGCATCGGGGCCTCGTCTCGCTCGCCCTCACCGATAACGATACGCCCACGCATAGGGACCGTATCCATTACTTCGCGCATTGCCTCGACGGCGACGTGGTCAGAGTGTTTTCGGTCGCCCTGGCCCATTGTTTTAGCTGACGCTATCGCGGCGGCCTCGGTGACCCTCAAGAAATCCAAAGCCAATTCGCGCTCGGCTTTAACGTTAGTCATGCTTTTCTCCATCTGTTTTTGAGTGTTGCTCCGGAACAGGAATGACGGCATTTTAGCATTTGTTCACTACGATTTGACAACCAGAAGTTACGATATTAGCTTTTACCTTTGCACTCATATACCTAATAGGAGCTTAAACCAGTTAATGACCTATATCGTAGCCGAGCCTTGTGTTGATTGTAAGTACACAGATTGTGCGGCGGTCTGCCCGGTCGAAGCATTCCACGAAACCCCGGACAGATTGCTGATCAACCCCGATACCTGCATCGATTGCGACGCCTGTCTGCCGGAATGCCCGGTAGAAGCCATCTTTTCCGACATGTCGATCCCAGAAGAATATCTAAACTGGCTCGAAATAAATAAAGATGCCGAGAATTATCCGATAATCAGTACAAAACAGCCGGCCCTTCACGGACCGGGCTGCTCAGGACCGCCTGAATAGAACTTAAGAGCGTCATTTTTGGGGTAATAAAGGGCTTGCCGGAGACGGCGGCCCTTTTAGTTTTTTAAGGCAGAGCCGGCACACCCCAAATCGCGGTCTCGGGATGCTAATAACTGTTGAAAGATGAACTTCTGTCGGACATGATTCATTTTTTTGGATAATACAACAAAATTTCGTTAACAAGACCGTAACACCTGCTGCTAACTCCTGTTATCACAACAAATTACATTTGGAACATATATTGCCTTGCACGTCGAATATCAAGGGGAAGATCTCCTATTGGAAGCAGTCGATAGCTTACGGGAGATCGAAATGGATTTATTGCAAAATCTTAGGAGGATAAATGGATGAAAAAGACAAGCAGATTCCTACTTCCGCTTGCCTTTCTGTTGTTGGCCATCCCGGCCTATTCCCAGTCCAATACGGGTTCAATATCCGGCAGCGTCAATGACGAAGCACAGGCTGTGGTTTCAGGGGCAACGGTCACTATCAGAAATACTGATACAGGTTTTACCCGCAGCGCGGTTACGGGCGCTGACGGCCGATTTAGTTTTGTGAATGTGCCGTTAGGCGGCTACGAAGTAACTGTCGAGGCAGCGAGTTTTTCGAAGTATGTTCAAACCGGTATTGGTCTGGTCGTAAACCAGAATGCGGTGCTGAACATAACGATGAGAGCCGGAGGCGTCGAGGAGGTCGTTACGGTCTCGGCGGACGCTTCGCTGCTGAACACGACCACCGCCGAGGTCAGCACGAGGTTTGACGAGCGTCGTTTGTCTGAACTTCCAATCGCCCCGAACAGGAACGTATTCAACGTTTTGCTTTCTGTTCCCGGCGTCAGCCAGCTTGGTTCGGGACAGACAGGCTTTGCCAACGGCATCAGCTTTTCTGCTAACGGCGGCCGCGTCCGCTCGAACAATTTCATGATCGACGGCCAGGACATAAATGATCCCAGTGTTGCCGGGGGACAAATTGCATTGAATAACCCTGACGCTATTCAGGAAGTCAGGATCACAACCAACCAGTTCCTGCCCGAATTCGGCAGAAACTCCGGCTCGGTCGTTAATTTCATAGGCAAGTCCGGCACGAATGATCTTCGGGGCTCACTCTTCTGGTTTCACAACAACAAACGACTGAACTCCTGCAGCAATACGGACAAGAGCGCCGGATTCTGTAATCAGGCAGCAACCGACCCTTCGCGAAGGTATGCTCCTCTCCGGCTTGAGAACCAGATAGGCTTTACCGTCGGAGGGCCGGTATTCCTTGGGTTCTATGACGGACGCGACAGGACACATTTCTTTGTGGACTATCAGAAATGGTCTGATAGGGCATCCGGGTCGGGCTTTACGCTGAGCGGTGCACCGACGGCAGCAGGCCGAACGGTGCTGCAGAACGCCGTAGGCAACCTTCCGCAAATACAGGCTCTGCTCAACTTTGTTCCTGCGGGTGATGCAAACGGCACGACCGCGTCGTTTGTTTTTAACAACCAAACATATATCGTTCCCCTCGGAAACGTTACGGGTTCGTCTTCGTTCAAATTTGACGATCACCAGGCGTCTTTTCGTGTAGATCATCGCATCAATGACAAGAACCTGATCTTTGGGCGGTATCGATTTACCGATCAGGTCACCGCCGGTATAGGCCAGGTGACACCGCCGGGTTTGACCACTCAGAACACGCTGAAGTCTCAGGCGGCGATCTTTGTCTGGAACAGCCTGCTGACCAGCAACATCACGAATGAGCTAAGGCTTTCCTACGCTCGATACGATTCGAATACGAACGCGGTCGATCCGTCATCAGAGACGATACCTTCGATCGAGATAAGCGAATTGGGTATGCTTGGCTTTAACGCCGCGGCGAACAGGACGGCGATCGGACTGGCGGTCAATCTACCTCAGTTCCGTATCAACAACACCTACCAGATACAGGACTCGATCTCTATTATCAAAGGGGATCATACAATGAAGTTCGGTGTAGATTGGCGTTGGCTGCAGGTGAAGAGCTTCTTCTTCCCGACGGTCCGAGGACGGCTTGCCTATTCCACGCTTCAGAACTATGTCAACGACGTTGCGGACATAGCCGCGACCGTGAACAGGCCGCTTGTTGGCGGTGACGTACTCGGGTTCTACGAATGGTGGGAACTCTACTGGTTTGCCCAGGATCAATGGCGGATTCGTCCGAACTTCACTCTAAGCTTCGGCCTGCGCTATGAGTATCCGGGTGATTCCTTCAAGTATCTCAAGGAACTTAACCAGCGCATTCTCGCTGCGAATAACAACGACCCCGGGTTCGTGTTTGACCCTGTACCGGGCACCGACACGAACAACTTTATGCCGCGTATCGGTTTCAACTGGAACCCGCAAACTTCCGACGAGGGATTTTTAGGCTTCCTTACCGGGGGTGACAAGCTGGTTGTGAGGGGCGGCTATGCTCGAACGTATGATGCGAACTTCATTAACATCAACCTGAACGTGGCTACGGCCTTCCCGTTCGTTGCGGCGATCAACCTGCCTGCGGCAGGTGCGTTTACAGCCATACCGACCGCCACGCCGAACGTCGCACAGCCATTGCTTCTGACCAGAACGGTCGTGGCAAACGACTTTCGCGCACCTTCATCAGACCAGTTCTCTCTGGAGTTTCAGCGTGAACTGAATCGGGACACGGCGTTCAAGATCGGTTATGTAGGCACGGTCGGCAGGGGTCTGTTCCAGACATTAGACGGAAACCCGAGGACCGCTTGCGCTCAGCCGGCACCGCCGAACCCGGCGGTACTTTGCCCAAGGGTAGATCCTACTCGCGGAGTTATAAGGACAAGGGCAAACGCCGCCTCGTCCGATTATCACTCGATGCAGATGAGTCTTGAGAAGCGGTTGAGCAATAACTTCAGTGCGGGTCTCCACTATACTTGGAGTTCCTTTATTGACACCGCATCGGAGATCTTCAACCCATCTACGGGTGAGGTGGCCGTCGCTCAGGATTCGTTCAATATTCGGGCCGATCGCGGACGTTCGAGTTATGACAGACCGCATCGTCTGACAGGCAACTTCGTTTATCAGCTTCCGTTCTATCAGAATCAGGCCGGCGTTGTCGGCAGGATTCTCGGCGGTTGGCAGTTCAATTCGTTCTTCACTTTCCAGAGTGGAGCACCGTTTACGGTATTGAACGGCTCCGACCCGGCCGGTGCTCTGAACGGCATCTCGGGCCTGGTAGGAAACGCAATTCGACCTAACCTGATCACGACCACGAACATCTCAGGTATGTCGATACCGCAGATCCGTGCGGGTTGCGGCACTCCGGTGGCAGGCAATGCATGTCCGAACTTTTTCTCACCGACCACACAACAGGACAGAGTAGGAAGTGCGGGCAGGAACATACTCCGTGCAGACGATATCGAGCTGATAGACTTCGGTATCATCAAGAACACGCAGATCACCGAGCGAGTTCGAGCACAGGTGAGAGTTGATATGTTCAATGCATTGAACAGACGCAACTTCGGCATCCCGAACGCTAACCTCAATGCCGGTGCTAACTTCCTGAACCAATGGGCAACGCCCGGCGGCAACAGGCGGATCATCATCGGCGGAAGGCTGACCTTTTAGCCTTTTGGATCTTATGATCACTGCAAGGGCGTCCCATGTGGACGCCTCTTTTTGTTGGCATGAGACATTTCCCTCCACGTATACGCTGTTAATGCCATCTAAGGCCGGTGCGGAAGCCGACAGGGGCGCCTATCGTACGCAGCGGCGTTCGTCCGACCGAGTAACGCGAGTTCGTAATATTTTCGACTGAAAAGAAGAGCGTGAGGCGGCGGGCAATACGTCCGGAGGCGAAGACGTCGGTCTGGATGAACGGTTCGAGGCGAAAGGCATTGAGATCGTCATCAAACTGTTCCCCCGATGCTCGGCTCTGAACGGCAAAGCTCCATCTGCCGAGATGATATGCGGCCTGGGCAGTAAATTGGTTTCTTGCGACCTGCGGCACTCGAAGCCCGATCAAATCAGGGTTCGTAGGGAATGCCGCAACGGTCGAGTCTGCGAACTGATATCCCGCATTAAGGGTAAGGCCGCGAAGTCTGATCTCGGCGTCGGATTCGAAACCGACCGAGCGCGTTCGGCCGGCGTTCATTCTCTGCCTGGTGATAAGCGTTGGCGTGGACGAGATAGTAACATTGCCGATCGCGTCGGTGACGTCAACGACGAAGGCGGTGGCCCTGAACGATACCAGACCGAACGTAACGCTTGCCCCGCTCTCGAAGTTAAAGGCGCGTTCGGCCTGCAGGTTCTCGTTCGCTTCGGTGACCACGTTGCCCACACGAAATCCGCGATAGAGTTCATTGAGCGTCGGTGCACGAAAGCTACGCGACGCCGAGACGTGGACGGAAATATTGTCGCTGGCCCGGACGAGGAGCGAGAACCGGGGGCTAATTGCCGTCTCGCTCCGATCGGGGAACTCGGTTGCCGAAATCGTTCCACTCGCGAGATCTCGGGTAGAGGCCAGGCCACGCAGCATTTCCCAACGGTCAAATCGTACGCTCGCGGAGATCAACACCCGGTCAGAGATCGAGAAAATGTCCTGAAGAAACAGGCCGACGGAACGTTCTCGCCCCCCGGAACCTACCAGCAATGAGGGGCCACCGCCGGCAAAGACTACCTCGTTGCTTGAACCGCTAATGCCGCGTGCTTCAAAGCCTCCAACGATCGTATGGGGCCCGGCAACCGCCGAGAACTGAGTAGAGACCCCGAAATGTCGCGAAGGGGATCGCTGGAGCCGCGTCAGGTTCTCGGTCAACCGTCCGGAGCCGACGGCAGAAAAGCTCTGATCATAACCCTGTGTGCCGCCGAAGATGCGCCAGTCGAACGCCAGACCGGACCGGCCGATGCCGCCCCGCCGGCCGGCCGCACGTCCGCCCAGGACCGCGTCGCGAGAGACTGTTCTGTTCGTCTGCAGCGGTGTTCCGTTCGTTCTGGATTCGGAAAAGTAGGCGGGGCGGAAAAAGACGCTGAGCCCGTCGGCCAGATCCGTCTCGACGCGTACCCTCAAATTACTTGCGCGGAAACCGGCCGGCATATCGACAGGCCCGCGCGAGATCGGTTCGGTGAGAACGTATCCCGTTGTCCGGCCATGGGAAGCGACTCCGTCGATCGACCAATTCTTGACCCTGGAGCCTGCAAAAAGTGAACCGGAGAAGGTTCCCTGGCTTCCTCCAAATGTCTCGGCCGACAGGATGCTGCCCGCATCGGCACGACGGGGAACCGCGTTTACCGTGCCGCTAAGGGAGCCGCTTCCGAAAAGACTCGAAGCACCGCCACGGACCACCTCGACCTGCTCGATCGCTATCGGCACTACACGATTCCATTGTACCCAGCCGCCGAAGGTATCATTCAGCGGAACGCCGTCGGAAAGTACGAGTGTGCGGCTTGCACCGCTCGAACCGACACCGCGAAGCGAAACTCCCTGCGTGGTCGGGTTCGCGTGGCGGCTGCTCGAACGGCGAAAGATCGAGAATCCGGGAAGCTGGCGTAGAATATCGTCCATCGAAGAGGCGGCCGAATTTTCGATCTGCGGACGGCCGAGGAGTGAGACGCTGACCGGAGTATCACCGATCCTGGTCTCGACACGGCTTGCGGAGATCACGACTTTTTCGCTGATCGGAATTGGCGTCAGAACGATCGTAAGACCGCCGGAGCCCGGCAGGCCCGAGAGGCCGCGCCGAGCCTCGGTAAACCCCGGAGCACGGACAACGATCTCCGCACCCGTGTCGGAGGCGGGGCAAATGAACAAGCTGTCTGACGGGACGCATCGAACCTCGTCCCCCAACGCAGAAACGACAGAAACTGACGCATCCGCGACGACGCGGCCCGCCTCGTCCAAGACCGTGACGGTGACCTGCGGCTGAGCGGCAGACACGTAAACAATCCCTGCCGCTGCATACCAGAGGGCGGCAAAGACCACGACAACTTTGCGAATCGAGGACATCTTTTCGACCAGATCAAACACTAAAAGGACCCTGTAATGTGTTTCGCTCCTTGCTTCCACAAACCTTTCAGACCTGGCTTAAAACATTACGTCGATCTCACGCAAAAACGCCAAGCACACATAGATGCAAAAACAAACGAAAACACCTAACGCGGGATCCGGGTTTTATCCAGATTACTAAATGGGATGCAGGATATGAACTGTTGCGATCACGATCGCGGCCGCCGGGTCATGCGGGCGGTGTTTCAAAAATAGTCCGGGCTGTCGCCAGGTCTTCCGGTGTATTCACGTTGAAGAAGAAGCGTTCAGAACCCTCCAAACCGACATATTCCACCGGTTCTAATTTGCGGACGGTGATCAGGTCGAGGAGCGAGAGCATGCTGCTGCGGCCGGTGCTTAACTGGTCTAGAATGGCCTGGTTACAGGTTTTCTTCCGATAAACCGCACAAAGCGGTTGAAGCCGACCATCCGGCTGGACAGGAACGATAGCATCTGCGTTGTCGTCGATCAGAGACACGAGACCGGCTATCAATTCGCTGCGCACAAAAGGCAGATCACATGCGAGAACGGCTATCCACGGATCGCGCGAATCTTCGATCGCCGAGAGCAGTCCGACGAGCGGGCCGGCGACAGCCGGGTATTTCCCGTCAACCATCGTGTCGCGGATCAGTCGGAAGCCTGATGGATCGTCGCCCAGATCGCCGACCAAGGTAATAGGCGGAGCCACGACCGGAGCCATTGCGGCCGCGACAATATCGACAAGCCTCCGACCGCCTAACGCCGTCCTCCACTTTGGTGACCCGAGACGGCTGCTCTTCCCGCCTGCGAGTATGTATCCGCCAATATTTCGCATCTTCTGCCAAAGCCGGGGCCAAATATGACCCGGATCATATTCCTTCCGGACGCCTTGCCAGATAATAGCACCTTGGGACCACTTCTGGAGGTAATATGAATATCACAAATGAAATGACTGTCAGAGAAATAGCATTGAAAAACCCGGAGACAACAAGGGTATTCGAAGAGTTCAAGATCGACTATTGCTGCGGCGGACGGCGTCCGCTTGCGGAGGCATGTTCGCATGCCGGCGCGAACTATGAAGAGGTTGGACGCAGGCTGGACGAACTACTTGACGGGTCGATGCCGCGTGAGGACTGGATAGGCGACGCAGGGATCCCGGAGATCATCGATCATATTCTGGAAAAGCACCACGTCTTTACCAAAAAGGAGATCTCCAGCCTCGCCCCGCTGGTCGAAAAGGTCGTAAGGGTACACGGCGACGCACATCCGGAGCTGCACGAGGTGAGGTCGATCTTTGCGGAGCTTTCAACGGAACTCATGACGCACATGATGCGCGAGGAGGAGATACTATTTCCGTTCGTTCTCGCAATGGTCCGAAGCCGGGAGAATGGGCTGCCGATGCCGCTACCGCCCTTTGGCACAGTGCAAAATCCGGTTAGGATGATGATGGCCGAACATGACCATGCGGGTGAAATGCTTCAGCGAATGAGCGATCTTACCGGAGGCTATGTGGTCCCGCCGGACGCATGTCCGAGCTTTGCCGGGCTAATGTTCCGGATCGAACATCTGCAGCGGGACTTGCACGAGCACATCCATCTGGAGAACAACGTGCTCTTTCCCAAGGCAGTTGAGGTGGAAAAGGCTGCGATGGCCATGTGGTCGAATTGACCCGGCGTGAGATGCCGGAACATGAGGTCGAGGTCAATGGTGAACAGTACGGTTTACGGGCCGGTCGATTCGTGGAGACTCGGGAGATCACTGGGGATCGATCTGCTGTGCGTGGATTCGATCTGCTCATTTGATTGCGTCTATTGCCAGCTTGGCAAGATCGACGTTCTAACGAGCGAGCGCTCGATCTTTGTCACAAGCGAAAAGGTCCTTGATGACCTGCAGCGATCAGACTGGCAAACTGCGGATGTGGTGACCTTTTCGGGCAGTGGCGAGCCGACGCTCGCCCTGAATCTCGGCCAGGCCATAACTAGCGTCAAAAAGCTGACGGGCAAACCGGTAGCAGTTCTAACGAATTCGTCGCTGCTGTGGCGGGAGGACGTGCGTGATGATCTTGCCGCGGCCCACAAAGTGTTCTGTAAGCTGGATGCTTGGTCGAATGATGTTTTGGCCAGGGTTGACCGACCGGTCGGCGGCATAACACTGGATACTATCGTAAATGGGATAAAGCAGCTTCGTGCGGAGTACGACGGTTCTCTCGGTATCCAGACGATGCTGTTAGCGGCGCCTACGCCGAATGAGCTGGAACAACTCGCATGCCTTTATTCAGAAATACGTCCGGATGAGATACAAATAAACCTTCCGCTCCGTCCTATCCCGACCGAGTGGAAAATAGAGGCTCGGGGGAACCTCGAGGAGGCAGGCATCTGGAACCGAAAGCTCAAGACAATAACAGAGAGCGAGGCTTCACGTATCGGCAGAGAGATCGCGGGGATGACTGGTTTGACAGTGGTCACGCCCTTCGATAGACCCTTCGGATCGATTACCTATGCATGAAATTGACATCGACCTGGTCGAGATGACGCTCGACGTAATGAAATATGCGATACATCGCATAACCGACCGCTCGCCGCACCTTGGCCTGCCAAAAAGTGAAAAGGAACTTCGTGAGATCGTAGGTGAAACGATCACGCCAAAAGGTATCGGCGGGGAAAATGCTTTCCGGTTGTTCCGGGATGTGCTGGAGAAAGCGAGTGTCCCAATCGACCATCCGAGGCATCTCGCCTTTGTACCCGCGTCGCCGACCCGAGCGGCTGTGATGTTCGATCTTGTAACGTCTGCTGCAAGCGTTCACGGAGCCTTCTGGCTAGAGGGCGCGGGTTGCATCTTCGCCGAAAATGAGGCGATGAGGTGGCTTGTCAAGCTAACGGGACTCCCGGCGGGAGCCTTCGGCGTGTTCACCAGCGGCGGTACCGAAGCCAATCTTTCAGCAATGGTGACCGCGCGCGAAGCCTGGCGAGAGAATGACCATGCGCGCAATGATCGACGCGGCATTGTGGTCACCTCTGCCGGAGCGCATTCTTCGGTAAAAGCAATGGCAAAGGTGATCGACGCGGATGTGAAGATCATCGACATCGACGGTCGTCTCGAAGGCCCGATGCTGCAAACAACGCTGGATGAGATGGCACCGAAAGAGCGAGGACGCGTCTTTGCGGTGGTCGCGACCGCAGGCACCACGAACGCCGGCATAATAGACGACCTTGCATCGATCGGACAGATCAGTCGAGAAAACGGGCTTTGGTTTCACGTGGACGCGGCATACGGCGGAGGTGCTCTTGCGGCGCCCTCGGTGCGTGATCAGTTCAATGGGATCGAGACGGCCGACAGTGTAACCATTGATCCTCATAAATGGCTTTTTTCGCCGTATGATTGCGGTGCGGTGATCTACCGCCAGCCCGAACTTGCGCAAAAGGCCCACACGCAAGGCGGCTCCTATCTGGATATCTTTTACGACGACAACTATCGCGGATTTAACCCTGCTGACTATCAGATCCAGCTTACGCGCCGGGTACGCGGGCTTCCGCTTTGGTTCTCACTTGCGATGCACGGTACTGAACGCTACACACAGGCGATAGAGCGGGGAATCGAGCTTGCGCGGATCGCCGGCCGAATGGTGGACGAGCTTGAGCACGTCGAACTGGTGCGCGAACCGAGCCTGTCGATCGTGTTGTTCAGGAGAAAGGGCTGGGGCCATGATGACTATGTTCGATGGACCCTGGAGAATCACAAGCGGGGATTTGCTCTGGTGGCTCCGACAAAGTGGCTGAGGGGCGGCAACACCGAGACGGTAACGAGATTTTGTTTTATTAATCCCGACACGACGGAAATGGACATTCAAGATATTCTTTTATCAATGCGATGACGATCACCGTGTTCCGGCATTAGTTCGGGTGGTACAATTGGGCCGAGAGGAGAATGACGATCTCGTCGAATCGTTGGTTTTCATGCTCGAATACATAGACAAGGAAATTGCGGCAAAGATCATCGCAGCCTGTTCATCCAATTCGTACACTTCGGGCCAGATCATCTTTTCCGAGGGGCAAACGGCCGACCGGCTTCCGATAGTGAAAAGCGGAAAGGTGAAAATGGTCAGATACCCGGAGCCCGGAAAGGAGATCATCATCGGCACATTCCAAAGCGGGGAGGCCTTTGCGATACCGCCGGCACTCGACGGCAAGGCATTCCCATCGACTGCCGTAGCAATGGAGCCGACAACCATACTTTTTCTTCCGAGGGCGAGATTTCTCGAGATAATGAGTGAGTCGCCGTCATTCTCTTCGTTTATTTTGGGGCGAGCCTGCGGGATCTTGCGGGATCGTTCGGAAACGCTGAACATCTTCGCCACGGCTTCGGCAGAGTCGCGAATCGCAGGCGTCATCTTGTCATTAGTCGACGGCGAGGGCGGCAAAACTCCCTTTACCGTAAGGCTAAGGCGGCAAGACATTGCAGAAATGGCGGGGCTAACGCTTGAGGCCGCCATCCGGAACGTCAGGAAGCTCCACGAACGGGGTGTTATAAATATTGAAAAGCGGAAAATAGTGGTAGTGTCCACCGAAGGGCTCCGTGAACTCGCCGGATGACCGATAGGCTGGGGTTAGATGCCCTTAGAAGCTATAAACCGCCCCGAGATTTACGTGGTTGTTCGTCCGGCGGCCCGAAAGGGTCCAAGTGGACCAAAACCTTCGGTACTCGGCTCCGATCGAGAACTGCGGCGTGACCTTGTAGATCGCATCGAATGCGTAAGTCAGATTTCTTGTTCGAAGATCCCTTGGAACGATCGTTACCAGGTCCCGATCTCGAGGGTCGTCGATACCAATAGAGCTGTAGAGAGAAAATCGGTCGCGCAGAACTGCCGGCGTAAAACCGACCTGGATCCAGCCGCCCCTTGTCGCTATGCCCCGGACACCGCCCGGGACGAGATCCGAACCGCTCATCAACGCGAATTCGGTGTTGTAGCCCTGAAAGATCCCGCCCTGGGATCCTGCGAGATTCCGTCCGAAGAATGCCTCGCCAGTCAGACGCAACCGTTTGTGCAAAGGCAAAGCCCAGTCGGCGGCGACACCGACAGAATCTATATCATGACGGACCGCGGGGGTTCCGATCAAGACCCGGGAACGGCCATAGTGTCCGGAAAGAGCAACGGATCCGGGACTACCGGTACCGAGCATGCTCGGTCGAGAGTAGGCGACGCGGCCCTGTAAAAACGGGATGCGGGCCGCCGATCCGGAATTTGGCTGGAGAAAAAAGGGAGCATTTGTCGCGGAGTCGCCGGTTTGTTGTGCCGCCACTGCAAATTGAAGTGCCAGGCTGCTATTCAAGTTGTGCTCGATCTTTACCTGAGGAAGGCGGGCCCAGTTGTTTCCCGAAGCGGCCAATTGCGGAATCGCTGCGGCGGCGAGCGAGGTCGGATTTGAAGGCGCAAAAAGTGACCAGTCCTGGCCGACGGTCAAGGAGGTCCGTTCCCAATTAAGCCTAACGTTCGCCAGCCGTAGCCGCACAACGCCAAAGTTCTCACCTATGCCGACGGACGGGAATCCACCAAAGAAATCGGTCTCAAGAACGGCAGTGGCGTTCGCATTGCCGATCCTGAAACGGTCCAGCCGCAAACCCAGCCGCGTTTGTCTGAGGCTAGCTCCGGTGCCGCCCCGGCCGGCCAGCGTGGCGAAAAGCGGCACATCGGCATTGTTGGTCCCGCCCGAATTGCTGAACGCATTAAAGTAGATCGAACCATAGGGTGTAAGCCTTGCGTGGCCAAGATCGATCCCCAGTTCCCGTTTTTCCTGGGGTAAAGGCGGTACAGAGGATGGAACCGGCTTCTCAGCAACGTATGTTTCGGACCGGCCTTGCGAACTTCCGGCCAGTTCGTCTTTACCATCTTTCGCCTTCTGCTCGGTCAGATCTCTGACCATGGCCTTTAGCTCATCCAACTGGCGCTGCATGGCCTCGATCTGGTCTTCTAACCGACTGATCTTGTCGCTTTCCGAAGAACGCTCCTTGACGGTATCGGTTACTTTATCGGCCGGGCCTGCGGGACCTTGAGCGGCGACCCACGTAATACCGCAAAAAAGCCACACCAACGAAAATAGCACGGTAGTCGAACTCGATCTGACGTTCACCTCTGTAACCTCCTTAGCTCGGGCGTTCACAGCCCTTGCGGGTATAGAACCACCAGTTGATGGCGGTCGCGAAGATAAAAAAGGCTGTGAGGCCGTAGAAAAATGGCGTCGGATGGCCGAATGAAGCACTCACGCTGCCGATCGCCACAGAAAAGACAAACGGGCCGTAAGCCGCGACGGCTGCGGTCCAACCGATGACGCCAGCTGCCTGGCGTGCATTTGCCCCGAAGATGATCGGATATTGACGGAATGTTGCCGCATTGCCCATACCGGTGAAAAAGAAGAGCGACAACATCATCCCGACGAAAAGCGGAAACTGGTCAAGAGAGGTCGGCGAGAACAGCCCGAGGAAGATCATTCCTACGGTGATCAGAGTCATAGCGATACCGCATATATGGGTGAGGATGGCTCCGCCGACGCGGTCGGCCACAAACCCGAAAACGATCCGGCTTGCGGAACCGATCAGCGGGCCGAAAAAGGCATAAGTTAGGGGATCTGGCGCGTTAGGAAACCGACCGTAGAGAGTGGCAATAAGCAACGGGAAAACCGCCGAGAGACCTGAGAAACCGCCAAAGGTCATCATATATGTGATCGTGCAAAACCACGTGTGTTTGTCCTTGAAGATGTCGAGCTGCTCTCGGAATGAGGCCTTGATCGGCACACTTTTGAGAAGGAACCATGCGAGGACGGCGAAGACAAGCAGAAACGGCACGTAAATGAACGCCGCATTCTGCAGCCAAATGTCGCCGGTGGCCACCACTTCCTTTGTCTGAGGGTCTAGTTTGGTCAGCGTCTGAGCCCCGCCGGCCATCGCGAACGTGATGACGAAAGGGGTAAGGAATTGAGCCAGGCTGACACCGAAGTTGCCGAGGCCGGCCTGAATGCCCAGCGCGGTGCCTTGAAGCCTTTTGGGAAAGAAAACACTCGTGCTGGGCATATATGACGAGAAGTCGCCGCCTCCAAAACCTGCGGTAAACGCGAGAACCAAAAATACCCAATAGGGCGTGTTCGGGTCCATTACGGCCAGACCGATGCCGATGCAGGGAAGCAGCTTGATGAGCGTCGCGACTGTTATGATGTGCCGAGTCCCGAATATCGGAACGAGGAACGTATGGATGATCCTCAAGGTGCCGCCGGCCAAACCCGGCATCGCCGCGAGCCAGAAAAGCTGGTTCTGCGTGAAAGTGAAACCGATGGCGGGAAGCCTTACGACAATGGCGCTCATCATGAACCACGTCGCGAACGACACGATGAGCGTCATCGTAGTAACGGTCAGTGTCTTCCAAGCGCGGCTCTTGCCTTCCGCTTCCCAGAATTCGTTATCTTCGGGTTCCCATTTTTCAAGCCAGGTAGCCATATGCAATGCACCGATCTATGGGTGCTCCTCCATTTTTCTCATCAGTTCCGGTTCTCGGCCGCGCATCATCTTCTGTATCACCGCGTGCATCCAAAACAGGCAAACGGCAGACAGGAAGAACATGAACATCCACGAACTTGTCCAGAGTCCGGTGGTATCGAGCAAGTATCCGAAAACTATCGGGCTGAAAAAGCCGCCGAGACCGCCGAGAACTCCTACCATTCCGCCAACGACACCGACCTCCTCCGGAAAATACTCCGGAATGTGTTTGTAAACCGCGGCCTTGCCGATGCCCCAGACGATGCCCAGCACCATTACGAGGAAGGCAAATATCCAGACATTCGCCTGAAAGTAGATCTTCGTTATACCTTTGGCCAAAAGCTCTCGCCGCTTTACCTCCTGTCCGACCTCGACCGACGGTTCCTGCCAGCTATCCTTCGTCGGAAACACGAGAATGCCCTCTTCGTGCGGTGCTTCCGCAAGGCTTCTCGGGACCAACGGATACACCTTATCGCCGACGGTTATCGATCTCTCGTTGACGGCAGAAACAACCCCGTCCCGTTCAGCCACGACACCCTTGCCAGGCGATGTGATCTCCATTTTCGGCACCATCAACAGAAGTGACAGGGCCACAGAGGAGCCCAGCACCCAATACATCACCTTTCGGCCACCAAAATGGTCGCTCATCCAACCGCCGAGTGCCCTTATAACGCCGGACGGGAAGCTAAAAAGCGAGGCGAGGAAGCCGGCCGTTACGAGCGGCAGATAATAGACGTTCACAAAGTAAGGCACCAGCCATTGAGAAAACGCAACGAAACAGCCGAACACGAGAAAATAGTAGAGCCCGAACCGCCATACGCGAATGTTCTTAAGCGGCTCAAGCTGTTCGACGAAGGTCTTTGCGCTCGAGAGCGGTTTCTTGTTCGTGGTCGTGAGATAGAAAACGATACCCATCAGCAGCAGAACGCTTGCATATACGATCGGCAGCGATCTCCAGCCATCCACGAAAGCACCGTGGTCGGTAAAAGAATTTAGGAGCGTCGGAGCGATCAGCGTGGTCAGGGCAGAACCTGCATTGCCCGCACCAAAAATTCCCAGTGCAAGCCCCTGTTTATGCTTCGGGAACCAAACCGACGTATAGGCGATCCCTATAGAAAAGCTGACCCCGACCAGTCCAAACCCAAAACTGCACAAAGCGAATCCCCAGAACGAATCTACGACTGAAAGCAGATACATTGGGATCGCGCAGAGGATCAAGGTTGCGGTCATCACGGGCCGCCCGCCATACTTGTCCGTGAGCATTCCCGCAGGCAGCCGAAAGACGGAACCTGTCAGGACGGGGATCCCCATTAGCCACCCGATCTCGGTAGCCGACCACGGATAGACCTGATTTATCGAAAGGAACGTAACAAGAACGCCGTTTAGCATCCACGCCGCAAAGCAGACGGTGAATGCCAGGGTGTTCATTAGGAGCATCCTGTTTGCTCCGGGCGGGGTCGTGATCTCCATATTGATCAAGAACGACAACAGGATCACCGGATGGATCCGGTGAAGACGTTCGCAAACGGTATGCCGCCGGGTGCGAATATGGTCTGAATCGCTAAACTATTGTGAAATCGAGAGATATAGCATGCGAGTCGAGAGACGTCAATGGAAAAAGAAACGCTTGGCGCGAATAAGTCCGCAGTAGGTCCGGTCTCATCCAAGGCCCATCTTCTACGTTTTAGCCGGATCTGGGACAGGTTCGACATCGATGCATTTCTTGCACATGATCTTGACACCAAGTTTCCGGTTTCGTCCTTTTTCGGAGAGCACCCACTCGCGGTTGCTGAGCGGCGGGCTGTGCCGCATATGCTGATAATGCCCGCACTCGAGCAGTGCCCGCCAATCGCCGTGCTCGTCCGTGCTAAAATCAATTATCGCCCTTAACATCCTACTTGGCTTTTCTCGGCGCCGGTTTCCACCAGAGGAAGATCGTGAGAGCGATAAGCCAACAAAACCCTGAGGCGGCGATCAAAGGGATAAGCTGATCGTGGTGCCCGGCGAGGGTGGCTTCGAGGGCCGCGGAGAGTATCCACATCTGGGCGATGTTGATCATGATAAGCATCACCAGCCGGGCCTGCCAGATCGCCTCGCGGCCCTTTAAACCAGGCCGTCGTCTTGTCACCGGATATCCGTTATCCGCCATGTCCGCCTCCATATCTTCCAAATGCGGTAACGCTGCCATCACTGCCGACCTCGATCTCGATCCGATCCAGAGGGCGCAGCGGCGGGCCGTACAAAACAGCCCCCGTACGTGAATCAAACGCTCCCTCGTGACAGGGACACTCGAGGTCGCCGGTCTTTTTCGAGTAATAGACCGGACACATCAGATGGGTGCATTTCTGTCCGAATGCGTAATAGTCACCCTCCGGTGTTCGAACTAGGATCGCTGAATCGTGTTCGCCGGGATAATAAAAGCTCAGGGCCGAGCCCGGCGAGAGCGCTTCGGCATCCGGGATCACCATTCGCGGGAAATCGGTTGGGATCCGAGCGTCATATGCGGCCTTTGCGGCAAAGCCGGCCGAAGCAACGAAGAATGCGCTCGATGTAAGGAAGAGAAAATTGCAGAATTCCCGCCGGGTCACGCTTGCCTCGTCCTCGCGGCCATATGGGAACTCGGCCTGGTGGGGCGCGGTCACTTTGCGGACGTTTCCATCGTCGGACATGACCTTTGCGATGGCATTTGAGAGTTCGTCATTCATCGTTGCTCCTCCTTCGTCGTTCTTGGGCGGACGCGATCTTTCTGTTCACTTTTCGGCTTCTGTTTCGAACCGTAAAATAGTGGTGTTCCCGCCAAGATCGACAATGTCCACACCGTCCTCTCCGCCGCGGCCCAGCCGGAAGACGATCTCGCGAACGTTGTCAACTGCCCTTTGATATCCTTCAAGAAAGATCTGGATCGAAGGGAATTCATGTCTGTCATCCATATCCAATCCTTTGAATCCGAGGCCGGCTTCGAGCCAAAGATCATTCCCATTCTCGAAGGTGCCAAGCCGAGTCGGCCGTCCGCGATTGATTTCTGTGAATAGATCCAAGAACGCTTTCCATTGATGATGTCTTGCGGTGGCGGTCATAACGATATCTCCTTAAAACTCGTTTCTCCGGTCGGAGTCCTCGACCTGCGTATCTATCCATGACTCTGCCGTTGCCGGCCCTTCAACCGAGACGCGCCCCTCAAAGACTCCGCAGCCATCCACCTTTATCTCATCGTCTTCTGTCGGCAACATCATATAGACCTTCGTCTTGACCGTCTGATTGCCGAAAACGTGTGCATTGACAGGCTTTGTGCGCCTGAGCGGGACAATGTCCTCATACTTGCCAAACGAGATGGCGCCGGTCGGGCAAACGCTTGCACACATAGGCATCAGTCCTTCGCTCGTCCGGTCATAGCACATGTCACATTTCATTTGCAGATACATCTCGGAATTGTACTTCGGCACACCGAACGGACAGGCATTAACGCAATTGCGGCAATCGAGGCATCGCGGCTTCAAAGCGGACATAACGACCCCGTCGTCATTTTGTTTGATAGCGTCAGCGGGACACACGAGCGCACAGGTTGGCTCATCACAGTGCATACAGACGGTCGGCATCGTCGCCGTGGTCTCCGCACGGTCGATGTAGTCCACAAATATCATCGAATACCCCTTATGCGTCGAACATTCGCGGCAGGCCGAGACGCACGAACGGCAGCCGATGCAGCGTTGAGGATCGATGAACATTGTTTCCTGCATAATTTACTTTCCCTGTCTTGCCTCACTCAGAGATGCCCCTTTTCGTCCCTTGCCGAGTATCGGCAGTTGACGCGACGCGACCTTCTCGATCCGAGCGGCACAAGCCTTGTACTCCGGTATCTTCGACGTCGGATCGAGCATCGGGTTGGTCAGCTGATTTACCGCAAGCTCCTCGCCCCAGTGATAGGGGATAAAGATCGTATCCGGCCGTATTGTCTTAACTATCAGCGCCGGAAACACCCCTTCGCCCCGACGAGAGACCACCTTGACCCGCTCGCCGTCGTTGATCTTCAACTCCATCGCGAGCTTCGGATGGATCTCGACGTATGGCTCCGGACATTGATCGACCAAAAATTTTATTCGTCGTGTCTGGTTGCCTGAAAGATATTGATAGACAACGCGTCCGCTTGTGAGTATCAACGGATATTCATCGTCGGGTTTCTCTGCGGCACCTACATATTCAATGGCGTGAAACTTTGCCTTACCGTCCGGATGATAGAACTTATCTTCGAACATCCGCGGCGTTCCCGGATGATCATCCGAAGGACACGGCCAAAACACCCCGTGCTGTTTTTCGATCTTTTCGTAGGTTATGCCCGAGTAGTCTGCGGTCCCGCCCTTCGAAGCCACTCGCAGCTCCTCAAATATCTCGGCCGGGCTCGTGTGCGGAAAATATTTCTCGCGGCCCAGCCGTTTCGCCAACTCTCGGATGACCCACCACTCGGGCTTTGCCTCGCCGGGCGGGTCAACGGCCTTATTGATCTTCACCACCCTAGCTTCGCTGTTCGCTGTTACACCTTCGTCCTCAGCCCATGTCGTACCCGGAAGCACAACATCGGCATAACGTGCCCCCTCTGACATAAAGAAATCGATACAAGCGTAAAACTCCAGGCCCTCCAGCGACTCGCGAACCTTGTTCGTGTCCGGCAGCGAGACCATCACGTTGTTACACGCCGATAAAAGCCCGCGGATCTCGCCTTCCCGCATCTTATTGAACATCTCGACGACCGAGACGCCGGCTTCGGGAAGTTCGTCTTCGGGGAGTCCCCATATTTCACATATCTGCCGCCGATGTTCCGGATTCATTATCGACCGTTGGCCCGGCAACTGATCGGCTTTCTGCCCGTGCTCCCTGCCGCCCTGTCCGTTGCCCTGGCCCGTGATAGTGCCATAACCCCGTCCTTTTGAGCCTATCTTTCCCGTCGCAAGCACAATGTTTATGTAGCTCAAAACGTTGTTGACCCCGTTTGTGTGATGCTCGATGCCGCGCGCATGCAGGATCATCCCGGTCGTTGCTCTGCCGTAAATCCGGGCGGCCGCCACTATCTTCTCCGCCGGCACACCCGTTATCTCCGACGCGACGTCAGGGGCATATTTGAGGGCATTTTCGCGGGTCGGTTCCCAATCGTTCGTCTTTTCCTTGATGAAATCCTCGTCAACAAGGCCTTCGGTTATCAGGACATTGAGGATCCCGTTAGCCAGAGCCACATCCGTCCCTGGTTTCAATTGCAGATGAAGATCGCCCTGCCTTGCGGTGGCCGTTTCGCGGGGGTCGATAACGATCCACCTGCCGCCGTTGTCTCGCTGTTGCCACAGAAACTTGTTGAGTACCGGGAAAGTCTCCGCACAGTTCGCTCCGGCAATTATCAACACCTCGGCAAACGGAATATCGCCCCAGGGATTGGCGGCCCTATCAACGCCAAATGCCTTATTGTTTCCTGCTGCGGCAGAGACCATACAAAGCCTGCCGTTGTAATCGATGTACCGCGTGCCCAAACCCGCCCGAGCGAACTTGCCCATCAGATAAGTCTTTTCCGTTGTTAGTGAAGAACCCGAATAAATGCCGAACGCATCCTTTCCATAATTGCCCTGGATCTCTTTCATCTTCGAAGCGATGAGGTCCAGAGCCTCATCCCACGAGATCCTTTCAAATGCACCGTTCCTTTTTAGTAAGGGGTATTGAAGCCGATCGGGGTGATGGGTTTGCAAATAGGCCGTTACACCCTTCGGGCAAAGCTTTCCTTCATTTACCGGAAAATCGTATCGTGGTTCAAACCCTACGACATGGTTGTTCTCGACGAGCAAATTCATTCCGCACTGCACGGCGCAATACGGGCAATGGGTCGGCACGATCTTGTCGATCTTCCTGTCAGCCTTCCATCCACCGTAGGGCGCATCGTGCAAATGCGGCCCAAATTCTTCTATGATCTTTTCGAGGTTTTGAACTTTACTCATCAGATCCCCTGCTGCCTTTGGTTTCGATCTCGATCCTTTCGCCGTAGAACACGGACTCCTCTTTTTCCGGAAGTGCTGCGTATGCTAACCCGCGAATGATCCGCTTACACCGCGGGCAATAGTCCTGCAGCGTATGCCCGTTCTCGAGCCGGTAATCAAAGCCAAGCTGCCCGACCACCTTTTTCAGATCGTCCACCCACATTTGCCCGGCGAACATAATTCCGCATCTCGGACATACAGCCTGTTGCATCTCATTTGAACGATTCTGATAGAGCTCTACTCCGATCGAGGCCGGCCGCTGGACGATATGGAAAAACTTTCCAAAAGGAAGATAGAAGAGCGTCATGATCACCGTCGCCTGGTGTGATAGGGCGATGAAGTGATACATATATCCGCCGAACACCAGACTCGACACGGTAAGCATCAACCCGGTAACCGATATTGCTATCAGTAGCAGATGCGGTGTGAAATCCAATAGGAACGTCTGATACGCTATCGCTCCGCGGTCCTTTAGTCGTCGGTGGATCGCGATGGCACAGCCGGCGATCACCATTACCGCCGTTATGTCGAGCGCATGGAACATCACCCATGCGGATGCGCTGCGTGCATCCAGTAGCTGCATCGGAAATCCGAATAGATGAGCTCGATAGCCCCGCTCACCCTCAAGCTTGAAATGTATCCAGCCCCACACCAGAGGGAATGTAATGGCAGCGGAGATAAGGCAACCCCACATTATAAGGAAGTGCATCAACCAACGACTGAAACCGCGTTTAAATATGAATCTTTGCGCCGCAAGATTTGTGGCAATAGTCACCGCAGCGTCAGCCGTATTTCTTGCCAATCGTTTTCGCTGGAAATAGAGTCTGATACCGCGCCAGAAATATGCCCGGGTAGCCGGTCGCTGGAGCCAGAGCGCATATCTGAAAACAATGGCTCCAAAAGCCACGATGCTAGCGACGGTATAGCCAAACAGAGCCGGGTCAAAATGTTCAAGATTTCGCGAACCAACGATGACAAGAGCGGTTAGTGCGGCCGCCGCACCAATCCCGAATATCGAAGGGTTTCGATAGCTGAAATCCGGCGAATGAGCTGGGATGTTGGCTGACATGTCGAGTATTTCGAAACTAATGGTGAACCATTACGCAATACCTATGCCCATTTCACGGCAATATATCACACCTTAATTTCTGCGACAAACATCGAGATCTTCGACACCTCGCTGTTCTGACATGACAATTGCTGCACATTTTTCCGAAAAGTAATTCACGACGAGCGCGAAGTTTTCCACGCAGAACACAGAAATTCCGTGCTTAGGCTTTGCTCCGCGTGCAGAAAGGTTGTCCGAAATGTAGTACATAGCCAGCATCTGAACCAGATTCGTTCGGCCTCTTTGAAGAGGGTATGTGCCTATAGAACCGGTACGGTTCTATGTTTGACCGACTGGCAAGGGAATTGCCTTAATTTGCAGCTAAGCAGGAGAAAAGATGAATACAAGGGAAACAAAGCGACCCGGCGCGATCGCCATCATGACGTCAAGAAAGGAAACCGATCCCTCGGGTTCTATGGCGTATGGCGACCAGATCCCGCCCAGTTCGAGAGGCGGGGCTGTTGGAATGGCGTCGAGAAATTCACAAACAGTTGAGGCTGCCGGGGACAGGAGAGGCGAACGGCTCTGGGGAACAGCCGCAGAAGTTATCGACAATATCCTAAAAGATCACCACAATGTGGCGTGGCGCACGATCGAGGAGATGCCGGCGATCCTGAAACAAGCACGGGCCGTTTGCTCCCCTACGGACACCTTTCTTAACGCGGTCGAGGCGGTTTGGGAAGAGCTCGCGGGAGAGCTCTCTGCCCATATGAAAAAGGAAGAACAGGTGCTATTCCCATTCATACGAGATCTTGAGTTGGCGGCGATCCATACTGTTTCGCTGATGCCGGTGTCGTTCGTTACGGTCGCTAACCCGATGAGTTCGATCAGGGTTGAACACGAACGGGAGACCAAGCTGCTCGACAGGTTAATTGAGCTAATTGACGGATCCATGATCTCGGCAGATGCGGACAACCCGCTGAGGAAACTGGTGGAAAGGCTGAGGGTGTTCGAGCAGGACCTAAGGCGCCACATCTACCTCGAAAACAGTATTCTATTTCCGATGGCAATGAGACTCGAGGCTGAACTTTATTTCGAATGAGCCTTAGCCCACGCAATACTTTGTTGCTTGCTATTTGACCTGAATCGGGGTCACAATCGACTACCGTGGTAACCCAAACCGCAGACAATGAATCGTTCGTAAATGCAAATTTGACGTCAACCGAACCTGTATTTCAGGTCAGAGGGGTGTCCAAGATCTATCAGATGGGGGAAGTGGAGGTGCATGCACTTCGTTCTGTCGATCTTGATCTGTATCGTGGTGAGTTTGCGGTGCTTCTCGGTGCCTCGGGCAGCGGCAAGTCAACGCTGCTCAACATTATCGGCGGGCTCGACGTTCCAACCACCGGAACCGTCCGATATCTGGACCATATCCTTACAGACGCAGACGATGCAGAGCTGACCAGATTTCGGCGAGAGCATGTCGGTTTCGTTTTTCAGTTTTACAATCTGATCCCTAGTCTCACGGCGCTAGAAAATGTGCAATTGATCACGGAGATCGCTGAGAACCCGATGTCGGCGGCAGAGGCGCTCGACGTGGTAGGCCTCTCAGAACGCAGAGATCATTTTCCTGCGCAGCTTTCGGGAGGTGAACAGCAGCGCGTCGCGATCGCACGGGCGATCGCGAAACAGCCGGACGTGCTTCTTTGCGATGAGCCGACAGGAGCGCTGGACGTCAAGACCGGCAAGATCGTACTTGAGGTAATCGAACGAGTTAACCACGAACTTGGAACGACGACCGCGGTGATCACCCATAATGCGGCGATCTCAGCGATGGCAGATCGGGTCATCTACATCGGCAGCGGCGAAATAACACAAATCGACCGGAACACGACGAAGGCTAGGCCGGAGGACCTCGTTTGGTGACAAATGAAACCCCTTGACAAAAAGCTTTTGCGTGATCTGTGGCATCTGCGAGGTCAGGTAATTGCGACCGCGTTGGTGGTAGCGTGCGGCGTTGCGTCCTTCGTTTCGATGCGGAGTATGTACAACTCCCTACTGGAAAGCCGGGATAGTTATTATCGCCAATATGGTTTTGCCGATGTCTTCACAAATCTAAAGCGGGCACCGGATTCGGTGGCAGGCGAGATAGCAGCAATACCGGGCGTTGCCGTAGTCCAGACTAGGGTAGTTGCGAAGATAACCCTTGATATACCGGATCTTGCCGAACCCGCGCAGGGTCAGTTGGTCTCGATCTCCCCAAAAGACGATCAACAGCTAAACCGGTTGTACCTGATCCGCGGGCGAATGGTGGAACCGGATCACGCTGACGAAGTTCTGATAAGCGGTGCGTTTGCCGAAGCCAATTCATTATCACCCGGGGACCAACTAGCCGCTGTTATCAACAACCGGCTTCGAAAGCTGCATGTGGTCGGGATCGCTCTTTCCCCTGAGTATATCTACGAGATACGGCCGGGTGACATATTTCCCGACAACAAAAGGTTCGGGATCGTCTGGATCAACCGGCGAGCGGCCGCCGCGGCGTTTCAGATGGAAAATGCCTTCAACGACGTTTCCGTAAAGCTGGAACCGCAGGCAAGCGAAGCAGGCGCTATCGAAGCGATCGACCGGATATTGGAACGGTACGGAGGTTTTGGAGCCTATGGTCGAAGCGATCAGTTCTCGCATCGTTTCGTTTCGAACGAATTGGCCGAACTGCAGGTATTTGGAACGGTGATCCCCGCCATTTTCTTGGGTGTTGTGGCGTTTCTTCTCCACCTTGTCCTATCCCGTCTCATAAATGTTGAACGAGAGCAGATCGGATTGCTAAAGGCTTTCGGATATTCGAATGCCGATGTGGGCCTTCATTACCTCAAATTGGCAGTGATCGCGATCGCCGGCGGTGTTGTCGCCGGAATATTGCTGGGAGCATGGATGGGTTCCGGAATGAACGCTCTATATGCGGAGTTCTTCAGGTTCCCGATCGCAGATTTCCGCGTTTCACCAATGGTGATCATCGGGGCTGTTGTTATCAGCACGGGAGCAGCGGCAATTGGGGCAGCCTCGGCAGTGCTGCGAGCGGTCAGTTTACCTCCGGCTGAGGCTATGAGGCCGGAGCCGCCCGCCAATTTTCACGCCGGCATAGTGGAAACGTCGGGGATGCAGAAGCTCCTATCGACCGAAACAAGGATCATCGTACGCAATCTAGTGCGCCAGCCCGTAAAGGCACTCCTTTCTGCGATCGGAATTGCGCTTTCGATCGCACTCCTGTTCATTGGGTTCTATTTCTTTGACGCGATCATTCGCATCATCGACGTACAGTTCTATCATATCCAGCGGGAAGATGTGGAGGTATCCTTTATCGAACCCCGGCCCGGCCGGGCGGTGTATGACCTTGCTGCGATGCCGGGAGTTCTAAGGGTCGAACCGTATAGGGTCGTGCCGGCCCGCATCCGATCGGGCAACCGGGTCAGGCGAATTGGTCTATTTGGGCTTTCGAAAAGACCGACCCTGAGACGTGTTATCGACAAGGACCTCAATCTGATCCATCTTCCGCCAGAGGGGATCGTGATCGACCGGACCCTGGCGGAATCGCTCGCGGTTGAGGAGGGCGCGGTTTTGACACTCGAAGTCACAGAGGGTACCAGACCTGTGCGCGAGTTAAACGTCGTCCGGATAGTGGACAGCCTGCTGGGTACCGGAGCCTATATGGAGATGGATGCGTTGAGCCGGCTGATGAATGAAGGAGGAATGGTTTCGGGTGCTTTTCTTTCCGTCGATAGATATAAGCGAGAGGAGCTCTACTCTCAGCTTAAATCGACCCCGGGGGTCTCGGGTGTCAGTCTTCCCGACTCAACGCTCGAAAGTTTTAACGAGACTATGGCGAAGACCATCGGCACCTCAACCACGTTTCTGATCGGTTTTGCGTGCGTCATAGCCTTCGGTGTAGTTTATAACGGCGCCCGTATCGCCCTTGCGGAGCGGGGACGCGAACTTGCATCACTTCGGGTTCTTGGGTTTACCCAGGGGGAGGTAGGCAAAATGTTGCTGGGCGAACAGGCGGCGATCACTGCTGTTGCGATCCCGATCGGATGGGTTGCCGGATTTGGTGCCTGTCTTTTGATAACAAAGGTTGTGGACGCCGACATAATAAGGCTTCCGATGGTTGTCTCGGCACGAACATTTTTATATTCAGCAGGCATCGTTGCCCTGGCCGCCTTGTTTTCCGGCATCATCGTTGCTTGGAGAATAAGGCGAATGGATCTGATCGCGGTGTTGAAAACAAGAGAGTAACGAAATGAAACTCCCGGAAAGAAAGCATATCTACATCGCGGCCGGCGGATTGGCCTTCCTGATGATCGTGTATTTTGCGCTCTTCAGATCCGAGGCGGTTCGCGTCGAAACGGCGGTCGTCTCGAGGGGCGAGGTGCTATCGACGATCGATGCTGAGGGGCGGACGAGATATCATGACCGTTTTACGATCACGGCCCCTATCTCCGGAAAGATGTTCCGAATACAATTGCAGGAGGGTGACCGGGTTCCGCGGGGGTTCGTGCTAACGCATATCGACCCGTCGCCGCCGCGGCCGACAGAGCCGGGGCGAGTGCCGGACACCGGTGTTTATCCGTATGCCTACAAAGTGTTCGTACCAGAGGACGGCATTTTGACAAAGATATTTGTGACCAGTGAAGGAATAATCCAGGCCGGCACTCCGATCGCCGAAGTGGGAAAGCCGGCGAGGATAGAGATCGTTACAGATATTCTCTCGGCCGACGCCATCAGAGTAGAGCCGCACATGACGGTACTGGTCGATAACTGGGGAGGCGACTCCAGCCTGCGTGGGAGGGTGAGAAACGTGGAACCGAAAGCCTTTACAAAGATCTCTGCTCTTGGCGTAGAAGAACAGCGGGTTAATGTTGTAGCCGATTTCGACGAGCCGCCCGAACGCCTCGGGGACGACTACAAGGTTGACGTGAGGATCATTCTTTGGGAAGGAAAGGACGTGCTTCGGGTTCCGTCGAGCGCTCTTTTCCGAATCGATGAGGAATGGTATGTCTATTTGGTCTCCGGATCGAGGGCCCGGCTAAGAAAGGTGGAGATCGGGAATCGTTCCCCATCGTTCACGCATGTTGTCAGCGGGCTGGAGGAAGGCGAGAGTGTGGTGCTCCATCCGCCGAATAACGTCGCGGATGGAACCCGGGTCTCAGCGAACTAGATCTTGCAAGATCACGCCGATTGGAAATTACTGGCATTTACCCCTAAACTTAACGAATCAACATCTTATGTCTGCATATTCGATCATCGAAAGTCTCGATCCGAAGCTGATCGAGAAACCCCTTGCCCGGTGTGATGACTGTGACCGGGAAGTTCGTCACTACAACACGTTCATAACTCCTCGAAATCGCCAGCGGATAGTTTGCTGGGAATGTCTCGCAAGGGCCGAGAAGGGATTCAATGCCAAACGGGACTTTCGCCGCGGCTCGCGATTTGGCGTTATCCCGCGATAATGCGAAAACGGAGACAAAGATCGTGTTGTTCCTGTTGGTGACGATAGGGCTCACAAGCTAGCTTATGGCGGTAAGACAGATCACCGAATACCCGGAAGAGGTCCTTGGCCTGGTCGGGCAGCCGGTTACGGAGTTTGACAAAGATCTCGAGGCTCTTTGCTCGGATATGTTCGACACGATGTATGCGGCAAATGGCGTCGGGCTTGCAGCCCCTCAGATCGGACTGAACCTAAGACTATTTGTGATGGACTGCGAAGGGATCAAACTGATCGCGGCCAACCCCGAGATAGTTGGTGTCGAAGGTGAGCAGACCGGTTCCGAGGGCTGTCTTTCGGTGGGAAAGGTGCCGGCCGTCGTTCAAAGGCCGATGAAAGCGCGACTGCGTGCCCAAGATCTAAACGGAGAATGGTTTGAGCAAGAGGCAGAAGGATATGCGGCACGCTGTTTTCTGCACGAAACGGACCACTGCGACGGGAGACTATTCATTGACCATCTTCCCAGATTAAGGAGGCAAATGGTCATCAAGAGATTTCAGAAAGAAAAACGTCGATCATAAGGGTGTAATTTGCATCAAACTTGCGGGTTAGGGGTGGTTTGACCCCGTATAACTCTAACAGGACTGGATTCAAGGGAGGTTACCAATGAGGATATTGTTCACAATAATGTTCGGGATCGGACTTCTGGCAGTGGCTGCCCCATCGGCCATCGCTCAGTGCGATCCGGCAACGCAGGGCCACATCAGATGCGGCTACTACAACGAGGGTTATCAGGACGGAGTGCGCGACGCTCAGGCAAATCAGAGCAGCGACTATCGGCGCTACCGCAACAAATACGAAAGGCAGTACGAAAATAACTATCGCGACGGCTACAACGCGGGCTACCAGAGCACCCAGGTGATCGGACGCTGGACGCCGACGCAGCGGATGGCATACGACCTCGGTTATAACTTGGGCCAAAGCGACCGACAGTCGAGACGCAGCAGGTCGCCCGAACAGCACCAGCAGCGATCCATTGTCGAACTCCGGCCGTACCTCTTCCAGGGCTATATGGACGGTTATGACGGTATGCCGCGGCGATATGATTTTCCGATAGGGCAAAACCCCGGTTTTCCGGGACCGGGCGGACCGGGATTTCCCGGCAGGCCACCCTTTGGAGGCACGGCGACAGGGACCGCAACCTGGGCAGGCCGCGTTGATAATCGGGCGAACATTATCCTTCAGGGAAACGCACTGAGGACGGTTGACCTGACAAATTCCGGTTTGACCACGACCCAGTCATTCGTTAATGGCTCACTGCCGAGGCGTGATGCCTTCATTTCAGTACGAAAGGTTAGCGGACGAGGGACGGCGAACGTGATACAGCAGCCAAGCCGTTTCAACAATTACGAGGCGATAGTCCAGATCTCTGACCCGCAGGGCGGAGCCGCAAACTATCAGATCGAGATAAGTTGGCAGGCAAGCGCCATTTCGGAGAACTACCAGAGCGGGCGGGTAGAATGGCGCGGACGCGTAGATCAAACCGTCAACATTTACATCTCCGGCACGGAGGTCTTTGCACAGGCTGTTTCAGGAGGGCCGCTGACAAACGAGACGTTTGACATCAACGGTTATCTTGCGAGGCGTCCGGGAAATGTGAGTGTTCGCAAACGGGATGGCAGAGGCACAGTGACAGTCCTCGAACAGCCAAATGCGGCGAACGACTATACGGCGGTGATTCAGGTCTTCGACCCACAAGGAGGGGCCGACAACTATCGTGTAGAGATAACGTGGTAATACGCCGAACAGCAGCCGAGAGAAACGGGGGTGTTGGACGAATGAGGTCCGACGCCCCTATTTCTTCTTGACGAATAAATGGCGAAACACCGGCAGCGAGCGGTTCTCGACCGAGCGTTCGCGTTCTGTCTTGATCGAAAACGGGTTTTCGGATATCTGGACCTCGTCAAATAGACCACTCGATCCGAACATGTCGGTTATTTCCTCCGCGAGGAACTCGATATCAGTCTGGATAAAGACCTGTCCCATTGGTACAAGACGCCTCGCTATCGTACCCACCATTTCCTGATTGACCATTCTGCGTTTCGCGTGCTTCTTTTTGAACCAGGGATCTGGGAATTGAATAGTGACCGTCTGCAAAATGCCCTCGGGAAATCCCTTAAGCAGGCGGTCGAGCCAAAGCATTGCGTTGCAGAAAGAGTAATGAAGATTGTCGAGCCCGGCTTCGCCGGCCAGCCGATTAGCCTCGTCAACCAACGGTTCCCGGATCTCAACGCCAAGAAAGTTCGTTTCCGTATCTTCCCTTGCCATTCGAAGCAGAAAACGCCCACGTGCACTGCCGATGTCCAAAAAGATCGGACGTTTTGGGTCTGCGAAGACAGCCCCAAGGTCGATCGGACGAGGAGCCTGACGAAAATAGGGGGCCAGGGGATTTACGTGTTGATGAACTCTAACGCGCGGCATCTAAGGTAAATTTTATCCTAGAGAGGCAAACATCTTGTAGATGGCGAATAACGAAATCAACACGAACACGGCAAGTGAAGCGATGCCGAGGGTTTTTGCGAGGCGGCCTCCATTCCTCGGATCTACGTAAGGGTCGGAGGGTATCTGTAGCAGCCCATAGAGGCCTCCAACGGCAAGACCACCGATGTGCCCGTAATTGTCTACATAGCGGAAAAGCAACAACCCGAAGAGAAGAATAAATCCAATGTTGAAGATCATGTTATTACGGAATGCAGGGGAAATAAATTGGCGTCGGCGAAAAGCATAGACGGCAAGATAGGAAACGATGCCGAGAACCCCGCCCGATGCGCCGACCGAGATCCCATACGGCATAAAGATAAGGCTAAGGGCACTGCCGCCAACGGCCGCGAGGAGGAAAACGATCGGCAGGTGGCTGCGATCTGACAAAAACTCAAAAAGCTTGCCAAAACTATAAAGGACGTAGCTGTTGATCACTGCGTGAAGAATGAACCCGTGAGTGGCGAATCCGGTGAAGAGCCTCCAGATCTCCCCTCTCTCCAGCAGATCCGACTTTACGAATCCGGCCGCAACGGCTGTCTTCTCGAACTGGGAAAGAAGAAGATCAAGGATGCCGATATTTTCCGGTGGGTCAAAATATACCTGGACGCCACAAACCGCGGCGATACAGAACAGGATAGCGGCAGTGTAGAGCGGAAAGGGGAATCGGGTTGACGGAGGAACTTCATCGCTTCGCTCTGTTTCCTCGTTTTGCGATGGCAGAGGCTCGGTTGACATTGGCGTTCACATTGCGAGCCCGCCGTCGGGCTGGATGACCTGGCCGGTGATATAGCGGGCCGAATCAGAGAGCAGGAAACAGGCGATATCAGCTATTTCCTGAACGCTGCCCAGCCTCCCCAACGGGATCTGTGCGAGTATCTTTTCTCGATACTGAGCATTCATTTCAGAGGCAATGTCGGTTTCGATCAGGCCCGGAGCGAGGGCATTTACGGTAATCTTGCGGCTGGCTACCTCTTTCGCCAAAGACTTGGTAAGCCCGATCATACCTGCCTTCGAGGCCGAATAATTCGATTGGCCGAGCATGCCGACCACGCCGGAAATGGAAGAGATGTTCAATATCGACCCGCCGTTTTCGTTCTTCATCATCGGACGGAGAACGGCTTTTGAAAAATTCCAAGCGCCTTTCAGGTTCGTATCGACGACCGCGTCCCAATCGTCTTCCTTCATTCTGAGGATCAACTGGTCTCTCGTGATGCCGGCGTTATTGACGAGGAAGTCAACCGTTCCAAACTCGCCCACGACTTGTTTGACAAAATCGGCGGCGGCCTCGGTATTCGCTACGTCACAAGGCGAGGCAAATGCCTTAATGCCATGCAAACCAAGCTCACTGAGCAATTTCTCGGCTTCGTCCGCACTTCTGGAATAGTTAAATGCAACGTTGGCTCCACTTTTTGCGAGGGCCAGCACAATGCCCCTGCCGATACCGCGCGTACCGCCGGTCACTATCGCAGATCTTCCGTTTAAGTCGTATATACTCAAGATGGTTCTCCTCAACTCAAACTATTGATTCTAGAATCTAGGTCACGGTGCGTCAAAAGAGCCGCATCCCGTCAAGTGCCCTCTGCGGCGAAACTCGATACTTGTTCGCAAAATGGGAACATTCGCATTCTCACGACCACAAGGTGCTCGTGCCCCAAGTCGGTATCGACCAGCTCGGCCGACAACTGAGATGCCGAGATCATCCCCGCGGTCGGCGGGCCGGTGTCCAGAGAGGATGTATACCTATATCGAGGACACCTCTGGCCCGACCCGGGACAATTCCCTCAAAGCGAGTAAAGAACTGCCGTTTCTCCGAGATCCTGGCCATGCGGCCTCCGGCAAAGACAATGTCAGCAGAAAACCATCCGTATATGCCGTCAAGAATAGTCTCAAGGGCGACATCACGTTGACCTGAAATGAAAGTTTGAAGTTCCGTACGACTGCAAAGACAGCCTTCTCATCCCGAGTTCAATATTCAAGTTTTCCGTTATAGAACATCTTTTTAACGTCAAACCTCAAATTGACTTTTAGATTGCCGGTCGAGTTTAGTACAAAACGAACCCAGCCACTCTCCGGAGTCAGGAACGGTTCACCATCGAGCGTACGGGGAAAAACGAACTTACCGCCCATATCGTCGGCAACCGGTGTTTTGTAGTCGATCAGCGAAAGGCGTTTTCCATCTCTTCGTTCAAGATAGGCCGTGTCGCCGATCTCGGCTAAATTCAGCCGCCGCAACATCTGAAAAGTAGGCGCAACGGTTTGCGGGTTCTGGCCATCAATATTTACGGCAACAACAATAAAATCTCCAAAGCCTTCATCAATCGCAGTCTGTAATCGGCTGGCCATGTCGGCCTGGTCGCCTGTCTGGGAGCTCAACACTCGGTTCGCAAACCCTTCACGGATCGGCTTTGCTGACACAAAACGTACCCGTAGAAATATCTCCTGGGGTACTCTTGCCATTCCGGGGTCACCTAATTGGGGATTGAGACTGCCGGGATTACGACCCCTTGTTTCCGGCGGAGCTTCGCCCCTCATCTGACTCTGAGCCCACGGCGAATTGTTAAGCATCCGGTCTGATTCTCTTTTAGTCCATTCAGGCCAAGGTTTGTTTTCCTGAGAGAACGCGACACTACAGAACAAAACAGACACCAACCCAAGCAAGAAAGCATTTTTCATAGTTCCTCGATATTAAGAAGTGAGTTATGGATATTATTACCGAGTGTGCACCTTTCAATCAACACAGATGCGAAGATTCAAGTCAGCGATCGGAATATTGTCTTTTAATGTCTTTCGACAAAACGTGCACGAGTTGACGAACGGTCACGGGTTCAATGCCCTTCTTTGAATAGCAAACAGCGCGTCGACTCCTTTTTCAGCGAGAACGAGCATTTCGTCCATCTGATCCCGTGAGAAGGGTTCGCGTTCGGCGGTGCCCTGCAGTTCGATAAATTTACCCGAGCCGGTGCATACGACGTTCATATCTACATCCGCCTCGGAATCCTCCGCATATGCCAGATCAAGGATCGGAATCCCGGCGATGATGCCGACGCTGATCGCGGCGACCTCGCTCAGGATCGGCGACGTGGATATTATCCCTTGTTTCAGCAATCTTCGACAGGCAAGGGCCAGAGCCACATAGGCCCCGGAAATGGATGCGCAACGGGTGCCCCCGTCGGCCTGTATAACATCACAGTCGATGTAGATCTGCCGTTCACCGAGGAGCTTCGTATCAACGACCGCTCTCAGGCTCCGGCCGATCAGCCGCTGGATCTCCTGGGTTCGGCCGGACGGCCTCTGTGTCTCCCGCTGGGTGCGGGTGTTCGTCGCACGCGGAAGCATTGCATATTCTGCTGTTACCCACCCCACGCCCTTATTCCTTAAAAACATCGGTACACGGTCTTCCACCGAGGCCGTACAAATGACCTTCGTTCCGCCAACCTCGATCAATGCCGAGCCTTCTGCATATGGAGAGATGTTCGGCGTGATCTTCGTATTACGGATCTGGTCGTAGGTTCTATTATCAGGTCGTTGGTAATTCATTATCGATAACTACGGAAACGGGCCGTTCAACCGAGGCTATCCTGTCCGTAAACTTCGATCGCCTCAAGTTTTGACGGCGGGCTGCCCAAAAAGCGCTCAGCCACCCTCGCAAACCTTTCGGCGGCATCGGTAACATAAAAATGATCGAGATCGTCGCAAAGCGACCTTGGGCCAAGCGTTGTCGTTAGGCTGAACAATTCTTTCTCCAAGAGCAAAGCCTCAACCTCTTCAGCGGTCGCCTCGCCAGAATCAATTAGCTTAACACTTTGTCCGACCGTTTGCTGAATCACGTCCTTCAAAATAGGATAATGGGTGCAGCCAAGCACCAGGGCATTTGGTTGAAACGACCGCATTCCGGCGAGATATCGCTCGGCGATCGAATACGTTTCCGCTTCGTGCGTCCAACCCTCCTCGGCGAGCGGCACAAATAGAGGGCAGGCCGCCTGTTCTACGATAGCTTCTTCGCACGACCTTCTTACGGCCTCTGCATAGGCGTTGCTGGCCACAGTTGCTTCAGTGGCGATCACTCCGATCCTTGGATGGTCGCAATCGGCGACGTCTATCGCCTTTCTTCCTCCGGGGCCGATAACTCCTACCACATCCGATCCAACTTCACGCCTGATCGACGGAAGGGCGAGAGCCGATGCCGTATTGCAGGCGACTACGAGAAGCTTTATGCCCAACGAAGCTAGAAATCGAGAGTTTTCGAGGGCATATCGCTCGACAGTCTCCAGTGATTTCGTGCCATAGGGAACACGCGCGGTATCGCCGAGATACACGAACCGCTCATTAGGGAGACGGTCGTGCAGGGCGCGATAGACCGTCAGGCCGCCAACTCCCGAATCGAAGATCCCGATCGGACACTCACGCAGATCAGTTGGGTCGTGAAGCTCGTTCATTGCTCAGAGCGCTCAAAACAGAACAAATCTAGAGGATAGGTCCATCAGAGAAAAAGTCAATCGGAGATGTCAAGGGATCTGATCCAATTCTCCATAGTTGTAAAGAATATTTTGCAATAAAAAAAGATGTTGATTTATAGTCGAAACTTACTTATCATTAACTGATCAGTGCTCCCAGTCGGGTCGTCCACGCCGATTCTCCTCACCACTTGTTATTGCTCCCCTGATAAACATCGCTCTGAAGGTCAGAGATCTTCTCGCCAAGATCTTTATTGCAGCGTTTCACAAAAACAAATATGCGAAGTTTGATCCGGTCATTAACAACTAGCGCCGTTGTGGCAGCTTTTCTGGTCTCAGGCACGGTTTCGATATCTTCCGCCGGTAACCGAATTGATGGGAACGCTGGAACCCGGTCGCGGGAAAGACGCTCGACGGATGACGACAAAAAGCTCGCCGGTCTGATCCGCGAGTTGACAAACCGTTCGACCGAAGGGCTTGTGGAGGAACAGTCGCCGACGGGCGGCATTTCCCTCGATCTGCGAGGCCGTTTTCAGCAAGTAACGCTGGGCAGGCTCGATTGGAAAGGCGATCCGGTGGCGGCTTGTGTTTCCAGTGTTGAGGAGGCAAACGATTTCTTTGGCCGCGATCTGGATACGGGACGGCCCGTGCCGTCAATTTCGTTCCTGCGGGACGACCTGAATGAAATAGCAAAGCGTCACGGGATGTCGGTCGATGAATATCTATTTTATTCGAAATTGATCAGTGACTATGCGGTGAATTACGCCTTGGCTTCCCCATCGAGCGCCAACATTGTGATCCAGAACAATGACGGAGTAAACGAGGGATTCAATGACCCGACAGCGGCGTTTGTCGTAGGGGAAGGCGGAAACATGGGCACGACCAAAGGGCAGCAGCGACTCAATGTTTTCAATTTCGCGGCCGGCATCTGGGGCGCATTTCTGGACAGCTCCGTAACGACAACGATCCGATCGCAATTTGACCCGCTAACACCGTGTTCAAGCACGGGAGGGGTTCTCGGCTCGGCGGGAGCACTTAATCTTCATGCGAATTTTGCCTCTGCCCCATTTGCGAACACTTGGTATTCCGGGGCTCTTGCAAACAAGATAAGTGGTACCGATCTAAATGCCAATCCGGAAATAGATGCTACATTCAACTCGAGTATCGATAATGGATGCCTTGGCACGGGCACGCGATTTTACTATGGATTGGACAACGTGACACCGTCAGGTAGAGTAAATCTATTGGTGGTTGTCCTCCACGAAATGGGACACGGGTTCGGATTTCAGACCTTTGTCAATTCGAGCACCGGGGTCATGCCGCTAGATCTCCCGGATACCTATCTAAGAAACATGTTCGACCGGACCACAGGACTCTATTGGCATCAGATGACAAATGCCGAAAGGGCAGCATCGGCTATAAACACGAACAATGTAATGTGGGACGGGCCGAGTGTACGGATCGCGTCAAGTTTTCTGACCAGTGGCCGAGAGGCAGCGACCGGACGAGTGGAGCTTTTTGCTCCGAATCCGATACAGGGCGGCTCGTCGCTCTCGCATTTCAGTAGTGCCGCAACGCCTAATCTATTGATGGAGCCGAGTATCAACCTCGGGCTGCCGCTTGATCTTGACCTGACCCGTCAGCTTATGCGTGATATCGGTTGGTATCGTGACACCACAGCCGACAATGTACCCGACACGATAACGTCCGTGACACCGAACAGCGGCACTGTCGTTATCGGGACCAACGTAATGGTCACATGGATCAACAACGGAAGTTTTAACCGGAATGTGACGATCGAGCTTTCAACCGACGGAGGAACGACATTTCCCACTACGATCGCTTCAAATGTTGCGAACACAGGTTCGTTCACATGGACGGTCCCGAACTCACCTACCGGCCAGGCGCGGGTCCGTGTCCGAGAAGCCGGATTTGCATCCCCGCTGGGTTCCTCTTCCGGCAATTTTGTCATTTCGCTGACACCTTCAGCCTCGAACATTTCCATTAGCGGGCGTGTGCTGGATCACTCCGGCCGAGGGGTTCGCGGAGCGATGGTCAGAGCCTACGATTCAGAAGGGAACCTCAAGACCGCATTAACGAACAGTTTCGGTTTCTACCGGATCGAAGGACTTGCCGCGGGTCAGGGCTATACGCTGGAAGCAAGGGCGAAGGGCCTGACGTTTGGACAACGATTCGTCATTGGTGACGACGACCTGACCGGGATCGACATGATGCCTGAATAGGTGATCTCAAAATCGATCAGCTTTGGCCGGACACATTAGCGGTTCGGCCTTTTTTTGTCCGCCGATAGATCGCAGCGGAGAAACCGGCGAGAGCAACAAGCAACGCGAGTCCGAGCAGCCAATGTTCGAGCAGTCTGTCAAACGGCGAGAGATCAGTCCCGTCTCCGGTGCCATCCGAAATTGAGACCGTTTCAGTTGCTGGCGGAGCCTCAAGTTTTGCGGCGGAATCGCTAAGTAACTTGCTCACACGGGCGGTGGACTCTGCTTCTACGGCTGCTCGAGCCAAGCCTCCCAAAAGGCCTCCAAGAGTATCCGACCGGGACCGATCGCTAAAGATAAGCAGGTATTCTCCGGGCTCTGTCCCCGGCGTGAGGACCACGAAGTTCAAGGATGCGTCCAGGTAGCGGCTGGCGTATATCTGTTTTGTAACGATCACGAACGCCGCACCCCGTTCGGTCTCGAACTCGGCAGCGAGCAGATGGGAAATTGTGATCATCGGCTTAAATCCAAACTCCGTAGTAGACCAAAAGAGTTCGCTTTCTGCACTATGATCTCCGGCAGAAGGGAAAATTCTCAGCTGTTCATAGACGGCGGGTGCAAATTCCTTCAATAGTGCGGATGACAGGAGCAGTTCCCGGTGTGTTTGTCTGAGGTCGACCACCTTTTTCCGGTTAGCGTACTTTCCTAGAGCGGCATCTCCGCTCTCGAAATATTCGGCCGCTTTACCGGCAAGCTCCTGCCGAAAGAGTTCAACGAACTTGTTGTCGGCATCGGCACCCTGCTCGGCCGTAAGCAATTCAAAACGCCCGATCGACTCCGCCGAGAGGTTGAAATCGCAATTGCTGACCCTACATTTTGCAAGCTCTGCGATGTCTCTTTTGTCGAGCGTCAGATCATCGAGATCGCCGGGTGTCGGGGGGGTGGAAAACCTTCCGCCGGGACGAACGTCACCGCTACCTTGCTGTGACATCGAAGAACGAAATCGTTCGAGCGATAACGTTTCAAGACCCGACACACGCTTGATCCCGAGAATGGCGACCTCTTGCTTGTTCGTGGTCTTTAGAGTCTTCACAACGGCGTCCCCAGCCGCCAATTGCTTAAGCTCTTCTGAAGATAGAGACAATCGGCTGCCCACGTCTGTCTCGAGCTGTGAATGGACGGGCAGCGCGGCGAACAAGGCGAGCATCGCTGACAGAATGTTCAACCGCTTTTGCCTTGGAGACCTCCTCATGGGCCTAATTATAACCGAACGATGCAAGGATAGGCGGATCACAAATGGGTAGCGTTGGCGGTGTGTCGTTTTGCGGAATATAAGAAAGGCCGGGTGATCTGATCAAAGGCTTTTCATTGCAAGGATATCTTATTGAAAGGGTTCTGAAGCGGTACGGAAAGGAAAATTGGTGGAGGCGGCGGGAATCGAACCCGCATCCAAAGGTTGCGACCAGTGAGATCTACACGTTTAGTCGGTTCACTTAAGTTTCGCCGCGGTCGAGCAGATGAACCGACAAGACCTCGTCCGCAGCTAACCTGACTAACTTTAAGCCGCGTTCGCAGATGGAGAACGCGTCCGAGCCTGAACTGAGTTATGCCCCAACGGGTCGCATCAGGCGAACTTCCCGCGGGACATCGCTGTAGCTAAATTTAATTAGGCAGCGAGAGCTAATTCTTGATTAGCATTTGTGTTTTGCAAGTTGTTTTAACGAGCTAACATGCAAGCCCGACGTGCACTCAAAGATCTATACAAGCCCCTGTCGAAGCCTGTCGCCCCCAAAACGTGACATCGAAAACCCATGAACGGGGCCGATGAGGGAAGCCTAGTTTACGATAATAAGATGAAAATTGGAAGACCTGGTTTGCCCAGAGATCAGAGCACGATCTAAAGGACGCATTGCGGCTTGGATCATTCAGAGTTAAGAAGTGCCGCCCGTTTCGACGAGCGGCACGTCAAAGCAAGCCAAACCGCGGGTTTATGGGATTATCAGCGTCTGGCCGACCGTAATGCTATTCGGGCTGGCGAGCCGGTCGCGATTTGCGTTGTAGATGTCCATATATCGGGCCGGAGTACCGTAAAACATCCGACTGATGCTGCCCAACGTATCGCCCGGTTGAACGACATAGGTTCGCGAATCATCCCCTGGTGTCCATCGGCCTTCATCCTCGGCGACAGCTTCGGCAAATCGCGGGAGCGAGATCGCCCTGTTTAGGTAGATGCCAAATTCTGTCCCGCTCTTTACCTCGGCCTCTTCGCCTTTGGTCAGGCGTTCGCCCAGGAGCCCCGCCCCGGCGCCGATGATCCCGCCGATCAGTGCACCGCGGCCGCCACCTATAGCCGCACCCAAAATAGCGCCTCCGGCACCTCCGCCACCGATGAATATCACCTTGCGGTGCTGCATTTTGTCGCCTCGGGCAGTTCCTTCGGGATCGCTTTTGGCATCATCGCTTACCAGTTCGGTCAATGAGCCGTTTATTGCCCGGGTCAAGCCATTTGGCAGTTTGAGTTCGATAAATGTTGCGTCGATCTCGCCGACGCGGCCGCCTTTCACAGCGGGTTGAACGGCATCGACCCGTCCGACCACTTCACTTCCCACCGGCACTACCACGACCCCGGTCGTGGAATAGACTGGTTCGCGAACGGTCACCGTAAAGCGGTCTCCCCGTTTGGCGGTACGCGAGCTGATCGTTTCGTTCATTCTTACGCGAAAGCGCGTCCCCGCGGCCACGGTGTAGGTCGATTGGGCAGCGGGACGCGCTGCCGGCGTACGAAGGGCAGGGCGTCTCTGTCCGAGGGTTTCAATACCCAATGAGACCAACGCAAGAGCAAAAACCCCGGCAGCAAAAGTCATTTTAACTGGCTTGTTCATAATGTTCCCCCAGGTTCCGTCTAAATCTTAGATCTGAAATTTCCAGAACACAGCCGAAAACCCCCACCTAAGCGACGGAACCAATTTCGCTTTGCGGGGAGCCGGCACACGCTTAGATGCTCAATTTTAACAGACGTAGAAAAATAATTCGAAGTGCGTTTCTTCCACTACATTTTCTGGACAATCACCGGTATTCGATATTTATGCCCCTAAATCGCTCGGCTTCAGCACTTTATCGTTTCACCGGTATCGCAGCCAAAAAGATGAACTTGAAATTTTTCGGGGAAGTCGTTTAAAGTGTTTGTGCATCCATAACAACTGAAATGCATTTGTTTCGGGAAACCTTTCTTCTCTTTGGACTGAACCTCCTCGACGCGCTTCTTACCCTGATATGGGTTCGCAGCGGTGTCGCGACCGAGGGCAATCGGCTGATGGCAAGATTGCTGGACATCGGTGATTATACATTTCTCGGGACCAAGCTCATCATCGGCATAATTGCGGCTGCAGTGCTGCTGAAGTGGGGCAATCTTCCGGTCGCACGTTATGGGGTATCAGTGGCACTTGTTGTCTATGTTGGCCTGATGGGGATCCATGTTGTGACAGGGCTGTCTGCCTTAGGACTCATCTCTGAGTCCTTTCTTCTGGACTTCACCGGTTTAACCAGCGAAATGCTTGCTTCTACCCGCTAGAACTTAAGCCCACGGAAAAATTCAAAAGAGCCCATAGTCCCGTGGTGGGGCCGGACCGTACTACAGGTTCGAAGCACGCAACCAATCACACCGGCAATCGCATCGAATTCCTGCAATTTAATGCGGGAATGTATAATTGAAAATGATGAGAACAAAGCCGGTTTATCAACTATCAGCACGACAGATCCTGTTGCTTGCCTTTTCGGCAGCGGCCATCGCGGTTGCGACGGCTGCCGCCGCGTTTGGACTTTACCAGTTTTACTGGAAATCAGGTGCGGGCCCGGGAATCACATTTGCCGAGCAGCCGCCGGCGAATATTTCCGACCCGTCGCTCGTGTCGGATGAGCAGAATAATATCGAGGTCTATCGAGCCATTTCTCCCGGTGTGGCGTTTATCAGTACGACATCTCTGACCCAGAGCTGGTGGGGTGACATCCAGGAGGGCAGAGGGAACGGCAGCGGCTCAGTATTGGACACGCAGGGCCATATACTCACGAATTACCACGTTATCGAACGCGCACAGCGGATAACCGTGAATTTTGGCGGAGACCAGGTGTATCCTGCGACCCTCGTCGGCGGCGACCCGGATACTGATCTTGCGGTCATAAAAGTTGACGCACCAGCAAGTGCAATGACGGTGGTGCCGATGGGAGATTCTGACAGGCTCGTCGTTGGCCAGAAGGTGCTGGCGATAGGAAACCCGTTCGGACTGGACCGAACCCTTACAACCGGCGTGATATCAGGTCTCCAGCGCCCGATAAGATCCCGGCCGGTTCCCGGTGCGCCGACAGGACGGCCTATCGACGCAGCCATCCAGACAGACGCCTCGATCAATCCCGGGAATTCGGGCGGACCGCTTTTGGACAGGCAGGGCAGGATGATAGGGATCAATTCGCAGATACTTTCACCTGCGGGGGGGTCGGTGGGCGTCGGGTTTGCGGTCCCGGTAAATACGGCAAAGCGTGTGGTCCCACAATTGATCAAATTCGGCGAAGTACGACGACCGAAGTTAGGCGCGGACATTCGTGCAGTTGAGGATCTGATCTCACGAGGCTATCGGCTTCCGATCCGCGAGGGGCTGCTCGTGGCCGCGACACTTCCGGGCGGTGCGGCGGCGAATGCCGGGATCAGAGGGCTTTCGAGAGATACCGATGGCTCAACATTGCTTGGCGACGTGATCATTGCCATCGACGGTGAAAAAATGAACAACATCGATGATCTTTATCGTCTGCTTGACCGCAAGCAATTTGGCGAGACGATAAGAGCAGAGGTCTATCGCAACGGGGAAAGGGTTATGGTTCCGATCCGATTGACCCAATCTTCGGTCGAGGGCGGTGGTGGAAGAAGAACACAAAACTGATCATCCGGTACACGAAAAGGCGGGCCCAGACAGCGGCCCGTCACTTTTTATGCCCGAGCTAAAGGAATTTCGAAACGAGGGTTTCGGCTGGACGTGTCTGCGATGTGAGCGGGAGTTTGCTCAGAAGGAACCGAGCGAAGGACACTCTCGGCTCATGCATGAAGGCGAGGCCGAAGGGAAGTCTCCGACGCTGTCAAACAAAGCTCTCGCAAAATGGAACGACCCGGCCCACCGTACGTTGTTATGTCCGCGATGCGGTATCTCAGAAACGTTTGACCTTGCCTAACGCCTACGGTACTTCTCTGTGCTAAATTCGAAATGATGTACGAGAATGAACTCGACGCTGCGATCGCGACCGCAAAGCGTGCCGCAGAAGCAACACTGAAACACTATCGGGGCGAGATCGTAACGGAGCAGAAGATCGGGGCAGATAACTTTGCTGAGCCGGTTACCGAAGCTGACCGCGAGGCCAGCCGAATAGTCGTTGAAAGTCTTGCGTCCCGCTTTCCGGAAGACGGTATTCTGTCCGAGGAAGAACATGACGACGTCGAACTGCGGCTTAAACGAGACCGGGTTTGGATCGTAGATCCGATCGACGGCACCGCAGGTTTCATAAAACGGGACGGTGATTTTGCGATCCAGATCGGGCTGGCGGAAAGGGGGAGGCCGGTCCTGGGTGTAGTGTTGCTGCCGTTTCATCAAGTGATCTACCTTGGTGCTCGGCAGATGGGTTCATTTGTCGTAAACGGTGACTCCGAACCCAGGAAACTTGCCGTCTCACGCACTTCGGACATTTCCGCCGTCAGCCTGGCGGTCTCGCGAAATCACCGGAGCCCAAAGATGTCTCGTGTAATGGAGGAGATCGGCTTTGCGAGAGAAGTTCAGCGAGGTTCGGTTGGCCTCAAGATAGGGTTGATAGCCGAGCAAACCTGCGACGCCTACATTCATTTGAGTTCCCGCACAAAACTTTGGGACATTTGCGCACCTCAAGTGATCTTGGAGGAAGCCGGCGGACGGCTTACCGATCTATGGGGCGAAGAATTCTCCTATGACGTGAGCGACGTTCAGAATTGGGGCGGCATCGTGGCGACGAACGGCATCCTGCATCAGGAGACGATCGAACGCCTCCGTCCTATTTTAGATGATTTCGGCAGGATCAGGATGCGACAGCGAACCCAATAAGGGACGACGACCGATTCGACCAAGACGGGCCAGCTTATTGATGACTAGGAACATTAGCGGCCTCGAAATGTCTTTGTTTCCTGAATTTACGGAACGTGGTGAATCCCTCTCTGGCGAGATGAAATATCGGACGACGGTTTTGATAGAGAAGCTTCAGCCAAGCCCGCTTTCCCATCTGAGGAAAGTAGATCCCGCGAAAGAACAGCCGAGCAACGAGGTGACTAATGCGCACGTCTATCGGCACATGCCTAATTGATTCAAGTGCCTGCCAGTTTCGTTCCGGGCTGTAGGAACGCGTCCAGGCATTCTTAGTTTCGATCTTTGCCTCTTCGATCGACATTTTCAGCGGGTCGTGCGCCATTACGAAAGGAGCGAAATCCAACCAGTGTTTTGTTCGCCTGAGCCGACCGGCCTTTTCCAGCCTCTGATACAGAGGCGTAGCGGGAAACGGCGTCAATTGTCCAAAAACGGGAAGTCCCGGAGCCCACGTTTCTATCTGGTTCACGGTTCTGTCAGAAACGCCGACCGTGTCATTGTCCATTCCGAATATGAAAGAGGTTATAGCGTAGATATTTCGTCTGGCGAGTCCCTCGAGCACCTTTTGGTAATCCGCGGGCTTCGAGAACTGCTTATTTACGTCGGCCATGTTAGCCGGATCGATGGACTCCATTCCGATAAATATCCATTTCCCGCCGGCATCCGCGATCAAGTCAACAAGCTCCTCATCACCCAAGAGATTTGCGCTTATTTGTGCGACCCAGGGAAGTGTCGCGCCTGCCAGTATCATCTCTCGAAGCAGTCCTTTTAGCCGCTTTTTATTTATTGCCAGATTGTCATCGATAAAGAACACAGCGATCTGTCCTTTTTCTTTCTTTGCCCGTTCTTTAAGCCGAAGAAGTTCTTCGACAACGCTTTCGTTTGTCCGGAATCGGATCGAATCTCCAAAGAACCCGGTCACGGTACAAAACTCGCAGCCATATGGACAGCCACGGCCGGTCTCAATTGGGACAACGAAGAACTTGCCCCATCCGGCACCCATCTTGGACATAAAAGGACGAAGGAAGCGTGGGACAAGAGAGAACTGCTCCAGATCCAGCGTTTCCCACGGTATATGTGGGTAAGGCTGCAAACTGGGTTTGATATCGTTGCCTTTTTCGTCAAGCGTAGGAGAATACACTTCTTTCAATTCGCCGCGCACGGCGTCGGCTACGATCAGCGGCCATGTTTCATCGGCCTCACCGAGAGCTACCGCATCGGCATGTCTCGGCCCACCGTCGCGGCCGAGAGCTTCATCGGGACATTCGGTAACATGGGGGCCGCCCATAACCACCTTGAATCCGGCTTCCCGAAGGGCATCGGCAACAAGGTATGCCCTTGCGACCATTCGAGTCATCGCTCCGATCCCAACAAGGCCGATATCGTTTTCTTGGCAGAATCGAACAAGTTGAGCGCGGGTCATTGCCTTCGCGTTGCCGTCGATAAGGATCACCTCATGCTCAGGCGGCGTCAAAGACTGGAGAAGGAACATCCAGAGATGCGGCATGAAATTCCGCGTGATCCCGTTGTCCGGGTTATATAAGAGGATCTTCATCCGAGTTAAGCGGGGGCGTTTGGTCTGCTTAAAAATTCTATTCGTCTGAGCGGACTAGCGTTCGTACGGAATAGGATCGTCAAGTTGGAATGAGTATGACACCTTCTCCCAAATTTAGCTATCGCGAAATGAAATTTTTGATCGGCCGATTCGGCAAACGCCCGGTACTCCTGCTGCCAACGGAATCGATCATCCCGGCATAGGCTATTTGGAGCCTTCGGAAAGACTTTGGCTAAGCCCCCTGAAAGAGTGTAACGGCTGCCAATTTACTTGAGGAATATCTTCTTTGTCAGTGTTCGATAAATAGCCTCCGGGAGCAGACGCCTGAGGGTCAACAGGCCCTTTGTGTTGACTCCATAACGGAGACGCGCAGTTCCATCGGTCACGGCATTGTATATCACCTCAGCGACCGCTGATCCGTCCGGAGCTTGATCACCGCCCTTGAACATGAATTCCTTGAACTTGCTGAACACTGGCTCGTAAAGATCCACTTCCGAGCCGGACGGCAAGTCGTACGACCTGCTATAAAAATCTGTCTTAATAGGGCCGGGTTCTATCACCTTTACACGGATGTTGAATGGTTCGAGTTCATAACGAAGCGATTCGGAAAAGCCCTCAACGGCCCACTTTGTTGAGCAATAAAGGCTGCTGAAGGGAAATACGGTCCGTCCGCCGATCGACGCGATGTTTACAATAATTCCACGGCCTTGTTCCCGAAAATAGGGAATGACATGACGACAAACCTCCATAAGGCCGAACACATTCGTCTCGAATTGCCGCCGGATCTGCTCGTCGGACGCAGCCTCAAACGGCCCCAACAGACCATAACCCGCATTGTTTACGACCGCGTCGATCTTGCCGAAACGCTCGAGCGCCTGGCTGAACGCCGAAAGAATAGTATCCGGCTCCGTTACGTCTAGCCGAAAACACTCGATGTCGGCGATCCTTGCAAGATCCTCGGCCTTTTCCGGCGAACGCATCGTGGCCGCGACCTTCCAATTCTTGGTCTGAAAGAGTTTTGCAGTTTCCCTGCCGATGCCGCTGGACGCTCCCGTAATGAAGACTACCTTTTCCATATTTAACGTTTCCTTATCTTTGTGGCCTACTAAACGACATCAGGTGTTTCGCCGTAACCGGCGCGACGGATGTACGGTCGCGGGTAAGCCGCTGAAGAATTACTCTGATATACTAATCTCAAATGCGGTTTCTTCATATCGCCGATGTTCACTTGGGGTGTACACGATACAACCTTGAGCAGAGCCCGCGAGACTTTTTCAACGCGTGGATGGACGTTCTGGAACGTTACGCGATTGGGGAGAATGTCGAGTTCGTCTTGATCTGCGGGGATTTCTTTCATAAGCGCTCTGTGCCTCCGGAGACGATGGATCATGCGTTCGAAGGCCTGAGCCGACTAAGGGAACGGGGCATTCCGGTAGTGGCAATTGAAGGTAACCACGATCAAAAACACGGCGACACCCCGTTCAGCTGGCTTCGCTCACTGGAAAAATGGGGGCTGCTGTATTTGCTCGAGCCGAAGGCCGGAGATGGCCGTTTCGTTTACGAAGAATGGCGGCGCGACCGGGACCACCCTATTAAGGGCGGATTCGTTGACATCGGCCGTGCACGTGTATTCGGGTCTGCATGGTACGGCTCACAGACGAGTCTGGCGATCCCTAAGTTGATCGATGCTATAGAAAGGTCGCGACGGGAAGGGGCATTCCACATCTTGATGCTGCATACAGATGTTGAAGGCCATCAGAAGCATCCGATCCCGGCGCTTTCGGTTGACACTCTTAAACGGCTGAAGGGAGTCGTCGATTATGTCGCTCTCGGCCACACGCATATGCACTACGAGATCGACAATTGGGCGTTCAATCCCGGTTCGATCGAGGTAACGAACATATCGGAATTCAGAGAGACCCGCGGGGTGTTCGTTGTCGATGTCGGTGAAGACAACACGGTCTCGGCAAAACATTTTAGCGATTACCTGCACCGCCCATTTCAGCGGCTGTCGTTCGAGGTAGACGGTTTCTCCGAGCCTGCCGAACTACTTGCCTCTGTGACCCGATTCGTGAAGGAAAACGCCAGAGGCACAGAGCCGGGACTCCCTAAGCCGATAATCGAGATCACTCTTCGCGGCCGGCTTGGCTTCTTGAATTCAGCTCTTGATCTGAGAAAGCTCCGCGATGACACTCAAAAACACTGTGGTGCGTTTCACATGAGAGTACGGAACATGACGGTTCCCGCGGATCTCAATGTGGAGGCAGATATCAGACCGGAAATGAGTAAAGAGTTAGTAGAGCGCCGTGTGGTCGAGGGTTTGGTAGGCCGCGACAAGCGTTATAAGCGAATAACGCCGGAGATGGCCGCGGCGGTCATCTACGCCAAGGAGCAGGCCCTTATCGGCGAAGATCCGCAGAAGATCGCTGAATCGATAGCACAAAAAGCTCTCTCTGAAACGGCGGCCGTTTAGACCGCATTCAGGACTAAATGAATCCTTGGAATTACCCTTTATGTCTGAAGCGTTAGACAAAATTCGCGGGATCGATCACCTCCCGCTGTTTCCGTTGCCCCTTGTGCTCCTGCCGAACGAATTCCTTCCGCTGCACATATTCGAGCCGCGTTACCGGCAGATGCTGGAAGATGTGGAAAGCGGAAAGAGGCTCTTTGGGGTGAATTTCTTCGATTCGGAGGCGAGTTTTGATTTGAAACCCGAAATTGGCTCCGTGGGATGTGTGGCAGAGATCCGCGAAGTACAGACGATGCCCGATGGCCGATCGAACATACTCACAACGGGATTGGTTCGATATCGAATAGTCGATTATGTGGACATGGGCACACCTTATCTGTGTGCTGAGGTAGGTTTTTTTGAGGACGACCCAGAAGAAGACGCCATACTAAAACCCGTATCTGACGAGGTATTCGCACTTTTCAAGCGCGTGGCAAAGGCGGCTTTCAAAATGAGTGGAAATCGAGGCCAGTTTCCTGATATCCCAGATGCTGCGCCGGAGCAATTATCATTTCTGGTCACTGCAGCTTTTAACCTCGAGAACGACCTGAAATATCAGATTCTTGGGATGACCTCCACGTCCGAGAGGCTGGACCGGTTAAAGGGTATATTGGTGCAGGCGGTGGATCAGATGGAGGCAAGCGCCGACATATTCAAAGTGGCGCAGACAAACGGCCACAGCAAAAAGAAGATAGATCTATGACGGCAGCAGCCGGAATGGCTACGGACTTGTCAGAGCTTGTTTAAGAAAGTCGATAACCCGCTGGTCGTAGGCTTCGGAGAGTTCTATCGACGAGCTGATCATACCCATTCCCGAAGGGCTCAGGTCGGTCTTTGCATCGACAGTGGTGTCAAGGGGAAAACATTTTCCAAGCCTTGAAGTGGATTCCTGAAGCGCGGGTGCATCTGTTCCGCCAAGCAGCATGGTTCGACGCTGGCTGATCACTCGTGCCATATCGCAGGCACTCTCTCTTCGATAGCAACCCTCGAAGTAATACGGGTAGGTTCCCAGGCTGGCGAATTGCGAAGTTACCGAACTGGCAAAGGGATAGCGTTTTGAGATAACGCTGCCCATCAGGGCATCAGAATCAGCGGGTGACGAATCCAGGACGAGGGCCTTCACGCTGCTGTCGCGAGCCGCAAGTGAGAGCGCGGTCAGCGCCCCTAATTCGATACCATAAACCCCTATAGATTTACCGACGAGCGGAAGATCCTCTGGCGTCCTCAATGATCGAAGATATTCCACTGCCGAAGCTGCGTCATCCCCTTCACACCCGCCGAAGGACGAGTTTTGAACATCGGGGGCTTCGCCGTGGCCACGAAGGTCAGGCATCAGGACAGTGAAGTTCGTCGCTTCGTTAAGTTTTACCCCCAAGTTCAGGACGTGTGAGCGGTCGGCTCCATAACGATGAAGAAGAAGAACGGCGGGCGTATTTGGAATACCGCGAAGCAGCCAGCCGCGTGAAGTGGTGCCATTAGAATTTTGCCAGGTCTCGTTCGTAACTTGAGCTCCACGGGCGCTAAGAAGCCCGTATTGCTCGGGTGTCACCAAATATACGCTCGTGTAGGGCCTGGACGTCTCGTGAACTAGCCAAACCGATGCAACGGCGACTGCCAGCACCGAAACCACTAACGTGGGCGCGACCAGACGAACAACGTTCTTCGACAGTCTCTTGATTCTTGCCATGATGCTTACCGGAAGATATGTGAATACAACTCTAAAGAGCAGAAAGGAGTCTATTTAGGATAGAGAGAGAAGAAAAGGCTTATCTAAAGCCTCTTAAAATGATACCATACCGTCGGCGATCAGGAAAGGTTTTTTCTGGAACTGCAATCATGAAGATCTTAACAGTTTTTGCGACGCTTTTATTTATGTCCATATGGCCGGACGGCATGTTCGGACAATCGGCAACGGCCTACGCCCAGGCATCTGCAATTGGCACTGCCGCAGGCCATTTGCCGTTAAGCGCGGTGAAGGAGGGGATGCGCGGGACGGCACATACGGTGTTCAACGGCACCGTGCCGGAGCCGTTCGAAGTTGAGATACTTGGGGTAATTCCGGGAGCCGTTGGCCCAAAACAAGACCTGATCGTGGGACGGCTTTCGGGTGGAAAGGCCGACCGAACAGCCGTTTTCGCCGGTATGTCGGGTTCGCCGGTATATGTGGACGGCAAGCTGATCGGGGCCATTTCATACAGTTTTCCTTTTTCAAAAGAGCCGATCTGCGGCATAACACCGATCGAGCAGATGGTCTCCATATTTGAGCATCATTCCGGACCAGTGCGGAGCGTTTCCGAACGGCGAGCTTATTCCTTCACCGAAATGGCGTCTGCCGAACTGCCGTCTATACTGCCTGCGGAACGAACGGTCAATGGGGCGATCGTGTCGGGAATTTCGCCGAACTCGATGCTTATGGCGGTTGCGGGGCAGAGCTTTCGGCCCATCGGCACGCCCTTGACGTTCACCGGCTTTTCTCAGCGAACGCTGGATGTTTTTGCGGCGCAGCTATTGCAGGCTGGACTGGTGCCTGTGTCGGCGGTCGGCGGCGCGGCTCCGATCTCCCCGATGAAAGAAGCGAACGAGAAAACTCTGGCGCCGGGCACCTCCGTAATGATGCAATTGACCCGAGGTGATTACAGCCTTGCAGCGTCGGGCACGGTCACCACTCGCGACGGCGACCGCATTTATGCGTTCGGCCATCCGTTTCTCAGCCTTGGCACCTCGGAACTGCCGATGTCCGAATCCAGCGTCGTTACCGTCATACCAAGCGTGAACAATTCGTTCAAGCTGGCTGTCCCGGGCGACTTGGTCGGCACGATGACGCAGGACAGAGCAACGGGTGTCTTCGGACTGCTCGGCAAGGCACCGAAGATGATCCCGATCAGGATGACGCTGCAAACCAGCCGCGGGCAAAAAGAGACTCTGAATGTCGAGGTGGCTCGCGACGACTTTCTTACGCCGCTGCTTCTAAACATTACGATATTTAATTCGATCGTCGCTCAGGAACGTGGAATAGGCGATACGACCGTAAATATGAGCGGCACGATAGAGCTTGCAGGGAATGGCACGATCCGGCTGGACCGCAGATTTTCGGGCTCCAACGCTTCGATGATGGCAGCAATGTCGGTGGCAGGCCCAGTAAATCTGCTTATGCGGAGCCGGTTCAGCGACCTGGATATCTCCGGTATCGATCTTGAGATCAGTTCGGTTGACGGGAGCCGAACCGCCGCTCTGGAGAGAATTGCCATCGATCGTCAAACGGCCCGCCCGGGCGAGACGGTCGAACTTAGGGCTTTTGCGCGGACGTCTGATGGCCAGGTGATCGTGGAACGCATTCCTTTTTCGGTTCCGGCGGGCACTCCGGCAGGCGAATATACCGTTATGATCGGCGATGGAACGAGCGTACAGCGGAATGACGCCCTGCAGCATTTTGTCCCGTCGTCGCTTCGAGAGTTGGCGGCGATGATGAACCAGGTAAAAACCCCGGACAGGCTTTATGCAAGGCTGATCCGAACATCTCCCGGTGCGGTGATAGGTGCGAGCGAGATGCCTAATCTGCCGCCGTCCGTTTTGGCGACGCTGAACAGCGATCGTATGACGGGAGGTATACGGCCCGTCACACAAAACGTCGTGAGCGAATCATTGATACCGCCTGCCGAATTCATAATATCCGGCGAGCAGACGCTAAAGATAACGGTTGTTCGATAAACCGTCGCCCGGGGACAATTTCTGCCCGCATCCGGCCGCCGTGTAACGGTTTTCGGGAGCGGGCAGACCTATTTGAACTGATCTGTGAATAATCTGGATCTCATACTGAATGCTGCCGACTTTGCGGCCCGCCGTCACCGCGACCAGCGCCGCAAAGGCAGCGACGCCGAGCCCTATATAAATCATCCGCTTGATGTTGCGAGAATGCTGGCAGATATCGGCGGTATCGAAGATCCTGAAATACTTGCGGCAGCGCTGCTTCACGACACGATCGAGGACACCGAGACGACCGCAGAAGAGCTTCGGGAACTTTTTGGAAAAAGGATAACGGCGTTGGTGCTTGAGGTAACCGATGACATGAGTCTCCAAAAGGCCGAACGCAAGCGGCTGCAGATCGACCACGCCCCGCACCTATCACCCGAAGCCAAGCAGATCAAGCTCGCCGACAAGACCAGCAATATCACCGAAATTATCAATTCGCCGCCCGCCGACTGGAGCCCGGAAAGACGGCGCGAATACATAGAATGGGGCATTGCGGTCGTCGCCGGGCTTCGCGGTGTAAACGAACCGCTAGAAAAACACTTTGACGAGATCATTTTAAGCGCCAGAGCTGCCGTCGAAAGCCATGTGGAATGAGATCTCAGCCCTGCAATGACCGGTTGCAAGCCTGCAATGACCGGTTGCAGCCCTGCAATTACCCGTTGCAGCCCTGCAATTACCC